>DATHPE010000022.1:0-119433 GCA_035484215.1 Solirubrobacteraceae bacterium | reverse complement strand
ATCCGTGCGAGCGTCTGTGCAAGCAGCGTCTTGCCGCAGCCGGTGGGTCCCAGCAGCAGGATGTTGGACTTCTGCAGCTCGATGTCTGAGTCGCCGGACATCATCATCTGCACACGCTTGTAGTGGTTGTAGACGGCTACCGACAGCGTTCGCTTGGAGGGGTCCTGGCCGACGACGTACTCGTCGAGCACCTCGTAGATCTCCCGCGGCTTGGGGAGCTTCTCGAGGTCGAAGAGCGGCGTGGGCGCAAGCTCCTCGTCGATGATCTCGTTGCAGAGGTCGATGCACTCGTCGCAGATGTACACGCCTGGCCCGGCGATCAGCTTCTTGACCTGCCGCTGGGACTTGCCGCAGAAACTGCAGAGGAGCTGCTCGTTGGAGTCGGTGGGCCGGGCCATGTTTCCTCCCTAACGCGCCCGCGGTCTCGGGTCTTTCAGTGTTCCGAGATGACGCGGTCGATTATGCCGTACTCGCGCGCCTCCTCGGAGCTCATGAAGTAGTCGCGCTCGGTGTCTTTACGGACCTGCTCGAGATCCTTGTGCGTGTGCTTGGCGATGATCTCGTCCAGGCGCCGGCGCACGTCGATGATCTCCTTGGCGTGGATCTCGATGTCCGTCGCCTGCCCCTGGAAGCTCGATGAGACCTGGTGGATCAGGATCTTGGCGTTGGGCAGCGCCATGCGCTTGCCCTCGGCGCCACCCGCCAGCAGCAGCGCGCCCATCGACATCGCGATGCCCACGCAGATCGTCTGCACGTTGGGCTTGATGAACTGCATCGTGTCGTAGATCGCCAGGCCCGCGTAGACCGAGCCGCCGGGGGAGTTGATGTAGAGCGAGACGTCCTTGTCGGGATCCTCGGACTCCAGGTGCAGCAGCTGCGCGACGATCAAATTGGCGATCTGATCGTCCACGGGCGTGCCGAGGAAGATGATGCGCTCGTTGAGCAGACGGCTGTAGATGTCGAACGCGCGCTCGCCGCGCGAGGTCTGCTCGACGACCATTGGTACAAGTGGGCTCATAGTCCTCGCTTCTCGCTCATGTCCTCGCCTTTGTTTCGCCTCGCCGACCGGATTCCTCTAGAGAAGGCTAGCTGGCCGCTCGTCAATCCGTGGGGGTCCACAACTTCGCGGGCGCCGCGGCCGCCTCGCCGCCCTCGGCGCTCGCGCTCGCCGCCTGCTCCTCCTTGGCGGGCGTCCACAGCCGCTCGCGCGCCTGCGCCTGGGCCAACGGGATCGGCTTGGCGGCGGCGGCGATGAGGTCGATCGCCTCGCGCGCGGCCAGGTCCTCGCGCGCCTCCTCGAGGCGTCCCGCGCCGCGCAGCTGCTCCAGCAGCTTGCCCGGCTCGATCCCCTCGCGCTCGGCGGTCGGGGCGAGCGCGACGAGCAGCTGCTCCTCGGAGGGCTCGATGCCCTCGGCGGCGACGACCGCCGTGAGCACAGCCTCGCGACGCAGCGCCAGCTCGGCTTCCGGGCGCATCTCGGCGAGGATGTCGGCCTCCTCACGCCCAAGGATCTGCAGGTACGCCTCGCGCGAGATGCCGCGGTGTGAGAGCGAGTGCAGCATCCGCTCCCACATCTCGCGCGCCCGCGCGTCGATCAGCTCGGGCGTGAGCGCCACCTGCGCGCCGGCGACCGCGGCGTCGAGCGCGGCCTGACGGAACTCGGCCTCGATGCGCGCCTCGTCGGCCTCGACGAGGCGGCCGCGGATGTCCTCGCGCAGCTCGTCGAGATCGTCGAAGCCGGCGTCGACGGCGAAGTCCTCGTCGACGTCGGGGAGCTCCTTGAGCTTGACCTCCTTGACGGTGATCTCGAACGACGTCTCGCGCCCGGCGAGCTCCTGGTTGCCGTAGTCGGCGGGGAAGGTCAGCGGGACGGTGCGCGTCTCCCCGGCGACCGCGCCCAGCAGCCCCTCCTCGAAGCCGGGGATGAGGTTGCCGGCGCCGAGCTCGACGAGCTGGTCGCGGCCCTCGCCGCCGGCGAACGGCTCCCAGCCCCGCTCGCCGTCGGCCCCGGAGGGCGCAGCGGCGATCGAGCCGACGTAGTCGACCACCACGAAGTCGCCGGCGGCGGCCGCGCGCTCGGCGGTCTGCAGCCTCGCCAGGCGCTCGCGCATGGCGTCGATCTCCTGCTGGATCTGCTCGTCCGGGACCTCGGGCTCGCGGCGCGCGACCTCCAGGCCCTTGTACTCGCCAAGCTCAGCCTTCGGGAGCACGCCGATCTCGATCGAGAACTCGAGCGCCTGGCCGCGGGGGGGCAGCTCGCCGAGGTCGAGCTGGGGATCGCCCACGGGCACGATGCCGGCGCTCTCGATCGCGTCGGAGTACCAGCTGGAGAGCGTGTCGCGCACGGCTTCCTCGAGCACGACCTCGCGGCCGATGCGCTGGATCACCAGCGGCGCGGGCACCTTGCCGCGACGGAAGCCCGGGAGCTTCAGCTCACGCCCGAGCTGGCGCGCCTTGCGCTCCAGGCGACCCTCGACCTCGCCCGAGGGCACCTCCACCTGCAGGCGCACCCGCGAGTCCCCGAGCTCGGTGACGGTCGTCTTCAGGGCTGCTGGCACCCCCGCCACGATACCGTGCCGCTCGATGCGGCCTGCCCCCAGCCCCTCGCGCCGCCGCCGCGCCGAGGCGTGGCTGTGGACCGGCCCCGCCGGGCACCTTGTGGGCGGCTCGCTCGACTTCCTGGCGGCGCTCACGCGCTACCTGCTCGCGCGGGCGCGCGACCGGCCCACTGATTGAGTCCGATCGCGCGCCCGCGCGATGCGCCGCGGACAGCCCGTCAGGCGACGGCGGGCGTGTGCGCGGCGCTGAACGACAGCGCGACGCCGCGGGGTACGACGAGCACCGGGCAGGTGGCCGTCTCGATCAGGTGCGACGCCGAGGAGCTCAGCGAGACTCGGCCCCGCTCGGCGTCGGCGCGGGAGTCGATCACGAGCAGGTCGGCCTGCTCGTTGGCGACCGGCTCGACCGTCGCGCCGAGCGCGCCGGCGAGCGCCTGGGCGGTCTGGAGGGCGCCACCGTCGGCGTCGCCGACCGCGACGATCCGCTGGACGCCCGAGCCCGCGACCCGCTCGGCGAGGTCCACCGGCGCGATCGCGATCGCCGTGCGCCCGCCCTCGAGCAGACGCTCGGCGGAGTTGCCGACGGCGATGTGCCCCCTGGCGGTGTGCGAGTCCGAGCAGAACACGATCACGTCCGCGCCCTCGCGCTCAGCCAGCGATGCGAGCCCCTGCGGCGTGGAGCGGTCGATGACGACGTGGCGCTGCGCGCCGGGCGTGCCGAGCAGCTCGACGCCGTGGTCGAGCACGCTCTGCGCCTCGGCCTGCGCGATCTCCTCGCGCACGCTGTCGGTCTCCGGGTTGTGACGGACGTACGCGAGCGACACGTCGGCGCCGGCGCTGCCGAGCACGCGGCCGAGGGTGATGGCGTCCTCCTCGTTGGCGGTGCCGTCATAGGAAACGATGACCTTGGTTGACATTTGACTTTCTCCTTCGTGTGGGTCGGCCGAACGGCCGGCAGATGGATTCTCAGACCTTGACTTTCGCCTCATCTTGACACGCCCCTGCCATCAGCACCAGTGATTCTCGTGATCTATAATATTAGTTCTACTAATGCTAAACGTGGCTCGCTTGAAGGTGTTGAAGGAGGTCGCCTACCGCGGCTCGTTCTCGGCTGCCGCCACAGCGCTCTCCTACACCCAGTCGGCCGTCTCCCAGCAGATCGCGGGGCTGGAGGCGGAAGCCGGCATCGCGCTGCTCGAGCGCCATCCGCGCGGCGTCAGCCTGACCGCCGCGGGACAGACGCTGGTGGGCCACGCGGAGGGCATCCTCGCCCGCCTGGACGCCGCCGAGGCGTCGCTGTCGGCGATCGCCGGCCTGCGCGGCGGGCGCCTGCGCGTGGCCTCCTTCCCCACCGCCGGAGCGACGCTGATGCCGCTCGCGATCGCCACCTTCAGCGCCTCCTATCCCGATGTCGAGCTGACGCTCGTCGAGGGCGAGCCGGAGGCGATCGTGCCGCGCCTGCGCGCGGGCGAGCTCGACCTGGCGCTGCTGTTCGAGTTCGCCGGCGAGACGCTGATGGCGCAGGACATGACGCCCGCCCAGCTGCTCGAGGACCCGCTGTATCTGGCGCTGCCGCGCGCGCATCCGCTGGCGGGCAAGGAGCGCCTGCGCCTGGCGGACCTCGCCGAGGAAGCCTGGGTGCAGACCTCGCGCTCCAGCCCGTGCGCGCGCCACGTGGTACGCAGCTGCCACGCGGCCGGCTTCGAACCGAACGTGACGTTCGAGAGCGACGACTACCAGACCGTGCAGGGACTCGTCGCCGCGGGCGTCGGCGTCGCGCTGATCCCCGATCTGGCGCTGTCGGTGGTGCGCGATGACATCGCCATCCGCGCCCTCTCCCCCGCTCCGCCCGTGCGCCAGGTGATCGCCGCCGTGCCGGCTGGCGCGCGGCTGGTGCCGGCGGCGCCGGCGATGCTTGGAGTGCTCGAACAGGCGGCGCGCGAGCTCGAGCACGCGGGGCGCCCGGCCGATTAGGCCGGGCGCCCCGGTGAGCGTTGCTCTCCCTTACCTAAGGGAGTTGCCTCAGATTGCCGGTGTGCAACCTTCGGTCCTCATGATCTTCGCGAGCTCTCTGTATCCGGCAGGCGTCGCGTGGATGTCCGGGCCATCTTTTTTACCTTCGAATTCCATGGTGTTGGCCATGTTGGTCCACTCCCGGAGCCGGACCGGTTCTGACCTGTTGCCTGGGTTGAATTTGGTCAGCGCGTTGGCGTACTCGGCGCCGAACGGTTCGACCGCTTTTTCGTTGACGTCCTGGTTGATGGTCGTCGCGAGGAACCGCGAGCCCGCCAGCTCTTCTTCTCCGGCTTTGAAGACGCTGCCATAAGGGTCATACGCGCCGACGTAGCAGATCTGACCTGCGTAGTTGACGCCCCCGAATGCGGCGCCTTCGCGGAGCGTGTAGATCGTCGCCCCGATGTTTTTCACGAGTTTTTCGATCAGTCCGGGCACGTGATCGACGATGCAGTGTTCGACCGCTTCGGTCGGTGTGCTGCCGTATTTGCTTTTGCCTTCGGTCACGAATTCGGTGCCGACTTCCGTTTCGCATCCGTGGACGGCCGCGAGCTCGTCGTTCGGGCCGATGTCCAAGGAGACGCTCACGACGGGCTTGCCGGTGTAGTGGTCGACCGCGATTTCTTTGAGCGCGTTTTCCAGCTGCGATTCACCCACGTAGGGGTTGTGCAGCGGACCGCCCTCCCCATCGGTGTGGTACGCGTTCCAGGCTTCCTGGTAGGCGCACGGCGCTTCCTCGCTGACTTTGAACGGCGAGGCTGCCAGCGCTGCACCCAGCGGACCGTCGCCGATCAGCGAGGAGCTGGTCTCACCCGGACAACCGTCGTTGGTCAGCTGGACGCCATTTTTCTTGGGCGCCATCTTCGCGAAATAGTCGTTGGCATATCCATGTTCGAACGCCGCGACCGGGTCGCCGGATTTCTCGTTTTCGTTGTACAGCTGCTGGGAGTAGCCGAACGCCAGCGAGTCGCCGAGCGCCAGGTAGGTATGGGTGATCGGCGCCGTTTTCGCGCTCGCCACCGAGGCGAACACCATCGCCGAAAGCGCCATCACGAGCGCGACGCACCCGAACAGTCGCCCGCGTGTGCGGGCAGGAACCAACGAGCCATTCATGGCTGACATCTCACATCCTCCAATACATGCGTGCGGGACATGCCCGCAGGCACAGCCCCTCTAAATAGGTCACCGTCATCCCTCACTACAGCGCTCCCCGAGCTACCAGCCCAGGGAGGTTGTCGGCAGCATAGTCAGGAGGGGCGTTCGTGTCAAGCCGGCGTGTAAGTGGCACGTAAGGCTTCAGGGCGCTCTGCGCCACGCTCACGGCGCCTCGAGAGGCACTCGCCACGGGCTCACCAGCCGCTCCACGGGATGGCTCCGTGGGGCGCGCTGGATCCCGTCCGCAGCCGGCGTCATCCTTGAAATAGGTCTCGATCCGGATTCGGAAGGACGGAAGGACGCAACCATGGACATCGTGCTGCTGATCGTCGGAGTGCTCTTGGGCGCTGCCTGCGCCGTCGTGCTCGTACGGCCGAATCGCGCGCGGATGCGCGACGAGCTGAAGGCGATCTCGATCGACGTGCTCGCGCAGACCGGCGACTCGCTGGCGCAGCGGGTCGCCGAGTCACGGCGCGCTGAGCAGGAGCGCGCGGCCGGCGAGATGGCCAGGCGCACGGAGGAGATCAAGGGGATGGTCGGACCCGTGCAGGAGAAGCTCGGCAGGATGCAGGACGAGATCGGGCGCCTGGAGCGCGAGCGCAGGCAGGCTCAGGGCGAGCTCGCGCAGATGATCCGCCACCTGGGCGACGGCGTCGGCACGCTGCGCCAGGAGACCGGCAACCTCGTATCAGCGCTCAAGCGCCCCGCCACGCGCGGCTCGTGGGGGGAGATCCAGCTGCGCAACGTGGTCGAGATGGCGGGCATGGTCTCGCACTGCGACTTCCTCGAGCAGAGCACGATCCAGACCGGCGAGGGCACGCTGCGCCCGGACATGCTCGTGCGCCTGCCCGGCGGCAAGCTGGTCGTGGTCGACTCCAAGGTCCCCCTCGACGCCTACCTGTCCGCGCTCGAGGCCTCCAGCGAGGACGAGCGCGAGCTGCACACGACGCGCCACGCGCGCCAGACACGCGAGCACATCGCCAAGCTGGCCTCCAAGGGCTATCAGCGCCAGTTCGACTCCACACCGGAGTTCGTGGTCATGTTCGTGCCCTCCGATGGCATCTACCAGGCCGCGCTCGCCCAGGACCCCGCGCTGATCGAGTACGGCGTACAGCAGCAGGTCCTGATGGCCACGCCTACCACGCTGATCGGCCTGCTGTGGGCCGTCCACTACGGCTGGCGCCAGGAGCTGATCGCGCAGTCGGCGCGCGAGATCGCGGAGTCCGCACGCGAGCTGCACAGCAGGCTCGGCCGCTTCGTCGAACCCTTGGCGAAGGTCGGCCGCCAGCTCGACTCGGCCGTGGGCGCTTACAACGAGGCGGTCGGCTCCTTCGACGCCCGCGTGATCCCGCAGGTGCGCAAGATCGAGCAGGCCGGCGCGGCCTCCGAGCGCAAGGTGCTGGCGCCCGAGGCCGTGGAGATCACGGCACGGGCGATCACCGCGCGGCCGGAGCGCGAGGCGGACGAGCTTCCTCCGCTCGCGCCTGGCGAGCCGCCGGAGCTTGCCGCCCGGGAGAGGATTCGAGCCGGCGCGTAAGCACGATCACGATCAGCGCGCTCGCCACGGGCACGGTCGCCGGAAGCTCGTCGACGAGGAAGAACAGCAGGTCGAACGCCAGCGCCAGGATCGCGGTCAGCGCCGCCGCGCGCAGCTGCATGGAACGCCCGAGTGTCGCGGCGAACAGCCCGCCGAGCACGCAGGCGATGAAGATGTCCCCGTAACCCATCACGGCCGAGCCGAGCACCTCGCTCTGCAGCTGCGGCAGCCCCGCCACGGGGCGAGCGGCGTTGAGCGCGTTGTTGGGCCGCTGCAGCAGATCGGAGACCACGAGCGCGGTGTCAGCGACCGCCATCAGCACGATCCCCGCGGCCAGCCAGCGCGGCGGCGTGACCGCCGCCAGCAGCACGCCGAGCGCCACGCAGCTGAGCCCCGACAGCGCGAGCGCCGCAGCCTCTCCCGCGAGGCCCGTGCGATCGGCCCACGCGAGCGCGAACAGCGGGACCACCAGCGGCGCCCACAGCGGGCGGGCGCCCCATACGAGCCAGCCTAGCGCGAGCGCCGCGAGCAGGGGCACCGCGACCAGCGCGAGATACGTCAGTCCCTGCGCGCTGGCGCGTTCGGCCTCGCGCGCGATGAACACGAACGCGATCACCGACAGCGGCGGGATCACCGCCCAGCGCCGCCCGCGCCGCGCCGCCAGCCATGGAGTCCGCAGCCTGACCGGGAGCGCCACGAGCGCGCCCTGAGCGAGCGACAGCAGGGAGATCGAGGTCCAGAACGGGAGCACCGCAGATCAACATAGATGCCCCGGGCGCCGTGCCCCAAGCCTTTGCTCGAGCGCTCGCTTGGCGCGCGCGGGCGCCGGCGCGCGGCGCCGGGCGAGACGCTCAGTGCCCGAGCTGGACCGTCTTGACGATCAGCAGCAGCACCGCCACCACCAGGTAGCCGCGCAGCAGCAGCATCGCCGCCTTGCGCCCGGGCGACCACACGGGGCGCTCGAGCAGCGCCAGCGGAGGCATCGTCCAAGTCATGCGCTTGTCCCGGGGGATCTTCTCCACCTCGACGGCGACGCCCGGGCGGTTGCGCACCGCGTAGAGGGCCATCGCGGCGAGGGTCGCCACCAACACGAGCGTCAGATATAGAAACAGATGGGTGACGTTCACGCCTGGAAACACTGTGCTCGCCATCAGGATCAGCGATAGCTCGACGAGCACGCCGACGATCACGCTCGCGACGGCGTTCAGCCAGGGGGCGTTCGCCCACGGCCCGAGCACCTCGCGGTCGTTGCACAGCAGCAGCAGGAACACGGTCGCGCTCGGCAGCAGCACGCCCGCGAGCGCCTGCACCGACGTTGTGATCAGCCCCAGCGGCGCGCCCGGGATCAGCACGACCCCCGCGGCCGCCACCACCATCGCGGTGAAGCTCGCGTAGAACAGCTTCGCGTCGAGCGGCCCGCGGTTGAGCGAGTGCTTGGCCCCGAACACGTCGCCGAACGCGTAGGAGGTGGCGAGCGTCACCGCCGCCGCTCCGATCAGCGACGCGTTCAGCAGCACGATCGCGAAGAACACGCCCGCAGTGGAGCCAAGGTGCTGGGCGAGCTCGCTCGCCACGACGCCCGCGTCCCTGAACCGCCCGGAGTCCGCGGTGCCGCCGAAGGCGAACGCTGTGATCGTGATCAGCGCGCCGGCGCCGATCACCACCACGAACGCGCCGATCACCGTGTCCGCGCGCTCGTAGTTGATCCAGCGCGGGGTGATGCGCTTGTCGATGATGTTCGACTGCTGGAAGAACAGCTGCCACGGCGCCACCGTCGTGCCCACGATCGCGATGATCAGCAGCACCGCCGTCGAGCTCGCGCCGCCGCGGATGCCCGGGATGATGCTGTGGTGGACCGCGTCGCCCACGTTCGGGTGCGCCAGCACGAGCAGCGGGATCACCAGGAAGTTGGCGATCACGAACACGTACATGAACCGCTCCCAGCTGCGAAAGCTGCCCGTCGAGGTTATCCCCACCAGCGCCGCCGCCGCGATCGGCACCGCCAGGTACCTGCTGACGCCGAAGTAGCCCAGCGCCAAGCTCACGCCGATGAACTCGGTGACGATCGTCAGGAAGTTCAGCAGGAACAGGTCGCCCACCGAGAACGCGCCCCAGAACTTGCCGAAGCGCTCGAAGATCAGGCGCGCGTGCCCGACGCCCGTGACCGCCCCCAGGCGGATGACCATCTCCTGGTTGACGATCAGGACGGGGATCAGCAACAGCAGCACCCACAAGAGGCTCGTGCCGTAGTTCTGCCCCGCCTGGGCGTAGGTGGAGACACCGCCGGCGTCGTTGTCGCCGACCATCACGATCAGGCCCGGGCCCATGATCGCCAGCAGCGCCATCGCACGCGAGCGCCAGCCGTGACGCTCACCGGTGTCGTGCACGCGGATCGTCCCCAGCGCGCCGCGGATGTCGCCGATGTGCGCCTCGTCGAGAACCGGAGGCACGCCGTCGGGCAGCCGCTCGGCGGGCGCAAGCGTCGTCTTCTCATCGGCCATCTCGGGGGTTCCTCCTTCCTTGCTCGCGGGACGGGTCACGTCTCGGCGCGTGCGTGCGCGCGCCGCGGCGCGCGCCCGCGCGGACGGGGTCCCGAACGGCGCTCAGGCCAGGAGGGACGAGCCCGGCGGGCGTGCGGCCAGCTGGGTACTTCGCGGCTGTTCTCGATCCATGCTGGCCTCCCTTCTACGCGCCGTCTGCGGAGCTCATCGAAGGCTCAGCCTAGCAACGCGGGCAACCTCGAGGTCAGTCGCGCGCGAGGCCGAAGCGCCGGCGCCAGCCACTGGGGAGGGTCAGCTCGAGCACGTCGTCGACCGTCACCACGCCCACCATCCGCTCCTCCCCGTCGAGCACCGGCAGCATCACCAGGTTGTAGTCGGTCATCATGCGCGCCACCTCGGGAAGATCGGCGTCGGTCGGCACCGACACCGGCTCGCGCTCGGCGACCTCCTCGAGCGCTCGCCGGGAGTCGCTGCGCAGCAGGCTCACCACGAACACCGAGCCGCGCAGATGGTCTTCGCCGTCGAGCAGGTACACAGTCGTCAGCGTGCCCGCGCCCATCTCGCTCGTGCGCACCTTCTCGATCGCCTGCGCCACCGAGTCCTCCGGCGCGAGGCTGACGAAGTCGGGGCTCATCAGGCCGCCGGCGGTGGAGGGGTTGTAGCCGAGCAGCGCCTCGATCTGGCGTCGCTGCGTGGCCGGCAGCAGCGCGAGGATCCGCCCGCGGCGCTCCTGCTCGATCTCGACGATCAGATCGGCGGCGTCGTCGGGAGCCATGCGTGCGACCACCGCCGCCACCTGCGTGTCGGGGCGCTCGCGGATGAACTCCAGCTGGTGATGCTCGTCGAGCTCCTCGAACACGTCCGCCTCGAGCTCGCGGTCCTGGGCGACCGCCTCGATCAGCTCCTCGCCCTCGTCGTGCGAGGCGGCCTCGACCAGGTCGGCGATCTCCGCGGGGTGCAGGTTCGCGAGCTTGCGGTGAGAGAAGCGCAGGCGCGAGCTCGGCACGTGGCCGACGAACGGCTCCATGTCGGCCCAGTCCAGGAACGGACGGTCGCCCACCAGCCCACGCAGCGGGCGCGGCAGCGCCCGGCGCAGCTGCGCGCGCGCGTTGTGATCGACGCCCACCACGCGCCACCAGCCGTCGATGCTCGCGAGCTCGATCTCGTGCGCGGTGATCAAGCGCGGCGGGTCGGCCTCCACGTCGACGAGCTTGCGGGCGAGCACGTCCGCCCCGAGCAGCACCTCGCCGGCGCGGCGCTCGAATTTGCCGAGGCTGAGCTTCTCGCCGGACAGGCGCACCGCGCCGGGCGCCAGCGAGGCGATCCTGTCGACCGGCACGAACAGCTCGCGCCCGCCGATCCTCGCCTTCAGGCCGGTCACCGGCGGGTAGCCGCCGTCGGCCAGGCGCACGATCACGTCCTCCACCCGGCCCAGCCTGTCGCCCGCCCGATCCAGCAGCGGGCTGCGCAGCACCGACGACAGATGCACTACAGGCTGTGGCAAGTCTCCTCCAACTCGGGCAACGTTACGCCTCGCCGCGGACCAGCAGCACGGCGCCGATCGCCCCGCCGAGGTCGCCGAGCGCCGCCACGTGCACGCGCGGCGGTCGCGAGTCATTGAACAGATGCGGCTGCATCGCCTCCGCGATGAGCTTGGCGTAGGGGTGGCCGAGCCTGATCCCCAGCCCGCCCCCGATGATCACGCCTTCCACGTCGAGCACGTTCTGGACCGACGCGATCCCCGCGCCAAGCGCCCTCACCGCTCGCTCCAGCGTCTGGCTCGCGAGCTTGTCGCCGCGGTCGAGAGCGCGCGCCCAGATGCCGCTCGTCAGGCGCGTGCGGTCGTGCTCCTTCATCAGCTTGAACAGGTCGGTCTTGCGGCCCTTCTGCTCGTGCAGGTCGCGCACGTACGCCTCCATCGACGCCCTCCCGGCGTATGCCTCCATGCAACCGCGCCGGCCGCACGTGCAGCGCGCCCCGTCGATCTCCACGACCACGTGCCCGATCTCGCCAGCGCCCCCACGCCCAGTCCACGACCTGCCGTCGAGGATCAGGCCGCCGCCGACGCCCGTGCCCCAGAACACGCCCAGCAGCGAGCTGTACAGCCTGCCGGCCCCCAGCTTGAACTCGGCGTCGGTCGCCACCTGCACGTCGTTGCCGACCTTCACCTGGCAGCCCAGCGCCTGTTCGAGCGTGCCCGCCAGCGCGAACGTGCCTTCCCATCCGGGCAGGTTGCGCGCGCTGGTGACGTTGCCGGATTCGATCGTTCCCGGGGATCCGACTCCCACTCCCGCCAGCGCCCCCGTGTCCAGCTCCGCGGCCTTGGCGGCGTCGCGCAGCGCCGTCACCATCTCCGCCGCGACATCCGCCGGACCACCGGTCGTGGGCGTGGCGCGACGCGCGGATCCGAGCACGGTGTCGGAGTCATCGACGATCGCCGCCTGGATCTTGGTCCCACCGAGGTCGATCCCGCCGTAGGTGGACATCTGCGCGGATGATCGCAGAGCCTCGCGACGATGCCGGGGCGAGCGAGGCTCGAGCGACCGACACGAGTTACATAAAGGCGGACGGCAGTGAGCTTTTAGGTGAAGCTAAGGCGTGCTTGCGGCCTTTCTTCGATCCGTCTTACAGGTCTGACCCACCATCTAACGTGAACGTGATGACCGAGCGCACCAGAGCACCCTGGCTCCTCTACGTCCTGGGGGCTGTATGCGCCGCCGCGATCGTGGCCGCCGTCCTCGTGGTGGGCCCCGCGTCGGGCAGTCAGACGACGGTGACGCGCACGGCCAAGGCCGCGCAGGGGGTCGTCCAGTCGACCGTCTCCGGCAGCGGCAACCTGCAGGCCGCCAGCCAGCTGAATCTCGGCTTCAAGACGAGCGGGACGGTCACAGCCATCTATGTCACGCCGGGGCAGCATGTCACCCAGGGGCAGCTGCTCGCGACGCTCGACCCGCAGAGCGCCGAAGTCACGCTCGAACAGGCCAAGGCGACGCTGCAGTCGGCTGAAGCGAACCTCGCCAAGGAGGAAGAAACCGACGGCGAAACCTCGACCGGAGGGGGCTCCAGCGGGGGCAACGCCTCCGCCGCCTCGGTCAGCTACACGACCACGTCGCAGCGCGCCACGGCGGCCCGCTCGCTCACCTACGCCTACCCGAGCGGCGCGCCGGGCGCGACACCGACGAGCACAACGCCCGCCACCGCCCCGACGAGCACCGCACCCGCGACCACCCCTACGAGCACCACGCCGGCCACCCCCACACCGGCCGCGACCACGCCGAGCGCCGGGACGACACCGACGACGAGCACCACCACGACGCGCACCCCCAGCGAGAGCACCTCCACGCAGACGGCCGTCAAAGGCGCCGAAGGGGAAAAAAGCGTGGCCAAGGAAACGGTCAGCACGGCCACGCGCGAAGCGAACCTCGCCTCCGCGAAAGCGGCCGTCAGGAGTGACACGCTGACGGTGCAGAGCGACGAGCAGGCCGTCCAGGACACCAAGCTGTACGCGCCCGAGAACGGCACGATCGTCTCGCTCTCGGGCGCGGTCGGCGAAGTCGTCTCCGGCAGCGGCACGACCAAGGCCAGCTCCAGCAGCTCATCCACGGGCTCGAGCTCGAGCGTGGCCGGCGCGGCGGGCGCCACCGGCACGGCCGGCAAAGGCGCCGCCACGTCCAGCACCTCCAGCTCCACCGGCTCCTCCAGCTCCGCCTTCGCGGTCCTCAGCGACCTCAGCTCGTTCGAGCTCGTGGTGCCGTTGAGCGAATCGGAAATCGGCAACGTCAAGGACGGTCAGATCGCCACCGTCACCGTCGAAGCGCTCAACGGCAGCAAGCTCGCGTCTCACGTCAAGGAAGTCGCGCTGCTCGCCACCAGCACCACCGGGGCGGTCAGCTACGACGTCACCTTCCAGCTCGACCAGCTCGCGGCCGGCATCAAGGTCGGGATGAGCGCGACCGCCGAAGTCGTCGTCAAGCAGGCCGAAGGGGTCAACGTCCCGACCAGCGCGATCACAGCCGACAGCGTCACCGTGGAGCGCGATGGCAAGCAGGTGCGCCAGCGCGTCGTCACCGGCCTCGCGGGCAACACCTCGACGATCATCCTCAGCGGCCTGAAGGCGGGAGAAACGGTGGTCCTGCCGGCCGCGAGCACCACGAGCTCTGGCGCCAGCCTCACCTCCAGGCTCGCCGGCCGCACGGGTGGCCTGGGCGGCGCGGGCGGCCTGGGCGGCGGCGGACTAGCCGGCGCCGGCGGCGGCGCGTTCTTCAGGGGCGGCGGCTGATGCGCCGGCCGCTGCGCTCGCGTACCGCGACCGGGTCGCGCGCGCCCCGCAGCCAGCCACTCGTGCGGCGCGTGCCAGCCGAGCAGATCGCCGCGGCTCGCGACGGCGCCCGCCCGCGCCGTCCGGTCATCGAGGTTCACAAGATCACGAAGGTCTTCGACCTGGGGCAGATTCGCGTGCGCGCGCTGCGCAACGTGTCGCTGCGCATCGACACCGGTGACCTGGTGGCGATCATGGGCAGCTCGGGCAGCGGCAAGAGCACGCTGATGAACATCCTTGGCTGCCTGGACATACCGACGAGCGGTCGCTACCTGATCGACGGCGTGGACGTCAGCGAGATGGACGAGGACGATCTCGCCGACCTGCGCAACCGCAAGATCGGCTTCGTCTTCCAGAGCTTCAACCTGGTCCCGCGCACGAGCGCGCTGATGAACGTCGAGCTGCCGCTCGCCTACGCCGGCCTGCGCGGCGCCGAGCGGCGCAAGCGCGCCGAACGGGCGCTGCGCTCGGTGGGGATGGGCCACCGCCTCAATCACCAGCCCTCGGAGCTGTCGGGCGGCCAGCAGCAGCGCGTGGCGGTCGCGCGCGCGATCGTGACCAACCCCGCGCTGATCCTCGCCGACGAGCCGACCGGGAACCTGGACTCGCACTCCACCGAGGACGTCCTGCGCATCTTCGCGCGCCTGAACGAAGAAGGGCGCACGGTCGTGCTGATCACGCACGAGCCCGACGTCGCCGAAGAGAGCAAGCGCGTGATCCGCCTGAGCGACGGCCAGATCGTCGAGGACCAGCGGACGCTCGGCGTGCACGATCCCCCGCCCGTGCTCCACGCGCAGAAGTCAGCCCACCCGGTTGGAGGCGCCGGCGTGGTGGAGGCCCAGACATGATCGGCCCGGAGATGCTGCGCATCGCCTGGGGAGGGATCACCGCCAACAAGCTGCGCTCGGGGCTGACGATCCTCGGCATGACGATCGGGGTCGCCTCGGTGATCGTGCTGATCGCCGTCGGCAACGGCTCCTCCAAGGCCGTCCAGTCGACGATCCAGAGCCTTGGCACCAACGTGCTCGTCGTGCAGGCCAGCGGCGGCTTTCGCGGTGGCGCGCGGGCGAGCACCGCGGAGACCGTCTCCTTGACGAAGGCCGACGCCGAAGCGCTGCAGAGCTCCAGCCTGGCGCCGGACGTCAAGAGCGCCTCGCCTGTCGTCGACGCCAGCGGCGTGACGCTCGTCTACAACGGCACGAGCTTCGAACCGTCCTCGTTCGTCGGCACCACGCCCTCCTACCTGACCGCGCACACCTACAAGCTCGCCGAAGGCTCCTCGTTCACCGCCGAAGACGTGAGCAAGCACAGGCGCGTGGCGGTCATCGGCCAGGAAGTCGTGCAAGAACTGTTCGCCGGCGCAAGCGCCGTCGGACAGAACATGAAGGTCAACGGCAGCAACTACGAAGTGGTCGGGGTGCTCGCCAAAAAGGGCACCAACGGCACCACCAACGAGGACGACGTCGTGATGGCGCCGATCACGACCGTGCAGGACCAGCTCACGGGCGTCGGGCCGATCGACTCGATCACCGTGCAGGCGAAGTCCGAATCCTCGCTGAACGCCGCCGAAGCGGAGGTCACGACGATCCTCGAGGAACGTCACAAGATCAAGGACACAGCCGAACCCGGCTTCAGCGTGCTCAACCAGGGCTCGCTGCTGGAAACCTCCAGCTCCACCAGCAGCGTGTTCACGACCCTGCTCGGCGAGGTGGCGGCGATCTCGCTGCTGGTCGGCGGGATCGGCGTGATGAACATCATGCTCGTCAGCGTCACCGAGCGTACGCGTGAGATCGGCATCCGCAAGGCGGTCGGCGCCAGGCGCTCGGACATCCTCACGCAGTTCCTCACCGAGGCCGTGCTGGTGTCGGTGTTCGGCGGCATCACCGGCGTGCTCGTCGGCGTGATCGGCAGCCAGTTCGAGATCGCCGGAGTGCATCCCGAAATAGCGACGTACTCGATCTTCCTCGCCTTCGGCGCCGCGCTGGCCTCGGGCCTGTTCTTCGGCACCTATCCCGCGGCGCGCGCCGCCTCCCTCCGACCGATCGAAGCGCTGCGCTTTGAGTGAGCCATCTTCCCCCCATCAGGAGCCCGTCATGCCCCAAGAGCAACCCACCGCCGACGACACCACCGCCGCCCAGGACACCGCGATCGAGGCGCCTCAGGCACCGGCCTACGAGCCCTACGAGGAGGGCGGGCAGGACGAATGGCTGGAGCAGCCCGAGGAGCTCCCGCGCCGACCGCGACACCGCCTGCTCGGCGCGGGCGCCAACCGCATCGCCCTGGCGCTGATCGCCGTGCTGATCATCGCCTGCGGCTTCATCGGCGGCGTGCTCGTGGAGAAGGGTCAAACCTCCTCCAGCTCCCCCGCCGGCGGCGCCGCGGGAGGCCTCGCCTCGCGCTTGGCCGGGCTGCGCGGAGGAGCCGCGAGCACGGGCGCGCGCTCGAGCGCCGCGGGCGCCGCCACCGCCGGCGGCTTCTTCGGCGGCGCCGGCGCCACGCGGCCGACCACCGGCACCGTCGCCTACCTCGACGGCAGCACGCTGTACGTGACCAGCTCCGAAGGCAACACCGTCAAGGTGACGACCTCGGCCGGCACGAGCGTGACCAAGAACGTGAAAGCGAGCGTGGACGGCATCCACCCGGGCGAAACGGTGACGATCACCGGCGCCACCGGATCGAACGGCGCGGTGAGCGCCGAATCGATCACCGTCGGCTCGAGCGGCGGCGGCCTGGCGGCATTGTTCGGCGGCTCGAGCTCGAGCGGATCGAAGAGCGCCGGCGCGGCGTCGCTGTTCGGCGGCTGAGGACGCTTAGGCGGAACTTAGCCTCAGCGCACACCATCTGGCGTACGCACGCGCCGCGAGGCGCGGCGCGTGCGTGGGCACGATCATCGACAAGGAGCTCAATGTCTCAGAACATCAGTGAAAGCACAAGCAGGCGCAGGCGCATCCCCGTGGTGGCGACCGCCCTACTCGCGGTGCTCGCCGGCGTCGTTCTGGCGGCCTGTGGAGGCTCGTCGAGCTCCACCAGCTCGACCGCGAGCACCAGCACGAGCGCGTCGACATCGACCGCGGGCAAAGCCGCTGGAGCGCCCGGAAGCCGCTTCGCGGCCCTCCGTGAATGCCTGCAGAAGAACGGCATCACGCTACCGGCACGCAAACCAGGCAAACGCCCCTCCGGCGGCGCGGGGGGCTTCCTCGGTGGCGGTGGCGGCGGCTTCACGCTGCCGAAGGGCGTGACCAGAGCCCAGTATGAGGCCGCGATCAAGAAGTGCGGGGGGGTCGCCGGCGGCGGTCGCTTCGCCGGCGGCGCCGGTGGCGCCAGCATCTTCAGCAGCCCGGCCGCCAAGGCGGCGCTGGCCAAGTTCGCCGCGTGCATGCGCGAAGACGGAGTGAACGTCCCGGCGCCCAACACGTCGGGCAAAGGCCCCGTGTTCGACACCAAGGGCCTGGACACGAGCAGCGCGGCGTTCAAGACGGCCGAGTCGAAGTGCAGCAGCGACCTGCGCGGCGCCTTCCGCGCTCGCCCGGGCGCGGCTGGCGGACCGCCAGGCGGACCCGCCGGAGCGGGCGCCGGTGGCGCGGCCTCCAAATCGGCCCCGTCGACCGCCGGTTAGCGGCAGGCTGGCGCTTCGCGCCTGAGAGCAGACGACAGCCCCTGGGATCCCACCGCCTATCAGCGGAGCGGGATCCCAGCCGGGGCCGGGCCGGCGATCGCCTACGCGGCCATCCGCGCTACGGCGGCCATCCGCGCTACGCGTGGGAGCGCCTACGGGCGCTTGGGGTCGGGGATCGCCTCGGAGCTGGGCTTGGTGGCGACCGTAGGCACCGGCAGCGCCGCCACCCTTTCCATCAGCTGGCTCCACTGCGTGGCGCTGAGAGCGCTCGTGGTGATGAGCGGCGAGGGGGCCGTGCGGCCCGAATGCGCGGAGTGAGCCACGGTCGCGGTGGCGGCCGGGTCGAGCGCCGTGGTGGCCGCCGGCGGGCTGAACTCGAGGTGGACGCGGTTCCAGTAGGCCGGCTTGGAGTGCGTGCTCGGCGAGTCCGGGTAGCGCATCAGGCTGTCGATCGCATGGGGCACGAACCCGTCGGGCAGTGTCAGCAGCGTGCGGATCGTCAGGTCGGTGATCGTTTCCGGCCCCTGGTGGCCGGCGATCGCGATGCCGTTGATCGCGGAGATGTCCACTTCGTCGCTCGTGTACGCGGGGGCCGGCGCACCTGAGGATGTGTACTGGCCCTCGGCGCAGCGCAGGGCGCTGACGGTCGGCTTCAATCCGCTGCGCGACAGGAACGCGAGCACCGCGAGCACGCGTTTGTTGACCGCGCCGGCGGCGATTTCGTGACGCCCGCACGCGTCGATCGTGATCCCCGGGTCCGACAGCACGGTCCGCTCGAGCTGCGCCTTGGAGAGCAGGAACACGTCGCCGGCGGTCGCTCCGAGCAGGGCGTTGCTCGCCTTCGCCCCCTGCGGGTGCAGCGCCTTCTGCAGCTGCGCCCAGTTGGCCAGGACCGGTCCGGGGTTGACCGTGCCCGGATCGCCGGCGGGCCGGATCGCGAAACGCAGATGGCCGTCTCGCGCTCCCGGCGGCACGTTCACATGGCCGAGCACGGTGCCGGACGCGACCACCGATCCGGCGCGCAGCGCCACGCGCTGACCGGCGCTGCTCTGGCGAGCCTTGCGGGCGGCGCTGGCGACGGCGGCCGCGCGCGCGTCCGGGTTGCCCGGGTGGGCGAACAGGCGCACCTTGTCCATGCCGGCCGGCGCCGCTTCCTGCGCGCCCGCTTCGATGGAGACCTGCCCGGCGCCCGAGGGCTTCGACGCCCGCGGCGTCTTGACCTGGAGGGTGACCGGAGCCTGGGTGCCCGCGCTCGCCGGCTGCGAGGGCGCTGGGTCGCGCGTGCTGGCCGCTTCCACGACCGGCGAGTGCACGGGCGCGCTCGGCTGCTTCGCCAGAGCGTATGTGGGCGCGATGCTGCCGAGGCCGGCGTAGGTGAACACGTCGCCGTACACGTCGCGCAGGACCACGTACTTGCCGAGCTTGCGAGAGTCGCCGATCTTGACGATGCGACCGTCCTGCACGGCGACCACCGACGCGTTGGGAGAGCTCAGCAGTTCGACGAGCTGGAGCGCCGGCGCGGCTGTGGCCTTGGATGTCGCCGCCGCGGCGGCGGCCGTCGGCGACGGCGGCGCGGATGAGCCTGGCGTGGCACTCGCGCCCGCGACGGCCGCGGCGCCCGCGGTCGCGCTGGCCGCCGGCGCGGACGCGCTGGGGAGCGGGCTCCATGAGAGCTTCTTCCCGCTCACCGGCGGCCGACCGTCGATCAGGCCCGTCAGCGTCGCGATCACGGCCTTCGGGTAGCTGGAGATCAGCTTTGCCCGCAGCAGCACCGAGTCGACGTATTCTTCGGAGTGGTTGTAGGCGAGGATCGCCGCGCGCAGATTGGTTGCGGCGCCGGCGGCGCGCAGGTAGCGCGCGGCGGCGAAGACCGCGTCCACCGGGTTGTAGGGATCGGCATAGCCCGCGTTGAGGGCGTCCACGCCGTACTGCAGCCATGTGCTGGGCATGAACTGCATCCAGCCGACGGCGCCGGCGGTGGAAACCGACAGGTCGGTGCCGTAGTCGGTCTCGATTTCGTTGATCGCGGCGAGGATCTGCCACGGGACGCCGTACTGGACCGCGGCCGCCTTGTAGATGGGCAGCAGGAACAGCGGGACGCGGTAGAAGGACAGCGCCTCGCTGGAGGCTTCCGAGGAGATCAGAAGCGCCGCGAGCGCCCCGGCCTGGGCGGCTACCGACTGCGGCGAGGCCGCGACGTCGTTCGGGCCCAAGGCTTTCTTCTTGGCGGGTTTGGCGGGCTTGGTCGAGCTGCCGGTGTTGCTCGTCGTTTCGGTGGTCTTCTGGCTCGGGTTCGCCGGCGCGCTGGCGCTTGCCCTCTGCTTGCGCTTGAGCACCACCGTGGGGGCTTCCGTCGCCGCCGGCGCGGGGGTGGTGACCTGAGGGGTGGTGGCGATCGGGACGGTGGCGCTCGGCGCGGTGCTGGTCGGGGCGGTGGTGGTTTCCTGCGTGCTCGTCGTCGGTGTGGTCGACGTGCTCGTCGTGGACTCGCCCGTGCCGGTTTCCCCGGAGGAGCCGCTCGATTCGACGGCGGCCGCTTCGGCGGAGCCGTCGGTGGGGACCGGCGTGGTGCTCGTCGTGGTCGCCGCCAGCGCCCCGCCCGCGAGCGGGCCTCCGAGACCGGCCGCCGTCAGCCCACCGCCAGCCAGGGCGGAGAGCATCGCGCGCAGAGCCCTGCGGCGGGCGCGATTCACAGGCGGCATACGCGGAAATCGATCATCTCGGGGACGTCCCATCGTCGTGGTCGGCGCAGCGAGCCCACAAACGCGGGGTACGCCCACCGGGATTCTTATCGGCAGCGAACCATGAATCCGTAAAGGATTCGTAATCGAACTGGCAAATCGTGGAGCGCTCGGATTCCATGGTGGGGCGGCTGGAGCCGCGGACGGTAGCGACAACCAAGGCGGAAGGTCGCGGTCGACCGCCCTTGCGTGTTCTCGGCGCCCCAGCGCACTCCTGCAGGGGATGCGTCCCGAGCGCGCCGGGCCCGGCGCTCATGGCCGGGCGCACGCTCCCCTGTTCACGTCCCCGCAGAAGCGATATTCTGGGGCCCGTGGAAACGATCCTGTCCGTCGTCCAGGTCGCCGTGTCGGTGATCCTGATCTTCTTGGTGCTGATGCACTCCGGCAAGGACTCCGGCCTCTCCGGCGCTTTCGGCGTCGGCAGCGGAACGGGCCCGCTGGGCGGTGGGTCGCTGGTCGAGCGCAATCTCAATCGTTGGACGATCTTCTTCGCGGTCGTGTTCTTCTTGAACGCGCTCGTGCTGCTCAAGGCTCCGTGGGCGTAACGCCCTCCAGCCGGTTGAGGATCTCGAGCGCTTCCGCGCGCAGGTCTGCGTCGATCGCCTCGTAGTCCTCGCGCGAGAGCTTGCCGGTGCGGTAGTCGAGCTCCGCGTCGCGGATCTCGCGGTACTTGGCCTCGCGCGCGACCTCCAGCTCATCGCGCGTGTACGCGGACGGCGAGGCCGGCTCGCCGCCCGGCTGTGACCGCGCGCCCTCCTGCGGCTCGACATCGCGGGCGCGGCGAGCGGAGCGCAGCGGCGCTCCGACGACGAGTGCCACGAGCCCGAGCAGCACCAGTGTGAGGATCACGATCAGGAAGGTCACGCCGCTGTGTCGCAGTACGCCGGCGTGTCAGGCGCGGGCGAGGCCGCGTCGCGTGCGGGCGCGGGCGCCGGCGAGGACGCGCTGGCGGATGCGGGACGGAGCCGGCCACAGGGCGGTGATACTGCCGCCGATGATGACGATCGCGCCGATCCAGAGCCACAGCACGAGGGGCGAGACGAGGAAGTTGAATTGGGCTTGGGGCGGGTGTTTGAGATAGGCGCGGGCGAGGTAGGCGACGGCGATGATGGCGTCTTGGGGTGGGAGCGTGTTGTTGCCGTCGGTGATGATGCGCTTGAGGTCCGGGGTTTCGATGTCCGGCTGGACGGCTGTCCAGACGTTGCGGGCGAGGTTGAGGTTCATCGCGATGTGGCTGACGGGCTGTCCGCCGATGAGGCTGCCGACGGTGCCCTGGCTGGCTTCCTCGGAGGCGTAGAAGCCCTCGCTGGGGTCGAGCGTGGCCACGTGGTGGCCGTTTTGGGTGACGTCCAGGACCGCGCCGAGGCTGAGCGTGGAGCCGGTGTGCGCGCGGTCTTCAGCGGGAGTGATGCTCGCCGTCGGGCGGACATAGCGGATCTCATAGGAGCCGATGCGGGTGGACTGCCCGGGGTTCAGGCCCAGCTCTGAGGCGTGTTGGAAGGACGAGGACGCGGCGACGCCTACGAACATCACGGCGATCCCGATGTGCACGATGTAGCCGCCGTAGCGCCGGCGGTTGCGCCTGACGAGCGCGAGCAGCGCGAGCGGCGGCGGTTCGTGGGCGATCGCGATGCGCGCGCGGGTGCCGCGGTAGAACTCCTGTCCGACGCTGCCGACGACGAACCCGGCGAGGCAGAACATGACGATCGCCAGCGGGTGCGCGGTGACGCCGCCGGCCTCCAGCCCGATGAGCGTCGCGAGCGCGCAGCCGATCGGGATCATGAAGTTGCGCCTGGCGTTGGCGAGCGTCGCGCGGCGCCACGCGATCACGGGGCCGACGCCCGACAGCAGCACGAGGATCAACGCGAGCGGGACGGTGTAGCGGTCGAACCACGGCGGCCCGACGGACGCTTCCTGGCCGCCGATCGCCTCGCTGATCAGCGGGAAGTAGGTGCCCCAGAGGATCACGAACGCGAGCGCCACGAGCACCAGGTTGTTCGCCAGGAACGCCGCCTCGCGTGACAGCCAGGAGTCCAGCCGGTGCTCGGAGCGCAGCATGCTGCGGCGCGAGGCGACGAGATAGATCGAGCCGGCGATCAACAGCGCGATCAAGATCACGAACGGCACCCCAAGGGTATGCCCCCCAAACGCGTGGATCGAGTCGAGGATCCCGCTGCGCACCAGGAACGTGCCCATGACGGCCAGCGTGCCCGTCGCCAGCGCGAGCGAGACGTTCCATACCTTCAGCATCCCGCGCTTTTCCTGGATCATCAGCGAGTGCAGGAAGGCGGTGCCCGTCAGCCATGGCAGCAGCGCGGCGTTCTCGACCGCGTCCCACCCCCAGTAGCCGCCCCAGCCGAGCTCCGAGTAGGACCACAGCGCGCCGAGCATGATCCCCGCCCCCAGGAACAGCCACGCCGCGAACGCGAAGCGGCGGATCACTTTGATCCAATCCGCATCCACCCTGCGCGCGAGCAGAGCCCCCATCCCGAACGCCAGCGGCACGATGCACAGCGTGTAGCCCGAATACAGCATCGGCGGATGGATCATCATCGCCGGGAAGCGCAGCAGCGGATCCAACCCCACCCCTTCCGCCGGCGCCGGGTGGGTCGTCGCGAACGGGTTGGCGTAGAACACCATCAACCCCACGAAGAACGCGCCGAAGCCCAGCAGGATCGCGGTCGCGTACGCGGCGACATCGCGCAGCCTCCTCCTGGTCAGGAACAGCGCGAGGCTCGACCACAACGACATCAACCACGCCCACAACAGCAGCGAGCCTTCCTGCGAAGACCACACCGCCGCCGCCCGATAGAACAGCGGCGTCGTCCGCGAAGAGGTGTCAGCGACGGTGTTGAACGCGAAATCGTTGCCGACGAACGCGAGCTCCAACACCACCATCGCGACCGTCAGCACCAACGCCAGCGCATACACCGACCGGCGCCCCGACTCCGAGAACTCCACACGCCCCGAACGCGCCCCGTACAACGAGACGCCGATCCCGTACGCGCACACCACCAGCGCCAACACCAGGCACGCGAAGCCGAACCCCGCCATCAACGACCACCCGCCAACGCCGCCATCAGGAGTTCTGGTTCTCGCTCGGCGGCGCCGTCTTGTACTTCGACGGGCACTTCGTGATCAGCGAGTTGCGTTCCCCCACATACCCGCCGTTCGGCTGCTTCTCCACCGTCACGATCACCTCGCGTCCTTCACGAAACGGATCCGGCACGATGCCCGTGTACGCCAGCGCGATCACCGTCCCGCCGACACGGTCCTCCATCGCGAAATCAAGCGTAGCGCCCTGGCGATGCACGGAGCCCTTAACGACCGTGCCCGTCAGCTGATACGCGCGACCGGGCACCGCCTCACGCACGAGCTGGCTGGGCGAGAGTGCTGGCGAGGCCGCGCTGAAGCTCGTGTAGATCAACGCAGACGCCAGCACCACAGCCACCGCCAACGCCACGACCAAACGCGCCACGCGCCTGCGAGCAGGATCCATCGCCCCAACTTATCGCAACCTCCTCTCGGCCCGCGCCGGCGACCCCGGACGGCCTCCGCGCGCCCGCGCCGGCGTGCCGGCAAGCGCCTCGTCGTGCCTGCGTGGCAGCCGGCCGCGAGGAAATATCGCGTGCGGGGCGAAACCTTCTGGCGTGGACGACGTTCTAGGGGGTAGCCCATCATGAGACCGAGCCTCCTTCACCCCCTTGGCGAGCCGCGCCATGCCCGGCGCCGGCGCCGCGGGCGCGCGACCCGAGTGGCCGATCCCGCCCGCGAGCCGATCTCAGAGACGATCTCGGGAGCCTGCGACCCCGCCGCCCAGCGCGTGCGCGAGGCCGGCGGACCGATTGATCAGGCCTCCTACAGCTGCCAGTGCGGCTGCCTGTTCAGCGCGGACGTGTCGACGACCGTGACCTGCCCGCACTGCGGCACCGACCAGGCCTGGTAGACCGTCTGGACGGTGAGGCTGTCGGACTGGCCAACGGCTTGCGCCTACCTGATGTGCATTCCTGAGATCGCGCGCGCGATCACCAGCTGCTGGATCTCGGCGGTGCCCTCGAAGATGTCGTAGATCACGCGCGACCTGCATGGTTGAGCCATTTTCCGCACGGTTGAGCCAAACACGCTCCGGCTGAGTCCGCTGGAATCCGGTCGAATCAGGGCTGAACTGGCGCGAAACTGGCGCGAGCTGAGACTCGTCCTATAGGCCCTAGGAGCGCGAAAGACGCGCGCTTCGCAGCACGTTCAGCCCATCGCCGTCTGGTCCTGCTGCGCCGCCAAGTACGCGTCGAGCAGACCCGCCGCCTCGCTCTCGTTGCCGGGCATCAGGTGGCCGTACAGATCCATCGTGACCGCGATTTTCGAGTGCCCCATGTACTCGCTGAGCGCCTTCGCGTTGACGCCGGCGGCGATCATCAGCGAGGCGTAGGTGTGCCGACACTCGTGCAACGTGATCCTGTTCAGCCTGGCGCCCTCCCACGCCCGATCTGCGCGTTCGGTCAGCGTCCGGTCACAGAACGGGACGGCCGGCGCAGCCCCGAACAGCAGACCCTCACGCCAGCCAAGCGCGAGCACGTGTTCGGCCAAGTGGGAGCGCAGAGCGCCGGCGATCGGCACCTTGCGGTCCTTCCCCGACTTCGTGGCGATCTCCCCCGCCTCAGCGTCCCACCCACGACACACCCGGATCACGCCGCCGGGCAGGTCCACATCCTCGACGTGCAACGCCATCAACTCGCCGCGCCGCAAACCCGCGTACATCGCGGTCGCCCACACGCGCCGGTCAGCCGCCGACAGCTCCGCGAGCAGCTTGGCGCACTCGGCCGGCGTGGCGATCCGGTCACGACGGCTGCGCACCCGCGGCAGCTTGAGGCCGGACGTGGGGTTGACGACCACGACCCCTTCCTCGATCGCCTCCCGGTAGATCGCCCTGAGCGGCAACAGCGTGACGCCCACGTTCGACGCGCTGCGACCTTCCGCGATCAGGGGGTTGACGAGCAGCCGCTTCAAGTCGATCGCGCGGACCTCCGACAGCCGCATCGAGCCGATCGCGGGGTTCACGCGCAGCCGCAGCGCGTCCGCGTAGGCCCGCAGCGCGCTCGGCTTGTACGGATCCCCTGAGCGCGTCAGGCTGGTGCCGGCACGGGCTCGTGCAAGCCACGCATCTGCCGCCTCGCTGATCGTGATCGCCGTCGGAGCAGACATGGAGCCCTTGCGCACCGCCGAGCGGCTGTCATCACGCCACGTGACCGCCGCCGCTTTCGTCGGGAACGTCTTGCGGATCTTCTTCGCATCGCGCTTGCTGTAGACCGACGCCTCCCACGGGCAGTGACAGCGCCCCTTGCGGTTGCAGTTGAGGCCGTGGCGTTGACGCACTCCGGCGGCCATCAGACATCACCTCCAGATGATGCGGCGGTGTACGGTGCCGATTGCATGGGAGCTCAACCTCCTCTGCCATGCCCCCGGCCGCGCCAACGGTGCGGGGGCGCCTTGTAAGACATCCGCATCCTACTTCCCCACTCCGACGCCTTCCGCGTGCCGGTCCAGCCACGCCTGCAACTCGCTGACGGGGATCACCTTGCGACGCCCGAGCCGCACAAGCCGCATGTCGGGCTCGATATGCGCGCGCCAGGTGTCCCAGGACACGCCCAGCGCTTCGCACGCCTGCTCGACGCTCAGCGCGAGGATCGGCGCGCCCCGTTTTTTGGCGGCAGCAGCAGCTGCCGCATGTGGCGATATTGGAGCCATCGCGGATATAGACCCCAACCTCCTCGAACCGGCCACGGAATTGCGCAAAACATACGTCGTCAGAGCGCGTCAGCCCGGCGGCGTGCGCCATGCTTCGAGCACGCCGCCCACCGCTGCGCGCACACGTTCGCGCGCCTCCGATCGGTCGACGCCAGCCATCAGCAGATCGTCGTAGTCGCTTTCGCGATGACGCGCGGCGGCAGCCACTGCGAGCGTGATCGCGGTTGGGTCGAGCGCCCGCGCGGAGGCGGTCCGGCCGACGCGACCACTGCCGCGCCTGCTCGTGTGTGAGGCGATCTCCTTCACGCACTCGGCGGGGCAGCCCGGGAACAGCCTGCCGGTCTCGTTCGCGAGCTCACGCTCGAAGTCTGCGTCCTCGACGGCACGCCGCTCGCGTTCTCGCTGACGACGCCGCAAGCGGGCGTCCTCGTCGGCGAGGCATTCCGCTTCGGCCTGTTCGAGTGCCGGCTCCTCGACGAGCACGCCCTGGCGCTCATAGCGCCTGCGCGCACGGCTGAAACGCACGACGACGGCTGAGAGCCGGCTGTGCTTGCGGGCCCTGCGCGTCAACGCCGCATCTCCGGCGCCAAGAAATGTCAGGTGCGCGAGGTCCGCGCAGGAAAGGCATAGCGGGCCGCCGTCATCCATCGTCAGCCAGCCGGCATCGGTGTCTCCGCACGCAGAGCATGTCCACTCCTTCAGCGGTGAGACGACCACGATCTCGGGCCTCTCAGGCGACGCGCTCACCGCGCGATCGTAGCCTCACCACGACGCAGCGCCACGCCGGCCCAGATGGCACGATTGCGCGGTGCCCACAGGAGCTCGCCGTGAGTCCAAGGACGTCAAGGAGGTCGTGTGCGATCTATCGGCCGAGGAGCTGCGCGAGATTGTGCGCTCAGCCGTCGATCGCCACCCGGATGTAGAACGCCACGTCCTGCTTGCGGCAGCCCGTAGCGAAGGAGATCTCGGCGAGCTGCGCCGCGAGGTCGACCGGGGGCTGCGCACGCGCCGGTTCCTCGACTACCACGAGAGCTCGGGCTGGGCGCGGGCAGCGCAGCCGGTCCTCAAGGAGCTGCGTCTCGCCGCAGAGAAGTCACCCTCAGCTGAGCTGCTCGCCCTCATCGAGCGAGCAGTCGGGCACGTCGTGAAGGTGATCATGCACGCGGATGACTCGAACGGCACGATCGGCGATCTTGCCCGCGAGCTGCTCGACCTGCACGCGCAGCTGTGCGACGCGCGGGTCGCCGACCCGGTGAAGCTCGCCGACTGGATGGTGCGCTTCAGCTGCGATGACCAGGACCTCTTCGAGATCGATCCCGTCCGCTACCGCGCGGCGCTCGGCGAGAACGGCCTCGCCGCCTACAGGCAGGCGATCGAACAGCGCCACGCCGACGGCAGCGAGCTGTTCGCTGTGCGGTGGACACGCGAGCGGCTCGCCGTACTCGACGGCGACACCGAGGCCGTCATCGCGCTGCTCGGCGGAGACCTCAGCGCTCCGCACCAGTTCATCGCCGTGTGCGAAGCGATGGCGGAGCTTGGGCGCGAGCACGATGTGCTCTCGTTTGCGCTGCGCGGCATCGCCGAGACCAGCGGCTGGCAGGTCGACAAGCTGTATGACCTAGCCTGCGGCATGCACGAGCGCGTCGGCGCGCCGGTCGAAGCGCTTGCGCTACGTCGCCAGCAGCACGAGCGCTCACCGTCGGCAAGCACCTACTCGACGCTGCGACGCGCCGCGGAGGCGCTCGATGCCTGGGGGCTCGAGCGTGACGCCGCCAGGCGCGCGCTGCGCGAGCGCGACCGCGGCATCTACGTCGACGCGCTCCTTCAGGAGGGCGACGTTGAGACCGCCTGGGCGATCGCGACCGAGGACCCGACCTGGGACCCGGGCGGCGATCGCCGTGCCCGCCTCGCCCAAGCACGCGAGCCCACCCACCCTGACGAGGCGCTCTCCTTGTACATGCTCGTCGCCGGGGAAGAGCTGCTCCAGACAGGCCGCCGCGCATACGCGAGGGCGATCGCGATGCTGAAGCGCGCACGCCGTACCGCAGGCGCCGCCGGACAGGATCGCTGGTTCTCAGACCAGCTCCTCGACCTGCGCGAGCAACACCGCCGCCGCCCGGCCCTCATCGAGATGCTCGACAAGGCGAAGCTCCCCTGAGCGCTCGCCACACCGAGACGACCGTGTCTGGCGCTGCTCGTAGCTTGTCTGGATGGCCGAGAACGATCCAAGCACGACCGATCCCGACGGACGCCTTGTCGTCTTCGACGCCGGCACCCGTCTGCACCTGTCCCTGGGTCGGCCGGAGCTCGTAGACGAGCACGAACTGATCCTCGGCACCGTCGCGCATCCCGACCACCGCATCGATGACGCTATCCCGGGCCGCGAGCACTTCTATCGGCGACACGTCGATCCCCGAAGGTGGCTGCGGGTGGTCGTAGACTTCAACGACGAGCCTGCGTGGGTCGTGACCGCACTGGTCCAAGAAAACCCGCCGCGCGGCTGGAAATCATGACCATCACGATCGCCGGCATACCGTTCGACCATCACCACTACGACGAGCGCGGCGACGTGCTCTACCTCAACGTCGGTGAGCCCCGTCCTGCAGCACGCGGCTTGGAGACGCCCGACGGACACGCGATCCACTATGACGAGAGCGGCGCGGTTATCGGGTTGACGCTGCTGAACGTCCGGCACATCCTGGAACGCGACGGGCGGCTGACGCTCACGCTGCCACCGGAGCACCTCGGAGCCGACGCACTCGAACCCATCCTCGCCGCAGCCTGAATCGTAAGCTCGCTCAGCCGGTCTGATTACCCCTCAGATCACCGCGCCGGCGACCGCCGACGGCGCGGCCGACCAGCAACTACCAGATAGCGCACGCCGGCTTCGCCGGCTGTAACCGAGCCTCCCTGCGGTCGGCTCTCCACCGACCCTGGCGTCGTGACAGCCGGCCGGCGGCCCTTCGGGCTGCCCGCTCGCCGCTCGCTAACGCTCGCACGCTCCCGCGGCCGGCGCACACCGCCAAGCCCGGACAGACTAGATGCACCGCTGTGCGAGCGCTGTGTCCGCGCTGTGCAAATTCGTTGGCCGGTCTGGGGCAGTTGGGGTCTGTACCCGTTGTGATGACCGCAGCCAGCATCGGCGCCGCCAAGGGCGGCGGCTACGCGCGCTACCTCGAGTCAAAGACCATCGAGCCAGAGCGCGGCGACTACTACCTCTCCCCGACCGGGGAGCCCACCCAGGCACCCGGCCAATGGCTCGCCTCGCCCGACACGCTCGCGCGCCTCGGCATCGAGGGCTCCACCGTCGAAGGCCGGGACTTCATCTCGCTAATGGAAGGCAAACACCCGCGGACAGGACGATGGCTGCGACAGGCCGGCTCCAACGGCGCCAGGGGCGGCGGGATCGACCTGACCTTCAGCGCCCCCAAGAGCGTGTCCGCTGTGTGGGCGCTCGCCGACGAGTCCCAGCGCCGCGAGATCGAAGCCGCACACGCCGCAGCGGTCAACGAGACGATCGCGCACCTGACCGACACCGTGCCGACCATTCGCCGGCGCTCCCACGGGCAGGTGTTCGAGGAGCCCGCGCGGGACGTCGTGGCCGCCGAGTACCGGCACACCACCGCCCGCGGCGTCCTCGAGACAGACGCACCCGACCCGCAGCTGCACAGCCACGTGGTCATCACGAGCGCCGTCCGCGATGACGGGAAGATCGTCGCTGTCGCCTCACGCCCGATCTTCCGCTCCGCCCGAGAGCTTGGCGCCTACTACCGCTCCGCGCTCGCGCACCAACTCCAGCAGCGGGGGTATGAGGTCGAGCGGGGCACCGGCAAACACGGCCGCTACTTCGAGATAGCCGGCGTGCCCCAGGGCCTGCTGGACGCCTTCTCCTCCCGCAGCCGCGAGGTCGCAAGGGCCGCCGAGCGCTTCCGCGCGAAGTGGGGCCGCGCACCCGAGCGCGGCGAGCTACGCCAGCTCAAGCTCGAGAACCGCAAAGCCAAGACGCTCATCACCCGCACCGACCTACAGCAAGCCTGGAACGACACCGCAGCGCGCTTTGACTTCACCGGCGAGCAGCCCGGCCGCCTGCCCGGCGCCACCGTCGAGCCCCCGCCAGAGCGTCCGCTTGAGGATCGTGTCGAGCAGCGCCTGACCGAGCGCGCCGCGACCTTCGAGCCAGGCGAGTTCCGGGCGGTCCTGCTGGAGCAGTCCGTCGGCGAGCTCTCACCACGCGAGGCGCTCGAGCGCTCACGGGCGATGATCGCCGAACGCCGTGTCCTCCCCCTGGAGGGCGGCCTGATGACGACGCTCGCCGTGCGTGCCCGCGAGCAGACAATCGAGCGCAGGTTCACCGCGCTCGCCGCCAGCGCCGGGCGAGACGTCGGGGACCAGGCCCGGACGCTCGCCGGCGACCAGATCGCCGAGCGGATCGGCGGACGCCTCAGCGCCGAGCAGGCACACGCCCTGGAGGTCATCACCGGCCCCGAGCGCGCCGCGATCCTCGTCGGACCCGCCGGCACCGGCAAGGGCGTCGTCATCGACGCCGCCGCCCGAGCCGAGCAGCACGTCGGCAACCGGACGCTGGGGATCGCGGTGTCCGGCTCCACCGCGCAGCGCCTTGGCCAGGACAGCCCCGCGCTCGCCGGGCAAACGCTGACCCTCGACGCGCTCGTCTCCAGGGTCGAGCGCGGCCAGCTCGCCGTCGACCAGCACACGACGATCTACTTCGACGAGGCGGGCATGGCCGACACCGACCGCCTCGACCGGCTCACCGAAGTCGTGGAGCACACCGGGTCAAAGCTCGTAGCAATCGGCGACGCCGCTCAGCTGCCGTCGATCGGGGCGGGCGGCATGTTCGCCCGGCTCGCAGACATCGCCCCGAGCGCCGAGCTCTCAAACATCCGCCGCACCTTGGACCGCGACGAACAGCGCGCCTGGTCGGACCTCCGCGCCGGACGCTCAGACCGCGCGATGGCCCACTACCACGCCCGCGGGCAACTGCACATGGCAGACACCCGCGACGAGGCCGTCGAGCAAGCCGCACAGAACTGGGCGACGCTCACCGAAACGCTCGACCCGAGCGAGGTCGCGCTGATCTCCGACGCCTCAAACCAGGAGATCAACCGGCTCAACGCCCGCGCCCAACACTTCCGTGCAGAGCGCGGCGAACTCGGAGACCTCGAAGTCCCCGTGCCCGGCGTCCACTACGGCATCCGCCAAGGCGACCGGGTGGCGCTGATCGACCAGCACCGCGAGCCCGGCGTCGAGCGGATCGAGAACGGCAGCCGCGGCGAAGTCCTCCACATCAGCCAGAGCGGCGAGGTGCTGATCGAGTTCGACGTGACCGGCCGCCTGCGAACCATCACCGGCGATGACCTCGCCCGCGTCAGGCTCGGCTACGCCCAGCACATCCACCGCGCCCAAGGCGCGACCGTCACCCGCACCCTCGTCGTCACCGGCGGCTGGCAAACCAGCAAGGAGCCCGCCTACGTCGAGGCATCCCGCGCCCGCCAAGGAACCGCCTGGTTCGTCTCCCGCGAGGATCTCGGCGTGCAAGGGCACGACACCGACCGCATCCAGCGGCTCGCCGAGAACATGCGCCGCAGCCACGCACAAACACCATCGCTCGCGCACCCCGAGCTGGCCGACCGCGACTACGGCACGAACTTCCACCGGCCGCTCGCGCCCAGCCGCACCAGCCGCATCCCGGGGATCGTCCGCGCGATCAACCGGATCGTCAACCCACCAGCACAGGAGCGCACACGATGAGCCAACGAGTCCAAGTTGTCCTATCCGACCCCGCAGCAGCCCAGCTCCGCGAGCTCGCCGCCAGCATCGACACACCACACTCGACGCTCGCCGCACAGTTCGTCGGAAACGAAATCGCCCGGGCCATCAAGAACGGCCACGTACGCCCGCTGCGCACAGGCCCCGTGCTCGCCGACGCCAACAGCGGCGAGTGACCGCCCTGGCTTGAGCCCTACGGCGGCGACCCCGAGTGGCGCCAACAGATGTGGGGCGCCATCGTCGCCCTGCGCGGCCGCTACCCCGAACAGCTCGAACCGCTGAAAGAGAAATGGTGGACCGACGAATCAACCGTCGAGACACTCGGCGCGCTCGCCGTCTGGCGAGCAGAGCTCGACGAGACACGCCAAGACCCCCGCGACGAGATCGCGTTCCAAACCCAGCTCAACGACTACTCCCAACTCCTACGCCAGAAGGGCGGCGGCGTCACCAAGGCGTGGAAGCCGGGCGCAACCCCGCCAGAGTGGGCGGAGAAGTAGGCGCCGGCCAAGCCGACTGTTACATCTTTGACGCGCTCTGTGTCAGCTTCGTGTCACACGCTCACAACGCGAGACGGAGTGTGTACGGTCGGCTGACAACTGTACATTTTGGCGCCGGCGGACAGCTGTAACTGCCCCCGACGCCGTGGCACAAGGAGCGTTACCTCCCCATGCACAAACACCGTACCCCAGAAGGGTTGGCGGAGCACGCCTGCATCGACCGGGCCGTGCTCGACCTCATGCTCGATCTCGACAGGCAGCGGCCGTGGGCCGAAGACGAGATCGCCCGCACCATCAGCGTCCCCGGCGATGTCCGCGAAAGCCTCCGGCGTCTGCGCGCCTGCAAGCTCATCCACCGCTGGAACGACCTCGCCGTCGCCGCGCACGCCGCGGTTCGCTTCCACGAGATCACCCAACCCGCCGACGGCCTCAGCCCCGGCGACGCCAGCGAGCGCCAGTGGGACAAGGCCGTCCTTGAAGGTCTGCTCGCGCGCAGCGCCGACGGCGAAGGGCCGCGCACCGCGCAGCAGACCTACGAGGCGTTCGGCGCCACAAAGCAGAAGAAGCGCCTGCAGATCGACGACGCGCTTGATCGCCTGGAGGGCGCCGGGCTGATCGAACGCCGCGGCGGGCGCTCGATCGCCTCAGAGGTCGCGCGGCGTCTCGACGAACTGCTGACGCTCTGACGCGCCCGCACAGCCATGCGCGTCAACCAACTGGCCTTGAGCCAGGCTGTCCTCCCCAGCCTGGCCAAGGCCGGCATCCACCAGGTCGAGCAGCTCGGCGAGCACCGCATCGGCGAGCTGCTCCGCCGCCCCGAGCTCAGCAGCGGCGTCGAGCTGCACGACCTGATCTGCGAGCTTCACCGTCACGGGCGGACGCCGTTCTCTCGCCACGGCGGACACGTCCAGACAGAGCGCGAGCGTGAGATGTTCCGCCTGCGCGCCGTCGAGGGCCTGACGCTCGCGCAGATCGGCGGGCGATTCGACCTCAGCGGCGCGCGGGTGCGCCAGCTCCTGCAACTGCACTTCGGTCTCGATGGAGTCCCGCCTGCAGCAAGAAGGCGAAGGTCCACCAAGCCGCGCCCATCCACCATCGCCGAACACCGCCGCCTGTATGTGCTCGCGCGAGCCGCGGTGCAGCGCTACTACCACAAGCCATTGACACTGGAGAGGATCGCCAGGGCAATCGCAAGCTCCCCCCGCCAGATGCAGCGTGCCTACGCGCGGTTCGGCGAGGACACCTTCCGCAACGACCTCGCTCGCAGACGCATGGAAGTCGCCGCCGAGCTTTTGCGGACGACCTCGCTACCCGTGCGCGATGTCGCGCGGCGCGTCGGCTACACCAGCCCGTCTCACTTCGCCCGCGCGTTCAGACGCCGCTACGGACTCTCCCCCTCGAACCATCGCGCCCGCTCGCGCCATGCAAGACGCACAGAGACGGGGGCGCTCGCCGCATGAGCACACAAGCAACGGCCATCAGCTCCACCGGCATCAGCCGCCAGCAGGCAACACCAGCAACGAGCACCGGCCGCGAGCCGATCCTCGTCGTCGAGACTGACGCAGACTTCGGACGGGCGCTCGTCGAGCAGCTCGCCGCCGACGGCCACCCGGCGGAACTTTCCCGTACCGCCAGCCACGCCGAGATGACAGCAGGCGCCCACCCGCCGCGGCTGCTCGTGCTCGGCGACCTCGACACGCCGCGGGGCACCCTCGACCTGCTGGAAACCATCCGCGGACACGACCCGGACGCCTCCCGGCGACAAACATCCTCCCCGTGGCCACGGAACCTCCCCGTGATCGTTCTCAGCTCACGCAGGACCGAGCCCGACCTGCTGCGCGCGTTCGAGGCAGGCACAGATGACTTCATAGCGCGACCCGCCCGCTACCTGGAGCTGCGAGCCCGCATCCGCGCGCTACTACGCCGCACCGACGCCGGCAACCAGCAAGTCGCGCCGCTGCAGATTGGCCCGTTGACGATCGACCCGGCCGCCCACTCGGCAAGCCTCGCAGGCAACCGCCTAGAGCTGCCCCGCCAGGAGTACGAGCTGCTGCTGCACCTGGCCGGCGACCCGCGACGAGTCTTCCGAAAGCACGAGCTACTGGAAGCGGTGTGGGGATACCACTCCCCCGGCACCACACGAACCCTTGACAGCCACGCCAGTCGCCTACGCCGCAAGCTCAGCGCCGCAGGCGAACACTGGATCGTCAACGTGCGCGGCGTCGGCTACCGCTTGGTCTGAGACATCGCACGGATCGGCAGCTTCGGTGCCCTCTCTGCCGCGACGGCCGAACAGGGCAGTCTGGAGCACCGCAAATCCGCCGGAGGGTCCAGTGGGATGCCCTCGGAGGCTCGGCCATAACAGTCGGCAAGTCTGTTCAAGCGACTCGAGCGTAGCCAGACGACGGCCGGCGCCACGTAGGAGCTGCCCGCTCTGGAGAAACTCGCTTGCCGACGGGTTGATTCCGAGCGTGGCGACCTCGGCGCTACCTGGATCGCCGAACGCCACAACCGGCGTGCTGCCGTCAACGACAGGCGCTCCCTCGGGGGGGCGTCGGCGCACCATGTCGACCAGATAGCCCGGAATGCCGGTCGAAGGCCCTACTGGAGCGTCGCGTGTCGGGTCCGGGTCGAATCCCCGCAGTTGGTCCTCCGCCATCCACGGATCATTCGGACGCTGCATGAGTCTTCGCTTGCTTATGGCGACAACGCCCTCCTCGTCAGTTCAACCCCAATGCCTTGAAACCCGCCGTCTGAAGATCGCCATAGAAGATCGGATCGATGTTCTCGAGAACGTCACCTGAGACGTCGAGGAAGTTGCGCTTGTTCTCGATGGGAATAAGGGCTCTCTTCGCACCGTTGTCCATCGCGACCTGGAGCGGCTCGACCAGTGAGCGGACAGGCTTGATGTTGCCCTGGATACTCATGTCCCCAAGCACGAGGAGTGCTGGCTGAGCCTGAGCCCTGCGCAGAATTGAGTACGCAGCCACGAAGAAGGCGACGCCAATCTCCGCCTCGACGTGGTTGCCAAGGAGATCGATGGCCTCGACGTGAAAGTCCGACGTGTCGATCTCACGGGCAACGCCAAACGCAGACTTGTTTGCGAGCAAGTGGCTGAATGCGCGGGAGATAGACTCTTTCATCACCCCAGAGATTCCGCCCGCCGGCTTGAGCTTGCCGGTACCGCCAGCGAGCGACACCTCGATCCGATAGAGGCCGACCGTTCCGTCGCCGCTTACGGAGGCGGCGTATACCGTCCCGGGTGGCAACGGGTCGGACGCAATGAGGTCGCGGCCGCCCTGCTCTGGGACGCCGACAAAGTGCTCCTCGCCGGTCTCATTTACGAGGTAGCTGAAAGACGTGTGGTAGTACTCAAAGGCGCCCATCTTCTTGAGCTGCTCCTTGACGCGCCGTCGCCCCTCGAGTGCGAGCGCGAGGATCTCCTCTAGGTCTTCTCGCGAGACCTCACCATGAGGGTGCAGAATCTTCATAAGGCCCGACACGGAGCGGCGCACTGCCTTTCGATCCCGTGCGTTGAGCTGCGTCCCCAGTGAAAACTCGCGATCGATGATCTCTGTGTAGTTGAGCTTGCGGAGTTCGCGTAGCGCCTCCGCCAGGTAGTCGACGACGAAGCCGTAGTGGTCAGTGAAGTGCTCGTTGCGCATCTTCGGGACTTCCCAGCCGGGCAGATAGAAGTGAAGTCGATCGATGAACGCCATGTCATCTCGGATGACGTCAGGCAAGGGAGCGAACAGGTGCCCGGTCTGGAGCATGACGTCGACAGGCTGGTTGGTGTTTCCAAACATCGCGATGCTCGCGTACCCTGCGGCTGCCTCGCGGCCACGTTGGAACTGCCCAGACTCGCAGTAGGTCTTGAGCGTCGTGATGACCTCGCGCGGCATCTTCTGAAGGTCGGCAACCTCGTCGAATCCAACGACGTCCCAGATCATGACCATGCCCTTCTCACGCCCGTTCATGTGGCCAAAGAGGTTGGCGACGGTCGTTGGCCCCGTCAGCAGGGCCGAGTAGGGCGAAAGCTCTTGCACTGCGTAGCTCTTGCCCGTGCCCCTGGGACCGAGCTCGATCATGTTGTAGTTGCGCTCACACAGCGGTATTAGCCTAACCAGAAAGAGCAGCTTTAGGCGTCGGTCCATGAGAGATGGCTCGTACCCCATGCTGCGGACGATGAGGTCAAGCCACTCGTCGGTAGTGAACTCTGCGCGTAGCGCGCGGTACTCGTCGAGATCGAAAGTGGCGAGCTGGATCGGAGTTAGCGTGTCGATCCAGAACGGGTTCTTGCCGCGCTCCTCCTCGTCATACCCGAAGCGCATGTTGATCTGCGCCCAGATACCACCTGTCAGCAGGCGCTCATAGTCACGCACGTAGTGGTCGGGTATGTGAACGTAGCGGTGGCCAAAGTTTGTAACGTCGGCCCAGTAGTGGGAGTCGACGAGACGGACCTTGACCTTGTCTATAAAAGTGTACTTTTCCCGCTCCTTGACCAAGCTCTGCGCCTTGGTCGCCTCGTCCGGTCGAATGTAGTTGTCGGCGAGAGTCCCGTTGACCACGTCGAGCCCCATGCGGATCGCGAGCTCGTCCGAGGAGGCGCAGTACTTGCCGAGCAAGTACTCGAGCACGAACACGGGAACGTTCGCGCCGACCTTGACCTTCCGGACGAGGTCCTTACGGACTACCTTGCCCGCGAAGACACGCGTGACCTTGTCATCGAGCGTGTCGCGCTGCGGTATTTGGGCGTCGACCGTGCTCATATGCCGAGCTTTATAGGGATTAGATCGGATTGCGCGAGAACGGCGTCGGTCGCTGGATCCTGGACGACGAGCCGCACCGTCTCGCAGTCGTCCACGGTGAGCATGATCCCCAGACTAGCTTCTGCTCCGGTGGCTATCGTCAGGACCCCGGAGGAGCTGTCGAGGTCTGCGCCGACAGCCATGCCCGCCTGGCCAACCTGCTGGTCGCCAGCAATGAGGACGACACGCAAGGAGATCGGTTCCGTCGTCAGGACATCGCCCACGACCGAGAGGCGCACACCGAACGTGCGGTTCGTCAGCTGTTGCGGCACGTCGGTGAGGTCGACCCGGCGCCCAAGGGGCTTCGTTTCGCGTCGAGTTGCCACCCGGAAGCTCAAGACTGGGATCACCATCTCTTGGAGGCTGATGCCGCCGTGGTGGTAGGACAGACCGCCGCCTGCCTTGAAGACTCCGAGGCCGGTCGGGAAGATGAAGTCGAGGTCGGTGTCGTATCCGAGCTCGGCGCCGCTAACGCGCACGGTGCCGGGTGGCGTAGTGCCACCCCTGCCTGCCCAGCACCGACGATGAAGCTCGACAGTGTCTCCACCCGGGCTGTCCGTGCGCATGTCCTCGTCCTTCCGCGACGTGAACTGATGGCCGTGGTCAGCGGTAATCACGAATGATTCGACGCCGGCGGCCGCGAGCTTTCTGACGGCGCGCGCGATGTTCCCGATCGTCGTGTCCATTACGTGGCGTGCAACAGAGTCGGCCATCTCCCCTGCGAGGTCGATGTCCTGTGAGCGAATCAAGATGAGCGGCGCGGCGCCGATCATCGTCGCAAGCTTCGACTCACGTGTGTGGAGCAGCTTGTCCAGCGTAAGCTCAACAAGGTCGGGCACCGCCAGTTTGAAGAACTTGAGTCGGGCTACGAGGTCGGCCATGACGGAGTCATCGACGCGGGCGGCAAGTTTGCCGTTGCCGGCAATGACCGAGAAGCTGGCGGACGCCCCTGGCAGCAGCGCGGCCATGCCTACCGGGGTGATCGTTGGCAATGCGGCCAGGGCGGGGCGCACTGTGAGCTCCTCGACACCCTGCAGCTGATCGCCAAGCTCAACGCCCATCTCAAAGCGCATCGCGTCAACCAAGAAGTACGCCACGCGCAAACCTCCCGCCTGGACGACGTCGGGATAGATCTGGGTCTGACTGAGCACGTCGGGCACAGTCCATCCTGCGTCGGCAAAGGCAGAAGAGAAGCCCTCGGCCATGTGCTTGAGCGTGTCGTCATGCTCCTTTCGGGCGACGGCCGCGGCTCGGTCAGCCTCGGGGTCGTCGTCCATCTGGGCAATCCAAGTCTCAAGCCGACGCTGGAGCCTGTCCGCCTCGAACCAGCCCCCCTCGGTGCTGTAGGCCTTTACCCACGCCGTTGAGCTCCTGGTGGGACCGCGAACCGCTTGCCTGACACGTGTCGTCTCTCGCCCCAGCTCGGCTGCAAGTCGGCACGCCCCCCATTGCGCCTGACGGGCGAGGTCCCGGTCAAGCCAGAAGCTGTGGGCTCTTTCAAGAGCAAGCTCGAGCGCGGCGTCATACTCCTGAGCCGCTGTCAACTCAATCGCCCTCGCGAGTAGACGCGCCTCCTCAAACCGAAAGGTATCGGTCGTGCCAAGGCGGTTCGGATCGATATCTGACGCGTCGAGGTTGAGGTCTTGTTCGACGCGGTCCGCGAGCGCCGCGTACTGGTCGGCATGCTGCCGGCGCAAGGAACTGCAAACATCGCGGATGCGACCCTCGTGGTCTGTCGATGAGCACCTCGGCACCATGCTCAGAGACGTTGGCGCCTCACCCTCCAAGTCACCGCGGAACTCGTTGACAAGGACATAGCGAGCTGCCTTCACCCGAGCGTCGCCTACAGGCGTCCCGGAAGGCAGCGATAGGCCGAGTCTGGATTCAAGGAGCCGATAGAGCTCGTCGGCCGCGCCCTTCCCTCCGATGTCGGCGTCGTGCTCATCGCTGGCAAGCCACTGCATGAGTAGGCCCTCGCTCGCCGCTCCAGCGAAGATCGCCCTTAGGACCGATCCCTGCTGGCCGTCAGCGCTTTCCTCGAGGTAGTGGACGATGTCGTCGTAGGTCAGTCCCGCCGGAGCGAGCATCTCGTCGATGGCCCCGTCAGTTTGGAATTGGCGAAGGACCGTCCGTGCCAGCCGCTTGAGTTGGGGCGCGTAGCATGTCCCGCCCTTCTCGATCTCCATTAGCACCGACGCGTCCCGGTCCCGCTCGACGCCCGGGAGATAGACGATGAGAAAGTCCGGCCCGTCCTTGGCAACGACCGGTTCGACCGCGGCTCGCAGACCAAAGAACGCTCCCGTGTAACGAGCGAGCAGAGTTTCACGCTCGCCAATGGCAACCTTCACAAGGCCGTCGGGCCCCGCACCTAGCTCTTGGAGCTCGCCATCAAAGAACGGTACGAACTCGGATCGCGGATCGTAAAACACGACAATGCGCCGCTTGGTGAGCAGTGGCTCGAGCTGTCCGCATAGGTACGCGTGGAAAGGATTCATCTACGGGTCGCCTCTATACCACCGGCGCGCGGCGTCTATCTCCGGCAGGGACGGCAGGTCGGTCGAGCCCAGCCTGGAGCGCTGCCTGGATAGCCAGCGAGCTACGTTCGTTGATGAGCTCTTCAACGGGCCGCGTCGGAACGGAGCGGGGCTCCCACTTGCCGTCGCTTCCTTCAACCCAGAATGTGTCCTCGAGCCCGTGGGCAATCGCAAAACTCCGATCGGTGGCGCACTTAGGCACCACGCGCTCGGGCCACAGGGACATGGCGGTGTGCGCCCAGTCGTACTCGCCCGCGATGAGCTCCTCCCACTTGGTCTTGAGCTCCCTCTGCCAGGGCTTGTGCTGTGCCACAAGTCGCCAGAGCGGCGCCATCGCCAACACCACCCCGTCATCGAGCGTCGGACTCCACAGGGGCGCCACACGCTTGATCTCCTCGAGCAACGCACGTAGCTCCTCTACGAACGTTTCCTGCGCGGCGATCTCCTTGCGCTCCTTCGACGACGAGCTGCCCCCTGAGTTCTGGATGAGGTTCGTGAGCCGCCGCTCCTCGTGCACCAGCTTAGGCGCCACCACATCATTCTGGACCTGGAAGAGCCTATCCCCCGTCAGACGGTGGGCGTAGAGCCAAACGCTATAGCGCCCCGAAGGCACACCGAGCTGCCACACGATCGGCGCCTTGCGACGGCTCTTGGAATGACGCTTCAGATGATGCTCAAAGAATCCCGATGCCAGCCATTGGCGCAGGCTCTGGTTCTTCGGGGCAAGCAGCGCAGCCACCTCCTCCCAGATCGCATCGGCGCGAGCGCCAAACACAACGTCGAACACCGCACGCACCGCGGCAGTTAGATCGCGCGAATCACCCGGATCATCTACCAAGATGCCGTCCCCATGAAAGGCGACCGGATAGCCGAAGGGCGCGCTTTCAAGAGGCAGGCCATCCTCACCCGTGAGCATGGCCGGCGAACAAGCCGGCAGCGGATCAAAAGGCGCCGGCTCAGCCGGCAAGGCGCGCGCTCCCGTGGCGAGACGGACATCAAAACGCCCAAACGCCACCCCTGCCGCCCAAGAGACCAGGTCGGCTACAAGCCCCTTTGCGTCATCATTCATCTCAGCAACATCGTCCGGCTCTCTCCCCTCGCTGGGCACGCCCGGATCGTCCGCGCGATCTGCCGAGGCCTCAGCAATCCTTTGACGGTCGGACTCGTTAAGGTCGTACAGCTCAAAGCAGCACTCGTCGAGTTGGCTCTTTATCAAACTCACATCAGCCTGCATCTCGCGAACATACTCAGCCCACATGCTTGCGCGGCGGCCGACGCTATCGCCCTGGACCTGGAGTAGGGCGGGCATCGTGAAGGCATGCGATGTCTCTGTGCTGGTGTCGAGGGCGCGCTTGGAAGACCAGGCTCGATTGCTTAGCTCTGCGATCGTTTCCCTCTGGGCTTCATTCGACGACGGGACCGGTACTGCCGCCAAGACGCCGACTACGTACTCGGGGCGCTCGCCGCTGAGACCGAGGCGAAACAGCGCCTCGAATGGGGCCGACGCCATTAGTCCGAGCAACCACATGAGATCCTCGCGGTGCGAAGTGGCGAGGTACCCCCTAACGCTAAAGATACACCCCTTCGGAACAGGACTGGGAGAAAATCCGGTCGCCCGAACAGGCCAGGTAATACCGGGGAGGAAGTAGAACTCCGCGCTAGCGATTCGGCGCGACCAATGAGAAGTCCCCGGGGTCGTCTCGGCGAACGCCTTCAACTCCCGCCCCTCTGTCGATCCTCGCTGCCATCGCACGACGAGCCCTGCATCTGAATAGAAGGGCGAAAAGGCGCCGCCCTTGACAAGGGGAATCCACTCCTGCCCCAGTAAGACACTGGCTACGCCCCACCACGCGCGCATAAAGCGGAAATCATCTGATGACCCCAGGCCAACCTTCGCAGTGCGACCGTCTGCTTCAAAGGGGTGGAGCGTCGAAAACATCCGGCACAGGCTTTCGCTCGCCCAATAGGCGAACGGTGAGCGCGGCACCGCGGCGAAGGTCGCCGTGTCGACTTCATAACGTGACGTGCCACGGGCCATCTCGGGCCGCTGAATCATCTCGCGGAGCGCCGCCGCCTTGTCGTCACTGTCAACAACACGCAAAAATACTGTCTTCATGCGGGTGACCTCGAGCAACCGCTCCTCTGGAGTTCCCTCGCAGCGGGGGGTGCTCCCCTGTACGTAGCATCAAGGACCTGCGAAAAGACCGCCTTCATCTGATAACCGTTTGCCTCTTCTCTAGACAGTACGCCGCGACCTCAACCATGGCGCTGTCCAGCACTCCGTAACCGAGGTCGGCAAACACGACAGGTGGAGCTTCCGTCAGCAGGATCTCCTCGCGCCACTTTTGAAAGCTTGAGAGAAAAAACCCCGTCCGCGACGTAATAGCTCCAAGCAAGCCGTTTGACTGCAGGAGCTCGATCCCACGCTCAACGAATGCGGCGTAGAGGTCGTTCTTCGTGCGAGGGTAAGCCTTCTCGAAGTCCTTCTTGGCGTTTACGCTGCAGGCACCAAAGGGCGGATTCATGAGCACCACGTCGAAGCGAGTCCTCAGCAGGTCGATGAGCGCAACGCCCTCGGCAGCGTCGCCGGCGAACAGGCGTCTGCGGACACTTGCGCCACCCGTCGTCGCCTCAGCGAAGCCACGAAGTGCTTCCAGTATGCGCAGCTCAGCCTCGTGGAAGAAGCCGTCGTCGTCGATGCCGGAGAGATCAAGCTCGCCTTGCTCGCGCTCGGGCGCCAAGCCCGGCAAGAAGCGTGTAGTCCGTTGTTGCTTGACAAACTGCTCGCGTGCGCGGCCCAGCTCGACGGCAATGCCATTTTCCACACGGAGCAGCGTCCCCAGCTCGCCGGCCAGGCGCATCTCGTCGACCATCTTCTTGAACAGCTCGCGCAGCAGCGGCGGGTCGAGCCGAGCGGCGAACTCCTCCGTCAGTACCCCGTTACCTGGTATCGGCTCGGCTACCACTATATGCGTGCGCCAGAGGGACGGTCGCTCGCTCGCGGGTATGCCGGCTCCATTCCATGCTCGCTGCGCCCTGAGCCATAGTGCCAACGCTGCGATCTGCGCGCAGCGTGGATCGATCTCGACCCCGTGGAGGTTGTGCTCGACTATCAGGCTGGGGGCTGCTCTGCGCAGGGCTCCGAGGTCCGGGTAGTCCTTGCGCAGGGTCTGTCCTGTCGTTTGACTCTGGACGTCGAAGCTCTCGTCTTCCCAGACCTCTTCGTAAATGGTGAGGAGAAGATCAAAACTGTAGAGCAGGAAGTGGCCTGAGCCGCACGCTGGATCGAGAATGCGTAGGTCACGCGGATCCTTCTTCGGACGTGGCTGAGTGGGTTCGTCCGTTGCAAGCGCAAGGTATGCGCACCGCTTGGCGAGCGCTGTCTTCTCGCCCCGCATCTCGAGCCACAACCGGCCGAGCGTGTTGTCGGTGAGGAACTGAACGACGTAGCGCGGCGTGAAGAACTGGTTGCGCACTGCCAGCTCGCGGCTGTTGCGAGGCGCTGGGCTCTCATCGCGCATCCTCTTGCGTTCCTCGCCGCTGTTGAAATACTGGTAAACCCAGCCGATCGTCTCATCCTCGTCCCAGGCCTCGAGCAACTCTGTGTCGTTGAGGATGGTGAGTAGTTCTCTTAGAGCCTGCCGTCGGGGCCAGAGCAGGCCCGCAGGGTCGCGGCGATCGAAAAGGACTCCGACATCTTGGCCGATCTCGTCGAAGATGCTCTCAAGATAGAGTTGGAATCCGTGATCCTCGAGCTGCACGGTCCCTGGTGCGAGCCCGACGAACTCCTTGAAGCCTGGGGATTGGTCACCTCGCGAGATGCATTCCTGGATGAGCCCGCGCGCCTCGAGCATCTTGAGCGCGACGAAGCGGTTGAGCGATGTAAATGCAGCTTCTCGAAGGTAGCTGGCGACTGCGTCCGCTTTGCTAGACGCACTGGGTGTGTGGTGGTCGATCGCCGCGCGGAGCTTCTCGCGCGCAAGCAGCCCGTGTTCGTCTAGGTGAGCACTCGGTTGTTCGGCGATCGCACCCGTCGTGCGAATGTCGTATAGGCCCTCCAACTGCTCGGCGAACTCTCGCTCTAGGAGCGCACGGGCGCTCTGCGTGTTCCGCTGGATCCGGTTTCTGACGTCCTTGTTCATGAGTGCATCGCCCTAGTCGACGATGACCTTCTTGCCGGCGGCGATGAGCCCCTCGATTTGCTCGCGGAGACCTTTGAGGGCGGCCTCGAGCTGTTCGTCCGTTTCTATGCCGCCGGCGAAGTAGCTCGCGACGGAGATCCGCTCGATGCGGTCTCCTTCGATCATCTTGAGCATCTCCAAGACCGTCCGGCTAAGTTCCTGACCGCAGTTAGCGGCCTGCTCGCGAAGCAAGGGAATAGAGACACTGTCATTGCTCGGGGCCTCTGCCCTCTGGCTGAGCGTCTCCGAGACGAGTGCCCGTTGATCCTCATTCAGGCGCTCCCAGCCGGAGGTGGCGCGCAGTGTCGCCAACGCCTCTGCGTACGCGTGCGTGCGCGCCTGAACGGCCGCGGAGAGCCGCGCCGCGTAGGCCTCCTCAAGCCGCCTTGTACGTTGGTCGATCTCCGGAAGGGCACGAAAGAAGCCCTCTCCGGCAAGGAGATCCTCAAGCACCGCCGCATCAGTGCGCTCTGTATCTGTGAGGTCCGACTCGGCGCTCAGGAATGGCCAGCTGGTGGTCAGGACCTCGTGGGCACGTTGGAGGTCGCGCGTGGTGGTCGACGTGAGAGCTTGGTCGAGTTCCCTGGCGCGCTTGACCGCCTCCTTGAGCTCGTGGTGGGAGGCGTTGAACGTCAGGATCACTTGATCATCTGCGCCGCGCCGGATCACCGCCATCTGGTCGAGGGCGGCTTCCAAGACATCCGCTCCGGAAAGCCGGTTCTGCACGAGGGAGGTGTGCACTTCCCTGACACGCTGCTCGTGCTGCTCGACTTCGGCGCGTATCTCGCGTGCCACGGTTCCTTCAGCGCGCTCGGTGATCTCCCTGCCGAAGGCGTCCTTGAAGTTGTTGGCTGCGTCTAGGACGTGCTCAAATCTTATCCCCGTCTTGGGCTGGAACGACGCGCTGCGAAACAGGTTGTTGTTCGGGAATGTATTGCGAGCGTCGAGCGATGTCGCGGAGTCGATCACCTGAGTCTTGCTCGTCGCCTGAACCTTGCCGGCGCGCAATAGGGCTACGGCAAAGAGGCGGACGGCGTCGAATTCCCAACCGAACGGCTCTTTTGCGAACTCGTCGGCTAGGTACCTGCCACTCGATGTCTCGCCATAGCTAGTGCGATCGGCAATCTTCGCCAGCATCTCGGCGAGTGGACCGCCGTCGCTATTGATGACGATGATGCCCGATTCGTCGCGAACGAGCTGGAGCTGGGAAAACACCGGCGTCAGCCCAAGGAGGTTCTCGCTGGTCATGAGGGCATCGAGATCGCCCTTCGCGACTCGTGCGGCGGCTTCCTCGAACCGACTGAAGACCTCCGGCAGAGCGACGGAGAGTATCTGCTCCGTGGCACGAGCGACAGTGGCTGAGGACTCATCGGCGCTACGGTCGTTCCCACGGAAGAACACCGAACCAGAGAGCAGCGCTTGCTTGACCAGCCGCTGCAGCTCGTCTTCGTGACGCTTCTGCCTCCGTTTCTCCTCGGCGACAAGAGCGGTCTCGTCCTTCGTCTGGGCACCTCGCTCCTTCCGGCCCAGAACCTCGCGGGAGCGGAACACTTCCGTGGTTTCCCGCTCGATGGCGTCGTCCGAGACCGCAATCCAGAAGACCGATGCCGTCTCGCCACGGCTGCGCTCGCGAGCGTCGGCGATTCCCTGCTCGGCGTCCTCCGGCTCCGCAAGGCTCAGATGTACATCCACGTCGCCTTGGACAATCGGCCGCCCGTTGAGATACAGGCCAGCCTTGAAGGCCTTGACGTCGTCGAGATTGTAAGACGGTTGTGGCTGCCACAGGCTCCGGATTGCATCGGCATGAATCCTGCTCACATCGCCGGCCTTGGGGCGGGCGCTCGCACGTAGCTTTTCCCAGTCATCCTCGGCCGGCGAGGGGATGCGATACCCATCATCGCCCCGTCGCACCATCAGCGCCTTCTCAAGTGCTTCGAGCGCCACCTTTACCTCCGGTAGGCGGGAGTCACCTATGACGCTGGCCTGGAGCGCAGCAGCAATGTTCTCGGGTGTGCGATGGATGCTCTGGACGTACTGCAGGAGACAGATCGCCTTCGCAACCGGCTGCGCGAGAGGATGATCGACTTGCGTCTTGATGGCGTCGATCTTGCCGCGAAGCTCACTTGGCACATTGCTGGAGACAAGGTCGTAGACTTGGTCGATCCGGGCGAGTTCACCTACCGCCGCTCCGGCCAGATTTACGTCCGGATGTATGAGCAGCTGCTGCGCAAGCTTGATGATCGTGCGGTTGGCGCCGCCCACGTGTCTGCTTGCGCCACCGGCGGTTCGCAACCCGGAGACGACGTTGATGATGAGGTCGATCTGATAGGGCAGTAGCGGATAGAGATCGACGAAGGCGTCAGTTGACAGCTCCGGCAGCTTGATCGCCGCCGTGATGCGCGTGTTGTCTGTGAGCCGACCGCGGTGCTCTTCAAACAGCTCGCGCAGGATCTTCTGTGCCTCGGCGTTCTTTGAAAGCACCCGCTTGCTCGTGACCTCGGAGATGTCGGAGGGCTCGAGGTGGACCTGCAGGGGCTGCGGAAACCTGTCCATCAGACGCGCCAACTCAACCCGCGTATCGTCGAGGCCGCCCACCAACTCGCTGAGCTTCTCCTGCGAGGTGACAACCAGCCACATCTCGCCGCGACCCACGCGGCCGAGGCTCTGCACAACCGCCTGAAGGTCGAGCATCTTCTGGACATCGCGGGCGACGAACTGCCCTACCTCGTCGATCACGAAGACCAGAGAACACTTCGGGCGGCGGCGCTTCATAAGCTCAAGACAGCGCTCGGCGAGCAGATTGGGCGTGATGTCGGCTCTGTCCTTAACCGATTCGCGCCAGCTGTCGACTGTCGTGAACGTGTCAGGCTCGAGCTCATGCATTACACGGCTGGCCTGCTGCATGGCGAGTGCGACCTTGCCCTTTTCGGCATCCCAGTGTTTGGCGAATATCTCGTTGTACTTCGCGGTGAAGTCGCCGAGGCGACCTTCGTCCTCGAGGGTGATCTCCAGCTCGGAGAGATCAAGGTCGTGCGCATAGCGCAGACTCTGGAGGAAGAGGCGATACATGATCTCGGTGAGCGTCTGATTCCCGCTCCGGATGCCACGATCGGTCGAGACATCAAAGATCACGGCGTGAGTCGGGATGTGCTCCGTGATGTTCTTGAGCAACACTGAGACCTTGTCGTCCCCGATCCGCTCGGCGAGCAGGTCGGCGGCTCCGTCTCCAAGAAGGGATCGATCTGCAAGCGCAAGGCCGAGATACTTCGCGAAGCTTGACTTTCCTGAGCCGAAGAAGCCCGAGACCCACACGCCGATGCCTTCGCGGGGCTTGTTGGGCGTCTCGGCGTAGCGATCGAGGATTATGTGGAAGTGTGATGTGATCGAATCAGTCGCGACGTACTCCGAGAGCTCGTCTCGAACGATCTGCTCGTCCTCCTGATCGACCTTGATGATCTCCTCGATGTTGCGCGAGATGTCGCTCGCGAACAGTTCCGTGATCGTAGTCATGGTCATTTCGGCTCGCCCTCAGAAGATCTTTGGTCGGTAGTTGTGCTCTGCGTCAAGCACACCCATAAAGCGCAGACCCGCTGCCCCATCGAGCTCGCCTGGATAGAACAGGACCGCCGGCACGGGGACCTTACCCTTCAATTGCTCGAGCAACGACGAGGTCCGATACATCGGGAACAGCGCGCCGGCCCGCACAATAAAGACGATGTCACGCTCCGGCTCGGCCACCTCGGGGAGCCGCGCAGCGACGAGGTCGTCGAGCGGCTGGTAGGTGCTGATGATCTCGTGAACCGTGTCGATAGTCGCCTGCAATCCCATAGCCTTCTCGGTGGCGACGAGCTCCGCTGGGCCTAGGTTCTCGGCATCGAGGCCTGCCTGCATACACTCTGCTAGAGAGATGGTGGTGACGCGCTTGCCCGCCTGCTCGAGCCTCGTACGCAGCAGCGTGACTCCCTTTCGCACGGCGAACTCATCCTCGGGTGAATACCGGAAGATCGCGTAAGGCATGTCGTGGTAGGCGCTCATCTGCGGCCGCGGGTCCTGCTGCATCAGGATGGGCTCGAGCTGGCCAATTAGGCGCTGCTCCCAATCAGTGCTCACGCGACGAGCTCCCGTGCGTAGGATCCCGGCGAGTCTGCCGGCAGATCGAGGCGCGCGAGACTTCCCGCAGCGTCGTATTGAAGTCGGTGAAACTGGTGCAGTCGCAGGAGCTCGCGCTCGACGTCACTCGCATCCATGAGGAAGAGACGCCATTCGCGCGACTCGATGATGCGGCGGGCATTTGGCTCGAACTGCGCGACTGCATAGACCAGGTAGAGGAAACTCTCGTCGGGCAGGTGGTAGGAGGCAAACTCCTTGACGGTGCCGCCGGTCAATAGCCCAAAGTCAGCGGCTATTCGCAAGAGACCCGAAGCAACGCGTTCCGTCGTGCTGGAGCTCCATGAGCCGCTCCACACGATGCCTTTCTTCTTCGCGAGCGACCGTAGATAGGTCACGACGTCGCTTGGTCGGAGGCGATACGTACCGGCGACGAACTGCTGGTATAGCCAGTCAGTGACGAAGTCGCGTACGAGGAACTCGTCCCGGGTCATGTGCCAGAGGAGCAGCGGTCTCCAGACGAGCAAGTCGCACTTGCCCTGGGCGAGCTCGACAAGTGGACGATCTCGTCCATCCGGCTCGAAGCGGCGGTTGAGAACCTTGCGAACGTCACGGAGCCAGCTTTGGCTCTGCGAGCCGATCGTATTGGCCTCCTGCATGAGACGCAGGTTGCCCTGCTTCGACATCGAGAAGTCCCAGTTTTCAAACGCCGTGTAGGTCTCGTCGATCAGCGACCCCTTGACGATCGTGAACGAGGAAACCACCCGCGATCTGGAGGCTTCATAGGTCATTCCGCGAGCCTTGCGTAAGGGATAGTGGGTGCTCCGTGCTCGCCCTTGGCGAACCCCCCGGCCAGGAGCGTGACAAGGCGGTCACCCAAGCTTTGCCCATCGGGGAGTTGAAGGGCGCGACCTTCCGCCGATCGTCGCATGGCTTCGACAGTCTCGACCTCCCCGGCCGAGATCAGCTGCCGCGTCACAAGCTCGCCCAGGAGACCAGTCTCCTCGGACGCCACTAGCTCATCAAACAGCGGATCCCATTGGTCGCGCGCCGCGAGCCAGGCGTGCCAGTGCTCATCAAACTGGTCCTCGATTTCGGCCGGAAGCTTCCATAGCGTCACGCAGCCGGGCGGATCAAAGAGTTCGTCACAGCGCAAGCGTGCGACCGCAAAGACGACCCTCGCGCGTGCAAACCGGTGGGTTCTCGGTAGGCCGGGCTCGACTGCCATCTCCCCGTAGCGACCGAGCATGCCGCGCGTATTCCACCAGGCGGCACGATCCATCTCGCCGTAGCGAGCGACTACGAGTCGGAGCTTCAGGAGTCGGTCGAGGTCGATCATGCGGCAAGACCCTATTCGAGATGCGTGTGCCGGGCCAGATCCCGCCCAGCGTGTATTGCTCGAGTGCAAAGGGCGAGCTTTGCGCGGTCACGCACGCCCACCAGTGGGCCGCATCAACGGGGGCCCGGGGGCACCTCGAGGGCTGACGCCCGCGGGCAAAACGGCCCTAATCCCAGCGGCAGGCGCCCTCGCGCGCTGCCCGACAGAAGACGAACACGACCTCCGAGAGCGGCAGCCCGGTCGTCTTCTTGGCCGCGGCCGCATACACCTCGGCCTGGCTTCGGTGGCTCTCCACGGCCTCCCCGATCGCGTCGGGCGCCACGTCGTCGGTCTTGTAGTCCACGATCACGATCCGCCCGTCCTCGACGAACAGGAGGTCGATGCGCCCGACGGCGAGCCCGTCCTCCCACGGGATCGTGAAGGGCACCTCCCGCCAGCTCGCCTCGGCTGCGACCGCCCGCGCCACGGCGGGGCTCGCCAGGCACTGCTCCACGAGCGCCTGGATCTCCTCGCGCCGGTCGAGGAGTCCGAACTCCGAGCACACGGCGCCCACGACCGGTTCGATCGAGCCGGGGGCGGCGAGGTCGATAACCTCCATGACCTGGTGAACCGCGTCGCCGACCGGGAGCGGCGGCCCTTTGCCGGAGGAGACGACCGTGCCGTCGGCCTCGTTGACCTCGATTGTGAGCGGTCGCTGCCAGAGGAGCTCAACGCTGCTCGCCGTGAGAACCTCGAGCTCTCGACCGGCGGCGCGCAGAAGCTCCGCGCGATCCTCCTGCCAGCTCGCGCGGGCGTGCTCGGCGGCGTCCAGCTCCTGCGCTGAGGGATCATCAGCCGCCGCGGCGGCCCCGTCGCGCGCTGCGGCATCGTCGCCGTCGGAGGCGGCGTCCTCTTCATCCTCGATCAGACGGCGGTCGTAGAGCAGGCAGCCGTCGACGAGTTGTTCGGCGGCGTCCTCGTCCCACTCGGGCAGGTCCGGCGCGAGCCAGCCGAGCATTCCCTTGCGCTTGCCGGCCTCGGGGATGATCGGCACGATCAGGTGATCGCGGGCGCGCGTGCATGCCACGTAGAGCAGACGCGCGCGCTCGGCCTCGGAGAGCGCCTTCTCGCGTTCGACCGCGTCGTTCCAGCCGGGGGTCCAGGTTCCGAGTCGGGAAATCTTGGGGAACGACGGCGTGGTCGCCACAAGACGCGCTACTGCCGCCGCAAGCACGCTGACGGCAGCCGTTTTGGGCGCTCCACGACGGTTACGCGACACCTGACACGACAAAGAACCGCGCGACTGGCGCGAGAACTGGCGCGAGGTGTGTTCAGCAGCTCGGCTGAGCACCCACAACGGAGTGCTCCTCGCCGACGCGGATTCTCCAGATTTCGCTCTACAGCACTACTTGATGTGCATCCCGGAGATCGCGCGCGCGATCACCAGCTGCTGGATCTCGGCGGTGCCCTCGAAGATGTCGTAGATCTTCGCGTCACGGTGCCAGCGCTCGACCGGGAACTCGCGGGTGTAGCCGTTGCCGCCGAGGATCTGGATCGCGCGCTCGGTCACCCACACGGCGACCTCGCCGGCCTTGAGCTTGCTCATCGAGCCCTCGGCGTTCTCGAACGGCACCTGGTTGCGGCCCATCCACGAGGCGCGCCATACGAGCAGGCGGGCGGCGTCGATCTCGAGCTTCATGCGCGCGAGCGTGAACGCCACCGCCTGGTTCTCGATGATCTTGCGGCCGAACTGCTCGCGCTCCTTGGCGTACTCGAGCGCGTACTCGTAGGCCGCGCGCGCGACGCCGAGCGCCTGCGCGCCGACGGTCGGGCGCGAGGACTCGAAGGTCTGCATCGCCGCCTGCGACTTGCCGCGCTTGCCCTCGCGCACACGCGCCAGGCGCTCGTCGAGCTTGTCCTTGCCGCCGAGCACGTGACCCGCGGGAATGCGGCAGTCGTCGAGGAACACGTCCGCGGTGTGCGACGCGCGCAGACCGTGCTTGGAGACCTTGGTCCCCTGCGAGATACCCTTGGCTTCGCTCATCGGCACGACGAACGCGGCCTGGCCACGGGCACCCAGCTCAGGGTCGACGGTGGCGATGACCACGTGCACGTCCGCGATCCCGCCGTTGGTCGCCCACGCCTTCTGCCCGTTGATCACCCACTCCCCCGCCGCGTCGTCGAACTTCGCGCGCGTGCGCAGGCTGGAGACGTCCGAGCCGGCGTTCGGCTCGGACGCGCAGAACGCCGCCACCTTGAGCTCGTCAGCGGTGCCGAAGCAGCGCGGGATCCACTCACCGATCTGCTCGCCTGAGCCCTGGCCGAAGATCGCCGCCACCGCGAGCGCGGTGCCCATGATCGACATGCCGATCCCGGCGTCGCCCCAGAACAGCTCCTCGTTGACGATCGGCAGCGTCAGGCCGGTCGGATCGGCGAAGAACTGCGCCAGGCCTTCGAAGCCGTACAGGCCGATCTTCGCGGCCTCTTGGATGATCGGCCAGGGGGTCTGCTCCTTCTCGTCCCACTCATGCGCCGCCGGGCGCACGACGTCGGCGGCGAAGCCATGGACCCAGTCGCGAATGTCCTTCTGGTCCTGGGTCAGCGCGAGCGAGAACATCACATCCTGCCCGGCCGCGCCGGTGATCGCCTCGACCGCCGCTTCGGCGGCGTCGGCGGCGGCGGCCGTGGGGGTCGTGACGGTCGTGACGGCTGTGGGTGGGGCTGACATCGGAGGGGATCTCCTTCTGGATGACGGGGAGCGCTGCAGAGACGGGCCTTGGCATTAACGGCGACGGGTGAGTACCCTTGACAATCGCCCTGCCGCGACCCTTGACAGGGTACCCGACGCGAATCTTCCTTGCATTCGCCGTCTCCGTGCGTCCGCGCCGCGGTACCTCACAAAGCTGGTAAGGGATACCCACACGCGCCGCCACCCAAACCCACGGGCTCCGGCGTGTGCGCTACCGCGTCTGCCAGGCTTCCTCGTGACGCGTGAGCGCGAGCACGTCCTTGGGCAGCCTGCCGGCGGCGACGTCCGCGACGGTCACGTTCTCGAGCACTTTGCGCAGGTTGGCACGCAGCGCGATCCACACCTGCTGCAGACTCTCGGCCGAGCCGGCGTACTCGATCTCCTCGGGCCGCTGCCCGCGCACCCCGACCAGCGGGCCCTCGACCGCGCGGATGATGTCAGCGAGGTTGACCTCGTCCGCCGGATGAGCCAGCCAGTAGCCACCCTCCGGGCCGCGCTGGCTGCGAACGATCCCGGACGAGCGCAGCTGCGTGAGGATGTTCTCCAGGAACGACACGGGGATTTTCTGCGCCTGCGCCACTTCGTCGACCTTGCGCGGCGAGTCCTGGGCACTGTCGGCGAGCTCCACGACGGCGCGCACGGCATAGTCGGCCTTGGCGGTGACGTGCATACGCTGATTCTCACGTATCCGGCGGCGAACCGGCGCGCCGGCAGCCAGCACGCGTGGACCTCGGCGCCCCGGTCAGGCGCCTCTAACCGCTGTGCTAGCGTCGAGCGGCGATGAGCGAGGGTGCCGAACAGCGGACCTACAGCGTTACCGGCATGTCATGCGGGCACTGCGCCCAGGCAGTCGCCGCCGAGGTCCGCGCGCTGCCCGGTGTGAGTGGCGTGGACGTCGACCTCGCCAGCGGCGCGCTCCTCGTCAGCGGCGCGAACGTCGATGTCGAGACCGTCCGCATCGCTGTGCAGGCGGCCGGATACGGCCTCGCCGAGGGTGTCTAGCTGACGGGCGCCGCGAGGGTGTCGCGCTCACCCCGCTGCGGGCGTGCGCCCGTGGCGCTGCTCGCGGGCGCGCTCGTGCTGGCGCTCGCGGGCTGCGCAAGCGCCAGCTCGAGCCACGGCGCACAGCAGTCGGCCGTGCCGGGATATGTCACCGAACCGTTCAGCCACCAGCAGCAGCTGATCGCTCAGGGCGCACGGCTGGTCGTCACAGATGGCTGCGCGGCCTGCCACCTGATCGGGAGCACGGTGGGGAACGCACCGAGCTTCTCGCACTTCGCCGGCCATCAGGTGACGCTCACCGACGGACACAGCGTGCTGGTCGACGAACAGTTCGTGCGCGCATCCCTGCTCGACCCCCGCACGCATGAGCTCGAGGGATATCGGCCCGCGCCGATGCTCGCGGCACTGGAACGGCTCCACCTGCGCAGCCAGCCGCAGCAGGTCGCTGCGCTGGCTGCGTTCATCGAGCAGGTGGGGCCCGACTCGGAATGAGTCGTCTCGCGGCGGCGGCTACTTCTTGGTTTTTTTCGGTTTGGGTTGCTTGGGTTTGTACTTCTTCGCCAACGCCGCTTCGGTTTCCTCGAGCGCGCCCTTCATGATCGCGGTGCTGGATCCCGCTTCGGCCGGTATGCCCACGTCAGCGTCGAGGATGGGGTCGATCAGGAAGGACAGCGACCCGCCACAGCCGGTTGCTCCTGGCACGGCGAAGTCGTTGTCGACCAGCGAGGTGTCCACGAAGTCCCTGATGTTGTCCCTGTCGACTTCGTCGAGGGTTCCTTTGCTGCCCGTGATCGGCTGCCCTGGGAACGGAGGGCTCGTGGTCCCGGTCGTGAGATGCAGGACTATCGGTTCGGCGTCCGAGCCGACATAGCATTCTTCGCCGAGAACTTCATTGGTCAGCTTGACCTTCAGCGGCAGCGTCACCGCGTCTGGTTTGCCGAACAGGAAGGCGACCTTGTTGATGATTATCGAGCTCGGCGGGCCCGCGAGTTCAGCCGTCGCCGTGACTTCCCCGCCAATCGCCTGAAGCCCTTCGATCCCAACCAGTCCGCCGGGAACGGTGAGCGGCGTGTTCGACAGGGTGTCGCCGTCGGCCGCCCCCACGAGTGCTTGCGGCGTCACCGCTTCGGTGGCGAATCCCCCCTGCAGGGTGATCGTCTTGTTGATCGCGACCGCCTTGTGGCCAAGCACGAATTCACCGCCCGTGGTAGTCGCGACGACGCAGGCCGCCGCCGATTCCACCGGACAGTCGGCGAACGGCACGAAGTCTTCCTTTACCTTCGCCGTCGCGAGCGCGGGCGACGCGGCCGCCAGCGGCGCGAGCACCGCCAGCGCAAGCACCAGCACGCGCCGGCGCGCGGCCGCCTGTCGATCGAAGAACCTCTCAAACCTGACTCTCATCTGCTGATCGCTCCTCTCCACTGCTCCTCCATTCCTCGTTGCTTGAATCGCTTGGCTCTCCCGGCCCGCGGCCGAGCGACCTCCCGCCCGCGATCCGGCGACTTTGGCGCGCGATTCGAGCACGTCAACGACCACCCGTGTCCCCTCCGCTACCACCATTGTCCCCTATTGTCAGGCTTGCGCTACCCGTAAATCCACACGGCCAAACACCGATCGCGCGGGCCGCGACGTGATGTATGGTCTGCGCGAGCCTGTCGTGCCCGAAACTGCCCGCCAGACGGCTGCGGAGAGTGGATGCAGAGCGTGAGCGGCCCCTGATGGAGATCGAGGTTCTGCGCGCGCGTCGCGACGCGCGCCGGCGGGCGATCCGGCGCCGTCGGCGCATGGCCGCTGGCGTGATCGTGGCCATGGGAGCGGTCGCGGCGGCGATCGTCGTGCTGAGCGACAACTCGAACGGGAAGGCTCACGGCCACCGCACCGCGACGCCACTTGCGCGAGCGGGCGAGCGCGGCGCGCGCACCGACGCGCTCCCGGCGGCGAGCACCACCGCACGCGCCAGCGCCGGCCCGCCTGGGACAGAGCCGGTGCCGATCCTGATGTACCACGTGATCGCCGCCCCTCCCCCGGGCGCGCCATTCCCGGGGCTGTATGTAGAACCAGCGGAGTTCGCCGAACAGATGCTTGCGCTCAAGCACGCCGGCTGGCACGCGGTGACGCTCGATCAGGTGGAGGCCTACTGGCGCCGCGGCGTGCCGCTGGGGGCCGGCAGACCGATCGTGCTCAGCTTCGACAACGGCTACAACTCGCAGTACACGCAGGCGCTGCCGGTCCTGCGCCGGCTCGGGTGGGTGGGCGAGGAGAACATCCAGCTGAGCGGCCTGCCACCGTCACAGGGCGGGCTCGGCCCGCAGCAGGTTCGCGGCCTGCTGGCGGCGGGCTGGGAGCTCGACACCCAGGGGATCAGCCACGCCGACCTGGTCACGCTGGACGCGCAACAGCTGCACTACCAGGTGGCCGTGGCGCGGCATACCCTGCAGCAGCGCTACGGCATCCCCGTCAACTGGTTCTGCTACCCCTCCGGCGACTACGACCAGACGGTCGTCGAAGCGGTCAGGGCAGCCGGCTTCATCGGCTCCACGACCGTTGTCCCCGGCTGGGCGCACCCGAGCGACGACCCCTACAGCCTGCATCGCCTGCGCGTGCTCGGCGGGACGACGGCGCACGAGTTGCTGGAACTGATCACCGACGCCCGCGAAGACCCGCCCGCGCCAAGCTCCTACACCGCCTGAGGCGGCTACTCGCGGCGCAGGCCACGTACGGACGGGGGCTGCTGGGCGTCCGTCAGGCCTGCCTCGGCGGCCTCGGCGCGCGTGCGCAGGCCGTGACACTCGATCTGAGCGTCACGCAGCCGCTCCTGGACCTTGCGGTTGTGCTCGTAAGCGAGGGAGAGCTCGTGCTCGGCGAACGCGCGTGCATCTTCGATCAGCCTGATCTGCGCACGCACGCGCGGGCGGGTGAGGTCGAACTGGTGCGCGAACTCCTCCAGCGTGACCTGACTGGGCTCGCCCTCGAGCGCCAACACGCAGGGGTGGTCGGCCGGGTCGCAGCGCGCGTCGGCACCCGGCCACCACGTCCGCACGGCGCCCTCGCCGACCGTGAGCCTCGACCCGAGCAGGTCGCGCAGAGCGGGGAGCAGATCGCTGTCGCAGATGACGTAGATACGCACGCCCGGCCCCACCACCGCGCGCACGTCACCACACGCGAGCACCGGCCCACCGTCCATGTCCAACGTGATCGCGACCACCGGCCGCTGGCGGCGGCCAAGGATGTCCGCACACAGACGGGACAGATCCGCCGAGCTCTGCACGAGCACGCAATCCGGATCGGGGGCGTCGAAGAAGCCGAGCAGTCTGTCGTCGATCGTGAAGGCCATCCAGCGCTCCTGGTCGTCGCGGTCGCTCACACCAGTCGGTAACGGCGCGTCGCGGGGTCGCGCTCGAGCAGGCCCACCGCCACCAGCGTGGAGACGTAGCGGTGCGTGGTGCTGGGATTCATGTCGAGCATCCGGGCGATTTCCGCGTTGCCCAGATAGCTGCCGTCGGTGGGGAACGACGCGAGCATCAGCAGGCCGGCGAGCAGCGAGCGCGACAGCCGGCTGTCCTCCAGCTGGCGCGGCTCGCGCGCGAGGACCTCGCGAACGTCCCGCAGGCCGGACAGCAGAACGGAGATGTTGCCGCCCTCAGCGGCGCTGCGAACGACGCGATCGACCTGGGCGGCGGAGAGCTCGATCGAGACCTTCTCCGGCCCCGCGTCGCTCTCTACGCCGCCCGCATCGGTCTCCCCGCCGGGCATACGCCCGTCCCTCTCCCCGTCACCCGCGGAAGCCCCCTTCCACACCCGAGCGCCATTGGAAGCGGGCTCGTCCTCCCCAGCCGCGCCCTGCTCGAGACGGCCCGCCCGGCGTACGTTCGCTCTGCGGGAAAGGCGTCGAGGGTTATCCGCGTCGGTCCTCACACACGCACATGATGCAGCGTTTCGATTGGCCTGACAAGGCAGGCTGTTGAATGTTCTACATCCTGACTGTCCGCAAAAGATAGAAACATTGCTTCAACTGACAGTACCGTTGCGATTAGGCTGTGCCTAGAGATGAGCGCGAGGCCGGTGGTAGTAGACAAGCGTCCTGGGCGCGGTGCCAACCCGATGCAGTCGGCCGTCCACTGGGCCCTGCTCGGGCTGGTCATCGAGCGTCCAAGCTACGGCTACGAGCTGGCGCAGCGCTTCGAACACGCGTACGCGGGGATGCTGCAGCTGAGCGGCGTGTCCTACGTGTACACGGCGCTCGACACGCTCCAGTACAGAAGCATGATCGAAGAGATACCGGGTACGCGCACCGGGCGCCAGCCCAAGCCCCGCTACCGCGCGACGTCGGAGGGCGTACGCAGCTACCAGGAGCGCCTGATCGCCCAGATGCACGAAGACCTGCGGCGCTCGCGGCTTTTCGCACGCCAGCTGGCGGCGTTCGCGCAGGAGCCGGAGATGGCGCTGGACGTGATCGAGCGCTATGGCCAGGCGTGCCTGGAGGAGGCCGGCGAGACGCCGGTCCTCGCGTCGGCGGACGGCGGCGCGAGCCCGGCATCCGGGCTGGCCTCGCGGCTGGTGTCCGAGGAGCGCCGGCTGGCGTTGGAAGCAAGGCTGCCGTGGATCGACTATGCGCGGCGCGAGTTCAAGGCCCTGGCCGCCGGCAGGATGCAGCCGTGATGAGCCTGCTCCAGCTGGAGCACGTCAGCAAGTGCTACGGCCGGGTGAGCGAGCGAGTGGCGCTTCGCGACGTGTCGCTGCGGATGGAGCCCGGCGAAATGGTCGTCGTGTGGGGCATGCGCCGCTCGGGCCGCTCGACGCTGCTGCGCATCGCGTCGGGCGTCGAGACGCCCGACGCGGGCGTCGTGCGCTTCGAGGGACGCGATCTGTACGCCCGCCACGGCGAGCGGCTGGGCGACGGGATCGGCTACTGCCGCAGGACGTTCGCCTCCAGCGAAGGGCAGCTGGTTCTCGACCATCTGATCATCGGCCTGCTCGCGCGCGGGCTGGCCTTGCCGCAGGCCGCAGGCCGCGCGCGTGCGGCGCTCGAGCGCGTGGGAATCGGGTATTGCGCTGCGCTCAGGCCGGCACAGCTGGACTGCGCGGAGGCTGTGCGCGCGGCGATCGCACGGGCGCTGACGTTCGCGCCAAAGCTGCTGCTGATCGACGAGCCGACCATCGGCGTCGACCTGCTCGCGCGCGACGGCATCCTGACGCTGCTGCGCTCGCTGGCGCAGGAGGGCATCGCGATCCTCGCGAGCACCGGCGAGTCGCCGAGCCTGTCGGGGGGACGCGCGCTCATGCTGAGCGAAGGCGAGCTGCACGGAGGGCGGCCTCGCGAGCTCGCGACGGTCGTCCCGCTGCGTCGCAGCGCCTGATGGCCGAGCGGTGCACGAGCGGGCTTCGATCCGCGGCGATCGCGGAGTAGGCCCACATGCTCGAGCTCGACGACGTCGTCAAGCACTACCGCGGAGCGGGCGAGGAGGTGCGCGCGGTCGATGGCGTTAGCCTGGCCGTCGAATCGGGCGAGATGGTCGCGCTGCTCGGACCGAGCGGGTCCGGCAAGACGACGCTGCTGCTGCTGATCGCCGCGCTGCTGCGCCCGGAGCGGGGCACGGTTCGCTACGACGGTCGCGACCTGTCCACGCTGTCTGAGAACCAGGTGTGCGACTACCTGCTCCGGGACATCGGCTTCATCTACCAGAACTACCACCTGATGCCGCGCGTGCCGGCGATCGAGAACGCGTCGATCAAGCTCGTGCTCGGCGGCATGGGCATGCGCGAGGCGCAGCGACATGCGAGCCCGTGGCTGGAGCGCGTAGGGCTCGGCGATCGCCTGCTCTGCGCCCCCGATGAACTGTCCGGGGGTGAGCGCCAGCGCGTAGCCATCGTGCGCGCGCTCGCCGGCGAGCCGAGACTGATTCTCGCCGACGAGCCGACCGGCAATCTCGACAGCGCGCGCAGCGGGGAGATCGTCGAGCTGCTGCGCTCGATCGCGCATGACAGCAGCGCGGCCGTGCTGCTCGTGACCCACGACGCGGAGGTCGCCGCCGTGGCGGACCGCCGCTGCACGCTGCGCGACGGCAAGCTTCATGACGGCCTGCAGGACAGCGACGAGCGCGACCCGCCGGCGCTCGACCGCCACCTCCCGATCGCGCGGGCGTGAGCGCACTCGAGCGTTCTCGCCCGCTCCAGGCACGGATCCTGCTGCGGCCCTACACGCTCGTATACCTGTACCGCAGGCGCCTGCGCGTGCACATGGTCCAGGAGCTGCTCGCGGGCATCGGCGTGGCGATCGCGGTCGCGCTCGTGTTCGCGGCGATGATCGCCAACGCCAGCGTCTCGGAGTCGGCCAGCGAAGTGGTTCACGCCGCGGTCGGACCGGCGAACCTGCAGCTGCACGCGCGCGACGGCGACGGCCTCGACCAGGGCCTGCTGGCGCGCGTCGAACGCCTGGCCGGCGTCGAGCGGGCCGCGCCCGTGCTCGAACAGACGGCCACGCTGATCGGCCCGGGCGGCCGGCGCGCGACCGTCGACGTCGCGGGCACGACCGCCAGCCTTGGGCATCTGGACGGGCTCACGCGCACGCTCCCCGTGGCGAGCTTCTCGCCAGGCGAAATCGGGCTCACCAGGGCGAGCGCCGAACAGGTCGGGGTGAAGAGCATCGCCACGCAGAGCGTCGAAGTGTCACTGGCGGTGAGGGGATCTGTCCACCGGGTGAAGGTGGCAGTGGTGCTAGGACGCGAAGCAGCCGGCGCGCTCGCGCAGGCGCGGGTGGCGGTGATGCCGCTCGCAGCCCTGCAGCAGCTCGCCGGCGTGCCGGGGCGCCTGACACGCATCCTGATCGAGACGCGACCCGGGCACGAAGCCGCCGTGCGCAGGGCGCTGGAAGGCCTCGCGGACGACCGCCTGAGCGTCGCGAGCACCGACGCCGAAGTCGCGCTGCTGCGCCAGGCCCTACGTCCCAGCGACCAGGCGAGCGGCTTCTTCGCCGCGGTCAGCGCTCTGATCGGGTTCCTGTTCGCGTTCAACGCGATGCTGCTGACAGTCCCGGAGCGCAGGCGGGCGATCGCGGACCTGCGCCTGATCGGCACCAAGCGCCTCGCGATCGTCCAGATCGTGGCCTTCCAGGCGCTGTGCCTGGGGATTGCCGCCTCACTGGTCGGGCTGCTCGCGGGCTATGCCCTGTCCTCGAGCGCCTTCCACCAGTCCTCGGGATATCTCGCGGAGGCGTTCACGATCGGCACCAACACGGTCGTGGGCTCGGGCCCGCTGCTGCTGTCGCTCAGCGGCGGAATCCTGGCGACGGCCCTGGCTTCGACCGTGCTTCTGCTGGACCTGCGCCGCGGCCGGGCGCTGGACGCCGCGTACGTCGAAGACGGAGCGCCGGACAACCTGCTCGCGCGTCGCAGCCAGCTGCGACTGGCGGTCGCGGTCCTCGGCCTGCTTGCGTTGGCAACCGCGCTGTTCGTCGCGCGCGCGTCGCTCGGATTCCTCGCAAGCGGCGTGCTGGCGCTGGCGACGGTGCTGGCGGTCCCGCTGGTGTTCGCCGGCGTTCTGCGCGCCGGCGCCGCGCTGGCGAGACGCCATCAGCGTCTGACCAGCCTGCAGGTCGCGCTGAGCTCGCTGAAGGCCGCCACCCTCCGCTCGCTTGCACTCGCCGCGACCGGCGCCGTCGCTATCTTCGGCGGCATCGCGCTGGGCGGCTCTCGAGACGATCTGCTTCGTGGAATCGACGGTTTCGCGCATAGCTATGCCGCCGACGCGCAGCTGTGGGTCGGCAACCCCGGTGACAATCAGGCGACCGTCCCGTTCGCCGCCGACGACTACGCCAAGCGCATCGCGCGGGTGCCTGGCGTCGCCGGCGTGAAGGTCTTCCAGGGCGGCTTCCTGGAACTGGGGGGCAGGCGCGCGTGGTTGATCGCGCGCCCGCCGGGCGGCGATCGCGCGGTGTTGAGCAGCCAGATCGTCGAAGGCAACGCCGCTGCCGCGAGCAGACGGCTGGGCGAAGGCGGCTGGATCGCCGTCTCCAAGCAGATAGCCGAAGAACGTCACGCGCGGGTCGGGGGCTCGCTCACGTTGCCGACGCCCTCAGGCGACGTGCGCTTTGCGCTGGCCGCGACGACCACCGACCTCGCGTGGAGTCCCGGCGCCGTGCTGATGGATAGCTCCGACTACAGCCGCCTATGGGAAACGGCGCTGCCGACGGCCCTCGGCGTGGACCTGGTAACGGGCGCGAGCGAGCCGCGAGCGGGCTCGGCGATAGCGCGCGTGCTGGGCGCGCGGAGCGGGCTGGAAGTCTCGACGGCGCACGCTCTCGAAAAGCGGATCGACGCGTTGACGAGCGCAGGCCTGCGCCGGCTCGGCGAGATATCGACGCTATTGGTGCTCGCGGCGATCCTGGCCATGTCGGCAGCCCTGGGATCGAGCGTGTGGCAGCGCCGCGCGTCTCTGGCCGGACTGCGCCTGGCGGGCGTGCGGGCCGCTCGCCTGCGCCGGATCCTGCTGACGGAAGCGATGCTGATGCTGGGCGCGGGATGCGTGACGGGGGCGATCGCCGGGATCTACGGCGAGGTGATCATCGACGGCTACCTCGAGCACGTCAGCGGCTTCCCCGTCGCGAGCCTCGCCGCGAGCGGGCGCCCGCTCGAGATCATCGCGCTGGTGATCGTCGTCGCTCTGATCGTCGTGGCGATCCCGGCGTGGGCCGCCTCACGCGCATCCCCCACCCTCGCCCTCGATGAGTAGGCCAGCGGCGATCGCGATCGCGCCGAAGCGGCGCAGGGCAAGGAGGCCGGGCGAGCCTCCCGCCGCGAGACGGCAGGAGCAGGCGGTCAGGGTCATGGATCGCCGGCTCGCGCTGAGAGCGGGGGTCGCGCTGGCGCTCGTCAACGTGCGCTACTGGTCGAACGTCGCGCCGCTCGCACGCGAGCAGATGAGGCGCTGGCGCAGCCGAGCGCAGGCGATCGACGATCCCGTGCTGCGCGCGCTCGCGCTGGCGAAGCTCGATGAGGAGGGCTTCAACGCGGAGGCCGCCGCGATGCTCGCCACGCTCACACCGAGGCGCCAGCGCCGGCGCGCGGTCGAGGCGATCGTGGCGAGCGAGATCCTGTATGACTACCTGGACGGGCTGACGGAGTTGCCGGGCCACGAGGCGCAGGGTGACGGTGACCGTTTGTTCACGGCGTTCGCCGACGCGGTCACGCCCTCGGCTCAGGCCCGCGGAGGGTACTACCGAGATCACTCGCGCTCGGAGGAGGTCTACCTCGGAGCGCTGGTGGCGAGCGTGAGGCTCGCGCTCGGCGAGCTGCCGGCGACGGCGCGAGTGGCCGAGATGCTCGCGCGCAGCGCCGCACGCGGCGCGCGGGCGCAGCTGCTCATCCACGCGACGGGACCGGCACAGAGCGAGCAGCCGCGGCTGTGGGCGGAGCGCGAGGCGGCGGGAACATCTCTCGGCTGGCGCGAGTTCCTGGCGGGGTCGGCGTGCTCGGTGTTGGGCGTGCATGCGCTGATCGCCGCGGCGAGCGATCGCAGGACCACGTATGAGCAGGCGCTGGAGATCGACCGGGTCTACCTGCTGATGTCCGTGCTCCCGACGATCCTCGACAGCCTCATCGACCACGCCCAGGACGCCGACGCGGATCGGCCGGGATACCTCCGTCACTACGACGATCGCGACGTGCTCGCGAGACGGCTCGCGCGCGTGATCGATGATGCCGTCGGCCACTCGCGCCGCGCGCCCAACGGCGCCCACCACGTGATGACGCTCGTCGGAATCGTCGCCTACTACGCCTCTGCCCCGACGGCCGACAGCGAGCTCGCGCGACCGGTGATGGAGCACATCGGCGCGCAGCTGCGGCCACTGCTCGCGCCATCGCTGCGGATCATGCGCGCCTGGCGCGCGGCCAAGCGCCTGCGGGCGCGCCGGCGAGGCGTCCCGCCCACGCGCTTGCGACGCGCATGAGCGACCCCCCTACATCGGAGGGCCCGCTGGCCGGCGGCGCGCGCTACGTCGCCATCATCATCGACGGCAACGGCCGTTGGGCGCGCTCGCGCCGCCTGTCGATCAGAGACGGCCACGCAGCCGGCGCCGACACCCTCAAGGCGCGGCTGCGAGACGCCGTCGAGCTCGGGATCGAGCAGCTGACGGTGTTCTCGTTCTCCACCGAGAACTGGCTGCGCCCGGTCGAGGAGGTACGCGGCCTGATCTCGATGCTGGCCCAGCGGATCGCGATCGAGACGCCCGAGCTGCACAGGCACAGCGTGCGCATGCGCTTCATCGGACGCCGTGAGGGCGTCGCGCGCGAGCTCTCCGAAGCGATGGCGAGCGCCGAAGCGCTGACCGCGGCCAACCGCCTGATAACGCTTTTCATCGCCGTCAACTACGGTGGGCGCGCGGAGATCCTGGACGCGGCCGGGCGCGTTCGCACAGACACCGAGGAGGACTTCCGGGGCTGCCTGTACGCGCCGGACATGCACGACCCGGATCTGATCATCCGCACGGGCGGCGAGCGCCGGCTGTCGAACTTCCTGTTGTGGCAGTCGGCGTACTCGGAGCTGGTGTTCAGCGACGAGCTGTGGCCGGACTACACGCGCGAGCATCTGGAACGAGCGCTCGCGGAGTTCGGGGCGCGCCAACGCAGGTTCGGTGGACGGTGAGCACGGCGCCGTCCCTCGCGGCGCTGTGCTCACCCTGAGCCTGCCCCCTCACTTCATGCGCGGATCGACGTACACGTCGTCGATGTCCGAGGACCCGCCCAGCGCGGTGAAGCGCAGCGCGAGCTGCGCGGTGCCGCCCGAGAGCAGGCCGCCGGCGAGCGAGCCGGTGAGCATCGGCAGCGTCGGCTCCCATGCGCCGCTGAGCGCGACCACTCCCAGCGGCAGCGCGACCTGCCCGAGCGCGGTTGCGTAGACGACCTGCACGAGCACCGTGGAGGTGAGCCCGCGATCGCGCGCGAAGAAGCGAAAGCTCGGGTAGGAGGCGTTGACGCACACGAACGGCGACTGTGCGCTGGCGCCGGCGGGGAGAGCGAGCGAGCGGGCCGAGCCGACGGGCTCGTAGGGCTCGCCGCCGGCGAGCGGCTGGGCGCCGCCGCTGAGGCTCCAGCCCGACAGCGAGCCTTCGAAGTCGCCGCCGGGGACGAGCTCGTAGGAGCTCGTGTCGCCCCACTGCAGGAACGGCTGAGAGAGCGAAGCGTCGCTGCACGCCCCGGTGCTGATCAGCGCCGCCTGGGCTGAGCCGGCGAAGCACAGGCTGACGAGCAGGCTCGCGGGAGCGAGCACCGCCAATCCGAGCGAGGCGCTGCGCGAGCGCAGTGGTGAGAGTCGGGTGAGTGTGCGCAGTGCGCGGGACGGGAACACGAAGGGCCTCCAAGCGTTTGCTGGCGGCCGAGCCATCTCGTGCGCGAGACCTCTGGCTTTGCGTCCCCGCCTCGCGGCGGGTTTGCCTTTTTCAACTCTGATTGATCGGGTCGGCGCAGCATGCAGAGCAACGCGCTCGCCCGCAAGGCATGCGGACAGTTGTTCGAGCGACGAGCCATCTGCGGGCGGCGAAGTTCCAGTCTCGCGAACTCGACGCCGAAATGGACAGCCATCGGTGAAAACCACTCGGTCTCCGACGCATTCGTGACGATAGTCGCGCTGGAACGATGTCCGCCTATGGGTTCACCGAATCGGAGCGCCTGCGCGCGTCGTTCGCCGGCCGCGCGCAACGGATGCTCGACGCGGAACGCCGCGCCGAGCTGATCGTCGGCGCCGGCTTTCTCGCGGCGGCGCTCGCGCTTGCTGCGCTCGGCGGCCGCGATCGGCCCCTGTCACTGCCGATCGCGGCACTGTACGTGCTGGCCGTCGCGGCGATCGGCGAAGTCCGCTTCGACATCGGCGCGGGCTTCACCGTGCCCACCCAGGCGCTGTTCGTGCCGATGCTGTTCGCCCTGCCGGTCTCGCTGGTGCCGCTGCTGGTGGCGCTGTCGCTGGCGCTCGGCATGGCGCCGTCGATCGTGGCCGGACGCGTGCCGCTCAGCCGCATCCTCGCCGTTCCCGGTAACAGCTGGTTCGCGGTGGGGCCATCACTGGTGCTGGCGCTCACAGACGACCTGCGCCCGGACGCTCACTGGGGCGTGCTGGCGCTCGCGCTGGGCGCTCAGCTCGCGTGCGACTTCAGCGCCAACGCCGTGCGCGAACGACTGTGCGGCGGCCTCTCGGTGAAGGACCTCGTCGGGGAGGTGCGTCAGGTCTACCTGATCGATCTGGCGCTCGCACCGCTCGGCCTGGCGGTCGCGATCGCCGCCATCGGTCGCGCGTGGGCGGTGCTGCTGATCGTGCCGCTGTTCGGGGTGCTGAGCTGGTTCTCGAAAGAGCGACGCGCGCGTCTGGAGCAGCTGATCGAGCTGAACGACGCCTACCGCGGCACGGCGCTGCTGCTGGGAGACGTGGTCGAGGCCGACGACACGTACACGGGCGCGCACTGCAAGGACGTCGTGCGCCTGGCGCTCGACGTCGCCCGCGAGCTGCGGCTGGACGTGGACGGGCAGCGCACCGTCGAGTTCGGGGCGCTGCTGCACGACATCGGCAAGATCGCGGTGCCGAAGGAGATCGTCAACAAGCCCGGCAAGCTCGACCCGCACGAGTGGGAGATCATCAAGACCCACACCGTCGAGGGGCAGAGGATGCTCGAGCGCGTCGGCGGCTTCATGGGCAACGTCGGGCAGATCGTGCGCTGCCATCACGAGCGCTGGGACGGAGGCGGCTATCCCGACGGCCTGCGCGGCGCCGAGATCCCACTCGAGGCGCGGATCATCTCCTGCTGTGACGCATTCAACGCGATGACCACCGACCGGCCCTACCGCAAGGCGGCATCGCGCGGTGACGCGCTCGCCGAGCTCGCCGCACATACCGGTACGCAGTTCGATCCACGAGTCGTCGACGCGCTCACGAGCGTCGTCTCTCATTTGGCAATAGCAGACGCAAGCGATCGGTCAGCCAAGTGATCAAGCGGGCTCTGAGCGGTGCCGATCCGTTGCATCCATGCCGAGCTCACAGTCAAATCCCGCAACCGACGAACTCGGCCGTCTCGGGCAGGCGGTGAACGAGCGCACGGACGACGTCGTTCACGCCATGCTCCGGCGCACCACGGAATCGGGCTGCCAGCTCGACGCGGCGGTCGAGGAGCGCTTCGCCCGCGTCGGCGCCGTCTCCACCGTGGCGGTCGCACGCTGGATGTCCGGCGAGAGTGCGGAGGTGGCGCGCGAGGTCGGCCAGGAGGCGTGGCAGATCTTCGGCCAGCTCGCCTCTCAGCGCGCCGCCCCGCTGAACGAGGTCACCAAGCGCTGCCTGCGCTGGTGTGACGCGGCACGCGAGATCGTGCAGGAGTGCGCGCACGATCTGGCGCTCGAGCCCGCGGTGCTGACACAGGCGCTGTCGATGCTGCAGCGCAGCCTGAACGTGACGCTCGTGCGCATGTGCGAGTCCTTCGAGTCCGAGCGCCAGCACGCCGACGAGGAGCTCGCGCGCCGCCAGCGCGAGCTCGCGTTCCTAGCCACCCACGACGCGTTGACGGGACTGCCCAACCGGACGCTGATCCTGGATCGCGTCGAACAGCTGATGCGGGCCGCGCGGCGCGATCAGACGCCCCTCGCGGCCCTGTTCATCGACCTCGACAACTTCAAGGCGATCAACGACTCGCTCGGGCACGCGGCGGGCGATGAGCTGCTGCAGGCGGTGGCGTCGAGGCTGACGGCGGCGCTGCGGGAGAGCGACGCGGTCGGACGGCTGGGCGGCGATGAGTTCGTGGTGATAGCCAGCGGGCTCTCGCTGGTATCCGGGCCGGAGCTGATCGCCGAGCGCCTGCTGGAAGCGCTCGACCAGCCGTTCACGCTCGCGGACTGCGGGCAGGCTTCGCTGAAGGTGGCGGCGAGCATCGGCGTGGCCGTCGGTGACCGTGCGTGCGCGGATGAACTGCTGCGTGACGCGGACATCGCGATGTACCAGGCCAAGTGGGACGGGCGCCACCGCTACGTGCTGTTCGAATCGGGCATGCAGACGGCCGTCCAGTCGCGCATGGAACTGGAGATGGACCTACGCGCGGCATTGGAGAGCGGCGACGAGCTGTTCCTCGTCTACCAGCCCACGTTCAGCCTCAGCGATATGCGCCCCACCGGCATGGAGGCGCTGATCCGCTGGAACAGCCCGACGCGCGGTGTGGTGCAGCCGAACGAGTTCATACCGCTGCTGGAGGAGACCGGGCTGATCGTGGACGTCGGCAGGTGGGTGCTGGGCGAGGCCTGCCGCCAGGGCGTTCGCTGGCGCGAGTCCGGATATCCGATCGGCGTCGCGGTCAACGTCTCCGCGCGCCAGCTGGACACGGACGAGTTCGTCGGCGATGTCGAAAACGCGCTCGAGCAGGCGGGGCTCGACGCGGACGCGCTGACCGTGGAGATCACCGAGACGGCGCTGATGCGCGACATCGAGCAGACGGCGATGCGCCTGGCGATGGTCAAGGAGCTCGGTGTGCGCGTGGCGATCGACGACTTCGGCACGGGCTACTCCTCGATGGCCCATCTGCAGCGCTTCTCCGTCGATGCGCTGAAGATCGACCGCTCGTTCATCACGCAGATGACGCACAACAAGGAGGGCGAGACGATCATCCGCACGCTGGTGGCACTCGGCAAGGCGCTGTCGATCGAGACGCTCGCCGAGGGCATCGAGCAGGCGCACGAGCTGCACCTGCTGCGCGGCCAGCGCTGCGACAGCGGGCAGGGCTTCCTGTTCGCGCGACCGCTCGACGTCGCCGACACCGAGGCGTTCCTGAAGAACTGGACCGCCGAGAAGGCCCTGACCGCGGGCTGAGCGAGCGACTGGGTCGCAGCGGGCGAGCGCCTCCTCGACGGCGCCAGGGCGATACGCGCCGGGGGCGCGAGCGATCCGTCCGCGCCGTGCCGCAGGATGCCGGACTCTTTGGCGCGCTCCTCCTCGACATCGCTTCGCGCGTGGCAACGCCACGCGCTGGACCGCCTCTGCGACTGGCGCGAGGGCCCGTTCCTGATCTCGGCGGCACCGGGAGCGGGTAAGACGCGCCCGGCGCTGGAGCTCGCCCGGGAGCTGCTGCGCTCGCGCGGCGCGACGGGCGTGGTGGTGCTGTGCCCGACGACGCCGCTGACGCGCCAGTGGGCGGCGGCCGCGGCGATGCTCGGCGTGCAGCTGGCGCCGGACGCCCGCGGGCCGAGACCGCCGCGGGACTTCGACGGCGTGGCGGTCACCTACGCGCGCGTGGCGGGCGATCCCGGCGGCTGGGCCGCGAAGCTGTCTCCGGACACGCTGGTGGTGGTCGACGAGGCGCACCATCTCGGCGAGGACCTCGCCTGGGGCACCGGCTTTCAGCTGGCGTTCGGCGCGGCGCGACGCTGGCTGCTGCTGTCGGGCACGCCGTTTCGCTCCGACGCCACGCCGATCCCGGGCGTGCGCTACGACGGCGGCGGCCTGGCGGTGCCCGACGTCTCCTACACGTACGCCGAGGCGGTCGCCGACGGCGTGTGCCGACCGGTGGCGTTCGTGACGTTCGACGGCACGCTGTCGTGGCGCAGCGGCGAGGACGTGATCGAATCGTCGTTCGAGACGGTGCTGAGCGCGCGCGAGGCCAGCCGCCGCTACCGCACGGCGATCTCGACGGAGCTGCCCGACGGCCTGGCGCGGATCCTGAGCGAGGCCGACACCAAGCTGCGCACGCTGCGCGCCGACGGCCACCGCGACGCCGGCGGGCTGGCGGTCGCGGCCGACGCCACCCACGCCCGCCGGATCGCGAAGCTGCTGGGCGAGGTGACCGGGCGCGCGCCGCTGGTGGTGCTCCACACCGAGGCGAACACCGCGCGCAAGCTGCAGGGCTTCCGCGACTCGCGCGAGCCGTGGATCGTGGCCGTGAACATGGTGTCCGAGGGCGTGGACATCCCCAGGCTGCGCGTCGGCGTGTACGCGAGCGCCGCCAAGACCGCCCTGATCTTCCGCCAGATCGTCGGGCGCTTCGTGCGTACGATCCCCGGCAGGGCGCCGGAGCCGAGCTGGCTGTACCTGCCCGCCGAGCAGACGCTGCGCACGCATGCCTCGGAGATCGAAACGGAGCTGCGTCATGCGCTCCGGCGCGAGGAGCGGCAGGAGGGTTGGGATGAGCTGCCCGAGCGGCGGGCGAGCGAGCCGTCCCCGAGCGCCGAGTTCGTGCCCCTGAGCGCCGAGTTCGCCGCGCAGATGACCCTGTTCGGGGCGCCCCAACGAGCGCCCGCCACGCCCGCACCCGCGCCCCCGCCTGCGCTCGAGCGCCCCGCGGCCACGACCGCGGCGTTCGAGCGCCGTGAGCAGCTGCGCCGCGAGCGCAGCCGCCTGGTGGCGGAACTGCACCGCCGCGACGGCCGCAGCCATCGCGAGATCAACGCCTACGTCAACCGCGCGGTGGGGCTCGATCGCGTCGAGGAGGCGAGCATCCAGCAGCTCGAGCGCTCGATCGAGGCGCTCGTGCGCGAGCTCACGCGGGGGCCTCGGCGGGCGGCGGCTCGGTAGCCACGGGCGGACGCGACCTACGTCGCGGGCGGCTCCTCTCGCTCCTCGTCGGAGATCGTCTCTGTCGCCGAGTCGGACTCGGGCGATTGCAGGTCAGATGGGTCGCGGACGTCGGTGAGCATCACAGCTGGCCGCCGGCGCGCGTGGCCTGAGCCGACGGATCGAGCCGTACGATAATCCACATACCAGCCTTGATCGGGCAAATGGATTATTCTGCATCGGCGAACTCGCCCGACGACCAAGGAGCCAGCCGTGCCAGAGGCAGACGACACCTTTCTCGAGTATCTCGCCGAAGCCGACAGGCTCGTGGTCGAACAGTATCCGGATGCGCAGTTCTACGAGGCCGACAACCTGAACGCCGGCCGGCCCGGCAGCCAGTGGAGGTTCGTGTTCAACGATCCCTCGACCAGCCCGAACAGCACGGTGATCATCGAGAGGCTCGAGCGCGGCTTCGGCGAACCGCGCGAGATCCCCGAGCCGTGGGTGGGCGACAGGGTGATCAAACTGCCCATCACGCTCGGGCTGGAGGACGCTAGAGCACTCTGCGAAAGGGGCGGCTGTCGCGGCGAAGTACGGGCGATCGTGCTGCGCCATCCTCTGTATCCGGGGGTCAACGAGCCCTATTACATCTTCACGATGCCGGGCGAGCGCCGACGCTGCTGGGTGGGCATCGTCTCGGGCGAGGTCCAATGCGCTCCGATCGAGGGCGGCTGACGCCGCGTCGACGCGCACACGAGCCGCCCGCCCGCCGAGGGGGGCCGGGCGGGCGGCTCGTGTGCGTGAGCGGCACCTGGAGCAGCCACAAGCTCATCGACCCGGCCGCGACCTCCCCGGCTACCTCCCGCAGCGCGCGATCATCGGCGAAGGCGAACGATCTGAGGCGGACGAACGCCTCATCCAGTGAGACCTCCAGCTGGGCGGAGACCATGCCCGTCGCCTGATGGATCTCCGCCCAATGCGCCGGCTCGTCGGCCAACAGCACATGCAGCTCCCGCTCGCCACCGCGCAGCCATACGACCCCGCTCAGCAGCGCGGCCGAGGAAACGACGCGCTGTCGAGGGCGCGTCCCCTCTCGTCGACGAGCCATCGGCATGTCACCCAGGGCCCGTCGTGGTAGAAGAAGACCAGTCGATCGTCGTCGACCGCGTGCATGCCAGGCACCGCATCGTGCTGCCGGGCGAAGCGCGCCTGCTCGACGGTCAGCCCGTTCTCATATGTTGGCTCTGATCTCATCACTGGAAGATCGGATGCACGGGAGCAGCGAGCATCGGGGGCGGATACTCGGATATCTACGTAGTTCTACGCGATCACATCCATATAGTGCCGCCTTTTCCTGTCGTTCACGATGATCGCCAAAGTCTGATGTTTGGGCGCGCATCCTTGGGGTAACGCGGAAGGACCTCGCCGTCGCCGTAGCCGGCGCCCACGAGGTGACGCGACCGAGATCGCAACCCAGCTCTTGCCCCGTAGCTCCAGCGACGGCGTGAGGCGAGTTGCGTGATGGGGCGCGTGTCAGACAACCCAAAAAGAAAAGAAAAGGAAAGGAGCACCATGGTAACCCCGATTCTCAGGGCCAACTCAACGCGCCAAAAAGCTCACAGAATGCTCTTGGCCGGCGTAATCCTTACCGCGCTCATGTTTTCACTGCACCTGAGCACCGCGAGTGCGAGCAACTACTACAGCGGGAAAAACCTGCCTGGCGGCGCCTACACTACAGGCAACGGGGTCTTCCTCTATCCCGAGGACGTCATCGTCGCGGAGGCGAACACAACGTCGAGCGTGTGCGACGGACCAGTCACAGTCAGCGGCGGCCAACCACAGTTCCCCTACGGCTGGTCATGCTACCCCCACGAGGTATCGTGGGAATTTCCCGCTATCGACGCCGCCGCGGGAATTGACAACCCCAACCCGGGAACGTTCGGGGAATACGAAGTCTACGCAAATTAGACGTACCAGCGTCTGCACGTGTAAGTGATTCAGCAACGACCCTGCGCCCAGTCATGAGACACACCACATCATCAGTCATGAGATACACCACGTCATGGTTCAGAGGCGCAGGGTCGATTGCGTTCACGCGACTGGCGATATGCGCCGCCCTGGTTGCGCTGGCTGGCTGTGGCACAGCGCACAAGCTACTGCAGCCCGGGGCCAGCCCATCGGCCCCACCGGCACACTCGGCCCCACCTGCCCGATCGGCCTTTGCCGTCCTGCGAGCGCCCGGATCCGCCAACGATGTGGTTCCCTCCTGGGTGGCGCGCCACCTGCTCCACGGCAATGAATCGACGTTTTCGGCGGCGGACATCAAAGATGCGCGACGAGTCCTCGCAGACCAACAGGGATGGCTCATTCCCGCACCGGACGACGAGCTGTGTCTGGTGCGGGTCATAGAGCCGCTGGTATCCCAAGCGGGCGGCGAGAGCCTTTCACCCTCGGTAGAGCGCTCGTGCGCCGGCCAAGCGCAAGCAGAACAGGGTCGGCTGGCCGGAACGCAGTCGCTGTCGACGACCTTCGCCAGGCGGCTGCCCACACGCGTCGTCGGGATCGTCCCCGACGGTGTGCGCGAAGTCACGATTCACTGGGCTGGTGGCGCGTCAACGATAGCCGTCGCACGAAACGCCTACGAAGACACACTGATCAACCCCAGCTCCGTCTCGTTCATAGCGGCGGGGAGTGGGCACCGTCACCTCTACGTCGTGCCATTGTCATCGGTCGCCGGAATGCGCCCTACCCCCTACCAGCCCGCTCAAAACGAAGTATCCCTAGCCCTTGGTCGCGCGGGGCCGGCCGACGCGCCTCGATCACAGCCGAGATGAGCCGGCGGGTGGCTTGCCGACGATCGTGTAGACCAGGTACGATGCCCAGTCCTCGTCAGTCAATCAGCCGGGAGGGCAGAGATGGGAAGCAGGCGCAAGCGGATGGCGGCGCGGTATGCCCGGCGAGCGAAGATTTCGGGTGAGGAGGCCGTCACGATCTCGTTCGGGTTCAGTTCGATCGCGATCGCGATCATCGCTGGGGTGCTGGAGGAGTTGCCGTATGTGGGGCTCCTGTTCGCGCTGCTGTTCTTCCACTTCCACAGGACCGTGCTCGCGACCGATCAGCACGTGTATGTGTATCGCGACCTTCCATTCCATCAGCCGGGTGCGCAACTCGGGCACTATCCGCTCGGTCCGGACACCGTCACGCGCATCCGCGGGAAGCTCACGTTCTCCGACGGTCAAGTCGTGTGGCACAGCCCACTGTTCGCTTGGCGGGTAAGGCAGGTGGCGGACGCCGTGCAGGCCGGCGGCGCCGCCGTCTCGGCCTGGTCATAAGCGGCGGACGGGGGTCGAACCCGCGACCTCAAGCTTGGGAAGCTTGCGCTCTACCAACTGAGCTACCACCGCATCGGCTCAGATATTACGCCGTCCTTCTAATCTCTCTGGTCGTGAGACGCCGGATCGTGCCCGCCTTGGCCTGCCTGTTCGGCGCCTGCGTGGTCGCGCTGCTGGTCTACGGCCTGACCACGCAGTCGCCCGATCGCACGCTCGACGAACTGGTCGCGCGCCGGCAGTATCCGCTGGCGCCCAACGCCACGCGCAAGCTGCCAGTGCTCGGCGGCGGCGGGCAGAGATCGCTGTCGTCGCTTGAGGGCAAGGTCGTCGTGCTGAACTTCTGGGCGTCGTGGTGCGAACCGTGCCAGCTTGAGGCGCCGCTGCTCGAGCGCGCCCAGAGTCGGCTGGAACGCTACGGCGGTACGGTGCTTGGCGTGACCTACCTCGACGCGTCGACCGACTCCGAGAGCTTCGTCCGCAAGTACCACCTCACGTACACCAGCCTGCGCGACGCCACCGGCAGCTTCGCCCACTCCTACGGCACCGACCAGCTGCCCGAGAGCTTCGTGATCAACCGCCAGGGCCGGATCGTCGCGATCTCCAGGGGCGAGATCGACGAAGCGTTCCTCAACCACGCGGTCGCGCTCGCGGAGAGCTCGTGAGGGCTCCGCGGAAATCCCTCGCGACGGCGGCCGCCGCCGCGCTGATCGCCGCCGCCGCGCTGATCGCCCTGCCCGCGTCGCAGGCAGCAGCCGGCGTCACACCGCGCACCACGCTGCCGATCATCCAGCGCCAGGTCATGTGCGTGACCTGCAAAATCCCGCTGGAGGTCGCCGAGTCACCGCAGGCGAACCTCGAGCGCGCATACATCCAGGGGCTGATCAACCAGGGGATGGGCGAAGCCGAGATCAAGCGCAACCTCGTCGCCCAGTACGGCCCCACCGTGCTGGCCATGCCGAGCACACACGGCTTCGACCTCGCTGTCTACCTCGTCCCGCTCGCCGTCGTGCTCGCGCTGATCGCGACCGTGCTCGCGCTCCTCCCCGGCTGGCGAAGACACGCGCGCGAACGCGCCGCCGCCCTCACCAGCAGCCGCTCGCTCAGCCCCGCCGACGCCGACAGGCTCGACTCCGACCTCGCGCGCTTCGACTGACCGCACGATCGCCCGCGAACCACGCACGGCCGCGTGAGCCCACGGCGCCCGCTCGCGCGCCGCTACATCTTCGCCGGCGCACTCACTCCCAGCAGATCCAAGCAGCGCGCGATCGTGCGCCCGCTGGCCACGCACAGCGCGATGCGCAGCGATTCCACCGCCTCCGGCTCGGCGCCGACCACGTGGCAGTCGCGGTAGAACGCCGTGAACGTCTGCGCCAGCGCCAGCGCGTACGCGGCCATGCGGTGCGGAGCGCGCCTGTCGGCCGCCTCATCGAGCTCCGCCGGGAACGCCAGCAGCTGCTCGACGAGCGCGCGCTCGGTCGGGTGCAGCGGCTCGCGCCCGGCGCCCGTTGCCAGCGCCGCCGCCGCGCCGATCGTCGCCGCGCTCGCCGCCGCCACGCGCTCGCCGCCGGCCTTCGCGAGCATCGACGCGATGCGCGCGTGCGCGTACTGCACGTAGTACACGTCGTTCTCGCTCGACTGTTCGCGCGCCAGATCCAGGTCGAGGTCCACGGTCGTGTCGTGCGAGCGCGCCAGCAGGTACCAGCGCGCCGCGTCCACGCCGATCTCCGCCACCAGCTCGTCCAGCGTCACGAACTCGCCGGAGCGCTTGGACATCTGCGCGCGCTCGCCCGAGCTGACCAGGTGCACGAGCTGCATGATCAGCAGCTCCAGCTCCGCGGGATCACCGCCGAGAGCCTCGTACGCGGCCTTCATCCGCCGCACGTAGCCGTGGTGGTCGGCGCCCCACACGTCGATCTGGCGCTCGAAGCCGCGCTCGCGCTTGTCCTGGTGGTAGGCGATGTCCGACGCGAAGTACGTGTGCTCGCCGCTCGAGCGCACCAGCACGCGGTCCTTGTCGTCGCCGAAGTCCGTCGTGCGCAGCCACAGCGCCCCCTCCTGTCGGTAGGTGTGCCCCTGCCGCTCGAGGATCGCCAGCGTATGCGCGACCGGGCTCGGATCGCCCTCGTGCAGTCTGCTCTCGTACACCCACGAGTCGAAGCTCACGCGAAAGTCCTGCAGCGACGCCGCCAGCTGCCCAACCACCACAGCCACCGCCGCACGGCCCAGCTCGGACGGGTCCATGCTCGATGCGTTGGCCAAGCGCGCGACGAGATCGACCACGTACTCGCCCTTGTAGCCGTCCTCCGGCACCGCCTGCCCCCGCGCGAGCGCCTGGATCGACTCGCCCAGCTTGCGCACCTGCGAGCCGGCGTCGTTGACGTAGAACTCGCGCTCCACGCGATGGCCCTGCAGCGCCAGCATGCGCGCCAGCGCGTCGCCGTAGGCCGCGTTGCGCGCGTGGCCGACGTGCATCGGACCCGTCGGGTTGGCGGACACGAACTCGATCAGCACCCGCTCGCGCGCACGCGCGCCGCGCGCGCCGAAGCGCTCGCCCGCCGACAGCGCCTGCGCGAGCGCGCCCGTCAGCCACGTGTCCGACACGAACAGGTTCACGAAGCCCGGCCCTGCCACCTCGAAGCGCTCGACGCTCGCTCCCAGCCGCTGCTGCAGGGCGCTTCCCAGCCGCTGCGCCAGCTCGCGCGGGGGGACGCCCATGGCGGGCGCCAGCAGCAGCGCGGCGTTGGTCGAGTAGTCGCCGAACTGCGCGCGGCGCGGGCGCTCCAGCGTGATCGGCGTGCGGCCGTCCGCGTGCGCGCCACCCGCGAGCTCCTGCGCCGTCGCCAGCACCGCCCGCCGCAGGCTCTCCAGCGGGGCTCGGTCGTGGTCTGGTTCGGGCTCTGTCATGGGTCGGCGCTCGGCGCTTGCGATACTAGCTGCGTGAACGATCAAGACTCAGGCGCCGAGCGCCACATAAACATCCATCTCTCCCCCGAGATCATGGGGGGCGTATACGCCAACTTCGCCAACGTCAGCCATTCCGACTACGAGTTCACCGTCACCTTTGCCCGTGTCGACCACGAGGTCGAGTCCGACGAGGTTCCCGGCGTTGTCGTCTCTCGCGTCAACCTGTCCGCGCGCTTCATGCGCGAGCTAATCGACGCGATGGAGGACAACTACTCGAAGTGGAGCGCCCGCGAGGGCATCAAGAACCTGCCCGAGTACGGCGGGAGCGAGGCTGGATCCGACGCCGACTAGGCGCGCGCGCCGCCTGCGCCGGGCGCCGCCTGCGCCGGGGCCGCCACCGGCGTGCTGGCTGCGCGGTTGCAGCAGGATCGATCATGGAACGCGCGTCCGACAGCGGTGTTCCTACCCTGCAAGGATGAAGGTCGCCGTCATCTCCGACATCCACGCCAACCGGCACGCGTTCGAGGCCACCCTCGACGCGGTCGCCGCCAGCGACGCCGCCGAGCTGTGGTGCCTGGGCGACCTGGTCGGCTACGGGGCCGAGCCCGACGCGTGCGTGGAGCTGGCGCGCCGGCACGCGGCGGTGTGCCTGGCCGGCAATCACGACCTCGCCGTCACCGGCGAGCTCGCGCTCGACGAGTTCTCCAAGGGCGCCGGCCTCGCCGCGCAGTGGACACGCGAGGTGATCGCGCCCGAGAACCTCGCGTTCCTGGAAGGCCTGCGCCCGCACGCGAACGAGGGCCCGATCGGCCTGTACCACGCCAGCCCGCGCGACCCCGTGTGGGAGTACGTGCTCTCCGCGCTGCTCGCCGAGCTGTGCCTCGACGCCCAGCCGCAGCGCATCTCGCTGATCGGCCACTCGCACGTCGCGCTGTCGTTCGTCCGCCACGCGGGTGAGCTGGCCACCGGCGAGCCCCGCCGCGAGCACGCGCGGCTCGACGTCGCCGAGGGCGAGTGGCTGCTGAACCCCGGCAGCGTCGGGCAGCCGCGCGACGGCGACCCGCGCGCGTCCTGGCTGCTGCTCGACCTCGACGACATGGCCGCCTCCTTCCACCGCGCCGACTACGACGTCGCGGGCGCCGCCGCCGCCATCCGCGCGGCGCGCCTGCCCGACTCGCTCGCCGAGCGGCTGGAGTACGGTCAATGAGCCCCACCGGCCAGCGCCGCCGCGCTCGCGCCCCCGACCGCGCGGGCGCGCTGCGCGCAGTCCTGCGCGTGGCGCTCGCGGGCCTGCTCGGCCTCGGTGTGGCGCTGCTGGTAGCCGCGTGCGCCGGCTCCAACGCCAAGCTCATCCCCGTCGCCGACGCGGGACCGCTGCAGAGCGACTTCGAAGCGGTCGCGCAGGAGGCGGAAGCGGGCAACGGGAGCTGCACCACGACCCAGGCGGCCATCGCCAAGACCGAACAGGACTTCGACGAACTCCCCTCCAGCGTAGACGCCGGCCTGCGCAACACTCTGCGCCAGGGCATCGACAACCTGCGCAGCCACGCGCTGGCGCTGTGCGCGCAGCCGCTCGCGCAGGCGACCGTCACGACCACCGCCAAAACCACGCCCAGCCACACCGCCACCACGACCACCACCGAAACCCAGACCACCGCCACGCAGACCACCCCCCCAACCGCCACCACGCCCCCCGCCTCCAGCCCAGGCGGCGGCACGCCAGCGCCCGGCGAAACCCCGAGCGGCGGCATCGGCGAACAGGGCGGCGGCACCGGCGTGGGGGGATCGTCTCCGCAGGGGGAAAACGGCGCCGCGAACAACCCCACCGAAAATGACGCAGGCGGCGCCGCGAGCGGCCCCGGCGCCGGCGGCGCGGGCAGGGAAGCCGAAAGATGAGCGTCGGCGACATCGGCGGGCGCTACCGGCTGGAGGGGCGGCTGGGCTTCGGCGGGATGTCCACCGTGCACCTGGCGCTCGACATGCGTCTCGAGCGCCAGGTCGCGGTCAAGCTGCTGGCCGAGCACCTCGCCGACGATCCCGCGTTCGTGTCGCGCTTCCAGCGCGAGGCGCAGGCCGCCGCGCGCCTGGTCCACCCGAACATCGTGCAGGTGTTCGACTCCGGGCGCGACCAGCGCACCGGCCAGTACTTCATCGTGATGGAGTACATCGAGGGCTCCTCGTGCGCGGAGATCCTGCGCGACGACGGCTGGCTGGAGGTGGACGAGGCGCTGTCGATCATCGAACAGGCCTGCGACGGCCTGGACTACGCGCATCGCCACGGCGTGGTGCACCGCGACGTCAAGCCCGGCAACCTGCTGCGCGCGCGCGAAGGCGAGGTCAAGCTCGCGGACTTCGGCATCGCCAAGGCGACCGAGCAGTCGAGCATCACCCAGGTCGGCTCCGTGCTCGGCACCGCCGCCTATCTCGCACCCGAGCAGGCGCGCGGCGAGGAGGCCGGGCCGAGCGCCGACCTGTACGCGCTGGGGGTCGTCACCTACCAGCTGATCTCCGGGCGCCTGCCGTATGAGGCCAACTCGCTGACCGAGCTCGCGCTCAAGCAGCAGCAGGAGGAGCCACCCCGGCTCGACACGCTGGTAGCCGCCGTCACCCCCGAGCTCGCCGACGCGGTCGCGGTGGCGCTCGCGCTCGACCCGCGCGAGCGCTACAAGACCGGCCTGGAGATGCGCCGCGCGCTCAGCGACGGCGCCAGGGGCATCGCGCCGGGTGAGCCCACGCGCGCGACACGCGCCACGGGGCGGGGCAGGGGACTCAACACAGAGGCCACCACCGTGCTCGCGGGCGCCCGCCGTCCGGGCTCGCCGTCCCCCACCGTCGCCACGCGCCGCCCGCGCCCCGGGCCGGCGCGCGCCGGCGCCGCCACCGTCCCGCCCGCCCGCCCCGTGCAGCCGTCCAGCTCGAGGCGCTCGCGCCGCGTGCTCGCGACGCTGCTCGCGCTGCTCGTGCTCGTGCTCGCGATCGTCGCCGTCGTCGTGCTGACCGCGCCCGCGCCCACCAAGGTGGTGCTGCGCAACGTCGTCTACTCCGACGTCCAGCAGGCGTCCGCCGCGCTCAAGCAGCTCGTCTCCGAAAACACCCAATAGAGGCGAGTCATCGGGGGGCACACCAGCCCACGCTGCACACCGTCCACCCGATCCGGCCCGCCATGCTCGCCTCCCTCCTCGACGTCAACCACCTCGTCCAGAACTTCGGCTACCCGCTGCTGTTCGTGCTCGTGATGAGCGAGTCCGGCGGGATCCCCATCCCGGGCGAGACCAGCCTGATCGCCGCCGCGGTGCTCGCCAGCCAGGGCAAGCTGCAGATCGAGCTCGTCATCCCCATCGCCGCCGCCGCCGCCATCGTCGGCGACAACGTCGGCTACGTCATCGGCCGCAAGGGCGGACGCTGGCTGCTCGAGCGCCCGGGCGCGTTCCGCCGCCAGCGCCAGGAGGTGCTGCGCGTCGGTGAGCCGTTCTTCGAGGTGCACGGCCCCAAGGCGGTGTTCTTCGGCCGCTTCCTGCTCGGCCTGCGCATCTGGGCCTCGTGGCTGGCGGGCGCCACGCGCATGCACTGGCGCTCGTTCGCGCTGTGGAACGCGCTCGGTGGGATCTCGTGGGCGTGCGCGATCGGATTAATCGCCTACTTCCTCGGCCATTCCGCCGGCGGCGCCATCGAAGCCTTCGGCATCTACGGCCTCATCGCCGTGCTGCTCGCGATCGTCGGCGGCCTGGTCCTGCACCGCCGCCACGTCAGCCACGGCCCGCGCAAACGCGATCCCGGCGAGTAGCGCCCCGCGCGGCCGCCCGCGCGGGGCTCACACCCTTACGCCGCCGCCGTGTCAGCGCCCTCGACCGCGTCGGCCTTCCGGCCGACCTCGATCGCGACGCGGTGAGGCTTGCGCTGCTCGGGCTTGGGAACCGTCACCTCGAGCACACCGGCGTCGAAGCTGGCGTGGATGGCGTCGGCGTCGACGCCCTCGGGAAACACGAGCGAACGCGAGAAGCGCCCGCTGGCACGCTCGAAGCGGTAGTAGCCGTCCCTCCGCTCCTCCCGCCGCGAGGAGCGCTCACCGGAGACCGTCAGCACATTGTCCTCGAACTCGATCTTCACGTCGTCCTCGCCGACTCCGGGCAGGTCCGCACGCAGCACGTACCGATCGCCCTCCTCGACAAGATCAATCGCCGGAACCCAGCGACGTCGCACAGCCAACCCGTTTCCGCCCGCCGGACTGTCAAAGACCGTCCCGAACAGCCTGGGCTCCCATCTAACTAGTGCCATCTCAATACCTCCAAAAAGGGTGGTTGTCATTACGTCACCCATTATAAAATCTCAGCGGCTATCTATCAAGTTTTTTTAGCAGGGATCGCGTAAGGCAGCCTAAGCCCATGGACGCGTAAGCGAGCGAAGTCCCGCAACATCGCCCCGCCGCCCCAGCCCGACGCCGCGGCGACGCCCGCCGTCCCCCACCACATCGCCCCCGCCCGCCAACCCCCGATGCTGCGGCGACGCCCGCTGTCTCCGGCCATTAGGAAACCGGCGGCGCACCGACGCGGCGGGCGCGACTTCGTCGTCCGCGACAGCCACGACGAAGTCGCGCCCGCCACGGGAGGCTCTCAGCTCAACTCAGCAGCTGCCGCAGGGAGCGATGCGTTCCCACATGTCGGCCAAACTGCTCAGCTCGGCCTCCGAGAAGTGTGAGAAGAACTGCTGCCTGATCACCGCCAGATGCGTCCCGCGCGCTTCCTGCAGCCGCTCGCGCCCGGCGTCCGTCAGGCACGCGTACGAGCCGCGCGCGTCGTGTTCGCAAGAGCAGCGCTCGAGCAGCCCCTCGCGCTCCAAGCGGTCCACCAGGCGCGTCAGGCCGCTGCGCGACAGCTGCGCCTCCTCCGCCAGTTCGCACATGCGCATGCGCCCACCGCTCGCCTCCTCCAGGTGGTGCAGCACCTCGTAGGAGGTCATCGGCAGGCCGTGCGCCTGCTCCAGCTCCGCGTCCAGCCGCTTCGCCAGACACGCGTGCGCCCGCAGCAGGCCACGCCACGCGCGCAGCTCCCCCAGTGTCAGGGCCTCCTGCTCGGAGTGGGCGATCTTGACGGCGGTGACGGTCGACATGGCGGTCCGATCCAGCGTCCTTCTCACTCGAACATAGCAGCGCCCGCGCGCCGCGCTCGGCCGATCGCTCTCATCCGCGCGTCGCCCGCCACGCCCACAGCATCATCAGCGGCTGCAGTGGCAGCCGCGCATACAGCGCCCAGCGGGGGATGCGCGGGAAGCGCTCGGGCTCGCGCGCCATGTGCCAGTTCGCCGGGAACACCGCCGCCAGCAGCGCGATCAGGCCCAGCCCCGACGGGCGCCGCGTCCACGGCAGCAGCACCCCCATACCGCCCGCCACCTCGGCCACGCCGCTCAGCAGCACCAGCCGCCTGGCTTCGCGCTGCAGCGCCGGCGGCACGATCTGCTCGTACGGGCGCGGCATCACGAAGTGGTTGACGCCCGCACCGATGAAGAACGCAGCCAGCAGGCGCCGCGAGCGACCACGCGCCGCCGGCTGCTCCGCGACCGACCGCTCTCCCGCTGCCTGCTCTGCCTCTGACCCCATCTCAGCTCCTTACGTGCGACGCGAACGCCGAGCACCGGCCGGCAGGCCGGTCATCCAAAATCTAGCGGGCCTCGAGCAGCGAGCGCCCCGTCATCTGCGCCGGCTGCTCGATCCCCAGCGCCGCCAGCACCGTCGGCGCCACGTCCGCCAGGATGCCGCCCTGCTGGCGCAGCGACACGCCTGTGCTCGTCACCACCAGCGGCACCGGGTTCAGCGAGTGCTGCGTGTTGGGGCTGCCGTCGGGCTCGAGCATGTGGTCGGCGTTGCCGTGATCGGCCGTCACCACGCACACGCCGCCGCTCTCGTGCACCGCCGCCACGACCTCGCCCAAGCATTCATCCACAGTCTCGATCGCGCTCACCGCCGCCGCTATCACGCCCGTGTGGCCGACCATGTCCGCGTTCGCGAAGTTGATGATGCCAAAGCGCGGCGAGTCCTCCCGCCAAGCGCCCACGAACGCCCGCGCCGCCTCGCGCGCGCTCATCTGCGGCTTGCGGTCGTACGTCGGCACGTCCCGCGGCGAGGGCACCAGCTCGCGCCGCTCGCCCTGCAGCGGCGCCTCATCGCCGCCGTTGAAGAAGTACGTCACGTGCGGGTACTTCTCCGTCTCCGCCACGTGCAGCTGCGAGGCGCCCGCGCGCTCGAGCACCACCGACAGCGTCGTCGCCGGGCGCTCCGGCGAGAACACCACCGGGTACGGCCAGCCCTCCTCGTAGCTCGTCAGCGTCGTGTAACGCGAGATCGCCGGCACCCCGCCGCGGCCCTCCCAGCCGGGTAGCGCCGACTCCGCATGGCCCACGCCCGGGTCGCCCTCGCCGTCGGCCTCCCCGAAGCCCGGCTCCGCCAGCGCGCGCGTCAGCTCGCGCATCCTGTCGGGCCTGAAGTTGAACGCGATCACGCTGTCGCCCGGACGGATCGCCGCCTCCTCGCCCACCAGCGTCGGCTCGATGAACTCGTCCGTCTCGCCTCTGCGGTAGGCGTCCCGCACCGCCTGCTCGCCGCTGTCCGCGTGGAACGGCGCGCGTGCGTGCACGAGCATGTCGTACGCCCGCTGCGTGCGCTCCCAGCGCCGGTCGCGGTCCATCGCCCAGTAGCGGCCCACCACCGAGCCCACGCGCACACCCGTCGTGCCGTCGAGCTCGCGCATGTACGCCACGCCCGCGTGCGGCAGCGTGTCGCGGCCGTCCGTGAACGCGTGCACCACGATGTCTCGCGCCCCCAATCCCCGCCCCAGCTCGATCAGCGCGCGCACGTGCGCCAGCGAGGAGTGAACGCCGCCGTCGGACACCAGCCCCAGCAGATGCACCCGCTCGGCGTCCGCGAACGCCGCCCGCAGTGTCTCGTTCTGCGCCAGCGAGCCGTCCGCCACCGCGTCGTCGATGCGCACCAGGTCCTGGCGCACCACCGCTCCCGCGCCGAGGTTCAGGTGCCCCACCTCGCTGTTGCCCATCTGCCCCTCCGGCAGCCCCACCGCGCGCCCGCACGCAGTCAGCGTCGTGTGCGGGTAGGTCTGCCACAGCTCGTCGAACACCGGCGTGCGCGCCAGCGACACCGCGTTGCCCGGGCCCGGCTCCGCCAGGCCCCAGCCGTCGAGCACAACCAGGCACGCGCATCCGGCCGGAAGGTGCTCAGGCCCGCCCACCCCGGCCGGCACGCTCATCGCGCGCCCGCCGCCGCCGGCATGCTCATCGCGCGACCGACGCCGCGATCCGCGCGAACGACTCCGCGTCCAGCGACGCTCCGCCGACCAGCGCGCCGTCCACGTCCGCCAGCGCCAGCAGCTCGGCCGCGTTCTCAGGCTTCACCGACCCGCCGTACAGGATGCGCACGCTCTCAGCCGCCTGGCGGTCGCGGTCGCCCACCAGCGCCCTGATGAACGCCATCGCCTCCTGCGCCTGCTCCGGCGTCGCCACCCTGCCCGTGCCGATCGCCCAGATCGGCTCGTACGCGATCACCACCTCCGCCAGCCGCTCGCCGGGCACGTTCGCCAGGTCGTCGCGGATCTGCTGGCGCAGCTTGCGGTCGGTGTCGTCGTTGTCGCGCTCCTGCTCTGTCTCGCCCACGCACAGGATCGGCGCCAGCCCAGCCTCCAGCGCCGCCGGCACCTTCAGCGCCAGCGCCCTGTCGGTCTCCCCGAACAGCGCCCTGCGCTCGGAGTGCCCCAGCACCACCCCGCGCACGTCCAGCTCGTACAGCATCGGCGCCGACACCTCGCCCGTGTACGCGCCCTCCTGCGCCTGGTGCATGTTCTGCGCGTACACCTCAACGCGCGAGCCGCGCGCGCTGTCGACCATCGCCCGCAGGTCCGTGAAAGGCACGCAGATCGCCACCTCCACGCCGTCCAGCGCCGACACGCGCGGCAGCAGCGCCTGGATGTAGTCCTCGGCCTGCTCCTGCGTCTTGTGCATCTTCCAGTTGCCCGCGATCAGCGGCGTGCGCGACGGCTGGGACGCCATCAAGAAGCCACTCCGGCGCTGTCGAGCAGCGCCCGCACCCCCGGCAGCACGTGACCCTCGACCAGCTCCAGCGTCGCGCCGCCGCCCGTCGACAGATGGTCGACCGCGTGCTCCAGCCCGAAGTGCGCCAGCGCCGCCGCCGAGTCGCCGCCGCCCACCACCGTCAGGCCCTGCGCGTGCGCCACCGCCACCGCGATCGTGCGCGTGCCCGCCGCGAACGGCTCCAGCTCGAACGCGCCCATCGGGCCGTTCCAGAAGACCGTGCCCGCGTCGGCGATCACACCCGCGTAGCGCTCCGCCGTCTTCGGGCCGATGTCCAGCCCCATCCAGCCCCTCGGCACCTCCACCCCGTCCAGCACGCGGTGCTCCGCGTCCGCCGCCAAGCGCTCGCCCACCACCAGGTCGTGCGGCACCAGCAGGCGCGCGCGGCCGGCCTGCGGCGTGTGCGTGTCGCTCGCTCGCGACAGCGCCCGACGGGCGTACTCCACGTCCTCGTCGTCGCACAGCGAGTCGCCCACTTTGTGGCCCTGCGCGCACAGGAACGGGAAGCACATCGCCCCACCGATCATCACCACGTCGGCGACCGCCAGGAAGCGCTCGATCACCTTGATCTTGTCCGCCACCTTGGAGCCGCCGACGATCGCCACCAGCGGGCGCCGCGGGTGCTCGAGGATCTCCGTCAGCGTCTTGACCTCGCGTTCCAGCAGCCTGCCCGCGGCGCTCGGCAACAGGTGCGTGACGCCCTCGTTGCTCGCGTGCGCACGGTGCGCCACGCCGAACGCGTCGTCGACGTACAGGTCGGCCAGCGCCGCCAGCTCCCTGGCGAGCTCCGGGTCGTTGTCGGTCTCTCCCGGCTCGAAGCGCACGTTCTCCAGCACCAGGATGTCCCCGTCCTGCAACGCTTCCGCCATCGCCGTCACCTCATCGCCCACCACCGCCGGCGCCAGCGTCACCTTCGCGCCCGTCAGCTCGCGCAGGCGATCGGCGACCGGCGCCATCGACAGCTCCGGCACGCACTTGCCCCCCGGCCTGCCCAGGTGCGAGACCAGCACCAGCCGCGCGCCGCGCGTGCGCAGCTCTTCGATCGTCGCCAGCGCCGCCGCGATCCGCGTGTCGTCGCTAACCAGCGGCACCCCGCCTGCGCTCGGTCCCGAGTCGGCGTCCGCGCCGAGCGGCACGTTGAAGTCCACGCGCACCAGCACGCGCTTGCCGTGCACGTCGAGATCGTCGACGCTCGGCAGGTCGGATGCCATCGCTACAGCACCCTCTGCACGAGGTCCACCACGCGGTTGGAGTAGCCCCACTCGTTGTCGTACCACGCGACCACCTTCAGCATTGTGCCGTCTATCACAGCCGTCAGCAACGAGTCCACGATCGCCGAGAACGGCGATCGCACGATGTCACTGGAGACGATCGGGTCCTGCGTGTACTGCATGATCCCCGCCAGCGGGCCGCTCTCGGCGGCCGCTTTCAGCGCCGCGTTGACCTCCTCCACGCTCGTCTCGCGCGGGCACTCCACCGTCAGGTCCACCACCGAGCCCGTCGGCACCGGCGCGCGCACCGCGAAGCCGTTGAGCTTGCCCTGCAGCGCCGGGATCACCAGGCCGATAGCCTTCGCCGCGCCCGTCGACGCCGGGATCAGGTTGATCGCCGCCGCCCGCGCGCGGCGCAGGTCGTTGTGCGGCAGATCCTGCAGGCGCTGGTCGGCCGTATACGCGTGGATCGTCGTCATCAGGCCGTGCTTGATCCCCACCGTGTCGTTGACCACCTTCGCCACCGGCGCCAGGCAGTTGGTCGTGCACGACGCGTTCGAGATCACGTCGTGCTTGTCGCGGTCGTACACCTCGTCGAAGTTCACGCCCAGCACCACCGTCACGTCCGCGTCGCTGGCCGCCGTCGAGATGATCACCTTCTTCGCTCCCCGCGCCAGGTGCTTGGCGGCGCTCGCGCGGTCCGTGAACAGGCCCGTCGACTCGATCACCACGTCCACTCCCAGCTCGCCCCACGGCAGCGCCGCCGGGTCGCGCTCCGCCAGCACCTTCAGCTCGCGGCCGTCGACCTCCAGCGCGCCCTCGCCGCTGGCGCGCACCTCGCCCGGGTAGGAACCGAGGATCGAGTCGTACTTGAGCAGGTGCGCCAGCGTCCCGGAGTCGGTCAGGTCGTTGACCGCCACCCACTCGATGTCGTCCCCCAGGGCGTCACCCCGGGCCTTTGCGGCGCGGAACACGTTTCGGCCGATCCGACCAAATCCGTTGATCCCCACGCGTACCGGCATTCATTGCCTCCTGAACAGAAAATGAACGATGCCGGGTCGTCAGGAGCTCTCTGTGGCCACTCCATCGCCCGGCGTGCCTGGGGAGGCTATCAGCGCGCCGCGCGCCCGCGGGGATTCGCTCAGCGCCGTCGCCGGGCTGGCTCGGGTTATCGCTCTTGCGTCTGGTGTATCGCCATCGTTATACACCGAGTGATCTGGGCTCACACCAGCGGGCGGCCGCCGGGACGCGAGCGGCGATCGTGCATCTCCGCCTGCGAGCCCGCGGCAGGAGCGGTCACGGTGGCCGTCGCCGTGGTCGCCTCCAGCTCTACGCGCAGCACCGCCGTGCCGAACACCGCCGCGATGTCGCCCGCGCGCTTGATCGCCTGCTCGATGTCCGGCGTCAGGACCTGGCATGTCTCCAGGAAGCGCCGCACCTGGCCCCGCTCGAGCGCCTCCGCGTCCGCCTCAAGCTCCTCGATGTGAACCCGCTCGGCGATCCCAGTCATCTCCGGCACGACGATGCACGCGGCCATGTCATCCGGGGTGGCGAGCGCCGCCGCGCCCACCCGCGCCAGCAGCTTCTCCGCGTCCGGGCGCGGACCGAGCGCCGCCAGGATCTCTTCCAGACGCTCACGCCCGAGCAGCTCCGCCCCCTTGCAGCGAGCCTCGATCAGACCGTCGCTGAAGAAGCACGCCACCGCGCCGGGCGGCAGCGACACGGTCGTCTGACGGCGCCCCGTCGGCACCGTCCAGCCGATCGGCGGCGAAGCGCAAACCGCCACCGGCTCGCGCGTCTGCAGCCCGTGCAGGAGTGGATGGGGATGACCTGCGCTCGCGAACGTCAGACGACCCTCGGCCGTGTGATAGACGGCCACCGCGACGGTCGCGAAGTGCTCGACACGGCGGTCGGCGAGCACACGGCCGGCGAGCGCAAGCGCCGCGCGCGGCTCCAACCCCGCCTGCAGGTAGGCGCGCAGCGTGTAGCGGGTGAGCGCCGCCTGCGTGAGCGCTCGGTGCCCGTGACCGGCGACGTCGCCGAGGATGATCGCGATCTTCCCGCGCTCCGGCGTGAACACGTCGTAGAAGTCGCCGCCGGCGGCCGGACCCTCGGCGGGACGGTAGGCGACCGACACCGCCAGCCCGCCTACACGCGCCGGAATCGCCGGCACGAGCGCCGCCTGCATCGCGTCCACGTCGCGCAGCAGCGTCGCCTGCTGCCCCTCCAGGCGGCGGGCGCGACGCCCGGCCGTGCGCGAGCGCACGGCGAACCACAGCGCCAACGCCAGCAGCACCAGGATGATCGGCTTGCTCCAGTCGGGGACCGGCAGCGGCAGCGGTATGTGTCTACCGATCGCTTCCAGCGGATCGCCGGAACCATGCTTCACCTCGCTCGACGCGAGCGCCGCGTGCGGGTCCTTGAGCCCGATCACCGCCCGCGCCCCCGCGCCGCTTCCGATCGTGCCCGCGGCGGAGCCACCAGCACGATCGCGCCGGTGCTCAGCCGAGCGCCTGGAGTGCGACGCGGGCGAGCGCACATTTACGCCGCCGCCCGCCGAGACCTGGCCGACGGCCTTCGCCTGCGACGTCGGGGAAGACCTCGCGGCGGCGCCGGCATCGACCGCCGCGGTCGTCGCCGTGGTCGAGCCACCGTGTTCGTCGCCCGTCGCCGACGACGGTTCGCTCGGAGACGCCCCACCCCCACCGCCGCCGGAGCCCGTCGGCGTGCCCGGGCTGCTCGGGGCTTCCGTCGGGCCGCTGCTCGGCTGGCTCGGCGTCGACGTGCTGACTTCCGGTGTCGTCACCGTCACTCCGGTGTTCGACACGTCCACTTCCGGCGTCGACACCTTCACTTCCGGCGTCGACACGCTCACGCCGGGCAGCGACACACCAACACTCGGCAGCGACACGCCCACGCTCGGCAGCGACACCCCGGAGCTCGGCAGCGACACGCCCACGCCCGGCAGCGACACACCGACACTCGGCAGCGACACCGCCACGCCGGGCAAGGAAACCGCTGCGCTGTGGAGCGACGCCGGGACGCCGTCAGGCAGTAGTGACAGCGCCTCGGCGCGGCCGGCGCCGAGGAGCGGCACGCCCAGGCCGAGGAGCGGCGCGCCCAGGCCGAGGAGCGACGCCACCACTGCGATCGACGCGCGCATGGGCCGTCGCAGCGCCATCGTCAGTCACCGCGGCCCGTGGCCGCTCGCTCGACCGACCCGCGCGTCACCGACCGTCGCAAGCGCCGACAGACCCTCCTCGCGCGAGCGATACAGCGCGATCACGCTCTCCACACCGGCTATTTCGAAGATCCGCAGCACACGCACGTTCTCCTCGGCGCATATTACCCCGAGCGACCCTCCGCCGTGCTCGTGCAGTCTCAGCACGGCCCCCACGAGCACACCCACGGCGGTGGAGTCGATGAACGTGGCTTTCGACAGGTCTAGCACCAGCCTCCGCCTGCCGGCGTCGATGGCGTCGGCGATGCGCTCCCGCAGGCGCGGGCTCGCCGCGAAATCGATCTCGCCGCCCGCGACCAGGAGCACGGCATCGTCGGCGTGCTCACTGTGCTCGAACGTCATGTCGTCACCGATGTAGAAAAAGCTCATCTACTCCTCCGAACATGCCCGGGTGACCGCAGGTCTAACCCATATGTTCGCCAATATGAAACTGATCGTGTAAGGCGACATCAACGAGAACGTAGTGGACGACATGCCTCGCCGCCGCTTCGAGGCACGCGATTGGACATTTGTTCCACTATCACGCCAGCTCATCCCACCGCGCGTCAACGACGCGCTCCATCGGTGCTGGGCCATCCGGCGGATGCCAGCACCGCCCTGTCCGCCGGCGACGCCCACGCTCGCCATGTCGTCGCCGACGGTGAAGAGGCTCATCGGAGCTCCTCCGGGCAGCGTCGCCGTCAGCCGACGGAAACGGTCGTCGTCGCCGACGCGCCCGCTCCGGCCACGTCCTCGAAGGAGGCCCGCAGCTCGAGCTTCAGGCGGTGACCGTGCTTGCGCAGCGAGGCGACGCCAGCCTTCGTCAGCACCGTGCGCAGCGTCACGCGCTCAGCCTTCTCCGCCTGCTTGCTCGCGGTCTTCACGTCGCCGCCGGCGACGCTCACCCTTCCCGCCGCGGAGACCTCCACGACGAGCGTGATCGCGTCGCCCTTGACCTTGCGCCTGAGGATCTCGATCCTCGCCGGCGTCCTCGCGCCCGCGCTCAACGCGCTCACCTCCTGCGCGGGGAGGTTGTTCACGACAACCGACGTGCCGGCCGGCCCACCGGAGCCGCCACCCGAGCCACCGGAGCCGCCGACGCCGCCCGAGCCACCGCCAGAGCCGCCCGTGCCGCCCGAGCCGCCGCCGGAGCCACCGGAGCCACCGGAGCCACCACCAGAGCCTTCAGGTGTCGCTTCCCTGGTGCTCAGCAGCCCCATGTCCAGCCCTTCGACCGCGTCGAGCACCCCCAGGGTCTTGCCGTCGGTGAGGGGCGCCGTCAGCGCCATCGCGCTGGCCGGCAGCTGCGAGCTGGTCATGTCGAGGTCCCCCGCGAGGGCTTCGGGGGTCGCTCCCACTTCGCCTGCGAGCGCGCCGACGGTGCTCTTGACGAACGGCTCGCCCGTCAGCGTCGTGCCCAGCAGCGCCTCCAGCTCCTGCGGGCTGGAGCTCATCAGCAGCTGACCGATCAGCTGTTCGGGCTCGGTCGTCGAGCCCAGCAGGCCACCCAGCACCTGGCTCGGGTCGAGCGAGCCCAGGGCTTTCAGTTCGGGCAAGCTCGTCAACTGCCCCAGCGTCTCGCCCTTGGTGATGAGACCCTCGATCGTGCTGGTGAGCGCTCCCCGCAACGGTTCGGGCAGCGTGCTGAGACCCGGCAGCTGTGACAGCAGTTCGCTCAGCTGCGTCGTCGAGAGGTCGGTGAGCTGGACGCCGGCGAGCACTTCTTCCACTTCGGCGGGCGCGAGCGCGGTCACCGCCGCCGGCGCCGTCGTGGCGGGAGCCCCGCCCGCCCGTCCGTCCATCCCGCCCGCCGCGCTCGCCCCGGCGGGGACGGCCAAGATCGCTGTCAGCGCGAGGAGCGCGCCGACGACGGCGATCCTCGGGCGCTGCGGCAAGGACGCTCGTGTGGAGTGCAGCGTGGGTGATGAATGCATGGAAATCGTTCCTCCTCGACGGGTTTTGATGCGCACATCATCGTTAGTCGTTTCGAGGAAAATCAAATTAATCGAACTAAACCAAACATCCGGCTAGTCTAATAGTCGAAGGCATTCTTTCAGACAGATGTCTACGCGACTGCCCAGCCCCGCGTGCGGCGCCAGGTCCTCGCGGTGTCGCGCGGCCTGGATCTCAGGAGCCGGGCGACTTGTCGATGTCGCGGTGCGCGACCGCCACGTCGAGGTCGTCGTTGTCGCCATAGCGCTCCGCCAGATGCTCGGCGATCGCCACCGAGCGGTGGCGCCCGCCGGTGCAGCCGATCGCGATCACCAGGTGAGCCTTGCCCTCGGCGACGTACTGCGGCAGCAGGAAGTCGAGCAGCGCGTGCAGCCTCACGTACAGCTCCTGCAGGCGCCCGTCGCGCGCTATGTACTCGACCACCTGCTCGTCCAGCCCCGTCAGCTCGCGCAACTCCGGCTCGTAGTGGGGGTTCGCCAGGAAGCGCACGTCGAACGCCAGATCCTCCTCGCGCGGCGGACCGTGCTTGAAGCCGAAGCTCATGAACGTCACCGACAGCCGCCCGACGCTCTTGCGCGGCAGGAACTCCTCGGCGATCTTCTCGCGCAGCATCGCCGCGGACATGCCCGTCGTGTCGATCACCATGTCCGCCCGGCCGCGCAGCGGCTCGAGCAGCGCGCGCTCGGCCGCCACACCCGCCGCGATGCTGCCCTCCGGCGCCAGCGGGTGGCGGCGGCGCGTCTCCTTGTAGCGTGTCACCAGCGTCTGCTCCGCCGCCTCCAGGAACAGCACGTGGTGGGAGAGCCCGAGCGCGTCCAGGTCGTCGACCACAGCGCGCAGCGCCTCGAAGTACACGCCCCCGCGCACGTCTGAGACGACCGCCGCGCGCTCGACCTTCGACCCCTTGTGCACGAACAGCTCCACCAGCGAGCGGATCATCTCCGGCGGCAGGTTGTCGACGCAGAAGTACCCCGCGTCCTCGAACACGTTCATCGCCGTCGACTTGCCCGCGCCGGAGAAGCCCGTGATCACCACGAAATCCTCCAGGCGCGACTCGATCACCGGCTTGCCGGATTTCCCGCCGGGAGCTCGCAGCGGGCGCAGGGGCCTGATCACGGCCATCGCGTGCATTGTGCCGCGCCGCGCGGACACGCGCGTCAATTCGTGGTGAACGTTTCCGAGCCCGCAGCCAACTCAGCCGGCGCGGTGCAGGTAGGCGTGGATGTCTCTGCCGAGCTTCGCCGGCAGGCCGGGGACCGTCTGCAGTTCCTCGCTGGACGCCGACACCACCGCTTCGGGTGAGCCGAAGTGCGCCAGCAGCGCGCGCTTGCGCGCCGGGCCGACACCCGGCAGCCCGTCCAGCAGCGAACTCTTCATCGCCTTGTCGCGGCGGCCGCGGTGGTGGGTGATGGCGAAGCGGTGCGCCTCATCGCGCACGCGTTGCAGCAGCTGCAGCTCGGGGGTGGAGTGCTCGAGCACCAGCGGCGCGCCGCGGCCGGGCATGAAGATCTCCTCGATGCGCTTGGCCAGCGACACCACCGCGACGCCGCGCTCGCGAAAGCCGCCCAGCGGCCCCAGGCCGGCCGCCAGCTGCCCCTTGCCGCCGTCGATCACCACCAGGTTCGGCAGCGACGCGAAGCTCTGGTCGTACGCGGGGTCGTGCGGCGAGATGTCCGCCTGTCGCTCCCACTGGGCATAGCGCCGGCCCAGCACCTCCGCCATCGACGCGAAGTCGTCGGGCGCGCCCTCGGTGGTGCGGATCGTGAAGCGACGATAGTCGGCCTTCTTCGGCGCGCCGCCCTCGAACACCACCATCGACGCGACCGTGTGCGTGCCGCCGAGGTTCGAGATGTCGAAGCACTCGATGCGCACTGGCGGCGCGTCCAGGCCGAGCACCCGCTGCAGCCCGTCCAGCGCCTCCACGCGACTCTGCCGGCGGCGCTCGGAGCGCAGCCGCTCCTGGTCGAGCGCCAGCAGCGCGTTGCGCTCCGCCAGCTCGAGGATGCGGCGCTTCTCGCCGCGCTCCGCCGCGCGCAGCTCCACCGGCCCGCCGCGGCGGCTGGACAGCGCGTCCGCCAGCGCCGGGCGCCGATCCAGCCCGCGCTGGACGACCAGCAGCGCCGGGATCGACGTGTATCCGCCGTAGTACTGCAGCATGAACTCCTCCCCCACCTCCACCAGATCCCGCTCCGCCTCGTTGGCCAGGTAGAAGGACTGGCGATCGGACAGCACGCCGTCCCGCACCTGGAAGACCTGTGCGTTGGCGTCGCGCCCGCCCGCGCCGCCCGGAGCCGCGACCGCCACCGCCACCGCGTCGAACGTGCCGACCGACTCACTCGTCACGCGCCTGCGCTCGAGCAGCGAGCGGACCGCGTGCAGTCGGTTGCGCTCAAGCGTCGCCTGCTCGAACTCCTCCTGCGCGGCCGCCGCCAGCATCCGCTCCCGCAGGTCGCGCTCGATCGCCGCGAAGCGTCCGCTGAGGAAGTCGATCACGCCGTCGATGCTCTCGCGGTACTCCTCGCGGGAGACGTAGCCCACGCATGGGGCCCCGCAGCGCTTGATGTAATAGTCCAGGCACGGGCTGCCGCTGCGCCGCCCCGGCTCGGGGCCGGTGCACGAGCGGAACATGAACACCTTCGCCAGCACCTCCAGCGTGGCGCGCACGCGCTTGGCGTTCGAGTACGGGCCGAAGTACGCGCGCCCCGCGTGGTGGCGCTCGCGCGTGAAGTACACGCGCGGGTAGTCCTCGTCGAGCGAGATCGCGATGAACGGGTAGGACTTGTCGTCGCGCAGGCGGATGTTGAAGCGCGGCCGGTACTGCTTGATGAAGCTCTGCTCCGCCAGCAGCGCGTCCGCCTCCGTCGCCACCACCACGCACTCGATGTGCTCCACCGCCGCCACCATCTCTGCGTGCCCGGGCGAATTCGATCCCCGCCCGCCCCCCTGCGCCTTGGAGAAGTGCGAGGCCACGCGCTTGCGCACCGACTTCGCCTTGCCCACGTAGATCACACGCCCGCCGGCGTCCCTGAACAGGTACACGCCCGGCTGGTCGGGCAGCGCGCGACGCTGCTCCGCGAGGCTCGCGCGCGCATCCAGGCCGTCGGTCAACTCCTCGGTGCTGGCCATCGTTGCGAGGATAGGCGCCGCGGGCGCCGCCGCCGTGGCGCGGGGCTCAGTAGGCGCGCCAGCGGCGATACACCGCCAGCAGCGAGTACACGACCACGCCGAGCAGCACGAACCACGCGAGCTCGCCGGTGCCCGTCTGCCACATGCGCGAGCGCCCCACCCACTCGAACACCGCCAGCGCCACCGCGCCGTACAGCAGCCCCCGGTGGTAGTCGCCGAGGCCGTGCATCGCAACGTGGTGTTCGCGGTACATGCGCAGGCCCAGATAACCAAGCCCCAGCCCGAACACGGCCCACAGCGCCGCTTCGAAAGTGCTCGCCGCGCGCCCACCGCCCGGGATGAAGTACACGGCCGCCGCGATCGCGAGGATGATCGCCACATTGCGCACGGTCTTGAGCTGTTCGCTCACACACAGAGGTTAGCCGCGCGCGCGGCTCAATCCACCAGCGCCTCCAGGCGCGCGTACGCCTCCTCGACCGCGCGCGTGGCGGCCGTGTGGCGCGCTTCCGACTTGGCCGACTCGTAGCGCGTCGCCCACGCCGCCGGGTCGGTCAGCTCCGCTTCCAGCGCGCGCAGCGCCGCCTCCGCCTCTTCGATCGATCGCTCCGCCTGCTGCTGTGCGCTCAGCCGGTTCTTGGACGGCCCCTTGCGGTTGGGCTTCGCCCTGCTCTTCTTCGCCGGCGCGGGGGCGCTCGCCGTCGCCGCGCGCCCGTTCGCGCCAGGAGCCGATCCATTGGCGGCAAATCCGTCGGCCGCGCTCGACGCGCCCGACGCGCTGGCCGCGCCCGGCGCCGGCGCCGACGCCGGCGGAAGCGCCCCGCCCGCCCTGCTCGCCTTGCCCGTGCGCCCGGCGGACTGCGCCCGGCGCTCGTCGCGCACGCGCACGTACTCCGGCCAGCCGCCGACGTAGCTGTGCAGCGCGCGGTCCTCGACGGCGACCGTGCGCGTGCCCACCGCGTCGAGCAGCGCACGGTCGTGGGAGACGAGCAGGATCGCCCCGGGGAAGCTGCGCAGCGCGTCCTCCAGCGCCTCACGGCTCTCGATGTCGAGGTGGTTGGTGGGCTCGTCGAGGATCAGCACGTTGGCGCCTGACTGGACCAGCACCGCCAGCGACAGGCGCCGGCGCTCGCCGCCGGAGAGGCCGCTCAGCGGTTTCTCCGCCTCCTCGCCGGAGAACAGAAAGCGCCCGAGCAGCGCCCGCGCCCTGCCAGGGCTGAGGCCGGTCGCGCGCTGGGCCGCGTCGAGCACGCTCTGCTCCGCCGGACCGCCCGCGCCGAGCTCGTCCGCGTGTTGGGAGAGGTAGCCCACCTTGACGTTGTGGCCGGTGCTCAGCTTGCCCGCCGCCAGCGGTCGACCCCCCGCTAGCGTCTCGATCAGCGTCGTCTTGCCCGTGCCGTTGGGGCCCACCAGCGAGACGTGCTCGCCGCGTTCCAGCCACAGCTCCACATGCTCCAACAGCACGATGTGCTCCTCGCCGATCTCGATGCGGCCGTCGAGCAGCTCGAAGATCACCCGGCCGGAGCGCTCCGGCGCCGAGAACGCGAACTCCAGGCCCTTGCCGTCCCTTGGATCGCGCTCGATGCGCTCGATCTTGGCTAGCTTCTTCACGCGCGACTGCGCCTGTTTGGCCTTCGTCGCCTTGTAGCGGAAGCGCTCGATGAAGCGCTCCATGCGCTCGATCTCCGCCTGCTGGGACTCGATCGCGCGGCCCAGCGCCAGCTCGCGCGCCGCCTGCTCGCGCCGCCACTGATGCCAGGTGCCCGCGAAGAAGCGCGAGCGGCCGGCCTCGAGCTCCAGCACGGCGGTGCCCACCGCCTCCAGGAACCAGCGGTCGTGCGCCACCAGCACCACCGCCGCGTCGAGGTCCACGAGCGTCTGCTCCAGCCACTCCAGCGACTCGATGTCCAGGTGGTTGGTGGGCTCGTCCAGCAGCAGCACGTCCGCGCCTGTCGCCAGCGCGCGGGCGAGCGACGCGCGCGTCAGCTGGCCGCCGGAGAACGTGTCCAGGGTGCGGTCCAGGTCGGGCTCGCGAAAGCCGAGGCCGTGGGCCATCGCCGTGGCGCGCGCGCGCCACAGGTAGCCGCCGCGCGCCTCCAGCCGCGCCTGCGCGGCCGCATAGCGGGCGTACGTCGCCTCGTCGCTCGCGCCACCAGCCATCTTCGCCTCCAGCGCGCCCAGCTCGGCCTCGATCGCCAGCTCCTCCGCGCAGCCCGACAGCAGGTAGTCGCGCAGCGCCATCCCGCGCTCACGCGGCGGGCGCTGGTCGTGCAGCGCGATGCGCACGCCCTTCGCGATGCTCAGCTCGCCGCGGTCGATCGACGTCTCGCCCGCGAGCATCCGCAGCAGAGTCGTCTTGCCCGCGCCGTTGCGTCCCGCGATCGTCATCCGTTCGCGGCGCTCCAGCTTGAACGACACCCCGCGCAGCAGCGGCTGCCCGGCCATGTCCTTGTGCATGTCGGATGCGATCAGAAGGGCCATCGGCTGCTGATGGTAGGCGCTGAGTTTGTGCCCCACGTGTGACCGGGCGGCGGTGGGTCGCTCGTTTTGAATGGTGTATAGCGATGGCGATACACCACGCGCGAAACGGATAACCCACCGCGGGACCAGCCGACCGCGTGGCCGACCGACAGCCGACCGACGACTGGCCGACGACCGGCCAGCGCCGGCGACGCAACGGCAGGCCGCGCGGCGGCGGGCATCCATGCCTTTCGCTAGGATTCGGCGCGCCGATGCGCACTCGCCTGCTCGCAAAGCTCGTCCCGCTCGCGCTGTTCGCGTCGCTCGCGCTCGCCCCCGCGGCGAGCGCGTACAACAACGGACGCGGGTTCTACGGCTCGCTCGACGACAAAGTCACGACCGACGTCGGCTTCTGCCTGGTCGCGTTCTTCGCTGTGTTCGTGTTCCTGATGAGCATGCTCCAGGGCCACCTGGAAAAGCGCAAGGAAGCTCGCAAAGCGGCACAGAAGGCGCTCGCGAGCAACGGCCACCTGCGCGGCGGCTGGTAAGCCGGCGCACCCGCCGATGAGCGAGCCAGCGGCGGTCGGCTACGAGCGCCGCGGCGCAGCAGCGCTGATCACGATCGATCGCCAGCACCGGCGCAACGCCGTCGACGGTCCCACCGCCGCCGCCTTGCATGAGGCGTACCTGCGTTTCGAGGCCGACGACGAGGCGCGTGTGCTCGTGCTGACGGGCGCCGGCGGTGTGTCCTTCTGCGCCGGCGCCGACCTGAAGGCGACGGAGACGATGGCGGGAAGGCTGCTGAGCGAGGAGGGGCCGATGGGCTTCACGCGCCTGACGCCGTCAAAGCCGACCATCGCCGCGATCTCCGGCTTCTGTCTCGCCGGCGGGCTCGAGCTGGCGCTGTGGTGCGACCTGCGCATCGCCACCGCGGGCTCCACGCTCGGCTACCCAGAGCGCCGCTGGGGCGTGCCGCTGATCGACGGCGGCACCCAGCGCCTGCCTCGCATCGTCGGCCTCGGCCGCGCGCTCGACCTGATCCTCACCGGCCGCCTCCTCGACGCCCAGGAGGCGCTGGCGATGGGCCTGCTCACAGAGGTCGTCGCGCCCGGCGCGCACCTCGAGCGCGCGCTCGCCCTCGCCGACGGGCTCGCGCGCTTCCCCCAGCGCACGATGCTCGCCGACCGGCTCGCCGCGATCGAGGGCCTGGGGATGCCGCTCGCCGATGCGCTCGCGATGGAGGCCAAGGCCGGGCCCGAGGTGTTCGAAGACGGCGCGCGCGGAGCCGCGCGCTTCGCCGCCGGCGAGGGCCGCGGGGGAGCGGGCGCGGGGGCCTAGCGATTCGCGGGCGCGGCGTCCAGCGCTCAGAGGGCGCGGGGGCCCAGCGATTAGAGATACGCTCTCTGCGCGATGGCGTACCTCGTAACAGGCGCGACCGGCTTCATCGGACGCCGGCTGGTGGAGCAGCTGCTGGCGAACCGGCAGGGCGACGTGTACGTGCTCGTACGCGACAAATCGACCGGTCGCCTCGACGATCTCGTCGAGCGCTGGAGCATGGTCGTGGGCGCCAACGCCGCCGAGCGCGTCAAGCCCGTCGTCGGGGACCTGCGCCGCCCGATGCTGGGCGTCGAGAAGGAACAGGTGGCGGAGCTGCGCGGCACGATCGAGCACTTCTTCCATCTCGCCGCCGTCTACGACATGACCGCGCCGGCCGAGCGCAACACCGCGGTCAACGTCGGCGGCACCACGCACGCGGTCGAACTCGCGCGCGCGTTAGACGTCAAGACCCTGCACCACGTCTCCTCGATCGCCGTCGCCGGGACCTACAACGGCGTCTTCGACGAGAGCATGTTCGACGAGGGCCAGCGCCTGCCCTCGCCCTACCATCGCACCAAGTACGAGTCCGAGCGGATCGTGCGCGAGCAGCCCTACGTCGCCTGGCGCGTGTACCGGCCGGGGATCGTCGTCGGCGACTCGCACACCGGCGAGATGGACAAGATCGACGGGCCGTACTACTTCTTCAAGACGATCCAGCGGATGCGCCAGCTGCTGCCCGAGTGGGCGCCGCTGGTGGGACTCGACCTCGGCTACACCAACATCGTCCCCGTCGACTGGGTGGCGGGCGCGCTCGAGCACATCGCGCACGAGCCCGGCCTCGACAGCAGGGCCTTCCACCTCACCGACCCGCGCCCGCAGCGCGTCGACGATCTGATCAACGAGCTAGCGAGCATCGCGCACGCGCCGCGCTTCGCCGTGAGCATCGACAAACGGCTCACCCAGCCGCTGCCCAAGTGGCCGCTGAAGCTCGCGCTCGCGCTGCCGCCCTTGCGCCAGGCACAGCGGCTGGCGCTGCGCGAGCTGGGCATCCCCAGCGAGGTGCTCGCGCACATGGAGCTGGTGCCGCGCTTCGACACGCGCGACGCCGCACGCGCGCTCGCCGGCTCGCCGCTGGAGCAGCCGCCGGCGATGCACGAGTACCTGCCGTGCCTGTGGGACTACTGGGAGCGCGAGATGGACAACCAGCTGCGCCGCGGCGCCACGCTCAAGCAGGCGCTCGACGGCAAGCACGTGCTCATCACCGGCGCCTCCTCCGGCATCGGGCGCTCGGCCGCCGTCAAGATCGCGGCCGCCGGCGGCGTGCCGCTGCTGGTCGCGCGCAACGTCGAGGCGCTCGAGGAGGTGCGCGCGGAGATCGTCGCCGCCGGCGGCACCGCGTACGTGTACGCCGCCGACATCTCCGACATCGAGTCGATCGAACGGCTGCTCGAGCGCGTGCTCGCCGACCACCGCAACGTGGACATGCTCGTCAACAACGCCGGGCGCTCGATCCGGCGCTCGATCGCGCTCAGCTACGACCGCTTCCACGACTTCGAACGCACGATGCAGCTCAACTACTTCGGCGCCGTCAAGCTGATCATCGGGCTGCTGCCGCACATGCGCGAGCGCGGCTCCGGGCACATCGTCAACGTCTCATCCATCGGCGTGCAGGCCAACCCGCCGCGCTTCTCCGCGTACGTCGCCTCCAAGGCCGCGCTCGACGCGTTCTCGCGCGTCGTCGCCTCGGAGGTGATCGGCGACGGCGTCACGTTCACCACCATCCACATGCCGCTCGTGCGCACGCCCATGATCGCGCCCACCAAGATGTACGACGCGTTCCCCACGCTCGCCCCAGAGGAGGCCGCCGACATGATCTGCGAGGCGCTGCGCGCCCGCCCCAAGGAGATGGGCACGTGGATGGGCAAGTTCGGCGAAGTCGCCTACTCGCTCTCCCCCAGCGCCGTCGACCGGCTGCTGCACCTCGCCTACCGCGTGTTCCCCGACTCGGCAGCCTCCAAGGGCCACGCCGACGTCGAGGAGCGCGCCTCGTTCGAGCAGATCGCGATGGCCACGCTCACCAGGGGTGTGCACTGGTAGAGGCCCCCGCGATCGAGGTCAGCGCCCTGTGCAAGCGCTACGGCGACCACGAGGCGGTGCGCGGCATCGACATCACTGTGGCACGAGGAGAGGTGTTCGGCCTGCTCGGACCGAACGGCGCCGGCAAGACGACCACCGTCGAGATCCTCGAGGGCTATCGCGCGCGCACCAGCGGCGAGGTGTCGGTGCTCGGGCATGACCCCGCCAACCGCTCGATCGAGCTGCGCCGGCGGATCGGCATCGTGCTGCAGTCGGGCGGCATCTACAGCCACATCACCCCGCGCGAGGCGCTGGCGCACTGGGCGAGCTTCTATCCCCATCCCCGCGACGTCGAGGAGGTGCTCGCGCTCGTCGGGTTGCAGGAGAAGGCCGACGAGCGCAGCCGCAGGCTCTCCGGAGGGCAGCTGCGCCGGCTGGACTTCGCGCTCGCGCTCGTCGGCGACCCCGAGCTGATCTTCCTCGACGAGCCCACCACCGGCTTCGATCCCCAGGCGCGCCGCGCCGCGTGGGAGACCGTGCGCTCGCTGCGCGCGCTCGGCAAGACCATCCTGCTGACCACCCACTACCTCGAGGAGGCCCAGGAGCTCGCCGACCGCGTCGCCATCGTCAAGGACGGGCGCGTGCTCGCCATCGGGCCGCCGCGGGAATTGATGGCCCACCCACCCCGCCACCCACCCGGCGGCGAGGCTCACGGGCTTCGCTACAAGATCGCCTACCGCGACTCCGACGGCGAGATGGTCGAGCGCGAGACCGACGACCCCACCGCGCTGCTGCACGAGCTCACCGGCGAAGCACTCGCCAGCGGACGCCAGCTGCAGGAGCTGTCGGTGGCGCGCCCCACGCTCGAGGACGTATACCTCGAACTGACCGCCGCATCCTCCGGGGAGCGGGATGCCTGACGCGCTCGCCCTCACCTGGCGCCAGTACCGTCTGGAGCGCAGGATGTTCTGGCGCAACCCCAGCGCCGCGTTCTTCAACTTCGTGCTGCCGCTGCTGTTCCTCGCCGCCGGCGGCGCGATCCTCGCCGGCAACCAGCACGACCTCGACAAGCTCGTCCCGTCGATCGCCGGCATGAGCGTCATGTCCACCACGTTCACCGCGCTCGCCTACAACATCGTGTTCCTGCGCGAGCGCGGCGTGCTCAAGCGCATCCGCGGCACGCCGCTGCCGAGCATCTCCTACTTCGGCGGCGTCGCCGCCAACGCCGTCACCAACACCGCGCTGCAGATCGCGATCATCGTGCTCGCCGGGCGCGTGTTCTTCGGCATCGGCTGGCCGTCACACTGGGGCGAGCTGATCGTGTTCGTCGTCGTAGGCGTCGTCAGCCTCGCCGCGCTCGGCGTCGCCTTCGCCCACGCCATCCCCAACTTCGAGTCGACCGCCGCGTACGTCAACGCCGTCTTCCTGCCCGTCGTGTTCGTGTCGTTCTATGTCTTCGACTCCGCCAGCGCCCCCCGCTTCGTGCGCACGATCGCCGAAGCCCTGCCGCTGAAGCCGCTCATCGACGGGCTGTCCGGCGCGATGGTCACCGGCGCCGGCCTCGGCTCCCATCTCGACGCGCTCGCCGTCATCGCCATATGGGGCGTGTTCGGCCTGTACCTCGCCGTGCGCGGGTTCTCGTGGGAGGGGTCGCGATGAGGGAGCTCGCCGCGGACGTGCACCAGCTGCGCATACCCCGTGGTGCGGCCGGGGCGACGTGCCCGCCATGGAGAGCCCCGGCGGCGTCTTCAACTCGCAGGCGCCCACGCGGGTGAACCGCATGCAGCGGCGCTTCTGGACCGGCCCCGCGCACCCCGTCGCGCGTGCGCTCGTCGAGGGCGACGAGGTCGCCGGCTTCACCGTCCTCGACACCCCCGGGCACTCGCGTCGACACGTCGCCTACTGGCGCGAGTCCGACGGCGTCATCCTCGGCGACGTGCTCAACAACGTCAACGTCCGCACCGTGATCCCCGGGCTGCACGAGCCGCACGCCATCCTCACACCTGACCCAGCCCGCAACCGCGTCTCCGCGCGCAGGCTCGCACAGCTGCGACCGCGACTCACGTGCTTCGGCCACGGCGCCCCGCTGCGCGACCCCGGCAAGCTCGCCGAGCTCGCCGCGCGGCTGCCGGTCGAGCACGCCGCCGGCGCGCCCCACGATCGCGTCGCCCGGTCCGGCGGGCGATGAGCGAGAGCATCTTCCTCGCCGCACCCCCGCAGGCGGAGTTGGAGGGGGACGGGGAAGGGGACGGCGAGCGACCGCAGCGGGGTTGTACGTCCTCTCGAGACCGGTGTATAGCCATGGTGATACAGCCGACCGAGCAGGCGCGTGGACCGTGGGACCCGCGCGCGTTGCACGGGGGCGCCCCCGCGGCGCTCATCACCGCCGCCTTCGAGCGCACGCAGCCGGGCGGGGCATCGTCCCCGGAGGGGGAGCTGCGCATAGCGCGCCTGGGCTTCGAGTTCCTGCGCCCGATCCCGCTCGCGCCGCTCACGCTGAGCACGCGCATCGTGCGGCCCGGGCGGCGCGTGCAGGAGCTCGCCGGCGAGCTGCACGCCGACCTTGGATCGGGTACGCACGAGCTGATCTGCCGCGCGAGCGCGCTGCGAGTACGCGAGATCCCAGCAGACGTGCCCACGTCGGCGCCAGCGGTGGGAGAGGCGGGCGCCAACGCCGACGCGCGGATCGACGCCGACGCGCGCACCGACGCCGGGGTACCCGAGGCGATGCCCCCGCCCGAGGCCGGCAAGCCTGTGCGCTTCGCGCTGAACGACTCCGACGAGGCGGGCTTTGCGGCCAGCGCGATGGAGATGCGCTGGCTGGATGATCCTCGCGCGCTGGGGCCGGCGCGGGTGTGGATGCGCCTGCGCCACCCGCTGCTGCCCGGCCACGAGCTCACGCCGCTGGCGCGCCTGGCGGCGACCGCCGACTTCGGCAACGGCGTCAGCGCCGCGCTGCCGTTCGATCGCTTCCTGTTCATCAACGCCGACCTCACCATCCACCTGCAGCGCCAGCCGCGCGGCGAGTGGATCGGGCTCGACGCGCGCACGCTGCTGCCAGCCGGCGGCACCGGGCTGGCCGAGAGCGTGCTCCACGACGTGCACGGGCCGGTCGGGCGCGCCTTCCAGACGCTTGTCGTCCAGTCGCGCTGAGCGGACGAGAGACACTAGTTGCATGCGCAACCAATTCTGCTACTGTCCGGAATAGTCGCACGCAGCCCAGAACAAATGCCTCCCCTCGAACAAGGAGCTCCAATGTCAACACCTGAGTCCACCGCCACGCAGACGCCGCTCCCGACCGGAACATGGACGGTCGACCCCGTCCACTCGAGCGTCGAGTTCCAGGTCAAACACCTCGGCATCGCCACCGTCAAGGGGCAGTTCAGCGACTTCGAGGGCACGCTCGACGTGACGCCCGACGCCGTCAAGGCCTCCGGCAGCGTGAACGTCGCCAGCGTCGACACACGCGAGCCCCAGCGCGACGGGCACCTGCGCTCCCCCGACTTCTTCGACGTCGAGAACCACCCGCAGATCACGTTCACCTCCACCGCCATCCGCCCGCTCGACGAGGACGAGTTCGAGATCGAGGGCGACTTCACCATCCGCGGCATCACGCGCCCGCTGAAGCTCGTCGGCGTGCTCGAGGGAACCGAGACCGACCCCCAGGGCAACGAGCGCGTCGGGCTCTCCGCCACCGCCCAGATCAACCGCTCCGACTACGACATGAAGTTCAACATGGCGCTCGGATCGGGCAACGTCGTCGTCGGCGACAAGGTCAAGATCCTGATCGACGTCTCCGCCGTCAAAGCCGGCTGAGCGAGCGCGCGCACAGACTCTACAGGGTCGCGTCGCTCACCACGGCGCGACCCGAGCGGCCGCCGCAGGCGGCCTCATCAAATCCGTCAGCCACGAGCCAAGGCTGAGCTCCGATACCAGCAGGTCGCTGCCGCCGAGCTTGCGCAGATTCACGCAGAGGAGCACACTACCGTCTCACGCGATGGCTCCCATCGATCCCAACCTGCGCATCGGCTCCGTACAGCTCGACGTCAGCGACCTCGCGCGCAGCGCCGACTTCTACCAGCGCGTGCTCGGCCTGCCGCTGATCTCAAGCGAGCAGCACCTCGCGCGCCTCGGGCCCGATCCGCTCCACCCCGCGCTCGTGCTCGGCGACATCGCCCACCCCACGCCGCTGCCTCCCGGCGCCACCGGCCTCTACCACGTCGCCTGGCTGCACCCCTCGCGCGCCGCGCTCGCCGAGAGCGTGCGGCGCGTCGCCGCCACCCGCTGGCCGTTCGAGGGCGCCTCCGACCACGGCGTCTCCGAGGCGCTGTACCTCAGCGATCCCGACGGCCTCGGCATCGAGCTGTACGCCGACCGCCCGCGCGAGCAGTGGCAGCGGCCCGCCGACGGCCACGGCGTCAACATGGTCACACTGCCGCTCGACCTCGACGACCTGCTCGCGCAGTACCTCGACGAGCCCGCCCCCGTCGTTTCGCCCGACACCGGCATCGGGCACGTGCACATGAAGGTCTCCCACGTTCCCCGCGCGGCCGACTTCTACCGCGACGCCATCGGCCTCGACGAGCAGGCCCAGCTGCCGTCCGCCGCCTTCCTCGCCGCCGGCGGCTACCACCATCACGTCGGCCTCAACTCGTGGCAGAGCCAAGGGGCCGCCCCCGCGCCCGACAGCGCGCCCGGCCTGCGCCGCATCGAGTTCCAGCTCAGCGACCCCCAAGCGCTCGACGCGCTCGAGCGCACGCTCGCCAACGCATCCTCACAGCCTTCGCCCGCGCGCCGCCAGGACGGGGAGCTGTCCGTGCGGGACCCCGACGGGCAGCTGCTCGCGTTCGTTCAGGGCTGAGCGCTGAGCAAGCTCAGACGCTCCAGCTCCGCGCTCGACAGCTCGAGTTCGGCGCTCACCAGCAGCTCCGCCAGCTGCTCGGAGGAGGTGGCGCTGGCGATCGGCGCCAGCACCGTCGGCTGGGCCAGCAGCCACGCGAGCGACACCGCCGCGATCGGCGCGTCGTGCGCCGCCGCGATCTCGTCAAGCGCGTCGAGCACCGCGAAGTCGCGCTCGTTGAAGTAGCTCTCGCGCACGCCGCCCGCGCGCGGGCTGTCGACCTCCGCTCCGTCACGGCGGTACTTACCCGTCAGAAAGCCTCTCGCCAGGCCGAAGTACGGCATGCACGCGAGCCCGCCCCGCTCGCACGCCTCCTCCAGCTCCCCCTCGTACTCGTCGCGCTCCACCAGGTTGTAGTGCGGCTGCAGGGCCACGTAGGAGGCCATGCCCGCGCCCGCGCCGATCCGCAGCGCCTCCCGCAGACGCGCCGCGCTGTAGTTGGACGCCGCCGCGTGGGCGATCTTGCCCTCGTCGATCAGCTCGCCGAACGCTCCCAGCGTCTCCTGCAGCGGTGTGTCGGGATCGTCGCGGTGGGCGTAGTACAGGTCAACGCGCTCGACCCCCAACCTGCCGAGCGAGCCGTCGATGCCGCGCCTGATCGTCTCGCGCGAGAGGCCGTGGAGATCGGGTGACAGGCCGACCTTCGTGGCGATCACCAGCTCCTCGCGGTTGCCGCGCGAGGCGATCCAGCGACCGATGATCCGCTCGGACTCGCCCATCCCGTTCGACCCGCGCCGCCCGTACACGTCCGCCGTGTCGATGAAGTTGCCGCCGCCCTCCACGTACGCGTCGAGCACCGCAAACGAGCGCTCCTCGTCGATCGACCAGCCGAACACGTTCCCGCCCAAGCACAGCGGGAAGACCTCAAGCTCGGTGTCGGCCAGGCGCGCGATCCAATCACGCTAGCCGATCGAGCAGCCATTCCCAACCGCCGCTGTCAAGTGCCCGCCAGTCGTGCGGATCGACGATCAGCGGACGGGATACGGCGGCGGCGGGTTGTCGATGATCCCGTGCAGCACGCCGCCGCGATCCATGTAGATCGCGTAGCCCACGATCAGCGCCGCGAACGCCGCCAGCGCCGGGACGCGCCAGCGCGGGTGGCGTGTCAGCGTGTACGCGCCCGCCGGATAGAACACGGGCGCCGACAGGAAGATCATGCGCCCCCAGTCCAGCGCGAACGTCATCGACACCAGCGAGCACGCCACCAGCGCCAGCCCACGGCGGGCGAAGCGGCTGCTCGCCAGCGCCAGCGGCGCCGCCAGCCACAGCGGGCCGAAGATCGACAGCATGCGCCTGGCCTCCGTCAGCAGGCTGCGCGCGCCCGATTCCAGCACGCTCACGCGCTGACCGATCAGCGAGCCGCCGTAGCCCGGCACCGAGGACTCGCCCACCGTCGGGATCGCCAGATGCAGGAGCGCCAGCGCCAGCAGCGCCGGCGCTCCCGCCAGCAGCGTCCGCCTGGCCGCGTCCGCGTCCCACGCGCGCGTCGCCCACACCGCGTACGCCAGCGGCGCCACGAACAGCACCGCTTCCCTGAACAGCACCCCCACCAGCAGCGTCACCGTCAGCGCCCGCAGCCTGCGTTCCACCACGAACAGCGTCGCCGCCATCATCAACATGACCGTCACCGCGTCCGCGTTGCGGCCCTCGCGCAGCGCCACTATCAGCATCGGCGGGGACACAGCCAGCGCCAGCGCCAGGCCCGCCGCCAGGCTCCGCGGAGCGTCCAGGCGGCACATCAGCACGAACGCCAAGCCCGCCGCCCAGCCCGCCGCCAGCCACGCCAGCAGCTCGAATGACGACGTGTAGCCGAACGGCAGTATGTGCACCAGCCACGGCAGGCCTATGCGGTACGCGAACGGGAACGTGTGCGCCGCAAACGGGTGCTCCGCCATGCGCTGGTAGATCTCATCGTCGCCGCGCGGGATCGTCTCGCGGCGGCTCACGCCGCTGAGTAGCGCCAGGGCGACGGTGCCGAGCAGGCCAACGCCGAGGGCCTGCTGCCAGAGGGAGCGCGGGGGATCGACGGGCGATGCCGCCGCGACGCGGCGGACTTGGCTGGGAATGGAGCTCACGGAAGTGGGTGAGTTCTATTGCTCAAGATGCTCAATGGTCGCGCGAAGATCCTTGATCAAGAGGATCAGGTGCAGTTGGTTCGTCGGAGAGAGTTCGAAGCCGAACTGCGCATACCACTCCCGAGCAGCCTCATCGATGGCGTGAACAAGCACGGCACGGATCCCAATCAGCTCGCCCGCTTGCACGACACGAGTCATCGCGTCCAGCAGCAACGAGCGTCCGAGATGCTCGCCCTGATAGCGAGCATCGACAGCGAGGCGTCCAAGCAGGACGACGGGTACCGGTTGGTTGGCTGCCAAACCGCGCACGAGCCGCGATGGTGCGCCGCGAGGCATCACCGCACCGGCCGCGAGTGCGTAGTAGCCGACGATATCTGGATCTGTCTCGGTCGTGACAAATACGCGCGAGCTGCCGCCGCGATGGCTCTGAAGGGCGTACCTGCGCAACCACCCGTCGAGCGACGGCACGCCGCACTCAAAGTGCTCGGAGCGGTGCCACGCCTCGAGAGCGACGGGCCTGCGAAAGCCCACGGCTCTAGTCGTCGAACACGCTGTCAGACGACAGGAGGCGGGCGAGCTCGGGAACCGGTCGGGCTGGTCTATCCAGGATCCTCACGAACTCGTCCCAGGCGGCTTCGTCGAGCCGAAACACCCGGCGGTCAGCGAGTGTGTCCTCGGCGACCACGCGCGCGGCCTGCACGACGAAGTCAGTCAACGGCTGGTCGGTCTGCTCTGCCGCCATCCGTACAATCGCGTCGACGTCCTCCGCCACCCGCATGTTCCAGCGGTGCGTCTTGTTCTCGGTCGTCATGCCGGGATTGTACTCCCAGTGTGCGTACGCATCAAGGTCTTGCTCACCTCCGCCGCCCCATCGCGAAGCTCTGCACCAGCGGAGCGACGGCGCGCATGCTCGAGCCCACCTCCCCACTCTCCACCTCCCCCTCCCCCGCCGGCGGCTCCGCGCCCGTCGGCAGGCGGTGCACGCGCGCACAGCCGGCCTGGCCCTCCCCATCCTCGAGGCCGCCCGACAGGAAGCGTTCGAGTGGCGCCAGCTCGCGCACGATCACGTTGACAACCCCCTGCGCGCGCTCCAGCGCGCCGCGCGCGAGCAGCAGCGGCTCCGCTCGCGCCAGGTGGCGGTGGCGCTCGTAGACAGTCTTCGGCACGATCAGGTTGACCGTGCCGAACTCGTCCTCGAACAGCAGGAACATCGTCCCCTTCGCCGTCCCCGGCCGCTGCCTGGCGATCACCAGCCCCGCGACCGCCACCTGACAGCCCGACGGCAGCCGCGGGAGCTGCGCGCTGGTGGCGAGCATCGGCACGGTCAGCCGCTCGCGCAGGATCGCCAGCGCGTGCTCGCCGATGGTCACTCCGCTGGTGGAGTAGTCGGCGATCAGGCGCTGCCAGCGCCCGAGCGGGCGCAGGGCCGGCGCCGCCGGCAGCTCCAGAGGCAGCGCCAGCTGCGCCGCCTGCTCGCCGCCCGCGACAGCGCCGTCGCCGTCGCCGAGCATCTCCGCGGGCGTCGCCATCCCCAGCTGCCACAGAGACGCTCGCCTGTCCCCCCCGCCGGCGAGGCCGTCGCAGGCGCCCGACCAGGCCAGCTGCTCGAGCGTCCCCCGCCTGCAGGCGGCGCGACCGGCGAGATCGCCGAGGCTGGCGAAGGGCCCGCCCAGCTCGCGCTCGGCCACCAGCGCGTGCATCTCCGTGCTGCTCACGTCCTTGATGTAGCCCAGGCCCAGGCGCACGCCGCCGTCCTGCACCGTGCACTGCACGTGCGACGCGTTCACGTCGAGCCCCAGCACCGTAATCGCATCTCCCCGATTTTCCGCCTCGTGCACGAGGCTGTCGGGGGCGTAGAAGCCCATCGGCTGCTCGTTCAGCAGCGCGCACAGGAACTCCGCGCCGTAGTGGACCCGCAGCCACGTCGACTGGTAGGCGAGCAGGCCGAAGGCGGCGCTGTGCGCCTTGGGGAAGCCGAAGCCGGCGAAGCCCTCGACCATCCCCCACACGCGCTCGGCCGTCTGGCGGTCGACGCGCGCGTGGCGCAGCGCTCCCGCGACGAAGCGTTCGCGGTGGCTCTGGATCATCTCGTGCGAGCGCTTGCGGCTCATCGCCCGGCGCAGGCCGTCCGCTTCGCCGGGGCTGAAGCCGGCGAACGCTTCGGCCACCTGCATCACCTGGTCCTGGAAGATGATCGTGCCCAGCGTCTCGCGCAGCACCGGCTCGAGCGACGGGTGCTCGTAGGGGATCTCATACGCCGGGTTCTCGCGCAGGCGCCTGCGCCGCTCTATATAAGGGTTGATCGCCCCACCCTGGATCGGCCCCGGCCGCACGATCGCCACCTGCACGACCAGGTCGTCGAGGTTCTCCGGCCGCGTGCGGCGGATCGACTGCATCTGCGCGCGGCTCTCGATCTGAAAGACACCGACGGTGTCCGCCGCGCGGATCGCCGCGAAGGTCTCACGATCGTCGAACGGGATGCGCGAGAGGTCGACGCGCTCTCCGCGCACGCGCGCGATTTCCTCCACGCAGCGCTCCACCGCCGACAGCATCCCCAGGCCCAGCAGGTCGATCTTCAGGAAGCCCGCGTCCGCGCACGAGTCCTTGTCCCACTGCACCATCTGCCTGCCCTCCATCGCCGCCGGCACCACCGGGCAGCAGTCGATCAGCGGCCTCGTCGCGATCACCATCCCGCCCGGGTGCTGGGAGAGGTGGCGCGGCAGCCCGTGGGCCTGCTCGACCAGCTGCGCCAGCCAGCGCCAGCGGGTCGAGCCAGCTCGGGGCTGCGCGCGAGCGGCGCCCGAGGGCTGGGCGTCCGGGATCGCCGCCTCCGCGCCCCACGCATCAGCCCCACGGGCCGCGCGCTCGATCTCGCCGGCGGGCAGGCCGAGGACCTTGCCCAGCTCGCGGATCGCCCCGCGCGCGCGGAACGTCGGGAAGGCCGCCACCAGCGCAGCGCGATCGCGCCCGTAGCGCTCGTGCACGCGCGGGATCAGCCGCTCGCGGATGTCGCGTGGGAAGTCCAGGTCGATGTCCGGCAGCCCGTGCAGATCCTCGTGCAGGAAGCGCCCCAGCGCCAGCTTGCCAGCGATCGGGTCGATGTGCGAGAGCCCCGTCAGGTAGCACACGATCGAGGACACCGACGATCCCCGCCCGCGCCCGGGCGCCAGCAGCGCGCGCACGGAATCCGTCCCGCGGACCTCCACCGCGACCTCGCGCGCCAGCTCGAGCATGTCGTGGTGGAGCAGGAAGAAGCCCGCCAGGCCGAGCCGGTCGATCACGCGCAGCTCCTCCTCCATGCGCGCCAGCGCCTCCACGTGGGCGCCGCGCGACCCGGCGGGCGGGTGGACGCCGTCCGCTCCGTAGCGCTCCTCCAGCCGCGCCCGGCACAGCTCCGCCAGGCGGCGCGAGGAGCCCTCGTCCTCGGCCCCCGGATAGCGGTAGCCGAGGTCCTTGGTCAAGTCGAACGTCAGCCGTTCGGCCAGCACCAGCGTCTCGCGGACCGCGTCGGGATGGTCGGCGAAGCGGTTGGCCATCGCCCGCGGCGTGCTCATCACGTGGCTGTGGTTGCCGCGACGCAACGGCTCGCAGGCGTCCAGCGGCGCGTGGTTGGCGAGCGCCACGAACGCGTCCTGCAGCTCCGCCCTCGCGCGCGTGTGGGAGTGGACGTTGCCGGTGGCCACGCACCTGACCCCCAGGCGCCGGGCGTGTGCTAGCAGCGCACGGTTACGGGCGCGATCGTTGCGGGCGTACGGGCGCTGCAGCTCCACGTACACGTCCCGCGGGCCGAACGCGTCGAGCAGCCGCCGGGCGGTGCGCTCGTCCTCGACGCCGCCACCGAGCACCGATCGCTCGGCGCAGCCGGTCAGGCACACCAGGCCCTCGGCGTGGTCGACCACCGCCTGCATGTCCACCGATGGCCCCATGCGCTCGCGCCGAGACGCGCCCTCGCGGGTGTGCGCGTGCGCGAGCGTGATGAGCCGGCAGAGGTTGCTCCAGCCGCGCGCGTCGCGCACGAGCAGCGTGAGATGACGCGTCCCACCGACGCCGGGGCGAGAGGGGTCGAGCACGACGTCGATCTCCGCGCCGTGGATCGCGCGCACGCCGCTGTCCGCCTGCGCCTGGGCGAGCTCCATCGAGCCGGAGACCGAGTTGTGGTCCGTCAGCGCGAGCGCCACGTGGCCCAGCTCACCCGCCTGCCGCGCCAGCTCCAGCGGCAGCGAGACGCCGTCCAGGAACGAGTACGCCGAATGACAGTGCAGCTCTACGTATGGAATTCCCCTCGCTCGCGTGGACATCGGGCCGCTCACACCGCCTATGAACCCTGGACGAACCAGCAGCCCGTGCGCAGGTCGTGGAAGACCACCACGTTGCGCCCCCGCTTGCCCACCAGCTCCCAGTAGCGGCGGCACAGCGGCTCGGCGGTCCACCAGCGGTCCTCCACCAGCCACGACTCGCGCAGCGACTCGATCGCTTCGCCGTCGACCTCCACCGGACGGTCGGGGCGGGCGGGCTCAAATCGCACGCGCGCCGGCCGAGGGGGGTTGAGAGCGCGAACGGTCATGCGGGCGCTCACTCGGGGATCGGAGCCAGTCCCACCCGCCGCTCGGGCACGCGCGAGTCGGGGTCCACGCACACGGCGCGCAGCGCCGCGTCCTGGCCCGCCACCGCGCGCATCTGGGCGACAGCTTCGCGCAGGCGCGCGGCGCGGGCGGAGGAGCTGACAGGGCGAGCGGTGTGGGCGCCTGGACGAGCGGTGTGGGCATCGGGGCGGTCGCAGACCTGGTCGAACAGCGCACCCTGCTCGCTGGCGGGCGGCCCGAAGCGCTCCACCGCCAGCCCCAGCGTGGCGGCCGGGGCGGGCAGCGCCAACAGGCGCACCGACAGCGCCAGCCAGATGCGCTCGGGGTCGCAGATCGCCTGGCGAAAGACAACGCGCTCACGCCAGCCGCCGCCCGCGAGCAGCCGCGCGGAGAGCGTTGCCGCGCGCAGCGTGCGTCCACGGCGCTCCGAGCGGGCGAGCAGCCGATCCACCAGCACGCCCAGCACGCGCCCCAGCGCCTCGCCGGAGCTCGCGTCGCCGACCTCCATCGACTCCTCCAGGCGCTCCTCCACGCGGCGCGCTCGCAGCGGGCTGTCCTCACCGCACGCCAGCCTGTGGGCGAGCGCGCCAGGCGCACCGAAGCGGTCGCTCAGCGCCGGGCGCCCGAGCCTCGCCAGCTCGCCGAGCGTGCGCACCCCCAGGCGCGTCAGCGGCTCGACCAGCGCGGCCGTGTCCTCTCGGAAGCCCAGCAGCTCGACCGGGCGCCCGGCGAGCCAGCGCCGCGCCTCCCCGCCGTCCAGCACCAACGGACGGCGCGAGCGCACCGCCAGGGCGGCCGCCAGCGCACAGAAGCGCGTCGGGCCCGCGCCGATGCGCACGGGATGCTCGAGCGCGCGCCTGGCGGCGGCGATCGTCGCCTCGCGCGTGCCGTGAAGCCCGCGCAGCCCGTCGCTCGCGAAGTACGCCAGCCCCGGGCGCGCCGGCTCGACGTCCGCGCCGATCGATTCCAGGGCGCGCATCGCCGCCTCCCACACCTCCGCCACCCGCACCGGGTCGCCCGGCACCAGCACCAGCTCCGGGCAGCGGGCGAGCGCCTCGCCGAGGACCATCCCCCACGCCACGCCGCGGGCCTCCGCCGCCCCCGAGACCTCCCCCACGCGCTGTTCGCCGCCGACGAGCGGCGCCACCGCCAGCGCGCGCCCCGCCAGCGTCTGGCGGGCGATCTTCGACCCCTCGCCGGCCGCCACGGCCAGCTCGAAACGGGGGATGTAGACACATACGATCATGCGAACACATGTTCGTATACGCAACGCCCGGGCGCAACAGATGGGTATCTACATCAGGCGGGTGAGAGTGCCGTTCAGACGCGCAGCACCTCGACTGACGAGAACGCCGAGAAATCGTCGTCCTGCGTCACCACCGCGACGCCATGCCGAAGGGCCGTAGCGGCGATCCAGGCATCGTGCCTGCGCAGCTTGCGACCTGCCTCCAGCTCATGAGCCGCGATTCGCGCAAAGCAGGATGCCGTCTGCGCATCGACCGGCAGCAGCCTGTACGCGCTGCGCACACGCGAGAGAGTGGCGATGCGACGTGCACGGACATCGGTGTCCTGCGCGCGAAGCACACCAAGCTCCAACTCCGCCGCCGTGATCACGGACACCGCGATCTTCTCCGGCAGCTCGCCCAGCTCACGTCCGGCCTCCTGCGCAACGAACACCGAGGTATCGGCGAGACCGCGCTTCACAGGTCCTCTACGAGCGCCCCACGCACCTCGGCGAGATCAGCCATCAGACCCTCGTCAGCAGGCGCCTCGCGAACGATGTCACGCAGCACCGTCGAGGGCACCCACGGATCGCGCTGCTCCACGTGCGGCACGATGTCGGCCACCGGATCGTGGTTGACGGTCAGCGTCAGTCGCTCACCCGCACGTACGGCAGCGACGACATCGGCCGTGCTATTGCGCAGATCGCGTACCGACACGGTGCGAGACATGGGCACTATCGTAGCACAGAGGTGCTACGAGTGGCTTGTCCGGCCTAGCACCTAGACCCTGTCGAACCTCCTGATGACGTGGCCGTTGGCGGCCAGCCAGATCATCGTGCCCCGTTGCAGAGGGTTGCTGCGCGGAACGCTGACGACGACGAGGTTCTCGACGGGCGTCGTCGTGACGGCGAAGGCCGGTGAGATCTTCGGGCTGTACCCGCTCGCCGGACCGGCGGGGTAGCGCAGCGTGACTTTGGCGACGCCGTCGGGCACGACCAGCGTGATGGTCGCGCTCGTGCTGGAGCCGGGGGGACCGCTGCTGGCGTCGTCACCCTGCTCGATGCTCACCGCGGTGGCGCCGCCGCCACCGGTGCCGCCGATATCGCCGGCGCCGAGGTCGACGTTCTTCGCGAGCTCCATGATGCCCTCGTGGGGCCTTTCGCCAGTCCCACAGCCCCCGACTACGGCTGGGTAGATGTAGTAGGGGCTGCCGGCGACGACGCGAGCACGGCGTATGTAGTGGACGAAGACGCCGCTGATGAACCCTCCCCCGGTTATGCCGCTGTCGGCATCGGCCGCGGTTGCGGGTCGACGCAGAACGCCGAGGATCGAAAACAGCGACTTGCTCGGCGCACCCTGCAGAGCCTTGCCGCCGCACGACGTAGACGACAGTCGAGCGGTCTTCGACTTTGGGTGTCCGGCAGGCACCGCTGCGACACTCCCAGCGTGCGATCCTCCACCGCCGCCAGTCGTTCCCAGCAGGATGCCGGCGATCGCGGCGGCGAGGAGCGCTGCGCCAGCCACGCCGCGGTGGCGGCGCTGGCGCGCCCGTGCCTCCTCGATCACGCCGGAGTCGGGCGTCGCGACAAGCGGTCTCTCGACGGTCAGGGTCATGGGGTGTCAGGACTGCGCTCACGCATCTCTGAGCTACTATGAATAGCACAATGATCGATGTCAAGGTCGACCGCGACGACCCGACGCTCCTGCACGACCAGGTCGCCGCGCAGATCCGTCGCGCGATCGCCGACGGCGAGGCAAAGCCCGGGGAGCGCCTCCCCCCCGCACGCCACCTCGCCGCCGTCATGGGCGTCAACACCAACACCGTCCTACGCGCCCTGCGGCTGCTCCGCGACGAAGGACTCCTCGAACTGCGCCCCGGCCACGGCATCCGTGTCAGCGGCACACCCCAACGCGGCGCGCTGATGGCCAAGGCGCTCGAGCTCGTCCGGCTCAGCCGCGAGAGCGGCTACAGCCGCGCGGAGCTGCTCGACATCATCAAAGGGCTCCCCTAGCCCCGGAGCCAAACATCAAGACCGGCCCCGCCCGGCAACCGCATCGCGGGCGCCGGCGCCGCGCCCCACAGGCAAGCGACAGCGCGATCGGCAACCCCCCGCACCAACGAGTCATGCATGTGGAACCGTCGGGCAGGACAGAAGTCGCCCTACAGCACGAACGGGATGATCGCGTGGACCCGCGTCTTGTACTCGGCGTACGCGTCGGGGAAGTGCCTGCTCATGATCCGTTCCTCCTGCGTGGCCTTCCACCACAGGCCGCCGCACAGCGCGAGAAACAGGACGAAGCCGAATGCCCGGCCGTAGTTGACCGCTGTGCCGAGCGCCATCACGATCAGGCCCGTGTAGATCGGATGGCGCGCCAGCGCGTACGGACCGGACTCGATCAGCTCGTGATCCTGCTTGAACGTCACCTCCGCGCTCCAGTTGCGACCCAGCGTGATCCGTGCCCAGACCGTGAACGCGGCTCCCGCCGCGACGATGGCGTCGGTCACCACGCCCAGCGCGAGCGTCGTGTGCCAGAGCTGCGACCGTGCGGACAAGTGCACCAGCCGCTCGACCACGATGCATCCGATCACGACGGCGATCGTCACCACGCGATACCCGATGAACCCCGTCCGCTCGATCGTGCGCTTGGTCGCGAAGGCCATGACCAGCCAGTAGACCACCCACACGATCCAGCACCACTCGATGACCTGCCATGTCGGGTCGTTCATCTCTCAGCCTTCTATTGCGACCATCGTGAAGCTGGCGAGGGCTTTGCAGATCCCACCCGCGAAGCTCCTGGAGGGAATCTCTTGGACGTCTTCGGACGACGGAGAGCCCAGCCTCAATCCATCGTCAACGGCCCCTCCGCCGACCCGCTGAGGAACTGACGCACGAACGGGTTCTCCGAGGCGAACATTTTCGCCGCGTCGCCCGCCTCCACGATCCGCCCCCGCCACAGCACCGCGATGTATTCGCCGATCTGCCGCGCGGAGGCGATGTTGTGGGTCACGACGATGTAGGTGCCCCGGTGGATGGCGTGCATCTCCTGGATCAGTTCGCACAGCAGCGCCGTGCGCACCGGGTCCAGGCCCGAGTCGGGCTCGTCGAAGATCACGATGTCCGGCTCCATCACGAGCGCCCGCGCGAACCCCGCGCGCTTGCGCATGCCGCCCGAGAGCTGGGAGGGCAGGTCGTCGATCGCGTCGGCCAAGCCGACGTCGGTCAGGCGCTCGGTGACGCGCTCGGCGATCTTCGCCTCGGAGAAGTCGGTGTGCTGGCGCAGCGGGAAGGCGACGTTGTCGAACACGTTCATCGACCCGAACAGGGCGCCGTCCTGGAACAGCACGCCGATCTTGCGCCGCATCGCCAGCAGCTCGGGCATCGTCAGGGTCTTGACCGACTGCCCTTTCACGATGACGTCGCCCGAGTCGGCGAACATCAGCCCGATGATGTGCTTGATCAGCACGCTCTTGCCGGTGCCCGAGGGGCCGAGCACGACGGTGATCGTGTCGTCGGGGAAGGCGACGTTCAGCCCGTCGAGGACGGACACTCCGCCCAAGCGCTTGTGCACGTCGACGCAGCGGATCGACCACCGCTCGTCCTCCGCGTCCCCCGCGAAGTCGACGTCGGTCGAGTGATATTGGTGGCGCTCGTCGGGCATCATTTGGCCTTGTAGGTCGCGTGCGGGAACTGGCTCGTTTCGCCGTTGAACGTGAACGGGCCCTGCTGGACGCAGCCCGGCGCGGGGACCTGGTTGCCGCCGTTTTCCTGCTGCGCTTTCTTGATGGCCTTGTATCTTTCTTCTGCCGTCGGTGGCGGTTCGTTCGGTTTGTTAACAAAGAGTTCTTTGCTGAGTTCTTCGGGCGCGTTGGCCACTTTGAATTCGATCAGCTTTTCAATGAGCGACGGTTCGATGAGTTCGTTGCCCGGCCCGTTGACCGACGGGGCGGAGTTCGCGCACGACTTGGCGCTGAACACGGGCAGCCCGCTGGCGAGTGAGCCGTAGACGCCGGAGTGCGGGTAGGCGTTGGAGCGGTCGGTGCCGATCCGGTTGGGGTAGATCGCGAGGCTCTCCGGGCTGAGCACCTGCATCGTCGTCAGCAGGTGCTGCTTGGGGCCTTTGCCTTCGTCGACATCGGCGGTGGGTTCGCTCGCCTCGGAGGCGGAGGTGACGTTGGCGAAGAACGCCTGCAGCTCGGGCAGGTATTCGCCGAGGTACTGCAGGAACGGGTCGAGGTTGTGCAGCACCGGCCTGAAGTTTTCGAGCACCGGGACGCTCAGGTCGAGACCCTTCTTCAGGTCCGGCAGGTCGGTCTTGGCGGCCTTGGTCAAGGGCCCTAGCGCCGTCAGGAACTTGTTGAATTCGGGAGCGAACGGCTTGGCCGCCCCGAGCAGCAGCGTGAGCTGGCGCTCGGTGGGCTGGAGTTCCTTGAGGTACGGGTTGGCGACGGCGGCGACGCGGTCGGTTTCCTTGAGCGCGACCGTCTGGTTGTGCTCGAACGCCGGCAGTTCGCGGAACGCTTCGGCGAACGCCTGACTGGCTTCTGCGGCGGCGTGGAAGGTGCGCTCGCCGTTGACGATCGACCCTTCCAGCTGGTGGTCGCGGCTGGCGAGCGCGTTGAAGACCACGCCCGTGTTGTGCACCACCTCCTTCACCGCCCCTTCCTGTTCGTCGAGGATCGTGACCAGCTTGTTGGCGCTTTCGACGAACGGTTCGAGTTGCGCGAAGGAGGCGTTGATGTCTTCGCCGCGACCGTCGATCGCCGCCGCCGCGGCTTCCTGCCAGATATCGAAGTCGCGCCTGGTCTTGGCGTTGAACAGCGAGAGGATGTCGTCGAGCGTCACCGACGGTTCGACCTGGCTGTTGGCGAGACGGCCGCCGTCGGCGAGGTACGGCCCGCTCCGCCCCTTGGGGAGCAGCTGCACGTAGGTCTCGCCCAGCAGCGTCTTCGTGCGCAGGATCGCGTGCGTGTTCGCGCGTATCGGCGCGTAGCGGCCGGCTAGTTCGAGCGTCGCCTGCGTGCGGCCTTCGCTGTTGAGCTTCAGCGAGACGACGTGCCCCACTTCCACGCCGCTGATGCGCACGTCGGACTGTTCGGCGAGCGCGAACGAGCGCGGGAACGCGACCGTGAAGCGATAGCCCTTCGGTTTCAGCGGCAGCGGGCCGCCGAAGGACTCCCACAGGAACATCAGCAGCCCGAAGCAGCTGAGCACGAACAGGATGATCACCAGCAGGTTGCCGAGCGTGGGCGCGCGCTTCTGCATCTCAGCCCTTCCCGCCGAACGGGTGCTGATCGAGGCTCGAGAAGAGGCCGCCGGCCGGCGCCTTGGTGTGGCCGCGCTCGCTGGCCGCGGGGGCTCCTGCCACTTTGATGCCCTGTTTTTCGCAGTCTTGTTTGGTCGGCGGCCTGAGCAGGCCGAGCAGCAGGTTCACGGTCGGGTTGACTTCCCTGACCGCCTTGAAGAGTTCCAGGATTTTGCAGTTGAAGTAGACGAGCGTGCGACCGAGGGCGCCGTGCGCTTCGGCGGTGCTGAGGACGCTGTTGAGGTCGTGGTTGCCCCAGTCGAGGAAGAACAGGAAGCCGCCCTTGCTCGGCCCGGGGTTGTACGCGATCTCGTTGAAGAATTCGTTCAGCACCGTGAAGCTCGACGCGAGTTTCGGCAGCGCCTGGCTCAGCTCCTGGGTGGTGGGCCCCAGTTCGTTGACGATCGGCTCGATTTCTCGCGCGAACGGGCGGATCTCGTTCTTGAGGATCGGCGCGACCTTCAGCGCCATTTCCCGCGTGGCTTCGTTGGCGGGGCCGAGGGCGCGCGCGAACGGCAGGAGCTCGTGCAGGGTCGGGCCGATCACGTGCGTCGCCTGGGCGACCTTGGCGAGGCCGACCCCTGTCTTGTGCAGCGCGCCCGGCAGCAGGTGCAGCGTCTTTTCGAAGCCGGCGTCCTGCGCCTTGAAGGTCGCGAACACGGCGTCGGCGGCGTCGATCAGCTCGGAGAGCTGCTGATCCTTGCCGCCGAGCGCTTCGGTGAGCAGCCGGAAGTTTTTGATCGAGCGCGCGATGTCGGCGTGGCGGAGTTTCAGTTCGTGGGTGATCTCCTCCCCGAGACGGGCGGTCGGGTCGAAGCGCTTGAGCGCCGCCGAGAGCGCCCTGCCGTTGCCTTTGAGCCCGACGCCCAGGCCGTCCAGCAGCTCCTGCAGGGCGGCCTGCGTTTCGCCGTCGAGCCCCGCCAGGAATTCGTCGAAGTCGACGTTCGGGGACGTCTGCGACAGGGGGACCATTTCGCCGCTGCGCAGTTTGCCGGCGGACGGCGTGCCGGGGTTGACCTCGACCGTGATGTCCTGCAGCTGGGACTTCGGGCGCAGCAGCATCGTCGCGTTGCGGTAGATGTAGGAGCCGTACTTCGGGTCGACTTTCATCGTCACGATCGCGACCCCGTCGTGCAGGTCGACGCTCGCGATTTCGCCGATCTTCGCGCCGGCGATAGTCACCGCCTGGCCCTGGCCGGGGTCGACCGCCTGGGCCGTCTGGAATTCGGCCTCCAGCGTGTAATAGCTGTGGCCGAGGACCGGTACCCAGCTCGGGAGCTTGAGGTTCTCGTGCGCGAGGATGTAGCCGCCGACGACCGCCGCGATCACGATCATCGTGACGACCGCGATGAACGCCGAGCGATAGCGCTCGATCTGGTCGCGGACGCTCAGCCCGCCTTCGTGGCTCTCTCCGGGTGTCATCCCTGTCCGCTCCCGTCGGCTGGTCCCTGTGACAGCGGCCCGTTGAAGTTCGGCAGCGCCTGTGTGTAGCAGGGCACCAGCGGCTCATACGGCGGCTCTTCGGCCGGGTAGGCCGGGCGCGTCCCGAGCGGGGTCAGGAGCGAGTGCCCGAGCAGCGGTTCGCCCTTGAAGTCCGTGCCGAGAATCGAAGTCGGCTGCGAGCGCAGCGTGTTCACGCTGTTGCCGACGAGGAACTTGACCATCGGGCCGTTGCCGTCGAAGCTCTGGCCGATGCTGTCCAACCCCACCAGGCTGTACCAGAATTCCTTGTAATCTTCGACCCCCGAGGTGCTCGACCCGTCCTGGATCTTGGTGTTGCCGGCTGGGAAGATGATTTTCGTCAGGCATTTGTTGAATTCGCCCGTCTGCTTGTAGAGTGGGATCTGTTCGCCGGTGACCCGCGCAAGCGACGGTATCGCGACCTCAAGGCCTTTGGCGACCCCTCCCAGCTCGCTCGGTTGCAGCGATGCTTGCACCTGTTCGATCCAAGGAAGCGCCGCGGTGACGGTCGCATTGGTATTTTTGACGCCCGG
>DATHPE010000021.1:0-1728 GCA_035484215.1 Solirubrobacteraceae bacterium | reverse complement strand
CGAAAGGAGTCGTGACGCACGTTGATCACCGTGCCCGCGCGCGCCGCGTACACCGGAGTGCCGTCCGGTAAGGCGATATCGACCGCGTACTGACTGTCGGGCGTGACGTGGGTGATACGCGTCGGGTACGCCTGCGAGACGGTAAAAGTGGCACCGACGGCGAAGGGCGCACGATAGGGGCGCGGCGGACTGTGAACCGCCTGTGGCGATCCGAGAGCCGCCTTCCAGACGAACTGCAGGTCGGCTTTCGCGCCGCTCGATCGCGGCGCCTCGACCACCGTCTGCCGGGCTCCCGGCTCGAGCGTGGCGTGATAGCTGGCTCCCTTGGGCAGCTCCGGGAAGTCCGATTGCACGATCGACACCCGCAGCGTAACGACGCAGCCGCAGTTATTCACACCGATCAGCTGCATCGAGCTGGCGGTGTCGCTGCGCTCGACCGCAATGTGCAGCGCTTCCGGCTCGTGCACGCGGCTGATGGTATCGCCAGCGGCAGCGGCAGAGCTGACCGCCCGGTCGGTGAAGACCCACTGGCCGTTGGCGTCGCGATACTTGTAGGCCTCCTGGGCGAGGAGCGTCGCGCCCGGCAGCATGAGCGACACGACTGCGCACAGCCGTAAGGCGTATTGGAGCCGGTGGCGGCGCACGGTCATTTTTCCGCAAGCGACGGCAGAACCCGTCGTTTCAGCTGCCGCAGGCCGAGGTCATCGCCCGTCGGGCCTGTTCGCGCATGGCGTCGGCGTCGGCGTCGGCGTAGTAGACTTTGTTGCCATCAGCGTCGTGCTGATAGAGGCGACCGGCGTCCTTGAGGCGAAAATAATAGTTGCGCGCGTTCTGACACGCGCTCTGCTTGCGCTGGTCGGCGAGCGCCTTGTTCTTGGCATCGAGCGCCTCTTGTTTCTGGCGCTGCAGGTCCTCCGCCTTGAGGAGCTCCTGCTCCTTGGCGAGGCGGGCGACCTCGGCGTGCTCGGGTTCATCGACGTGCACGGCGGTCTTCGGCGCCGTTTTCGTGCCGCCCCGGTCCGAGTACACCACGTGCCCCTCGGCGTCCACGGACTTGTACACTTCCTGCGCCTGGAGCGGGACGATCGGGCAGGCGAGGGCGAGCAACGCCCCGGCAACGGCGCCGCGCCAGAGAGAATCAAACGTGCGTAAGTGCTGCACCAGCGCCTCCGTCCCGGATAAGGATACGTTCGCCGGCGCGTCGCCCCCGGTGAAACCGGTCACAGAAACCGGTCCTCACGGACCTGAGCCGTGACCTGCGTCGCCCCGCGACGCCTTAGGCTGCGGGCCGACACGGCCCGTCAGCGCGGCTTACCCCTCCACGAGGGTTTTCAGCCTTCCCAGGGCCTCATCCCAGTGTTCCGACACGCGGGTCAGATATTGCTTCAGGTCATTCACAGGCCCCGGATCAAACTCGTAGCGGCTCTCGCGGCCCGAGCGCGCGCTGCGCACGACGCCGGCGTTCTCGAGCACCCGCAGATGCTTGGTGATCGCCTGTCGGGTCAGGCGTGAGCCGCCAGTGAGCTGCGCGATGGAGCGTGATTCGCCGCCCGAGAGAGCGCTGACCAGCGACAGGCGCGTTTCATCGCCGAGGGCGGCGAAGACGGCGGCATGGTGCCGTCGTCGCGCCGCGCTGGCATCAGCCGCTACGCGCGACATGACTCTCAATATTCTTCATCTGCGCCGCCCAGCCACTGTCGTTCATGCGGAACGCCTCCGCGCGCCGCT
>DATHPE010000020.1:0-25604 GCA_035484215.1 Solirubrobacteraceae bacterium | reverse complement strand
ACCTCGCCGTCCAGCAGGCCGTTGCGGTCGAGCTGGCGCGGCCACAGGTAGCCCTTCGCGATCGCCAGCTTCTCCTCGCTGGTGTACCCGTCGAAGCGGATCACCTCCATCCGGTCGAGCAGCGGCCCCGGGATCGTGTCCGCGACGTTGCCCGTGGCGATGAACATCACCTGGCTGAGGTCGAGCTCCACGTCGAGGTAGTGGTCGCGGAAGGAGTGGTTCTGCGCGGGGTCCAGGACCTCGAGCAGCGCCGCGGAGGGGTCTCCGCGCCAGTCCGCGCCGACCTTGTCGACCTCGTCGAGCAGGATCACCGGGTTCATCGTGCCGGCGTCCCTGAGCGCCCTGACCAGGCGGCCGGGGAGCGCGCCGATGTACGTGCGCCGGTGCCCGCGGATCTCGGCCTCGTCACGCACGCCGCCGAGCGACATGCGCACGAACTCGCGTCCGGTGGCACGCGCGATGGACTCGCCGATCGACGTCTTGCCGGTGCCCGGAGGCCCGATCAGCGTGAGGATGGCGCCCGACTTGGGGTCAGCCTCGATGCCGCGGTCCTGGCGCAGCTTGCGCACGGCCAGGTACTCGGTGACGCGGTCCTTGACGTCCTCCAGCCCAGCGTGATCGGCGTCGAGCACCTCGCGTGCGCCCACCGGGTCCAGGTGCTCCTCAGAGCGCTTGCCCCACGGCACCGCTATCAGCCAGTCCAGGTACGTGCGGATCATGCTCGACTCGCCGGTCTGCTCGCCCATGCGCTCCAGGCGCGCGAGCTCCTTCAGCGCCTGCTCCTTGACGGGCTCGGGCATGTCGGCGTCCTCGATCTTGGTGCGGTACTCGTCCGCGACCGACGCGTCGTCCTCGCCCAGCTCCTTGCGGATGGAGTCCATCTGCTTGCGCAGGAAGTACTCGCGCTGCTGCTTCTCGGCGCCCTCCTGCACGTCCTCGCGGATGCGCCTGCGCACCTGTAGCTCGGCCAGGCTCTCACGTTGCAGCTTGACGGCCAGCTCCAGGCGCTCGGTCACGTCGATCGTGCGCAGCAGCTCGACCTTCTGCTCGTAGGAGATGTTGGGGGAGTAGCCGGCGGAGTCCGCCAGCGCGCCGGGCTCGGCGATAGCGCGCAGGAACGCGGAGATGCGTCCGTCGTCGCCGCGCAGCTCGAGGATCTCCTCGACCGTCGCGCGGTACTCACGCTCGAGCTCGCGCGTGCGTTTGTCGGTGGGCACCTCGTCCGGGCGCTCGTCGACCTCCACGCGCAGCTCGCCTTGGGGGCCGGTTTCGGCGGCGCCGATCAGCGCGCGGTGCTCGCCTGAGATCGCCACCGCGCGTCCGCCGCCGGGCAGGCGCACCTGCTCGGAGACCTCCGCGATGGTGCCGACCTCCAGGAACTCGTTCTCGTGACGCGGCACGAGCACGACGCGCTCGTCATCGCCCACGTCGACGGTCAGCGTGATCCCCATGTTCGGGAACACGACCGTGTCGTCGAGCGGGATCAGCCGCAGGCGCTGCTTCGGATCGGGGGTCTGGATTGGGGGTTTCTGTGAGGCAGGTGACATAGTGATCGCTCCATATGAGCTTACGAAAGTTTAGTTAGTATAGCGCGCGATGGTTGCTTGCGCAAGTACTTTTGGGCGATGCCGGAAATGGCGTGGTAGAGCCAAAAAGCTGGCGGGGGCGAGCTTTTTTGGGATGCAATGATGCTCGGCCCCCGAATGGGGGCTCGTGTCGCCGGCCGCATCGCGGGCTGGGGCGAGGCATGGCCGGCACGCCATCTGGGTGCTGCTGCCCCACGATTTCACCCTCGCGGTCGGTGGCGAGGACCTTCTTGCATTGAGTGACGATCAAGATGTTCGTGACGTTGTCGAGGCGTACCGCACTGCCAGCAGTTGGCTCGATCCCCATCTGCACGCCAACTACCGTACGGTGGCACGGCTGTCGGGCTGGCTGTCAGTCAGCTGCGTTTTGCTTGCGATCGAGGTGGCGTTGTGGACCATCAGCCTGGCGGGCTAACCTATGGCGATGGCGACCGAAACCTCTGACACCCGGCTCAAACCGCGCCCACCTGCCAAGCTGCCAGCGACAGCGCCGCCTGGTGCTGTGCTCAAAGAACTGCCCACGGGGCAACAGATTGCAGCCAAACGCGTAGCCCGGTTGGTGTCACGGGCCTCGCATGCGATCGCGCGTCGGATTCGCGCACGCAATGGCGGCGGTTGCCCCGAAGACTGAACGGCACTGTTCGTGCCCTAGTCGTCTCCGTCGAAGCTGACGTCCACGTTCTGCTTGTGCACCCGCTCCTCGACCTCGGCCGATGAGGTGAGCGCGCGCCTGTCGGCCTCCAGCAGCGGGTCGGAGAAGAAGCTGCGCGGCCACAGCCGGCGCACGCGCACGACGTTGATCTCGGCGGCGAAGATCGTCAGCTGGGCGCCGAGGTACAGCCAGGCGAGCAGGCCGAGCACGACCGCGAAGATGCCGTACAGCGGTTGCGTGTGCTTGAGCTCGTGGTCGACGTACAGGCCGCCGAGGTGCTGCAGCAGCTGCCAGAAGACGGCCGCGACGATCACGCCGGGCAGCAGCTGGCGCCAGGTGACATCGACGGCGGTGAGCAGTTTGAAGGCGGTCATGAACAGGGCGAGGTTGAACAAGAACGCCACGACGATCCCCCCGACCACCTTCGGCGCGGTGTGGCTGGCGGAGCCGACGAAGCCGGCGGCGGTGGTGGAGACGATGAACAGCGTCCCCAGGATCGCGAGCATGCCGAGACCGCGCAGGTGGGCGCGGATGAAGTTGGGACGGTCCTTGAAGGGCACGCTCCACATTCGGTTGAAGGCGTTCTGGGTGGCGCCGGTGACGCCCATGCCGGCGAGCAGCGAGCCGAGCACGCCGACCGTCAGCCCGATGCTGCTGCCGGTGAGCGATTGCAGTTTCAGCTGGTCGCTGATCAGCGGGAACTGCCCGAGCGCGCTGTCGAGGATCCGCTGGCGCTCGCCGGCGTCGCCCTGCAGCACGAAGCCGAGCACGGTGACGAGCACGAGCAGCAGCGGGAACAGCGAGACGAAGCCGTAGTAGGCGACCAGGGCGGCCAGCTGCCCGCCCTGGTCATCGAGGAACTTCTTGACCACGGCGGCGAGGAAGCGCAGACGCGGGCGCCGCTGCTGGCGGCGGTCGAGGTCGTGCAGGCGGTCGGTGATGCTCATCCGAGCGCCCCGCCGGCTGCGTCTCCTGCTTGGCGCGGCGAGGCGGTCTGTGGGAATTGGCAGGGGGGCCTGCGGGCGCGCCGGCGCGACATACCCATGTGTCTACCCGATTGCAGCCGCAAACACGAGCTGTGGGCGCTCGCTGGCCCGCGGCTGCGCGCTCGGCGCGCGGGCTCGACCCGGCCGAGGAGGTGGCGCTGGTGGCGCGTGCCAGGCGCGAGCTGCTGCTGCGCGCGCACCGCCATCGCCTGCGCAGAGAGGATCTCGAGGACTGCTACAGCCAGGCCACGCTCGAGCTGGTGAGCTACGCACGTAAGGGAGCCAGGTTCGCGAGCCGGGTGCATCTGGCGAACGTAGTCGAGCAGCGCTTCCTGTCCCGGGTCCACGATCGCCGCCGCGCGCTGTCGGGCCGCAGCCCGATGCAGGCGGCGCTCGAGGCGGCCATGTCCCTCGGCACGCTCGACGAAGCTCACATCGAGATCATCGACATGCGGGCTGAACCGGAGCTGCTGGCGATCCTGCGCCAGCAGCTGCGAGCGGTGCGGTCGGTCGCGAGCGAGCTCACCCCCGACCAGCGGCTGGTGCTCGCCTGCCAGGTGGGACTGCAGATGGGCAGTGGCGAGTTCTGCCAGCGCTACGGCTGGTCCGCGGAGAAGTACCGCAAGGTCGCCCAGCGCGCGCGTGCGCGCCTGCGGGAGCTGATGGCAGAGGAGGTGGACGTCTGATGTCGGTCGGTCTTCGTGCGACGGCTGTCCCGCTCCCCCGCGGGACGTCGGAAGGGCAGATAGGGACGCCCTATGAACCTATCTCCCCCCACTCATAGAAGCGCTCCCTGGGACGCCGGCGGTCGGTTGAACGGACGGCGGCACGGCGATCCCCATCCGCGCGCAAGCGGCCGGAGCCCGGAGAGCTCCCTGCTCCGGCTTCCGGCCGCCCGCGTGCTTGGCTCGGAGGCATCGCGATGACGCTGCTGCGACGAGCGCCGCGCGAGGTCTATCGCGTGTACGGCGAAGAGGAGTTCTTCACATGCGCCACAAACGGCGAGCACATGGAGCTCGCGACGCCCGCAACAGGGGTGCGGCGTCTGCACAGGATCGCCGGTGCGACGATGGTGCTGGCGGCGATGGGAGCGGTGGGCGCGCTCGTGGCGATCGCGAGCCGGTCGGCGGCAGGTGACGGCCGCCGCGTCGGTGCGGGTCTGCTCGCGGCCACCGGTTCGCTCGCCTCCTCACGGGGAGCTCGCACGCACGTGTTGTGGCGCGGCTCGGCGGACGCCGACCGGCCTCGCCACCGGGGCGCGCCGGCTCGGCCGGCCGATCGCGCCAGGCAGGTGGAGCTCGCCCGGCAGATCGATCGCGCCCGTAGCGTGCGTCGCGCGAGCGCCCGCCCGCGCGCGAACGTCGCCGTCGTGGGTCACGCAAGCGCGCCGATCGAACCCGCGCCGCAGGCGAGCGTCGCGGGCGTGACTGCGCAGGCCTCCGCGGAATCGCGGCAGCCGGAACAGCCCGCGCCGGCGCAGCACGCGGGACAGTCAGAGTTCGGATTCGAGCGCTGAGGGTCGCGAAGTGGCGCGCGAGCGGATGCGACCGACGGTGACGATCGCCACGCGCGCGCTGTGGCGCATCCGCCTGGCGCGCGGGCTGCCGCGGTATCTGCTGTGCACGCTCTCGGTCTTGGGGCTGATGGCGAGCGTCCGGAACGCGCTCGCGCCACCGCGGCCAGCCCTGCCGACGGCGGCTGTGCGCGAGCCCGCGCCGCCGGACCAGGCGGCCGAAGCGTACGCGGCGCTGTTCGCGCGCCGCTACCTGACATGGAACGCGGCCGAACCGCAGGCGAGCGCCGATGCGCTCGAACCGTTCCTCGGGACGGGCGTGGAATCGGACGCTGGGCTGGAGCTGCCGGCGAGAGGCGAGCAGCGCGTGGAATGGGTGGAAGTGGTCCAGGCCCGCGAACCGTCGCCCGGCGAGCACGTCTACACGGTCGCGGCGCAGACGGATACCGCTGGCCTGCTGTATCTGACGGTGGCCGTCACGCGTACGGTCGCCGGCAGCCTGGCACTGGCCGGCTACCCCGCGTTCGTGGGCGCTCCAGCCGCCGGTCCCGCGCAGACGCCCGCACGCCCGCGGGAACTCGATGATCCGGCGCTCGCGACGGTGGTGACGCGCGTGCTGCGCAACTACCTGGCGGCGTCCGCCAGTGAGCTGGAAGCGGACCTGACCAGCGGAGCCCGTGTCTCGCTGCCGAGCATGCCGCTGAGCCTCGAGTCGGTGCAGCGTCTCGACTGGGCGCCCAAGGGCAGCTCGGTGCTGGCGGTCGCGCAGGCGCAGGACGGACGCGGCGTCCGATACACGCTCGCGTACGAACTCGACGTCGCACGTGAGCAGGGCCGCTGGGAGGTCTCGGCGGTGCAGACGGACCCAGATGCGTAGACCCCAACCCAAGGAGGCCCGATGAAGACGCGATGTTCCTGCTGGCTGACCGTCGTGCTGCTGGTGTGCGCGTGCGCGGCGGCGGCACCCGCGCCGGCTGGCGCCGCGGTCGCAACCACGAGCTCGACGGCCACACCGCCGACGGCGGCGTCCGAAGGTGCGGGCAGCTCGCTGGAATCGGCGGCCGCGAAGGCCGGGAACACGGGCCGCGCGGTCGCGATGAGCCTGATCGGCCTGGCATTCGCGGTGGCGGCGACGGTGCTCGCGTTCCGCCGGGACTTCAAGGAGGCCGCGGGCGTGTTCGCGGTCGGCATCGTCTCGGTGCTGCTGGCCACGCCGGCGGGCGTGAGCCTGCTCCGTGACACGGTCACCTCGCTGTTCGGCTCGCAGTGATCGAGATCCGCTCTTATCGCCGGGTGTTCGACCTGGAGCGACGCATCTACAGCGTCGACCGCCTGCGCCTGAATCCGGCGGGGGTGCCGGTCCGGGGGGTCATGTACTTCCTCGCGATCCTGGCGGCGAGCATGATCGCGGGAGGCCTGCCGCTCCTCGGAGGGATCGTCGGGAGGCTCCCGTGGTACATGCGCGACATCGCGCTGCCGGGCGTGGGCGCGACCGTGCTGAGCGTGATCCGGCTGGAGGGTCGCAGCTTCCATCTCGCCGCGCGGGCGCTCCTGCGCTACTGGGCGGGGCCACGGCGCCTGGCGGGTCTCCGACGGTGCGCGGCCGCGGGCGGGCGCTGGCGTCCGCAGGAGATCGTGCTGCTCCCTGACGGCTCAGACCACCGTATGCGTCGTCTCCGCTACGCAGGCCCGGGCGCCGTGCTCGTGTCCGTCGAGCACGAGCGCCGCGGGCGGGCGATGGAGCGCGATCTCAGCGGCGCCGCGCGGCCGGGGCTTCGTCCGGTGCTGAGCCTGCGCCAACCCGCCGACGCTCGCGTCCTCGCCGAGGGCCAGGTGATCTCGCTCGGGCCCGGAGCACGGCTGCTCGTCAAGACGAACGCAGCCGGCAGGTGAGCCGGTGAGAGCGCCGATCGCGTTCGTATACGGCAACTGCGTGTTCGCGCAGGGGCTCGACGACGGTTGGGCGGCGTTCGCGGTGAGCGCCTCCTCTTACGCGTGGCTGAGCGAGGAAGGCAAGCGCGCCCGCTTCATGGCCTTGATCGGCGCGCTGGAGGCGATCGAGGCCGACATCCAGATCCTGCGGGTCCATCGGCGCTGGGAGCTCGAGCGCTACGCGCGCGGGCTTCGCGGCGAGGACGGCGACACCGGGCGTTCCTGCGCTCGCGCTCAAGCCGGTGCGCGCGAGCGCTACATACAGGAGCACGTCCGGCGCCTGGGCGACGTCGGCGCGGCGCAGCCCGCGGTGTTCCTGCTGGTCAGCCTGCGCGAGCCAGGGCGCGACGTCGCCTCCTACGTCTCGCGGGCGGTCGGACAGCATCCACGAGAGTGGTGGGAGGCGTTCACGCGGACGCTGGCACTGCGCGACAGGCGCATCCTGAAAGCGTCGGAGCTCGAGCGGGCGCGGGTGCGCGCAGACCACGCGCACTCGCGCCTGGCGGACTTCCTGCCCGTGCGCCAGGCGCGTGGCGTCGAGCTGCAGTGGCTCGTGCGCAGGGCGTTCTGCAGAGGACTGGGCGAACCTGTGATCGACGGTCTGCACGAGCCGCGCGCGCTCGTGTTCGAGCGCAACGGAGAGGCGGTGCTCGCGCCGCTCGAGGGTGACGTGATGCGCTGGGCCGACGGCTTCGTCGAGCATCGCGGCAGAGCGCTGAGGATCGAGTCAGAGCTCGGCACGAGCTGGCAGGCGCACCTGGTGACGGGAGCGCTGCCCGAGCGCGTGCAGTTCCCGGGCGCCCGCGCGGAGCTGATGTTCGCGCCGGGCGAAAGCCTGCCGTTCGGCATCGATGTGTCCTTGAATGCGCGCTTTCTGCCCAACGAGCTCGCGTTGAGGATCGCGCGGCGACGGATCCAGGACGCCGACCAGATCGTGCGGGCGGAGTCCGGCGGGGAGCAGGGCATATCCGACCTGGGCTACGAGCGCACGCAGGAGGCGCGCGATCTGCTCTCCTACCTGCAGGCGTCCAGCAAGCCGCCGCTGCTGCGCGCGACCCTGGCGATCGCGCTGGCGGCCGGCAGCGAGCAGGAGCTGGAGGAACGCGTGGAGATGTGCCGGCGCGCGTTTGGGGACATTCGCCTGCACCGGCCGCTCGGCGATCAGCTGCAGCTGTTCCTGCAGCACCTGCCGGGGCAGCGCACGCGGCTGGCGGGCTACGACGACACGCTGACGGCGGAGCAGGTCGCCGCGATGATGCCGACCGCCACGCACACGGCGGGCTCGAGCCGCGGCTTCTACCTCGGGCACACGCTGACGGGATCCAGGCAGCCGGTCGTCTTCAACCTGCGCGAGGGCTCTGACAGCGACCGCAACGCGACGATCCTCAGCGTCGGCGCGCTCGGATCGGGCAAGACGACGCTGGCACAGAAGCTCGAGTACGAGGGGTTCCTGCAGGGCGCGAGGGTGATCGACTGCGACCCGAAGGGCGATCACCGCTTCCACCTGCTGGCGGACGTGACGCCGCACGTGGAGAGCGTCACGCTGCGGCCGGACCCGGCGCTGCGCGGCATGCTCGACCCGCTGCGGGTCGCGCCCGCGCATCTGCGTCAGGACGCCGCGGTGTCGTTTCTGCGCGACCTGTTGCCCGGTAGGGCCGATCCGGCGTGGGAGACGGCGGTCGTCGGCGCCGTCGATCGCGTGCTCACGCGCTCGCCAGATCCGACCTGCGGCGAGGTGGTGCGAGCGCTCGAGCAGGGCGACGAGACAGACGTTCAGGTGGGCAAGGCGCTGGACGTCTACGCTCGCTCGGGACTGACGCAGCTCGGGTTCGCCGACCCCGCCGTGAAGCTGCCGCGCGTAGGGCATCGGCAGGTCACCTATCTGCCGATCCGCGACCTGCCCGCTCCGCCGCCGGGGATGGCACGCTCGGAGTACTCCCAGGCAGAGCGCGTGGGCGAGCAGATCGTGCGCCTGATCGCCATGTTCGCGATGCAGCTGATGGGCGCCGAGCGGGAGCGGCTGAAGCTGTTCGCATTCGACGAGGGCTGGCGGCTGCTGGGCGACCCGGTCGGCCGCACGCTGCTGGCTTCGCTGCAACGCATGGGTCGCTCGGAGCTCGCGGTGCCGATCATCAGCACGCAGCTGGTCACCGACACGCTCGTCGGCGAGCGGGAGTCGCTCGAGAACCTGATCGGCGCGACGTTCGTGTTCGGGATGCGCTCACACGCGGAGGCCGCCCGCGCGCTCACCCTGCTCGGACTCGACCCGGAGGACCGGCGGATGTGCCAGAGCCTGCTCGAGCTCGACGCCGGCCGGTGTCTCTTCCGCGACCACAGCGGTCGGGTCGAGGCGATCCAGGTGGATGTCGTGGTGCCGTCGTTGCTGCGCGCCTTCTCGACCACGCCCGCCGGCTGAGTGAGCGCCCGCACGCTCGCGCTGGCGACGCTCGCGCTGCTCGGCATGGGCGCCGGCTCCGCGCACGGCGCGCCCGCCCCGGCGCACAAGGCGCCGAGCAGCCCGCCGCTGGTTTCCGGCGAAACCGGCGCGGGCGATGCCGTCGGAGAAGAAGGCGCTGGGGAAACGCCGCAGGCGGAGGTCGATCCGCTCGTGAGCAACGGCCTGGGCAGCCCCACCTGCAAGGGAGCTCTGGCGGGCGAGCTGGCGGCGACGAACAGGCGCAACTGCGAAACGTCGGGGTTCGTGGCCGCGCCGGCGCCCACCGGCGACTACGGCATCGACGTTCACATCAACACGGGCCTGTTCGGCCTCGGCACGGGAGCGGGTCTGGACTTCGTGCAGGACCTCGTCGTCACGCCGCTGTGGATGGCGCTCGTATGGGCGGTGCACGCGCTCGTCGTGATGCTCGAGTGGTGCTTCACGATCGACCTGCTCGACGGCGCCACCGCGGTCGGTGTGGGCAGGGGTCTGCGCGAGATGCAGGCGGCGTTCACCGAACCGTGGCTGCCGATCGCCCTGGCGAGCGCGTCCGTGCTGGTCCTCTATCACGGCCTCATACGCCGTCGCGTGGCCGACACGCTCGGCGAGGCGCTGCTGATGGGAGCGATGATGCTCGCGGGGATCTGGGTCATCGCCGACCCCACGGGTACCGTTGGCGCGCTCGGCGAATGGGCCAACGAGGCGAGCCTGGGCACGCTCGCGGTCACCAGTCGTGGCACCCCGGAGGGGGCGGCAGGTGCGCTTGGGACGAGCCTTGGGGAGATCTTCTCCAGCGCGATCGAAGCGCCCTGGTGCTACCTGGAGTTCGGGAACGTCGCCTGGTGTCGTGAACCGTCCCGGCTCGATCCGAGCCTGCGCGCGGCCGGACTGAAGATCGCCGCGCGCGAGATCGCCCAGAAGGCATGCCAGCCGACCTCGGCGCTGCTCGGGGAATGCACGGTTCCATCGAGTGCGCAGGCGAAGGCGCTCGAGCACAGCGCCGAGCTGCTGCGCGACGCGCGCACGAACGGAGCGATCTTCCTCGCGCTTCCCGCCAATGGGCCGGCGCGCAACTCGATCAACGAACAGGGCTCGCTGCTGCGCACTCTCTGCCAGAGCAGCGAAGCCACGAACTGCCGCGGCCCGACCGCCGCGCAGGCCGAGTTCCGGACTGACGGCGACACGTGGTCGCGGTTGGGAGGGCTGCTGCTGATCGCCGCCGGCCTGCTCGGCATGCTGCTGTTGCTGGGATTCGTCGCCCTACGGCTGCTGGCGGCGGCCATCTTCAGCCTGCTGTACCTGCTCCTGGCCCCCGCGATCGTGCTGGCGCCAGCGTTCGGCGAGGCAGGCCGGGCGTTGTTTCGCAGATGGGCGGCGCAGCTGCTGGGCGCGGTCGTCTCGAAGCTGGTCTTCTCGTTCCTGCTGGGCGCGATGTTCGCGGTGCTGGCGATCCTGTCGGGCTTGAACGCGCTCGGCTGGTGGACCCAGTGGCTGCTGATGTCGGCGTTCTGGTGGGGAGCGTATGCACGCCGCCACCACGCTCTCGGGGCAGCCGGGGGTGCGCTCGCTGGTCACACGGCCGGCGGCGAACATGCGTCGCGGCGCTCGATCGCACGCAGGGTGAGCGAGGTGTTCGAGACGCCGCGCAGGGGCATCGCCGCCGCGCGCTGGGCCAAAGCCAGGCTGTCCAGACCCGCACCGGAGGGGCAGGCCCGCAAGCTGGCGCGGGTGGGGCGCGAGCGGGCGCGGGCCGGGACGGATGAGCAGGTGATTCGCACGCTCGACGGCGAGCACCGCGACGCGAGCGCGCAAGCGCAGGACGCCCCGAAGATCAACCGCCGTCTGGATGAAAGGCGCGCGCAGCTGGAGCGTATCGGCCGCGAGCGCGCCAACGCGCTGGCACTTGGACACACCCGTCGGGCGGCCGAACTGGGTCACCGCGGAGATCGCGTCAAGGGCGAGATCGAGCGTGGGCAGCAGGAGCTGAACAGGGCGCGGCGGGTGGCGAGCGCGGGTGACCGGGCGCTGCGTGGAACCGGCCACGCACACACACGCGAACAACGCGAGGAGCGTGATCGCTTCCTGGACGCTCAGGCGGCGCTACCCGCGGGCGCGCGGGCGCGGCGGGCGAGCGAACGCCGCGACTACGCGGCGATGTCACAGCTGGCGGGCTACGGACGCGAGGAGTACGAGCGCCTGGACCCGCGCCGTCAGAGGACGGCGCGCCTGGAGATCGACCGCGAGCTCGCGTTGCGCAGGGAGCTGACGGAGACCGCCAGGAGCCTCGGCGGGGAGGTCCCGCGCGTGGGGCGCCGCGAGCGGCACAAGGCGGACATGAGGTTCGACAGAGCGCTGCAGAAGCGAATGCGAGCCGGCGGGCACGGCATGCCCGCGTCGCGCAGGGAGCGCACGGCGCTGGACTCCTGGCTGGCGACCGGGCGCGCCGAGAGCTCCTCGACGCCCGATCGCGCGAGCGGTGAGCCGGAGTCGAGCGTGATGCGCGACGCACGCGAGGTGGCCGCGCGGCGCAAACGCCAGCTGGGCAGAGACCGGCCTTGACAGGGCGCTCGGCAGCCGCCGGGTCGCGCGCGGCAGAGCGCCGCACGGGATGGATCGCGGCTGGCGCCGGCGGGCTGTCGGCGATCGCGTTCGTATTCGTCGCGGCGCTCGCCGCGCTCGGCGGCACATCGCCAAGCGCCGCCGGCGTCGCTGCGTCGGGCGCTCAGGGCGAGGGCGTCTCGGCGCTGGCCGAACGGGAAATCCCACCCTCCTACCTGCGCCTGTACGAGCAGGCGGCGCAGCGCTATGGCCTGAGCTGGGCGATCCTCGCCGGCATCGGCAAGGTCGAGTGCGACCACGGACGCGATCCCGCCCCGTCGTGCACGCGGCAGGGCGTCGTCAACGCGGCGGGCGCCGGTGGGCCGATGCAGTTCCTCGCCTCGACGTGGGCGCGGTACGGAGTCGATGCCGACGGCGACGGCCCGCCCGACCGCTGGGATCCCGCCGATGCGATCTACGGAGCCGCCAACTACCTACGCGCGTCCGGCGCCCCCGGCGACTACGAGCAGGCGATATACGCGTACAACCACGCGAGCTGGTATGTGGCGGAGGTCGAGAGCTGGGCGGCCAGCTACAGCGCTCAACCCACCGCACCCGGCACCGCCGTCGCGCCTGGGGCGCCAAGCCAGCAGGCCTCGCTCGCGGCCGAGCAGGCCGGGGAACGCGGAGAAGGCATCGAACGCGCGGACCTCGGCCTGGAGGGCAAGAGCCCGACGGCGGTGCGCTTCATCCCCGGCGAACGCGCCGAGCTGGCGCCGGGCGACGGCCACCTCGCGCTGGTCCCCGCCGGCGTGCCGGCGAGCGTGCAGGCGATGGTCGTGGCGGGCAACGAGCTGCAGGACCTGCCATATGGCCCGGGCGGGCACCCCGACCCGCTGGGAGCGGCCGAAGAGGATTGTTCGAGCACCGTCAACTACGTGCTCTACCGCTCGGGCGTGCGCCCGCTGGCGGAAATCGTCAAGGACAACCCCTTGGCCCAGGACTACGTCGGCTGGGGGGCGCCCGGCCCTGGGCGATGGGTGACGATCTACGCCAGCGCGAGCCCGACGCCGCACGTTTTCATCGTCATCGCGGGCCTTCGCCTGGATACCAGTCACGACGGCACCGACGTGGGGCCCAACCGCCACGAAAACGGCCCGCGCTGGCGGATCCTCGAATACATCCCGACGTGGGCGCGCTGGTCCGTGCGCCACCCGCCGGGGTTGTAAGGTGCCGGCATGGCAGCCCGTGAGGTCGAGTACCTGCTCATCGGCGGCGGCCTGGCGAGCGCCAACTGCGCGCGCTGGCTGCGCGAGGAAGGCGCCTCCGGCAAGGTGCTGCTGGTCGGCCGCGAGCCCGACCCCCCGTACAACCGCCCGGAGTGCTCCAAGGGCTACCTGCGCGGGCTGGAGACCCGCGAGGAGCCGCTGTTCCGCCCCAGCGAGTGGTGGTCGCAGCAGGACGTAGAGCTGCTGACACGCACGAGCGTGATCGGCCTGGATCCGCGGGCGCGCACGGCGACGCTGTCGAGCAAGGAGGAGATCGCCTTCGAGCACGCCCTCCTCGCCACCGGCGCCAACGTGCGCCGCCTGAACGTCGGCGGCTGCGAGCTCGAGCGGATCTACTATCTGCGTACGCTCGGCAACGCCGACGCGATTCGCGAGGGGGTGGCGGACGCCGAGCGGGTGGTGCTGATCGGCGGCTCGTTCATCGGCTGCGAGGTCGCCGCGTCGCTGACGCTGATGGGCAAGCAATGCGCGGTCGTGATGCAGGAGCAGGCGACGTTCGAACGGAACTTCGGACCCCGCTGCGGGCGCTTCTTCCAGGAGCTGCTGGAATCGCATGGCGTCACGTTTCACGCGCAGGACGAGCTGGAGCGCTTCGAGGGGGACGGTCGCGTCGCCAAGGTCATCAGCCGCGGCGGGCTGGAGCTGGCGGCCGACGCTGTGGTGGTGGGCGCCGGGGTGACCCCCGACGTGCAGCTCGCGCAGAAGGCGGGCCTGCAGATCGGCGAGCGGGGAGGGGTTCGCTGCTCCTCGCGCCTGCAGAGCTCCGCACCGGGCATCTACGCCGCGGGAGACATCTGCGAATACGAGTCGGTCGTGAACGGCGGCGAGCTGCTGCGCATCGAGCACTGGGACGTGGCGTTCAACCACGGCAAGACCGTCGCCCTGAACATGCTCGGCAGGGACATACCGCACGAGGTGGTTCCGTACTTCTACTCGGTGCTCGGCGACTGGGGCGAACTCGAATACGTCGGCCCGGCGTATGAGTGGGATCAGGAGATCACGCGCGGATCGCTGCGGGACGGGTCGTTCACCAACTGGTACCTCCACGATGGCGTCGTCAAGGCGGCGCTCACGTTCGGGCGCCCGGACGACCTCGACGCCGCACGGCGGCTTATCGCGCACGCGACCGCGCTCGAGGAGCGCCAGCGGGCCGCACTGGGCGACCTCGACTCTGATCTCGCCGCGGTCGGGTCCTAGCCGGGTGAGGCGGCCGCCCGCCAAGCTCGTGGGCGCCGTCGGCGCTGCGCTCGCCACGCTCACGCTCGCCGGCTGCGGGCTCGGCGGGGCGCCGACGGCCGTGCAGCTGATGGTGACACGTGAATTCGGCGCGCGCGTGCTGAACAGCGCCGGCGCCAAGAGCGCGAGCGCGGGGGAGACCGTCATGGACCTGCTGAGGAGCCACAACAGCGTCGCCACCAGCTCCGACGGGCACATCGTGGCGGGCATCGACGGGCTCTCAGGCGGCCAGCGGGACGGGCAGCCGGAGAACTGGTTCTACTACGTCAACGGCGTCGAAGCGCCCAGAGGCGCGGCCAAGACGCTCGTGCATCCCGGCGACCACGTCTGGTGGGACCTGCACGACTGGAGCCAGGCCCAGGCCATCCCCGCGGTCGTCGGCTCGTTTCCCGAGCCGTTCCTCAACGGCATCGAAGGCAAGCGTCTGCCCGTGCGCATCGAATGCGCCTCGGCGTCCGGATACGCGTGCAGCAAGGTGACGGCGAGCCTGCGCGCATACGGCGTGCCGGCGGCGATCGCCGCGATCGGCAGCGGCGCCGCCCCGGAAACACTGCGCGTGCTGGTCGGGCCGTGGACCAGCGTGGCGGGCGAACTGGCGGCTCAGAGCATCGCGCGCGGACCTCGCTACAGCGGCGTCTACGCGCGCTTCTCCACCAACGGGCTGGCGCTGACGCTGCTCGACGAGCAGGGTCGCACTGCACAGACGCTGGGCGCCGACGCGGGGCTCATCGCGGCCACGCAGTCCGCCAAGGAAGCGCCCGTGTGGGTTGTCACGGGAACGGACGGCGCGGGCGTGAACCGGGCCGCGAACGCGTTCGATCAGGCCACGCTCGAGCATCGCTTCGCCGTGGCGCTCGGGCCCGGCGGCACGGTCGCGCTGCCCGAGCTCGGCGGCTGAGGGGGCGCACGCGCCCCGTGTCGCTCGCAGGCGGCTGAGCGGGCACCCGCCTCACGCCGACCGCCATCGGGGTGGGCGCGCTGATCCGCTGGGCGTTCAGTCATGCTTTAGCCGACGCCCTACCCTTGTTGGGAGCACATGTCGGGACACGCGTACACAGCCGGGACGGTGCCCTCGAGATCGCTCGCGCGCCGCCCCGGGCCCCGCGCAGCGGCGAGCGCGCTCGGCGTGGCGGGACTGTGCGTGGCGGGACTGGCGCTCGTGTGGGCGCTGGCCGCGCATGTGCCGGCGGTGCGCTTGAAGGACGCAGTCGCGCTGTATGACTTCACGCTGCTCAGCCGCCCCCGCATCGACGGGCCCGCGAACTTCCTGCTGCACCTGCTCGACCCGATCCAGTTCATCCTCTGGGGCGTCGCGCTCGTGGCGGTCGCCATCGCGCGCGAACGTCCGCGGGTGGCGGTGGCCGTCGCCGCGGTGATGGGGCTCGCCCCGTTGACGTCCGAGACGCTCAAGCCGCTGCTCGCCCACCCTCACATCGAGGTTGGGCTGATCAGCATCGCCCCGGCGTCGTGGCCGAGCGGTCACTCCACCGCCGCGCTCGCGCTGGCCCTGTCAGCCCTGTTGGTCGCGCCGCGTCGCCTGCGGCCGCTGGTGGCGAGCATCGGCGCGATCTTCGCCGTGGCCGTCGGCTGCTCACTGCTGATCCTCGCCTGGCACATGCCCAGCGACGTCGTTGGCGGCTATCTGGTGGCGATCTTCTGGACCGCGCTCGCCGTGGCCGCCCTGCGAGCGGCCGATCGGCGCTGGCCGCCGCGTCACGCCGCGTCGGTGGTGGGCTCAGGAGGGCTGCTGCCCGGCGCCTGACCCGTGCGCGCCGGGATCCCACAGCGGCTCGGAGCGCTCGCTCTCGCCGTCCCCGTGCCGCACGTTGGCCGCGCGGCTGAGGATGAACAGCAGGTCCGAGAGCCGGTTCAGATAGCGCACCACCTCGGGATTCACCTCCGCGCCGACCGCGATCGTGCGTCGCTCGGCGCGGCGGCAGACGGTGCGGCAGACGTGCAGGTGCGCGGCCGCCGGGCTCCCTCCGGGGATCACGAACGAGCGCAACGGCTCGAGCGTCGCGTTGACCTCGTCGCACGCGCGCTCTAGCCACAGCGTGTAATCGGAGTCCACGCGCAGTCGCCCGCGCACCGGGCTCTCGGAGCTTGCATCGGGCCGCTCGCCGGCGGCCGGGTCGACGTCGGGGACGGACAGGTCGGCGCCCAGGTCGAGCAGGTCGTTCTGCACACGCCGCAGCCACTCGGCGAACCTCTCCGGTAGGCTCGGCTGCAGCAGGGCCACGCCGATCGTGGCGTTCAGCTCGTCGACCGTGCCGTAGGCCTCCACACGGGGATGCAACTTGGAGACACGGCTCATGTCCCCCAGGTGTGTCTCTCCGCCGTCGCCGAGCTTCGTGTATATCCGGGTCAAGTTCACGGTCATGGGCGTGGTCCCAGCGTCGAGTCTCGCACACCGCGCTGCCCCTGACGGCTGTGATCAGGTACGTTCTCGCATCTCGATGAGGATCGGTGTTCCGAAGGAGACCGCGGTGGGGGAGCGGCGGGTCGCGCTCGTCCCTGAGGTCGTAAGCAAGCTGAAGGCCAAGGGCCTCGACGTGGTCGTGCAGCGCGACGCGGGTGCTGACGCGATGCTGACCGACGCCGCCTTCACCGCCGCGGGCGCGCAGATCGCCACTGACGCAGCCGAGGTCTGGAACAGCGACGCGGTCGTCACGATCGCGCCGCCCGATCCGCAGACGATCCGCGGCCTCGGGTCCGGCTCGATCCTGATCGGCTTCCTGGCGCCGCTGACCAGCCCCCAGACCACACGTGCGCTTGCCGACGCCAAGGCGACGGCATTCGCGATGGAGGCGATCCCGCGCATATCGCGGGCACAGGCGATGGACGCGCTGTCCTCGCAGAGCAACGTCGCCGGCTACCGCGCGGCGCTGCTGGGCGCCGAGGAGATAGGCCGCTTCTACCCGATGCTGATGACCGCCGCCGGCACGATCCCGCCGGCCAAGGTGCTCGTGCTCGGCGTCGGCGTCGCCGGGCTGCAGGCGCTCGCCACCGCCAAACGCCTGGGCGCGCGCACGAGCGGCTACGACGTGCGCCCCGAGGTCGCCGAGCAGGTGCAGTCGCTCGGCGCGCAGTGGCTCGACCTCGGCCTGGAGGCCAGCGGCGAGGGCGGCTACGCGCGCGAGCTCACAGACGAGGAGCGCGCTCGCCAGCAGCAGGCGCTGACCGACGCGATCAAGGGCTTCGACGTCGTGATCACGACCGCGCTCGTGCCGGGCCGCCCGGCGCCGAAGCTCGTGACCGCCGAGGCCGTGGAAGGCATGAAGCCGGGCTCTGTGATCATCGACCTCGCCGGCGAGGCCGGTGGCAACTGCGAGCTGACCGAGCCGGGTCAGACGGTGGTGCGCCACGACGTCAAGATCGTCTCGCCGCTGAATCTGCCCGCGACCATGGCCGAGCACGCCTCGCAGCTGTTCGCGCGCAACGTGCAGGCGCTGCTCGAGCTGTTCGTCGGCGAGGACGGCCAGCTGGCACTCGACTTCGACGACGAGATCGTCAAGGGCGCGTGCGTCGTGCGCGACGGCGAGATCGTCAATCCGGGCGCGAAGGCCGCGGTCGAAGCGGCGGGCGCACCGCCCGCGGGAGGGGCTTCCTGATGGTCATCGCGAGCACGCTCACCACCAACCTGTCGATCCTGGTGCTGGCCGGCTTCATCGGCTTCGTCGTGATCTCCAAGGTGCCCAACACGCTGCACACGCCGCTCATGTCGGGCACCAACGCGATCCACGGGATCGTGCTGCTCGGCGGCCTGCTGACGATCGGCCTCGCGGGCAACGGCACGTTCAACAAGGTCATCCTCGTGATCGCGATCGCGTTCGGCACGATCAACATCGTCGGCGGCTTCCTCGTCACCGACCGCATGCTCGAGATGTTCAAGCCCAAGCCGAAGGCCAAGCCCGACACGACGGACGCCGGCAAGGGCGACGGCGGCGACGGGAAGGCGTCGTGACCGCCGTGCCGCTGGCCACATCGTTTGTGCAGAGCCAGAGCTTCCTGGACGTGCTGTACATCGTCGCCTTCGGGCTGTTCATCCAGGGCCTGCGTGGCCTCGCCGGTCCCACGACGGCCGTGCGCGGCACACGCATCGCCGCTGTCGGCATGGCGATCGCCGTGATCGCCACGCTGCTGAATCCCAACGAGGGCAACTGGGGCCTGATCGCCCTCGGCATCGCGCTGGGCGCGGCTGTCGGCGTGCCCGCCGCGCGCCAGGTGAAGATGACGGCGATGCCGCAGATGGTGGCGCTGTTCAACGGCGTCGGCGGCGGCGCGGTGTTCCTGATCTCCTGGTCGGAGTTCCGCCTGACGCACGGCTACTCGCACACGGCGACGTACATAGCGATCTTCTCGCTGTTCGCGGCGATCGTCGGGTCGGTCTCCTTCTGGGGCTCGAACATCGCCTTCGGCAAGCTCCAGGAAATCATCCCCGGTCGCCCGATCACGCTCGGTGGCGCCCAGCAGGTCGTCAACCTCGTGCTGCTCGTCCTGGCGGTCGCCGCCGGCGCGTACATCGCCAGCGGCGAGCACTCGCAGGGCATCTTCATCGGCATGCTCGTGTGCGCCGCGCTGCTGGGCAACGCGGTCGTACTGCCGATCGGCGGAGCTGACATGCCGGTGGTGATCTCGATGCTGAACGCCTTCACCGGGCTGTCGGCCGCGGCGACGGGGATCGCGCTGAACAACCCCGCGCTGATCGTCGCCGGCATGATCGTCGGCGCCTCCGGCTCGATCCTCACGAACCTGATGGCCACCGCCATGAACCGCTCGATCCCGGCGATCGTCGCCGGCGGCTTCGGCGGCGGCGGCGCCGTTGAGGGGGCCAGCGGCGCGGGCGAGCACGCGGGCACCGTGCGCTCGACGACCGCCGCCGACGCCGCCATTCAGCTCGCCTACGCCAGCCACGTGATGATCGTCCCCGGCTACGGCATGGCTGTCGCGCAGGCCCAGCACGCCGTGCGCGAGCTGACCAAAGCGCTGGAAGCGCGCGGGGTGGAAGTCAACTTCGCGATCCACCCCGTCGCCGGGCGCATGCCCGGGCACATGAACGTGCTGCTGGCCGAGGCCGACGTCCCCTACGACCAGCTCGAGGAGATGGAGGAGGCCAACCAGGAGTTCGCACGCACCGACGTCTCGCTCGTCATCGGCGCCAACGACGTCACCAATCCCGCGGCCAAGAACACGCCCTCCTCGCCGATCTACGGGATGCCGATCCTCGAAGTCTCCGAGAGCCACTCCGTGATCGTCATCAAGCGCTCGATGAACCCCGGCTTCGCCGGCATCGAAAACGAGCTGTACTACGAGCCAGAGACGACGATGCTGTTCGGCGACGCCAAGGCCGCGGTAACCGAAATCACCGCCGAGCTCGCCAACATATAGCTGCGAGACTCAGGCTCGTGATCGAGCGCAGCCAGGCTCTTGCGGCCCTCGCGCACGACGAGTTCGACGTCGTCGTGGTGGGCGGCGGCATCACCGGCGCGGGCGTCGCGCTGGACGCCGCCACGCGCGGCTACAGCGTCGCGCTGGTCGAGCGCGCCGACTACGCCTCGGGCACGTCCAGCCGCTCGAGCAAGCTCGTGCACGGGGGGCTGCGCTACCTGCAGCACTTCGACCTTGGGCTCGTGCGCGAGGCGCTGCTGGAGCGCCAGCTGATGGTGGCGCTCGCGCCGCACCTGGTGCGCCCGCTGCCGCTGGTGGTGCCCGCCTTCGATGGCGCCCGTCCCGACCGGCTGGTGGGTGTCGGGCTGAACCTCTACGACGTGATGGCGGTCGACCGCGATCGCCTGCGCACGCGGCGCGGCAGACGCGCGCGCGCCGAGCGACCGCAGGGCGAGGGCTCGAGCCAGCCCGAGGGAAGCGAGTCCTGGAGCCCCGAGCGCCACCGCGTCATCTCCGGAGAGGAGGTGATCGAGCTGCTGCCGGCGCTGGCCGCGCGCGGGCCGACCAGCGGCTACCTGTTCTACGACTGCCAGACCGACGACGTGCGCCTGGTGCTGACCGTGCTCGGCGAGGCCGAGCGCTTCGGAGCGGTCTGCGCCAATCGCGTCGACGTCACCGGGCTGCTCGAGCGCGACGGCCGCGCCCACGGCGTGCAGGTGCGCGACGTCGAGAGTGGCGAGCGCTTCGACGTGCGCGCCGCCAGCGTGGTCAACGCGACGGGCGTGTGGGCCGACGAGCTACGCCCACAGGAGCTGCACGAGGAGGCTGAGCTCCCGCGCATCCGGCCCAGCCGCGGGACGCATATCACGATCAGGCACGAGGATCTGCCGCTGGTGGGCGGCGCGATCGTGCCCGCCGGCGGCTCGCGCACGATCTTCGCGCTGCCGTGGCTCGGACACACGCTCGTGGGCACCACCGACAACGACTACGACGGACCGCTCGATCACGTCCAGCCATCCGACGAGGACGTCGACTACCTGCTGGCGGCGGTCAACGAGTTCTTCGGCACCGAGCTCGTGCCGGCGCAGCTGACGGGCGCGTTCGCCGGCGTGCGGCCGCTGATCTCCACCGGCGACCCGAAGAAGTCGGTGGACATCTCGCGCAAGGCCGAGCTGTACGAGACCTCCTCCGGGATGATCACCATCACCGGCGGCAAGCTCACCACCTGGCGGCGCATGGCCAAGATGACCGTCGATCGCCTCGTCGAGCGCGACGCGCGCGACGCGCCCTGCCGCACGCACGAGATCCCGCTCGGCCAGGCGATCGACCCGGCGGAGCTGCCGCGCGTGGAGGGGTTGGGGCGGGCGGGGCCAGATCCCTACCAGGCGCTCGCCTCACGCTACGGGCACGCGGCGCGCGAGGTGCTCGCGCTGGCGGCGGAAGGAAGCACCGCCCACCCCGAGCTGGCACAGCCGATCGTCGCGGGCCTGCCCGACCTGCTCGCCGAGGTGGCGCTCGCCGCCCGCCGCGAGCAGGCGCGCAGCATCGGCGACGTGCTGCTGCGGCGCACGCGCCTGGGGCTGCTGGCGGCACGCGAGCTGGAGGGCGCGGCCGTGCGACGCGTGGGGGAGACGATGGCACGGGAGCTCGGCTGGGACGGGGCGCGAGTCGAGCTTGAGCTGGCGCGCTTCGCCGAGGAGGCCCGCGCCGAGGGGATGCTCGGGCACGTCGCACAGCAGCCGCCCGCCGCGCTGCCGTGAGCGCCCCCGCGCACAGCCTGCGCGCGCGCGAGCTGACGTTGCGGCTGGGCGGGGCGCGTGGGCCTCTGATCATGGGGATCGTCAACGCCTCGCCCGACTCCTTCAGCGACGGCGGGCGCTACGCCAGCCGCGAGGCACAGGTGCGGCTCGCGCGGGAACTGCTGGACGCGGGAGCTGACATCCTCGACGTCGGCGGCGAGTCGGCCTCCACCGGGCGCCCGCCGGTCGATGCGCAGGAGGAGATCGAGCGGGTGGAGCCGCTCGTGGCGCTGCTCGCCGGCGAGCTGGGCGCGCTCGTGTCGGTCGACACCTACAAGCCGGCGGTCGCGCGTGCGGCGATCGCCGCCGGCGCCAGGATCGTCAACGACGTCAGCGGGCTGCGTGACCCCGCCTTGGCGGAGGTGTGCGCGCAGACCGGCGCCGCGCTCGTGCTCATGCACACCCGCGCCGCGCCCCGCGAACGCCTGCAGGACCCAGACCTGTACGGCGACATCACCGGCGAGGTGCTGGCCTTCCTGCGCGAGCGCGTCGCGCTGGCGCTCTCGCTCGGCGTAGCGCCCGAGCAGTTGATCGTCGATCCCGGCCCCGACTTCGCCAAGACTCCCGCGCAGACGATCACGCTGCTGAGGCAGATGGAGCGACTGCACGAGCTCGGGCGTCCGCTGCTGATGGCGATCTCGCGCAAGGACTTCATCGGCGCCCTCACCGGGCGCCCGCCGCGCGCGCGCCTGGCCGGCACCCTCGCCGCGCTGGCCCACGGCGTGGAGCACGGAGCGCACATCTTTCGCGTGCACGACGTCGCGGCATCCGCCGACTTCCTCGCCGTGCGCGCCGCGCTGGCAGGCGAGCTCGAGCCGAGCAGGGATCTCGGGCTCGCCGATGAACTCCGCCACGAGCCGCTAGGCTGATCGCATCCACGGGTGCCCGCCGCTGTCCAACGCGGCGGGACGCCAACCGCCCAAACACAGAAGAAAAGGGGACATCTGATGGCAGTACTCGAGCGCTCCGAGCTGGAGGCCAGCCCACTGGCCGATCTGCACGCAATCGCCAACGAGGTCGGGCTGGAGGGCTTCAGGCGACTGCGCAAGGCCGACCTGATCGACGCGATCCTGGGCGAGTCGAGCCCTGCGGCGGAGGAGGACGGCGACTCTCGGCCCCCGCAGCGGGCATCCTCCCGATCGCGCTCATCCGCGGAGGAGCCGGCGAGCCCGCGCGCACGCAGGCGTCGTCCCTCGCGCTCGCGCCGCTCGCGCGAGGATGTCGCGGAGGGCGCTGAGGCGACCGAGCGCCCTGAGCCGGACGAGCCGGTGGATGGCGCCGTCGCGGCCGTCGCCGGGCGCATCGCCGCGGGCATCGTCGAGGTGCTGGGCAATGGCTCGGCGTTTCTGCGCGTCGACCCGCCCGAGCCCTCCGACGAGGACGTCTACATCTCCGCCGCTCAGGTACGCCGCTGCGAGCTCGTCTCCGGCGACCGCGTCACCGGCCCGGTGCGCACGCCGCGGCGCTCCGAGCGCTACCCGTCGCTGGTGCGCATCGACACCATCAACGGCGCGTCCGCCGAGACCGTCTCAGACGGGGCCCGCTACGACGAGCTTCCCGTCGACTGGCCGAGCGAGCGCCTGGCGCTCGACTCGAAGGACCCCACGCTGGAGGCGATCGAGTGGCTCACCCCGCTCGGTCGCGGCTCGCGCGTGCTGATCGTCGGAGCACGGCACGCCGGCAAGACCGAGACGCTGCGGCGGATGCTCGAGACTCTCCACGGACGCGAGGACCTCGAGGTCAGCCTCGTGCTCGTCGGCGTCAGGCCGGAGGAGATCGGGCAATGGCGCGAGGGGCCGGTGGCTCCTGCCGCGGCGCTCAGCTTCGCCGCGTCCGCGGACTCCCAGGACCAGGCGCTGGAGCGCGTCATCGACGCCGCCAAGCGCGTGGCCGCGCGCGGCGGCGATGCGCTGGTGGTGATCGACAACCTCGACGGGCTGCACCCGCACGCGGCACGCAAGGCGCTTGCGGCGGCCCGCAACCTCCGCGACGGCGGCTCGCTGACGGTCATCGCCCTCGCCGAGAGCCCGCTCGGGGGCGAGACGACGGTGATCGCCCTCGACGCCGCGCTAACCTCGACCGGGCGCCAGCCGATCCTCGATCTCATCAACAGCGGCACCCTCAGGCCAGAGCTGCTCGTCGGTGACGACGGCGCGCAGGCGATCACCAAGGCTCGCCTAGCGGCCGTCGAAGCGGCGGGCTAGCGCGGAAGTCGAACTACGCGTCCAGGGCGTCGGTGGGCAAGCGAGGCAAGGACGCAGCGAGCGTGGCGTGCTTCGCACGCGAGCGAGTGAGGACGCCGCCTCGCGCCGCCCAGCGGCGTCCTGGCTAGCGCCTGTAGGCGACGCGGTTCCACGACGGCTCTGGCGCGAGCTCGATCGGCTCGCCGCCGCCTGAGCGTTCGCCGTCTCGCCCGTTCAGTGGCTGGACGTAGCAGAAGCTGCCGGTGCGTTCGTCGAAGCTGACGGCCAGCTCGCCCTCCTTGACGCGCTGATCCAGCCACGCGCCCCTGAAGACGAGCCGGCGCAGCCAGTGCACGAGCGAGCGCTCGGCCGGTCCGACGAGCTCGGGCCAGCAGTCGTTGACGTGTTCGCCCAGTCCCGACGCGGGGTCGAGGATCTCGCCGTTGACGGCGAGGTTGACGAGGTCTTCGAGCTCCTCCTCGCCGAGGCATCCGCCGACGAACCCCAGCTTCAGCGCGGCCTGCTCGCAGCGCTCGGAGAAGTCGGCCTCGTTGAACGTGAAGCGCAGCTCGCCGTATTCGAGGACGAAGTCCTCGCCGGAGTCGTAGTTTTCGCGTCGCGCGGTTTCCATTGCCAATGCTGGGTCTGATTTTTTTGGGGGCTCGCCCCACGGGGCCGCCCGCACCCCGGCTCGTCGGGATCATACGTTCCGTTCCTGCTTTCGCGCCTGTCGTGCATGGGATTTTGCACGTGACCCGCGAGCGGGCACCTGTACTCTCCCGGACCGATGGCACGTCTCTCAGAGCGCGGACTGCGCAAGTCGGTCGGGGTCTCGGGCATGTTCGCGACCGCCTACGGCAACGTCGGCTCCTCGATCTACTACGCGCTCGGGCTCGTCGCCGCCCACGCCCTGGGGCTCACGCCGCTGGTGTTCGTGTTCGCCGGCGGCCTGTTCGCGCTGACCGCCAAAACCTACGCAGAGGGCGCCTCGATGTTCCCCGAAGCGGGCGGCTCCTCCTCGTTCGCGCGCCACGCCTTCGACGACGTCGTCTCGTTCTTCGCGGGCTGGGCGCTCAGCCTCGACTACATCCTCACGATCGCCATCTCGGCGTTCTTCGTGCCGCACTACCTGAGCGCGTTCCCCGGGCTGGGGGCGCTCAAGCACAACCCCGACGACATCTTCGGCGGGCTGATCGTCGTAGCGCTGCTGGCGTGGCTGAACATCCGTGGGCTGGGCGAGTCGGCGAAGCTCAACCTCGTCCTCGCGGTGCTGGACCTGAGCACGCAGATCCTGCTCGTGTGCGTCGGCACGGTGCTCGTCCTGAACCCGTCGCTGCTGGTCCACCAGATTCACCTCGGCGCGGTGCCCACGTGGAAAGAACTGATCTTCGCGCTGTCGCTGGCGATGCTCGCGTACACGGGCATCGAGACGGTCGCGAACATGGCGGAGGAGTCCAGGGATCCCGGCAAGCAGGTGCCGAAGGCGGTCAACCTCGTGGTGCTGGCCGTTCTGGCCGTGTACGCGGGCATCTCGGTCGTCGCCCTGTCGGCGCTGCCAATCCTGCACCACGGCGTCGGCTACAGCGCAGAGCTCAAACAGTCGTTCTCCAAACCCGGGTACGCGACGTCGCTCGGCGGCTTCTTCGAAAACGATCCGATGCTCGGCGTCGTCGAACACCTCGGCCTGCACGGGACCGTCCTGAAACTCGCCAAGTACTACCTGGGGATCCTCGCCGCGACGATCCTGTTCATCGCGACCAACGCCGGGATGATCGGCATCTCACGCCTGTCGTGGTCGCTGTCCGAACACCGCCAGCTGCCGCAGCTGTTCTCGAGGCTGCACTCCAGGTACCGCACGCCGTGGTTCACGCTGATCTTCTTCTCGATGCTCGCCAGCACGCTGATCATCTACGGCAACACCGAAGTCCTCGGCAACCTGTACTCGTTCGGCGCGATGCTCTCCTTCACGACCGCGCATGCGGCGATCGTGAAGCTGCGCGTCTCAGACCCGGATCGCGAGCGCCCCTACAGGAGCCCATGGGGGGTGCGGATCAAAGGCTCCGAG
>DATHPE010000019.1:0-1655 GCA_035484215.1 Solirubrobacteraceae bacterium | reverse complement strand
GCGGTCTCGCATAGTAGGGGGGCTGTTCAAGGGCAAACCCGCCGAAAGGTGGGGACGCAAAACCACCGGTCTAAGGGGCTTCCTCGGAAGCTCGACGATAGCGGGGTCGCCAGTTCTCAATGCGCCGAGCGCGCATTCCGCGTCCCACCTCCCGGTCCTTTTTTCCCTTGATCTGCGACGGCTTTCAAAGACCGTTTCCACGGATCGTTCGAGGATTGTGGGGGACATCATGGTAGTCAAAGTACAGAATCGTTCGCGCGGTCCGGACACTGCCGCGTCCGGTCTCTATCGGCGGCCGCGACTCGTCATGCAGGCGAAGCGCGCCGAGGAAATCCCGGCCATCCTGGCCAACACCAAAAACTATCCCACGCCGGTGCGCTTCGTCGGCGCAGATTATTCACAGACGCGCTGCGTGGGCGGCGACGGCGGCACGACCGTGAACCTGAGCCAGCTCGGCAAAATCGTCGAATTCGGCGAGGACGAGGTGCGGGTGCAGGCCGGCGTACGGATCGGTGCGCTGGTGCGCGAGTTGGCTGAGCGCGGTCAGGAGCTGCCGCTCACGCCCGAGATGGGACAGATGACGGTGGGCGCCGTGGCCGTGACCACGCTGCCGCAGGCCTCGCAGGCGCAGGGCCCCGCGCAGATGTCGGCGCTCGTCAAAGAGCTGAAGCTCGTCACGCCGCAGGGCAAGCTGATGACCGTGACCGAGCGCAACGCCGACCTCATGCGCGTGCTGAGCTCGAGCTTCGGGCTCTTGGGCGTGGTGCACGAGGCGGTGCTGCGGGTGCAACCCATCGTTCCCGTCAGAATCGACCATGAGGTGCTGACGCTCAAGGAGTTCGGCGCGCGCTTTGCGAAGATCGTCGCCTCGCCCGCCGCACTGCGCCTGCACATCTCGCCGTTCCACGACCAGATCACGGTGGAGCGCCGCACGCCGGACGAGAGTGCGGCTACGAGCCGTTCCGGCATATGGCAGATCAAGAAATCCGTCATGCGCAACGTGTTGCCGGCGTTCGGCTCGAGCGTCGGCAGCGCGCTCGCGCCGCCCGGCGTCGCGGGAGCCGTCGTCTCCGGCGTGCAGCGGGCGCTGCGCGCGACGCTCGATCGCGCCGGGCGCAGCGTCGTCATGTACGCGCACGAGTGGATGCGCGAGTTTCCGCAGGAGGCGTGGAGATCGCGCTACACCTACACCATGTGGGGCTTTCCGCAGGCCTCCTACCCGAAGCTGCTCGCCGAGTACTTCGCGTTCTGCCGCTCGTACTACAAGCAGCACAACTATCGCTGCAACGTCGTGAGCGGCGCGAGCCGCCTGCACCAGGACCGCTCGTCGCTCTTCGGCGTGAGTTTCCAGGGACCCATGATCACGCTCGAGCCCTCCTCGACGGGCGACCGCGGCTGGGATGAGTTCCTGATCGACTTCAACGATTTCGCGTCCGCGCTCGGCGGGGTGCCGACGTTCAATCAGTCGCGAGCGTTGAAACCCGAGCACGTCGCCAAGGCCTTCGGCGATCGCATCAAGCTGTTCAAGGCGCTGCGCCAGCGCACCGACCCGCTCAACCGCCTCTGCAACAGCTACTTCGCGCACCTGCTCGAGACGTAGCCGGCGCCTTGCGCGCGTTGCTTTCTCAGGCCTTGTCCTGCAGGTGCGCCTCGAG
>DATHPE010000018.1:0-177658 GCA_035484215.1 Solirubrobacteraceae bacterium | reverse complement strand
CAGGATTCTCGTGACCGCGATCCCCGCCGCGCCGAGGCCGATGATCAGCACGCGCAGATCCTCGATCCGCTTGCCCGTCAGCTTGACCGCGTTCAGCAGCGCGGCCATCACGACCACCGCCGTGCCGTGCTGGTCGTCGTGGAATATGGGGATGTCCAGCTCGGCCTTCAGCCGGTCCTCGATCTCGAAGCACCGCGGCGCGGAGATGTCCTCCAGGTTGATCCCGCCGAACGCGGGCGCGATCCGCTTGACGGTCTCGACGATCTCGCCCGCGTCCTTGGTGTCCAGGCAGATCGGGAACGCGTCCACGCCCGCGAACTCCTTGAACAGGCAGCACTTGCCCTCCATCACCGGCATCGCCGCGCGCGGGCCGATGTCGCCGAGGCCGAGCACGGCGGTGCCGTCGGAGACGACCGCCACCGTGTTGCGCTTGATCGTGTACTGGAAGGCCTTGTCAGCGTCGTCGGCGATCGCGCGGCACACGCGAGCCACGCCGGGCGTGTAGACCATCGACAGGTCGTCGCGGGTCTTCAGCGGGTGCTTGTTGGCCTGTTCGATCTTGCCGCCGACGTGCAGCAGGAAGGTGCGGTCGGTGGTGTCGATCACCTCGGCGCCGTCGATCGCGTCGATCGCCTGCAGGATGCGCGCCCAGTGATCCCTGCCGGAGGCGTCGACGACGATGTCGCGCACGCTGTGGCCGCCGTCGACCTCCACGAGATCCACCGCGTCGACCATCCCGCCGGCCTCGCCGATGGCGCTCGTCACAAGTCCAAGGATCCCGTGGGTATCCTCGAGCTTGACGCGGATCGTGAGACGGTACTGCGCGCTTGGGGTTGCGCTCACTTGACGTGGCTCCCTCGGTCGTTGGCGGGAGGGGATGTTAGGAGGTATGCGATCGCGCGGCGCGGCTCGTAGAGTGCTCGGTCGTGAACGCGGAGCGCCGACTGTTCCTGATCGACGGCCCCAGCCTCGTCTACCGCGCCTTCTACGCGCTGCCCGAGTCGATCGCCACCTCCACCGGTGTGCCCACCAACGCGATCTTCGGCTTCGCCTCGATGCTGGTGAAGATCGTCACCGAGTACGGCGTGCAGCCGACCGTCGTCGCCTGGGACGCGGGCACATCCGGGCGCACCGAGCTGTTCGCCGACTACAAGGCGCAGCGCCGCTCGCGCCCGGACCTGCTCAAGCAGCAGTGGCCGGCGATGGAACCGCTGGTGGAGGCGTTCGGCTACCGCAACGTGCGCGTCGAGGGCTACGAGGCCGACGACGTGATCGCCTCGCTCGCCGAGCGCGCCCTGCGGGCCGACCCGCCGGTGCCGGTGATGATCGTGACGGGTGACCGCGACGTCTTCCAGCTGATCGACGAGCGGGGCCTGGTCAAGGTGATGGCCACCGCCCGCGGCATCACCGAGACGAAGATCTACGACCACCAGTCGGTGGTCGACCGCTACGGGATCCCGCCGGAGCTGATCCCCGACTTCTACGGCCTGAAGGGCGACACCTCCGACAACATCCCCGGAATCCCGGGGATCGGCGACAAGACCGCCAGCGAGCTGATCCAGAGCTTCGGCTCGCTCGAGGACGTGCTAGCGCACATCGACGACGTCAAAGGAGCCAAGCGCAAACAGAACCTGATCGAGCACGCCGAGGACGCGCGCGTGTCCAAGCGCCTGGCGACGGTCCAGCGCGACGTGGCCGTCGACTTCGACGTCGGGGCGGAGGCCGCGCGCGAGCCCGACCGCTCGCGCGTGCGCGAGGTCTTCCGCGAGTACGAGCTGCGCGACCCGCTGCGCCGCCTGGAGGAAGCGCTCGGCGACCCCGATGTGGCCGCACCGGCTCCCGCCGCCGAGGTGACGCTGAGCGCGCGCGTGCGCGCTGGTGCCCCAGCGGGCATCCCCGGCGTGGGCGGCGCCGGCTCCGAGCTGTGCCTGGCCGTGCGCGCGAACGAGCCGCCCGAGGGCGCCCTGTTCGCCGAGGGCGCCCCGTGGCGCTTTGCCGCTTCGGCGGATGGTGAGGTGCTCATCGGAGACTGCGCGAGCCCGGAGGAGGTCGTGCTGGCCTGTGGCGCGCGCCCGGTCATCGCCCACGACGCCAAGGCGCTCGGCCTCGTACCGCCCAAGCTCGTCCACGACACGCTGTTGGGCGCGTATCTGCTCGAGCCGGCCAGGCGTGGGTACCCGCTGGCGGAGCTGTGCGAGGAGCGCGGTCTGGCGAGCGATCTGGAGGATCCGCTCGCCGCCGAGGTGGTGCTGCTGAGCGCGCTCGCGGACTGGCAGCGCGAGCAGATCGCCGAGCGCGGCCTGGAGCAGGTGATGGCGGAGATCGAGCTGCCGCTGGTCCCCGTCCTGCGCGAGATGGAGCTGCTGGGGGTGCGGCTGAACGTGGAGCGCCTGGCGGAGATCACCGAGCGTGTGCGCGCGGAGATCGGCGCGCTCGAATGGGAGATCTTCGCGCTCGCCGGGGAGGAGTTCCTGATCGCCTCGCCCCAGCAGCTGGGCGAGATCCTGTTCGAGAAGCTCGGGCTCTCGCGCAAGCGCCGCGGCAAGACCGGCTACTCGACCGACGCACGCGTGCTGCAGTCGATCCGCTCCGAGCACGCGATCATCCCCAAGGTCGAGCGCTGGCGCGAGCTGTCGACGCTGATCAAGACCTACCTGGACGTGCTGGGAGAGATGGTCGACGAGCGCTCGCGCATCCACACCACGTTCCTGCAGGCTGTCGCCCAGACGGGGCGGCTGTCGAGCACCAACCCGAACATGCAGAACGTCCCCATCCGCACGCCGCTGGGCCGGGAGATCAGAGGCTGCTTCGAGGCCGAGGAGGGCGGCGTGCTGATCTCCGCCGACTACTCCCAGATCGAGCTGCGCGTGCTCGCCCACACGGCGGCCGAGCCTGCGCTGATGGAGATCTTCGCGCGCGGCGAGGACGTGCACACGGCGACCGCCTCGCGCGTGTTCGGGGTGCAGCCGGACGACATCGACCCGGGCATGCGCTCGAAGGCGAAGATGATCAACTACGGGATCGTCTACGGCCTCTCCGACTACGGCCTGGCGGACCGCCTGAACATCCCGCGCGAGGAGGCCAAGGAGTTCATCGACGCCTACCTCGAGCGCTTTCCGCGTGTTGCCGAGTTCATGGCGGCGACGATCGAGCAGGCCAAGGAGGAGGGCCACGTGAAGACCCTGTGGGGCCGGCGCCGGCAGATCCCCGAGCTGCGCGCCCGCAACTACCAGGTGCGCACGCTCGGCGAGCGCCTGGCGGTCAACACCGTCATCCAGGGCACCGCCGCGGACATCATCAAGCTGGCGATGGTGCGCTGCCACCAGGCGCTCGCCGAATCCGAGCTGCGCACGCGCCTGCTGCTGACGATCCACGACGAGCTGCTGTTCGAAGGCCCGCCCGCGGAGGCGCCGGCCGCACGCGAGCTGATCGAGCGCGAGATGGTCGGCGTGTGGGGCGGACGCGAGCCGCCGATGGCGGTGGACATCGGCGTGGGGGGGACGTGGCTGGAGGCCAAGTGACGCGTGGGGTCGATGTCCGCATGCGTGCGGGCCGCTTCGCGGCGGGCACGCCTTCGGACACGACCCCACGCTTGGCGGGGGCGGGAGTTGCGTGGAGACGCCGACACGTCGTGAGGAACCCGTGCTACACTGAATATGTGGAGCGCGTATGACGAACCTCACGCTCACGATTGATGACGAGCTGTTGAAGCGGGCACGAATGCGCGCTCTCGAACAGGACACCTCCGTCAATGCGCTCGTCCGCGAGTATCTCGAGGGACTCGCCGGTCAGGCCAAGACGCAGGACGCCATCACAGCCGTCCTCGAGCTGGCGGAGGGCAGCCACTCCGGCAGTGGTCCAGATGGACGCACGTGGACCCGCGACGAGCTGTATGACCGCTGACAGGGCGTTTCTGGACACCAACGTCCTCGTCTATCTCTTTGATCACGACGAACCCGCCAAGACACGCCGCGCGAGGGAGCTTCTCGCGCAGGCCAAGCCTGGTGAGCTCGTGCTCAGCGCACAGGTGCTGAGCGAGTTCTTCGTCGTCGTCACTCGCAAGCTCAAACGGCCACTCGATCCGGCGATCGCCCTGAAGGCGGTCGACTGGCTCAGCCTGCTGCGGGTCGTTGCGCTGGACCCGGCGCTCGTCAAAGCCGCGATCCAGACCAGCCGTTCGTCGCAGGTCTCCTACTGGGATGCCCTGATCGTGACCTCCGCCGCTGCCGGGGGTTGTGCGCGGCTGCTGAGCGAGGATCTCAACGACGACCAGCTAATCGGTTCGGTGCGCGTTGAGAACCCGTTCCGCGATTCCGTCGGCTCGGGAGCCTGAGCTCAGACTCAATCCAACGCGGTGCGAAAGCCCTCGCGCCAGCTGGGGTACTCGGGCTGCCAGCCCAGCTCGCGCTTGGCCAACTCGTTGCTGGCGCCCTGCGCTCGGGTCATGCTCGCCACGCCGTAGGCGCCCGCCAGCGGGCGCGCGATCATGACGGGAACCCGCAGCGGGCGGGGCGCGCCGAGCACGTCGGCGAGTGCCGGCAGCCACTGTGCCACGGCGGCGGGCTCGTCATCGACGATGTTGTAGGGGCCGCTCTGGCCGCGGGTCAGCGCCGCGACGGTCGCGCGCGCGGCGTCGTCGACGTGGATCAGCGACCACACGCCCTGCCCGCGCCCGACGATCGGCAGCCGCCGGCGCGCGAGGTCCTGTCCGATCGAGCCGCTGCGCGACATCGCGCTGCCGGGACCGTAGAAGTAGCCGTAGCGCAGCACCATGCCGCCGGCGCCCAGGACGGTGCGCTCGAGCGCCTGCATCGCCTCGGCGGAGCGCTTGAAGGACTTCGGCGGATCTTTGAGCAGCGGGTCCTGCTCGCGGTGCACGGCGCCGGGCGGCCCGGGGGCGTAGGAGAAGGCGATGCTCTGGGCGAGGATGCGCGTGGCGCCGGCCGCCTGCGCGGCACCGACGAGGATGCGCGTGCCCTCGTCGCGCAGGCGGTCGTTGAGCGCGAAGTCCCGCTCGATCTTGCGCGGATCGATGCGCGACGGCAGCGCGGTCAGCTGATGGATCACCGCCTCGGGACGGGCCTGCGCCACGGCGTCGTGCACGGCGGCCGCGTCGAGCGCGTCGGCGAGGACGGGCTCGGCTCCGCTCGCGCGCAGCTGCTCGAGCTTCTCCCGCGACCTGGTCATGCCTGTGACCTGATGGCCGTCCGCGAGCAGCATCGGCACGAGCCTGCGGCCGATGACGCCGGTGGCGCCGGCGAGGAAGACCCTCACGCGGGGACGGCGTGCGGCTCGTCCGACGGCGTCTCGATACGCGCGCAGGCACGTCCCTCGCTGAAGCCCGCTGCGCCGATCGAGAAGGCGGCGTTGAAGCGTGAGCGCAGGTTCTCAAGCGCGATCAGGTTGACCAGCTCCACCAGCTGGCGGTCCTCGAAGCGCGCGCGCAGCGCCGCGAACAGCTCGTCGCTGACCTGTACGGGTGTGACTGTCATGCCCGCGGCCAGGTCCAGCACCAGGCGCTCGGTGTCGTCGAAATGCTCGCTGTCGCGGTAGCGATACAGGTCGAGCAGCTGCTCGTCGGAGACACTCGCCCGACGCGCCTCGTGTGAGCTGATGTCCTGGCAGAACTCGCAGCCCTGCATCACCGCCGACTTCAGCACGACCAGCGCGCGCAGGTGCTCATCGACGCGTGGCTTGGAGGCGACGCTCTGCTCGAGCATGCCGTAGCCGAGCAGCAGCCGCGGCGCGTGGGCGTAGATCTCCAGCGGCTCGAGCTTCAGCTCTCTGTCGCTGCCCGCGATCTGCTTGCTCTTGCGACGGGCCATTCGGTAGACGAGACGAACGAACGGTCCGGCCTTGCTGCGGGGGACGCCTTCGATTCGGGTCATTTCGGGGCTCCTTCCGGGGGTGTGTCCACGATAAGCTGACAATGGAGCCCTGTAAAGGACCATTTCAATGGCAAAAAAGGGAACCACTTCCGTTCCATCGCACGTCGGCTCAGGGCCTGAGCTGCTGGTCGAGCTCGACCGCGCCGCGCGTGCGCCGCTGCGCGCGCAACTCGAGGACGCCCTGCGCGAGGCGGTGCGAACGGGCCGGCTGCCGGCACACGCGCGCCTGCCCGCCAGCCGCGCGCTGGCGTGCGATCTGGGGATATCGCGGCGGCTGGTGGTGGACGTCTACACGCAGCTGCTCGCCGAGGGCTATCTGGTGGCCGCGAGCGGGTCGGGGACGTTCGTCGCCGGCGCCGCCGGCGCAGTCTCCGCGCCCGCGGTGGAGCCCGAGCGTGGGGCGCTCGCGTTCGACTTCTTCCCCGGCAACCCCGACCTCGCGACCTTCCCCCGCGGCGCATGGCTGCGCATGCTGCGCGAGACCCTGCGTGAGGCGCCCGACCGGGCGTTCGGCTACCCCGACGCGCGCGGCGCGGCGGAGCTGCGCGTGGCGCTCTCAGAGCATCTGCGCCGCGTGCGCGGGGTGGTCGCCGACCCCCGCTCGATCGTCGTCTGCACGGGCGCCGCGCAGGGCTTCGCGCTGCTGGCCGAGGCGATCGGCGGTGGGCGCATCGCCGTCGAGGATCCGGGGCTGCCGCCGCACCGCGCGATTCTCGCCGCCCACGGAGCGTCGCTGCTCGCGCTGGCGGTCGACTCGCAGGGTGCGCGCGTGCAGGAGCTCGCGGACCTGGCCGTGGGCGACGGCGTGATCGACGCAGTGCTCGTGACCCCCGCGCACCAGTCGCCGACGGGCGTCGGCCTCGCGCCGCCGCGCCGCTCAGCGCTGCTGGAGTGGGCCGCGCAGACCGGAGGGCTGGTGATCGAGGACGACTACGACGCGGAGTACCGCTACGACCGCCCCCCGCTTGGCGCTATGCAGGGCCTGGCTCCGGATCGGGTCGTGTACATGGGCACGGTCAGCAAGACGCTTGCGCCCGCGCTGCGCCTGGGCTGGCTGGTGCTGCCGCCGCGCCTGCTCGATCCGCTGCTCGCCCATAAAGTCCTCAGCGACCACGGCTGCCCCACGATCGAGCAGCTGGCGCTCGCGCGCATGCTCGACAGCGGCGCGTATGACCGTCACCTGCGTCAAGCCCGCCGTCGCTACCGCGCGCGGCGCGACGCCCTGGTGCGGTCGGTCGCGCGGCACCTGCCGGGGGCGCGCGTGACAGGCCTCGCGGCGGGGCTGCACGCGATCGTGTGCCTGCCGCGGGCGGTGGACGGGATCGAGCTCGTGCAGGCCGCCGCGCGCCGCTCGGTGGGCGTCTACCCGCTCGGCTACGGCTACATGGAGGTGAGGCCCGTCCACGACGGGCTCGTGCTCGGCTACGCCAACCTCGCCGAGCCGGCGATCGAGGAGGGCATCCGGCGGCTGGCGGAGGCGCTGGAGGAAGTAATCTGATTTATCTGATACAGTGTCGATCATGGTTCGCATGAGCGCTACCGAGGTGGCCCGGAACTTCTCGGCCGTGATCAACCGAGTTGGCGACGGTGAGGAGGTCGAGATCGTTCGCAACGGGGCGCCGGTCGCCGAGCTGCGCCGTCTGTCGCGTCCGAAAAGGCTCAAGGGTGAGGATTGGAGGCGGTTCGTAGGGAGCCTGCCCGCTGTCGACGAGGACTTTGCGCGCGACGTGGAGCAGGCGCGCGAAAGCGTCGGATCGCCCGTTGGCAAGTGGCCGGCTGGCTGATCGACACGTCGGCTCTCGTCGATGCCGAGCGCGGCGGCGGAGCGCTCGGGCGAGTCCCGGAGGAGGACGAGCACGCGATCAGCGTGGTGACCGTGAGTGAGCTGCTGCACGGTGTCCATCGCGCCGCCGACGGCGCTCGCCGCACCCGGCGGCGGGCTTTCGTGGAGCACGTGCTGGCCGAATTGGAGATGCTGCCGGCCACCGTCGAGGTGGCGCGAATCCACGCGGATCTGTGGGCGCAACTCGAAGCCAGCGGTGAAGTCATCGGCGCGCACGACCTGTGGATCGCCGCCACGGCACTGGCTCATGGCATGCGGATAGCTACGACGAACGTACGCGAGTTCGGCCGCGTGCCCGGTCTCGACGTGCTGGCGGTGTGAGGCGGGCGACGCCCTGAGCTCAGCGCGCCGTGGCCATCGCCACGCGCGCCTTCCCGCTGCCGGCGCCGGGTCCGTCGACGAACGACGGCCTGGCGATGTCCAGGTAGTGCCCGAACGCCCACGCGGACAGGCGCCGGCTCTCGAAGGCGCGCACGATCGCGGTGGTCGCCCGGCTGGGAGTCATCTGGCCGATCGCCCGCTGGACGTTCAGCAGCCAGCGGTATTTGCGCTCGTGCGAGTCAGAGAAGGCGCCGTAGCGCGCCAGCGCCTGCTCGCGAGTGCGCTGGCCGGCGAGCACCGCGCGCAGCTCGCGCCCGCACGCCAGACCGAAGTACAGCGCCGTGCGGATGCCCTCGGCGGTGAGCGGCAGGCAGTGACCGGCGGAGTCTCCGGCGAAGAACACGCCGTCCTCGACCGCGCTGCGCAGCTGGTGGGGGATCCAGTTGCCCTGGTAGCCGTCGGGCGGAAGGTCGAGGTCGCGCGCGAGCCTGACGGTGGGCTCCTTGACGTGGTGGGTCGGCCAGAACGAGCCGATGCCCACGCGCAGCTCGTCGCGCGCCGGAAAGCTCCAGCCGTAGCCGGCGCGGATGTAGCGGTGGTCGATCCACAGCTCCATCTCCTCGCCGCTGCCCTGTGGGTGCACCTCCAGGCCCCGCGAGAGCCGCGCCTCGGGCGGCTGGATGGTGGCGGCGTTCGACAGCACGCGCCTCCAGCCGAGCGCGTCGACGACCAGCGGCGCGCTCAGCTCGCCGCGGTCGGTGTGCACGGTGGCGCCCTCGCGGCCGGTCACGGTGGCCGTCTCGAGCTCGAGCTCCGCGCACGCCGCCTGCTCCCACAGCAGCGCGCACAGCTCGCGGTAGTCGAACGTCGAGAACGACCACGGCAGCTGCCAGCGGGCGCTGCGGTACGGGGTGTGGACGACCATCTCGTCGAAGCTCTGGCGCAGCGAGTCCATCAGCTCGAGCGCCTGCATCCACACCGTGGGCATGGCGCACGCGGAGGTCTGGCGCTCGCCGAGCTCGTAGCGGTCGATCATCAGCACCCGCGCACCCGAGCCCGCCAGCTCGCGGGCGACCGCCAACCCGGCGAAGCTGGCGCCGCAGACGAGCACGTCGCAGTCGCGCTCCAAGCGGGTTCGCTGCTCTCCCCGCTTCGTCGCTCGCACAGGCATATGGCGAGCAATGATACGGCTGCGCTACGCTTCGCCCGGTGCAAACAGTGATGGAGAATCCTCAGGCCCGCGTGGTCGACGGGTCGAACGGGCTCTTGCTCGAAGTCGACGGGCAGATCGTCCCCAACTACGACGCCACGTTCAGGCCGATCGAGGAGGGCGAGGTCGTCACCGGCCACGTCGTGCGAATCGACAAGGACGAGGTCCTCGTCGACATCGGCTACAAGTCCGAGGGGGTCATCCCCGCCAACGAGCTTTCGATCCGCAAGGCCGTCGATCCCGCCGAGGAGGTCCACCTGGGCGAGGAGGTCGACGCGATCGTCATGACCAAGGAGGATCAGGACGGCCGCCTGATCATGTCCAAGAAGCGAGCCCGCTTCGAGAAGGCGTGGCGACGCATCGAAACCGCCGCGGAGTCCGGCGAGCCGGTCGAGGGCACGGTCATCGAGGTCGTCAAGGGCGGCCTGATCATCGACCTCGGTGTACGCGGCTTTCTCCCCGCCTCGCTGGTGGACATCCGCCGCGTGCCCAACCTCGACGAGTACATGGGCACGAAGATCGAGACGAAGGTGATCGAGCTCAACCGCTCGCGCAACAACGTCGTGTTGTCCCGTCGCGCGGTGCTGGAGGAGGAGCGCAAGGAGGTCCGCCAGCAGATCCTCGACCGCCTGCAGCCGGGCTTGGTGGTGGAAGGCCAGATCTCGAACATCGTCGACTTCGGCGCGTTCGTCGACCTTGACGGCATCGACGGCCTGATCCACATCTCCGAGCTGTCGTGGTCGCACGTCAACCACCCCAGCGAGATCCTCACGATCGGCGACACCGTGAAGGTCAAGGTGCTCGACATCGACCGCGACCGCCAGCGCATCTCGCTGGGTCTCAAGCAGACCCAGGAGGATCCGTGGCAGCGGATCGTCGACACGTACAACGTCGGCGACGAGCTCGCCGGCAAGGTCACCAAGGTGGTCACGTTCGGCGCCTTCGTCGAGATCCTCGACGGCGTCGAGGGCCTCGTGCACATCTCCGAGCTCGCGCCGCACCACGTCGAGAGCCCGCGCGAGATCGTCCATCCGGGCGATGAGATCCGCGTGAAGATCCTCGAGATCGACTCCGAGCGCCGGCGCCTGTCGCTGTCGGCCAAGCGCGTCGAGGACCAGATCCTGCCCGTGTCGCGGCCGGGCGAACCCGCGCGCGAGCCCGCCTCCGAGGCGGAGGATGGGTCGACGCTGACTGAAGGCGACGCGGTCGCCGACGTCGTCGAGGCCGCCGCAGCTGAGGCTGTCCAGGAGTTTGGCGAGGCGGTTGAGGTCGCCGATGCCGTCGCGGAGACGATCGAGGCGGAGGCCGTTGAGGAGCTCGCGGAGACCGCTGAGGCCGCCGAGGCCGTTGAGGAGCTCGTCGAGGCGGTCGAGGTCGAGGAGGCCGTGGAGGCGGTCGAGGTCGAGGAGGCCGCTGAGGCTGTCGCGGAGGCACAGGACGAGCAGCCGGAGGAGCAGCCGGCCGCCGAGCAGCCCGTCGCAGCGGATGACCAGGCGGACGGCGGCGCCGTTACGGCCGAGTCCGCACCGCCGGACTGACGCACCCTGAGCATCCCCGAGAAGGCGCAGCCGATGGTGCCCTTCGTTGGTCTTACGGGCGGCATGGGGTCGGGCAAGTCGACCGCTCTGGAGGCGCTGCGCCGGCTCGGCGCGGAGGTCATCTCCAGCGACGCCGTCGTGCACGAGCTCTACGAATCTCGGCTGCTGCGCGACGCTGTGATCGAACACTTCGGCCCCGAGGTGGCTCCCGAGGGTGTGGTAGACCGCTCGGAGATCGCGCGGCGGGCGTTCGCCTCGGCGCGGGAGCGCGCGTGGCTAGAGGGTCAGGTGTGGCCGCTGGTGGGAGCTCGGGTGGCGCAGTGGCTGGAGCGGGCGCGCGCCCGGCGACCGGCGCCGAGAGCGGCGGTGGTGGAGGTGCCGCTGCTGTTCGAGGCTGGCCTGGATCAGCTGTACGACGCGACGATCGCGGTCATAGCCGAGGAGTCGGTGCGTGCGCGGCGGGCCGCGCGGCGGGGCCACGCGCTGGTGGACGAGCGCGCCGCGCGTCAGCTCTCCCAGCAGGAGAAGGCGCGGCGGGCGACGTTCGTGGTGCGCAACGACGGCAGCGAGGCGGATCTCGAGCGCGAGCTGTCGGCGGTTCTTGACAAGCTGGGAGGATGACCCGGAGGGCCCTTGGCGCGGTCGTCGCGATCGTCGTGACGGTGTTGTTCGTGGGCGTGGTCGCGTCGATGCTGCATCAGGCGACCCGCAACCTCGCGCTGCCGCTGAGCGACGCGGGCATCATCCGCGAACAGGCCACCAAGAAGCGGCTCGATCCGGCGCTGATCGCCGCTGTGATCTACGCCGAGACGAAGTTCGACCCGCGCCGCTCCTCGGCGGGCGCGGAGGGGTTGATGCAGATCCTGCCGAGCACCGCCTACTACCTGGCGCAGCTCTCCGGCGGCAGCGGCTTCACCGCCAGCGACCTGGAACAGCCGAGCGTCAATGTCGCCTACGGCAGCTACTACCTGCGCTATCTCCTCAATCACTTCGGCGGCGACGAGATGCTTGCTGTGGCGGCGTACAACGGCGGCCTCACCAACGTCGACAGCTGGGTGGCGAAGGCCGAAGCCGCCGGCAGGCATCTGTCGGTGGCGGAGATCCCGTTTCCGCAGACCCGCGAATACGTCCAGCGGGTGCTCAACGCGCAGCAGGCGTACCGCGAAACGTATCCGCGGCAGCTGGGGCTACTGTAGAGGCAGCTCTGCGCATGCCCGACTTCAAGCTCGACTCAGTCTTCACACCCACAGCCGACCAGCCGAAGGCGATTGCCGCCTTGGCCGAGGGCGTCGAGCAGGGCGAGCGCTTCCAGACGCTGCTCGGCGCGACCGGCACGGGCAAGACGATGACGATGGCGGGCGTGATCGAGGCGGTGCAGCGCCCGGCGCTGGTGATCGCGCACAACAAGACGCTGGCGGCGCAGCTGTGCAACGAGTTCCGCACGTTCTTCCCGGACAACGCCGTCGAGTACTTCGTGTCCTACTACGACTACTACCAGCCGGAGGCGTACGTCCCGAGCAGGGACCTGTACATCGAGAAGGACTCGGCGATCAATCAGGAGGTCGACCGCCTGCGCCACGCGGCCACGGCGGCGGTGTTCGCGCGCAGGGACGTGATCGTGGTGGCGTCGGTGTCGTGCATCTACGGCCTGGGCTCGCCGGAAACGTATGAGATGAACATGCAGATCCTCAAGCGCGGCGAGATGATCGACCGCGACCAGCTGCTGCGCAAACTGGTCTCGATCCAGTACACGCGCAACGACAGCGTGCTCTCTCGCGGCAGCTTCCGCGTGCGTGGCGAGACGCTGGAGGTGTTCCCCGCGTACGCCGAGACGGCCTTCCGCGCGACGATGTTCGGCGACGAGGTCGAACGACTGCAGCAGTTCGACCCGCTCACCGGCGAGCTGCTGGAGGACGACCTCGAGCACGTGGCGATCTGGCCGGCGACGCACTACAACGTCAAAGAGGGCACGATCGAGGCGGGCGTGGCGGAGATCGGGCGCGAGCTGAACGAGCGTTGCGAGCAGCTGGAGTCCGAAGGCAAGCAGCTGGAGTCCCACCGCCTGCGCCAGCGCACGCAGTACGACATGGAGATGCTCAGGGAGGTGGGGTTCTGCTCGGGCATCGAGAACTACTCGCGGATCCTCGACGGCCGCCCGCCCGGCTCCAGGCCCTACTGCCTGATCGACTACTTCCCCAAGGACTTCATCTGCCTGATCGACGAGTCACACCAGACGGTGCCGCAGATCGGCGGCATGCACGAGGGCGACCGCTCGCGCAAGCAGACGCTCGTCGACTACGGCTTCCGGCTGCCGAGCGCGCTGGATAACCGCCCGCAGACCTTCCAGGAGTTCCTGTCGATCACGCCGCAGCTGCTGTTCGTTTCGGCGACGCCGGGCGAGTACGAGCGCACGCAGTCCACGCGCATCGTCGAGCAGATCGTGCGCCCGACGGGGATCGTCGACCCGGCGGTCGAGGTGCGCGAGACGAAGAACCAGATCGACGACCTGATGAACGAAGTGCGCAAGCGTGTGGAGCGCAACGAGCGCGTGCTGGTGACGACGCTGACGAAGAAGATGAGCGAGGACCTGTCGCAGTACCTGCTGGAGATGGGCTTCAAGACGCGCTACCTGCACTCGGAGATCGACACGCTCGAACGCATTCAGATCATCCGCGACCTGCGCCTGGGCGAGTACGACGTGCTGGTGGGCGTGAATCTCCTGCGCGAGGGCCTGGACCTGCCGGAGGTCTCGCTGGTGGCGATCCTCGACGCCGACAAGGAGGGCTTCCTGCGCGGGGAGACCTCGCTGATCCAGACGATCGGCCGCGCGGCGCGCAACATCGAGGGCACGGTGTTGATGTACGCGGACAAGGAGACGCGGGCTATGAAAGCGGCGATCTCCGAGACCGACCGCCGCCGCGAGATTCAGCTCGCATACAACGAGGAGCACGGGATCACCGCGGCGACGATCGTCAAGGGGATCTCCGACATCGCCGAGTTCCTGCAGGCCGAGTCGAAGGTCCCGCGCGGTCGCAAACGCCGCACCGCCAAGCGCGGGAAGGCCGATGAGATGCCGCGCCACGAGCTCGAGCGGATGGTGGTGGAGCTGGAGGAGGAGATGATCGCGGCGGCCGACGAGCTGCGCTTCGAGTACGCCGCGCAGCTGCGCGACGAGCTGCGCGAGCTGCGCCGCGACCTCCAGGAGATCCACTCGGTGGAAGCTCCCGTGGGCGAGATCTTGCCTGACGAGACCCCGACCGGCGACATGGCTTAGGATGCCGGCCGTGGACTTCGATCGGCAGGCAGTCGAGCGCAGGGACTTCCCTATCGGCCGGCGCGGATACGACCCAGCCGCCGTCGACATGCACCTGAGGGCGCTCGCCGACGAGTTCGAGGAGCTCCAGCGCAGGGCCATCACCGGTGGCGCCGACATGTCGGTCGCCTCGACCGCCGGAACCCAGGTGCAGAGCATCCTGCAGGCGGCGGAGACGGCGGCCGCCGAAATCGAGCGGCACGCGCTCGAGAACGCGCGTCAGGTGCGCGAAGAGGCCGATCGCGATGCCGATCGCACCCGTGAAGAGGCCGTCGAGCGGGCGCGTCAGCATGTCGCCGGGGTGGCGCAGGTGGCCGCGAAACTGCTCGAGCACGTGGGGTCGATGGACGGCGAGGTGAGCGCTCTGGTCGAGAGCCTGCGCGCCGGCGCCGGCCGCTTGGCCGCCGACCTCTCCGCCGTGGAGTCGGGCATGGGCGAGCTCTACGACGCCGCCTCCGGACGCAACATCGCGGTAGCCGAACCGGCGGCGCGGCGACCGTTCGAGCCCGAGCCGCAGCAGTTCGATCCCGAGCCGCGGCAGTTCGAGCCCGAGCCGCCGCGCGCGTTCGAGGCGGAGCTCGACAGCGCGCTCGACGCGGTGGTGCCCCAGCCTGTGGCCGCGTCGGCCCCGGCGGGAGCGCAGGGCGCCGGAGCGGGTGGCAGTGACCTCGACGGCGCCCGCTTGATCGCGCTGAACATGGCCCTCAACGGGGAGTCGCGCGCGGACACCGAGCGCTACCTGGCCGAGAACTTCCAGCTGCCCGATCGGCTGAAGCTGATCGACGAGGTTTATTCCGCAATCGAGGGGTAGGGACCGCCGCGGAGCGGCGGCTAGGCTGGCGCTGTCCTAGCTCTGCGCGTCGAACTGCATAGCGCCGAGCTCGGGCGGCGGCTCTCTCAGGCATCCCAAGCCGGCCGTATCGTCGCCTGCCAGAATGAGGCCATGGCTACCCGGTCGACGCACAATATCTTCACCGACTCGACGCTTCCGCTCTACCGGCTGGACGTCGATACATACAGCCGCTTGGTCGACGCGGGCGCTCTGGAAGGGGTGGAGGTCGAGTTGCTCGATGGGCTGCTCGTCAACAAGTGGCCGCATCGCCAGGACTGCGTCCACCGACTCGACGTGGGGACCTTCGAACGTATGGTCGCGTCGGGCCTGCTGGAGGGCCGGCCAATCGAACTACTCGAAGGGCTACTGGTCGAGGTGAGTCCGGAAAGCCCAGAGCATGCCTCGGTAATCTCGCGTCTGACGAGTTTTCTTGCTGCGGCGCGGGGATGTCTGAGTGTGCAGCTTCCGCTCGAAACGCAATGGGGCTCATTGCCTGAACCCGACCTGATGCTCACGGAGGGCGAGCGATCACGCCATCGCCATCCACGTACTGCGCTACTTGTGGTCGAGGTGGCGGTCACTTCGCACGACAGGGATCGCGACACGAAGACGAGCATGTACGCCTCGGCCCCGGTGCTCATCTACTGGCTCGTCGACGTGCTCGCCAAGACCGTCGAGGTACGCACCGAGCCCGGCTCAGACGGCTACGGCCGCTGTGAGATATACGGCCTAGGCACCAAGGTGCCATCGCCGGCGGAGGGCGTGGCTGATCTCGACGTGACCGTGCTGTTCGCGTAGGCCCACGGCCGCGACGGATACCAAGGTGCGTGATCACAGAGCGTACAGCTATAGCTATACGCTCTGCCAGGGATGTGAGTCTCCGGTGACTCGGAGCGTCTCGTGTGCGTCATGCACCGACTCTAGGCGGAGAGACGGTGCCTTCAACGGAGCCGCGGGATGAGCATGACTGTGCTACATCTACGCGGTCCAACTCCGCAGTTTGTGGGCTTCAACGGAGCCGAGGGTATGAGTCCTCGGTGACCTGCGAGCGGTGGTCGGCCATGACTCGGAGTGTGCGTTGCTCGCTTCAAAGGAGCCGGGGATGTGAGTCCTCGGTGATTTGCGGACGGTGAAGGGTCGCTTCAGCGAATTCTTTTGGCTGCTTCAACGGAGCCGAGGATGTGGGTCCTCGGTGACACCCCGCAAACGCGAGCAGGGCTGATATGTTCGACCCGCTTCAACGGAGCCGAGGATGGAGACCTCGGTGACGCGCGCTCTCGTCGCGGTGCCTTCGCGCAATGGAAGCTTCAACGGGGCCGAGGATGTGAGTCCTCGGTGACTCGGCGATCCGGTGAGTGCCCAGCAGTAACGTCGCGTTGCTTCAATGGAGCCGAGATGTGAGACCTCGGTGATTGGTGCCCCGCAGGAACTACAGTGCGCTATCTTCGCCTAGCTTCAATGGAGCCGAGGACGTGAGTCCTCGGCGACAGCTCGTCGAGGGCGTCTGCCGCCTCGTCCTGCAAAGCTTGAACGTAGCCGGGGACGTGGTCCCCGGTGACGGTCCCAAGCGGATCGCCGCATTCGAGCTGGGCTCGCTTCAACGGAGCCGAAGATGTGAATCCCCGGTGACTTGCCCAAGTGGACGGGGCGATGGGCGGCAAGGTCGCCGTGCTTCAACGGAGCCGAGGGCGCGAGTCCCCGGTCATGGCTTGCGGATTCTACTGCGGTTTTGCAGAGATTTGGCAACGCTATTCCCGCCGTAGCCGGCGTGGGTGCCGGATGTCGTACGCCACCAGATACCGGTTCGGTCGGCCGCGGCGGGATCACTGTTATCTGGTTGTCAAGGGGCGCGTCTAGATACAACCCATTCTTTCAGAAGGACAGGATGGATCTGACTCTCTGTTCTGAATCCACCACTCGTTGGGGAGCCGGTTGACGGGACCGTGGGTATATGAGTTCCCAGCGGCGACACGCCGCCCGACCAGTCGGTCGGACGCTTCGCACTGCTTCAACGGAGGCGAGGATGTAAGTCCACGGGGGCCGAATGGCCCCGGCCACGCTCTGATAGCCGCGCGCACCATATTGGTGAGAAGAATAATTCTGATGACATGGCAGATCCATCCGGGCGCCCCTGTACAAGACGCACTGTCCTGTCATGTAAAGCCGCTGGTTGGTCCCTCGCGACCAGCGAACACCGATTCCGCTCGAATGAGAGGGGAGCAAGCCCATGGCCTTTGACCTCCTGTCCACCCTCCGCGAGGGTCTTACCGGCGAGCCCTCTCCTGGGCGGCCCGCCGGCATTGAGATCCGCCAAGATCTGGCTCCGGCTGGTGGGATGCCAGTGCAGCCGCCGTCCTACGAGGACCCTCTGGAGATTCATCCGCGTTACATCGATGGCGAGCTGCACGATGTGGTCGAGCTCGACAGCGTCGGCTCGGCCGCGAACCGGTTGGAGGAGGTGCTGATCGATCTTCACCAGACCGGTCGCTATCCCCTGCCGGTGTCGAGCACGACCGTCTCGCCGACGGATGAACAGCCGATCACGATTACCACGCTGGAGATGCCCCACCGTGTGTTCGACGCTTGGCTGCGCCTGTCCGAGGCAGGCGACGGCTCGGACGGTGCGTTCGAGGACAGCGAGCATGGCAGGGAGCTATCGCTGGCGCACGCGGGTGCGCTCGATGCGCTGCTGGAGACCTCGGCGCATGACCTCCTGCTCGGCGTATGGGATTCACACCGCAAGGGCCCGCACGGTCAGGTGCGGATCGGACGCAGCCTCACGACAACCCTGATCGGCGTTGACGCGATCGCGCAGGCGCGCGTCGCGGCGCGGCGCGATCCACTCAACCTGGGTGATGCAAGCGACCTGCCGAAAGGCGCGAAGAAGCTCTCAGAGCAAGGTCTCAGCTCGATCCCGCCGCAGCGGGCGCGCGGCGGCGTGGCGATCACCGAGGCGCGCTACCTCGGCTTCCTGTCCTTCGCGGCGCTGCGGCGCCTCGGGTTCGAGCGCTACGACCCTGTCGAGGTACGTGTTCTGCTGGCGCTGCTTGGGCTCCACGCGCTGGCGGTGCGCTGCGCGTCCGGATGGGATCTGCGCGCGCAGTGTGCCCTGGTCGCAAAGGACGACCCGCAGTTCACGCTCGTTGGACCGCGTGGTCGTCGCGAGGGGATAGCGCTGTCGATCGAGGAGACGGACCGGCTCCTGCGGGAGTCGGTCGAGCACGTTGGCATCACCGACAGAGGCGTCCAGTTGGACGCGGGAAAGACACTCAACGGGCTCGTCGACCGCGCGATCGCCACCACCAAGAGCGCTGCCTGAGCAGGTCTGTCGTGCTGCGCATCGGGATCCGCTTTCCGCTCGGCGTCTACAACGCCCGCTCGGCGACTGACGCTGCCGAGTGGCCGCCGAGTCCGCTGCGACTCGTGGGCGCGCTGCTGGCCGCCGCGCATGGCCGTCACGGCGCAGACACGGCAGCCGACTGCGCCCTGCTTCAGCGGCTTTGCGAAGCACCGGCTCCCCATGTGCTCGCACCTGACAGCGTCGCGGTCGGCGAGCCTGTCGAGGCGGACGAGGTGGTGCGGTTGCGGGGTGCAACGAGGTGGGCGCCGCGCAACTACGTCTCCGGACCGCTATCTCCACGCAACGTCGGGCGAGACCGGGCACCCGTGAGCAAGGCCGGCGTGGCGATTGGCGATAGACCCGTGGCGGTTGTGTGGCCACACCTGGAGCTGGACGATGAGGACTTGCGGCGCCTTGCCGTTCTGGCGAGTGACGTGACCTGCGTCGGCACGACGCGCTCGCCGGCGATCCTCGAGGTTGACGGCGCACACGAGCAGGAGTGCGATGGCCAGTCGTTAGCGGTATGGACTCCTGCGGCCGTCGCGGATCGCGTCGAAGCCGACGCCGCCATTCGAGTTCCGGACGCCCAGACGATCGTCGCGTTCGATCGTCGTCACGACGCGCGCCGTGGCAATGGTGCGCGGGTTCAGAGAGCTGGCATGGTGCCCGAGATCGCGATCGGCACATCCGTGCCCTATGTATCGCCGCGACGTCTGCGCTCGAGTGGCGCGTCTCCGTTCGATCCGCGCTGGTGGGGCGAGATGATCGTGCTCGAGATCGACCGAGAGCGCAGCGAGGTGGCGCCGAGGGCTGCCGCGGCTTACCTGTTGGCGCGTGCCTTTCGGGTGGCTCTGCTCGGTGCATTTGGCGAGGTGGGCACCGCCGAGGAGGCCCCGCCGATCCTACGAGCGCGGGATGCAGATCCGCACTGTGCGATCGTGCCCTTGCCGAGCGTGTGGGGCCAAAATCCCGACGGCCGCATCCGCGGTGTCGCGCTGCTGCTGCCAAACGAGGCGCGCGCACCCGACGTCTACGCGCAACTGCCACGGGTGGAGCTTGGTCTGCGCCGGCTCGTCGAGCGGAAGGAGGACGGGGAGGCACGCCACATAAGCATCCCCGGCGCAGGCCGGATTTGGCTGAAGCTGCCTGATGCCCACAGCGCCAGGTTGATGAGCCTGCGTGAAGCGTCCTATCGCGGACGTGGCGGGTCTTCGTCTGCGTGGGTGAGCGTCACGCCGATCGTGCACTCACGCTGGCGCAAGCGAGGCGTCGACGCGCTGCTGCGTCAAGTGAGTGCCGACTGCGCGCACGTCGGCCTGTCCGCGCCCACCGAGATCCAGTTGTTGCGCGCCGCGGGCCGGCGGGGCGGGGCCGATAAGGCGATTCCGGCTGCGCAGATTCCAGCTAAGTGGCGCGGACTGCTGAACGGCCCTACGTCGCATCTGCGTATGACCTTCTCCCAGCCGGTGTGCGGCCCGGTCCTGATCGGCCGTGCACGGCACTTTGGGCTCGGGCTGTGCATACCTGACACGGCGAGTGCCGACAGCGGCAGTCAGGCGTGATCGCCTTTGCGGAGTTCCTGCGGATCGTGCGCGCGAGCGAAGATGATCCCTACCCGTGGCAGACACGTCTCGCGCGGCGCTGCGCAGGCGGTGAGCCGCCCTCGGCGATCACGGTACCGACTGGCGCGGGCAAGACGACGACGGTCGATGCGTTGGTGTGGGCACTTGCCCAGCAGGCAGACCGTCCGGCGGCGGAGCGCACCGTAGGTGTCCGAATCGTGTGGGCGATCGACCGCCGGATCCTCGTTGATGAGGCTTATGGGCATGCTGAGTGGCTGGCGGGACTACTCGTCGCTGCGGTTGACGATCCCGGCAATCCCCTGTGCGAGTTCGCGACGCGGCTGGCGTGCCTCTCGGGTGGCCCGCCGCTGGTGGCCACGCGCTGGCGTGGAGGTCTCGAAGACCGTCCTGAGCGGTGCGGTCCGTTGCAGCCGCAGGTCATCACGAGCACGGTCGGCCAGATCGGCTCGCGCCTGCTCTTCCGAGGCTATGGCGTTGGGAGACGGTCGCTTGCGATCGAGGCGGGACTCGCCGCATGCGATACGACCATCTGCCTGGACGAGGCGCACCTCGCGGAGCCTTTGCGGGAGACGATTGAGGCGATATGTGAGCAGCGCCGGGCTGTCGAGCGTTCGCTGGGACTCCCGGGCTTGCGCGCGATCACGCTCACCGCGACCCCGCCGCGAGACGTCGAGGACGTGCTGGGTATCGATGACGACGACCGCGTCGCGCTCGGTAAGCGCCTCACCGGCGAGAAGCGCGCCAGGCTGATCGAGCCCGAGTCGGGTGCTGGCGAGGCCGATAAGGTCAAGCTGCTGGCGAAGACCGCAGCCGCATATGTGCGTAGCGGAAAGCCGACCGTCGCCTGTGTCGTGAACACCGTGCGCAGAGCACGCGCTGTGTTCGACGCGCTCGAGAAGCAGATGGGGGAGGAGGCCGATGTCGCGCTGCTCATCGGCCCGCAGCGTCCGGCCGACCGCGAGCGCATGCTCGAACTGCACGGCGACGTGCTGTTCAAGGGAAAGCCTGCGAAGAAGCCGCTCATATGCGTCGCGACACAGACGTTCGAGGTTGGGCTCGACGCGGACGTCACCGCGCTTGTCACCGAGTCAGCGTCGGCCACGGCGCTCGTGCAACGGCTGGGCCGCCTCAACCGAAGTGGCGCCACACCCGGAAGCGCGGCGATTGTGCGTGACGACGGCAACTGGCTCTACGACGAGGATGAGTCCGCCGCATGGGATTGGCTGCAAGGGCTCGTGGGAGCCGATGGCAGCATCGATGTCTCGGTTGCCGCACTCGAGCGAAGTGCGCTGCCGCAGCCCGCCCGGATGCCACGCGCCGCGACACTGACCTCCGAGATAGTCGAGCTGCTCGCGCAGACCTCGCCAAGACCTGAGTCGTGGCGCGAACCCGATCCGGACGTATTCGTGCGTGGCGCCGAGAGCAAGCCGGCGGCAGAGGTCGCGGTCTGTTGGCGATGCGATCTGCGGCCGGATCTGATCGATCCGAGCGCAGACGCATACCGCTCGGCGCTGCTCGATCTCGTGCCACCACAGCGCCGGGAGCTGATGACCGTGAGCTTGACGAGTACCCGCGCGCTGATCGCGGCTCGCTGTCCGGGAGGCGGGAGCCAGACCGCCGCAGCACGGCTGGCGCTGTCTGATGCGGACGTGGAGGATGCGATGCCCGCGCACCGGGCCCCCGAGCCTCGCCACGATGAGGGTCGGCTGCCCTTTCTCGTGCTACGTAGGGGCGAGGTGCGCCGGGGGACGCTCGGGCACGAGAAGCTGAGCGCGGCAACGAGCGACACTGAGGATGCCGTCCCCTCGATCTGGCCGGGTGCGCTGAGGCCCGGCGACATCATCGTCTTGCCCACAAGCGCGGGTGGTGTCGACGAGCACGGGCTCGCACCGCTTCAACCGCGTAAGAATGCGGCGGTCGATGTCGCTGCCGACTTGCGTCCGGACGTTGCCGACTCGAGTACATCCAGTACTCCGGCGCCTGTGCGGCTCACACCCGAGGCGCTCGGCGGAGGCAAGCGGCAGCTTACGGCGGGGCGTTGGAAGATGGTGACCGAGGTATGCACGCGCGCTGAGAAGGAGATAGCCCAAGCGTCTCGCCACGAGGCGCGCGAGCAGCACGTCAACAAGCTCATGCAGCGGCTTTGCGGGCCGACGTTGCTATCGGGACACGAGGGCCTAACGCGGCTGGCGAAGATAACCCAAGAGCACGACGGTTGGACGGTCTTGTTGCGCAGCGTTGGCCCCACCGATGCGGACGGGATGCCAGAGCGCGACGACGCGGGAAGCTCTGGCGAGGACGATATGGACGAGCTCGCGAGCGCAGGAGAGGCTTCTGACGCTGAGTCATCTGAACAACGGTCGGCAGAGCCTGAGATGGTCGCCCGCGATGATGACGATGGCCTGCGGCCCCTCACGCGCGTGTGGGTGCTGGTGCCCGTTGCAAGCGACCGTCTCGACAGCGGTGATCGTCGCATGGGCGAGGCGTGTCCTCCACCTTCGATCGATCAGCACGCGCGCGCGGTCAGCAGCGAGGTGAGGAGCTACGCCGAGCGCCTGAAGCTCGCCCCCGGGCTCTCTGAGGCGCTGATGCTGGCTGCACGCGCTCACGATCATGGCAAGGCTGACCCACGCACACAGGCGTTCTACCGCGGCGGCGTGCCAGTACTCGCCGCAACGTCGATCGCCAAGAGCGAGTTCGGCACGCAAGACCCGCGCACATCGCATATCGCCGCAAGGCTTGCCGGTCTGCCCAGGAACCAGCGCCACGAGATCGCCTCGGTCGCGGTGCTCGAAGACGCACTGGCGACCGGGACTGTGACGATCGTGGACGGGATGGACCGCGACCTGGCGCTCCACGGCGTGGGAACGCATCACGACTTCGGCCGGCCGATACCACCGGTGCCCGAGGGCGGCAGGCCGGCAAGACCGTTTGCGATCGACGCGGCGGACGTCAGGGGCACGGCGCACGGTGACGGTCGTGACGGCTGGGCGGACGGTGCCTGGCTGGAGCGCTTCTGGCGGGTGTTCGAGCGCTATGGGGCGTGGGGAATGGCATACCTCGAGGCGCTGCTTGTGCTGTCTGATCGTGTCGTCTCCTCGAGAGGGGAATGAGGGCGATGGATCTAATGTGGATGCCGGCGCATGCGCCGTACATGCCGATCGCGACTGTCGGGCTGCTCGCGCTACTGACAGAGCGCGATCATGAGGCAGCCGCGCACTGGTCGGACGGTCCGTCGGGGGTGCCGGCGCTGAGCGTTGACGCCTCGCTCGGAGTGTCCGACGTGGCGCAGCTGATCGCAGATGCGCCGTGGCCACAGCTGGAGCTGATCGAGTGGCCCGCCGCGAGGTGGTCACAGGGACTCAAGCCGACGCTCAAGGGAACCGGCCATCCGGCGCAAGCCTTTCGCGACCTCCTCGCTAGCGCACCTCCACTCGAGAGGACGCTGCTGCGCGCAATCCTCACCGATGGAGTGCTCGACAATGACGGAGTGCCGGGGCGCAGCCGGCTGCTGCGTGGTGTCAAGTCCGATCTGTCGAGTATCGCCGAGCCACCGAAGCGCATCACGGCAGACGGGCTGGCCGCAGAGTTGCGTGACGGCCCCGACTTCCGCAGCGGCAGGTCGGGCCTTGGGCTCGGACTTGTGCCAGAGGTCCAGACATTCGGCGGCACCACCGGTCCTGACGCGTCGACGGTCGGCGCGTACTCGACGCTGCTTTACCTGCTGCTGTGGCGCGGGATCATGGCGCTGCCACCGGTGCCGGTCCTGCGCGGAATGAGGCGAATGGTCGGCGGAGCGCTCGTGACGGAGCCCGATGTGCTTTCCTGGCCGCGCTGGCGCATGCCGGTGGGGCTGCGTTCGCTGCGGACACTGCTGTCCCTCGGAGCGATTCACCAGGAGAAGCCCGATCTTCACTCCCTCGCCGAGCGGGGAATCGACGCGATCTACCGTGCTCGCGCCGTTCCCCTGAACAACATGGTCGCGGTGTTCCGCTGGGGTGAGCAGGTGATGTGAGCGCCCGCCGCGCGCGCCGTATAGCGATGGTTGGACACCAGACCAAAACGCAACATATCTACCCGCGCCTTGTGCCTGCGTGCCTGCGCCCCATGCCCACGCCCCGTGCCCCGGCGTGGTCTGGTGTATAGCGATGGTCAGACACCACAACAAAACGTAGATACCCGCAGGCCCCACAACCGCTCCTTGCCTGGGTGACTCCGTCACCCAGGGCACGGAAACCCGCAAATTACGCCAGCAGGGGCACGCGAACGTCTGTTCGCCTGACTATCATGGACGGTAGATGCCGCAGAGCAACCAGATCGTCGTGTCGGGGGCCCGTGAGCACAACCTGAAGGACATCTCCCTGGCGCTGCCGCGGGATGCGCTGGTCGTGATCACGGGCCTGTCCGGCTCGGGCAAGTCGAGCCTGGCATTCGACACGATCTACGCGGAGGGCCAGCGCCGCTATGTGGAGTCGCTGTCGGCGTACGCGCGGCAGTTCCTCGGACAGATGGACAAGCCCGACGTGGACTCGATCGAGGGCCTGTCGCCGGCGATCTCGATCGACCAGAAGACGACCTCGCGAAACCCGCGCTCGACGGTGGGCACGGTGACGGAGATCTACGACTACCTGCGGCTACTGTGGGCGCGCGTTGGCAAGCCGCACTGCCCGATCTGCGGCCGCCCGATCGTGGGCCAGTCGGCGGAGCAGATCATCGACCAGGTGATGGAGCTGGCGGAGGGGACGCGCTTCATGGTGCTGGCGCCGGTGGTGAGGGGGCGCAAGGGCGAGTACGGCAAGCTGCTGGACGAGTTGCGCGCGGACGGCTTCGCGCGTGTGAAGATCGACGATCGCGTGCGCATGCTGGAGGAGTCGATCGTGCTCGACAAGCGCTACAAGCACGACGTCTCGGTGGTGGTCGACCGCCTGGTGATGCGCCACGACGTGCGCAAGCGCCTGGCGGACTCGATCGAGACGGCGGTGGCGCTCGCCGACGGGCTGGTGGAGGTCGAGATAGTGGGCTCCGGCCGTTCGGCCTCCGCTAGCTCGGGGTCGGGCGTGGTCGATGAGGCCGGCGATGGTGGCAGGGGCGCCAAGGGTGCGAAGGGCACGAAGGGCCCGCGCGCGGCGGCCGCGCAGATCGTCCCGGGCGAGATACCCGAGCCGGGGACGCTGTTCACGTTCTCCGAGCGCTTCGCGTGCCCCGAGCACGGGCCCTCGCTGGTGGAGCTCGAGCCGCGGATCTTCTCGTTCAACTCCCCCCACGGCGCGTGCGAGCGCTGCACGGGGCTGGGCTCGCAGATGGAGATCGACCCTGAGCTGGTGGTGCCCAACCCCGAGCTGTCGATCAACGAGGGCGCGGTGGCGCCGTGGGCGAACAGCGCGTCGAACTACTACGAGCAGATGACGGAGGCGATCGCGGAGCTGTACGACGTCGATCTGGACGAGCCGTGGGAGGATCTCTCGGAGGAGCGGCAGGACGCGTTTTTGTACGGGACCGGCGATGAGCCGGTGCAGGTGACGTATCGCAACCGCTTCGGGCGCCAGCGCTCCTACGCGTCGAGGTTCGAGGGGATCGTCAAGAACCTGCAGCGCCGCTACCGCGAGACCGACTCGGAGTGGACGCGCGAGAAGATCGAGGAGTACATGTCGCTGCGCCCGTGCCCTGTGTGCGGTGGCGCGCGGCTGCGCGCGGAGTCGCGCGCGGTGCTGGTGGCGGGCACGCGGATCGAGGACTTCTGTGCGCTGTCTGCGCGCCGGGCGCTGGAATGGCTGGAGGAGATCGAGCTGTCGGAAACCGATCGACACGTCGCGCGGCTGATCCTGCGCGAGATCTCCGAGCGGCTGCGCTTCCTGGAGAACGTTGGCATCGGCTACCTGTCGATGGACAGGGCGGCGGCGACGCTGTCGGGCGGGGAGGCGCAGCGCATCCGCCTGGCGACGCAGATCGGCTCGTCGCTGGTGGGCGTGCTGTACATCCTGGACGAGCCGTCGATCGGCCTGCACCAGCGCGACAACTCGAAGCTGATCGGCACGCTCGAGCGCCTGCGCGACCTGGGCAACACGGTGATCGTGGTCGAGCACGACGAGCAGACGATGCGCGCGGCCGACCATCTCGTGGACCTCGGCCCGGGCGCGGGCGAGCACGGCGGGCGGATCGTGGCGCAGGGGACGGCCGCGGAGGTGCAGCGGGTGAAGGAGTCGCTGACCGGCCAGTTCCTGTCGGGCGCGCGCACGATCGAGCTGCCGGCACGGCGGCGCACGCCGAGCGGCTATCTGGAGATCGTCGGCGCGAGCGAGCACAACCTGCGCGACATCGACGTGCACGTGCCGCTGGGCGTGCTGACGTGCGTGACGGGGGTGTCGGGGTCGGGCAAGTCGACGCTGGTGAACGACGTGCTGTACAAGGCCGTCGCCAACCGCCTGCACCGCGCCCGCCGGCGCCCGGGCGCGCACCGGGCGATCCACGGCCTGGAGCAGCTCGACAAGATCATCGCGGTCGACCAGTCGCCGATCGGGCGCACGCCGCGCTCGAACCCGGCGACGTACACGGGGCTGTTCGACGTGATCCGCGACCTGTTCGCGAAGACGCAGGAGGCGCGCGCGCGCGGCTACAAGCCGGGGCGCTTCAGCTTCAACGTCAAGGGCGGGCGCTGCGAGGTCTGTCGCGGCGACGGGCAGATCAAGATCGAGATGCACTTCCTGCCGGACGTGTACGTGCCGTGCGAGCAGTGCCACGGCAAGCGCTACAACCGCGAGACGCTGGAGGTGCGCTTCAAGGGCAAGTCGATCGCGGACGTGCTCGACATGCCGGTGGAGGAGGCGCTGAAGTTCTTCGAGCACATCCCCAAGATCCGCCGGCGGCTGGAGACGCTCGACGCGGTGGGTCTCGGCTACGTGCGCCTGGGCCAGCCGGCGACGACGCTCTCCGGCGGCGAGGCCCAGCGGGTGAAGCTCGCGACGGAGCTGTCGAAGATCGCGACCGGCAGGACCCTGTACATCCTCGACGAGCCCACCACCGGCCTGCACTTCGCAGACGTGCAACGGCTGCTGGCGGTGCTCCAGCGTCTCGTCGACGCCGGCAACAGCGTGGTCGTGATCGAGCACAACCTCGACATCATCAAGAGCGCCGACAGGCTGATCGACATGGGGCCAGAGGGCGGGGAGGAGGGCGGCCTGGCGATCGCGGTGGGCACGCCCGAGGAGGTCGCCGCCGAGCCGACGTCGCACACCGGGGCGTTCCTCGCCGAGCTGCTCACCCCTGCGGCCACCCGCGCGAAGACTCCCGCGCGCAAACGGCGCCCGAAGCTCGCCGCCGCGGCGTAGGGGCCGCGACGCGAACGCTGCGGGTGCTGCGGTGCGCCGGCGCGTGCGTGCGACCGCGACGCCGTCACCTGCGATGCTCTCGCACGATGAACGACATGGCCGCCCAGGCCCGGCTGTGGATGGCGAAGTGGCGCTGGTACGAGCGCGCGTCGCTGCCGTGGAACCGGGCTGGGATCCACTGGGAGATGATGCGCCGCGAGGCGTTCGTGCGCTGGCCGGTGCACGGCAACGTGCTGGAGGCGCTGCGCGAGGGTCGACTGGAGATTGGGCCGGGCGTGCTGCTGGAGCCGAACGTGTGGATCACGATGCCGGGCGATGCGCGCGTGCGCATCGGCGCGGGTACGTTCCTGAACATGGGCGTGATGGTCGCCGCCCAGCAGCTGGTGGAGATTGGCGAGCACTGCATGCTCGCCAACGGCTGTTTCGTCTCCGACGCCAGCCACCGCTACGACGACCCGCACAAGCCAATCACGTGGCAGGGATTCGAGAGCAAGGGCCCGACGCGCATCGGCGATGACTGCTGGCTGGGCGCGAACGTGGCCGTGACGAGCGGAGTCACCATCGGGCAGCGCTGTGTGATCGGCGCCAACAGCGTGGTCACCCGCGACGTCGAGCCGTTCTCGATCGCCGCCGGAGCGCCGGCGAAGGTGATCAGACAGGTTCGCTGAGTACCTCGGCTTTCAGTACCGGCAAGCGCGGCCCCGGAGGCCAGCCAGGGCCCGATGTCCCGACTGCGGCGGTGCGCGAGTATCGAAGCAGAGTTCCACCCGATGGAACACTTGTCGATGGCCTCACCTCGAGGCTAAAGCAGGCTGTCGCCCGGTCGATGTCTTTCACCGACGCTCCAGCGCAGTCCAGCGCGGAGCGGTGCCGATGATGACGGATGACCACGAACTCAAGCAGCTTCCCATCCTCGCGGTCGACGACGAGCAGGCAAACGTGCTGCTGCTGCAGCGGGTGCTGGAGCGTGCGGGCTACACCAGCGTGGCCACCACCACGGACCCGACCCGCGTAGCCACGATGTTCCTCGAGACGCGCCCGCGTTTGGTGCTCCTCGATCTGCACATGCCGCAGATGGATGGATTCGAGCTAATGGAACGACTTGGACCGCTCACGAACGAGCGTCGCGACATCGCCTTCCTCGTGCTCACCGCGGACGTCACCGACGAGGCGAAGCGTCGCGCCCTGTCGTTGGGTGCCCGGGACTTCCTGACGAAGCCGCTCGACCACATCGAGCTTCTGCTGCGAGTGAGCAACGTGCTGCACGTCCAGCAACTCCAGGACCGGCTGTTCGAGCAGAACGCGAACCTTGAGGAGCTGGTGGCGGCTCGCACGCTCGACCTCGAGCGAGCGCGGCTGGAGATCCTCGAGCGCCTGGCGCTCGCGGCCGAGTACCGCGATGACGAGACGCAGGAGCACGCCTGGCGAATCGGTCGCACGTGCTTCCTGCTCGGTGTGGGGCTCGGCCTTCCCCGGGATGAGGTGGAGCTGATTCGCCGCGCTGCGCCACTGCACGACATCGGCAAGATCGGGATCCCGGACGCGATCCTGCTCAAGCCGGGCAAGCTCACTGACGAGGAGTTCGAGCAGATCAAGACGCACGCGACGATCGGCGCCGAGATCCTGTCCGGCAGCGGCAGCTCGTTGCTGCGAATGGCCGAGAACATCGCGCTCACCCACCACGAGCGCTGGGATGGCAACGGTTATCCCAGCGGCCTCGCAGGCGAGCAGATCCCACTGCCGGGTCGCATAGTCGCCGTCGCGGATGTCTTCGACGCGCTCACCCACGAGCGTCCCTACAAGCAGGCGTGGGAGATCAAAGAGGCAGCCGCGGAGATCTTTCATCAGGCCGGGCGGCATTTCGATCCGAGCGTCGTAGACGCTTTCGTGCGACTCGACCACGCGACGCTGCTCACGCGAGCGAAGGAGTGGGAGCCGCCCGCCGGTCCTCGCTTGCTGCGCGAGGAGCCTTCCATGGCGCACGACGCAGGCTCAGCTCAGGTGTGACGTGAGGGCCGCTCGCACATGGCGGGTCCTAGCCCCAGGCGCGATCGTGCTCATAGCGATCTTGGCAGTCGTCGCACACGCGCTGAGCACCACGCAGGCATCGGCGCGCCATGCGCTCGAGAACGGCTTTGCGGAACGCGCGAGGGTGAGCGCGGCGCTGACGCATTCGATCTTCGGATCCCTCGCGGCCACGTCGAGTGCCGGCGACGCGCTCTACGCAAGCCGCCACGTCAGCGAAGCGACCCTCAGCAGGGCCGCCAGGGCAGGCCATGTCTCCGCTTTGATCGTGCTCGGAGCAGGTGGAGGCATCATCGCCGCCTCGAACAACACGCCGGCGGCGGTCAAGCTCGCGATCCGCGCGCGCCCGAGCTACGTCGCCGCGGTCCTTGCCGGCCAGCCGTTCGCCGTCAGCGACGTCGCTACCGCGGCCGGCCAGCAGCCGCTGATCGAGATCGCCCTACCGCTGCGGACGCCCGACGGGCAACGGGTGCTGGTGAGCGCCGTCGCCTCGACAGCGCTATCCGGGTTCATCGACGACTATCTCGCCGGCAGCGCAAGCTCGGCTACCACGCACGCGTTCGTCGTGGACGAAACCGGTCGCTTGATCGGGAGCTCAGCGTCCGCCGGCAACCCGGTGAACGGCGTGATTGGCCCGGCCCTCTTGGCCGCCATATCGCACGGTGCCAGCGGCTCTTTTGGTCACGGCGAATACTTCACCGTCAGCCCGGTGCAAGACACGAGCTGGCGGGTCGTCGTCACCGGCTCCAAGAAGGTGCTGTTCGCGGCAGTGAGCGGCGCGAGCAGCTGGCTGCCGTGGGCGCTGTTCGCCGCCTTCGCCGTCGTACTCGGGCTCGGGCTGTTGCTGGTGGTGCGCCTCGTTCGTGCCGCGACGACGCAGCGCGTCAGAGACACTCGCCTTCGCGCACAGGCCGAGCAGGCCAACCGTGCCAAGAGCGAATTCCTCTCTCGGATGAGCCATGAGCTTCGCACGCCATTGAATGCCGTCGTCGGCTTCAGCCAGCTGCTCGAGCTCGATGACCTGGAGCCAAGCCAGCGTGAGGGCGTCGAGCAGATACTCAAAGCTGGCCGCCACCTTCTCGACCTGATCAACGAGGTGCTCGACATCTCCCAGATCGAGTCGGGCACGATCTCGATGTCGCTGGAGCCCGTCCACCTGGGTAGCGTGGTCTCCGAGGCGTCCTCGTTGATTCGACCGCTGGCCGACAAGGCTGGGGTGCAGCTGACCGTCGATCCAGCCGACTGCGGGGAGTGCTACGTCTACGCCGACCGTCACAGGCTCAAACAAGTGCTCGTCAACGTCCTCTCCAACGCCGTCAAGTACAACCACGCCGGAGGCACGGTAAGCGGCGGCTGTGAGCAACGAGCGGACGGCCGGGTGGATCTGCTCATCACCGACACCGGCGCTGGTATCGCCGCCGACAAGCTCGACCGGCTGTTCGAGCCCTTCGACCGCCTCGGCGCCGAGCGCGGCGACGTCGAGGGCACCGGCCTCGGTCTTGCCCTCTCGATGCATCTCATGCAGGCCATGGGCGGTACGATCAAGGCCGAATCGCAGCTCGGGGCTGGCACGACGTTGCGACTCGAGCTCGCCAGCAGCGCGGCGCCGGAAGGGGACTCGCCAACGGTGAAGTCGATGCACGATCAGGCCATCGGGTGGCATCGCGCGACCGTCGTGTACATCGAGGACAACCCAGCGAACCTGAGACTCGTTGAGCGGGCCTTTGAACGCCTCCCGGGCGTGCGACTCGTCTCCGCGATGCAAGGCGGAATCGGGGTCGATCTCATCCGCGAGCACCACCCCGACCTGATCCTCCTCGACCTCCACCTGCCCGATCGTTCGGGAGCAGAAGTGCTCGAGCAGCTCAAGCGCGACCCTGCCACGGCAATGATCCCGGTCGTGATCGTGAGCGCCGATGCCACTCCCAACCAGGTCGAGCGGCTTCAAGCGGCCGGGGCTGCCGCCTACATGACCAAGCCAATCGACGTTCGGCTCCTGCTGGAGACTGTCAGCGGCTACGTGACGGCTGCTGCCTTGCGCTAGTCCGGCTACGCCCGGGCGAGTCGAGGGCGAGTCGAAGGAGCTCGCAAAACGCATCCACGACGCGTGGGTCGAACTGTGCCCTCGAGTGCTTACGGACCTCGGCAAGCGCCGCCTCGACGGTGATCGCGTCGCTGAACGACGCTGTCTCATCATCGCGACGAACGCGGCGCACAGGGCGATGATGCTCGCGCCGAGTGGTATGCCCGAGTTGTTTGTCAAGGCCGAACCGAGTTTGCGATTTCCTCACCAAGCCTCTCGATCTGACCGAACTGCTCCTTCGGGTGCACAACCTGCTGCATGTCCAGCACCTCCAAGATCGGCTCTATGGAGTGCATGCCGTCTAACGGGTCACCTCCAGGATCTTCGGGGCGGTTCATGCAGCGTGGGTCAGGGCCGGACGTGCATGAACGGAGTGGAGCTAGCCTCCTGCCCGTGGATATCTACGAAGTCCTGCACTGTGCGCCCACCACACGGCGCTTTACGACCGACTCCGTCCCGCGCGAGGCGCTGCTGCGCGCGCTGGAGGCGGCGCGCTTCGCCCCCAGCGGCGGCAACCGCCAGGGCTGGCGTGTGGTGGTCGTCGAAGGCGCCGAGCGCCGCGCCGCGCTGCGCGACCTGTACCTGCCGCCATGGCGTGCCTATCTGGAGCAGACGGGCGGCGCGCGGGTGCTGGCCGAGCCGGACAGCTTCGAGGCGGCGGTCGTGCGCAACGTTCGCCGCGCCGACGAATACGCCAACCACCTCGACCGGGTGCCGGTGCATCTGGTGGTGGGCGTGCGCCTGGCCGACCTCGCCGTCACCGACGCGGCGCTGCCGCGCCAGAGCATCGTCGGCGGCGCGTCGGTGTACCCGTTCGTGCAGAACCTGCTGCTCGCGCTACGCGGCGAGGGCCTCGGCGCGGCGCTGACCACGCTGCTGGTGCCCGCCGAGGCCGAGGTCAAGCGCCTGCTGGAGATCCCCGAGGAGATCGCGCTGGCGGCGCACATCGGCGTCGGCCACCGCGCCGATCCGTGGCCGACCCGCCTCGCGCGCCGGCCGGTCGAGGAGTTCGCGTTCCTCGAGCGCTACGGGCAGCCGCTCGGCTAGCTCGTCATCCTCCGGGCCGGCGTCCTGACGACGGCCCGGCCGCCAGCAGCTCGTGTAGATGCGCCAGCTCGTGGGGGTCGATCGAGTAGGAGTGCTCGGGCCCGGGGTAGCGGCGCGCGCGCACGTCCTGCGCGTAGGCGCCCACGCCGTCGTTCATCTCCTGCTGCAGGTTGGCGTAGCGCTTGACGAAGCGCGCGCCGAGGCCGTCGCGAATGCCGAGCAGGTCGTGGAACACGAGCACCTGGCCGTCGGTGGCGGGGCCCGCGCCGATGCCGATCACGGGGATCTCCAGTGTCGGCATCAGCTCCTCGGTGACCGCGCTGGGGATCGCCTCGAACACGAGCGCGAAGCAGCCGGCCCGTTGCAGGGCGAGCGCCTCGGCGGCGATGCGCGCGGCGGCGGCGGCGGTGCGTCCTTGCGCCTTCCAGCCGCCGAGCGCGGTGGCGGTCTGCGGGGTGAGACCGACGTGTCCCATCACCGGGATGCCCGCGCCGACGATCGCGCGCGCCCGACGCACGGACGCCTCGCCGCCGCCCTCGAGCTTGACCGCGTCGCAGCCGGCCTCCTTGACCATGCGCATCGCGGTTGTGATCGCCTGCTCGTCGGAGACCTCGTAGGAGCCGAACGGCAGGTCGCCGATCAGCAGCGGGGTGGACAGGCCGCGCCGCGCGGCGCGCGCGAGCACGAGCATGTCGTCGAGCGCCACCGGCGTGGTCGCGTTGTAGCCGAGCACGGTCGTCGCGGCCGAGTCGCCGACGAGCACCAGGTCCACGCCGGCGGCCTCGGCGGCGCGCGCGCTGGGGTAGTCGTAGGCGGTGACCATCACGATCGGTTCGCCCAGCCGCTTCTTCTCCATCAACAGCGGCAGGGTCATCGGCAGATGGCCGGGGTCCGACGGGGCTTGGATGGCTGGGCGGCTGGACATGGGTGCTTCCTCTCTGACTGCCGGTTGACGCTCGCTCTCAGGAGAGCAGGGTCGCCACCTGCTCGTCGATCGTGATGATGCGGTTGGTGTCGGCCTCCACGTGCACGACACGAGGCGCATATCGCTGCAGGTCGGCCTCGTCGTAGGTGCCGTATGAGATGACGATGATCGTGTCGCCGCGGTGTACCAGGCGCGCGGCGGCGCCGTTGACGCACATCGCGCCCGATCCGCGCTCGCCGGGGATCGTGTAGGTCTCGAAGCGCGCGCCGTTGTCCACGTCGACGACGTGCACCTGCTCGTACTCGAGCATGTCGGCGGCCTCAAGCAGCTCGGGGTCGATCGTGATCGAGCCGACGTAGTGCAGGTCGCTGTCGGTGACCGTCGCGCGGTGGATCTTGGACTTGAGCATCACGCGCTGCATGTGGCGATCGCCTTTCTGTCGAGTGGTTGGCCGGCGGGCGAGAGGATCGCGTTGTCGATCAGGCGAACCCCGCCGACATGTGCGGCCAGCGCCAGCAGCGCATCGCCGGCGAGCGTGCTGACGGGCTCGAGCGTGTCGGGCTCGACCAGCGCGACGTACTCTGGCTCGACGTCGAAGGGACGCATCGCCTCGCGTGCGGCCTGCAGCAGCGCCCGCGCCGAGCGCTCGCCGTCAGCCGCAAGCGTTTGCGCGGCGCGCAGCGCGGCCGGCAGCGCCAGCGCGCGGGCGCGCTCGTCGGGAGTGAGCAGCGCGTTGCGGCTGGACAGCGCCAGGCCGTCCGGCTCGCGCACGGTGGGCAGCGCCTCGATCAGCACGGGCAGGTTCAGGTCCGTCGCCAGGCGGCGGATGACCACCACCTGCTGTGCGTCCTTCTGGCCGAAGTACGCGACGTCGGGCAGCGCCATGCACAAGAGCTTGGTCACGACCGTGGCCACCCCGCGGAAGTGCTCCGCGCCGCGGGCGGCGCCCTCCAGGCGCTCGGTCAGGCCGAGCACCTCTACGCTCGTGGCGAACCCCGACGGGTAGACCTCCTCGACCGACGGCGCGAACAGCACGTCCGCGCCGGTGGTGGCGGCTAGCTCGGCGTCGCGGCGCTCGTCGCGGGGGTAGCGCTCGAGGTCGGCGCGCTCGTTGAACTGGGCGGGGTTGACGAACAGCGACACGACGACCACGTCGCACTGCTCGCGTGCGCGCTCGATCAGCGACAAGTGTCCGTCGTGCAGCGCGCCCATCGTGGGGACGAGCCCGATCGTGAGCCCCTGGCGGCGCGCCGGCGCGAGCGCCGAGCGAAGCTCGCGGACTGTGCGCACGGTTCTCATGCGCGCAGCGACGTTCGGTGGTGGTGGGGGCTCATCGGCTTCGGTCCAGTTCCCTGCGGATACCGGCGCGACCTCAGATGTCTTGCTGATTTGCGTCAGGTCCACCTCGAGTGATCTCGATGGAGGCCTGCCAGAGATGATACATACGGCTGGCCGGATGTAAACGGCGTCGCGCCGACTATGTGCGCAATGTCACACATATCTGCGTGTCATTGGGGCCGCTTCTCGCTCTGGCGGCGCTTTGGGGCGGCCCTAAGCAGCGATGAGCGCCCTGCTACGTCTCCGTTGGTCTTAGTGTCCGGCTCGATCGGCTCTCAAGCGAGCGGACGACGGCCTCAAGGCCGGCACGGTCGATGCCCTGCGGCGGCCTGCTGCGTGAGCGTCCCCGACCCGCTTGCGCAGCTCCGCTGAGGCGGCGTGGCGCTCTCGAGTGTGATGCCGGTCATTCGCCGCGTGGTTTCAGGGCCGGTAGCGCAGGGTGACGTTTAAATACAACTCGCACATGCGGGTGTCGGCCGCCAGTCAGGGCCGCGCGAGCCCTCTCGTTGTTGCGGTCAACGACAACGGCACAAACCACGGCACGGCCGCTCACACGCGTACAAGGCCCGACGTGTGACGCGTGAGCGGCGATGATCGCCGCCTTAGCTGCGCGCATCGTCAACGGATAGGTCTTTGCGCGCTCGCCATGCCAAGCCACGACGGTAGCGAAAAGCAGCGCAACCAAAGGCATGATGCCCTCCCTGTTCGTGTCTAACTAAGCTAGAAGCGCGGCCAGCAGCGAGATGCGTCTTTGACTCCTCCCACTACTAGGCCGTCAGCGCCCCGCCGGCTGCCGAGCTCACCACGCGTCGACGAATGCGCGCTTCTTGCCCGCGCGCCGCCACCACTCGCCGCTGTGCTCGTCGAACAGCGTCGCGATCCAGCGCCGCGAGTCGGCGGGGTCGATCACGTCGTCGATCTCCCCGTAGGCGGCCATGTTCACGCCGTGCCCGCGCTCGTACGCGGCGGCGACCAGCTGCTCGAACAGGCGCTCGCGCTCGTGCTCGTCCTCGATCGCGTCGAGCTCGCGGCGCATGCCCAGGCGCACCGCTCCCTCCAGGCCCATGCCGCCGAACTCCGACGTCGGCCACGCGACCGTGAACTGCGGCGCCTTGAAGCCCCCGCCGGCCATCGCCTGGGCGCCGAGCCCGTAGCCCTTGCGCAGCACGATCGTCCCCGTCGGGACGGTCACGTTGGCGCCGCCGAGGAACATGCGCGCGAAGTGGCGCACCGTGGCGGTCCGCTCGGCCGCGGGGCCGACCATGAAGCCGGGGGTATCGCACAGGAACAGCACGGGCAGCTCGAACGCGTCGCACAGCTGTATGAAGCGCGCCGCCTTGTCGGCGCCGTCCGCGTCGATCGCGCCGCCGAGATGCTTCGGGTCGTTGGCCACCACCCCCAGCGGGCGGCCGTCCACACGCGCGAGCGCCGTCAGCATCCCCGGCGCGAAGCCGCTGCGCAGCTCGAGCACCGAGCCCGTGTCGAACAGCGTCTCAACGACGCGGCGCACGTCGTAGATGCGCTTGCGCTGCTCGGGGATCAGCTCGCGCAGCGCCGTCTGGTCCGCGACGGCCGGCGGGCCGCTCCCACCGCGCCGCGGTCCGCCCCGCGCGAACCCCTCAGCATCCCCGTCCGACGCCGACGGGCGGTCATCGCGGAAGTAGGACAGGTAGCGCTTGGCGAGCGCCACGGCCTCGGCGTCGTCGGCCGCGCGCAGGTCGACCACGCCGTTGATGTACTGCACTTCGATCGGGCCGACGTCGCCGGGTGCGTGCACGCCCAGCCCGCCGCCCTCGATCATCGCCGGGCCGCCCATGCCGATGCTCGAGTCCTCGGTGGCGATCACCACGTCGCAGCAGCCCAGCAGCGCCGCGTTGCCCGCGAAGCAGTAGCCGGAGGCGATGCCCACGAGCGGCACGAGGCCGCTCAGCTGCGCGAACAGCGCGAACGCGCGGCAGTCCAGGCCCGCGACGATCGGCATGTCCACGTCGCCCGGGCGCCCGCCGCCGCCCTCCGCGAACAGCACTACCGGCAGCCGCCGGCGCTCGGCCAGCTCGAACAGGCGGTCCTTCTTGGCGTGGTTGCGCATCCCCTGCGTGCCCGCCAGCACCGTGTAGTCGTAGGACATCGCCACGCACTGGCGGCCGTCGACCCGGCCGATCCCGCCCACCAGCCCGTCGGCGGGCGTGCGCGCGATCAGCTCCTCGCGCGAGCGCCGGCGCTCCTGCGCGGCGAACAGCAGCGGCCCGTACTCGACGAGCGTGTCCGCGTCGAGCAGGTCGGCGAGGTTCTCGCGCGCCGTCCGGCGCCCGCGCTCGTGGCGCCGCGAGACCGCCTCCGCGCGCGCGGCGTCCAGCCCGATCTCGTGGCGCTCGCGCACAGCCTTCAGGTCCGCGCGCTCGCCCTCTGTCCGGGACGGCTGTGCGACCGTTGCGCCGGCGTCGAGGGCGGCACGGGGCTCGAGCGTCAGCAGCAACTGGCCCTCGTGTACGGCGTCGCCGACGGCCACCGCCAGGTTGTTCACCACACCGTCGACCTCCGCCAGCACCTCGTGCTCCATCTTCATCGCCTCCAGCACCGCGACGGCGCTGCCCGCGCCGACGTGCTCCTCGCGCGCATGCGGGATGGCGACGACGACGCCCGCAAACGGGGCGGTCACCGCGTGCTCGGTGGGGGAGGCCATCGCGAGATCATCGCTGACCGGCACAGCCCGCGGGGGCCTCACCAGTTCGGCTGCGCCCCGCGCAGAACGTCCGCTCACCGATCAAGCGGGCTCTCCCGGCGAGCAATTACCATCCGCACGGTGCCCTCCGGCGAGCGCGAGCGAACAGCGACCGAGCGGCGCGAGTCCTTGAAGGAGGTGCTCGCGCGTGCACGCGCGTGCACGCGCTGCCCCGAGCTGGCGGCGACGCGCAAAACGGTCGTGTTCGGCGCCGGCAACGCCGACGCGGAGCTGATGTTCGTGGGCGAGGCGCCGGGTGCAAGCGAGGACGAGCAGGGGGTGCCGTTCGTCGGGCGCGCGGGAAAGCTGCTCGAGCAGCTGCTGGGGGAGATTGGGCAACAGCGTACGGATGTGTTTATTGCGAATGTGCTCAAGTGCCGCCCACCCGGCAACCGCGACCCGCTGCCGATCGAGATCGAGAACTGCCAGGAGTACCTGCTGCGCCAGGTCGAGCTGATCCAGCCGACGGTGATCTGCACGCTCGGCAACTTCTCGACCAAGCTGCTGCGCGGCGATCCCACCGGCATCACGCGCCTGCACGGGCAGCCCGAGGTGATCGTGCTGGGCGCGCGCGCGGTGCGCCTGTACCCGATCTTCCATCCGGCCGCGGCGCTGTACACGCCGAGGATGCTCGAGACGCTGCGCGAGGACTTCATGCGGCTGCCGGCGCTGCTCGCCCTCGGCGCGCCCGAGCAGCCGCCGATCGAGGAGGTCCCGGACCTCGACGAGCTGCCGAGCGAAGAGCCGCCGGCGCCGGCGGCGAGCGCAGAGGGGCCGGCGAGTGTCCCGGAGGGGCGCTCGGCGACCGATCAGCTCGGTCTGTTCTAGACGCCCCTGGACGCCCCGCGGATACGTTTTCCCTGCACAGAAGGGGTTCTTGGGGCTTTGTTGAACATTTATGTCCAGGTCCTAAAGTCACCAGGCAAGGCTGCCGATGCAGGTCCTGTCTCCATCCCTCCAGGAGTAACGACCGGCCCGCGAACCATTCTCCCGCGGGCCGGTCTTTTTTTGGGCCGCGCCGGCAGGCCGCGACTGGCGCTGGACCGCGTTCCGGCGGCGAGCGGCGCCGAACCGCTCTAGAGTCTCCGGGTGGCCCTACGAAGCGTCGAAACCACCGCTCCCGCAGAGACCGAATCGCTGGGCGCCGAGCTGGCCGCGATCCTCGGCGACGGCGACGTGGTGCTGGTGCACGGCGAGCTCGGCTCGGGCAAGACGACGCTCGTGCGCGGCGCCGCCCGCGCGCTCGGCGTCAGCGATCCCGTGACCAGCCCCACGTTCAGCATCGGTCATCGTTACGCCGGTGGAGCCGTGACGGTCTCGCACCTTGACCTCTACCGTCTGACAGGGCTCGAGCACGAGGATCCGGCGCTGCTGGCCGACTACCTCGGGCCCGGTCGGATCGCGTTCGTGGAGTGGCCGCAGGACGCGCACGTCGAGCTCGCGGGCGCGCGCATGCGCGTGACGCTCAGCCACGGCGGCGGCGATCGCCGGCGAATCGACGTCGACGAGCTCACGGATGTGCCAGACGAGCTCACGGGCACACCCGACGAGCTCGCGGACTCGCCCGAGCGGGACGGCGCGCCGTGATCGTGCTCGGCTTCGACACCTCCACGCCGTCGACCGCGCTCGCCGTGCGCCTCGCTGACGGGCGCACGATCGAGGCGCGCGACGATCCGCCCGCCGGCGCTCACCCCGGACACGCCACGCGGCTGCTGGAGATGGCCCACGACGCGCTCGCGCGAGCGGGCGTCGCGTGGAGCGAAGTCGACCGCATCGCCGTCGGCGTGGGGCCCGGCACGTTCACCGGCCTGCGCGTCGGCGTCGCCACCGCGCGCGGCCTCGCGCAGTCGCTGGCCGTCGAGCTGGTGGGGGTCTCGAGCCCACTGGCGCTGGCCACCACCGCGCTGGCCGCCGACGACGCGAAGGTCGATACCGACGACGCGCGCGCCGCCGTGCTGGCGGTGATCGACGCCCGTCGTGGCGAGGCGTTCGCGGCCGCCTACGAGCGCGGACGGCAGGGGGCGCCGCCACACGAGCTGGCGAGCCCGCGCGCGCTGGCGCCCCAGGAGCTGGCGAGCGTCGTGGCGGAGGCCGAACGTGTGGTGGAGTCCGAGCGCGCGGCGGGCGCGGCGCCGCGTGGCTGGCTGGCGGTGGGCGACGGCGCGGTGCGCTTTCGCGACCAGCTCGAGGCGGCCGGGGTCGAAGTTCCCGTCGATGCCTCCCCGCTGCACCTGGTGAGCGCCGCGGCCATCTGCGAGCTGGGGGCGCACGCGGCGAGCGCGGGCCTCCACGAGATCGTGCCAGACTACCGTCGCCGCCCAGACGCGGAGCTAGCCTTGGTGAGTGCGGGCCCAGGAGGGGCCTCTCTGAGATGACCGAGCGAATCGCCGCCGCATCGTCCCCGAAGGGGGAGCACCAGGTCCAACGCCTGTCCACCGTGGAGGTCCGGCGGCTCAGCTATCCCGACCTGCCGCAGGTGATCGCGATCGAGCGGCGCGTGTTCCCGACGCCGTGGTCGCTGGCGATGTTCGTGCTGGAGCTGTCGAAGCAGTCGGGTATCTGCCTGGCGGCGACGGTCCCCGCGGCGAGCGGCGAGCAGCGCCTCGTCGGCTACATGATCTGCTCGCGCTACGACACCGTGTGGCACGTGATGAACGTGGCGGTGGACAGCGACCACCAGCGCATGGGGATCGCCTCGGCGCTGCTGGCGGAGCTGTACGAGCGCGTCGACGATCCGCGCGCACGCTTCACGCTGGAGGTGCGCCGCTCCAACGACGTGGCCATCCACCTGTACGAGCGCGAGGGCTTTCGCGCGGCGGGCACGCGCCGGCGCTACTACCAGGACAACGGCGAGGACGCGCTCGTGATGTGGCGTACGCCGGCGACGCTCGAAGGCTCGCTCGGCGATGTGCCGAACCCTGGGCCGGTATGACGATCCTGGCACTGGAGACCAGCTGCGACGACACGTGCGCGGCGGTGCTCGACGCCGACGGCGGCCTGCGCGCGAACGTCATCTCCTCACAGGAGGCGCACGCGCGCTTCGGCGGCGTGGTCCCGGAGATCGCCTCGCGCCACCACCTGGAGCTGGTGAACGTGATCGTCGATGAGGCGCTGCAGCGCGCGGGCGCGACGCTCGCGGACGTCGAGCTCATCGCCGCCACGCAGGGCCCGGGGCTGGTGGGCGCGCTGCTCGTGGGCCTGTCCACCGCCAAGGCGCTCGCCGCCGCCCGCGAGCTGCCGTTCGCGCCCGTCGATCACCTGCAGGGGCACGTCGCCGCGAACTTCCTCGCTGACGACGACAGCCCGTTCGAGCCGCCGTTCGTGTGCCTGATCGCCAGCGGCGGGCACACGCTGCTGGCGCTCGTCAGCGAGCACGACGGCTTCGCCGTGCTCGGGCGCACGCTCGACGACGCCGCCGGCGAGGCGTTCGACAAGGGAGCGAGGATGCTCGGGCTCGGCTACCCCGGCGGCCCCGCGCTCGAGCGCCTGGCCGCCGACGGGGATCCCGGCGCGTTCTCCTTCCCGGGCTCGCCCGGCGAGCGCGCGCGCGGTGGCACGAGCGCCCGGCGCAAGGCGTTCGCGGACAGCCTCGACTTCTCCTTCGCGGGTGTGAAGACCGCGCTGCTTTACACAGTGCGCGAGCTGGGCGAGGACGCGGCGCGCGAGCGGGCGGCGGATCTGGCCGCCTCCTATCAGGCGGCGATCGTCGAGCGCCTGGCGCTGCGCGCCGAGCGGGCGCTCGCGCAGACCGGCATCCGGCGGCTGGCTGTGGGCGGCGGCGTGGCCGCCAACGGCGCGCTGCGCCGGCGCCTGGGCGAGCTCGACGCGACGCTGCACGTACCCGCGCGCTCGCTGTGCACCGACAACGCGGCGATGATCGCCAGCGCCGCGCGCTTCCAGGAGCCGCTCGCGTACCCGCGCTACCTGTCGCTGGACGCGTACTCGACCGGGGAACGCGCGCGGTGAGCGTGCTGACCGTCTACTCCAAGCCCGACTGCCACCTGTGCGCGGACGCGATGGCGGCGCTGCGTCGCCTGCAGGGCGAGCTCGGCTTCGCGCTGGAGGAGCGCGACATCAGCGCCGACGAGGCGCTGCACCGCGCCTATTTCGAGCGCATCCCCGTGATCGCGCTGGACGGCGAGGAGCTGTGTGAATACGTCGTCGAGGAGGCGCTCGTGCGCGAGCGTCTAGAGTCACGGCGATGAGCTACGGCATCGTCCCCGGAGGGGGAGAGCGGACACCGAGCGCGCTCGCCGGCGCGCGCGACGGCGGCGAGACTACGGGAGAGCGGCTGTCGCTCGGCGTGGCCGCGCGCCTGTCGCGCTATCTGCAGGTGCTCACGCAGGCGAAGAAGATGGGCAAGGAGACGATCTCCTCGCAGGAGCTCTCCGACTACACGCACGTCAACTCCACGCAGATCCGGCGCGACCTGTCCGGCTTCGGCAAGTTTGGCAAGCGCGGGGTCGGCTACAACGTCGAGGCGCTCGTCTCGCAGATCCGCAAGATCCTGCGCACGGCCGGCCAGCACAACATCGCGCTGATCGGCGCCGGGCATCTCGGCAAGGCGATCGCCTCCTCGGACATCTTCGCCGACCACGGGTTTCGCGTGGTCGCGATCTTCGACAGCGACGAGGCCAAGGTCGGCAGCCAGGTGGGCGCTCAGACGGTGCGTCACATCGACGAGCTGCGCCAGGTGGTGGAGGAGGAGGACATCGTCGTGGGCGTGCTGGCGGTCCCCCCGAGCGCCGCGCAGGCGCTCGCCGACGAGCTGGTGGACGCCGGCGTGAAGATCCTCTTCAACTACTCCGAGTCGCTGCTGGACGTGCCGCCGGAGGTGACCGTCCACACCTCCAGCCCGGCGGTCGATCTGCTGTACGCGCTGTACTTCTACCTGACCTGAGATCCGGCGCCATGACGTGGAGCCCGCCCGCCCACCGGCGATTGTGCGTCACACTGGACGTCCGAGCGCTCCGACCGCCACCCCACGCAGACGCCAAGCGATGAACAGCCTGGATCTAGACCGAGCCGAAGCGACGTTCGCGGCCGCCGCCGACCTGACGGTCGGCGTGGAGGAGGAGTTCTCGATCCTCGACCCGGCGACGCTCGACCTGGTTCCCCGCTTCGAGCGCCTGCGCGCGCTGGCCGGCGGCGACCAGCTGATGGCGCAGAGCATCGCCGGGGAGCTGATCTCCTCGGAGATCGAGATCATCTCGGGCGTGGGCGCGGACGTGCACGACGCGCTGGCGCGCCAGCGCGAGCGCCGCCGGCGGCTGTTCGCGCTGGCCGCGAGCGAGGGCCTCGCGCTGGGCGCGACGGGCACGCATCCGTGGGCCGACTACCGCGAGCAGCCGATCATCGACACCGAGCACTACCGCCGCGTCGAGGAGGGCCTGAAATACGTCGCCTGGCGCAACAACACGTTCAGCCTGCACGTGCACGTGGGGGTGCGGGACATCGACCGCGCGGTGCGCGCGTGCGATCGCCTGCGCCCGGTGCTGCCGCTGCTGCTGGCGATCTCCGCCAACTCCCCCTTCCTCGACGGGCGCGACAGCGGGCTGCACTCGGCGCGCACGCAGAGCTTCACCAAGAGCTTCCCCCGCTGTGGCGTGCCCGACGCGTTCGGCGGCTGGCCCGCGTACCGCGAGTACATCGACTTCCTGCGCCGGACCAACTCGATCGTGGAGTACACGCAGGTGTGGTGGTCGGTCAGGCCGCACTTCGGCTTCGGCACGGTGGAGGTGCGCATCTGCGACGCGCAGGCGACCGCGCGGGAGTCCGACGCGCTCGCGAGCCTGATGGTCGCGTGCATCGCCCAGGCGGTGCGCGACGCCGACGAGGGCGTGCCCTTCGAGGACCCCGCGCGGCGGTTGATCGAGGAGAACATGTGGCGCGCGATCCGCTTCGGCCTGGATGGGCGGCTGATCGACGTCGACGCCGCGCGCGAGTACCCGGCGCGTGAGGCGATCGAGCGGCTGCTCGCGTGGACGGCGCCCGTGCGCGCGGAGCTGGCGATCGAGCCCGCGTTCCCGGAGCGCAACGGCGCGCAGCGCCAGCGTCGGCTGATCGACGCGGGCGCGGCGCGCGAGGAGGTGTTCACGGCTAGCGTGAGCGAGACCAGGGAGAGCTACCCGGAGGAGGTGACGGTTTGAGCGCACACGACACGGCCGGCCAGCCGACGAGCGATCGCGGGGCCGAGCGGCAGGCGGCAGGGCCGGGCGCGAGCGCCGGCGAGCCGAGCGCGTCGTCCCCGCAGGGGGAAGAGGAGCTGCGGGCGGCGTACGAGGCGGAGCTGAGTCGCATCACCGCGACCGACATGCTGGCCCAGGCGGCGGTGTCGCTGCTGAACATCGGCGCGCACCGGCTGGCGCCGGGCGCGCCCGAGCAGGCGCACGGCGGCGATCGCGATCCCGCCCGCCCAGAGCGCGATCTCGAGCAGGCACGCGACGCGATCGACGGCGCGAGGGCCCTGCTGGACATCCTCGAGCGCCGCATCCCGCGCGAGCTTGGGCCCCTGCGCGACGCGCTCTCGCGCCTGCAGATGGCCTACGCGCGCGAGATCCAGCCGGGCGCGGGCGCGCCCGCCCAGAGCGCCGGCGCGTCCGGTGGGCAGCCCCAGCCTCCGGGCGGCGAGTCCCAGCCGGCCAGCGGCGGGCCCAAGTCGCAGGACGGCGGGTCCAAGCCGGACGGCGCGCGGCAGGCGCCGGAGCAGGACGAGCGGCCGGGCGGGCCCGGTCCGGCCGAGGCGAGCGGTCGGCTGTGGGTGCCCGGCAGATGAGCGCCCGCGGGCGCTCATCTAGGCCACCGGGTTGACGTCGGGGGGCAACCGACCGCGCGGCGCGATAGACTGCCCGCGCGTTTGCACCGGATAACGCTCGCGCTGAGCGATCCGGCCGTCAAATGTGCGCGCGACACATCCTCGCGCGGCACGCAACTCAGACCGCGGAGGATTTCTGTTGAGCAGCTTTCTGACGAACCATGGGGTCGTCGTCGCCCTTGTATGTGCCGCCTGTGCCGTGGTCTACGGCCTGGTGACCACTCGATCCCTGCTGGCGCTCTCGCCCGGCAACGAGAAGATGCAGAGCATCTCCCTGGCCGTGCAACAGGGCGCGCGCGCGTACCTGAACCGCCAGTACACGACGATCGCCGGCGTCGGCGTGGTGCTGTTCGTCGCGTTGATCTTCATCCAGAACATCGCTGTCGCGGGCGGCTTCGCCATCGGCGGCCTGCTGTCGGGCTCGACCGGCTACATCGGCATGAACGTGTCGGTGCGCTCCAACGCTCGCGTCGCGGAGGCCGCGCGCGGCGGCGTCTCGCCGGCGCTGAAGGTGGCGTTCCGCGGCGGCGCGATCACGGGCCTGCTGGTCGTCGGGCTGGCGCTGCTCGGCGTCTCCGGCTATTACGGCGCGCTGACGTCGATCTTCAACGACAGCCCCAAGACGGCCGTGGACGCGCTCATCGGACTCGGCTTCGGCGGCTCGCTGATCTCCGTGTTCGCGAGGCTCGGCGGCGGCATCTTCACGAAGGCCGCCGACGTCGGCGCGGACCTCGTGGGCAAGGTCGAGGCGGGCATCCCCGAGGACGATCCGCGCAACCCGGCGACGATCGCCGACAACGTCGGCGACAACGTCGGCGACTGCGCCGGCATGGCGGCCGATCTGTTCGAGACCTACGCGGTGACCGCGATCGCGGTGATCCTGCTCGGCGTGCTCACGTTCCACGAGTCCACGCAGGTGGCGCTGTACCCGCTCGTGCTCGGCGGCGTGGCGATAATCGCGTCGATCATCGGCACGTTCGCGGTGCGCACCAACACCGGCAACGTGGAGCGCGCCTTGCTGCAGGGTCTGGTCGTCTCCGGCCTGATCGCCGCGGCCGCGTTCGCGCCGGTCACCTACTGGCTGATGCGTAACCTCACGTTCAAGGTCGTCGGCGCCACCGTGAACACGCCCAGCTGGGTGCACCTGTACCTGTGCTCGCTGATCGGCATCGTCGTGACCGCGCTGCTATTCGGACTAACCGAATACTACACCTCGACGCGGTTCTCACCGGTGAAGAAGACCGCGAAAGCGTCGATCACCGGCCACGCGACGAACATCATCCAGGGCTTCTCCTCCGGGCTGCAGGCGACGGCGCTGCCGGCGCTCGTGATCGTGCTCGGCATCCTCGGCGCGTGGAAGCTCGCCGGCGGCGGCGTGACCGGCATCTACGGGATCCTCGTCGCGGCCATGGGCCTGCTGTCGCTGACCGGCCTGATCGTCGCGCTCGACGCGTTCGGCCCGATCACCGACAACGCCGGCGGCATCGCCGAGATGGCGGACCTGCCAGAGGAGGTGCGCCAGGTCACCGACCGCCTCGACGCGGTCGGCAACACGACCAAGGCCGTCACCAAGGGTTACGCGATCGGCTCGGCGGTGCTCGCGGCTGTGGGGTTGTTCGCTGGCTTCCAGAAAGAACTCGAAAACAAGCTCGGCCACGCGATCTCGTTCGGCATCAACGAACCGCCGGTGCTGATCGGCCTGCTGCTGGGCGGGATGATGGTGTGCCTGTTCGCGTCGCTGTCGATCGAGGCCGTCGGTCGCGCCGGCGGCGCGGTCGTCGAGGAGGTGCGCCGCCAGTTCCGCGAGCACCCCGGGATCATGGACTACTCCGAAGAGCCCGACTACGCGCGCTGCGTGGACATCGTCACCAAGACCGCCCAGCGCGAGATGATCCTGCCCTCGCTGCTGCCGATCGGGCTGACGCTGATCGTCGGGCTGATCGACCAGCAGGCGCTGGGCGGGCTGTTGATCGGGGTGATCGTCGTCGGCTTCTTCTTCGCCGTGATGATGACCGCCGGCGGTGGCGCGTGGGACAACGCCAAGAAGCTCATCGAGGACGGCTCGTTCGGCGGCAAGGGCTCCGACGCGCACGCCGCGTCGGTCACCGGCGACACTGTCGGCGATCCCTTCAAGGACACCGCCGGCCCGGCCATCAACCCGATGATCAAGGTCGCCAACATCGTCGCGATCCTGATCATCCCGCTGATCACCTGATGCATCGAGGGGTAGACAGGGCCGCATGCGGCCCTGTCCGGACGGCGCATGCGCCGTCCGTCTGACACGCCGCATGCGGCGTGTCACGGGGCCGCACATGTGCGGCCCCGAACGGCATGACCGGCACCGGAATAACCTCAGGATGAGATGAACGGGCGACAGGCGCATCGCATGGGCACGTACGTGCTGTCGCTGGCGATGGTGGCGATCGGCCTGGCGCTGATCGTGCAGGCGCTCAGCGGGCACGGGGGCGTGATCTCGCCGCGGCTGCTGCTGGGCGTGCTGTTCATCGCGGCGGGGGCGGGACGGGCGTACATCGAGGTCAGGAAAGGCCGCGGCGCGTGAGCGCGCAGGAGGGCGAGCACGCTCCGTCGGAGCTGGCGGCGCGCTCGCGCGTGATCGTGCGCCGCAGCATCGGCTCGCCGATCCTGTTCACGATCGTGTACTCCTCGCTGGCCAGCGCGGTGTACTTCTCGCTCGGCGTGATCGCCGGGCACGCGCTCGGCCTGACGCCGCTGGTGTTCCTGATCGCGGCGGTGCTGTACACGCTGACGGCGATGACGTACGTGGAGGGCGCGTCGCTGCACCAGGACAGGGGCGGCTCGACGGTGTTCGCGCGCTACGCGTTCAACGAGCTCGTCAGCTTCGTCGCCGGCTGGGCGATCCTGCTCGACTACGTGATCCTGATCGCGGTCACCGCGTACTCGGCGACGCAGTACCTGAAGACGTTCTGGAGCCCGCTGGGCAACCGCGGCGAGGCGCTCGGCCTGGCGCTGGCGTTCGTCGCGATCGTCGTGCTCGGCAACCTGCGCGGCTTCAGCGGACGCCGCGCGCGGCGGGTGGGCATCCTCTTGGCGGGCGACCTCGCGCTGCAGGCGTTCATCGTCGTGCTCGGGCTGGCGCTGTTCTTCAACCCGCACACGCTGCTGCACCCGATCCACCTTGGCAGCGCGCCCAAGTGGTCGGACCTGCTGTTCGCGATGACCGTCGCGGTGATCTCGTTCACGAGCCTGGAGTCCGCGTCGGGGCTGGCCGGAGAGGTGAGGATCAGCCGCGCCGGCCTCAAGCGCCTGGTCGCCAGCACCACCGCGACCGTGGCGTTCCTGTACGTGGGCATCGCGCTGGTTGCCGTCACCGCGCTGCCGGTGCACGATGGGCACACCGAGCTGGCCACCCGCTACGTGAACGCGCCGATGATCGGCATCGTCGCGCAGGTGCACCCGCACTGGCTGGGAAAGACGCTGACGTACGTGGTCGCCGCGCTCGCGGCGGTGACGCTCGTGGCGGCCGCCAACTCCGCGATGCTCGGCCTCTCGCGCCTGGCGTACTCGCTGTCGACCAACCGCCAGATCCCCAGCGGCCTGGGGCGTCTGCACCCGCAGCGCTCCACGCCGTACGTGCTGATCATCCTCGCCGGTCTCATCTCAGCGGCGCTGGCGGCGACCGAGGACCTCGACTTCCTGATCGGCATCTACGCGTTCGGCGCGACGCTCGCGTTCACGATCGCCCATCTGTCGATCTGCCGCCTGCGCTACACCGAGGCCGATCGCGACCGCCCCTACCGGATCCCGCTGTCCGTCACGGTCCGCGGCGGCGAGCTGCCGCTGCCGGCCGTGTTCGGCGCGCTCGCCTCCGCCGGCGGCTGGGTGGCGTTGATGGTCGTGCACGAACAGGCCCGCTACGTGGGTCTCGGCTGGATGGCGGTGGGGATCGCGCTGTACGTCATCTACCGCCGCGCCGACGAGACATCGCTGCTGCGCCGCGTGACCGTCGCGCCGCAGGTGCTGCGCGCCGAGCAGCCGCGCGAGCGCGACTACGGCTCCGTGCTGGTGCCGCTGTTCGGCACCGACCTCGACGACGACATCGTGCAGACGGCCGCCCTGCTCGTCTCCGGCGAGCCGACCGACGAGGCGGCGATCGACGCCTCCACGATCGAGGCGCTGTGGGTGTTCGTCATACCCATGTCGCTGCCTCTGGACGCGAGCCTGCCGGAAACGCAGATCAAGCACGCCCGCCAGGTGCTCGCGCGCGCGAAGGCCGTGGGGGAGGAGTACACCGGCGTGCAGGTGGCCACCGCCACCGTGCGCACCCGCCGCGCCGGCTACGCGATCGTCGAGGAGGCGCGCCGGCGCGGCGTGGAGGCGATCGTGCTCGGCGCCGAGGAGCCGTCGCTGATCCGCGGCGGCGCGCGCCTGGGGGGGCGGGGGGGCCCGCTGGAGGCGTACGTGGGGGACATCACCAAGTACGTCGTCGGCAAGGCCGAGTGCCGCGTGATCGTGACCGCGCCCGCCGCCCGCGACTCGCCCATCGAGCTCGCCCGCCGGGCGCACCGGGCCAGCGCCCCGATGGTCTAACCTGCGAACCAATGGCAATTCGCTCCGCTGCATGTTCGTTCTGATCGTCGGCGCCGGCCGCGTTGGCTCGGCCGTCGCGAAGTCCGCTCTCGCCGCTCAACACGAAGTGTCCGTCCTCGACGAGGACCCGCTCTCGCACGAGCGCCTCGACGCCGGGCAGAGTCGCAGCTGGGAGGACTCCGGCGGCCAGTTCACGGTCGGCACCGCCCTGGAGACCGACGCGCTGATCCAGGCGGGGATAGAGCGCGCGGACGTGTTCATCGCCTCCACCGCCGGCGACAACACAAACCTCGTGATCGCCCAGATCGCGCAGAAGCGCTTCGGCGTGAAGAAGTCGATCGTGCGCGTCATGGACCCCGCGCGCGCCGACTGGTATGGCGAACAGGGCCTGGAGACGATCTCCCCGACCAAGCACGCGATCGAGATGTTCGAGCGCGCGCTTGAGCCCGCGTCGTCCTCGCAGGGGGAGGCGGCGTAGCCGTGTACGCGATCATCGCAGGCGCCGGCAAGGTCGGGCGCAACCTCACGCGCGAGCTGATCGGCAAGGGCCACGAAGTTACGTTGATCGAGTCCTCGCGCCAGTGCTACCTGGCCAACGAGGAGGAGTTCGAGCACGCGCTGCAGTACGGCGACGCCACCGAGCTGTGGGTGCTCGAGCGCGCCGGCATCCAGCGCGCGGACCTCGTCATAGCGGTCACCGGCGACGACGAGGACAACATCCTCGTCTGCCAGGTCGCGCGCGAGAAGTACCTGTGCGACCGCATCATCGCGCGCGTCAACAACCTGCGCAACCACGACCACTTCCGCCTGCTCGGCATCCAGCCCGCCGTATCCGCCACCGACCTGATCCTGCGCCTGATCGAGCACGAGGTGCCCCGCTACGGCCTCGTGCACCTGCTCGCGCTCGAAGAGGAGCGCCTGGAGATCATCGAGCTGGAGGTCTCCGACGACGCGCCCACCGTCGGCGAGAAGATCGCCGACATCGCCCTGCCCGAGGGCAGCCTCATCATCTCCGTCCTGCGCGACGGGTCCGGCTTCGTGCCCAAGCCCGACACCGTCATCGAAGCCGGCGACGAGGTTCTGCTCGTCCTCGACCCCGGCCTCGAGGAAGCCATCACCGCCTACTTCGCCCCCAACGGGCTGCCCGCCACGTTCTAGGACGCCGCTGTGCGGCGCGAGGCTGCCCGCAAGCACGCCTGCGCTCGGTCGGATCCGCTCGCAGGTTGGCTATTCTCTAGGCCAAGACACTGTCCGGGATAGTCCAATTGGCAGTGACGCCCGGTTCTGGTCCGGGAGATTGGGGTTCGAGTCCCTGTCCCGGAGTGGCGCGTTGGCGAGCGGACGCGCGAGCTGCATGTATAGCCATGGCTATACACCGCTTTGCGGAGGAGCCACAGCCAGCGAGCGACTACGCCGCGGCCTGCGAGGTCCAGTCCTGATACAGCTGGAAGTAGCGGCCCTCGGCGGCGATCAGCTCATCGTGGGTGCCCTGCTCGGCGATGCGGCCGTGCTCGAGTACGACGATGCGACCGGCCTGGCGGATCGTCGACAGACGGTGCGCGATCACGATCGACGTGCGTCCGGCGAGCAGGCGGCGCAGCGCGGCTTCGATGCGTCCCTCGGTGTGCAGGTCGACATTGGAGGTGGCCTCGTAGAGGATCAGGATGCGCGGGTCGGCGATCAGCGCGCGAGCGAACGCGATCAGCTGACGCTGGCCGGCGGAGAGCTGGGCGCCGCGCTCGCCTACTTCGGTGTCGTAGCCGTTGGGCAGCTCGGAGATGAACTCCTCGGCGCCGACCGCCGCGGCGGCGGCGCGAACCTGCGCGTCGTCGGCGTCGGGGCGCCCGAAGGCGATGTTCTCGCGCACGGTGCCCGAGAACAGGAACGCCTCCTGCGGCACGATCCCCATCTGCGAACGCAGCGAGTGGCTCGAGACATCGCGCAGGTCGTGCTCGTCCACGAGCACCCGCCCGCGGGTGGGATCGTAGAAGCGGGCGGCGAGCTTGGCCATCGTCGACTTGCCGGCGCCGGTGGCGCCCACGAGCGCGATCGTCTGACCGGCGGGCACGTGCAGGTCGACGTGCTCGAGCGCGAGCACCTCCTCCGGCTCGGCGTCCTCGGGCGGGCCGGCGCCGTTGCCGCTGAGTCCCGACCGAACGGCGGCGTCGTCGCGCCTGCGCGAGCGGGGGCGGTAGGCGAAGGACACGTCGTCGAAGCGGACCTCGCCGCGGATCGGCCCCAGCGCGGGCGCGTTGGGAGCATCCTCGAGCGTCGGCTTGGTGTCGAGCAGCAGGAAGATCTTCTCCAGCGCGGCCATGCCCGACTGGTAGGTGGTGTACAGCTGGGAGAGCTGCTGGATCGGTTCGAACAGGAACGACAGGGTGGCGACGAACGCCACCACGGTGCCCACCGTGATGTGGCCGTCAATCGCCTGGTAGCCGCCGTACAGCACGATCAGCGCGAGCGCGATCCCCGACAGCATTTCCACCGCCGGGAAGTACGCGGCGTTGAGGCGCACGGTGACCATGTTGGCCTCCCGGTTGTCCTCGTTGAGCTCCGCGAAGCGGGCCTCGTGCACGGGCTCCTGGCCGAAGCTGCGCACCACGCGGATGCCCGACAGCGTCTCCTGCAGGTAGCCGGTGATCGCGCCGATCGTCTCACGCGTGCGCCTGAACGCGCCCGCGGATACGAGCCGGAACCAGATGCTGCCGCCGGCCACGAACGGCACGATGCAGAACGTCAGCAGCGCGAGCTTGACGTCGAGGTACAGCAGCACGCCGATCGCCCCGACCAGCGTCAGGCCCGACTGGAAGAGTGTCACCACGGAGTCGGTCACGAGGCTTTCCAGCGCCTCCACGTCATTTGTCATGCGCGAGATCAGCACGCCCGCGGGGCGGCTCTCGTAGAAGCCGATCGGCTGGCGCTGGAGGTGGGTGAAGATGCGGATGCGCAGGTCGGCGAGCGCGCGCTGGCCGACCCAGCCGACCAGATACGTCTGCGCGTAGGTCGCCACCCATACGAGCAGCGCCGAGAACAGGAACGCGACGACCACCAGCGCGAGCGTGTGGATGTCGTGCTTCTCGATGCCCGAGTCGATCGCCAGCTTGGCCAGCAGCGGCGGCGCCAGCGAGGCGGCGGTGCCGAGCACCAGCGCCAAGAGCATGCCGGCCGTGCGCAGGCGGTAGGGACGCAGCAGCGCCAGCAGGCCGCGCAGGTTGCGCCCGCGGCTGCCGCGGGTCGGGCGCTCGCCGTCCCAGCGCTGGCCGCCGCGCGCGCTGCCCGGCCCGAGGCCGGCGCGCGCGCCGCCGCGGCCGCCGCCCATGCCGCCGCCCATCCCACCCATCGGCCCGGGAGGGCTCACAGCCGACCCCCGGCGTTCGGCTGGACGCCCGCGCCGGTCGCGAGCACGCCATCCGGCGCGATCGCGTCCGTCGCTGTGGCCGATGAGCTGCCGGCGACGATTTCGCGGTAGAGCTCGGAGCTCTCCAGCAGCTGCTGGTGGTCGCCCTGGGCGACGATGCGGCCGTGATCGAGCACGACGATCTGATCGGCCAGCGCGATCGTCGAGAGGCGATGGGCGATCACGAACGTCGTGCGCCCGTCCATCGCCTCCGCGAGCGCCAGCTTGATGCTCTGCTCGGTGGACGCGTCGACCGAGGAGGTCGCGTCGTCGAGGATCAGCACCCGCGGGTTCGCGACGAGCGCGCGCGCGATCGCCAGGCGCTGGCGCTGACCGCCGGACAGTGTCAGTCCGCGCTCGCCCACCTGCGTGTCATAGCCCTGGGGCAGGTCGGTGATGAACTCGTGCGCCTGGGAGCGGCGCGCGGCCTGTTCGACCTCCTCCATCCCAGCGCCGGGTCGCGCGTAGGCGATGTTCTCGGCGACGCTCGCGGAGAACAGGAAGGGGTCGTCGCTGACGACCGCCACGGTGGCGCGCACCGAGCGCACGGTGACGTCGCGCACGTTCGCGCCGTCGAGCAGGACGGCGCCGCGGACCGGGTCATACAGCCGTGAGATCAACGCCACCAGGCTGGTCTTGCCCGAGCCAGTCGCTCCGACGAGCGCGACCGTGCGCCCGGCGGGGACGTCGAGGTCGATGTCCCTGAGCACCGCGCGCCCGCTCTGCGGCGCCGCGCCGGCGCTCTGCATGAGGGCGCTCGCGCCGAGCTCGTCGTGCGGGTCCTCGTAACGCAGCGTCACGTCGCGCAACTGCACGTGCCCGCTGCCGGCGGGTAGCTCGGGCGCGTTCGGGGCGTCCGACAGGTGCGGCTCGCGGTCGAGCAGCTGGAAGATGCGAGCGCCCGACGCGGTCGCCCGCTGCGCGAGGTTGAGCGTCACCCCGAGCGAGCGCATCGGCGTGATCAGCATGTTCACGTACAGATAGAACTCGGTGAACTGGCCGAGCGTGAGGTGCGCGTGGACGACCGACTCGCCGCCCAGCAGCAGCACCGCCGCGAGGCCGAGCTGGGGCAGGAACCCGATAACCGGGTTGTACGTCGCTTCCAGGCGCGTGGCGACCATCGCCTGGTTGAACACGCGCCCGACGGTGTCGCGGAAGCGTGTCAGCTGCCTGTCCTCGCGGGCGAACGCCTTGACGACGCGCACGCCGGAGATGTTCTCCTCGGCGTCGGCGGTCAGCTCGGCGATGCGCTGCTGGGTCTCCTGGATCGCCGGACGCGCGCGGTGGCCGTAGCGGTAGGAGATGAGCACCACGAACGGCACCGGCACGAGCGCGATCAGGCCGAGCCAGGGGTTGATCGCGAGCATCACCACGCCGGCGAGCGCGATCGTGAGGATCGACTGCAGGATGAACACCAGCCCGTAGCCGAGGAAGAAGCGCACGGCGGCGAGATCGACGGTCGCACGCGACATCAGCTGCCCGGTCTGCTGGTGGTCGAAGAAGCCCAGCTCCAGGCGCTGCAGCTGCCCGTACATCCGCTCGCGCAGGTCGTATTCGACCGCCAGCGAGACGCGCCCGGCGATGATCCGACGCCAGTACATGAAGCCCCAGCGCGCGAGCACCACGCCGAGGATCACCAGCGCGAGCACCAGCAGCGTGTGGCGAGACGATGCGTGCGTGCGCGCGCCGGTCGCGTAGCCGTCGGCGTGCACGGCACCCTTCCTGATGGCTTCGACCGCGTGGCCTGTCAGCTCGGGCAGGGCGACGGTCATCACCATCGCCAGGCTCGCCAGCGCCCAGGAGATGCCCAGCCCGCGCTTGTAGGGGCTCAGGAATCCCAGTAGTCGGTAAAAGATCTTCATAGTTGTATGAGCAACGAGTATCGCAGGCACCAGCGAGGGCTGTCCAGGCCTCTCCCGTGGGCCACTGCTCCTAAGCTCCGATCATGTCCACGCCGACGCGCCCCACGCAAGGACCGTCTCCGCGCGCGGGGCTGTGCGGGACGTGCGTACACCAGCAGCTGGTGCCCAACACGCGCGGCTCGGTCTTCTCGCTGTGCACGCGTTCGCGCGAGGACCCGACCTATCCACGCTATCCGCGTCTTCCCGTCCTCTCCTGCCCGGGCTATCGGTCGCGCGTCGCGCCGCTCCCGGGAGAGGACTGAGGAAGCAGCGTCGCTCAACCGGCGACCGCGCCCGCGGGCTCCGTCTCCACGGGGCCGGGCGCCTGCTCTGAGCTTACGAAGTCGCGCCCGCGCACGAGCGCGAAGGCCAGCGCGGCGCCTGTGAGGGCGATCGCGGCGGCGATCGCGGCGATCGTCGTGAACGCTCCGGTGAAGCCGACACGGTAGGAGTGATCGAGCGCCGCGCGCGCGGCGGGGGAGAGGGAGTGGGCGATCTGGGTGACTTCGCCGGACTCCAGCAGCGTTCCCAGCTGGCCGTGGGCGGCGCTGACGATCTCGCCCAGGTGGCCGCTGGCGCGCAGCACGGTGGTGGTGCCGCGCGTGACGCTGTGCTGGAAGACGGCTCCCAGCCCGGCGATCCCCGTGGCGATGCCAACCTGACGGAAGGTGGAGTTGATGCCGGAGGCCATTCCGCTGCGCTCGCGCGGGACAACCCCGATCGCGGTCGACGCGAGCGGCGGGTTGACCAGGCCGACGCCCGCTCCGGCGAGCACGAAGCCGGGGATCAGCACCGTCCAGTGCGAGCCGGCGTTGACGCCGGTCATGAACACCAAGCCGGCGCCGATCAGCACGAGCCCCGAGCCGAGCAGCAGCCGCACCGGCATGCGCACGGTCAGCCGGCCAGCGATCGGCGCGACGGCGAACGACAGCAGCGTGGTTGGAAGGAAGCGCAGCCCGGCCTGTATGGGGCTGTAGCCGAGCACGTCCTGGATGTAGAGCGTCAGGTACAGGAACATCGCGAAGAACGAGCTGGACAGCGTGAACGCGACGATGCTCGCCCCCGCGAACGCCGGACAGCGAAACAGAGACAGGTCGAGCATCGGCCGCCTCTGCAGGCGCTCGACGAGCACGAACACCGCCAGCAGCGCCGCCGCGATTGACAGCAGCGAGACGATCTCCGTCGAGCCCCAACCCTTTTCGTTGCCCTCGACGAGCGCGTACACGAGCAGGAACAGCGACCCGGAGAAGGTCAGCAGGCCCGCCCAGTCCACGCCGGTGGCGTTCGGGTCGCGCGAGTCGCTGACCTGCGTGAGCGTGACGAACACGGCGATCGCGCCGATCGGAACGTTCACGAAGAAGATCCACTTCCAGCCGATGCCCGAGGTGATGATCCCGCCGAGCACCGGCCCGACCGCCACCGCCGCGCCGGTCACCGCGCCGAACACGCCGAACGCGGTGCCGCGCTCCTTGCCGTGGAATGACTGGGCGATCAGCGCCAGCGAGGTCGCGAACATCATCGCTCCGCCGGTGCCCTGCACCGCGCGCGCGAGGTTCAGCATCAGCGGCGAGCTGGACAGGCCGCAGACCGCGGAGGCGGTGGTGAACACCAGCAGGCCCAGGACGAACACGCGCTTGCGCCCGATCAGGTCGGCCACCGCGCCGGAGGTCAACAGGAACGCGGCGAGCGTCAGCGCGTAGGCGTTGACGACCCACTGCAGGTCGGAGAAGGAGGAGTGCAGCGAGCGCTGGATGTCGGGCAGCGCGACGTTCACGACGGTGATGTCGAGCAGCAGCATGAAGATCGCCACCGAGACCGCGATCAACGTCCACCATTTGCGCTCCAAGACCGCCTCCTCGCTTCCGCCGGCGCTTACCGCGATGCACTATATGAACGGCGGGCGTCTATTCCAGACCCTCGCCGGCGCGACCGGTCCTATGCGACGACGGCTTGCGCCTCCAGCTCACGGATCTTGCGTCTGACGCGCTTGCGCGTCTCGCACAGCTCGTGCTCGAGCTTGGTCAGCTCGGACGCGCGGTGGCGCACGAGCTCGAGCTGACGCTCGATGTGACCCAGCGATTCGTCCAGCAGCTCGCGCCTGCGCGTGGGTTCGACGTCCTCGCGCCGCAGCTGCGCGCGCACCTCCGCGCGCGCCTCCTCGGCCGTGAGCAGCGTCTTGAGCTCCTCCAGCGAGACGCCGAGCAGGTGCTTCAGGCGCATCACCTCGCGCAGCCGCTCGACCTCGGCGTGCGTGTACAGGCGGTGGCGACCGGAGGGCCGCGCGGGCGCCTCGGGGAGCAGGCCGATCTCCTCGTAATAGCGGATGGTGCGCGGCGTGGTCCCGACCAGGCGCGCGACGTCGCCGATCCTCAGACTCATCTCTGTACGCTCGTCCGTCATACCGCCACCCCGTCGGTGCGCGGCTGGTTGGCCGCCGCCGGCGCCGGGACCTTCTCGGGCTCGGCGATCGGGGCCGCCTGCACGTGCGCCGGGCGCAGCATGCATACGAGCGCTCCCACGAGCGAGACCGCGGCGAGCACCCACAGAGCGGTGTGCATGTTGGCGATGAACGGCGCGAGCTTCTGCGCGGACAGCCCCTTGGCGAGACCCGAGAAGACCGCGAACAGCGTCGCTTTCGGCACCGCCGAGGTGATGATCGCCAGCACGAACGCGATCGACAGCACGGCACCGGTGTTCTGCAGCAGCGTCCTCGCGCCGGCGGCGATGCCGCGACGGTGAGCCGGCACCACGCCCATCATGGCGGCGGTGTTGGGGCTGTTGAACATACCCGAGCCGGCGCCCACCATGAACAGCCACAGGGCGCTCTGCCAGTAGGGGGTGTGGACCTGAAGGGTGGTCATCGCCGCGAGACCCGCGGCGCTCAGGAGCATGCCCAGCGCGGCGAGCGCGCGCGAGCCGTGACGGTCCGCGTAGATGCCGGCCAGCGGCGAGGCGATCAGCATGCCGAGCGCCAGCGGGATCAGCTTGATGCCCGCGTCGATCGGCGTGTCGCCCTGCGCGCCCTGGAAGTAGAAGACGAACAGGAACATCAGCGCGAAGCGCGCCAGGCCGTTGATGAAGGCCGCGGCGCTGGCGGCCGCGAACAGGCGGCTGCGGAAGATCTCCAGGTCGAGCATCGGCGCTTTCGAGCGGCGCTCGATCGCCACCCACAGCGGCAGCAGCACCGCCGCGGCGATCAGCCCGCCGATCACGATCGGGTCGTTCCAGCCGCTCAGCCCTCCGCGGGAGACGGCGAGCACGAGGCCGGTGAGGCCGACGACGAAGGTGCTCGTGCCGAACACGTCGTAGCCGCGCACGGAGTCCGGCTTGGCCAGCTCGCGCAGGATCAGCGCGCCCCACACGGCGCCGGCGAGCGCGAACGGGACGTTGAACCAGAACACCCAGTGCCAGGAGATCGCCACCAGCGCCCCGCCGAGCACCGGGCCGAGCACCAGGCCGATCGCGGCGATCATCGTGTTGGCGCCCATCGCCAGCCCTAGCTGCTCCTTGGGGAACGCGTCGGTGACGAGCGCGGCGGCGTTGGCGAACAGGAAGGCCGAGCCGATGCCCTGCAGGATGCGCCACAGGATCAGCACGGTCGCGTCCGGCGAGAAGCCGGCGCCGAGCGAGGCGAGCGCGAACACGACGAACCCGCCGACGTACGCCCGCTTGCGCCCGAACAGGTCGCTCAGGCGGCCCGCCATCAGCACCAGCACGGTCGCGGCGATCAGGTAGGCGAGGATCACCCACACGAGCGCCAGCAGGCTGGCGTGCAGCGAGCGCTCGAGATCGGGCAGAGCGATGATCAGCGTCCCCGAGTTGGTGGCCGCGAGCAGCATCCCAAGGCTGGTGCAGGAGAGGGCCCACCACTTGTAGTCGGCGTGTCCCGCGGCCACGCCGAAGCTCCTGCCGGTTGTCTCGCCTGGGGCCTGCCGTGTGCTCAAGATGCCTCTCTTCTCGGCTGTCGCCGGATGAAATCTGACGTGAACGTAAAGATCAGAATAACAGGCGCCCTGGCGGGGCCGGGAGCGAGCCTTCGCGCGCGAGCCGACTGCTGCTAAAACGAGAGACGTGTCAGCCGATGAGCCCAAGGTCGTGAAGTCAGACGAGCAGTGGCGCGAGGAGCTGACGCCGGCGCAGTACGAGGTGCTGCGCAAGGCGGGCACCGAGCCGCCGTTCACGGGCGAGTACGTCTACAACAAGGAGTCCGGCGACTATCGCTGCGCGGCCTGCGGGGCGATGCTGTTCGGCGCCGACACGAAGTTCGACTCCGGCACCGGATGGCCGAGCTTCACCGAGCCGGCGGTCGCGGACGCGGTCGAGCTGCGCCCCGACAACAGCCTGTTCATGCGCCGCACGGAGGTCGTCTGCCGTACCTGCGGCGGGCACCTGGGGCATGTCTTCGACGACGGGCCCGGTCCGGACGGCCAGCGCTACTGCATCAACTCCGCCGCGCTCGCGTTCGAGCCCGCGGAGGAGCCCGCACAGTAGCCTTCCTGACATCATGATCATGTTCGAGCAGTCCCGGCGACTGTCCGAGCCGCTGCGCTGGGGCCGGCGCGAGAAGACGATCGTCGCGACGTTGCTCGTGTGCGTGGCGCTGGTCGTGGTTGGCCTCGGCGCGTATGCCGTTACGAGCGGCGCACCACCGCGCAAGGACTGCATCGAAGTGAACTTCGCCTCGACGCTTGGTGGAGCGACCGAGCACGCATGTGGCCAGCAGGCCAGGCTCGTGTGCGCCACACCGGGCGCGTTCAAGCATGTCGCAGCCGAACTGCGTGCCTCCTGCCGGCGGGCTGGCTTTCCGTTCGACTGAGCTGACGCCACCCCTCCACGGCCCGCGCGTAAAGGCCGTCTAGACAAATGTCTAAACGCCTGCGCGAAGTGTTGGCCACGATGGCCCTACCCCGGTTCCCACATGCCGGATTTCATACCTGGACTGTCATCGGGCGAGCGGTGTCCGCATTCCGGGGACAGGCGCTCGCTCGCAAACAACTGTAGGAACGGAGGCACATGACCTGGCTGTCATACCCAAGTTGGCTGAACGCGGGAGACAACGCATGGCAGATGACCGCGGCGACGTTCGTCGGGCTGATGAGCCTGCCCGGCCTGGCGGTCCTGTACGGCGGTGTCATGCAGAAGCGCTGGTCGGTGAACGCGATGATGCTCACGTTCGTGGCGTTCTGCGTGACGCTCATCGTGTGGTGTCTGTGGGCGTTCAAGATGGGCTTCGACAACCCGATCGCGCACAGTGGCTCCGGCATCTTCGGAACCCACGGGTTCCTGGGCACGATGGTCGGCGAACCGGGAAGTGTGCTCAGCCACGTCGGTGAGGAGGGCCAGGCGCTGATTCCGTCTATTACGGAAGGTCCGCCGTTCCACTTCCCCGAGGCGTCGCTCGTGTACTTCCAGTTCGTGTTCGCCGCGATCACCCCGATCCTGGCGCTCGGTTCGGTGCTCGGGCGGGTCAGCTTCAAGGCATGGATCCCGTACGTGGCGTTGTGGATCACCTTCGTGTACGCGGTCAACGCGTTCCTGCTGTGGGGCGGCGGTTACTTCGCCGCGCACGGCGCGTTGGACTACTCAGGTGGCTACGTCATCCATCTGTCGGCAGGGATCTCAGGATTCGTGTTCGCGGCGGTGATCGGGCCTCGATTGCAACGAGATCGCGAGATCGACGCGCCCAACAACCTGCTGATGCTGGCGGTCGGCGCGGGTCTGCTGTGGCTCGGGTGGAACGGGTTCAACGGTGGAGACTCCTACTACGCCGGCGCAGACGCCTCGGCGGCGGTCATCAACACCAACCTGTGCACAGCGGTGGCGATGATGGTGTGGATCGCCTGGGACTACATCTACCGCGACAAGCCGTCGATGATCGGCGCCGTCAACGGCATGATCACGGGCCTGGTAGGCATCACGCCGGCGGCCGGGTTCGTCAACGGCTGGGGCGCCATCATCATCGGCGTCGTCGATGCGACGATCGTGTGGATGGCAATCCGCTATCTCAGCCGGGTACGACCATTCAGGAACGTCGACGATACCCTGGGTGTGATCTACACGCACGGCATCGCCGGTCTCGCGGGCGGGCTGCTGGTCGGGTTGCTGGCGGATCCGGCGGTGGTCGAGTACATCGGTGTGCATGGCGCATCCAACCTGCCGGGGAAGACGGGTCTGCTCCTCGGCGGCGGCTGGACGCTGTTGCGCTGGCAGGCCGAGGCCGGCGCGTGGGTGATCGCGTACACCGCTGTGGTGACGTTCGTCATCCTGAAGCTGATCGGCATCTTCATCCCGTTGCGGCTCTCCGACGAAGAACTGGAGATCGGCGATCACGCGATCCACGGCAACGAGGTCTACCCCTCGGACGTGCCGACGCTCGGTGGCCCACACCCACCGGCATGGCAGCCCGGCAGTGCGGCGCCTGCGGGGGCCGGGGCGTAGACAGAAGCTCTCTCCTGGTGCGCGGGCGCGTCCTCCCCACGGACGCGCCCGCATCTCGGGGTTGAGGACGGTCAGCGGCCCCGCTTCGGCGGGGCCGCTTGTCGTAGCCCTCGCGCCGCGTGGCGGTGGTGCCGTTCGCGCGTGGCGGTCCCGTCTCGCGTGGTGACGGGGGTGGTGGCGGTCGTCATAGCTGACGCGTGTCAGCTGGCGATGCCGATCGGACAGGCGACGCCGGTGCCGCCGATTCCGCAGTAGCCGCCGGGGTTCTTGGCGAGGTACTGCTGGTGGTAGGCCTCGGCGTAATAGAAGGGGTGGAGCTCGTCGACCTCGGCAAGCTCGGTGGTGATGGTGCCGTGGCCGGCCGCCGAGAGCATCTGCTGGTAGGTGCTGAGCGAAGCCTCGGCGGCGGCGCGCTGGGACTCGTCGTGCCACATGAGCAACGAGCGATACTGAGTGCCGCGGTCGTTGCCCTGGCGCATTCCCTGGGTGGGATCGTGTCCCTCCCAGAACAGCTTCAACATCTCCTGGTAGCTGGTCTTGGCGGTGTCGAACGCGACGAGCACGACCTCGGCGTGGCCGGTGCGACCGCTGCAGACCTCCTCGTAGGTGGGGTTGGGGGTGAGCCCGCCGGCGTAGCCGACGGCGGTGGTGTACACGCCGTCCGCTTCCCAGAAGATGCGCTCGGCCCCCCAGAAGCAGCCCATGCCGAAGATGGCGGTGTCGACGCCGTCGGGAAACGGTCCCTTCAGCGGCGTCCCGAGCACCTCGTGGCGCTGGGGCACGGGCATCTCCTGCTCACGGCCGGGCAGCGCGGATGCGGACTCGACGATGGTGCTCTTGTCTCGATCGAATAGAGACATGAGCTCAGGCTAGCCGATGTGCGTGGCGATCCGGTGGCCGCTTCGCGGGCGCCTACGCGTGGGTCCGATCTCTGGCAGGCAGGCGCTATCTCTGGGCAGGCAGGCGCTCAGCGCGGCTCGAGCACGAACACGGCGATCTCGCGCGAGGTGGTCTCGTCGTAGTCGGCGAAACCGGCGTACTGCTGGTTGACCTTCTGCCACAGATCGGCGCGCTCCTCGCCGTCGGCGACCCGCGCGCGCACCCGGCGGCGATCGCCGCGGATCTCCACGTCGGCGTCGGGGTTGGCTTTGAGGTTGTACGACCACGCGGGCGCGTGGTCGTTGCCGCCGTTGGAGCTGACGACGATCAGACGCTCGCCGTCGGCGAGATACAGCACGGGCGCGGTGCGCGGCTGTCCCGAGCGCCGTCCGGTGGAGGTGAGGAGCATCACCGGCGCGCGGCCGACCTTGTTCATCAGCCGCCCGCGCGTGAGGCGGTAGATCGGCACGTTGAGCCTGCCGAACGCGCGCAGGGCGGAGGCGGGCATGAGTATCGACAGCCGTGAGTAGGCGTGGTCGCTGGGCATCGGCGGAGTATGTCACCGGCGCTTGCTGACGGCGGCTGCGCGGGCGGCTGTAAAGTGCGCGGGGATGAGCGCGAGGGCTGCCCGCAGGTCATCGGCCGGCTGGGACCGGGGATCGCGGGCGCGGCGGTGAGCGAGCGCCCAGAGGTTCTGTACGAGGTGACAGGCCGGATCGCGCGGATCACGCTCGATCGTCCCGAGCGCGGCAACGGGATCACGGCCCGTCTGGTGGGAGAGCTGGCGGCGTGTGTAGAGCGCGCGGATCTCGATCCGGCGGTGCACGTGCTGGTGCTGTCGGGCAACGGGCCTGGCTTCTGTGGCGGGTATGACCTGGTGGAGAGCGCCGAGGGTGCGGGGGCGCGCGCGGTGGCGGAGGGCGCGGGCGCAGGCGCGGTGAGCGGCTCTCCGCTGGACCCGGCGGTGATCGCCGCCAACCACGACCCGCACGAGACGTGGGATCCGATGGTGGACTACGCGATGATGAGCCGCAACGTGCGGGGCTTCATGAGCCTGCTGCACTGCGGCAAGCCGGTGGTGTGCAGGGTGCACGGCTTCTGCGTCGCGGGCGGCACCGACATGGCGCTGTGCTCGGATCTGCTGGTGATCGCGCAGGACGCCAAGATCGGCTACCCGCCGGCGCGCGTGTGGGGCTCGCCGACGACCGCTCTGTGGGCGCATCGTGTGGGCGCGCAGCGCGCCAAGCGGCTGCTGTTCACGGGCGACTCGCTGTCGGGCAGCGAGGCGCTGGAGTGGGGGCTGGCGATCGAGGCGCCCCCGGCGCAGGAGCTGGTCGAGCGCACCGAGCTCCTGCTCGAGCGGATCGCTCGCATGCCCGTCAACCAGCTGATGATGATGAAGCTGCTGGTCAACGAGACCCTGTACGCGCAGGGTCTGCATGCGACCCAGGTGCTGGGGACGGTCTTCGACGGGCTGGCCCGCCACACGGCCGAGGGCTATGGCTTCCAGCGCCGCGCGGCACAGGCAGGATTCCGCGAGGCGGTGCGCGAGCGCGACGAGCCGTTCGGGGATCTGGGGCGCTCGAGCTTCAAGGGCTAGCCGAGCTTGGATACGATCGGTGGGCATGGCGATCATCCGGGTGAGCAGACCACTTGGCCGTGAGCTACAGCGAGTGTTTCCGTCGCGCCCGTTCAACGTGCGCTTCTGGGACGGGGGCGCTGTGGCGGCGACGGTGGAGGGGGCGCCGACGTTCTTCGTGCGCCGACCGGTGGCGCTCGCGCACTTCCTGTCGGCGCCGGGGACGCTGGGTCTCGGCCGCGCCTACGTCGACGGCTCGCTGACCGTCGATGACCTCGATCGCGCGCTGCTGATGGTCGACGAATTCGATCCGCCGGAGCTGAGCGTCGCCGATCGTGTGCGCCTGGGACTGGCGGCGGCGGCCGCGGCGTTGCCCGGCGGGCTCCCGCGACGCCCTGGTCTGGAGCTGACGCTGCGCGGGCGCCTGCACAGCGCCGAGCGCGACGCGGCGGCGGTGCGCTACCACTACGACGTAGGCAACGACTTCTTCGCGTTGTTCCTGGACGAGTCGATGACCTACAGCTGCGCGATCTTCTCCAAAGGCGCGCAGACGCTGGAGGACGCCCAGCGCACGAAACTGGAGCTCGTCGCGGGCAAGCTCGCGCTCGAGCCGGGCATGCGCGTGCTCGACGTCGGCTGCGGCTGGGGCAGCTTCGCGATGCACGCCGCGCGCGAGTACGGCGCGCAGGTGGTGGGTATCACCCTGTCGCCGCCGCAGGCGGAGCGCGCGCGCGAGCGCGTGGCGGAGGCTGGCCTCAGCGAGCAGATCGAGATCCGCGTGCAGGACTACCGCGAGCTGCCGCGGGCGTCGTTCGACGCGATCGCGTCGATCGGCATGTCCGAGCACGTCGGCGAAGCTCAGATAGACGTGTACGCGCGGTCGCTGTTCGGCCTGCTGCGCCCGGGCGGAGTCCTCCTGAACCACGCGATCGCGGCGCTCGATCCCGCGGCGGAGCCGCTCGAGGACCTGTTCTCCACGCGCTACGTGTTCCCCGACGGCGAGCCGCTGCCGCTGTCGCGCGTGCAGCTCGCGCTCGAGCGCGCCGGCTTCCACACCGAGCACGTGGAGGGCTTCCGCGAGGACTACGCCGTGACCCTGCGGCACTGGACCAAACGGCTGGACGAGCGCCTCGACGAGGCCGAGGCGCTCGCGGGCGTCGAGCGCACGCGCGTGTGGCGGCTGTACCTGCGCTCGGCCGGCCACGGCTTCGAAGCGGCCGACCTGGCCGTGTACCAGGTGCGCGCGCGGCGCCCGTCCGAGCCGCGACATCCTGCGTAGAGGTAGAATGGCCGGACTTCGCGGATGTAGCTCAGCTGGCTAGAGCGTCGCCTTGCCATGGCGAAGGTCGAGGGTTCGAATCCCTTCATCCGCTTTATGTAGAGGCCCCCGACTTTCGAGGGTATTGGCCCCCGTACTCTCCAGCGTGTGAATCGCACCGAATCGCCGGCACACCTGAAGGCCGGCCAGCTGGGCACCGCGGACCTCACGGCCTCGACCGTCGCGAACATCGGGCTGGGGGAAAACTTCTACTTCGCCTTCGGGGTGATCGCCGTGACCGCCGGCGTCGCGGCCCCGTTGACGATCGTGGCCGCGGGCCTGGCCGTGCTACTGCTCGCCTTCACGGTCGCCGAGTTCACCAGGGCGGAGCCCTCGGCGGGAAGCTTCATCACATACGTCGAGACCTCGTGGGGTGCGAGAGCCGGTGTGGTTACCGCCCTGCTGGTCGTGGTCGGGTACACGGTGGCCATCGCGGGGATCTTCACCATGGCCGGTGGCATGGTCACGCTGACCCTCGCCCACTACGCGTCGTGGCATCTCCCGTGGGAGCCGCTCGCGCTCGTGCTGACCGTCGGCGCCATCGCGCTGACGACGCGCGGCGTCAAGCTGTCGACGAAGGCGATCCGCCTGGCTGTGCTCGTGCAGGTCACGATCATGATCACCTTCTGTGCCATCGTCCTCGTCGACCAGCGCGCCCATCTCTCGGGTATCCCGTTCTCCTGGGCGCACCTCCATCACGGTCTGGCCGGCCTGTCGGCGGGCTTCCCACTCGCGCTGTACATGCTCATCGGGTGGGAAAACGGCCCAGCGCTCGCCGAGGAGACTCGCGACCCGAGGCGCTCGGTCCCAAGGGCGCTGTTCGTGTCGGTCGCGATCGGCACCGCCCTGTTCGTGTTCTTCGCCTACGTCACCGTCACCGGCTTCAGCTACGACGTCTCCTCGATCGGTCGCTCATCGATCCCGTTTCTGAGCGTGGCCGATCACTATCTCGGCGGGGCGGCCGTCCTGGCATGGATCGGAGGCACCGTCTCGGTGCTCGCCACGCTGATCGCCGGCGTGAGCTCCCAAGCGCGCATGCTCTTCGACGGCGGGCGAAACGGGCTGCTGCCGGCAAGGCTTGGTCACCTCCGCCAACCCGGCGAGACGCCCGTGAACGCGTTGCTCGTCATGGCCGGTGGCGGGCTGGGGATCATCGCGGTCTGGTGGATCGCCCATCTGATCGGGGTGGACGGCGGCTCTACGAACCCCGTCGGCCTGTACGCCGAGTGCTCGACGATGGGCACGATCGTGATCCTGTTCGTGTACTTCCTGACGACGCTCTCGCTCCCGGTGTTCATGTGGCGCCGTCACCGTGACTCCTTCTCAGCTGTGCGACACCTCGCCGTCCCAACGTTGGGAGCGCTGACGCTGATCGTCCCGTTCGTCGAGATCTGCAAGCCGGGACAGCCCGCGCCCTATAGCGAGCTCCCCTACGTCGCGTTGGCGTTGGTGGCGCTGGCCACGGTCATCGCCTGCGTCACTGTTCATCGCCACCCATCCACCGGCGCGGATGAGGGCACGGCGTTCTCTGAAGCGTAAGGCTGGGCCGCGCTTGGGGATGATGGCTGCGGGCCGGCGCTCTGGTGGGCGTGCGGCCTCACGTGGCGTCGATCGTCACGGGCGTCCCCGGGCCGATGCGCGAGACGAGCCAGTCGATGCTTGCCCTCGCCAGTCGCATGCAGCCGTGCGAGGCGGCCGTGCCCAGCGTACCGCCGAGGTTTTCGCGCCCGTGGATCGCGATCTGACCGGGGCCTCCTTCGAATTCGTGCAGCACGTTCGAGCGGGCGCTCAGCGCAAGTGCGAACGGACCGCCGGGCTCGCCCGCCTGCATCTGCAGGCTCTCTTCGACGAAGAAGTGACCGGTGGGGGTCGGCGTGGACCGCTTGCCCACGACCGCTTGGAAGCTGTTCACGAGACGACCTTCGCTGTACACGCGCACCCTGCGGGCCGCCAGGTCGACGACGATGCTCCACGCGGTCACCGACGGGCTGGTGCCCTGTTCGGCGATCCAGCCGCTCGCTCCGTTGGGGCGACCTGGGAGCAGCACCCGCAGCCAGCGTGCACCGCCGGCGCCGATCGAGCGTGAGAGCACCGGTAGCGTCGTCGGCACGCCCGTGATCGGTCGGCTGGCCGCCACGAGCGCGACCTGCGGCGAGCTTGCCTCGGGCGCACGGTGCGCGCCGTGCGCGCTCAGCAGGACCGCCAGTTCCTGGGTCGCCTGCACATGCGGCGCGCTGGCGGCGCCGGCCGTCGGCGCGCCGGCTGCCAGCCCGGCCGTGATGCTCGCCAGGCACGCGGCCGCGATGGCGCTCGCCAGGCGGCGCCTGCGCCCAGGCGAGCTGAGGCGCCGGAGTCGTTGAGCGCTCATCCGGTGAAGCCGGCGTGGCGGTGTTGCAGCGCCGGTCGCGCGCGAACGTGCAGGTGCTTGCGTTTGGCTGCTTTTTTCGCGCCCGTCGACTTCCCCGGTTTCGCCGTGCCCGGCGCTCCCGTGGCGCCTTTTCCAGCGGTGACCGGTCCGCCAACGGTGCCGGCTGTTTCGCTGCCAGCGGTTTCCGTGCCGCCGCCGATGCCGGATTCGCTGGAGGAGCAGTTGGACGTGGTGATCGTGTTCGTGTCCAGGTTGACCGCGCCGGTGCTCGCGAGCAGCCTGCCGTGGATGGTCGCCGCGGTGTTCGCCGTGATCGTCGCCAACGCCATGATCGTGCCGACGAAGCTCGTGCCCGTTCCCAGGGTCGCCGAGGATCCGACCTGCCAGAACACGTTGCACGCCTGCGCGCCGTTTATGAGCACAACGCTCGTGTTCGACGCTGTGATTAGCGTGCTTGCGATCTGGAAGATGAACACCGCGTTGGGGTTGCCCTGCGCGTCGAGCGTCACCGATCCCGATGACAGCAGCAGCGAGCTGCTGGCGGTGCGCACGCCGGGCAGGAACACCTGGCCGGCGAGGTCGGTGCCGGCCGAGCCGTTGCTCGGTCGACCGGCGGCGTCGTCGTAGGCGCTCGTGAGCGCGTTCTTCGCTCCGATCGCGACCGCGTCGTCGACGTGCGTCGCCCCCAGCACGTGCGGAGCGCCGGTAACCGACGAGCCGGGGCTCAGGCCCAGGTCGCCGAACATGGTCGTCGGGCCGGTGTTGGTGACCGTCGAGCCGGCCAGCACCGAGAAGCTGGCCGCCGTCCCCAGGCCCACCGGCGCGGCGGCGCCCAGGGCGCTGCTCGCGAAGACAAGGAGGGACAGCGAGGCGAGCAGCATGAGCGCTGCTCGAAGTGCGTTGGCATGCGCCATGGCGCATGCGGTCCTGCTTGCCGCGCGGGAGCCGCCGTCGCGCGACTCCTGCGTTCTTTGGACGCCGCGGATCACGGGCGCCTCCTGACTGCGGCGTCGAGCGCCGCGATGGAAGGGGAATGGCTCCCCGGTCTCTTCGACCTACTTGCTATCCCGACGGTTCGATGGCCGAGCGTTAGCCGGCCGCGCGTGACTCGAACAAGCGTCCAGCCGACTCGGCGGCTGGGACGATGCTGGCCAATGCGGTGGAGCTATCGCTGGTGTGGCACTTGGCAATTAGCACATAGTTATGTGTTCAGCATTACTCAGACTGTTCGGCGATTCTGCCGATACTACATATCGATATGATGTTGGCCAGCTAATGAGCCCGAGGCGGCTCGATCCGCCCTTGGATGCGCATGACGTGGACACGGTGTCGACCGGCGCTGTGCGTCCTTCGGTCGGCGGGAGGTGGAGGAGTCTGCCGTGGAGTCGCGGTGGCGCGGCCGTGATCGGGGGGTTGATCCTCGCGATCGGCCTTGCCGTGTCGACCCTCGGGGCGGCCGCATGGCGTTCCAGTGCGCAGGAAGCCAACAGGAAGTCATTTGAATCGACGGCCGCCGCTCTGGGCAGCGCGCTGGAGGCGAAGCTGCTCATCGACGTCGCGCTGACGCGGACGATACGGGCACACGCCACGTTGGAAACGCAGGACAGCGAGACGCAGTTCCTGCGGTGGTACAAGGAATTGGAGCGGGGCGCGCCCTCTTCCCCGGAGGTCTCGGCCACCTACATACAGGTGGTGCCCGCCTCCGGCCTGTCGGCGTTTCGTCGCGAGATCGAGACCGATCCTGGGTTTCGCACGCTCCCCCACAGCAAGTTGAAGCTGGTTCCGCCCGGCAGGCGGCCGAGCTATTGCCTGACCAGGGCGATCGTCGGCGGTGCGGCGACAAGCACGCTGTATCCCGGGCTGCTGGACTACTGCGCGCCGAGCGCTCCGGGTATCGGCCGCTCGCCGTATCCGGGCCTGGTGAAAACGGCGACGGACACGGGATCGCTGATCGTCATTCCTCTTCCCACGATCGCCAATCGCTCGCTGATCGCTATCGGCGCCGCCGTGTACATGCAGGGCGTGTCGATCGCCACCCCGTCCGCGCGCCGGGCGGCACTCACGGGCTTCATCGGGACCACGTTCGACGGCGCGAGCACGATCGGGTCTGTGCTCGCCGGCCGTCGCTCTGTGACCGTTGCTCTCTACCACCGGAACGTCGGCGCTCCGCTGCAGCTGGTTGGCCGTGCCGGCGCCGACCCGCGCGGGCGCTCGCCGGGCTACTCCGACGTTCGTCATCTGGGAGAAGGCTGGCTGCTCGAGACGACCGGTACGGCGGATGGGTCCGCGTCCGCGAACCTGAGGGGAATCGTCGCCCTGGGTCTCGGTCTGCTCGTGACGATCCTCGTGTTCCTGCTCCATCGCGTGCTGTCGGGCTCGCGCCGGCGCGCGTGGAGCCTCGTCGGAGAGAGGACCGGCGAGCTGGAGTACCTGGCGCTGCACGATCCGCTGACGGATCTTCCCAACAGGATCCTGGCGCTCGACCGCGCCGAGCAGATCCTTGGCCGGGCGCGGCGCCTGGACGTACCGGTGACGGCATTGTTCATAGACATCGACGGCTTCAAGCAGATCAACGACCGCCACGGACGTCAGGCCGGCGACGAGGTCTTGCGCCAGGTCGCGGCACGGCTGCGGGCCGCCCTGCGCGAGAACGACACGGTCGGTCGTCTCGGCGGCGACGAGTTCGTCGTGCTGATCGACTCAGTCGGGCTCTACACCGCCCCAGAGCTGGTGGCCGAGCGCATCCTGGACCTGCTGCGTCGGCCGATCGTCCTCTCCGGCGACGAGCGCGCGCCGATCTTCATGACCGCGAGCGTCGGTATCGCGACCGGGCGCCCAGGCTCGGGCGAAGACCTCATGCAGGACGCCGGTCTCGCGCTGTCCAAGGCCAAGGCGATCGGCAAGAACGGCTACGTCAAGTTCGAGTCCGCGATGCAGACCGACGCGCAGGACCGCATCCACCTGGAGATGGATCTCGTGGGCGCGCTCGAGCTGGGCCAGTTCTTCCTGGCCTATCAGCCGATGCTCGACCTCGAGAGCGAGCGGGTCGTGGGCCTCGAGGCGCTGCTTCGCTGGCGCCATCCCGTCAGCGGCGTGATCCCGCCCGATGTGTTCATGCCGATCGTCGAGGGCAGTGGCCTGATCGTCGCGATCGGCCGCTGGGTGCTGGAGCAGGCCTGCAGGCAGGGCGCGGTGTGGCGCCGCAGGGGATATCCGCTCAACATCTCCGTCAACGCCTCCGCCCGCCAGCTCGAACGCCCGGAGTTCGTCGAGGAGGTTCGCGCAGCGCTGCATCGCTGCGATCTACACGCGGCGAGCCTGACGATCGAGATCACCGAGACGGTGCTGATGCGCGAGCCCGATCAGACCGCACGGCTGCTGGCGGAGCTCAAGGCGCTGGGCGTGCACATCGCGGTCGATGACTTCGGCACGGGCTACAGCTCGCTGGCCTATCTGCGCCAGTTCCCCGTCGACTCGCTGAAGATAGATCGCACGTTCATCACCGGCCTGTCTCTCTCGAGCGAGGCGCACGCGCTCACGCACACGCTGATCCAGCTCGGGAAGGCGCTCGGCCTGAAGACGCTCGCCGAGGGCGTCGAACATCACAGCCAGGTGCGGGAGCTGCAGCGCGAGGGGTGCGACATGGCGCAGGGATTCCTGTTCTCTCGCCCGCTCGCCGCCGACGCAGTCGAGGCTTTCCTGCGAGACAGTCGCCGGCTGGCTGGCGCCTTCGCCGACGAGCCGCCGCTGCTGGCCGGCCGGCCGTGAGGGCGAGGACCTTTCACTCTATCGCGAGCCACGCTCGCCTCGCTTGCAGAGGCCATGTAGTTCTAGATACCGCCGTTTGTCCAGGTTCTAGCAACGTGATTTAGCCGTGCGTCGATACATCCGTCATCCAGCGAGCGGCTATATTTTACTGGGTTTTAGTGATCCTTTATCCTGTAAGGACGTTTCGGTGTTGTGCCGAGCCGGCAGCAAAAGGGGGAGAACCGTACCATGAAGTCCAGGTGGCTGTCAGCAATCGCCGTAGCAGCGCTCGTGTCGCTCGCAGCGGTGAGTCCTTCTTTCGGCGTGTCCGAATCATCGCAGAGCTCGGCAGCCAAGGAATGTGAATCGATCACCGAAGGCACGAGCGACAACGCGGCCAAGGCATGTGTGCAGGGCTTTCAGGACGCGGTCGCTCACTCGACGCTCGGGGCGAGCTGTGAGCTTGGCGTCGGTGTCATCGAACTCGACGAGAGCCAGCACGACTGCAAGTTCGGCTTCATCTTCGCCGGCGGCGCGACCGGGACCGCGCCGTCGCCCAGCTCGAAGGCCGTGACCGAATGCGCCTCGATAACCGAAGGCGCGAGCGACGGGTCGCCCGCGGCCTGCGAGCAGGGTTATCAGGGCGGGCTCGCGGGCGATACACAGGACGCCAGCTGCGACCACCTCGGCGACGGTGCCATCACAGCGGTCGAGTACACGATCTCATGCGAGGACGGGTGGTTCGTCGCGAAGGAAGAGGCAGGCTGCATCCCCGGCTCGGATCCAATGAACGGACAGCCGGGCAGCACGATCAAGAGCGACGCCGCGACCGACAAGACCTGCTCCGGCTGAGCTCCAGGCTCAGACGCTGTCCCCGCCCGCGGCGAGCAGCGGACGGGAGCCGAGCCCCCTGACGGGCGCGTCGACCAGGCTGCGCGGCTGTTGGCAAGGCGGCTCCTGCGCGGGTGGATCGACAAGGTCGCTCGACTGCCAGTTGCGTAGGAACGCCGCGGTCCCGTCCACGTCCAGCGGCCGCGCGAACAGGAAGCCCTGGCCGCTGTCGCAGCACTCCTGCTGTAGCAGCGACAGCTGGTGCAGGCGCTCGATGCCCTCCGCGAGCGTCTCGATCGACAGCGCCTTGCCGAGTTGCACGAGCGTGCGCAGCAGCGTCTCGCCTTCGGGGTTCTCCGTCAGCTGGGAGATGAACGAGCGGTCGATCTTCAGTGCGTCCACGGGGAAGCGCTGGAGGTGGGCGAACGACGAGTATCCGGTGCCGAAGTCGTCGATCGCGATGCGCACGCCGAGGTCCTTGATGGCGTGCAGCCGCACGGCGGTCTGCGCGGGGTTGCGCATGAGCGTCGTCTCGGTGATCTCCAGTGTCAGCGCCTGCGCCTGCAGCCCGCTGTGCGAGATCGCCTGGCGCACGTCGCTGACGAACTGGTCGGTCTCCAGCTGGCGCGCCGACACGTTCACCGCCACGCCGATCGGATGTCCGCAGTCGCGCCAGCGCGCGCCCTGCCGGCAGGCCTGCTCGAGCACCCACTTGCCAACGTCCACGATCAGCCCGGTCTCCTCGAGCAGCGGTATGAAGTCGTTCGGCTGGACGACTCCTCGTGCCTGGCTGCGCCAGCGCAGCAGCGCCTCCACTCCGGTTGGGACCATGCCGCGCAGGTCGAACGTCGGCTGGTAGAGCAGGAAGAACTCGTCGTGCTCGAGCGCGCCGCGCAGATCCATCTCGAGTTCCATGCGCTTCTGCACGAGATATTGCATGTCCGACTCGAACACCACGTGGCGGTTCTTGCCGTCCCACTTGGCACGGTGCATCGCGATGTCGGCGTCGCGCAGCAGCTCCTCCACCGACGCGCGCTCACCGACGGCCACGCCGATGCTGGCGGTCACGGTCAGCCCGGTGTGCTGGCTGCTCGCGAGCGCGAACGGCGCCTTCAGCGCATCCCGCAGCCGACCGGCTATCAGTCCGGCGTCCGCGCTCTTGGTGAACGCTTCGGCCAGCACCACGAACTCGTCGCCGCCGATGCGCCCGAGCGCGTCGACGTCGCGCACCACACCGTCGAGCCTCGCGGCGATCGCCTGCAGCAGCTCGTCGCCGGCTGAGTGCCCAAGCGTGTCGTTGATGCCCGTGAAGTTGTCCAGGTCGATCACCAGCGCCGCGACGGGTGTGCGCAGGCGGCGTGCGCGACCCAGCATCTGCTCGCCGCGGTCGAGTATCAGCGTGCGGTTGGGAAGTCCCGTCAGCTGATCGTGGGTCGCCATGAACACGAGCTCCTCGTCACGGCGGGTCAGCGCCTGCGCGATTCGCTCCCGCTCCTGCTCGAACGCCTCGCACATGCGAACGAGCGTCACGTCCAGCGTCAGTTGCGTCATCGACAGCGCCTGCGCGAGCGCCGTGGGGGAGACGCCGATCGTCGGCGCGATCTCGCGCGAGACCTCGGCGACCGCATCGCGCCAGTGCAGACAGTGCTTGGTCACCTCGTTCAGCGGCCACGCGCTCTGGGCCGCGAGCTGGCCGTAGGTGTACCAGGCCTCCTGCCCGGCCTCAGCGCTTCCACCTTCCATCCACCCTGCCAGCGCGATCGTGGAGCTCATGCCGATGCGCTCGAAGCTGTCGCGAACCACAGAGTCAAGCGTCTTGCCCGACCCCTGAGCCGCCTCTTCGACGTCAACGGCCGTTCGCCCGAGCACATCCTGCGCACGTGCGCGCAGCGCTTCGCCGAGGCGGCGGACCTCCTCATCCGTCTGCCCGGGTGCGGGGCCCTGTTTCGTGGGTGCCTGCATCATCCCTCCCGGGCTGTGAGCTGATCCATCATCTCGGGGCAAGGATTCGGCTTTATCGGCGCGATTCTTGAGAAAGTTGTGTATTGGATAAACGAATACCTCCTGTCTAGTCCAATATGGGAGCGCCCGGCGCGCGTGCCTTTCTCGCCGTCGCGCACGCTTCCAGGCGCCAGACGCGCTCGCGCGGGTCGTCACCCAGCCAGAGACTGGCGTGGCACGTAGCGTCCTGCGTCGCCGCGGGCGAGCAGCCCCATCAGCTCCAGCTCGCTGAGCGCCAACAGCACCTCCGCGGTATCCGCTCCCGCGCGCGTGAGCTTGTCTGGCGTGTCGCACCCGGCTCCCACCCGCTCGAGCGTCGCCTGCAGCCACGGCGTCAGCCCGGCCGAGGACCCGACCCCGCAAGGCGCCGGCGTCGCATCCGGCTCGCTCGCTCGCGCGCCACTCGCGTACAGGAGCTCCAAGACGTCGCGCGGACCTCGCACCAGGTTGGCGCCGTCCATCAGCAGCGCGTGCGTGCCGCGCGAGAGGGGAGAGGTGACGCGGCCGGGGATAGCCGCCACCGGCCGCCCCAACGCCCGCGCGATCCGCGCGGGCGCGAGGTCCTCGGGCGTGTGCTCGGCCTCCACGAGCACCGTGAGCGCAGCCAGCCCGACGACGATCCGCTCGCTCGCAAGCTGGCCCCAGCGGCGTCCGTGGCAGTCACGCGGCAGCTCGGACACGACGCAGCCGCGGCGCCTCACGCGCTCGCACAGCGAGCGCCTGCGCGCCGGGCAGCCGACGCCCAGACCGCCGCCGAGCACCGCGATGCTCGCGCCGCTCGCGTCCAGCGCGCCCAGGTGGGCCGCGATCGCGATTCCGTCGGTCATGCTCGCCGTCACGCTCACGCCGCTCGCGGCCAGTCCCCGCGCGAGGCCCCTGGCCATCTCCATGCCATAGTCGCTGGCTCTCCTGCTTCCGAGGATCGCCACCACAGGCGCCGCCGTGAGCCGCGCGAGCCGCCTCGCACCGCCGGCCACCTCCAGCGCACGCGGAGCCGCCGGGCCGCTCAGCGCGCGCGGATATCCGTCGCGGTGGCGGCAGATCGCCTGCACGTCCGGGTCACGTGCGAGCTCGCCGGCGTCGTCTCGCCCCCGGAGGGGGAACTGCTCATAGCTGCGTCTCAGCTCCGCGCCGCGCCGCCCGGCGGCGGCTCGCAACAGCTCGCCGTCCGAGAGCGCCAGCAGCTCGAGCAGGCGTGCGCGGTCGCGCGCGCAGCACTCCAGCGGCCCGCTCAGCGCCGACAGCAGCCAGCCGCGCCGCAGGCAGCTCACGCACGCGCCATCCGTTCGGTCCCTCGAGCCGTTCGAGCTCATGCCGCGCGACTGCCCATGAGACCCACGTCCGGACGCAGCGCGAGCGCCGCTCCAAGATCGCGCGCCCGCACGCGCTCGCTCCCGTCCAGGTCGGCGATCGTGCGCGCCACACGCAGCACGCGGTGCTCGCCGCGCGCGCTCAGCAGCCCGCGCAGGCGCGCCGCGCCCAGCATCTCCTCGCCGCGCTCGTCCAGCCGCGCGTATCGACCCAGCATGCGCCCGTCCATGCGCGCGTTCACCGTCACGCCCTCCGCGGCCAGCCGCGCCGCCTGGCGCTCGCGCGCGCACGCGACCTGCTCGCGGGCCTGCGCTGAGCTCAACAGCGCCGGGGCATGCGGATCGCGGGTCGACTCTCGCTGGAGATTCGCCAGCAGGTCGATGCGATCGAGCAGCGGGCCGCTCAGCCGGCGGCGGTGGCGCGCCAGGTCCGCTTCCCGGCAACGGCAGCTCTCGCCGTCGCCGGCGTAGCCGCACGGACACGGGTTGGTGGCGGCCACGAGCATCAACCTCGCCGGGTAGACCGCCGAGTGGCGCGCCCTCGCGATCGCCACGCGGCCGTCCTCCAGCGGCTGGCGCAGCGCCTCGAGCGTCTGTCGCGAGAACTCCGAGAGCTCGTCCAGGAACAGCACCCCGTTGTGCGCCAGCACCACCTCGCCGACCCATTCGCGGCTCGCCCCGCCGACGAGGCCAGCTGCCGTGATCGAGTGGTGTGGCGCTCGGAACGGCCGGCTCGCCGCGAGTGAGTCGACGCGCGAGCCCATCAGGCTGTGGATGCGCGTCACCTCGATCGCCTCCGTCCTGCTCAGAGGCGGCAGGATCGACGCGAGCCGCTGGGCGAGCATCGTCTTGCCGGTGCCCGGCGGGCCGCTCAACAGCATGTTGTGGGCGCCCGCCGCCGCGATCACGATCGCTCGCACCGCATGGTGCTGGCCTCGCACGTCGCTCAGATCCGCTCCCAGCGTGATCCGGTCGGGCGCGCCAGGGTCGAGCTGGGAGGGCTCGCCCGTACCCTCATCTGCAGGCTCGGGCGGCGCATCTCCGGGCCCGCCGTTCAGCACGCGCACCGCGCTGCGCAGATGCTCGACGACAGTCACCCGCAGACCGTCGATCAGCCTCGCCTCGTGCGCGCGTGCCCCCGCGAGAGCGAGGGTGTCGACGCCCGCCCGCCGCGTTGCCTGCGCCACGGCCAGCGTGCCCCTGGAGGGCCTGACGGCGCCGTCGAGCGCCAGCTCTCCGAACAGGGCGACGCGCTCCAGCCGCTGTGGAGGCAGCTGTTCACTGGCAGCGAGGACCGCGCACGCGATTGCCAGATCCAGACCGGGTCCCGCCTTGCGCACGTCCCCGGGTGCGAGGTTCGCCGTTATGCGCCGAGCGGGGAACTCGTATCCCGAGTTGAGGATCGCCGCCTGGATGCGCTCGCGCGCCTCGCGAACGGCCGCGTCCGCGAGGCCGACGATCGCAAAGCCGGGCAGTCCCCGCCGGACGTCCACCTCGACGGTGACGTGGCGGGTATGCAAACCCTCGATCGTGAAAGTGTGTGCCCGCGCGAGCATCGTCGCGCCTCCTCTCGCCGCTGTTCAGGGACTCGGAGGAGCAAAGCTAGGCGGCGCTTGGGACGGGACGCTCGGCCGGGGGTGCCGGCGGGCGCATGCGCCCGCCGGAGACAGGCCGCATGCGGCCTGTCTAGCAGGGCCGCATGCGGCCCTGCACGGGACGTGCATGCACGTCCCGAACCGCTGAAGGAGCTCGCGTTCGAGCTCGCGGGGTCGAACCGCTACAGGCCGTCCGGGTGGCGGACGACGAAGTCGCCGCCGTCGTCGCCCGGCGAGTCCGACCAGCGAGACCCGGTTTCGGCGAGCGCGACCGTGTCGAAGCGGCGGCCGTCGATGACCATGTAGGCGTGTTCGGCGTTGGCGTAGATCGTGATGTAGCGGCCCGGCCCGGCTTCGCCGTAGGACTCCAGTCCGGTCGAGTCCTCGGGCGAGCTGAGCAGGCCGCCACCGTGCAGCGCGTAGGAGACGGAGCCCGAGCAGTCATAGCCGTCGGACTCGAACGAGCCGTGTCCACCGCCGTACACGTACGGCCGTGTGGCGATTTCGTTGGCGGCGGCGATCACGCGCGCGACGATGTCGGCGGCTTCGCCTTCGCCCGCGCCGGCGCCTGTGGCGCCGGCGCCCTGCGCGCCGCCGGGGGCGGCGTCGGGGGTTACCAGCGCGGAGGCCGGCGGGGTGAGCGTGGCGGCGTTGTGCACGCCGATGACGGCCCACGTCGAGGGACCGACGACGCCGTCGACGGCCAGGCCGTGGCGTGCCTGCAGCGTGCGCACAGCGGCCTCGGTCTCGGGACCGAATTCACCATCGACGGGGAGATGCAGGGCGGCCTGCAGCCACTCGACGGCCGCGCTGCCGCCAATGATCGGCCCCTGCTCGTCGTTCTCGGGCGTTCCCCCGGGTCCGGGGGTGAGCCCCGTGTCGGATGCGGCGATGGCGTCCACGGCGCTCTGCCGCGGGGCGGATTTTGAGACGGTCGATGGCGGGGGGGTGAGCGTTTCCTGGCCGCGCACGCCGATCGTGTTCCATGTCGCCGGGCCGACGATGCCGTCGACGGTGAGCCCGTGGCGGGCCTGCAGGGTGCGCACGGCGGTCTCGGTTTCGGCGGTGAACTCACCGTTGACAGGCAGGTGCAGCGCGATCTGCAGTTGCTTGACCGCGCTCGTGGCGCTCGCCGCGGGGGCCGACGCGGTGACCGAGGGTGGCGGGGTCAGCGCTTCCTGGCTCTGGACGCCGATCGCCCGCCACGTCGCCGGGCCGACGATGCCGTCGACGGTCAGGCCGTGGCGCGCCTGCAGCGTGCGGACGGCCGCCTCTGTTTCGGGGCCGAAGTCGCCGTCGGGGTTGAGGTGCAGCGCGATCTGGAGCTGCTTGACCGCATCGGTGGAGCTCTTTTCGGCGCTCGCGTCGGCGGTGCCGCCGGTGCTCACTTCGGCTTCTGGTTCGGTTTCGCCGGCACTGGGCACGCTCGTCGGCAGGTGCGTGACGGTCAGCGCCGCGTATTTGGTGGAGCCCTGTGTCGTCTGGGTCGTCTGCGTGACGGTGGCGGTGGACGTGGACGTCGGCGCTTCGGTGCCGCCGCCGGCGATCGGCAGGGACGCGGTCCCGGGGATCACGCTGCTGACGTCGGCGATGAACGCCTTGCCGGCGCCCGCGCTGCGCAGCGCGGCACTGGTGGCGGGCCCGACGACGCCATCCACCGTGAGACCTCTGTTGGCCTGGAAGCTGCGAACGGCCGCTTCGGTTTCGGGCCCGAAGACGCCGTCGACTTTGACGCCGCCAAGGGCCTTCTGGAGCAGCCGCACCTGCCTGCCTTCGCTGCCGTAGCTCAGCACGATGCTGTTTTCGCTGGTGGTCGCGGGTGCGGGGTCGGTGGTTGTCGTGACTGCTGCTCCCTGGCCGCTTGCGAGGCTGGCGGTGGGCCCTACCGTGAGCGCGACGAGGGCTCCGAGGGAGATCCGCTTGGCGCGCGAGCCGGTTGGCACGAAGCGCAGCTCAGCGGCGCGCCGGCGCGCCCGCGAGCGGCCGAGCGAGAGCTGCCAGGGCTCAGATTCGGCGAGGTCGCGCGGCTGGCGCAGGCCGGCGCGCGTGTCGAGCAGCGTGGCCAGCGTGGCGCCGGTGTGGCTGGCGCGGCGCGTCCGCCCGCCCTGTACTCGAGCACGGCGTGCCTGCGAGCGCTCCAGCGAGGCGCTCCAGTGGTCGACAACAGCAAGATCACGCGGGGATCCCGGCATCCGAGGCGTCCTTTCAATTCCATTTGCATGGCGCCTACGGGGTTAGCTGACGGGCTCGCGTACAGATCTACGCTACGCCACACTGTGTGGCGATTCGCCCCAGCAGCCTCTCGACTGCAGTGGGTCCCCCGCTCCTCGACCCCTTGGGGGCGAGGACTCGGCACGAACGGGGCGCAAGCTAACAGATCCCGCTGCAAGATGCATCACAGAGGGAGGTCTGCAAGCGATGTTGCCGACGGCGGCTCTACTGGGACTGTCTCCAGCCACGGCGCGCGATGGCGACACGGCACAGGAGCTCGGCGCGAGAGCGTCGTCGCGACGGCGCTCGCGTTCGGCGGAGCAGTTCGGCGGAGCAATGCCGTCGGCGCCGTCTGCTGAAAGACTGGCGCCCTCGATGTTCGTCCTCACCGCGTTGGTCTACCCGGCAGTGCTCGCGCTGCTGTGTGCCGGCGCTGGGCTGCTGGTCGATCGGATCAGCGGCCGCTTTCTGCCCGGAGCGCTGCTGCCGGTCGTCGGTGCGGCGGCGCTGATCGCGGCCTCCCAGCTGAGCACCTACGCCTGGCCTGTCGCCGAGGCGACCCCGTATCTGCTGGTGGCCCTCGCCATCGCCGGCTTCGTGCTCGCGCGGCGCAGGGTGCGGGCGCTCGCGCCGCGATGGCGAGCATGGAGGTGGCAGCTGCTGGCGGTGGTGCTCGCGTACGTCGTGGCGCTCGCGCCGGTGCTGTTCGCCGGGCGCCCGACGTTCTCCTCCTACATGGAGCTGACGGACTCGGCCGTGCACATGATCGGCGCGTATTTCCTGATCAACCACGGCCAGCACTACACGCACCTGGACCTGAGCAACTCGATCGGCCGGGTGATCAACGCGTACTACGACACCAGCTACCCCTCCGGCTCGGACACGCTGTTCGGCGGCAGCGCGCTGCTGTTGCGCATCCCCCTGATCTGGGCCTTCCAGCCGTTCAACGCGTTCATGCTGGCGACCGCCGCCGGCCCGGTGTGGCTGCTGCTGCGCCGCATGGGGCTCGATGGCGCGTGGGCGGCGGTGGGGGCGCTCAGCACGACCGTCTCGGCGCTGGTCTACGGCTACGAGCTGGTCGGGTCGGTCAAGGAGATCACGGCGCTGGCGATGATTCTCACGCTGGGCGTGCTGGTCGTGCTTCACCGGCGTTGGCTGCGGGGGCCGCCGACGGCGGGGCTTCCGTTCGCGCTAGTGGTCGCCGCCGGGGTCTCGGCGCTGGGGGTGGGCTTCGGCGCGTGGGTGCTGGCGGCGGTGGCGGTCCTCGCGGCGCTGTTGATCGATGGCGTGCTGGCGGGGCGCCAGGGCGTAGGGCGCTCGCTGGCGCTGGTGGGCAGCGTCGCGATCGCCGCGCTCGTGTGCGCGTGGCCGACGTGGATCGATTTCTCGGGATCGCTGCGGGTGACGAAGAACATCGCGGTGACGAGCAACGCGGGCAACCTGTACACGCCGCTGCGCACGCTGCAGGTGCTCGGCACGTGGCTGTCGGCGAGCTATCAGATCCTTCCCAGGGCGGGGGGCCTCGAGCTCACGTATGCGCTCGCTGCGGTCACGGCGATCGCGTGCGTGCTCGGAGCCGTGCACGTCATCCGCAGCCGGCAGCTCCCGCTGGCGGGCTGGGTAGCGCTGATGCTGGTGGTGTGGCTAGCGCTGACCGAGCACACAACCACGTGGATCGACGCCAAGACGCTGATGCTGAGCTCGCCGGTGGTCGTGCTGCTGGCGTGGGGAGGGGTGGCGGCGCTGCGCGCCGCTTCGCTGTGTCGCGCGCTCGCGCCGGCGGCGCTGTTACTCGCGTTCGCGCTCGCCGGTGGCGTGGCGGTCTCCGACGCGATGCAGTACCACAGCTCCAACCTCGCTCCCACCGCGCGCTACGACGAGCTGGCGTCGATCAACACGCGTTTCGCCGGGCGGGGACCGGCGCTGTTCACTGACTTCGACGAATACGCGTTGTACGAGCTGCGCGGCCTGGACGTCGGCGGGGTGGACTTCACCTACCCGCCGACCGCGCTCGCGGGGTTGGCGAACGGCCACGGCGGCCAGATCGACCTGGATCGGATCCCGCCGGCGGACCTGACCGCCTACCCGCTGATCGTCATGCGCCGAGATCCGAGCGCCAGTCGCCCACCGTCCGCGTACAGCCTGGCGTGGCAGGGGACCTACTACCAGGTGTGGGCCCGGCGCGGCGGCGCTGCGGCGGCGATCACCCACGTCGTGCTGTCGGGCACGTCGCCTATGCGGTGCGCGAGCGTGCGCCGGCTGGCGCAGCTTGCGATCGCCGATCGCGCGCAGCTCGTCGCCGCCGGCGCACCCGAGCTGGTGCGCGTCTCGCTGCTGGGCTCCCACCATCCGGCGGGCTGGACCCGCGGGCTGGTGGGCTTGGTGATGAACGGGGCAGGGCGGCTGTCGGCAAGCTTCGAAGTGGCTCGCGCGGGCGTGTGGGATGTGTGGCTGCAGGGGGAGATCATGCGTGCGGTGCGTGTGAGCGTGGACGGGCGCCAGCTCGGGTCGATCGGCGGCCAGCTCGGCGGCGATCTGCACAACCCGAACACGATGACGCCGTTGCGCGTACAGCTGTCCGCCGGGCGCCATCTGCTGTCGATCGCGCGCGGCGGCGCCGATCTCGCGCCGGGAGACGGCGGCTCGGCGCTGCTTGAGCACGTCTTCCTGACGCCGGCCGGCGCCGCCGGCGAACAGCGGCTGCGCGTGGAGCCGGCCGCGCGCTGGCGCTCGCTGTGCGGACATGCTTATGACTGGGTCGAGGTCGTGCCGGTGGCGTAGGACGCGCCGCGACGTACGATCCCGACCGTGGCTGACGAACGAGCGGAGCCAGCCCATGGGGCTGGCCCTCCGGGAGCGCTTGGCGCGGTGGTCGACTTCCTGCGCGCGCATCCTCCGTTCGACGCGCTGGGGGTCGAGGAGGTGGAGCGCGTGGCGGTCTCGAGCGAGGTCGAGTTCTTCCTGGCGGGCGCGACGGTCTTCTCCCAGGACGCGCGGCCGGTCGAGCATCTGCGCGTCGTGCGCAGCGGCGCCGTGGCGATCGTGCTCGAGGACCGCGTGCTGGACCTGCTGGGACCGGGTGAGCTGTTCGGTCACGCTTCGATGCTGTCGGGGCTGCCGCCGGGGTTCGCGGCGCGCGCTCAGGAGGACACGCTCTGCTACCGCATACCCGCGCAGGTCGCGCGAGGCGTGCTCGCGCGACCGGAGAGCGTCGGCTTCCTCGCGCGCTCGCTGCTGGACGTGCACGCGTGGGCCCCGACGGTGCTCGCCGCGCGCACGCCGGCGCCCGATCCCTCGAACCAGCCGGTCGCGGCGCTGATTCGCGATCCGCCGCTGTTGTGCTCGCCGAGCACCACGATTCGGGAGGCGGCGGCGAAGATGGCCGCCGCGCCGGCGACATCTATCGTGATCGAGCTCGGCGACTCCCTGGGCATCCTCACCGATCGCGACCTGCGCTCGCGTGTGGTCGCGGGGGGCGTCTCCTATGACGCGCCGGTGTCCTCGGTGATGAGCGCCCCCGCGTACACGGTCGAGCGGGACCGGCTGGGAGGCGACGTGCTGCTGGAGATGCTCGACCGCGGCATCCGTCACTTCCCGGTGGTCAACGCCGGCCGCGAGGTGATCGGCGTCGTGGAAGCGGTCGATCTGCTCGCCGTCGAGACGCTGTCGTCGTTCTATCTGCGCCGCGCGATCACGCGCGCGGGCAGTGTCGCCGAGCTCGCACGCGCGGCGCGGGGCCTGCGCCCGGCGGTGATCGCGTTGCACGAAGCGCACGTGGGCGCCGCGAGCGTGGCGGCGATCTACTCGGTGGTGCTCGACGCGCTCACGCGCCGGCTGGTCGAGCTCGCGCTGGCGCAGGCCGGCGCGCCGCCGGCGGAGTTCTCGTGGCTGGCGCTCGGCAGCCAATCGCGACGCGAGGCCACGCCCGGATCGGATGTGGACAGCGCGATCGTGTGGTACGGCGATGTCGAGGAGCAGACGGTGCGGGCGTACCTGCATGCGCTCGCCGGCAGCGTCGCGGCGGGGCTGGGGGAGTGCGGGATCCGTGTCGACAGCCACGGCGCAACGGCGTCGGACGTGCTGTTCGTGCGCTCGATCGAGTCCTGGAGGCGCGTGGCGCGCGGCTGGATCGAGCATCCGACGCGTGAGCAGGCGCTGATCCTCGTGTCGGTGCTCGTCGACAGCCGGCCGGTGTGGGGAATCCACAGTGGCAGCCAGGTGTCGGACACGTTCCGCGCGGCGAAGGCGCGACCGGAGCTGCTGCATCTGCTTGCGCGCTACGCGCTCGCGCACCGCCCGCCGACGGGCTTCCTGCGTGGGCTCGTGGTCGAGCACGACGGCATGCATCGCGGACGCCTGGATCTCAAGAACGGCGGCCTGCTGCCGGTCGTCGACCTCGCACGGTGGGCGGGGATGGCGGCGGGTGTGACGAGCGCGTCGACGCTCGAGCGCCTGCGCGCGGCGGGTGACGCGGGCACGCTGTCGGCAGCCGAGGCGCATACGCTCGAAGACGCGCTCGAGCTGTTCACGGAGCTGCGCATGGAGCACCAGGTCGAGCAGCTGCGCGCCGGCGTGGAGCCCGATGACCATCTGAACCCGGGGGACCTCAGCGCGCTGACGCGCAGCTATCTGAAGGAGGCGTTCCGGGCGGTGGCGTCGGTGCAGAAACACCTCGCCGCCGAGCTGACCCTTGGGTTGCGATGAGGGTCGCGCGTCCAGCGCGCGGCGCGGGCGCGTTGGCGTACAAGCGCGCACGGCCGCCCAGCGGCCGGACGCCGTGGCGCGAGGCGAGCTATTGCGCGGTCGATCTGGAGCTGAGCGGCCTCGATCCCAGACAGCACGAGATCGTCTCCTTCGGCGCCGTGCCGATCGAGCGAGGACGCGTGCAGCTGAGCGCCGCCGTGCACGGGCGCGTGCGACCGCTGCACTCGATGAGCGAGGCCGCGATCCGCGTGCACGGGATGCGCGCGGCCGATCTCGCGGACGCGCCGCGGCTGGAGGCGGCGATCGATCCGCTGCTGGCGGTCATGGCGGGGAGGATCCCCGTGGTGCACGTCGCGGCGGTGGAGCGGAGCTTCCTGCGCCCGGCGCTGCGTCGGCAGGGGGTGCGCCTGCGCAGAGCGATGATCGACACGAACGTGCTCGGGCTGGTGTGGCTGCTGGAGCGCGACGGCGAAGGCCCGCGACGCATCTCGCTGAGCGACCTCGCAGCGGCGCTCAGCCTGCCGGCGCACAACCCGCACGACGCCGTCGGCGACGCTCTGACGACGGCGCAGGCGTTCATCGCGCTGGCGACGCACCTCGACGCGCGCCAACCGGAGACGGTGCGCAGCCTCTGCTCGGCAAGCCGCCGGCTGGAGCTGATGCTCGCCTACCCCCAGCGCTGACGGCGACGAGGTCCCGGCCTCCTCGCTGGCGGCGACTCAGCTGGGCGCGAGCGTCGCCGGAGCCCGACGCAGCCACCAGGTTGGCGGTCCGCCCGGCAGGACGACGTCGGTCGCCTGCGTGAAGCCACGGTTCTCGTAGAAGCGACGATTCTCGGCCGTCGAGGTCTCCAGGCAGCACGCGAGGCCCAGCCTGTCGGCGTGCGTGATGACCGGTGCCAGCACGGCGGTCGCGAGGCCCTCGCGTCGGCGCCGCGGGTCGGTGGCGAGCACCCCGAGATACCAGTAGGGCTCCGCCGGCGACGCGTCGCCGATGGCGTCGTTGTAGCGCGCCAGGCGCGCGAACGCGTCCTCGTCGACGCTCGCGCGGTAGCCGGCCCACACGCTCTCGGCGTGTGCGCGTGCGGCGTCGCTGCTGTCGGGGGCGTCCCACATGGCGACCGCGGCGAGGTCGTCGGCGACCCAGACGTTGCGGGGGGCGACCCTCACGTCGAACAGCGCTCCCGCGAACAGGGCCGCCAGGCGCTCGTACTCCTCGCCGAGGATGAACGCCCACGCCGGGTCGCGCGCGAACGCCGCGGCGACGGTCGCCACGACGCCGGGGCGCTCCTGCGGCGTCGCCTGGCGGATCAGCGGGGACCTCGACATACCTCTCCTCATCTCGTTACACTCGGCACGAGCCCGTTGGCTCGACTACTTCCGATGCGCAGAGTCCCAACCTATATCGCCCTCCTCGCTCTTGCCGCGCTCGCGCTGCCCGCAGTGGCGCCGGCGGCGCCGACGGTCAAGATCAAAGCGCAGATCGTCCCGATCTCCGGGTACCGGGGCACCGGCGACATCCTTGGCGCCGGCGCGGCCGTCCAGGGCGAACTGAAGATCTCGGGCACGGAATACGGAGGGTTCCCGGCGCCGCTGATCGGAGTGAACGTCTCTCTGCCCGTGGGCGTGAAGCTGCATCCACAGGGATTTCCGACGTGCGCGAAGACTGTGCTCGAACAGGAAGGGGCGATAGCGTGCAAGAAGGCGATGGCGGGGCCGGTCGGCAGGGCGCTCGGCGTGGTCGCGTTCGGTGAAACGCGGGTTCCGGAGGAAGCGGAAATCTACTCGTTCTTCGCGCCGGGCGGCGGCTTTCAGTTCCTGGCCGACGGGCACGACCCGGTCGAGCTGGAAGTCATCTCCAGCGGCCACTTCATCAACCTGAATGGCGGCGGCGGCTTCGGTCCGAAGCTGATCACGGCGATCCCTCTGGTGGTGACGGTGCCGGGAGCCCCTGACGCGTCGGTCGAATCGATCAGCCTCAAGCTGGGGGCGGCGAGGGGGCCGAAGAACGACCCGAAGAAGGACACCTACTACGGCAGGGTGCCGAAGAAGTGCCCGAAGGGCGGCTTCCGCTCGAAGGTGGAACTGATATTCGCGCCGAACGCGGAGGAACACCTGCCGGGGACCAACCCGGAAACGGTGACCGTGCCCTACACGGTGCCGTGCCCCAGGAAGTAGGACCACCCGGCTCACCACCACTTGCCCTCGCGCGCTTGGTCGGTGCCGCCGGTCTGATCGAGCGCGTCGAGCTCGGCCATGTCGTCCTGTGACAGCGCGAAGTCGAAGATCTGCGCGTTCTCCTCGATGCGCTCGCGGTGCGTCGACTTGCCGATGACGGGGACGTCGTGCTGCAGGCACCAGCGCAGCAGCACCTGTGCGGGCGTGCGCGCGACGCGTTGCGCGATCTCGCTGACGGTGTCGCTGGAGAGATGCCGGCCGGTCCCCAGGGGGCTGTAGGCCTCGAGCGCGACGCTGTGCCGGCGGCAGGCCACGAGCAGCGCGCGGCGGTACTCGAACGGACTGAACTGCACCTGGTTGACGGCCGGCGCGACGCTGGCGGCGCCGGCCACCTCCTCCAACTCGGCGACGCTGAAGTTGGAGATGCCGATCGAGCGCGTGTAGCCGCGCTCGTATGCGCGCTCCATGCCCGGCCACGCCCAGAGGGCTCCGTGCTGGGGCCAGTGGACGATGTACAGGTCGACCTGATCGACGCCGAGCCTCCTGAGGCTGTTCTCGGCCTCGGCGGCGGGGTCCTGGTGCGCGGGAAAGAACTTCGTGGTGATGAACACCTCCTCGCGCGCAACGCCGCTGTCACGTAGCGCTCGCCCGACGCTCTCCTCGTTGCCGTAAGCCTGCGCGGTGTCGATGTGGCGGTAGCCGAGCTCGAGCGCCCAGCGCACCGCGTTGACGCACTCCGGACCGTCGGGCACCTGCCAGACGCCGAAGCCGAGCATGGGCATCTCATGACCGTCGGCGAGCACGCGAGCGCGCCCGTCGGCTGTGACTGCAAGGGGTGTCATGGCTGTCTCCTTCGGGTCGATGAAAGCGAGCGATCGGCGCCCACGCCCGAGATCTAAGCGCGATCCGTCGCTCGCGGTCGCGATCCCGGTGGCGCGCCCGTCCAGTCGCTCTCTGCTTTGAAACGGGGTTATGCACGCCCTTACCTGCGACTCGACCGGGACACAGCGCCGCGATCGCCCACCCGAGCAGGTAGCTCATCGGCACGCGGCGTCAACCCGGGCCGGATCGGAGGGAGGCATCGCACGGCGTGCCGACGATCGGCTTCAGCGGCGGCGGCCTGTACTCACATACCGCCGCCGACCTGCCGAACACGATCGACACGACGCTTCTCACCGAGGAGGCGGAAGGATTCCGTCGCACGATCGACGGGATCACAGCGCTCGCGCCCGGTACGGCTGAAGGCCGCCAACAGCCATTCACGCGCCCCGCGCCTCCACGAGATCCGCAAGGTCGCGTCCCGCGGGGGCGCGGCGGTCAGGGCTGCTCGACCACCATCAGCGAGTGGCCCGTGGGATCCCGGAACCAGAACATGGGCGGTACAGGCTCACCCATGCGCGACACCTGGGCATCGACATCCACCCCCAGGGAGCGCAGCTCGGCGTGGGTGGCATCGATGTCGTCTGTGGTCAGCGTGATGCCGGTCTGGACAGGAACGACCTCCTGTCCCTCGGGCGGCGGCGCCAGCGCGATCCCGGTGGTTCCCTCGGGCGGGTAGACCTCCACCCAGCGGTAGACGCCCCCGAATGACGTGTCGGTGCGCTTCTCGAATCCGAGCGACTCATAGAACTCGATCGCGCGGTCCTGCTCGAGCGTGGGAACACAGATCAGCCTGATCTGGCGGATCCGGGTTGTAGTGGTGCTCATCTGCATCCTCCTGAGCTGTGGTGGTTGACATCGCTATGACCTGTCTCGCAAGGCAAGCTAATGGCAAGGCATGGAACCGATGCTCCGAGCGAGTCTCGTGTCAGCGTGTCACGCGAGCCGTGGATTCCAGATCACCTCCCATAGGTGCCCGTCGGGATCACGAAAGTAACCGGAGTGGATACCCCACGGACGACCATGCGCTTGGTCGGTGAGCGTGGCTCCAGCAGCTTGGGCCTGGGCGAGCACGGCGTCGACCTCTGCCTCGCTGGTCACCGCGTGCCCGATGCTGAACTCGCCGGTCCTCGGCGGACCGGGCGGGATCTTCGCGTCCTTCGCCAGCTCTGTGCGCGGGTACAGACACAGGATCATTCCACCCTGCAACTCGAACATCGCGATAGCCCCACCAGGCTCGACCTCGTCGCCGACCCACTCGGTGCCGATCACACCGCGCGACTCCAATCCGAGACCGTCCCTGTAGAAGGCGAGCGCCCGGTCCAGATCCGCGACAGCGAGCGTGATCACGTCGATTCGGGGTTCCATCCGAAAGGCGACGACCGGAATCGAACCGGTGTAGACGGCTTTGCAGGCCGCTGCGTAGCCACTCCGCCACGTCGCCGAGAAGGCCTAACAGCGTATCGGGCCGCCGCCTTCAGCTCGGATGGGGCTGCGGTCGTCTCTGGCCGACAGATTCGAGGTGGCAGAGGGTGTGGTCAGAGGCGCGGAAGGTGGCGCCGGGAGGCTCTTGGCCGTTAGGAACTTCTTCCCCGCCGCTTATGGACGCTTTGGGCGACCGTTAGCGCCTGCACAGCCGGTCGTCGCACGATGACTTCCCCCGAAGAACTGAGAGGTGATCCGTGAAACGTCGAGTCGTACCCATACTGCTGGCAGCGCTGGTCGGAGGAGTGGTCGCGAGCGTGGCTGTGCTCATGCTCGGCACGAGCGCTCGTAGCTCAACCGCGAGCACCGCCCCCACGACGACCACCGCAGCGGCCGCCTCGACGGGGACTCGTCGCGATGTCGCCTCGACGGCGCTCTCCGCCACCCAGGTCTACGAACGCGACTCCAAGGGAGTGGTGTCGATCAAGGCGGTCACGCCAGAAGGCGAGGACGAGGGCACGGGCATCGTGCTGAACGAACAGGGCCTGATCCTCACCAACGACCACGTGATAAAGGGCGCGACGAGCCTCACCATTGACGCCAGCGGCACCACGAAGACGACGCGCAGCGCGACGATCGTCGGCGAAGAAGCCAACCAGGACCTGGCGCTCATCCGCGTGAACCCGGCCGGCCTCGAACTGAAACCGCTGACGCTCGCGAACTCGAGCTCCGTGCAGGTGGGCGACGCTGTATATGCGATCGGCAACCCGTACGGCCTCGAAGAGACCCTCACGCGGGGGATCATCTCGGCGCTGAACCGAGAAATATCCGCTCCCGACGGCTCGAAGATCAACGGCGCCATCCAGACGGACGCGGCGCTGAACCCCGGCAACTCCGGTGGACCGCTGATCAACGAAGAGGGCGACGTGATCGGCGTCAACTCGCAGATCGCAAGCGACGCGTCGACGGCCGACGGCTCCCAGCCGGGCAGCACAGGCGTGGGCTTCGCGATCTCCTCGAACACCGTCGCCGCGGCGGTCAAGAAGATCGAGTCCGGCCAGGGCGTCACGTACGCCTCCGCGATGCGCAAGACGCTCGAATCTGAGGGCCGGTATGGCGAACGGTCGCCGTACGCCACATCCCCCTACGGCGAAGCCGAACTCCCCGGCCAGGTGTCCGGAGCCGGAACCGAAGCAGGCTCGGGCTCGGACGGCACCGGAGGCTACGGCCGCGTCGTCGAGCCATACGGCTATGAATCTGCTGGCGCGGGAGGCGGCGAAGGCAGAGTCGTGATCGTGCCGTGACGGCGCACGAGACCCGGGCGCTGCTGGGAGGCAACATGCCCGGCGCCCGGGTCTCATGCGCCGCGATCCGCCAGGCGCGACATCTGGCGGATCGCGCCGCTTGGCGGGCTGCCGCTCGTTGATACCCTTGGCTACCGATCCCAGGGCGATTAGCTCAGCTGGGAGAGCGCCGCCTCGACAAGGCGGAGGTCACTGGTTCGAGCCCAGTATCGCCCACTGTGTGAATCCCCGTGTTCGCGGGGATTCTGAGGTTATGAAGGGGTCTCGTGGTCCCGCGGTGGTCCCTCAGGCAACCCGATCTGGAGCGCCATGAGCGCCGTCGCGGGTGCGGGTGGTTATAGGAGTCGGTAGCCGACGCCACGCACGTTGATGATCCACTGACCGCCTGCGGTGGCGAGCTTCCTGCGCAGGCGGCTGGCATGGCTGTCGACGGTCCGCGTCAGTGCCTCCGCGCGGTATCCCCATACGGCCCTCAGTAGCTCGTGTCGGTGAAAGACTCGGTGGGGATCGCTTGCAAGATGCAGCAGCAGCTCGTATTCGAGCTTGCGCAGGTCGAGCCGGTCGCCGTGGAGGCTCGCTGCTCGCCCGGCCGGTTCGATGGTCAGCGGACCGATCCGGACGGGATCTGCGCGCGGAGTGCCGTGTGCACGGCGGAGAAGCGCCCGCAGACGCGCAAGCAGCTCAAGGTAGAGGACTGGTCGGGCCAGGAAGTCGTCGGCTCCGGCGTCGAACGCGCGCAGCAGGTCGAGCTTCGTGGCATGCGCGCTGAGCACGATCACGGGGACGCTCGCCAGCCACGCCGGAGAGGCATACCGCGTGGCTTGGTCTTGGCTGTGGCTGCGGATGGTCTCCAGCAGGTCGAGGGCTCCTCGCGGCGGGCCGAGTTCACCGAGGATGAGGAGCCGTGGCGACCGTGCGCCTGTGACGGACTCGGCGTGCTGCGCGGTGCTGGCGTGGTCGGCTGCGTAGCCGTCCGCGATCAGGTGCTCGACAAGCTGCCGTCCGTGGTCGAGGTCGGCGTCGATCACGAGGATGGACTCCCGGACCGTGCCGTCTGCGCCATCTTGATCGACTGCGGGCAGACCGATTCCGTGGACGCTGGCGTTGGCGAGGCGAGGGATGGCAGCCTCGTGTGGGGCAGTCTGATCGACGCGCATCGACTCAGCTGCGCGTCAGAGCTTCATCAGATCGTCGAAGCGGCGTGTCACCTCGGACGGGATGACTCGTCCGCCGCGGCGTTCGATGAGCCCATCGCCAGCGAGCCGTCCGAGCGCGCTCGTGACCCGCATGCGGGTCTGCCCGCCAAGCGCGTCGTAGAGGTCCGTCTCGGCCATCGCCCCGGCTGCGTCGGCGCTTCGGGCGAGCAGTGCTTCGAGCAGCGCTCGGTCGTCGTCATGCTCCTGCGTGGAGGCGGGATCAACGATGTGCTCAATCTCGTTCAACCGGACAGCGGGGCGCGAGGGCGTAGCGAGATCGTTCCAACGGTGGATGAGCCTTGAGGCGCGCAGCCGTCGGAGCCCGTCGCGCACATCGCCAGGGAGATCGACGGCGCGGGCAAGCTCGTCTTCCGCCCATAGCCGGTCGTGCTGATCAGCGAGCATGAGCTTCAGGAGCGCACGGTCGATCAGCGCGTGCGCCTCCAACCCATCCGGGGTACGGTGTCTGTGCATGGGAGCGAATGCCTCCTGTGTCACGGCCTCGGGGCAGTTAGCGCTGTCGCCGAGGCCATTCTGTTGTCAGATTCACCGAAATTAAATGGGGCCACTCGGACGATCCCTGAGTGCGCACGCGCGTGCTCCGCCCGGCGCACCCCATAGGAATGGGTGACAAGAAGCGGTCATCCACGCTCTCCGCGCTCAAGCCTCCGACGTGGGATCGTGATGTGCTCTCCGCCGCTCGCGCTGGCGATGAGCGCGGACACGGCAGCGCGTTGAGCAATAACGCATATCGGAGCGCTTGAGGGAGATCGGGTCACCACACGACGCGCACGTGGTGGGAGGAGTCGGATCGGGTAGGCGTTCCAGCTTCCTCTGCTCGTTACGAAGGAGCCGACGACATCGGTCCGAACATACGCAGGTCTTCTGACCCCGGCGCCGCGTGTCCAGCACCTTGCGTGGACACCAGTCGCACGGTAGTCCATCCGACTCGGCTAGCCGGAGCGTCGCGGGATCGAGGCATCTGGCGCACACGGGGCCGCCCCGATGATCCGGCCATGCCACCGTGGCGGTCAAGGGGTTCCCGCACGTAGAGCACGGTGGCTCGGTCACCGCTGGAGTGTAACGACTGTGGGCAGGCAAGAATGGGGTGGAGACTCAGTCTTGGTGGGGATCGGGGCTGTCCAGTAGCCCCAGCGATGTCGACTCCAGTGCGCAACATCGCCGGTTCATGCAGCCCCCGAGCATTACGAGTGTCCCGTTAGAGCGCCCACGTCCACCGCTTGCCCGCTGCGTCCTCCTAGGCCGCGGTGGCACCAGTGACGCCAAGCGGCCGATCCCGGGTCGGTCGTGGCTGAGTCCGCCCACGGCCAAAGAGCTAGCCACGCATACGGGGAACATCGGATGTCGGACGGGCGAGGTAGAAGGTGCCACGGCGTCGCTGTGGGTGCTCGACTTCGACGCGAAGGCTGGGGGGCTCGATGCCCTAGCGGCCTGGGAGACCAAGCACGGACGCATGTCCGGCTGGCGGGTGCGCACAGGCAGCGGGGGTCTGCACATCTACGTGGCGGGCGTCCCGGGACTCCGCTCGCGCAAGCTCCCGGTCCTTCGGACCGGCCTGGAGGTGGAGCTGAAGGCGAACGGCAGCCAGGTCGTGTTCGCCGGCTCGATCCACGAGAACGGGCGCCGCTATGAGCCCGAGACGCCCGAGGGGCTAGATGCGCTCGCTCAGGCCCCGCCGTGGCTCCGGGAGCTTGCGCATGCCGGCGTGGCTGGTGCCGGGGCGAGTCCCTCGGGCACCGATCACCGGACTTGGGTGCGGGGCGGCATCTACGACATCCCGACCTCGGTCTATGTCGAGGCGCTCACCGGGTGCCCGGTCGGTCGGCGGGGCAAGGCGCTGTGCCCGCTGCATGACGATCACGAGCCGACGCTCCACGCCTATCCGGACGGCCATTGGTTCTGCTCCGCGTGTCAGGTCGGTGGCCGGATTCGTCAGCTCGCCGCGATCACGCTCGGCCTCGGCCATCAGGTCGAGCGCCGCTGGGAGATCGAATCGCACGAGCGACCGGTCGTAGACGAACTGCTCGCCCACCTGTTCCCGGAGGTGAAGCGGTGACTACCAGCTCGGGAACGAGCGGAGGGCGCGGCGATCGAGCCAGCCAGCCGGACCCCGGGGGCAGCGCGGCTGGCTCGGCATCTCGCAGGAGGCTCGAACTGCTCGACGTCCAGCGCATGGTCGAGGAGGAGCCGCCGCCGATCGAGTGGCGGATCGACGGACTCGCCGTCGATGGTGCGCTGACGATGCTCGCCGGCCGCGAGGGGGAGGGTAAGAGTCTCCTCGCGCTGGCCCTGGCGTCCGCCGTCACCCGCGGGGGCGATGTTGCGGGCTTCGCCTGTAAGCCGGGGCGGGCGCTGATCATCGACGTCGAGAACGGCGAGCGTGAGGCGCATCGGCGTGTCCACAGGCTGCGCCCTGACCCAGAGAAGCTCTCGTACTGCGTCGGCCCGCTCAACCTCTCCAGTGAGCTCGACCTCCTCGCTGAGCTTCTCGACCGGCTCGAGAGTCCCGAGCTCGTGGTCCTGGACAGCTTCCGGCCACTGATCCCCGGCGTCGACGAGAACGACAGCCGGGTCGACGCCGACCTGGCGCCTCTGCGCGATCTCGTGCGCGGGCATCGCTCCGCGTGCGTCCTGCTGCACCACGCGAGCAAGCAGCAGGGAGGCGACTATCGCGGTTCCACGGCGATCGGCGCTGCGGTCGAGCTTGGGTTCACGCTGTCCAGCAAGCGCGACGCAGACCCGCGACGCTGCCTCAGCTGCTGGAAGAGCCGGCCCGCTCCGAGAGTGCCCGATCGGTGGCTCGAAATAAGGCAGGCTGCTGATGGGTCGCCTGAGATAGTCGCAGCGGAGGCTCCGGCGCCAGCCGATACGAGCGGCGAGAACCTCGTCGGCCAGATCGTCGCGGCACTTGCATCCGGTGCGCAGGCGCGGGCAGACTTGGCCGAGCTGGTCGGAGAGCCGCGGAGCCAGCCCAGCGGTGCGTTCTCGCGTGCCCTGAACCTCGCCGTGCAGCGCGGCGCGGTCGTCAAGCCTAAGCGCGGCGTCTACGCGCTGCCTCAGCGTGGCGGCGCGCTGGTCGGTACGCAGGAGCGCCTGCCGTGAGCGCAGGGCTGCGCTCGGCGGCGCTAGTCGATGCCGAGGCCGCAGGGGAGATGCTGGGCGTACCCGGCTCGTGGGTGCTGGCGCAGGCCCGCAGTGACCGCATCCCGCACGTGCGGCTCGGCCGGTACGTGAGGTTCGACCCCGACGAGCTGGAGGCATGGTGGCGCGGCCGGATGCGTGGCCCCACAGCGCGGCCTGGTCCCGGACCAGTACCACGACGACCAAAGAGCCCGTGAACGTGGGCGAGGACAGGCGCGTCGCGCGCCGTGGTCCCGGAGGTGGTCCCTCGGGAGCCCGGCGAACCCGTTCGAGGGCCTCCGAGGTCTCTCTCCCGTCGAGCCGGCGGTGCGGGCGCTTGTCGGGATTCGATGGTGACGGTGGGGCCTTCGTGGGTCTCGTGTCGGCTTTCGATGAGGCATCCCGCCCCTGGAGGCGTGTCGTGCGGCGTCGTGCAGCCATTCCTACGAGGCCCTGTGCTCGGTTTCCTTCGGGCTATGGACAGCAGAGGGGCGGTCCATATGGGCCGAGCTGACTCTCCTAGTGCACGATGAGCGCGCCGGCCACAGATCGCCGTCCGCCAGGGACGGGGAGCTTGGACGTGCGAGTAGACCGCAGCGGTCGGGAGAGCTGGTACGGCCGCTGGACTCACGAAGGCGTGCGGGTTAAGCGCCGCATTGGCCCGAAGCGCGTCCCTTCGACACGCGACGGACTCACGCGGGCACAGGCCGAGCGCGAGCTACGCAGACTGATGTCCGAGGCGCGCCCGCGGCCCGCGCCGGGAGAGCGGCTCACCATCGGTGCGGTCGGAGCGCGCTACCTCGACCACTTGGAGGCCCGGGGCCGCAAGCACGCCACCGTGGTCGGCGTGGAGATGGCGCTGCGCGTGCACCTCGTCCCGTTCTTCGCAGAGAAGCCCATCGACAAGATCCGCACGAGCGACATCGAGGAGCTGGTCGCGCTGCAGCAGCGGCGAGGGCTGAGCGCCAAGTCGATCCGCACCTACATCGGGACGCTCTCGGCGCTGTTCAACTACGCGGCTGCGCCGCAACGACAGTGGGTCGCCCACAACCCGGCACGCGGCGTCGAGCTGCCCCCGAAGCAGGACAACCAAGATATCCGCTTCCTCGACCCGGACGAGGTCGCCTCGCTCGTCCGCGCCGCCATCCCAGGCCCCTACCAGCAGATAGACCGCGCGCTCTACCTCACCGCGGCGATGACCGGGCTGCGCCAGGGCGAGCTGGTCGCGCTGCGCTGGCGCGACGTGGACTGGCCTGCGGCTCGCATCCGTGTCCGACAGAACTATGTCCTCGGCCAGTTCGGCACCCCCAAGTCGCGGCGCTCCACCCGCTCTGTCCCGATGGCCGACCGTGTCGCTGGCGAGCTGGACCGGCTCTACAAGGTCAGCGGGCAGCCCACCGAGGACGACCTGGTGTTCGCAGACATCCACACGGGCGGGCCTCTGAGCAAGCCCGCGATCCTGCGTCGCTTCCGCAAGGCGCTCGCCGCCGCCGGTCTCGATGAGACGCGGCGCTTCCACGACCTGCGGCATACCTTCGGCACGGCGATGGCCGCGACTGGCCTGCCGATGCGGACCCTGCAGGAGTGGATGGGACATCGGGACATCGCCACGACGCAGATCTACGCCGACTACTCGCCGTCCTCCCACGAAGCGGCTTACATCCAGGAGGCGTTCGGCTCAACCGACTCGTCGCTACGCGCCAGCGAGCAGATCACCGGGCGGGACTCCGAGGCCGCGGGCGATCTTGACGACTGTGGAGACGCGCAGGTCGCGGATGCCGCGCTCGGCTCTGCCGACCTCGACGGGGTGCATCCCCGCGCGGTGGGCGAGAGCTTCCTGGGTGATCCCGAGGCGCTCGCGGTTGATGCGGATGTTCTGGCCGACCTTCAACTTGGGCTCCACAGAGGCGATCCTCGGCCGTAGAGCCAATAACGTCCAGAGCCAATGACGTACTATCGAGATAGGATTCAGCAACATGGAACATGACCCGAGCCGCAGGAGGACCTTGATGATGCGCAACCTCGTACCGCTCGCCTTCCTGGCGATCGCCATCGCTGGGTGCGGGGGCACCAGTGAAGTCGCCAAGGATCGCGCTGCTCAGGGCGCCCCTTGCGAAGCTGCCGAACTCGAACCGAGCAACTCCAAGTTCGCCCGTGAATGCACGGCGCAGAAGAACGGTGAAGCCCGCGAGAAGGAAGCCAAGCAGGAAGATGAAGCGGTCCGCGAAGGTGAGCGGCTCAAAGAAGAAGGGAAGTAGGAACGGTATCCGCGTGGCCGAGCGCCCGTCCGATCAGATCATCGCGTAAGACGGTTCGAGGGCCTGGAGGACAAGCTCGGGCACCACATCGACCGCGGCGTCCATCAGGCGTACGAGGTGCGACGAGAGCGCACCGTGGTCGAGGTCGAGCATTACGTTCCAACCTGCCGGCTCGTAACGGGCGAGCATGGAGAGCGCGAACAGCAGTGCCCACCACAGCATCAGATCGTTCATTGCGGCGCCGCCGACCAGTGGCCGTAGCCAGCGCTCGCCGCCTGGCGCGGAAGGTACGACACGGTCAAGCGTGTTCTCGCGACCCGCGAGGTCCGCTGTCTCCGTCGGCCAGAAGGTGGTCAAGCCGAGACACCCGACCGCCTGCGTGACGCGTACGCCAATCCCTGGGATATCTTCGTAGCTCGCTCCCGCGGTGTTCGAGTAGTCAGGCAGGTCGGCTACGAGCGAGGCGCCGTCGGGATGCTTCCAGCCGACTAGGGCCACCTCGACGCGATCGAATCTCTCTAGTGGGCTCGACGTCACCTCGGCCGGGACAGCCACGAGAGCCTCGGGCCACTTGCCCGCGCTATCGGTATCTGCGAGCAGCTTGCTCACCTCGGGCAGCGCGAGCCATAGTGCGCCGAGCTTGATCGGCTCGGCCGGGACTGCGGATTCGGTGGCGGCTGCTACGCCGTGGAAGGAGTCAGGCTGGCCAGCGTTGCGATTCTTCGACGGCTTGATCTCCAGATCGAGGACGTCAGCCGCAGAGAGATCGGCGCATGAGAGGCCATGTCCGTGCAGCTTCCAACCATCGGGTAGGTTCGCCGCGGCGATGGCACGTCCGGCCTGGCTCAATGCGTAGAACAACGGCAGCGGGCGAACTCCCGGGCTTGCCTCACCGGCGGCCTTGATCAGCTCCTCGAATTGTTCGAGTGCCGTCCCGTACGTCGCCCTCCGCTCGTCATGACGCGCTCGACCGGGTGGGTGTGCGCGAGTTCGCCGGATGAAGAAGAAGGTGTCGCTGTCCATCCACGTTGATGATCCCGCCGCGAGCAGACGCCTAGCAGTCTCGCCCCGACGGGATCTAGGGCCAAGCCTTCCCCGAACAGAGATCGACCATCACCTCTCGGACGCTCTCCGCTCGGCGATCGAGAAACCCCTCGAAGTCGCCACTCGCCAGGTCTCCGTAGTCGATGAGGTGCGAGCCGAGTCGCTGGCGGACCTCGGCTTCCCCGAGCGTCGCTGCTTCGGTGCGATCACGTAGATACTCGACTGGCGGCTTCGCTGAGATCGTCCGGTTCGTGCGCCACGTGATGAGCGCGCAGTTCAGTGCTACCGAAGCCGCCCACCCAGGTATCTCTTGGCCAGCGAGATATGCGACGGGGAACAGGTGGTGATACTCGCGCTTGCCCACGTTGGACGGAGAGATAGCGGCACCGTCCGCAATATCGAGTGCGCCAGCGCGGAACGAGATTGCCAGGATGGCACGCGATAGCCGATCACGGCGCTTGGGCCAACCGGCGGTCCTTATCTCGTCCACTGACGGCAGTGGTGTGTCGAAGACCGGGGCGATGATGTCCCCGTTACCGCCGTTCTCGACGAGTGGCGCGAGCGCGGTGAAGTCTTGGTAGCTCGCGGTAGCCGCCGCGGCCTCGTAACGGGCGGTCACGAATGCCCGCCAGAGGTAAGTGCGCAGCAGGGTACGCACCGCTCCGAGCTGGTCGGGAGTCTTCGGCGCCTTCGCCCACAGGACGGTCAGGGGTGCCAGGACGACCTCACTCGGGAGCCGGGCTCCGTCGATGACGCGCTCTTCTTCGAGGAACGCGACCAACTTCTCCGCGCCAGTGACAAGCTGCGGCCAGTCAGCGACCATCTGCTTGAAGTCGAGGAACACCTGCTCGCGCCGCGTCGGCCGTTTGCCTTGCAGCAGCGCCGCGGCGGGCAGGACAAGGTCGGGTGGATTGATGTAGCGCTGAAGCGCTGGCACCTGCCCTTCGAGCGACGCGACTAGGTCGTGTAGCGACTCGCCAGTCTCGCCCTCTACGCGAGCGACGATTATGTCGAACGCTGTCAGCGGGACCGTGCGGGTGTTCAGCTTGACGAACACGTCGAGCACCACCGTGTCCGAACTCTGGACAGGAAGAGCCAGGAACGGGAGGTTGAACGCGCTGACGCGGGCGCGCAGGCTACCTGCCAGCGGCTGGAGTTCCAGCAGGTGGTCCTTGTCACCATCGGTAGCCTCCCAGAGCCAGTCACTGCATTCCTTCTCCCCTTCCGAGCCTGGCCTGAGTAGGCGAGCCGGGAGCAACCGCCGCCGCAGCACCTGGCGGGGGTCGTCGCACCACACGGGGTAGCGCTTCCCACCGCGCGACCAGCGGCTCTGGCTTATCGCAGCGAACTGTCGGGGCTCGTCCTCGTCATCGTTGAGTTCGCCGCTGATGTCGACGTAGTGGGATCGATCCGGGTACGTTTCGGTCAGCGCGCGCCACAGAGCGGTAAGACGTTGCTGGCCATCGAGGAGGAGCTCGGTCATGCGCTCGGTGGGCTCTGGCGCACTAGCGAGTGGGCGTGCGAGGAATGGCGGCTCATCGCCGATCTCAAGCACGAGGACGGCGCCTGCCGGTAGCTCGTCTGCGACGGTCTGCAGCAGGTCGTCGATCTCGCGGTGGCCCCACGCCTCGAAGCGCTGGAAGCGCGGGAGCTGAACCTGCCCGCTAGCAATCCGCGTGAACCATTCCGCAAGTGACCTGTTGCGCGCGTCCATCGATCTCCGATCCGTCGCCTATCCCGGCCGCGGCAGCCTAATCGACGGGCCAGCTCGGTGCCGTCGAGGCGGCCAGTTCGCGGATCGGCACGACGGATCGCTCACCAACAGATCGAATGAATGGGATCATGCTGGGTCTTGGGTTCTTTGTCGGGCGTGCCGATAACGAGCCCGGCGATATCCCACATCGAAAGGATCAACGTGCTAGCCAGCTCAAGCGGCGGCGGAGGAGGAGCCGCCGCCTTCCTAGTCATCATTGTGATCGGCGCCTACTTCTTGCCGACAATCGTCGCCGTCGCTCGGAAGGTCACTAACCAGGGCAGCGTGGCGGTGATCAACTTCTTCCTTGGATGGACGCTAATCGGCTGGGTCGTGGCACTGGCGATGGCCTGCCGGACGAGTCGCCTGGTGCGCGACAGCGTCGGCTCCGAGATCGACGGACGTCGGCGAGACACATAGCGGCCGGCCCTGACCCGCGCGCAGGTGGCTTCCCGTGGGCTGCGCCGTCCGGTCGCCACGCGGCCACGTTGCGGTCCACTCGCCGCGGTGTCCGCCGGCGTCGTCACAATGGCGCCCGAGTTGTGGCGTGAACTCGCCGATAGCCAAGTCTTCTGGGGAACCGTCGCCGCGGCGAGCACGGCGCTCCTCATCGCCGTCGTTCTGGAGGGCCGCACCGGCCGCGAACTGCTGGACGCGCAGACGCTGCAGGTGACAGCCAAGCGACTAGCCGCGAGCGAAGTCTTTGAGCAGAAGTGGGTGACGTGGCAGGCTGAATGGACCGCCTACGAGCAAGATGAAGGGGACGACCCTGGCGCCCCGCCGACCCTCGTGAGACCGCTACCGCCAGAGGAGGCTGGCGTCCAGAAGCAGGCGCTCCAGACGGGCAGCCGACTGGTAGTCCTGCTCCTATCGCTATGGGCGCTCGCTGGAGCGCTGATCGGCTCCCTCATAATCGTGTCCCCAGCTCACTACCCGGGGGATGCTGTAGCGGCTGCTGGCATCGTGATCACACTCCTATGTGTGGTGCTCGGGGGCGGCGGACTGCTGTATGCGACCTCGACGCGCATCACGAAAGGTTGATCACGCCGCGGTGCCTCGTCTCACCGCGAGCAGGGCGGCAGTGTAAGCGCGGGCGTGGGTTTGGTCCCGCCCCATCCGTAAGCCGCGTTCCGTCCGTGGCCGTTGAGCGCCGCAACGACCGTGGTCCCTCCCGTGGTCCCTAATCGCCCGAATCCCAGGTGATCTCAGAACACCTCAGGTCCGTCGGCACGCCTCATAGCACCCCAGGACACCCCCAGGCCCTCCTTCGAGCCCAGTATCGCCCATCGGTCAGAACCCCAGCATTTCCCAGGGATTTTGTGTTTTTAGGAGCGTCGGCAGTGAGTGGCGTATAGCTCGTGGGTACCACATGTGGGTACCAATTGGTGTTCCCTCTGTAGATGCCGCCCTTCGGCCGGGGTCATCGGCTACGGTGTCTGCTTGAGCGAGCAGGAGTACACGGCGCGCGCAGCCCAGCCGGGCGAGGCGCCAACGATTCTCGACCTGTGGCAGGGGGCGCGCAGCTCGCACGCGAGCACCCCCGACCGGCCTGAGGATGTCACCCATCTGCTCGGTGAGATGCCCGGCAGCCTGCTCGTCGCTGACGTCGGTGGCGCGCTCGTGGGCGCGTTGATCGCCGCGTGGGACGGCTGGCGGGGGAACATGTACCGGCTCGCAGTGCTCCGCGAGCACCGGCGTCGAGGCGTCGGCTTGGCGCTCGTGCGCGTCGGCGAGGAGCACCTACGCCGGAAAGGCGCCTATCGCATCACGGCCCTGGTCGGCTACGAGGATGAGGTCGCCTCAGCGTTTTGGGAGTCGGCGGGCTACCCACGCGATCGCCAGATAGGCCGGCGCGTGCGCAACCTGTAGCGGCGATTGAGACGCGCACGGCTGTGGTATAGGGCTCTCAAGTCATTGGCGGGCGTCCGCGGTGCCACGTACCGTGCGCGGCTGTGACCTACGAGCATCCGCGTACGTGCGACCCCGACGGGCGGGCAGTGGTTTTCGACGTAGGCTCCAGGCTGCACCTCGGAGAGCGCCGGCCGTGGCTGCTTGACCACATCGACGTCATCTTGGGCACTATCGCTCGCCCCGACCACCGGGCTGTGGACCCCATCCCAAACCGCGAGCGGTTCTACCGCCAGCACATCGAGCCCGGTCGCTGGCTGCGCGTGGTCGTAGACTACGATCAAGACCCCGCATGGGTTGTGACCGCCGTCGAGCAGGACAACGATCCCCGCACATCTTCATGACAATCACGATCGCCGGCATCGACTTCGACTATCAGGACTACGACAAGCGTGGCGACGTGTTGTTCCTGCACGTGGGGAAGCCCCGAGAGCCACCTGCCAAGGCGTACGAGACGCCCGAGGGGCACACTGTCGAATACGACCAGCACGGCGCCGTAGTGGGCTTGGAGCTGATGGGCGTTCGGCGTGCAGTCGAGAGCGGCGGCGAGCTACAGCTCACCTGGCCTCCTGCGCAGGTCGCGGCAAGCACTCTGCTAGACGCAATCGCGGCGTAGAGCCCCGCAGCTCGGTCAATCTGGGCCTCACGGAATCGACGGCTGGACGGCGGAGTGCTGGCCGTTGCGGGCGTACTACCCGAGCAGGTCGCTTGCGCGACCTGTCGGCTGCGATCGGCTGCGTCGCCAAGTCCGGCAGACGGCTGCCGGAGCCGGGCCAGATCGTCTCCTGGCAGCGCCACAATGGACTGGTTGAGCCAGGCTGGTTTTGACGGAGGCTTTGATCTGCGGTTTCGTCCGCGGGGAGGAGAGTCTTCCGTTATGGCAAGAGCGAGGAAGTATCCCGAGGAGCTGCAACGCCTTCTTGCGAAGCCGTGGATGCGCTCGGTCAGCCGCAGCAGCGCCGTCATGGTGGGCGTGGTCTGGATCGGTATAGCGATCTTGGCTTTCGTCGCGGTGAACATGTAGGCAGCCGTCGCGCCGTCCGCGAGTTGCCCGAGCTTGGTAGCAATTTGAGCGAACCTGAGCTGATCTGAGAGCACGACACCCCAACAAAACTGGGGTATTCAGCCCTACCTGACCCCCAGAGGCCAGTTCGATCCCAGTATCGCCCATCGCCCATCGCCCAAAACCGTGCAAATCACAGGTTTTGGTTTTCGTGTCGCAGAAGACGGGCTGTGGCGCCAGTATGGCACCGCTTGAGGCTGCGCTCACCACGGCCGTGGCCGTCGGCTACGTGAGCGTGATCTCCTGTAGGCGGAGCCGCCGGCTGTCGGACTTGCGGCAGACGGCGCAGCAGAGGACAGCTTGTTAGCTCTCTCGGGCCAGCACCGCGCGCCTCACAGGCGCGTAGCGGCGGCAGGCTGTGGCCGTGCCCTAGCGCGACGCATCTCGTCCTCGTGGCTCGTGCCACAGGATCATTGTGGAGGGAGAGACGTCGAGCCCGCGTCCGAGTAACACGAGGGTTTCGAGGCATGGTTCACGCTGGCCCCGCTCGAGCAGCGAGATGTGCGTGTGGTGGAGGGTCGTCTCTTCCGCGAGTTGGTCCTGGGAGAGCCCGCGGGCCTTACGGGCTGCCCGGAGGCGTTCCCCGAACGCACTGGTCATCGGCTGCCGGCGTGCTAGGGCCATCGCGTGAGAGCATATACATGCTAGCGATAAAACGCGAGCGTATAGACGCTAGCGCTGTAGACCAGACGGGGCAACGCGCGCGAGGATGCGCTGGTGCCAGCGCCGGGCCAGCCGATCGACGCCGCCCTGCCAGCCGTGCTCCGCCGGCTCCGGGAGGCACGTGGGCTGAGCCAGGAAGCGACGGCCGCCGCAGCTGGCGTCGCGCTCAACACGTACAGCCGGATCGAGACGGCGCAGTCATCGCCGTCGTGGCCGACCGTCCGGCAGATCGCTGTGGCGCTCGACGTGACGATGGCCGAGCTCGGCGCCGCGATCGACGACGCGTAGCTCCGGGCTTGCATCCGGCGGCCTGCGGCGGTGAGCCAGGTCACGCCCTCGTGTTCGAAGCGCTGCAGCTTGATCGACCGTGCCAGGATTCGGTTACAAGAGGCGATGATGGATCGGCTGTCTGAGCAGCATTCGTAGATATAGACTCCGGCCGCACAGACGTTCGCCCTTACGGTGACGCTTGCCGCTGGCCGGCAGATGCGCCAGTGGCATCTACTCCCGCTGTAGGTGATGGTTCCATTCCCCGCAGATCTCAGCGAGGTTGAGAGCAGCTAAGCCCAGCAGGCATCGGCCATAACACCTCGTATGACCCCAGGCTCGTTTCGAGCCCGGTATCGCCCATGGGCAATTGTCTGTAACGGTGCCGATCGGTGTCCGCCGAGCGCCGCACAGCATCATGTGTCCATCACCGCGCCTCACAGCGAGCCAGCTGGATATAGTCCCCTCCCGATGACGCGGAGACGAACCAGGGGCAGCGTGGCGCTCCTGGCGGTGGCGATGATGCTGGCGCTCGGCGCCATGACGAGCCAAGCCGCAGCGTATACGCCCGGCTGCGGCCAGATTCCAATCGTCTACGGGATTCCGCCCTGGGGCTTCCACACGGGCCCCCCGGTCGGCGCGACGGGCAGCTACGCCCGCGGCCACGGCGACATCAACCTGGAAGCGGGCACCGTCTCTGGGATCATCTGCCAGGAACAGCATTTCCGGGGCCAGCCCATCCGGTCGATCACATTGACTGTCGAGCACAACCTCGTCTACCACTCGCACTACGCGACGCTGTGGGGATACCCCGGAAACATCATGAAGATCATCGTCCGCGTGGCAGCCAGCAACGATCCGCGGTGCGAAGTCGGAACCGTCGGGCACGCGACCCTGTTCGCCAGCTACAACGGCGTCCGTAGCGACAGCGTCCAGTTCTTCTTCCCCGCTGCCTGCAAGGATCAGGACCACCTCTACCACGGGACACAGGTCAACAACCAGGTTCCGCCGCTGTAGCGTCCATTGTCGTCGGCGAGTTGCCAGAGGCGATCGTCGACCCACCGCTGACGGTGACGCCGTGCGGAAGCCTGGACACGTGGAGCTGAATTTCGTTGTTGGCTCCGCTCTCGCGGAACACGCTGATCGGCAGCTTCGCGGTGGCGCCCTGCGATCCGGCTAGGCCTGTGTTGATCTTTCCGCCGCCGGATTTGCCGAAGATGCTCGAGCCGGCGCCGACGTCGACCGAGATCCTTTCGCTTCCTTCATGTTCCTTCTGGGTCAGCCGGCCAGCGAGATCAGACCAGGCTTAACGCATTCGCCTGGGCCGTCGATGCCTTCGTGTTCGTATGCCGTCGTGATCACCACGAACTCGCTTGCTGTGATCGCCGGCGACTGGAAGTCGATCATCTGGTTGACGCTCGCCAGCGCCGTCGGCGCGCATACCAACAGCGCCGCGCGGCCGATCGTCGCCGCGACAGCGGATGCCCCCCGATACGCCAGCGTGCCCACGCGCACGGCCGCACACCCGCATGTTCGGCTGCACTTGTCAATGGTCTCTACCAATCGCGCATGTTTGACTGAGACAAGTGGCTCGACCGGACCGGCAATACCGGCGGGAGATGCAGCCGAGCTCACGACGGCCCACGACGCTCGCCACCAGGAGGCCAAGTGGCGGAACGCTGGAGCCCTGCCGCCGGCCCCGCGCTCCGCCACCCGCCGGAACCTCAAACGGCGGTGTTCACCTCGATCTTTTCTTCGCTTATCTGTTCGTCCTTGATTTCCAGGCCGATCGGTTCGGGTGCGGCCCCGCCGATCGACGCTTCGAGGAAGTCGGGTTCACCCAGGAAGCCTTCGGGTATCTCCATGCCGTGCTTCTGGCGGAAGTCCCTGAGTTCGACTTTTGCCATTTTGTTCGTCGAGACGCGATGGACGACCGACCCGGAGAGCACGAACGTAGTCGCTTCGCAGCTGAATTCGGCGAACGCGCCAGCGGAGGCCGACTGCAGGTCGAGTCCCGCCTTCACTTTGCCTTTTTCGTCGGAGACGACCCCCAACCTGCCCGACAGCACCGAGGTGGTGATTTCACCTTCTCCGGCGCCTTCGGTCTGGCACGCCTGGCCCTTCTTCGCGCATTCCGAAAGCCTCAGGATGACGTTCGACACTTCAGTCGGTCCGGCGTACTCGCCGCTACCAGCCTCCGCCGCGCAGGACACATGCGCGCCGCCGACGGTCGCGAGCTTCACCGGAGCTTTGCCTTCTTCTTTTTCCACGAGCGTTTCGCATTCCTTGCGGCTCTTTTCCGCTCTGCGGTAGTAGTCCGATGAGTTCGTTTCGTGTTCGACGGCCCGTTCGATCAGTTCCCCTTTCAGGGGTTCGGATGCGCCTTCGGCTTCCACGCGCTCCTTCTTGGCGACTTCTTCTTCGAACAGCGCCGTCCGGCAGAGCTTGTAGTCGTGCGAGTAGACGACCTTCGCTTCGGATACGAAGCCCGCCTGCGGCCCCGGTCCCGCGAGCCATTCGTACTTGCCCTTGGTGCCTGTCGCGACCGTGCATTTCGACGACGTGTAGCCCGTACCGCCCTTCACCGCTTTCGCGACACACCTGCCGTATTCCGGCTGTTGAGCGAAAGCGCTCGCGGTCATGGTCGCGGCGAGCGCGGCGACGATAGACACGCACAGCGAAAGCTTGCCAACCCGTCTCATGTTGCCTCCCTCTCCGTTTGTAAGTTCCCCTAGAAGGCGCAACCGCAGTGGGCACAGCTCCCGCCACCCCCGTAGGCGCCCAGCGTGACGCTAACCGCTGCGTGAACTGCTGTCAAGCCAAACGTTAACCTCGTGTTACGCTGCGGAGCGCATCGGAGCACGCGAGGCCACCCGCTCGCGCACGACCGCTTTGCCACCTTCCGCGGGCGCCCACACGACGCCGCGAAACGCCCAGCGCTCGCCCGCGGCGGCGCTCGGCAGCAGCTCGACGCGTTCGAGCAGCACGCGCAGCACGACGTCCATCTCCATGTGCGCGAACGTCGCGCCGATGCAGCGGCGGATGCCGCCGCCGAACGGGATCCATGAGTACGTGTCAGGGAGCTTGTCCAGGAAACGGTCCGGCTCGAAGCGCTCGGGGTGGGGGAACAGGTTCGGGTCGTAGTGGGTGAGGCACGCCGCGAGCAGCAGCCGCGTGCCGATCGGCAGCTGGTGGCCGCCGAGCGCGAAAGGCTTGCGTACCACGCGGCCCGCGAACGCGATCACCGGTCGCGAGCGCTGCACCTCGCGGATCGTCGCCTCGCGCAAGGCCTTGCCGCCCTCGTCGACCTCCTCGACCAGGCGTCGCAGCACGTCGGGGTGGCGGCGGATGCGCTCCACCGCCCACGCGAGCGTGTGCGAGGTGGTCTCGTGGCCTGCAATCAGCATCGTCACCAGCTCGTCGCGGATCTCCGCGTCGCTCATCGGGCTTCCGTCCTCGTGGCGCGCCTGAATCATCAGCGCCAGCACGTCCGCGCGCTGCTGCAGCCGCCGATCGGCCTTGGCGGTGGCGATCAGCTCGTCGAGGACCGTGTCGATCCGCGCGCGCAGCTCGAGGAACCTCGGCCATAGGCTCCACCGGCCGAGGTTGCGCCGCAGCTCCGGCGAGAGCGACACGCGCGAGCCCAGCGCCGTCCAGCGCGGTATCAGCGTTTCCAGCGTCCGCAGCTGCTCTCCCTCGGCGCCGAACACCGCGCGCAGGATCGCGCGCAGCGTGATGCGCTGCATCGCTTTATCGGTGCTCAGCTCGGTGTCCCGCGGCCACGCGTCGATTTCCTCCGCGGCGATCTCCGCGATCATCGTCTCGTAAGCCTTCACGCGCTGGCCCTTGAACGGTGGCAGCAGCAGCTTGCGCTGCTCCATGTGCTGATCCTCGTCGATCCCCAGCATCGAGTTCTCGCCGAGCAGCGCGCGCAGCGGGCTGCCGGTGCCCGCGTGCAGGACCGTCGGGTCCGCGCGAAAGACCTGCTTGACGAGGCCCGGGTCGGACACGACCACCGTGTCGCCGAGGCCAACGACCCGCAGCGTGAACATCGAGCCGTAGCGCCGGCGCGCGCGCTCGAGGTACGGGCGCTGGCGTGTTCGCATCGCCAGCGTCTGCGCCGCCATCGGCGCTCGCGGGCCGGGCGGGAGTGACTCGCGTGCGGCCACCTGCGGGTGCTCGCCCTCGCTATGCACCCACGACCTCCCGCTCGCCGGAGGCGACACCCGCATTGCCCGGGCGAGAGTGCCCGGAGAAGCGCATCGCGTCCCCGAGCGGGCCGCGCTTGAGCAGGCGCACGTCCTTGATGTAGTTCTGGTGCAGCCGCCACGGGGCCGTCGTGCCCTGGCGCGGCAGCTCGTGCAGCGAGCGCATCACGTAGCCGGACTTCAGGTCGATGATCGGCTCGGTCGCCAGCGAGGGGTCCGGCGCCTGCGGGACGCAGATCGTTGCGCCGGTCGCGTCCATGTGCTCGAGCGTGCGACACACGTACTTCGCCACCAGGTCGGCCTTCAGCGTCCACGAGGCGTTCGTGTAGCCGAGCGTCAGTGCCATGTTCGGCACGCCGCACAGCATCATCCCCTTGTACGAGACCGTCTCGGCCATCTCCACCGGCCGCCCGTCGACGCTCAGCTGCACGCCGCCGAGCACGAGCATGTTCAGCCCGGTCGCCGCCACGAGCACGTCCGCCTCGAGCTCCTCGCCCGTGTCGAGTCGCACGCCGCGCTCGGTGACTGTCTCGATCTTGCCGGTCACGATCGACGCGTCCCCGTCCACGAGCGCCCGGAACAGATCCCCGTCGGGCACCAGGCACACACGCTGGTCCCACGGGTCATAGGCGGGATTGAAGTGCGTGGCCACGTCGAAGCCGGGTGGGAGCTGCTTGCGCGCCAGGCGCCGAAACAGCCCGCGCATCAACCGCGGCGCGCGCCTGCAAAGGTGGTAGTTGAGCATCGTCAGCAGCACGTTCTTCCAGCGCACCAGCGAGTACGCCAGGCCGGCCGGCAGATGGGCCCGCAGCCGATCGGCGATCGGATCGCGCGCCGGCAGGGACACGATGTAGCTCGGTGAGCGCTGCAGCATCGTCACCCGTGCTCCCCGCTGCGCGAGCGCGGGGACCAGCGTCACCGCGGTGGCGCCGCTGCCGATCACCACCACGCGCTTGCCCGCGCAGTCGAGGTCCGCCGGCCAGTGCTGGGGGTGCACGAAGCGACCGCCGAAGCGCTCGAGGCCGTCGAACTCGGGCGTGTAGCCCTCGTCGTAGCGGTAGTAGCCGGTGCACGCGTACAGGAAGTCGCACGTCACGCGCTCGGTCTCACCCGTGTCCGAGCGCCGCGCCTCGACGCTCCAGCGCGCGTCGGCGCTCGAGAACTCGGCGCGCAGCGCGCGGCGGCCGAAGTGGATGCGCGACTCGATCCCGTGCTCGCGCGCGGTTTCGCGGATGTACGTCAGGATCGACTCGCCGTCGGCGATCGACTTCGCCTGCAGCCACGGCCGGAAGGAGTAGCCGAGCGTGAACATGTCGGAGTCCGAGCGGATCCCCGGGTAGCGGAACAGGTCCCACGTCCCGCCGATCGCCTCGCGCGCCTCCAGGATCGTGAACGTCCGCCCCGGACAGAGCGTGCGCAGGTGGCACGCCGCCCCGATGCCCGACAGGCCCGCGCCAACGATCAGGACGTCGACATGCTCGGGGACGGCGTCGGACCCGGCGGCGAGGTGCTCGTTCTGTCCGCTCATCTCGAGCAAGCCTATCAACACCGTGTCGAGAATGCCGGACAGGGTGTCGACAATACGTTCGCGCGCGTGTATGATCGACGTCAGATGAGCACCTCCGAGCAGATCGTGCGCGCCGCGCCCAGTCGCGGGCGCCGCAGCGCCAGAGCGGCCGGCGACGAACGCGAACGCGCGATCCTCACCACCGCCGAGCGGCTGCTGGAGCGGCGCTCGCTCGCCGAGATCTCTGTCGACGACCTCGCCCAGGGCGTGGGGATCTCGCGCTCGGCGTTCTACTTCTACTTCCCCTCCAAGGACGCCGTCGTGCTGACGCTCGTCGATCGCGTCGTCGAGCAGGCCGGCGCCGCCAGGGACCGCGCGCTGGAGCGTCAGGCCAGCGACCCCAGCGCCGCCTGGCGCGAGGGCATCGAGAGCTTCTACGAGGTCTTCGGCGCGCACCGCCCGGTGATTCGCGCCGTCACCGACCTGAGCGCGACCAACTCCGAGGCGCGTGAGCTGTGGTCGCAGGTGATGGACGGCTGGGTCTCACAGGTGACGGAGATGATCGAGGCCGAGCGCACACGCGGCGCCGCGCCGCGTGACCTCGCCGCGCGCGACCTCGCCACGGCGCTTGTGCAGATGAACGAGCGGGTGCTGCACGCGATCTTCATCGACGAGACGCCCGCGGTCGGCGAGCGCCAGGTCATCGACACGCTCACGCACGTGTGGCGCAGCGCCATCTACGGAGCCTGCGATGAGCGCTGAGAGCTTCGCCATCCGCGGGCGGACCGCGTTCATCACCGGCGCCGCCCGCGGCATCGGCGCGGCTACCGCGGAGCGGCTGCACGCCAGGGGCGCGAACGTCGTGCTGGTGGGCCTCGAGCCGGAGCGCCTGGCCGCGCTCGCCGAGCGGCTCGGCCCCGACCGCACGCTGTGGGTGGAGGCCGACGTGACGGACTTCGACGCTCTGCGGCGAGCGGTGCACGCGGCCGTCGAGCGCTTCGGCGGGATCGACATCGCGATCGTCAACGCCGGGCTCGCGTTCACGGGCACGCTCGCCAACGCCCCCGTCGAGCAGGTCGAGCGGACGCTCGCGGTCAACTTCCTCGGCGTGTGGCGCACCGACCGCGCGGTGATCGAGCAGATCACCGCGCGCCGCGGCTACCTGTTGAACATAGCCTCCCTCAGCGCCGTCGCGCATGCTCCGCTGATGGGTCCCTACACGGCGACCAAGGCCGGCGTCGAGGCGCTCACTGACGCGCTGCGCACGGAGAGCGCCCCCAGCGGCGCGCGCGTGGGATGCGCGTACTTCGGCTTCATCGACACCGACCTCGTCAAAGCCAGCTACGCGCAGCCGGCCGCCCAGCGCGTGAACGAGCGCACACCCGCCTTCCTGCGCGATCCGATTCCCGTCGCCAGAGCCGTGGACGCCATCGAGCGGGGGATCGAACGCCGCTCCGCGCGTGTGTGGGCGCCGCGCTGGGTGGGGCCGATGATCGTCCTGCGTGGCCTGCTGCAGCCACTGCTCGAACGTCGCTCGCTGCAGGACCAGGCCAGCCTGATCGAGAGCATGCGCCTGGCCGACGACGCCGAGGACGAGCACGACCCTCTCCTGGGCGTCGCAGCCGCGATACGCCGCCCGTAGCTGACACGGCAATCGACATGCTCGACTCGTTCACAGGTACCGAGTCCGTTACCCGCATGTGAAAGCTCACTGTCCGACATAACGCCGTGAGGCGATCGAGGGTAGGCTCAGCGCGATGTTCAAGCTGCGCAGGGATGCACACGCGAACGGACGAGCGGACGAGCGGCTGACCGAGCCGACAGCGCGTCGCGCGGCGGTCGACTCCGACACGGAGGGACACTCGAAAGAGGCACAGGCCGCCGCTGGGCGGGCGGCACGCCCTCAGGCGGACGCTCTCACCCTGGCCACTGCATGCGTGTGCGGGCACACGCGCCGCGATCACCGTGGGCTGCGGATCGAGCGCGCGGGAGCATGTCTGGAGTGCGACTGCCATGAGTTCCGGCGGGCGCGCCAGACACAGGAGTCACACGTGGAGATGATCGAGACGGTCCGGGCGGCGCTCGAGCGGGTCGAGCGCCTGCAGGAGATCGTGGCGGGGCTGCGCCCGCACCTCGACGGCGAGCTGCTCGAGGCAGAGCAGTGGCTCGCCCTGCGCCGCGACCTCTGCGGCGAGGAGATGCCGCACCCGATGAGCGGCGCGAACGGGCGCGACGGCGCCGGCGAGCCGGACCTCGCACAGGGCGAGCATCCGCCGGGCGCGGCGCAGCTGCGCATTCGCCACTACCGTCGCGCGACTGTCGTCTCGATCGGATCGCTGGAGCTGTACGCCGGGGCGCGCGAAGCGATGCTCGTCGTCGGGGTGGGAGGGAACCCAATGAAACGCTGGAGGGTCGCGTGGAGAGGGCAGCTCGGCGCCGCGGTCACTCGGGAGCGGTGAGTGGGGACGCTGGCGAGCCCAGCGCACGCCGGCTGTAGGGTTGCCTCGATGTCAACCGCTCAGCCCCACAGGCCCGTCGGCCCGCTGGCCGTCATAGCGGCCCTCGTCCTGGCCGGCTGCGCGTCGAGCAGCATCCAGACGGACGCCGGCACGTTCTTCGCAGAACACGGCGCCGCGGCCAAGCGCGCCGCCGCGGCGACCAAGGCGGTCGAGGCCGACGTGTCCCGCCTGTCGGGCTCGCCGAGCCGATCCCAGCTGCAACCGCTCACCCGCGCCGCCGCTCAGGCGCGCCGCGACGACGTGCAGGCGGGCGAGTGGGACGTCGCCAAAAGCGGCGAAGGCGGCGAAGAAGGCGTCGAAGAAGAAGACCTCCCCCGGGCGGAGACGGAAGCGACAGAGGGCGCCAACGAACTGGCCAACGCCATGTCTGCCCTACAGGCCTACGTACGCGCGCCGAGCACGGCCGCGCTCGCCCACTACAGAAGCGAGCTCGCGCATGGGCAAGAACAGTGGGACGAAAGCGTCACGCAGTTGTGGTTCCTGGCCCACGAGCATCACCCCCCGCTCGTGTAGGCGCCGCGAGCCGAGCTCTCTCAACCGGCCTCCAGCCGCCGCCGGAGGTTTGACTACGAGCAATTGACGTCGATCCGGCGACAGGTATAGACTGGCTTGCACCTGGTTGCCGAGCGGGGAGCGGAGCGGAGTGGGGCAGGTGTGCAAATGAGCGTGATGGCGAAGAAGGTCATTGGGGTCACGTTGGCGGTGGCAGTCGTCGGGGTCGCCATCGCCCTCTACGTGGCCGACTGGGCCACGAGCTTCCCGCCGCCGGTCAGCTCCACTGTCAACCCTGTGTCCGCGGGCGGCGGTGCGAACCTCACGATCGAGACGGTCGGGGCCGTCGGGCGCAAAGTCAGCCCGGCGAACCCAGACTGGGTCTCCTATCTGGTCAAGAGTCACGGCCGCTGGGTGCACAGCACCATCTACACCGTGCCGGCCAACTCGGTGGTCCACGTGACCCTGTACGAGTTCGACTCGGCCAGCGGCCTGCGCAACCAGTTCTTCTCCCAGGTTCAGGGCACGGTCGGCGGGACGATGACGCTGGACGGCAAGACCGTCAACGCGGTCAACGGCGAAGAAGCCGCGCACTCCTTCGCGATACCGGAACTCGGCGTATTCGTGCCGCTGCCGGGCGTCTCCGAAGCGGAAGAAGAAAAGGACTTCTGCGAAGAAGCCCCGTGCGAACCCGGGCAGTACCACCACCGCACGATCACCTTCAGCTTCCGCACCGGCAAGAAGGGGCACTACCGCTGGCAGTGCTTCGTGCCGTGCGGCGCCGGCTTCCTCAACGGCAACGGCGGCCCGATGCAGACGCTCGGCTACATGGACGGCTTCATCGATGTCGTCTGAGTCGTCCGTCGCGCCCGGGCTGGCGCCGGAGGAGCCGAACCACTGGAGGCGTTTCCTGTCCATCTGGGTGATCGCGTCGGTCATCGGGACGCCCCTGATCGTCCTGCTCGTCGGCCCGCTGCTCGGGCCCTCCACCGGCAGCGAAGAAGCGGGGGGGCAGCACACGATCATGACGGTGCTGGCGGCTGTGGCGACGCCGGTGTTCATGCTCGTCGTGCTCTTCATCGCCTATTCGCTGGTGTACTTCCGCCAGGAGAAGGGCGCGGCGCTGGAAGGCCCCGCGATCCGCGGCAACGCACGGGTGCAAGCGGTCTGGATCGTGGTCACCTCGCTGATCGTGCTCGGGCTCGCCGTCTACGGAACGTACGAACTCGAGGACCACTATGGCCACGGCTCGGGCAGCGGGCCCAACCCCCTGACCGTGCCAAGCGGCCCGAAGCTCCCTGTACAGGTGATCGCGCAGCAGTGGCTGTTCACCTACCGCTACCCGACTTACGGCGGGGTTGAGACCACCCACCTGGAGCTGCCGGTGGACCAGGAGGTCGAATTCAATGTCACCTCGCTTGACGTGATCCACTCCTTCTGGGCGTACAAGCTCGGCGTCAAGGCCGACGCGAACCCCGGTGCGAACAACATCGCCTTCGTCAAGCCCACGAAGGAAGAGTCATTCGAGGTGCGCTGCGCCGAGCTGTGCGGCATCTGGCACGGCGCGATGGTCAACCCGGGCAAGGTCGTGAGCGCGACCGCGTTCAACACCTGGATCCACGAACAGCAGGCCAGGCTCGCGCCGGCGACCAAGGCTCTGCCCAGCTACAGCAAGACCTACATCCCAGAACCGACGAGGCGAGCGGAATGAACGTTACGAACACGCCGGACCCCGACACGACCGCGTCGGCGGCCGCCAACCCACGGCCGGTGTGGCGCCGGCTGATCGGCTTCAACCTCCTGACCGCCGTGATCCTCGGCGTCGGCGGCTACTACCTTGGCTGGTGGATCGGCCACCTGATCAAGGGCCCGTCCTACGCCTACGAGAGCGCCACCGACGAGAACGACGTCGCTCTGCTGCTCGGCTATCTCGGCGGCGTGCTCGGCTTCCTGATCGGCATGGGCTTCGCCAACTATCCGATCTCGCGCCTGCTCGGGCGGCCGGCCTCGCTGCGCGAGAAGGAGGGCGAGGGGATCGGGCGCTACTTCGGCCTGTGCACCGACCACAAGGTCGTCGGCATGCAGTATCTGGTGGGGATAGGCGTGTTCTTCTTCATCGGCGGGCTCAACGCGATGATGATCCGCGCCGAGCTGCTGCACGACACGCCGACGATCGTCGGGCCCAACCAGTACCTGACGCTGGTGGGAGTACACGGCACGATGATGATGGGGATGATGACCTCGGGCGTGCTCGGCCCGTTCGCCAACTACTTCGTGCCGATCATGATCGGCGCTCGGCGCATGGCGTTCCCGCGCATCGAGTCGCTCACCTTCTGGCTGCTGATGGCGGCCGGCTTCATCCTCGTATCGACGATCTTCTTCGGCGGCTTCCCGACGGGCTGGACCGGATATCAGCCGCTCAACGACCAAGCCGTGGCGGGCATGGATTCCTACATCTGCTTCTTCGCGCTGGTCGGCATCTCGATGGCGCTGCTGGGCATGAACATGATCGCCACGATCCTGACGATGCGCGCGCCCGGCATGACCTGGTCGCGCCTGCCGATCTTCGTGTGGGCGGTGTTCGGCACGGCTGTGCTGATGGTGCTGGCCGCGCCGATGCTGATCGCCACGCTGGGGATGGCGGCGCTCGACCGCTCGATCAACACGTCGTTCTTCATCGCCGGCGGTGGCGGCAGCTCCTACCTGTTCGAGAACCTGTTCTGGTTCTTCGGGCATCCCGAGGTGTACATCCTCGCCCTGCCCGGTTTCGGGATCGTGCTCGAGCTGCTGCCCGTGTTCGTGCGCAAGCCCCTGTGGGGCTACAAGCTGGCCATCTCGGGCATGCTCGGCGTCAGCCTGCTGAGCTTCTTCGTGTGGCAGCACCACCTGTTCGTCAGCGGCATCAACGCCGACCTGCGGCCGTTCTACATGCTCTCCACGGAGATCATCTCCGTCCCCACCGGCTTCATCTTCCTGTGCTTCATGGGCACGCTGTGGAAGGGACGGATGTCGTTGACGGTGCCGATGCTGTTCTGCCTGGCGTGGGCCTTCAACTTCCTGATCGGCGGCACCTCCGGGGTGGTGCTCTCCGACGTGGCTACGGACACCCAGCTGCACGGGAGCTTCTTCGTGATGGCGCACTTCCATTACACGATCATGGGGGGGCTGATATTCAGCTTCTTCGCCGCGATCTACTACTGGGTGCCGAAGATGACCGGGCTGCGCTTCAACGAGACCCTCGCCAAGTGGCACTTCTGGCTGATGTTCCTGGCGTTCAACTCGACCTTCCTGCCGCTGTTCGCGCTTGGCATCATGGGCATGCCCAGGCGGGTGAGCAGCTACGAAGCGAGCCTCGTCCCGCTGAACACGTGGGTGTCGATCTCGGCCTTCGTGCTCGGCTTCTCGATGTTGATCTTCATCGTCAACACCGTCTACTCGATGATCTTCGCGCGGGTGCCCGCCGAGGCCAACCCGTGGAACTCGAAGTCGACCGAGTGGCAGTTGCCCACGCCGGTGCCCGTCCACAACTTCGACCAGATACCGGTGTTCGACTCCGACCCCTACGACTACGGCACGCCCGTGCCGATCGCCATCGGGCGGTCAGCGCCCGCAGGGGCCTGAGCGATGGCCTCGCCGAGCGAAAACGTGCCCACGGGCCTGACGGTGCCGTCCGTGTCGGTGGGCGGGAAGATCCCGCCCGAGTCGCCGGAGGTCGGCGGGCGCATACTCGCCGTCGCGTCGCGGCTGCTGTGCGGTGCGACCACGTTCTTCTTCCTCGCGTTCGTGTTCGCGTACTTCTACCTGCGCTCGCTCAACCAGGACCACATGTGGCGCCCCGCGCACGTGAACCCCAGTCAGGGGCTGGGCGCGGCGTTCGTCGCTTGCATCGTGCTCAGCGCGGCCCTGATGATCGTCGCCGGACGCCGCATGAAGGTCAGCTCGCCGAGCTGGCTACCGCTCGGGATCGCCGGCGTGGTGCTGGGGCTGGCGGCCATCGCTCTGCAGTGCATCGAGTACACCGTCCAGGACTTCGGTCCGACCAACGGCGCCTACGCCAGCGTGTTCTGCGCGTGGAGCGGCTTCTACCTGATCGCCGTCCTGGCCACGATGTACTGGCTCGAGACGCAGGTCGCCACCGAGATGCGCGCCCGCCGCACGCCCGCCGGCAGCGAGGGGGACGTATCCGAACCCGACCGCCTGATCGCGCCGGCCCTCGACGCGGCCGTGTTCTACTGGGGTTTCCTCGCCGCCATCGGCGTTCTAACCTACGTGGTGCTGTATCTCCTGTAGGAGGAGCTCATGTCAGACCTGAGCCTGCCGATCGCCGCCCACCTGCTCACCGGATCGATACTCTCGCTGGTGCTCCCGCTGGGGGTGCTGATCGTCATCGCCATCTGGTACGTGCTTCTGTGGCGTGGCGGCATTGGCGAGCGCTGAGTCGCCGCCACACCCGCGAGGCCGGCGCGAGACGGGCCGGCGCGTTGTATCGTTTCCAAGCAGTCGGGCCCAGCGATTCTGGCCCAGCTTCACTGCTGGCCTAGCCAGCTGACCGAGGAGCTAGACGCGCCATGTCAGGCATGAATACGGGGCTCGAAGTCAGTGACCCCACGATCGTCTCCGCCTTCCACAGCGCGCTTCTGCGCCAGGGTCTGGTCATCCTCGTCATCCTCGCGCTCGTCGGGGCCGTGTGGGTCATCGTGCGCTCGCTGCAGCTCGCCCGCGAGGCGACGGCGCAGGCGAGCGGCCCCTCGCGCGCCTCGGCGTTCGCCTTCCCCGAGCCCCCTGCACGACGGCTGCTGCGGATCTCCTTCGGCCTGATCTGGGTCCTCGACGGCGTCCTGCAGAGCCAGCCGGCGATGCCGCTCGGGATGGTGCCGGAGGTGATCCAGCCGACGGCCGCGGCGTCGCCGCTGTGGGTGCAGCACCTGGAGAACACCCTCGTGAAAGCCTGGAGCTACCACCCGGTCGCCGCCGCCTCCGCGGCGGTCTGGATCCAGCTCGGCATCGGCATCTGGCTGCTGGCCGCTCCGCGGGGCAACTGGTCGCGCCTGGCAGGCCTCGCGAGCGTCCTGTGGGGACTCAACGTGTGGGTCTTCGGCGAGGCCTTCGGGGGCATCTTCGCCCCTGGGCTCAGCTGGCTGTTCGGCGCGCCCGGCGCGGCGCTGTTCTACTGCTTCGCGGGGGTCCTGATCGCGCTTCGCGAATCCGCCTGGACGACGCCCCGCCTGGGGCGGATCGTGCTGCGCGTGCTCGGCGCGTTCTTCGTCGGCATGGCCGTTCTGCAGGCCTGGCCGGGCCGTGGTTTCTGGCAGGGCGAGCCACACGCGGGCGCCACCTCGGGAACGCTCACGGCGATGGTGCGGGAAATGTCACAGACCTCGCAGCCGCGCGTGCTCTCCTCGCTGCTGCGGAGCTTCGAAGGGTTCGTCGCGCCGCATGGCTGGGAGGTCAACCTGTTCGTCGTGATCGCCCTCGCGGCGATCGGCTTGCTGTTCCTCACGGCACGGCCCGCGCTCGTGAAGATCGGCGTGATCGCCGGAGCGGTTCTGTGCCTCGCGGACTGGGTGCTCATCCAGGATCTCGGCTTCCTCGGCGGGGTCGGCACCGATCCCAACAGCATGATCCCGCTCGCGCTGCTCTTCGTCGCCGGCTACCTCGCGATCACGAGGGTGCCAGTGCCCGCGAGCGACCTCGACGCCGCGCCCTCCTCGCAGCCGGCCGCCGCCTGGCGCGAGCGCCTGCGGGCGAGCCCGACGTACGTCTTTCGCTCGCTCGCCGCCTTCGCCGCGCTCGCGATCACGCTCGTGGGCGCCATCCCGATGGCGCTCGCCGCGAGCGAACCCAACGCCGCGCCGATCCTCTCCGAAGCCACCGACGGCGCACCGAACGCGGTCAGCCTGCCCGCCAAGCCGTTCACGCTCGTCGACCAGCACGACCGCCCCGTCTCGCTGGCGAGCCTGCGCGGCAGGACGGTCGCGCTGACGTTCCTCGACGACGTGTGCACGTCGGACTGCCCGATCATCGCCCAGGAGTTCCGCCTCGCCGACAGCATGCTCGGCGCCGACGCGCATCGCGTCGAGATGGTCGCGGTCAACGCCAACCCGCTGTACGTCGAGCCGGACTACCTGAGCGCCTTCGACCATCAGGAGAACCTCGAGAGCATCTCCAACTGGCTGTACCTCACCGGCTCGCTGACGCAGCTCGAGCGCGTGTGGGCGGCCTACGGCGCGACCGTCCAATACTCGCCCGCCGGCGCGATGATCGCCCACAGCGACTACGCCGACGTGATCGACGCAAGCGGGCAGATCCGCTACGTGTTGGACTCCGACCCGGGGCCGGGGACCGAAGCGACGAAGTCCTCCTTCGCGGTCACGCTCGCAAACGCTCTCAAGAGCACGATCCACTCTTCGTGATCGCGCGCGCGGTGCTTCGGCGGCGACTCCCGCCGAGGGTGGTCCTCATCACCGTGTCCGCCCTCGCGGCCGCCGCCCTGGCGGCCTGCTCGGGCGGCGGCTCCGCAACACAGACGTCCGCGAGCGCAGCCGCCCCCTCGCTGCCGACGCCGCTGGCGAGATCGCTGCAGAGCGCGGCGGGGACCTGGGCGACCGTGCCGATGGGACACCTCGACCAGCCGCTGAACACCTTCTGGCAGCTGTTCTTCCGACCGGCGGGCGGCGCGTCGTGGTCGAATCAGGTCCAGGCGACGGCCACCGCGACGAACGGCGGCCTGATCCTCGCGGACGATCACGGCGGCGCCGTGATCGTCGGTGTGCGCCCCACCGACCTGCTCACCTACTCGCCTCTGATCTCCACCGCCGACGGGGGGCGCTCGTGGTCGACGGGACTCGTCTCCGAGGGCCTCCTCGCGCGTCCGGACTCGCTGGCCGCCAACTCCCCGAGTCAGGCGCTGGCGCTCGCCAACGGCCGCGGCGGCGCGGAGGTGCTGGCAAGCGCCGACGGGCTCTCCGGGTGGCGCACGGCGAGCACCGCGCGCGCGCTAGCCGCCACCGCCGCGGGTCGCACATGCGCGCTCGCGGCGATCACCGCCGTCGCGTATCTGGCCGCAGACCCGCTCGTCGGCGCCAGCTGCGCGCGCCCGGGCATGATCGGCGTGTTCGTCGAGCACGCCGGAAGCTGGCAGCTGCTCGCGGCGACCGCGCCGAGCTCGCTCGCGCGGGCGCGCGTCGAGGTGCTCGCGCTGCAGAGCGCCGACGGCGGGGCGCAGGCCCTGCTCGGCGTCTCCGCCGGTGGCGCGAGCGATCTCGTCGCCGCCTGGTACGAGCACGGCCAGTGGCTCAGCTCGCGGCCGCTGGCGGTGGGCGCATCCGAGCGCGTGTCCTCGTACGGGCCGGCGACGGGCAGCGGGATCTTCGCGCTGCTCACAGGAGCCTCGGGGGCGAAGCGGCTGGCTGTGGCGAGCGCCCCGGGGGCCGCATGGCAGCAGCTCACGCCGCCTCCCGCGGGAACGGCCACGATCGCCTTCGCAGGAGGGTCGAGCGTGGATGCGCTCGCCGTCCACGACACGGTGCTGACGGTGTGGGGCCTCGCCCCGTCCGCGCACACGTGGACGCGCCGGCAGACGATCGACGTCCCCATCGAGTTCGGATCCTCAGAATAAGTCGCCGGCGGCGGGGCCAATCAGGCCCAGGCGCACGCGACCGCCGCGAGCGTTCAGGCCCGTCTGAGCGCGCTGTTCGGCCCGCGCCCGAGTATCCGTTCGATCGCGGCTTCCACGTCGCCCTCTTCCTGGGCGACCAGCCTGCGGATGGCGAGCACCAGCGCGGGAATCGCCCACAGGTCGCCGCACACCCACAGGATCCCGGCGCCGAGCTGCTGGTCGCCGAACACCGGCAGCGCCACGCCCGCGATGTGGTTGTAAACGGAGTACCACGAGTGGTGGGTGAACAGGCTCATCGACATCGCGAGGATCCACATGATCACGTTCGTCGCGATCAGCGCGATCGCCTGACCGGCGGGGGTGATGCGCGTGCGTAGAGGCGGAGAGGCGATGATCTGCAGCCAGAACAGCACGCCCACGACGAGCATCCCGCCGTTCAGCAGCCACACGTGCACGAAGCGGTTGCGCTCGCCGAGGTCGAACAGCGCGGGGATCTGCCAGCCGACCATCACGACGTTGAACGCCGTCACCGCCACCAGCGGCGCCAGTGCCAGCCTGCCGGCGACGCGCAGCGGGCGTGACCAGCCGGCGTGCAGGAGCGCGATCAGGGCGGGGCGGCGCAGCCGCAGCGGCACCGCCAGCAGCAGCGGCTGCCAGGGGACACCGGCGACGATCAGCGACGGCGCCGCGAACATCAGCAGCAGATGCTGGACCGTGTGGATGTAGAAGTAGTCATAACCCCAGTGTTCGATCGGCGATGCGACGGAGAGGAACGCCACCACCATGCCGGCGTAGAACCACAGCGAGCGCAGACGCCGGCGGCGTACGCGATCACGGCGCGTGCGCCGAAGCAGCCGCCGCAGCCCGACCTCGTGCCACACCGCGACCACGGCCGCGCAGAACAGGTACGGCTCGTAGGACCAGTGGTCGAGGAGGGTGCTCATGTCGTCGGGCCCGTGTCGACGGAGCTTACATCGTGGCGCGTGGCCGATGGCCTGCGCGGGCCTGGCCGAGCAGATGTCGAAAGCCGACGTGGACATGCTGGCCAGCCGGCCCTACGCCAGCGAGCCTGTTCGCGCCATCCTAATGATCATGTCTGGCGATCCCGAGATCATCGGCGGGCCCACACCCATCAAGGTTCTTCGCGTCGGCGACACCTACCGCTGGAAGGTGCAGCACGGCCGCGCCGAAAAGCATGTGTACGTGCAGATCGCGGACTCGCTCAGGCCGGAGGCGTTCGACGAGCCGCTGCGCTCGGGGATCGCGTCGAAGGGCGAGTCGGTGCTGCGCAAGCTGCTCGAGCGCGGCAACGTGCCCACGCGGATCAAGATCACCTCGGCGGGGATCACCGAAGTGGGTGTCGACCGCCGCTCGCGTCCCTGCTCGATGTGAGCCCCGGGGTCAGGCCTCGCCCGACCTGAGCCCCGGGTCAGGGGCTGCGCCGTCCGCGCCTGCCCTGTCAGGCGCGGTAGCGGTCGATCGCTTTGTGCGAGCAGCCGACGAGCTTCCACGGGCGGTTCTGCGGCAGGTAGCGCATGACGAACGTCTTCAGCCCGCCGCCGTCGCAGTAAACGATGCCATGGCCATACACCAGCGCCAGGTGATCGTCGCCCGCTCCCGTCCAGATTTCGTTGAACCCGTGGCTGGAGTAGATCCAGTCGCTCCCGGCGCCCGCGTGGATGTAGTCGCTCTGACCTTCCGGCTGTCCATCAGGCTGGTAGTCCCCCCAGATCACGTCGCCGTCGTTGCCGCCGAAGATGGTGTCGTTGCCGTAGCCCGCGAGCAGGTAGTTGTGGACGTCCTTGAGGCCGACGAGCGTGTGGCTGCGCCCGGCCGGTCCCTTGTCCATCTTCAGGCATTCGTCCGCCGGCCAGCCAGCGTGGCTGGCCATCGCCACCTGCGCCGGCGGCGCGGTCGGCGCTCGGCTGGAGGCGATGCTCGCCGCTTCCAGCCCTCGTGGACAGAACGCCACATACAGGCCTCGATTGTCGCGCGCGAGCTCCTGCGCTTCTTCCGAGGAGATGCCCGCGGCTGACGCGCTCGTCTTGTCGGAGTTGGCGTAGCTCATCGGCGCCAGCGCCGCGGCGGCGCACACGCCAACGAGCGTCGCCAAGCGCCAGCGGCGCAAAAGGGCGCGCGCGCCACGCTGCGGGCGTGCGGCCGCGCGCCGAGCGTTGCGATCTGAGGATCGACTCACCAGCTCGACGCTATCAGCGCCACTCGACGCACGTTGATCGCTAGACGCGTGTTGGAGGCGACCGGGGCAAATCCGTGCGGTCGCGCGCACCGGATCGACCGTCGATGAGCCGCCGCGATCACGGCTCCTCGTAGCGCTCCAGGCCCGCCCACGTGTGCTCGCTCACCTGCTCGAGCGAGCGCTCGCTCGCACCGCGCATGCGTCGATAGCGGTTCACCGCGCCGAGCATCTGCTGGACGTCACCGGCCTGCAGCTCCGCTTCCCTTCGCGGCGAGCGGGTCGGCGTCCAGTCGAGCAGCCGCTCGTCGTCATTCCGGTGGAAGTGCCCGGCGAGCATCGCGATCGCGAGGATCGCCACCGGCAGTCCGACGACCACGAGCACGTAATACGTTCCGCCGCTCATCGCTCGCCGCCGCCCATCTCGCTCACGCGCCCGCCGGCGCCGCGCGCGGGCGGGCTCGCTGCTTCGCACGGGCGGGCTGCGTCTGCGAGCGGGGCGCGCTCTCGCTCGGCGTCGACTGCTTGTCGGGCGCGGCCGGATGATCTGCCGCGGAGGCCCCGCCCGGGGCGGATGCCCGGCCGGGCGCCGTGAGCGCGTCGATCGCCGCCTGCACGCTCGCCAGGCGGCGCACCAGCCCCGCGCGCACCTGCTCGAGCTCGCCTGCGTCCAGCAGCGCCGGCCCGGCTGTCGGCTGGACGTCGCCGCAGGGCGCCACGACGCCAGGGTGGGCGGCTTCGAGCTCCCCCAACGCCCGCTCCAGCACCGTGATCTGGTCGCGCAGCAGCGCCCGGCGCGCCGCTGCCGGCTGCTCGCTGGAGGCGAGTGGCTGTGATGACACGTACAGCGCCGCCGCCACCTCGCGCGGGTCCACGCCCATGCGACGCGCCCTGCGCGCCGCGCTCGCCGCGATGCTGCCGGCCTCCGACGCCTCGCGCGCGCTGGCCGCGACGAACGTGCCGCTGCCCTGCTGGCTTTCGATCAGGCCCTCCTGCTCGAGGCGCTGGTACACCGCGCGCGCGGTGTTCACGTTCACGCCCGTCGCCTGCGCCAGATCGCGCAGGCCGGGCAGCCGCTGGCCGGGGGCGAAGCGCCGCTCGGCGATCCGCGTGCGCAGCGCCCATGCCAGCTGCACGCCGATCGGCACCTCGCCGTCGCGGTCGATCGCCACGCCGAGGTCTTCGGCCGCGATCGTCTCAGGCTGCTCTGTCGTGTGCCTGCTCACGGTCGCTTGAGCGTAGCGCCGTAGACTGCGGCGCGTGAGCGGGGTGGCGCGTGCGGGGGGATTGGCCTACCGGGAGGCCGGCAAGGATTCAGGCCCACCCACGCGCGTGGCGCTGCTCGTGCACGGCTATCCCGAGTCCTCGTTCATGTGGGAGCACGCGCTCGGCGCGCTCGGCGACGCCGGCTGGCGCGCGCTCGCGCCCGACCTGCCCGGCTACGGCGACTCCAAGCCGGGTGAGTCGGGCTCCTGGGAGTCCCACACGCAGGCGCTCGGGCGCTTCGTGCGCGAGCTGGAGCTCGGCCCGGTGGCGCTCGTCACGCACGACTGGGGCGTGATGATCGGGCTGCGCTGGGCCTGTGATAACCCCGGCGCGGCGAGCGCGCTGGTCATCTCCGACGGCGGCTTCTTCTCCGACCGGCGCTGGCACGATCTGGCGAACGTCATGCGCACGCCGGGGGAGGGCGAGCAGCTGATCCGCGCGTACACGCGCGAGGGCTTCGCCGCCGCGATGTCGGCCGTGTCCAGCGGCATCAGCGAGCGCGCGATCACGGAGTACTGGAAGGCGTTCGCCGACGACACGCGCCGGCTCGCGCAGCTGGAGCTGTACCGCTCGGGCGACTTCCACAAGCTCCTGCCCTACGAGGGCCGCCTCGCCGCGCTCGAGCTGCCGGTGCTGGTCGTGTGGGGGGAGCGCGACCGCTTCGCGGGAGTCGCGATGGCGCATCGCTTCCACGCGGAGCTGGCTGGCTCCGAGCTCGCGGTCATCGACGGCGCGGGGCACTTCGTGTGGGACGATGAGCCCGAGCGCAGCGCCGGGCTGCTCGTGGACTTCCTCAGCCGGCGCGCCGGCTGAGCGAGGGAGGGGAGAGGACGGCGGGCGCCGTCACTCGACCACGATCGTCGGTTCCGTCGCCGACAGCTGGTCGGGGAGGTTGATCTCCACGCCCGGCGGCGGGTCCACGTGGCCGGCCAGCAGCGGGTCCTTGGTGTCGCGCATCCACCGCTCCAGGCGGGTGCGCAGGTCCGCGAGCAGCGCCGCGTGGGCGGGGTCGCCGACGAGGTTGTCGGCCTCGTTGGGGTCGAACACCAGGTCGTACAGCTGCTCTTTGGCGATCTCCATCTGCGCCCAGCCGTTGCGGATCAGCAGGTCCTTGCTCGGGCCGTCGTCGGTGTTGGGCAGCACCGGCGTCAGACGATCGCCCCAGCGGCGGATGAGCTTGTGGCGGGCGGTGCGGATCGCCCGCTGGGGCTCATACGCGGCGTGCCAGGTGGAGCCCGCGAACACCTCCTCGCGCACGCTGTCAGTCTCGCCCCGGAGCATCGGCAGCAGCGACACCCCTTCCAGGAACGGCGGGCGCTCGATCCCAAGGTACTCGCACACCGTCGGGTAGATGTCTATGTGTGACACCAGCGCGTCGTTCACGCGACCGCCGTGGAACGGCTCGGGCCCTCGCAGGATCAGCATCACGCCCAGACCACGGTCGTACAGTGTCGCCTTCGCCCCCGGAAACGGCATCCCGTGATCGGTGGTGAAGATGATCAGCGTGTCCTCCGCCAGCCCGCAGGCGTCGAGCTCGTTCAGCACCATGCCCACGCCGTGGTCGAGCGATCGCGCGCTGGCCTTGAACGCGGCCACGTCCGAGCGCACCTCCGGCGTGTCCGGCAGGTTGTTCGGCGGCTTTGAGTAGTGAACGTCGCGCAGCGAGCCGGGGCCGAGGAATTCACGGTGGGTCTCGAAGAAGCCGACCGACACGAACAGCGGACGATCGCGCTTGCGCCGCAGCACCTCCATCGCCAGCGGCGCCACCGTGTCCACGCGCGTCGTCGGGACCTTCATCACCTCGTCGTAGCCGATCACCTCCGGCTCCTTGGAGATGTGCTGCTCGCCGATCAGCGTCGAGGTGTAGCCGGCGCCGCGCAGCACGTTGACGATGTGGTGGCGGTAGTCACGCAGCGACCAGCCGCGGTGGGCGAGCCCCAGCATCCCGTTGGTCTGACCGTACTGGCCCGTCAGCAGGCACGCGCGGCTGGCCGAGCACGTGGGCGCCGCGCAGAACGCCTGGCGGAACAGCACGCCCTGGTCGGCCAGCGCCTGCACGTTGGGCATCGGCACGGGCTCGCCGTAGGGTTGAACATAACGGCCTGTATCGTGGGAGTGCAGGTAGAGGATGTTCGGTCGGCTGGTCACTGTATTGTCCACCAAGTCAGTCTGCTTGATCGGGTATTGGGACGATGACGCCGATGCTGTCCTATCTGGTGTGCGCCACGCCGCGAAGCGGCAGCACTCTACTCTGCCATGCGCTCAACCAGACGGGAGTGGCCGGTCATCCGGAGGAGTACTTCGAGGCGCTGCGCTGGTCGGGACTGCCGCGCCGGCCGCACGAGTACTTCGATCCCGAGCGCCACGCGAACATCGTCGAACGCCTGGCCTTCCGCGAGATGCCAGACGGAGCGGCCAAACCCAACCCGCTGTGGCACCCCGACACCTACGACCAGTACCTCGCGTGGGCCCTGGCGCGGGGGACCACGCCCAACGGCGTGTTCGCCGCCAAGCTGATGTGGGGGTACCTGGGCGACTTCGCCCAGCTGCTGCGGGGGATCGAAGGTATGGGCGGACGGCCGCTGCCCGAGCTGCTCGCCCGCGCGTTCCCCGGCCTGCGCTACGTGCAGATCACGCGCCAGAACAAGATTCGCCAGGCGGTGTCCTTGTGGAAGGCGGTGCAGACGCAGGCCTGGAAGCGCGAGGCCGGCGAGGAGGTCAAGCGCCCGGTCGAGCTCGTGTTCTCCTTCCGCGCGATCAACTACCTCGTGCGTCTGCTGACCGCCCACGACGCCTCGTGGGACGCCTATTTCCTCGGGCTCGGCTACGAGCCGCTGAAGATCACCTACGAGGAGCTCGCCGAGAGCACCGACGCGGTGATCCGCCGTGTCCTGGTCCACCTTGGGATTCCCGCGCCCGCCGACCTCGTCGTCGAGGCGCCGCGCCTGTCGGTGCAGGCCGACGAGGTCTCAGAGGAATGGGTGCGGCGCGTGGATGAGCACCTGCGCGCGCTGGAGACGCCTGAGCCGGCGTAAGGGGTCGGCTCAGGGTCGCGGCTTGTGGCCTTCGATGGCTTCCGCCAGGCCGCTCAAGCTGACCTCCAGCGCCGCCGCGATGCGCCTGACGGTGGTCCACGTGGGGTTCGCGTGGCCGCGCTCGATGCGCGCAAACGCCGCCACCGTCAGCTCGGCCCTGTGCGCGAGGTCCTCCTGGGTGTAGCCCAGCTCGACGCGCATGCGCCGCACGGTGGCCGCCAGCGCGGGATCTGCCTGGATGGGGGCGGACATAATCAGAAACATTCGCATTTCGTGAGTAGCAAGATCCAGAGTGCGAACTGCTGGTATTTTGCTGCTGTCGCGCCATCCCCACAGAAGGCGCTGGCCAAGGTCGGCACGGTGCGCCTCCCGGCGCCCGTGCCGGCTACTTGAAGGCTTCGGCACAGCAGGCAGGCGCGCTATCGCGGGGGTGTCGGCGCGGAAATTGCTTGCGCGTGCAATCATTGCTGTGTGAGCGCGATCACCGTCACCCACTTCACCGACCCGGGCTGCCCGTTCGCCTACTCCGCCAGCCCCGCGCTCGCCGTGCTGCGCTGGCGCTACGGCGCGCAGCTCGACTGGCGGCTGGTCACGATCGGGCTGGCCGAGGACCCGCAGCGCTACCTCGACGCCGGCTACACGCCAACGCGCTCGACGATCGGCCAGCAGAGCTACTTCCGGCGCTTCGGCATGCCGCTGCTGATGGCGCCGCGCGAGCGCGTCACCGCCACCTCGCGCGCCTGCCGCGCGATCGTAGCCACGCGCCTGCACCACCCCGGACGCGAGGACGAGGTGCTGCGCGCGCTGCAGCTCGCCTGGTTCACCACCCCGCTGCTGCTCGACCAGGACGCCGACATCGCCCAAGCGCTCGCGCGCGTACCTGAGCTCGACGTCGACGCTGTGATCGCCGCGATCGACGACCCCGCCACCGTCGCCGCCTACGAGGACGACAAGGAGCAGACGCGCAGCGCCGAGGGCGGGCCGACCGACTTCCAGGGCAAGGCGCGCAACACCGACGGCCCCGTGCGCTACTCCGCGCCCTCGCTCGTCTTCCACAGCGCCGGCGGACAGCGCCTGGAGGCCGGCGGCTTTCAGACGATCGAGGCCTACGACGTGCTGATCGCCAACCTCGACCCCACGCTCGCGCGCGAGGATCCGCCCGCTGAGCCGATCGAGGCGCTGCGGCGCTTCCCCGCCGGACTCGTCACCGCCGAGGTCGCCGCCATCCTCGCCCAGAACAACCAGCTGCCCGACCGCGACGCCGCCGAGCGCGCCCTGATCGAGCTGCTCGGCGCAGGCGCCGTCAAGCGCGAGGCGCTCGCCGACGACGCCCTCTGGCAGATCGCCTGAGCCCCGCGGGGCGCTCGGCCGCCCGTCGTCGTCTGATGAATATCTCTCGCAGCGCGCAGTGTCTAACAATGGCTATACACCGCGCGCGGGCGCTACTGCGAAGCCCCACCACAGCCGGGTAGCCTCCAGCGCTGCGATGTCGATCCACGTCACACTCCCCGATGGCAACCAGCTCGAGCTGCCCGACGCCGCCACCGGCGCCGACGCCGCCGCCGCGATCGGCGCCGGGCTCGCCCGCGCCGCGCTCGCCGTCGAGCTCACCGCGGTCGCAGACTCAGACGGCGGCAATGGCTCACAGCTGCGCGACCTGGCGCGCCCACTGCCCGACGGCGCCCACCTCGCCATCCTCACCAATAAAAGCGGGCCGAAGGCCCTGCAGCTGATCCGCCACGACGCCGCGCACGTGCTCGCCGCGGCGGTCATGGAGCTATACCCCGGCGTCAAGATCTCGATCGGGCCGCCGATCGACGACGGCTTCTACTACGACTTCGAGTTCCCCGACGGCACCGCCATCTCCGAGGCGGACTTCCCGCAGATCGAAGAGCGCATGCGCGCGCACATCAAGGCGCAGGAGGTCTTCGAGCGCCAGGACGTGCCCGTAGCGCAGGCGCGCGAGCGCTTCCTCGCCGAGCGCCAGGACTACAAGGTCGAGCTGATCGACGACCTCGTCAGCGCCGCCGAGCAGAGCCTGCACCGCGAGCCGCTGCGCACCGTCTCGCTGTACACCAACGGGCCGTTCACCGACCTCTGCCGCGGCCCGCACGCGCCCAGCACCAAGACGGTGGGCGCCTTCAAGCTGCAGTCGCTCGCCGGCGCGTACTGGCGCGGGGACTCCACCAGGACGATGCTCACGCGCATCTACGGCACCGCGTTCTTCACCAACGCCGAGCTCGAGCAGCACCTCGAGCGAATCGAGCAGGCCAAGGCGCGCGATCACCGCAAGCTCGGGCGCGAGCTCGGGCTGTTCGCCTTCTCCGAGGTCTCACCCGGCGCCGCCTTCTGGCTGCCCGCCGGCGCCAGCGTGTTCAACGCGCTCGTCGGGCTCTCGCGGCGGATGGGCGCCGAGCGCGGCTACAGCGAGGTCAAGACGCCGCAGATCTTCGACGCCGAGCTGTGGAAGACCTCAGGGCACTGGGGCAAGTACCGCGAGAACATGTTCACCATCGACGTCGAGGGACGCGAGATGGGCGTCAAGCCCATGAACTGCCCCGGCCACTGCCAGCTGTTCGGCCTCTCCAGGCACTCCTATCGCGACCTGCCCATCCGCTACTCCGAGCCCGGCCTGCTGCACCGCAACGAGGCCTCCGGCGTGCTGCACGGGCTGTTGCGCGCGCGCCACTTCGCCCAGGACGACGGCCACATCTTCTGCACCGAGGAGCAGGTGCAGGACGAGGTCCGCGGCTGCCTGCAGATGGCCTTCGACACCTACAGGCTGTTCGACTTCGATGTCAAGCTCGAGCTCTCCACCCGTCCCCAGCAGCGCGTCGGCAGCGACGAGATGTGGGACCGCGCCGAGGACAAGCTGACGCGCGTGCTCGAGGAGATGGGCCTGCAGTACGAGCTGAATCCCGGTGACGGCGCCTTCTACGGGCCCAAGATCGACGTGCACATGACCGACTCGCTCGGGCGCTCCTGGCAGCTGGGCACCGTGCAGCTGGACTACTCCATGCCCGCGCGCTTCGAGCTCAGCTACACCGGCGCCGACAACCAGGAGCACACGCCAGTGATGATCCACCGCGCGATGTTCGGCTCCTACGAGCGCTTCATCGGCATCATGATCGAGCACTACGCCGGCGAGCTGCCGCTGTGGCTCGCGCCCGTGCAGGCGATCGTGCTGCCCGTGTCCGATCGCTTCAACGAGTACGCCGCCAGTGTCAGAGACAGCCTGCGCAACGACGAGCTTCGCGTCGAGCTCGACGCTCGCAGCGAGTCGATCGGGCGCAAGATCCGAGAGGCGGAGCTGCGCAAGATCCCGTACATGCTGGTCGTCGGCGAGCGCGAGCAAGGGGACGGCACGGTGTCCGTGCGCGAGCACCACGGCGGCGACCTCGGCGCCATTTCCATCACGGAGTTCGCACAGCGCGTGCAAGGAGAGCTATAATCCGCCCCATTGAAGCCCCGCAAATCCTCAGAACGCCAAGCGTAGCGATAGCTTGACACGCGGCCACCACAGCTAGTGCCGGTTCCCCGCCGCTTCGACCGGCGCCCGCCCGAGCGGGACACGACGAGGATCAACGAGCGTATCCGCGTGCCCGAGGTGCGTCTCATCGACGACCAGGGGCAGCAGATCGGCGTGCTCAAGACCGCCGACGCGCTCGTCTTCGCCCAGGAACGCGAACTCGACCTCGTCGAGGTCGCCCCCGAGGCGCGCCCGCCCGTGTGCCGCGTGCTCGACTACTCCAAGTACAAGTACGAGCAGGCGCAGAAGGTCAAGCAGGCGCGCAAGCACCAGCAGCAGATCACCGTCAGAGAGATCAAGTTCCGCCCCAAGATCGCCGAGCACGACTACGACACCAAGAAGCACCACGTCGAGCGCTTCCTCAAGCACAAGGACAAGGTCAAGGTCACGATCATGTTCCGCGGGCGCGAGGTCACCCACCCCGAGCGCGGCACCGCCATCCTCGACCGGCTCGCCGAGGAGCTGGCCGACCTCGGCGTCGTCGAGCAGCGCCCCATGCAGGAAGGGCGCAACATGACCATGATGATGGCGCCCTCCAAAGCCGTGCTCAGCGGCAAGCTCGCCGGCGAGGGGGGAGAGGGCACCGAGGGTGAGGCGCCCACCGCCGAGGCGCACGAGACGCACCAGCCGCACGTGGGGGACGTCGCCGCCGGGGCGCTCGCTCCGCATGTGGAGGACGCTCCGCCGCCCGTCGAGAGCGGCGGCGCCGCGGCTACCGGCAGCACCGTGTCATAATCAACGGCTCGCGATGCCCAAGATGAAGACACACTCCGGCGCCAAGAAGCGCTTCAAAGTCACCGCCACCGGCAAGGTGCGCGGTCGCCACGCCTTCACGAGCCACATCCTCGAGAAGAAGTCGCCCAAACACAAGCGCCAGCTGGGCGAGGCGATGATCGTCTCCGCAGACGACGCGCCGCGCATCAAGCGCATGCTGGGGGTGGGCAAGTGACGCGCGTCAAGCGCTCCGTGGGCGCGCGCAAGAAGCGCCGGGCGACGCTCGAGCGCGCCAAGGGCTTCCGCGGCGAGGCGCACTCCAACTACCGCCGTGCCAAGGAGGCCTTGCTGAAGGCGGAAGCGTACGCCTACCGCGACAGGCGCAACCGCAAGCGCGACTTCCGCAGGCTGTGGATCACGCGCATCAACGCCGCCGCGCGCGTCAACGGCATGAGCTACTCGCAGCTGATGCACGGCCTGAAGCTGGCGGGCGTCGAGCTGGACCGCAAGGTGCTCGCCGACATCGCCGTGCGCGACGCCGACGCGTTCCGACGTTTTGCCGAGGTCGCCCGCGAGGCGTCGGCTGCCTGACCCCGCTGTAGCCGGGGACCCGGCAATCGACAGACAGCCTCCCGGGCGTCGCTCCTGCAAAGGACCGGCGCCCTTTTTGTTGGCATCACACGACCTGGAGAAGCAAGGAAGAGACACAGCAGCAAAGAACAACCCGACACCGACATGAGCCAGATCGCATCCCCACACAACCCCCGCCTGAAGGCCGTGCGCCACCTGCACACCAAGCGCGGGCGCGCGCGCACCGGCACGTTCCTGGCCGAAGGCGAGGATCTGATCGCCGCCGCCGAGCGCGCCCGGCGCCCGGCGCTCGAGGGCTACCGGCTGGCCGGCTCGGGACTCGGCGACGACGATTTCCATGATGTCGAGCGCTCCGCGCTCGCGAGCGTCTCCGCGCTCGGCTCTGGCACGCGCGTGATCGCCGTCTACGAGCAGCGCTGGGCGCCCGCCGTCGGGCCCCTGTGCGTGTATCTGCACCGTGTCGGCGATCCCGGCAACGTCGGCACCGTCCTGCGCTCCGCCGAGGCGTTCGGCGCCTCCTGCGTCGCGCTCGGCCCCGGCTGCGCCGATCCGCACGGCGCGAAGGCCGTGCGCGCGAGCATGGGCGCGATCTTCACCGTCGCGCTCGCGCGCGTCAGCGACCTCACCCAACTGCCCGGAGAACGGGTCGCGCTGCGCGCCCAGGCGGACGAGCTGCTGCGCGGGCCGGGCGCGAGCGGCGCGGGCGACGCGGGGCCGGGCGCGGGCGCGATCACGCTGCTCGTCGGCGCCGAGCGCGAGGGGCTGCCGGATGACGTGATCGCCGGGTGCGAGCGCAGCGCGCGCATCCCCATCGCCTCGGACTCGCTCAACGCCGCGATGGCCGCCACGGTGGCGCTGTATGAGATGACGACGAGGTCCCGCCCGCCCGGGCGGGAGAACGATACGGTCCGCCCGTCATGATCGATCGCATCCAAGCGCTGCGCGAGGAGGCCGGCAGCGCCATCGCCGCCGCCCCCACCAGCGAGGCGCTGGAGGAGCTGCGCGTGCGCTACCTCGGACGCAAGGCCGAGCTGCCGCAGATGCTGCGCGGGGTCGCCGCGCTCGAGCCCGAGCAGCGCGGCGCCGTCGGCAAGGCCGCCAACCAGGCGCGCCAGGCGCTCGAGGCGCTGATCCAGTCGCGCGGCGACGAGCTTGCCGTCGCCGAGCTCGATGGCCGGCTGCTGGCCGACCGCGTCGACGTCACGCTGCCCGGCGCGCCGCCGCAGCCGATCGGTCGCCTGCACGTGCTCACCGCCACGCGGCGCGAGCTCGAAGACATCTTCCTCGGTCTCGGCTTCACCGTCATGGAGGGGCCCGAGGTGGAGAGCGTTCACTACAACTTCGACGCGCTCAACCACAGCCCCACGCACCCCGCGCGGGCGCGCAGCGACACGTTCTACGTCAACACCCCGCCGGGGGAGCCCGAGCTGGTGCTGCGCACGCACACCTCGCCGATGCAGGTGCGCGCGATGGAAGCCCACCCGCCGCCGCTGTACGTGGTCATCCCCGGGCGCGTGTACAGGCCCGACTCCGACGCCACCCACACGCCCCAGTTTCACCAGATCGAGGGCCTCGCCGTCGACGAGGACATCACGCTCGCGGACCTCAAGGGAACGCTGCTGGAGTTCGCGCGCGCGGTGTTCGGCGATGCGCGCGACGTGCGCCTGCGCCCGCACTTCTTCCCGTTCACCGAGCCCAGCGTCGAGGTCGACGTCTCCTGCTTTCACTGCGATGGCAAGGGCTTTCTCAGAGATGGCTCGCGCTGTTACCTGTGCAAGGGCGAGGGCTGGCTGGAGGTGCTCGGCGCGGGAGAGGTGGACCCCAACGTCTACGCGCACGTACCCACCACCGACGCCAACGCCCCCGGCTATGACCCCGAGAAGGTGCAGGGGTTCGCGTGGGGGATGGGCGTCGAGCGGATCGCCATGCTCAAGCACGGCATCCCCGACCTGCGGCTCTATTACGAGAATGACCTGCGCTTCCTGGAGCAGTTCACATGAGGGTGCCGCTGCCGTGGCTGCGTGAGTACTGCGACCCGCCGCTGGACGTGCACGGGGTGGAGGAGCGTCTGACGATGACCGGCACGAAGGTCGAGGCGATCCACCACCACGGCGTGCCCTCGATCGACGGCTTCGTCGTCGGTCGCGTGCTCAGCGCCGAGCGCCATCCCGACGCCGACCGCCTGAAGGTGTGCAGCGTCGATCTCGGCGACGGCGAGGGCGACGGTGATGGCTCGCCGGCGACGATCGTCTGCGGCGCCCCGAACGTCGCCGCCGGGCAGACCGTCGCGGTCGCGCGGCCCGGCGCGGTCATGCCCGACGGGACCAAGCTGCGCCAGGCGAAGCTCCGCGGCGTCGTCTCCGAAGGGATGATCCTGTCGGAGTCAGAGCTGCAGATCGGCGCAGGCTCGGAGGGAATACTCGTGCTCGACGAGCTGATGATCGACGCCGAGCTCGCGCCCGGCACGCCGCTCGCGGACGCGCTCGCGATCTCCATGGACGTGCTCGAGCTAGAGATCACCACCAACCGGCCGGACTGCCTGGGCGTCTACGGCGTCGCGCGCGAGCTGCACGCCGCCACCGACGGCACAGCGGCCAGCGCGCCGCTCGCCGACGCGCCCTGGGAGGACGATCGGGGATCGGATGGGCCGGTGGCGGGCGCCGAGGTGATCCTCGAGTGCCCCGAGCTGTGCCCGCGCTTCACCGCGCGCGTGTTCGAGGACGTCACGATCGCGCCCTCGCCGCCGTGGCTGAAGGCGAGGCTCAGCGCCGCCGGGCAGCGGCCGATCAACAACGTCGTCGACATCACCAACTACGCGATGCTGCTCAGCGGGCAGCCGCTGCACGCGTTCGACCTCGACCGCGTCGCCGGCGCGCGACTGGTGGTGCGCCGCGCTCACGCCGGCGAGCAGGTGCAGACGCTCGACTCCCAGACGCGCACGCTCGACTCCGAGATGGTCGTGATCGAGGACGCCGACGGCCCCACGTCGATCGCCGGTCTGATGGGCGGTGCGCGCTCGGAGGTGCAGCCGGACACCACGCGCGTGCTGATGGAGGTCGCCACCTGGAACGGCCCCAACATCCATCGCAGCTCGCTGGCGCTCGGCCTGCGCAGCGAGGCCTCCGGGCGCTTCGAGAAGGGCCTTCAGCCGGAGCAGTGCATGCACGCTCAGGCGATCGCCACGCTGCTGATGATCGAGCTGTGCGGTGCGCGCGTGGTGCCCGGCACCATCGACCTCGGCCTCAAGGGGGAGGGCTGGATCGCGCAGCGGCCGACCATCCGGCTGCGCGAGGCGCGCCTGCGGGCGATCCTCGGCGTGCCCGTCGCACGCGAACGCCAGGCGCAGATTCTCGCCGCCCTCGACTTCGCCACCCAGTCCACCGACGACGGGCTCGACGTGAACGTGCCCGCGCTGCGCCGCGACGACGTCACGCGCGAGATCGACCTGATCGAGGAGGTCGCGCGCATCGACGGCGTCGAGCGGCTGCCCGCGACGCTGCCCGCGCGCCGCGGCGCCGCCGGCAGGCTCACGCACGCGCAACGCGTGCGCCGCGCCGCCGAGGACGCGCTGGTCGGCCGCGGCCTGCGCGAGATCGTCGGCTGGAGCTTCACCGACCCCGAGCTGCTCGACCGGCTGCTGCTGGGAGGCGCATCCTCCCCAGAGGGGGAGCATCCCCTGCGGCGCGTCGTCACGCTCGAGAACCCGCTGTCGGAGAGCCAGTCGATCCTGCGCCCCACGCTGCTCGGCTCGCTGCTCGACGCCGCGCGGCACAACGTCTCGCGCAACGGCCCCGACGTCGCGATCTTCGAGTCGGGCACGGTGTACCGCGCGCACGCCCACGGCCCCTCTCAGGGCCGCGCCACGCACGAGTTCCCCGCCGACGAGCACCACGGCCTCGGCGTGCTGCTGAGCGGCGCGCTCGCCCCGCGCTCGTGGCGCTCGCAGAGGGTGGAGGCGGACTTCTTCGCCGCCAAGGCGCTGCTCGAAGCGCTGCTCGAGCGCTTCCACGTCGAGTGGTCGGCGCAGGATGGCGCCTGGCCGTTCCTGCACCCCGGGCGCAGCGCCGCCGTCATGGCCACGCCCAGCGCCGGCTCCGCGCTCGCCGACGCCGACGGCGACGGCCCCGTGCGCCTGGGCTTCGTCGGCGAGCTGCACCCGCTGGTCGCGGGCGCGTGGGACCTGCAGCGCACCGCCGCGTTCGCGATCGACCTCGGCAAGCTCGCCGCGCTCGCCGCGCCGGTCGTTGAGTTCACCGCGTTCGGCCCGTTCCCGCCGCTGCGCCGGGACCTCGCGGTGACGCTGCCCGAGTCGCTCGCCGGCGAGCGCGTGCTCGAGGCCGTGCGTGGGGCGGCGGGCGAGACCCTGGACGAGGTGAGCGTGTTCGACGTGTACACCGGCGAGCAGGTGGGGGAGGGAAGGCGCTCGCTGGCGCTCGCGCTGTCCTTCCGCGCCCTCGATCGCACGCTCACCGATGAGGACATCGAGCCGGTGCGAGCGAAGATCGTCGCCGCGCTCGAGCAGCTCGGGGGTGAGCTGCGTGGCTAGCGCCGGCGCCCAGCAGCACGCCGACGGTGGGCCGCGGGTGATCGTCGCCGGCGCCACCGGCTTCACCGGCGCGCTCGCCGCGCACCTGCTCTGGCGCCATCCCGACTTCGAGCTCGTCGCCGTCACCGGGCGCTCGGAGCTCGGCAGGCGGCTGCAGGAGGTGTACCCGCGCTATCGCGTGCCGCTGACGATCGAGCCGCTCGAGCTGGAGCGGCTGCACGGCATCGACGCGGCGGTCGTCGCCTATCCTCACGCCGCCGCCGCGCCCACCGTGGGAGCGCTGCGCGACCTCGGCGCGCGCGTGGTCGACCTCAGCGCCGACTTCCGCCTGGGCTCGCTGTCCACGTACGAGCGCTGGTACGGCGAGCACCCGCGCCCGGAGCTGCTCGGCGACGCCGTCTACGGGCTGACCGAGCTGCACCGCGAGCGGATCGCCGGCGCCGCCATCGTCGCCAACCCCGGCTGCTACCCCACGGCGTCGCTGCTCGCGCTCGCGCCGCTCGCGCGCGCCGGGCTGATCGCCGATCTGGTGATCGACGCCAAGCAGGGCATCTCCGGCGCCGGGCGCGTGTTCGACGAGACCACACACCTGTCGATCGCCGGCGAGAACATCGTCCCCTACAAGGTCGCCGCGCACAGGCATACACCCGAGATCGAGGAGCAGCTCGCCGGCCTCGCATCGTCCGCGCCGGGGGACCCCGCCCACCCGGACCTGCGGGTCCAGTTCCAGGCCCACCTCGTGCCGCTCGACGAGGGCGAGATGGTCAGCTGCTACGTCACCACCACGCGTCAGCTCGCCGCCGAGGAGCTGCGCGCCATGTACGCCGACGCCTACGCGCACGAGCCGTTCGTGGAGGTCGTCGAGGCCCCTCCCGGCGTGCTCGAGGTCCGCGAGACCAACTACTGCAGGGTGTTCGCCGCCGCCGACGAGCACACCGGCAAGGTGGTCGCGTTCGGCGCGATCGACAACCTCTGGAAGGGGACCTCCTCGCAGGCCGTGCAGAACCTCAACCTGATGTTCGGACTCCCCGAGACGAGAGGACTGCTGTGAGCGCGACCGACAGCGAGCAGCAGAGCGCCCCGCGGCCCTTCTTCCGCTCGCGCTGGGTGCCCGCGCCGGCGCACGTGCGCGAGCTCGCGCACGACAGCGGGCTGCCCGCCGGGTTCCGCGCCGCCGGCGCCGCCGCCGGCATCAAGCGCAGCGGCAAGCCCGACGTCGGGCTGCTGGTGTGCGATGCGCCGACGCCCGTCAGCGCCGCGCGCTTCACCGCCACCGCCGCGCCCGCCGCGCCCGTGCTCGTCAGCCGCGAGCGCTGCCGGCTGGACGCCCTGCGCGTGGTGCTCGCCAACTCGGGCTGCGCCAACGCCGCCACCGGCCGGCGCGGGCTCGACGACGCCGCCAAGACGCAGGGGGCGGCGGCGCTCGCCGCCGGTGTAGACCCCGCCGAGGTCGCGCTCGCGTCGACCGGCTCGATCAGCCACCTGCTCCCCGTCGACGCCGTGCTCAAGGGCATCCTGCACGCGCGCGAGCGCCTGAGCCCCGCCGGCGACGCGGCCTTCCAGCAGGCGATCCAGACGACCGACGCGTTCGAGAAGCGCGCCAACCTCGAGGTGGCGCTGCCGTCGGGGACGGTGCGCCTGAACGCCCAGTGCAAGGGCGCCGGCATGATCTCGCCGCGCTTCGCCACGATGCTGTGCTTCATCGAGACCGACGCCGCGCTCGCGCCCGAGACCGCCGACCTGCTGCTGGGCGTGTGCGTCAAGCGCTCCTTCGACCGCGCGTCCGTCGACGGGCAGCTGTCGACCAACGACACCGCCATCCTCATGTGCTCCGGCGCGAGCGGCGTGAGCATCGCCCCCGAGAGCGAGGACGAGCTGCGCTTCGGCGAGGCGCTCGACGCGCTGCTGCGCGCGCTCGCGATCATGATGATCGCCGACGGCGAGGGCGCGCGGCGGATCGCGCGCGTGCTCGTGCGCGGCGGCGATCTCCAGGTCGCCGAGGCGGCCGCGCGGGCCGTGGCCAACTCCCCGCTCGTCAAGGCCGCGCTGCACGGCGGCGACCCCAACTGGGGACGGATCGTCCAGGCCGTCGGCGGGGCGCTCGCCGGTGGCAGCGCCTTCGCGCCCGAGCCGGCCGCGCCGCTCGCCGTCGACATCGCGATCGAGGGCATCCAGGTGTGCTCGGGCGGCGCCGCCATCCCCTACGACGAGCCCGCGCTCGCCCGCGCAGTCGCGGCCGAGGAGGTCGAGTACGAGATCGGGCTGCCCGGCGCATCCTCCTCGGAGGGAGAGGGCGCAGAAACCGAGGTGTTCTTCTCCGATCTCTCGCACGAGTACGTATCCGTCAACGCCGACTATGGAACCTGAGGAGATGAGCATGCGCGACGTCGGCACGCTGCTGGAGGCGCTTCCGTACATCAGGGAGTTCCACGGCAGGACGGTGGTCATCAAGTACGGCGGCGCGGCGATGGAGGACGCCGAGCTGCGCGAGGAGTTCGCGCGCGACGTCGTGCTGCTGAAGTACGTCGGGCTGAACCCGATCGTGGTGCACGGCGGCGGCCCCGAGATAACCGGCTACATGGAGCGCCTGGGCCTACCCGTGGAGTTCGTCGGCGGCCTGCGCGTGTCGGATGAGAGCACCGTGGAGGTGGCGAAGATGGTGCTCGTGGGGAAGGTCAACAAGGAGATCGTCCTGCGCGTGAACCGCCACGGCCAGCCGGCGGTGGGCCTGTGCGGCGACGACGGCTCGCTGTTCCGTGTCGCCCGCCGCGCCGCGCCCGGAGGCGAGGACATCGGCTTCGTCGGGCGCATCGAGCGCGTCAACGTCGGCGTCATCGAGCACATCGCCAGCGACTACATCCCCGTGATCGCCTCCGTCGGCGCCGACCGCGAGGGCAACTCCTACAACGTCAACGCCGACGAGGCCGCCGGCGCGGTCGCGGGCGCGCTGGGCGCCTACAAGGTGATCTTCCTCACCGACGTCCCCGGCTGGCTGGCCGACCCCGCCGACCCCGCCAGCCTGATCGGCCACGCCGGCGCCGAGCAGGTGCAGAGCGCGCTGGCGCACCTCGACGGCGGCATGCGCCCGAAGCTCGAAGCCTGCGTGGAGGCGATCAACGCCGGCGTCGGCGCCGCGCACATCCTCGACGGGCGGATCGCGCACTCGCTGCTGCTGGAGCTGTTCACGGATGCCGGCATCGGCACGAAGATAGAGGCGAGCTCGTGAGCCTCGCCGAGCTCCAGCAGCTCGAGCGCACGAGCGTGATCGGCTCCTACGCGCGCCTGCCGGTGGAGTTCGTGCGCGGCGAGGGGACGCGGCTGTGGGACGACGAGGGCAACGAGTACCTGGACTTCCTGTGCGGCATCTCCGTCACCAACCTCGGCCAATGCCACCCGCGCGTGGTCGAGGCGGCGCGCGCGCAGCTGGGGCGCCTGATGCACGTCAGCAACCTGTTCTACACCGAGCCGGCGATGCGCCTGGCCGCACGCCTGTCCGCGAGCAGCCTCGGCGGCAAGGTGTTCTTCTGCAACTCCGGCGCGGAGGCCAACGAGGCCGCGATCAAGCTCGTACGCAAGGCAAGGCACGGCGGCGACGTGGTGGTGGTGCACGGCGCCTTCCACGGGCGCACCTTCGGTGCGCTGTCGGCCACGCCGCAGGAGGCCAAGCAGGCGCCGTTCGCGCCGCTGGTCCCCGGCTTTCGCGCCGTCGCCGCCGAGCCGGGCGCGCTGCGCGCGGCGGTCGACGGGGACACCGCGGCGGTGTTCGTCGAGGTGATCCAGGGTGAGGGCGGCGTGCACGTGCTTCCCGGCGAGCTGCTGAGGGCGGCGCGCGAGGCGTGCGACGAGCACGGCGCGGCGCTCGTGTTCGACGAAGTGCAATGCGGGATGGGGCGCACGGGCACGCTATGGGCGTACGAGCAGACCGGCGTGCGCCCCGACGCGATGACCGTCGCCAAGGCGCTCGGCGGCGGGCTGCCGATCGGCGCGCTGGTCACGGGCGAGCGCCTGGCCGACGTATTCGTGGCGGGCGACCACGGCTCGACCTTCGCCGGCGGGCCGGTCATCGCCAGCGCCGCGCTCGCCGCGCTGGAGGTGACCGACGACGAGCAGCTGCTCGGGCGCGTGCGCGATCTCGGCCAGCGGCTCGCCGCCGGGCTCGAGCGCCTGCCGCATGTGCTCGAGGTGCGCGGTCGCGGGCTGCTGCTGGCGTGCGAGCTGGACGTGCAGGCGCCCGCGGTCGTGCGCCGCGCGCTGCTCGAGCAGCGGCTGGTGGTGAACGCCACCGGGCCGAGCACGCTGCGGCTGCTGCCGCCGCTGACGCTCGCCGAGGCCGACGTCGACGAGGCGCTCGCGCGGCTCGCGCTCGCGCTGGAGGGCTGACGGTGCGGCGCGCGCTCGCGGACGGCTTCGAGCTCGACGACGATCCCACTCGCATCGACGTGGATGCCGTGCACGCGTTCATAAGCGGCCAGTCCTACTGGGGCCGGGGACGCTCACGCGAGCGCGTCGAGCGCGCGATCCGCGGCTCCAGCCGGGTGATGGGTCTCTACCACGACGGCGCGCAGGTGGGCTTCGCCAGGGTGGTATCCGACGGCGTGGTCGTCGGATACCTCGCCGACGTCTACGTGCTGCGCGAGCATCGCGGTCGCGGGCTCGGGCTGGAGCTGGTGCGCGAGATCCTCGACGGAGCCCGCGACGGGCTCGCCGCGGAGGTGCGCTGGCTGCTGCACACCGCCGACGCGCAGGGGCTGTACGCGAAGCTCGGTTTCAGCGACGCCCCGCCGACCTATCCGATGATGGAACGCGGCCACGGCTACGATTCCAGCCCGTGAGCCGCGAGAGCCAGATCCCCACGCAGCGCAGCGCCTCCTACGAGGCCGACCCCGAGCACGTCCATCGCGTGCTGTTGCTGTACTCCGGCGGGCTCGACACGAGCGTGATGCTCAAGTGGATACAGGACTCCTACGACGCCGAGGTCGTGTGCCTGACCGTCAACCTCGGCCAGCCGGGCGAGGACTACGAGGTGATCAAGGGCAAGGCCATGCAGCTCGGAGCGCTGGAGTGCCACGTCCTCGACGCCCGAGAGGAGTTCGCGCGCGAGTACCTCGCGCCCGCGATCAAGGCCAACGCGCTCTACGGCGGCGGCTACCCGCTGTTCACCGCGCTCGGACGTCCGCTGATCGCCAAGCTGGCCGTCGAACAGGCGCGCGCCAGCGGCTGCGACACCATCGCCCACGGCTGCACCGGCAAGGGCAACGACCAGGTGCGCATCGAGGCGACGATCGCCACGCTGGCACCCGAGCTGAAGGTGATCGCGCCGGTGCGCTCGTGGCAGATGGGCCGCGAGGAGGAGCTCGCCTACGCGCGCGAGCACGGCATCCCCGTCAAGGCCGGCCAGGGCACCGAGAGCGGCGCCCCGTACTCGATCGACGACAACCTCTGGGGGCGCTCCTCCGAGGGTCGCTGGATCGAGGATCTCGAGCACGCGCCCGAGGACGACGTCTTCCAGCTGGTCACCCGGCCCGAGGAGGCCCCCGACGAGCCCGAGCAGATCGAGCTGAGCTTCGAGCGCGGCGTGCCCGTGGCGCTCGACGGCGAGCGCCTGGGGCTGGTCGAGCTGATCGAACGGGTCGCCGCCGTCGGCGCGCGCCACGGCGTCGGCATCGTCGACCACATCGAGGACCGCATCGTCGGGCTGAAGGTGCGCGACATCTACGAGGCGCCCGCCGCGGCGATCATCCTGCCCGCCCACCAGGACCTCGAGCACCTCGTCTGCACGATCCACCAGAACCAGTTCAAGCCGCAGCTCGACCGGCAGTGGGCCTTCCTCGTGTACGCCGGACTGTGGTGGGAGCCGCTGCGCGGCGACCTCGACGCCTACATGGACGCGGTCAACGAGCGCGTCAGCGGGACGATCGGCCTGAAGCTGTACAAGGGCCACGCGCGCGTGGTCACGCGCTCCTCGCCCAACGCCGTCTACGACGCCAGCCTGGCGTCGTTCTCGGAGTCCGGGGGGCTGTTCTCGCAGACCGCCTCGCCGGGCTTCATCGAGCTGTGGTCGCTGCAGTCGCGGATGGCCTGGCGCCTGCGCAACCAGTAGCGTCGGGGCAACGAGCAGCGGCGGGGGTAGCATGGCGCGTAGATGGCGTCGTTCGACAAAAGCCGCTACGGCATCCTTGGGTACGTCGCTTGGCGGGGCGCCAAGTGGTACGTGCGCCGGCGTCTGCCGTCCAAGCGCAAGCTCGCGCTGACGGGCGCCGGCGCGCTGGCCACGCTCACGGCGGCGGCCGTGCTCGGCAAACGCCTGGCCGGCTGAGCGCGCGCCGGGCGCGCGCGGGTACCGCGCCCGGCGCGCACTGGCCGTCCGGCCCTCCGTCTAGGTTGGCGCTCGACATGATGGCCGAGGGAAGCGAGACGCCGAACGGGGAACAGGGCAGCGGGCCCGAGGGTCGCCCGCGCCGCAGCGAGGGCGACCTGTTCGCCGAACGCCGCGCGCGCCGCGCGGCCGAGACCGGCGAGGCGGCGCTGATGCGCCGCGCCGAGGCGGCGGAAGCGACCGTGCAGACGCTCGAACGCCATGTCGCCAGCCTGCAGCAGCGAATGCGCGAGGCCGAGCAGGAGCGCGCGCGGACGGACGAGCTGCTCGAGGCCGAGCGGGCGGCCGCGCTCGAGCGCGAGCACGAGCTGCGGCGGGTCAAGCAGCGCGAGTACGCCGAGCAGCAGCTGCGCGTCGAGGCCGAGGACCGCCTGGCGAGCTTCGATCGCGAGAGCCGCGTGGAGATCGAGCGGCTGAGCGCGCGCCTGGACGCGAGCGAGCAGGACGCGCGCGAGCTCGCACAGCGGCTGGAGGGCGTGCAGCGCCAGCTCGCCGAGGCCGAGCAGGTCGCGGCCTCCGAACGCTCCTCGGTGCGGCGTTCAGAGCACGAGCTGCAGCTGCGCCTGAGCGAGCTGGAGCGCCGGGCGCTCGAGATCCAGCGCGGGCTGGACGGCGAGCGGGTCGCGCGCGAGCGCTCCGAACAGCTGCTGCAGAGCATGCGCGAGGGGCATCGCCGGATGGAGCTGCTGCTGGGGGAGATGAAGGGCATCGTCGCCCGCGTCAGCGCCGCGCTCGTCGCCGACGAGCGCGCCAAGAGCGCCCGCTCGCAGCTCGTGCGACAGACCGGGCCAGCGGCGCCCCCGCAGGAGCGAGGCGCAGAGATGGCAGACGCGCTGGCGGCCGCCGTCGAGCGCCTTCGCGCGCGTGCCGCACTGTCCCCGGAGGGGGAGGCCGCGCCACCGGCCGACGGGGAGGACGACGCGCCTGCCGGCGCTGAGGAGGCCGCTGACGCCCCGGCCGTCGCCGACGCGCATCGTGCGCCGCTTGTTACGGAGGCGCCCGCGCCGGCCGCCGCCGAGGTGGCCCCGCAAGCCTCCGAGGCGCCCACGCGGCCGTCGGCGCACAAGCACAGCCTGTCGTGGTTCGCGCGCATGCGGATAAGACGCAAACAGCGGCGCGAGCGGCGCACGCGGTGATCTCATCCGCCGCCCGGACGCCTAGCATGCAATGTCAGTGAGCAGCACCTCCTGCGCCCATCTCCACGTCCACTCCGAGTACTCGCTGCTCGACGGCGCGTGCAAGATCGACGCGCTGGCGGAACGCGCGGCGCGCTTCGGCCAGCCGGCGCTCGGGCTCACCGACCACGGCGTGATGAACGGCGCGGTGGAGATGTACAAGGCGTGCAAGAAGCACGACGTCAAGCCGATCATCGGCTGTGAGATCTACCTGGTCGACGACCACACGGCCACGGGCAAGGTCGAGCGCAACCACCTGACGCTGCTCGCGGCCGACGACGCCGGCTACCGCAACCTGGTGAAGCTCTCCTCGGCCGGCTTCCTGGAGGGTCTGCAGCGCGGCAAGCCGACGGTCGACCTGGCGCAGGTGGAGCGCCACTCGCAGGGCGTGATCGCGCTCACCGGCTGTCTCGCCTCGCGCTTCTGCCAGCGCCTGCTCGAGGACCGCGAGCAGGAGGCCCGCGCCCACGCCGACGAGCTGCAGCGCGTGTTCGGTCCCGAGAACGTCTACTTCGAGGTGCAGAAGAACGGCCTCGCGGCGCAGGACAAGTGCAACGAGGGGATCGTCAGAATCGCGCGCGAGATGGGCGGCAGCCTGGTCGGCACCGGCGACGTGCACTACCTCGGCCGCGAGGACTACGACCACCACACGGCGCTGTTGTGCGTGCAGACCAAGAGCACGATCGCGGCGCCGAAGATGACGTTCGACACGAACGAGTTCTACCTGCGCGACAGCGAGGAGATGTCGAGCGCGTTCGCCGAGTGGCCCGAGGCGATCGCCAGCACGCTGGAGATCGCCGAGCGCTGCGCGGTCGAGATCGAGCTCGGCAAGCAGCTGATCCCGAGCTACCCCACGCCCGACGGCGGCGACGAGCGCTCCTACCTGCGCGCGCGCGTGCAAGACGGTCTGCGGCTGCGCTACGGCGACCCGCCGCCCGCCGCCGCGATCGAGCGCATGGAGATGGAGCTCGACGTGATCGACCGCATGGGCTTCAACGCGTACTTCCTGATCGTGTGGGACTTCGTGAAGTTCGCCAAGGAGAACGGGATCGCCGTAGGGCCCGGCCGTGGCTCGGCGGCGGGATCGATCGTCTCCTACTGCCTGGCGATCACCGACGTCGACCCGCTGCGCTACGACCTGCTGTTCGAGCGCTTCCTGAACCCCGAGCGCGTGTCGATGCCGGACATCGACATCGACTTCTCGGTGCGCGGACGCGAGCGGGTGATGAAGTACGTGACGGAGAAGTACGGGCGCGAGTCGGTCGCGCAGATCGTCACCTTCGGCAAGATGTTCCCGCGCGCGGCCACCCGCGACGCGGCGCGCGTGCTCGGTTACGACTACGGCGCGGGCGATCGCCTCGCCAAGCTGATTCCCGACCCGATCATGGGCCGCTCGCCCTCCTTCGAGGACTGCCTGAAGCCGGGCCAGCCGCTGCGCAAGGCCTGCGACGAGGACCCGACCGCCAAGCAGATCGTCGACGTCGCCCAGGGTCTGGAGGGGATCGTGCGCAACTCCTCGATCCACGCCGCGGCGGTCGTGATCGCCGACCGGCCGCTGACCGACATCGTGCCGCTGCAGCTCGCCGACGCGGGCACCGACGAGAACGGCGAGCGCGTGTTCCGCACGGTCACGCAGTTCTCGATGAAGCCAATCGAGGAAATCGGCATCCTCAAGATGGACTTCCTGGGGTTGCGCAACCTCGACGTGATCGAGGACGCGCTCGACATCATCGAGCGCTCCAGCGGCGAGCGCCCGGACATGACGACGCTGCCGCTCGATGACGCCAAGACCTTCGAGATGCTCGCGCGCGGCGACTCCACCGGCGTCTTCCAGTTCGAGTCCGAGGGCATGCGCGAGGCGCTCAAGAAGGTGCGCCCGGACGAGTTCGACGACCTGGTGGCGCTCAACGCGCTGTACCGGCCCGGCGCGATGGACCAGATCCCGGTGTACGCCAAGGGCAAGCTCCACCCGGAGTCGATCGCCTACCCCGACGAGCGCCTGCGCCACATCCTCGAGTCCTCCAAGGGCGTGATCCTCTACCAGGAGCAGGCGATGCAGATCTCCAAGGAGCTCGCCGGCTTCTCGGGCGCCAAGGCGGACGATCTGCGCAAGGCGATCGGCAAGAAGAACCGCCAGGCGATGGCGGCTCTGAAGCCGGAGTTCGTCGAGGGCTGCCGCGCGTCGGGCACCAGGCCCGACGTGATCGAGTTCCTGTGGAACACCAACGAGAAGTCCGCCGACTACTCGTTCAACAAGAGCCACGCCGCCTGCTATGGGCTGATCGGCTACCGCACGGCGTGGCTGAAGGCCAACCACACCGCCGAGTACATGGCGGCGCTGATCTCCTCGGTGATGTCCACGAAGGACAAGGTCCCGTACTTCGTGGCGCGCTGCGAGGACATGGGCATCGAGATCCTGCCCCCGGACGTCAACCTCTCAGACCATGAGTTCACGGTCGGCGCGCCGAGCGTCGAGGGTGGGATCGGCTGCATCCGCTTCGGCCTGGACGCCGTCAAGGGCGTGGGCTACCAGGCGGTCGAGGCGATCAAACGCGCGCGTCAGGATGGCGGCGAGTTCACCTCGCTGTGGGACTTCTGCGAGCGCGTCGACAGCCGCACGGTCAACAAGAAGGCGATCGAGGCGCTCGTCAAGTGCGGGGCCTTGGGCTCGACCGGCGCCAGTCGCAAGGGCATGCTTTCGGTGCTCGAGCAGGCGCAGGCCAACGGCCAGAAAATTCAGCAGGACGCGCTCATCGGCCAGGCATCGATCTTCGACCTCCAGGACGAGCAGCCGGGCCTCGACGGCGGCGGCGCGCCCGGGTCCTCGGCATTCGGGAGCGCTCCCGGCGCCGGGCTCACGGCGCCCGTGCATCCGTTGATACCCGCGGAGGAGTTCGAGCAGGCCGAGCTGCTGGCCGCGGAGAAGGAAGCGATCGGGCTGTTCGTGTCCGCGCACCCGCTCAAGCCGCTGCGCGACGCGCTGCGCGCGCGGGTCGACTGCCCGCTCTCCGCGCTGGAGGACCGCCGCGACAAGGACTGGGTGACGGTTGGCGGGATCATCACCGAGAGCAAGCGCATCCGCACCCGCAACGGCGACCACATGATGTTCGCGACGCTCGACGATCTCGAGGGTGCCGTGGAGATGCTCGTGTTCGGCAAGGCCCTGGCCGAGCACGAGACGACTCTGGCGGTCGACGAGGTGGTGATCGTGAAGGGTCGCGTCGACCACAAGGAAGCCGGCAAGACGTGCCTGGTGGTGCAGAGCGTCGAGCGCTTCGCGCCCACCCCCGAGGAGATCGAGCGCGCCAGCAGCGCCGCGCGCGCGGCCGCGCGCACCGCCACCGCGCTCGCCCAGCCCGTAAAACTGCGCATAGCGGCCGCGGACCTGTGCGAGAGCGCGATCGACGACCTGCGCCAGACGATCGAGGAAAGCCGCGGGACGGCCGAGGTGATCGTCGAGATCGACCGCAGCGACGGCAGCACCCGCCGGGTACGGCTGGGCGAGGACTACCGCGTGCGCCACACGCCGACGCTGCTGGCCGAGCTCGAGCACGCGCTCGCGCCGCTCGCTTCAGCGGCGACGGCCTAGCTTCGCCCGCCGCGAGCCCGGCTCTGGCGGCCCCTGCGCACGGGTCGAGCGCGGGCGGCGAGGCCGCGCTCGCGCAGCGCCACCGCCAGCGCGACTTCCTCGGCTGACGGGCCGCTGCGATTCTCGCCGGGGGTCTCCAGCACGCACGGCAGGCTCTCCAGCACCGGCGCCGACAGGAACGCGGCGCACCCGGCCTCGCCGAGGTCGCCCTCGCCGATGTTCGCGTGGCGGTCGCGATTGGATCCCAGCGGCGTCTGGGAGTCGTTCAGGTGCAGCGAGCCGACGCGCTCGGCGCCGATCTTCGCCGCGACCTCCTCGAGCAGCGTATCCATGCTCGCGTCAGTGCGGATGTCATAGCCGGAGGCGAACAGATGGCATGAGTCCAGGCACAGCCCCAGCCGCGGATCGCCGCCGGCGGCGTCCAGCAGCGCGGCGAGCTCGTCGATCGAGCGCCCGAGTGTGCCGCCCGCGCCGGCGGTGTTCTCCAGATGCAGGGGGCACTCCTCGCTCTCCGCCAACGCCTCGCGAATCGTCTCGCCGGCGCGCTCGATCGCGCTCTGCACGTGCCCGGTCTTGGCCGAGCCCGGGTGCAGCACCACGCCGCAGGCGCCGATCTCGCGTCCCACGCGCAGCGAGTGGGTCAGCGACGTCAGCGACTTCGCGCGGATGTCGGGGTCGTCGCTGGCGCAGTTGAGCAGGTACACGGCGTGGATCAGCACGGCGTCGATCGCGCTCGCGTCCATCGCCTCGCGGAACGCCGCCACGTCCTCGTCGCGGTAGACCGTCGGTTTCCACATCCGCGGCGACTGGTTGAAGATCTGGATCGCGCGGCAACCGCGCTCGATGCCGCGTTCGATCGCCTTCGGCAGCCCGCCCGCGGGCGAGACGTGCGCTCCGATCAGCATCGCGTGTGGCGGGGGAAGGTGGCGCCTTGGACGGCTGCGACTAGCATGCGGCCCATCCTATGAGGGTTCGCTTCGCGCCATCTCCCACCGGGGCCCTGCATATCGGCGGCGCCCGCACGGCCCTGTTCAACTGGCTGCTCGCCCGCCACAACGGCGGCGAGATGGTGCTGCGCATCGAGGACACCGACCGCGAGCGCTCGACGCCGGAGAACGTCGAGCAGATCATCGACGCGCTGCGGTGGCTGGAGCTCGACTGGGACGAGGGCCCGATCCTGCAGACCGCCCGCTCCGAGCGTCACGGCGAGGCGCTGCGGGCGCTGCTGGACTCCGGGCACGCCTACCGCTCGAACGCCACCGCCGAGGACGTGAAGGCGTTCAAGGCCCTGCATGGCGCCGAGCGCGGCTTCCGCGGCGATGGGCGGGCGGGAAATCAGAAAAACGGCGCCGTGCGCCTGCGCGTGCCCGCCGAGGGCGCGACCGTGGTGCACGACGTCATCCGCGGCGACACCCGCTTCGAGCACGTGCATCTCGACGATCCCGTCATCGCCCGCGCGGACGGGTCGGTCCTGTACAACTTCGCCGTCGCCATCGACGACCTCGACGCGGCCATCACGCACGTCGTGCGCGGCGAGGACCATCTGTCGAACACGCCCAAGCAGCTGCTCGTGCTCGAGGCTGCCCGCGCGGCCGGCTTCGGGCCGGACACGCCCCTGCCCATCTACGCGCACCTGCCGCTGCTGCACGGCCCCGACGGCAAGAAGCTGTCCAAGCGCCACGGCGCCGCGTCCGTGCAGGAGCTGCGCGACGCGGGCTACCTGCCCGAGGCGGTTCGCAACTACCTGGCGCTGCTCGGATGGGGCGCCGGCGACGATCAGACGGTGCTCTCCACGCCGGAGCTGATCGAACGCTTCACGCTCGAGCGCGTCAGCCGCAACCCCGCGCGCTTCGACGAGGTCAAGCTGCGCTGGCTGAACGGCGTGTACATCCGCATGCTGCCCGTGCCCGAGCTGACGCGACGCCTGGAAGTGTTCACCGGACGCCAGGGCCTGCAAGACGCGGTGCGCATCAGCCAGGAGAAGATCTCCACGCTCGCCGAATTCTGGCCGCTGGCGGGACCGCTGCTCGACGGGCCCGGCGAGGACGCGAAGGCGCGCGAGCGCTGGCTCGACGGCGACGGCCGCGCGATGCTCGCCGACGTGCGCGCCGCGCTCGCCGACAGCCCGGCGTTTGACGAGGGCTCAGTGGAGCAGGCGCTGAGCGCGCTGATCGAGCGGCGCGCGGCCAAGCCGCGCGAGGTCTACCAGCCGCTGCGCGTGGCCATCTCCGGCACGACGGTCTCGCCTGGGATCTTCGAGAGCGTCGCCCTGCTCGGCCGCGAGGAGACGCTCGGGCGCATCGACCGGGCGCTCGCGACGGCCGCTCGCAAGCCGTAGATCACCTCTCAGATTTCTGCTCGCCGATGCCGATAGGACCCCAACGCTGGAATCACCGGCTCGGATGGCCGGGGAACCCAAGGAAGGGGCATGGAAGGTATGCAGGCAACAACCGCAGTCAAGAAGGTGACCGCAGCGAAAAAGCCGTCGGCGGCAACGAAGTTGACGAACGCGACCGGACGTCGGGGCCCTGAGCCTCAGCGGCGTACGAGCACGCCCGGCGCCACCTCCGGGGAGCGCCACCAGAACGAGGGTCACGGCCGTCGTCTGACGATGGCCTTCGAGGCGCTCGAGGCATTCCCGGCGCTCGCGGAGTCACGCGACCGCCTGCTGTCGGTGGTCTCCAAGGACCACGTCGCGACCGCCGACGTGGTCGCCGCCGTCGAGTCCGACGTGGCACTGATCATCGCCGTGCTGCGCCTGGCCAACCGCGCCCAGGAGGGCCGCGCGCGTGTGGACACGGTAGTCGCCGCTGTCGAGATGCTCAACCCGCACACCGTGCAGGCTGTCGCCAACCGCGTGCGCACGTTCGACTTCTTCGAGCGCGCCAGCGTGTGGGACGCAGCACCGGAGCGCTTCCGGCTGCACGCGCTCGCCACGCAGCACGCCGCCGATCGCATCGCAACGGAGGTGGGCTACGAGAACCGCGACCGCCTGACCGTCACGAGCCTGCTGCACGACGTCGGCAAGCTGGTGCTGATGCACGCCTACCCCGGCTACCCCGCACAGGTCCACCGCGGCGCGCGCACACCCGAGGAACGCATCCACCAGGAGCGCCGCGAGCTCGGCGTCGACCACGCGCTCGTCGGCGGCGTGCTGATCCGCCGCTGGGGGCTTCCCGCCTCGCTGGCGACGCCGATCGAGCGCCATCACAACCCGGACGTCGAGGGCGAGGCCGCCTTCGTTCGCCTGGCCGACATGCTCGCCCACTACGAGCAGGGCGCGCGCGTGTCCCCCACGGAGATGCTCCAGACCGCGCGCAGCATCGGGCTCGGGCCCGACGAGCTCAGGCGCGTGATGTACGAACTGCCGAGCCCTTCGAGCCAGCGCCAGCGCCACGTCGACCCGTGCCCGCTGTCAGGCAGGGAGCTGGGCGTGCTGCAGCGGCTGGCCGAGGGCAAGGTCTACAAGCAGATCGCACACGAGCTGACGCTGTCGACGAGCACCGTGCGCACGCACCTGCACAACATCTACGGCAAGCTCGGGGCGGTCGACCGGGCGCAGGCGGTCCTGATAGCCACCGAGCGTGGTTGGCTCTAGCTCCCGGTAGTTACTGTCGTCGTTGTCGTCTGGTGTATCGCTATGGCTATACACCAGATGTCGGTGGAGCGTCAGTAACCGACCGGAGCGGTACAGCTCTTCGTCGCCTGGTGTACCGCTATGGCTATACACCAGACGTCGTTGGGGCGTCAATAGCCTATCGGGGCAATACACATCCCCGCCGTGTGGTGTATCGCTATGGCTATACACCAGACGCTGGGGCGTGCAACCAAACCAAAGAGCGGTACACGTCGCTCGACTGCCGACTACGATCAGCATCCCGATGCCCGGCGGCGATTGGCCGCGGGCGCGGCAGCGAAAAGATGATCTCGATCACCAGCAAGTCTCCTTACGCCGTGCTCGCACTGGCGGAGCTCGCGCGCAGCAGCGGCTCGGAGCCGGTGCCGATCGGCGAGCTCGCGCGTAGGCGCGACGTGCCGGTGCAGTTCCTGGAGCAGCTGTTCGCGGTGCTGCGCCGCGGCGGGATCGTCAGCTCGCAGCGCGGGGTCAAGGGCGGCTACCGCTTCGCACGCGAGCCTTCGACGATCACGGTGCTGGAGGTCGTGGAGATGCTCGACGGTCCGCTCGGCCGCAACGCCGAGGGGGTGTTCGCGGACGCCGCCGAGGCCGCGCGCAAGACGCTGGGGCAGACGACGATCGCGGATGTCCTGGAGCGCGAGCGCCAGGACGCGGGCGCGAGCATGTACCACATATAGCCAGCGCTCCGGCGGCGCAAAGATCGACACATCCCCCAATCGGGGGATCGCGGAGCCCGGGCCAGCTGCCGATACAGCGGTATGCGCGTCACGCAAGGTTGGGGACGGCCTTTCCTTTCTGTGAGGGCTGGCCGTCGCCACAGGCGCTTGGGAGCGCTGCTGACGCTCGCGTCGGTGGCGCTGCTCGGTACGAGCGCCGGCGCGTCGGCGCAGAGCGTGACGTTCACACCCGGCCCCACGCAGGAATTCAAGGTTCCAGTGGGGGTGGCGAGCGTGGAAGTGACCGCGGTCGGCGGCGAAGGTCAGCAGGGGGTCCAGTGCCGCGACGAACCGGGGTCGGTCGCGGGTGCGGGTGGATCTGGCGCGCTGGTCACGGCGACGGTCCCGGTCAGCGGCGTGAGAACGCTGTACGTGAGCTTCGGCGTGGGTGGAGCCGGTGGGACGGGCGATGCCGAATGCTCCCTGGACGGAGGCGCGGGCGGCGGTGCCTCGGAAGTGCTCTCTGAAGCGTCGGCGCCGATGGTCGTCGCTGGCGGGGGAGGAGGCGGCGGCGGGAACATCGGCATCGGGATGCCCTTCATGGAATTGAGCTCGAACGGCGGCGCGGGAGCGAGCGCGACGAGTGGCATCGCCAACGGCGGCAACGGGGCAGAGATCTCCGGGCCCGACACACGCGAAGAAGGTGGCGGAGGCGAAGGCGGCGGTCCGAGCAGCGCGGGAGCCGCCGGCAGCGGAGAAAGCGGTCTGTCCTCGTGGTTGAACGCGGCGAGCATGGGCGCACAGGGGAGCGGCGGAGCGGGCGGGAGCTGGAACGGTGACTCCGGTGCTCCGTTCATTGCCGGTGGAGGCGGCGGTGGCGCCGGGCACTTCGGAGGAGGCGGCGGCGGCGCGGGCAACATCGACGGTGGTGGCGGTGGCGCCGGCTCGAGCTTCATCGATGAAGCGACCGGGGCAACTGGCGCGGTCACCTCGGGCGCAGGCCGCCCGCAGGCGGTCACGATCACCTACACGATCGCGGCGCCGCCCACAGCGGTGATCCGCTCCCCGGCGGACGGCGGCACGTATACAGAGGGTGCGGTGGTGAAGACAGAATTCTCGTGCGCCGATGGCGCCGGTGGGTCGGGCATCGAATCGTGCACGGACTCCAACGGCGGCGCGGGCAGCTCAGGCGTGCTCGCGACCTCGACCCCTGGGCCGCATGGCTACACGGTGACCGCGACGAGCAGGGATGGCGAGACGGCGACGGCGACGATCGACTATACGGTCAGCTCCCCGGCGCCTGCAGCACCAGCCGAAACGCCCACCGCAACGGTGCTCCAGACACGGGCGCAGCCTGTGGTGATCCCGCCCGAGGCATGTGTGAGCGGGCGCGAGATCATGATCCACGTGCCCGACCACGTGACGCTGCCGGCGGGCGCGAGGATCGTGCGCGCGGACGTGCTGCTGGGCGGTCGCGTGGTGGCGAGGCTACGAGGCGCAAACCCGGTCGCACGCGTGAGCTTGGTGGGCTTGCCAAAGGGCGCGTACGCCGTCACGATCTTCGCGAGGACGTCGAAGGGCACGCTCGTGAAGTCCTCCGCGATCTACCACACCTGTACTAGCAGGCTGCCGGCCTAGCGTCGCCAGGCTGGGCGCTCAGGCCGAGCGCGTCAGCGCTCGCGCGCTGATCCCGTCGACCGCCCTGCGCAGGTCGCGCACGATCGCGACCGGGACACGCACCCGCCGTGCGCCCTGCGTCAGCTGCGCGGCGAGGCTGCCGGCCTGCAGGAAGCGCTGCGGGGGCGGCCCTCCGGGCGTGTCGGCCAGCTCGAGCAGCAGCACTCCGACCGCCGCGAGCACCAGCTCGCGCTCGCCCGGCTTGTCGAGCACCAGCTGCACGGCTGCGCGCGCGTACGGCTGGTTGCAACGATCACGCCCACGTTGCATACCCTACGTATCTTCCCAGCTGATCCGGATGTCAAACTCGCGCTCCGCGTGTGGGTGAGTCGGCTGAGAGCGAGGGTGCTTCGTGCCCACTATTGTCGTGGTCCATGTCGCTAATTCCGATCAACATTGATGAACTGGTCGGTGCCACGCCGTTGGTCGGGCTGCCGCGGATGCTGGAGGGCACGCCGGCGGCCGACAACGGCGTGGAGCTGTTCGCGAAGCTGGAGGCGTTCAACCCGGGGGGGAGCGTGAAGGACCGCATCGGCGTGGCGATGATCGAGGCGGCGGAGGCTGAAGGCCGGATCGAGCCGGGGCGCACGACGATCGTGGAGGCGACGAGTGGCAACACGGGCATCGCGCTGGCGTTCGTGTGCGCGGCGAAGGGCTACGAGCTGGTGCTGACGCTGCCGCAGGGGATGAGCCGCGAGCGCGAGAGCCTGCTGCGACTGTACGGCGCGCGTGTGGAGATCACCGAGTCGCTGGGGGGAATGGGCGAGGCGGTGGCGGCGGCGCGGGCGATGGCGCGCGAGGACGACGTGTTCCTGCCCGACCAGTTCTCCAATCCCGCGAACCCGGAGATCCACCGGCGCACGACCGGCCCGGAGATCGAGCGCGCGCTCGATGGCCGTGTGGACGTTTTGGTGGCGGGCGTGGGGACGGGGGGCACGATCACGGGCGTGGGCGAGTACCTGCGCGAGCACGCCAACCCGAGCCTGCGCGTGGTGGCGGTCGAGCCGCGCGGCTCGGCGGTGCTCTCCGGCGGCCCGCCCGGGCCGCACCGCATCCAGGGCATCGGCGCGGGGTTCGTGCCGCCGGTGCTCAACCGCGAGCTGATCGACGAGGTGATCGCGGTGAGCGACGACGACGCCATCCAGACCGCGTGGAGCTGCGCCAAACGTGTCGGGCTGCTGGCCGGGATCTCGTGCGGGGCGGCGCTGTGGGCCGGCCTGCAACTCGCCGCCCGGCCGGAATCCAAGGGCAGCCGGATAGTCGTGATGATGCCCGACTCCGGCGAGCGCTACGTCTCACAAGCTTTTTTCGCGCCGTAGATTTTTTTAGGGGCGCCCCGCGGGGGCGCTCTCGGGGTTGCGGGCTGGCAACCATTTTGGTTGCATGCTCAACGTCGCGAGATTCGCCGCTACGCTGTTGTCATGGCCGGTTTCGGCAAGCTGGCGACGGTCGCCAAAGAGGTTCGGCGCGACGTGCTCGCCGCGCGCGACCGCGATCCGGCCGCGCGCGGGGTCTCGCCGGCCGAGATCCTGGCGACGTGGCCGGGCATCCACGCGCTGCTGGCGTACAGGGTCGCGCATGCCATGGACCTCGCCGGCGTGCCGCTGGCGCCGCGGCTGATCTCGATGCTGACGCGCGCGCTCACCGGCATCGAGATCCATCCGGCCGCGCGCATCGGCCAGGGGCTGTTCATCGACCACGGCGCGGGCGTGGTGATCGGCGAGACGGCGGACATCGGCAACGACGTGACGCTGTACCAGGGCGTGACGCTGGGGGGCACCGGCTTCGCGACCGGCAAGCGCCATCCGACGGTGCAGGACAACGTCACGATCGGCTCAGGCGCGAAGCTGCTTGGGCCGATCACGATCGGCCACGGCGCGAAGATCGGCGCCAACAGCGTGGTGATCACGGACGTGCCCCCGAACTCGACGGTCGTCGGCAACCCCGGGCATCCGGTGCGTGTCGACGGGCGCCGCGTGGAGGGGCCGGACGCTGACTGGATCCACCTGCCGGACCCGATCGCCGAGGCGATGCAGGCGCTGTCGAGCCGCGTCGCGTCGCTGGAACGCCAGCTCGCGGAAGTCTCGGACGGGGAGCCTCGCCCGGTGGCCGAGGTCAGGCCGCTGCGCACCGTTCGCGGGCCCAACCCAGCCGGCGGATAGGCGTCGGCAAGACGCGCTCTGCCGTACGAGCGCGCATCTATGCTGGGGATTCGATGTCCGAGAACCCCCATGCCGAGCACCTCCAGGAGCTGCTGGAGGACCTGAACGAGCCCCAGCGGGAGGCCGTCACGCACGGTGACGGGCCGCTGCTGATCCTGGCTGGCGCGGGCAGCGGCAAGACGCGCGTGCTCGCGCACCGGATCGCGTTCCTGATCTACACCGACCAGGCGCAGGCTGGGGAGATCCTCGCGATAACGTTCACGAACAAGGCCGCCAACGAGATGCGCGAGCGCGTCGAGCGCCTGCTCGGCAGGGGCACGCGCGGCATGTGGGTGATGACCTTCCACGCCGCCTGCGCGCGTATCCTGCGCGCCGAGGCCGAGCGCCTGGGCTACACGCGCCAGTTCACGATCTACGACCAGGCGGACGCGCGACGGCTGACCAAGCGCTCCGCCGACGCGGTCGGCGTTGACCCCAAGCGCTTCACGCCGGCCGCCGTCAACAACCACATCTCCGCGGCCAAGAACCGCCTGATCGACGCCGCCTCCTACCGCCAGCAGGTGGGCTCGCAGTTCGAGGAGATGATCGCCGACGTGTACGACATCTACGAGCGCGACCTGCACCGCATGAACGCCATGGACTTCGACGACCTGCTGTTCCGCACGGTCAACCTGCTGGAGCTGTTCGAGGAGGTCCGCGAGCGCTACACCACCGCCTTCCGCCACGTGCTCGTCGACGAGTACCAGGACACCAACCACGCGCAGTACCGGCTGTTGCAGCTGCTGGTCGGCGGCGGGCGGGCGGGCGGAGACGGAGTCGTGCGCGGCGGCGACGCGCCGGGCGACCGCCCCACGTACAGCGGTCCCGTCGGGCATCGCAACCTGGCGGTGGTGGGCGACGACAGTCAGTCGGTGTACAGCTTCCGCGGGGCTGACATCAGGAACATCCTTGATTTCCAACAGGACTTCCCTGACGCGCGCGTGGTCAAGCTCGAGCAGAACTACCGCTCGACGGAGACGATCCTGCGCGCGGCCAACGCGGTGATCGCCAACAACCGCGGCGGGATCGCCAAGCGCTTGTGGAGCGATCTGGGCCAAGGCGATCAGATTCAGCTGCGCGTGCTCGACGATGAGTACGCAGAGGGGCGCTTCGTCGTGGGAGAGATCCAGCGTCTGCTCGACGCCGGCGCCTCGCGTGCGGAGATCGCAGTGCTGTATCGCACGAACGCGCTGTCGCGGGTGCTCGAGGAAACGCTCACGCGCGAAGACATGGCCTACCAGGTGATCGGCGGCACGAAGTTCTTCGAACGCGCGGAGATCAAGGACGCGATCGCGTACCTGTCGCTGATCGCCAACCCCGCCGACGTGGTGAGCTTCACTCGCGTGGTCAACTCGCCGCGGCGCGGGATCGGACAGACCTCCGTTGGGCGCGTGCTCGCCAACGCGGATGCTCTGGGTACCCCCGTGTGGGAGGTGGCGGCGCAACCTGAGCAGGTCCCAGGCCTCGGCGCGGCTGCGGTGAAGGCGCTCGGGCGCTTCATGGACACGATGGAAGAGCTGCGCAAGCTCGCGGGCATGCCCGCCGTCATCGAGGCCTCCGGGACCGAGGCGGATGACGCTGAGCGGGCCGCTGGTGGCCCGACAGGAGCCCAGCCGGGCGTGCCGGTGGGGGATCTGCTGGAGGCGGTGCTGTCACACACGGGCTACACCGAGGCGCTGGAGGCCGAGCGCACGATCGAGTCGCAGGGACGCATAGAGAACCTCGAGCAGCTGGTGGAGGGGGCGCGCACGTTCGACGCGCAGGCCGCCGCGGGGGAGGACACGCTCGCGGCGTACCTACAGCAGATCGCCCTCGTGGCCGACGCAGACACCCGTAGCGACGAAGGCCTGGTGACGCTGATGACGCTGCACAACGCCAAGGGCTTGGAGTATCCGACGGTGTTCATCGTGGGCTTGGAGGACGGCGTCTTCCCGCACTCGCGCGCGATCGACGAGGGTGGGCTGGAGGAGGAGCGGCGGCTGTTCTACGTGGGCATCACGCGCGCCATGCGCCAGCTGTACCTGACGCACGCCCGCCGGCGGGCGGTGTTCGGCGCGCAGACGTACGGCATGCGCAGCCGATTCCTGGATGAGATCCCGTCCGAGCTGCTGGATGAGCCACTGGCGACGGTCTTCCGCGCTAGCTCAGTCTCGGCGGGCTTCGCCGGAGCGCGCACCGGCGCGACCGTCGCCCGCGGCTCCTCGGCCCACCGCGGCTGGGATGCGCCGGCAGGCGCGGGTCGCCCGGCGGGCGGCGCTCGTGTCCGCGAGGCCAACGCCGCGACCAGCCAGTTCCGTCTCGGTGAGGACGTGGTGCACGCGGCCTTCGGCGATGGTGTCGTCACCGGCGTGGAGCCCGGCGGGGTGATCGTGGTGCGCTTCGCCGGCGACGGCTCGGAGCGAAAGCTGATGGCCGAGTACGCGCCCGTCAGCCGGCGCTGACGCGCGCCTCTCTCCGCCAGCTGTAAACGCATAGCATCTGCGCATATGAGCGCCACGCTGATCGACGGCAAGGCGATCGCCGCGCAGGTGCGCGCCGGCGTGGCGCGCGACGTCGAGCTGTTCACGAGCAAGTTCGGCCGCGCGCCCGGGCTGGCGACGGTGCTCGTCGGCGATGACCCCGCCTCCGCGGTGTATGTCGGCGGCAAGCAGCGCGCGTGCGCGGAGGTGGGGATGGTGCCGTTCGACCGGCGGCTGGCGGCCGACGCGTCGTTCGAGGAGGTCGCCGATGAGCTCGATCGCCTGAACGGCGACAGCGCTGTCAGCGGCGTGCTGCTGCAGCTGCCGCTGCCGGAGCATCTCGACGGGCCGTCGCTGACCGGCATGATCAGCCCGGACAAGGACGTCGACGGCCTGACGCCCGTCAACGCCGGGCTGCTGTCGCTCGGGCGTCCCGGGCTGCGCCCGTGCACCCCGCTGGGGGTGATGGAGCTGCTGGCAGACGTTGGCGTGTCGTTGGAGGGCTCCGAAGCGGTCGTCGTCGGGCGCTCGAACCTGTTCGGCAAGCCGATGGCGCAGCTGCTGCTCGCGAGCAACGCCACAGTCACCGTGTGTCACTCGCGCACGCGCGACCTGCGCGCGGTGTGCGCCCGCGCGGAGGTCCTGATCGTCGCCGTCGGGCGCGCGCGCATGGTCAAGCGAGACTTCGTCAAACCGGGCGCCGTCGTGATCGACGTGGGCATGAACCGCATCAGCCCCGAGGAGGCCGGCAACAAGAGCGGGCTCGTCGGCGACGTCGACTTCCCCGCCGTCGTGGACGTCGCCTCCGCCATCACCCCCGTCCCCGGCGGTGTCGGTCCGATGACGATCGCGCTGCTGCTGCGCAACACGCTGCAGGCGGCGAGCTATCAGGCCGAGCTCCAGGCGCTGCTCGCCGCATCGTCCCTGGAGGGGGAAGTCGACGGAGACCTCGCGTGAGCCGGGCTGGCGTGACGCGCGCTCGGATCACGCATGCGCGATCGGCGAGACCATGAAGCTCCGGCAACTGCGCGTAGGCGAGCTGCTCGCGCTCGCCGGCGCGATCCTCGTGATCGTGTCGCTGTTCGAGCGCTCCTACGAAGCCCCCGTCGGCAACCTCGACGCGTGGAACACCTTCGGCCCCGGCGTCGTGCTGCTGCTCGTCGCCGTCTGCGGCGCGCTCGCGATGGTCATCAGCGCGCTCACCGAGCGCACCACCGCGCTGCCCGTGTCCACCGCCGTGTGGTGCGTGCTGCTCGGGTTGCTCGCCGTCGTCGCCGCGATCGTCAGAGTGCTGGAGCGGCCTGAGCACGCCACCAGCGTGTGCATCGGCGTGTGGCTGGCGCTCGCCGGTGCCGTCGCCATCCTCGTCGGCGCCTGGCAGGTGCTGCGCGACGAACGCCCCCAGCTGTACCCGCCCGCGCGCCCCGCCGCGCGCCCGCGCCCCTAGAATCGCCAGCGTGATCACACGCGATGAGGTTCTGCACGTCGCCCGGCTGGCGCGGCTGGCGCTCGCCGAGGAGGAGATCGAGCCGATGGCGCGCGAGCTCTCCGCCGTGCTCGACCACGTCGCGCGCATCGGCGCACTCGACCTCGACGACGTCCCGCCCACCTCGCACGTGGTCGGTGATTCGATGTCCACCCACCCCGCGCTGCGCCCCGACGAGCCGCGCCCGTGCCTGCCGCGCGAGGTCGCGCTCGCGCAGGCGCCAGCCGTCAGCGACGATGGATTCCTAGTCCCCAGCCCGCAGGCATGAGCGATGTCGTAGGGCTGTCCGCGTTCGACGCCGCGCACGCGATCGCCGCGGGGTCGCTGTCGGCGGAGGAGCTGTTCGAGGTCTACCGCGCGCGCGCCGCGTCCGATCGCGCCGCCGGCGAGGACGGGCTGAACTGCTTCACGTGGGTCGCCGGCGAGCCGCCGGACGCCGATGCCGCCTGCGCTCAGGCGCCACTGGAAGGCGTGCCTCTTGCCGTCAAGGACCTGTTCTGCACCGAGGGCGTGCCCAGCCAGTCGGGGTCGCGCATCCTCGAGGGCTATCTGCCGCCGTACACCGCCAGCGTCGTGCGCCGCCTGCGCACCGCCGGGGTGCGGCTGCTCGCGAAGACCAACCAGGACGAGTTCGCGATGGGCTCCTCCAACGAGAACTCCGCGTTCGGCGCCGTGCGCAACCCGTGGGATCGCCAGCGTGTTCCCGGCGGCTCATCCGGCGGCAGCGCAGCCGCCGTGGCCGGCGGCCTGGCGCCGTGGGCGCTCGGCACCGACACCGGCGGCTCGATCCGCCAGCCGGCGGCCCTTTGCGGGATCGTCGGCATGAAACCCACATACGGGTCGGTGTCGCGCTACGGCATGATCGCGTTCGCCTCCTCGCTCGACCAGGCCGGGCCGCTCACGCGCGACGTGCGCGACGCCGCGCTCTTGCTGCGCCACATGGTCGGCCACGACCCCTGCGACGCCACCTCGCTGCAGTTTCCCCACCAGATCGAGCTGCCCAGCGCCGAGCGCCTCGACGGCGTGCGCCTGGGCGTCCCCGAGGAGCTCACCGGCGAGGGCATCGAAGCGGGCGTGCTCGCCGCGTTCGACGCCTCGCTCGCGCGCGCGCAGGAGCTTGGAGCGGAGATCCTCCCGGTCAAGCTGCCGCATGCCCCGCACGCGCTCTCCGCCTACTACGTGATCGCGCCCGCCGAGGCCTCCTCCAACCTCGCGCGCTTCGACGGCGTGCGCTACGGGCTGCGCGCCAAGGATGCCGCCGATCTGCTCGACATGTACACGCGCACGCGCCACGACGGCTTCGGCGCCGAGGTCAAGCGCCGCATCATGCTCGGCACCTACGCGCTGTCCTCCGGCTACTACGACGCCTACTACGGCCGTGCCCAGCGCGTGCGCACGAAGATCGCCGAGGACTTCCGCGCCGCCTTCGAGCAGGTCGACCTGATCGTCACCCCCACCGCGCCCACCGTCGCGTTCAAGCTCGGCGAGAAGACCGCCGACCCGCTCGCCATGTATCTCAACGACTTCTGCACCGTGCCCATGTCGCTCGCCGGCATCCCCGCCATCTCGATCCCCTGCGGCCTGTCCCACGGGCTGCCCGTCGGCCTGCAGATCGCCGGCCCCGCGTTCAGCGAGAGCCGCGTGCTCGACGCCGCGCACGCGCTCGAGCAGAGCATCCGCTTCGAACTGGCGCAGGCCCATGTCTGAGCCACCACGCACGCCGAGCCAGCCGCCGGCAGGCGGCTCAACTGGAGAGGATCGCTTCGAGGCGGTCATCGGCCTTGAGATCCACGTGCAGCTCGCCACCGCCACCAAGATGTTCTGCGGCTGCGAGCTGTCCTTCGGCGAGCCGCCCAACACGCGCACCTGCCCCGTCTGCCTGGGGCTGCCCGGCAGCCTGCCCGTCGCCAACGCGCGCGCCGTGCACTTCGGGCTGATGATCGGCATGGCGCTCGGCTCCGAGCTCGCGCCGCGCTCGATCTTCCATCGCAAGAACTACTTCTATCCCGACCTGCCCAAGGGCTACCAGATCTCCCAGTACGACGAGCCGCTGTGCCGCGGCGGGCGCCTCGGCGACGTGCGCATCCATCGCGTGCATCTGGAGGAGGACGCCGCCAAGCTCATCCACGTCGGCGCCAGCGGGCGCATCCACGGCTCCGACGCCAGCATCGTCGACTTCAACCGCGGCGGCACGCCGCTCGCCGAGATCGTCACCGAACCCGACCTGCGCTCGCCCGAGCAGGCCAGCGAGTGGCTCAAGCTGTTGCGCTCCACGCTGCGCCAGCTCGGCGTCTCCGACGTCAACATGGAGGAGGGCTCGCTGCGCTGCGACGCCAACATCTCGCTGCGGCCCACCGGCAGCGACGAGCTGGGCGTCAAGACCGAGCTCAAGAACATGAACTCCTTCCGCTTCATCGAGCGCGGCATCAGGGCCGAGATCGCCCGCCAGCACAAGATCCTCGCCGCCGGCGGCGCCGTCGAGCAGGAGACGCTGCACTTCGACCCCGCGTCCGGCGCCATCACCTCGCTGCGCTCCAAGGAGGAGGCGCACGACTATCGCTACTTCCCCGAGCCCGACCTCGTGCCCGTCGCCATCGACGCGCGCATGATCGACGCCGCCCGCGCGGACATGACCGAGCTGCCCGCCGAGCGCGCGCGGCGGCTGGAGCGCGACTACGCGCTCAGCGCCGAAAGCGCGCAGCTGCTCGGTTTTCGCGGCGAGCTGGGCGACTACTTCGAGGCCGTGCTCGCCGCCGCCCGCGCGTTCCCCCCGGCATCGTCCTCGGCGTCGCTCTCGGAGGGGCGGGGGGAGCCTGCGCCGCCGGCGCAGACGCTGGCCAACTGGGTCGCCGGCGAGCTCGCCTCGCGGCTGGACGATGGGCAGGGCCCGGCGGACTCACGTGTCGCGCCGGGGGCGCTGGCGACGCTCGTAGGCCTGGTGGCGGCCAAGCGGGTCAGCGTGGGCGCGGCCCGGCAGGTGCTCGACCGGCTGGTCGCCGACGGCGGCGACCCCGAGGCGATCGTAGAGGCCGAGGGGCTCGCGGCGATCGACGGCGGTGAGGAACTGGCCGCGATCGTCGCCGCCGCGCTCGCGGCCAACGCCGACGCGGCAAAGCGTGTGCGCGAGGGCAACGCCAAGGCGATCGGCCCGATCGTCGGGCACGTCATGCGCGAGACCAAGGGCCGCGCCGACGGCACCGAGGTCGCGCGGCTGGTGCACGAGCAGCTGGGTGTGTGACTCTCTTGGGGTCTGGTGTATAGCGATGGCTATACACTCTTTCTCTCGACGTGTACGGCACACGACCTCTCCGCAGTCCAGTGTATAGCGATGGCTATACACTGTTTCTCTCGACGTGTATGGCACACGACCCTCTCCGCTGTGCATGACTCTCTCGATGTCTGGTGTATAGCGATGGCGATACACCACACGTAGAGCATCATTTAGAAGACGCCCGCCGACCACATTTTGGACTTTGGGCCAAAGGCAGCGGGCGCCAGCCCCGGCAATATGCTCGACATGAAGCCAACGAGCTTGGGGCAGGGTGCGGGAGGCCGACAGGCCGGCTTCAGCGGCGTCGATATCGCGACGGCAAGGTCCGCCAGCGAATTCGGTCGGCTGGGTCGCATGTAGTGATCCCTCCGCATCGACCGGCACCGGCTTCCCTCGGCCGGTGCATCGGCGGCGCGGCCGGGCAGGGGTAACAATTTCCTGTCCGGCCGCGCTACCATCTGTTCGAGAGACATGAACGCATCTCCGTCATCTGAGCCCACCCGCTCGAAATCGCTTGGCAAGAGCCTGCTGGCGGGTCTGATCCTGCTGGTGGCGGCGTGGCTGCTGCTGCACATCCTGTTCCACCTCGTCGTGTTCGTCGCGACGATCGCGGCGGTCGTGCTTGCGATCGTGGCGTTCGTGTGGGCGCTGCGGGTATTGCTGTAGGGACCGCGCGCGGCGATGGCGTACGTCATCATCGCGACCTGCTTCGGTCTCGCGGGTGGGATCGTGGGCAAGATCAAGGGCAGCTCGTTCATCCTGTGGTTCCTGATCTCGGGCGGCATCCCGATCCTTGGCCTGATGGCGGCGATCGCCTACCGCTTCGAGCGCGATGAGCTGCGCCGCGAGTGCCCGAAGTGCGGGCGCGTGACGAAGATCTACGACGCGCTGTGCACCCGCTGCGGGACGGAGCTCGACTTCCCGGACGTGGCGATCGCTCCCGAATCGTGGGAGCGGACCCCCGCCGCGCCGACGAGCTGATTCGGCTGCCCTAAGCCGATTTCGGCCGCCCTAATCCGGTCGGTGGCCTAGTCTGGTCGCTGCGATGAGCACACAGGTCGAGACACCGGTGAAGCCGGAGGAGTCGCTGCTGGCGCGGTGGATCCACCGCACGGGCTTCGCGGACGAGCGCGACTTCGTGCTGCGCGTCGTGCAGCCCGCGCTGGTGGGCATGATCGACGGCACGGTCTCCTCGCTGGCGCCGATCTTCGCGGCGGCGATCGCGTCTAGCTCACACACCGCTCTGCTGGTGGGCTTCTCGACGGCGCTCGGCGCGGGCGTGAGCATGGGCTGGTCGGAGGCGCTGTCGGACACGGGCGAGCAGACCGGCCGTGGCTCGGCGATCGTGCGCGGTGCGATCACGGGCGGCATGACGACGCTCGGCGGCATCTTCCACACGCTGCCGTTCCTGATCTCGAACGTCGACAAAGCCCTGCTGGTGGCCGGCTGCGTGGTGGCGTTCGAGCTGTTCGCGATCGCGTGGGTGCGCAACCGCTTCCTGGAAGTGTCGCTGCGCTCCTCGCTGCTGGTCGTCACCGTCGGCGGCGCCATTGTTCTCGCCATCGGCATAGGCATCGGCTCCTCCTAGCCCTGCAAAACCCGCTGGTACACTGGTTTTTTCGCTAAATGAAAGGAAAGGAGGTCGGCGATGCGCGCGGTTGATGCGTTGATGGAATGTCTGAAGGCGGAGGGCGTGGACGTCGTCTTCGGCTTGCCAGGTGGAGCCAACCTCCCGACCTACGACGCGTTCGTGAACGGCGGCATCCGCCACATCCTGGTTCGCCACGAGGCGGGCGGGGGGCACGCGGCGGAGGGATACGCGAAGGCGACGGGCAAGGTGGGGGTGGCGTTCGCGACGAGCGGTCCGGGGGCGACGAACCTGATCACGCCGATGTGCGATGCGATGATGGACTCGGTGCCGGTGGTGTTCATCACCGGCCAGGTGCGCACGGACCTGCTTGGCACGGATGGCTTCCAGGAGGCGGACACGATCGGCATCACGATGCCGGTGGTCAAGCACTCGTTCATGATCCAGCACCCGCAGGATCTGCCGCGGGCGATCCACGAGGCGTTCCACATCGCGCGCAGCGGACGCCCGGGCCCGGTGCTGGTGGACATCCCTCAGGACCTCTCCCGCGCGGAGATCGACTACGAGCCGGTGACCGACCTGCGCCTGCCTGGCTACCAGCCGAAGGTGGAGGGCAACCAGAAGCAGATACGCCAGGCGGCGAAGGCGCTGGCGGCGGCGCAGCGGCCGGTGATCTACGCGGGCGGCGGCGTGGTCAACGCGAACGCGGCGGAGGAGCTGACGGAGTTCGCGACCTCCGACCGCTTCCCGGTGACGTGCACGCTGATGGGCCTGGGCGCGTTCCCGGCGCCGCACCCGCAGTGGTTGGGCATGCTGGGTATGCACGGGACGAGGACGGCGAACTACGCGATGGATGAGGCGGACCTGATCTGCGCGGTGGGGGCGCGCTTCGACGATCGCATCACGGGCAAGCTGTCGGAGTTCGCGCCGCGCGCGAAGTTCATCCACATCGACGTGGACCCGGCGGAGATCTCCAAGAACGTGCCGGCGCACATCCCGATCGTGGGCGACGCGAAGAACGTGCTCGCGAAGCTGGTGATCGAGTACCGCGCGATCGGCGCCGACCCGACGCGCCTGGAGGCGTGGTGGAGCCGAATCGAGGGCTGGAAAGCGAAGTACCCGCTGGGCTACGAGGACAGCGCGGACAGCGAGATCAAGCCGCAGTACATGATCCAGGCCTTGCACGAGGCGACGGGCGGCGAGGCGATCGTGACGAGCGACGTGGGCCAGCACCAGATGTGGGCGGCGCAGTACTACGACTTCCCCAAGCCACGGCGGTGGATCAACTCGGGCGGCCTGGGCACGATGGGCTTCGGGCTGCCGGCGGCGATGGGCGCGGCGGTGGGCGCGCCGGAGCGGCTGGTGTGCTGCATCGCCGGCGACGGCTCGGTGCAGATGAACGCGCAGGAGCTGGCGACGTGCGCGCAGAACGACATCCCGATCAAGGTGTTCATCATGAACAACGGCTATCTGGGCATGGTGCGCCAGTGGCAGGAGCTGTTCTGGGACGGCAAATACAGCCACGTGGACATGGGCGAGTTCCCCGACTTCGTGAAGCTGGCGGAAGCGTACGGCGTGACGGGCATGCGCTTCACCGACAAGCGCACGCTGGTGGATGACATGAAGCGCGCGATCGCGGTCGAGGGCCCGGTGGTGGTGGACGTGCGCGTGACGCGCGAGGAGAACACCTACCCGATGATCCCCGCCGGGCACGCCGCGCGCGAGATGGTGGGGTGAGCGCGGTTATGGGAGAACCAGGTACCAAGGAGCCGCTCAGCCTGGAGGAGCTGGAAGCGTCGACGAACATGCGCACGGGCCGCAAGCACGTGCTGTCGATCCTGGTGGAAAACAAGTCGGGTGTGCTGACGAGGATCGCGGGCCTGTTCGCGCGGCGCGGCTTCAACATCGACACGCTGACGGTGGGCCCCACCCAGGACGAGCAGATCTCGCGGGTGACGCTGACGGTCGACGGCGCGCTGCACCCGATCGACCAGGTGACCAAGCAGCTGCACAAGCTGATCAACGTGCTGAAGATCCGCGATCTGGAGCCGGCGGACACGGTGGCGCGCGAGCTGGCCTTGTTCAAGGTCGCGGCGGACGGCGTGCAGCGTGGCGAGCTGATGCAGATCGCGGAGATCTTCCGCGCGAAGGTCGTGGACGTGACCAAGCGCGCGATCATCGTGGAGGTGACGGGCACGACGGAGAAGATCGAGGCGTTCGAGAGCATGGTCCGCCCGTTCGGCCTGATCGAGATGATGCGCACGGGCGAGATCGCGATCTCGCGGGGGCGCAGCGAGACGTGAGGTGAGCGTGCGCGGGAGCGAGGACTTCCCGGGAGGCACGTTCGCGCGTCCCCCAGACAGCCCCGCCGGCGCCGGCCACCACACTTTCAGCTTGAGCGCGCAGGACCGCGAGCGGCTGTTCGCGCGGCTGGCGCTGGCGGTCAGGCGCGCGCGCCGCACCGGCGGGGAGGTGCTGGCGAGCATCTCGCTGCCGCTGCATGGCGACGTGGACCCGTCGGCGGTGGTGTGCGCGTCGCGGCGGGAGGGCGAGCGCTGGTTCGTGTTCGAGCAGCCCGACCGCGGAGGCGCGGCGCTGGCGGCCTTGGGGGAGGCGACGAGCCTGCAGGCCGCGGGTCCGGAGCGCTTCGCGATCGTCGCCGATCGCTGGCGGGCGCTGTCGGCGGCGGCGGTCGCCGGCGTCGGGGATTCCGGGGAGGATCCCGCGGGCGCCGGCCCGGTGGCGGTGGGTGGCTTCGCGTTCGCCCCCGACGGAGGCGGCGCTCCGCACTGGCGGGGGTTCGCGCCGGCGTCGCTGACGGTGCCAGAGGTCACGCTCGCGCGCGGCGTGCCTGTGCGGCAGCGGGCGCGCACGGGAGGGCAGAGCGGCGGCCCGGCGAAGGCGCTCGTGCGCATGACCCTGTCGGCGCTGGCACGCCCGGACGACGTCGCGGAGGAGCTGCTCGCGCGTCTGGAGCGGCGCCTGGCGGAGTTGCGCCAGACGGCGTTGCCGCTGTTGGACCCGGCGCCGGCTGGGCGCTTCCAGGTGGCGAGCGCGATGCCGCCGGAGCACTACGAGCAGGCGGTCGCGCGCGCCACCGAGCTGATCGGCGCGGGGCGCCTGAAGAAGATCGTGCTCGCGCGCGAGGTGCAGGTGCACGCGCCGCGCGCGTATGACCCCGCTGCGGTGTTCGGCGTGCTGCGCGAGGAGTTCCCGTCGTGCTTCGTGTTCTGCGTGGGCCGCGGCGACGCGACGCTGGTGGCGGCCAGCCCTGAGCTGCTGGTGCGCCGTGAGGGCCACCGTGTGAGCACGCTCGCGCTCGCCGGCTCCACCCGCCGCAGCGCCGATCCGGCGGTCGACGCGCACCTCGGCGAGCGGCTGTTGCGCGATGAGAGCTACCGCGAGGAGCACGCGATCGTCGCGCGGCGGATCGCGCGCACGCTGCGCCCGCACGCGATCTGGGTGGCGGCCGCGCCCGAGCCGGAGCTCGTGCGGATCGCCAACATCCAGCATCTGGCGACGCCGATCCGCGCGCAGCTGGCGGCGCCGATCGAGGCGCTGGAGCTGGCGGGGCTGATGCATCCCACGCCGGCCGTCGGCGGCGAGCCCTTGCGCGAGGCCGCCCCGCTGATCCCCGCGCTGGAGGGCCTCGATCGCGGCTGGTACACCGGTCCGGTCGGCTGGACCGACGCGACGGGCGATGGCGAGTTCTGTGTCGCGCTGCGCTGCGCGCTGCTGCGCGGCAGCGTCGCCCGCTGCTACGCGGGCAACGGCATCGTGCGCAACTCCGACCCGGCCGGCGAGCTGGCGGAGACGGAGATCAAGCTGCAGGCGCTGCTGCCGCTGCTGGCGGGCTGAGCTCCGCTGGGCCGCGCCTGGCGGCGTCCTCGTTCGCTCGCGTGCAAAGCACGCCACGCCCGCTGCGTCCTTTCCAGGCTTGCCCAGCGAAGCACAGTCGGTCGTGGTCCACGGTCAGAAACAGTTAGGCCAGGAATACGAGATATTCACATCCGACCACGTCTCGGATCTATCATCAAATCACCGTTGCACTGACAGGCTCAAGCGTTATCGGCGGGTCGAGCTCGCTCTGTGACGAGAGTCTTCAGTCGTCACCTAAACCGCATAGGGGGTTTGCCATGAGTCCTGCCGCGCCTACACCGCCTCCGCCACGATTTGGCCTCGGAGAGATCACGACGAAACTGAATCTCGGGCCGCTTGCGTCGTTGCCCGGCAGCTGGCGGGGGTCCGGCTTCAACGTGATGTGGCGCCCCGACAACACCAGGAGCCCCACGTTCGACGGCATCCACCGCTTCCTCGAGCTCAACCTCACGGCCGACTCGTTCGACTTCCGCGCGATCCCCGGGGTGGTGCCGAACCGTGGCGCCGGTGAACAGGAAGACCTCAGCCTGTACGGCCTGCACTACCTCCAGCGGGTCAGCGACGCCGACGTGCTGCCGGTCAAAACCGCCGGCGAAGCGCTCCACATCGAGCCGGGACTGTTCATGAACGTGCCAGCGAGCGAAAACCACCCAACTCCCACGATCGTGCGCATGGGCGCCATCCCGCATGGCGTCAGTGTGCTGATGCAGGGGCCGACCCCCAGCATCGTGCCGGTGGACGGGCCACCGAAAATACCGGCGATCTTTCCGCTCGAACAGCTGCCGGAGTTCGCTCCCGAAAAACCCCAGCCGGGGGTGCCCAACGCAGACCCGCCGATCGAGGGCCTGGGCATAATGCCGGTCAACGTCCCGGTGCCCCCGGAGCAGCCCCCGCCGCCGCTGAAAGGCCTTAGCAGCCAGCAGCATGAAGTCAAAGAGGTCGTCATCGAAAACGACAAACCCGGGAAGACCAATGGTCCGTTTCCGCCGGAGTTCCAGGAATACGTCGATAACCCGAACAAGGTGTTGGAAGATGCGATCGTCGACCAGGACATCCTCGGCACGATCGCGATCGAGCTCAACAGCGAAGAAGTGGAAGACTCGATCGGGAACATCCCCTTCCTGGGTACTCCGAAGGAACAGAACGCAGCCAGACCGGCGAACAACGCCTTCGTCCAGTCGGCGAGGGCGACCTTCTGGATCGAGTGGGTGCGCTATGGCGATGGGAAAGGCGGACGTCCCGCGGCCGGCGAAGCGCCGGACCCGGCCCACCAGATCGAGCCGTACCTCGGCGAGCCGACATACCTGCAGCTGCAGTACTCCCAGTCGGTGATCCTGGTCTTCAACGAAGTCCTGTGGCCGCACATCACGGTGGGTACGCTAAGGCTGAGCGCCGGCTAGCCGCGCGGCTGCTCAGGCGCTCGTCGAGACGGCCGCGGACACGGCGCCCCACACCCGGCGGTGCAGCTCGACGTTGCGCGCGCGGTCGCTGCGCACGTGCACGATCGTCGAGCGCGTCTCCGGCGCGAGCGCGCGCTCGAGCGCCGCGCGCAGCTGGGGCGTCGTCGCGACCGGCTCGTGGCGCAGCCCATAGAGCGCGGCGGCCGCCGCGAAGTCGAGGCCCGTGGGGGTGGCGATGTGGCGCGTGTAGATGTTCTCGGCCTCGCCTAGTCTGGGCGCGCTCGCCTCGCCGGATGGTGCCCGGTCCGGCTCGGTGGCGGGCGCGCGCGCCATGCTCGCGGCCGCAACCGGCAGGAAGTCGAAGATGCCGCCGCCGTCGTTGTCGAGCAGCACGATCGTGAGCTTCAGGCCGAGCCGCGTGTGCGCGAGCAGGCCGCCGATGTCGTACGCGAGCGCGACGTCGCCGATCAGCAGCACCACCGGGCCGTGCTCATGGGCGGCCGCGCCGAAGGCCGAGGAGACGATGCCGTCGATGCCGTTGGCGCCGCGGTTGCACAGCACGCGCGGCGGGTCCGCCCGCGCCGGCCAGAACGTCTCGATGTCGCGCACCGGCATCGAGGAGGCCACGAACAGCGTCGCCCGCTCGGGCAGCAGCACGCCCAGCTCGGCCGCGACCGAAGGCTCGGACAGCTCGCCGTCGCTCAGGACGCCGAGGATCGCCTCCGCCGCGCGCTCGTCGGCGCTGCGCCAGCTCGTCAGCCAGTCCCCGTCCGCGTTCACCCAAGCGGCAAAGGCTTCGGTCAGACACCCGAGCGTGGCGGTGGGCTCGAGCATCAGCGAATCGGACACGACGGAGTCGGGGTCCTGCCACGCGCCATCGGGGTCCAATGCCACCTGCCTGACGTCGCCGCGGCTCGCCAACCACGCGCGCAGCGGCTTCGACACCGGCAGATCCCCTACGCGAACGATCAGGTCGGGCTCGAGCGCTGTCGCGAGCGCGGGCTCGCGCAAGAGCGCGTCGTAGTGCGCGATCGCCGCGTTGCCGCGGCGTGCCCCCGATAGCGGATCTGCGAGCAGCGGCCACTGCAAGCTCTCGGCGAATGCTGCGGCCGCAGGGCCCAGCGGTGGTTGGCGCTCGTGGCGCCCGGCGAGCACGATCCCTCGACGTGACGCCGATATGAGCTTTTGCAGGTCGGACAGCTCTGGGTTGGACAGCTCTGGCCGTGTGGCCTGCGACGCCGCGGGACGACGCACCATGGGACGTCCGTCGGATCGGCCGCTGCGATCCTCCGGCAGTGGATCCTCGCTCACCAGCGGCTCGCGCAGCGGGAAGTTCAGGTGCACCGCGCCCGGGCTGCCCCCCAGCGCCGTCCAGTACGCGCGGCACGCGAGCGTGCGCATCCAGCGCAGCTGCTCCTCGCCCGCCTCGTGCACGCCGACCTCGAAGAACCACTTGGCCGCGCCGCCGAACAGCTTGAGCTGGTCGATCGCCTGCCCGGCGCCGTTCTCGCGCAGCTCCGCCGGGCGGTCGGCGCTCAGCAGCAGCAGCGGCACCCGCGCCTCGCGCGCCTCGACTGCCGCGGGCAGCAGCTCCGCGGCGGCGGTGCCGGACGTGCACGCCACCGCGACGGGCAGGCCCGACGCCTTGGCCAGTCCCAGCGCGAAGAACCCCGCGCAGCGCTCGTCCACGTGCGAGTAGCAGCGCAGGCGCGGCTCGCCGGCGAGTGACAGCACCAGCGGCGCGCTGCGCGAGCCGGGCGAGGTGCACGCCGCGCGCATGCCGCAGCGAACCAGCTCGTCGACGAACGCCCTCAGCAGCGCGTATGTGTCGGTGGTGGGGCTCATAGGATGGTCTGGTGCCGGAGAACGTCGTCCTGCTGCACGGATTCAGCGGCACGCGCCGCGCTTGGGATGGCGTGATCGCGGCGCTCGACCCCGAACGCTACCGGCCGCTGGCGCTCGACCTGCCCGGGCATGGCGCGGCCGCCGACGCGCGGCGCCCGATCACGTTCGCCGGCTGTGTCGCGGCTGTGCTCGCGCAGGCGCCCGAGCGCTTCACGCTGTGCGGGTACTCGCTGGGTGGGCGTGTCGCGCTGCACGTCGCGCTCGCCGCTCCCGAGCGCGTGCGCCGGCTGGTGCTCGTGTCCAGCGGCGCCGGCATCGAGGACCCAGCCGAGCGGGCCGCGCGGCGCGCGGCCGACGGCGAGTTGGCGCGCGAGCTGGAGACGGTCCCGTTCGAGCAGTTCATCGAGCGCTGGCGCACGCAGCCGCTGTTCGCATCCGAACCGCCCGAGGTCGGCGCGCTGGCGCGCGCCGACCAGCGCCGCAACCGCCCCGACGCGCTCGCGGCGGTGATGCGTGGCGTGGGCGCCGGCGAGATGGCGCCGCTGTGGGATCGGCTGCACGAGCTCGCGATGCCCGTCACCGTGCTCGTGGGCGAGCACGATCCCAAGTACCGTGCCCTGGGCGCCCGCATGGTGGGGCTGCTGGCGGACGGCGAGCTGCGGGTTCTGCCCGGCGGCCACGGGCTGGTGCTCGAGAACCCGCGGGGCGTGGCCGGTGTCCTCGCTACCGGCCTACGGACGCCGCGATCGCCGACAGGGTCGTGAACGCCGGGCGGGTCGTGCCGTCGCTGTTCATGTAGCCCCAGCGGCCGGTGCCGTCGTCGTGGGACTGGTACCACCAGATTCCCGCGACATGGGGGTCCGCGAGCAGGGCGTTGTAGGCGGCCCGCAGCTTGCTCGCCTGTTCGCCTTCAGAGCACGCCCCCAGCGCCGCGCCGCAGTCGCCCAGGTCAAAGCCGATCTCGGTGACGTAGAACGGGGGGACCGCGCCGAGCGCCGCGTCCGCCACCGCTTCGTCGGCCGCCACGGCGGCGATTCCCGAGTCGTCGCGGTCGTTTTCGCCGACGGCGCCGTAGGGGTGGACGGAGACGCCGTTGGCGAGAATCGCGCCCGCCAGGCCTGGCACGCCGTTGACGGCGTCGCGCAGCCAGCCGCCGCCGCCCGCGTCCTGGGACCAGCCGCCGGCGTCGGCCCAGCTGCCCAGCGGGATGTCGCCGGTCATGTCGAACAGCAGCGGGACGTGGATGCCGGCGAAGCGCATGGCCTCGATCGCCGCGAGGTACATCCGCCCATACTGAACCGGATCGGCGACGCCGCCCTTGAGGTAGCTCTCGTTGGCCGCTTCGGCGATGGCGATGCCTGTGTTCGTTCTCAGCTCGGCGACCACGCCCGCCGCCCATGCGCCAGGCGCGACCGTGTACAAGGGGGTGTCATCGTCGACGTTGCCGACGATCGCGAGCACCTTGAAGCCGTCGCTCAGCGAGCTGGCGAGCGTGTTGTAGCGGCTGCCCAGTTCCACGCGGTTCCAGGTGATGTGCGCCCTCAGGATCGTGCGCGCGGCCTTCGATCCCCACCCGGCGGCGTCGTTGGTGCCGATGATCGGTGGGGAGCGAACGGCCGCGGGTACCGCCGGCGTGGCTTGCGGAGAGGGTTCGCGCACGCCTGAGAGGCTGTTTTCGGTCGAGCCGAGGCTGGGTGTGAGCAGCGCGCCCAGACCAGTCAGCACGACCGTCACGACGACGAGCCGGCGCAGGCGCCGGCGCGACCACCGGGCGCCTTGCGCGCTCGTCGTGCGAGCAGCTTCGACCACGACCCAATGCTAGACTAAGTCCATGACTAAGTCTGTTGGTGTGCACGAGGCAAAGACACATCTGTCGCGGCTGCTGGAGGACGTGGCGGCCGGCGAGGAGGTGGTGATCACGCGGCGGGGAGAGGAGATCGCGAGCCTGGTGCCCGTGCGCCGATCGTCCGCTCGACGCCTGGGGATCGACCGCGGGCGCTTCGTCGTTCCCGACGACTTCGACGAGCCGCTCCCGGACGAACTGCTCGAGTCCTTCGAGCGTTGAGGCTCCTGCTCGACACGCACATCTTCCTGTGGCTGAACACGGAGCCTGAGCGTCTCGGCGAGCACCGGTCACTCGTCGAAGATCGACGCAGCCAGCTGATCGTCTCAGCCGTGAGCTCATGGGAGATGGCGATCAAGTACGCACTCGGCCGACTCCCCCTGCCGGAGCCGCCGGAGCGCTACGTGCCCGAACGACTGCGCGCCATCGCGGCCGAGGCGCTCGCGATCGAGCACACCCACGCGCTCGCCGTCGCGGCGCTCCCGCGGTTGCACCGCGACCCGTTCGACCGCCTGCTGGTGGCGCAGGCGGGGCTGCTGGACGTAGCGATCCTCACCGCCGACCCGCAGATAGCGCAGTACTCGGTACGCACTTTGCTAGTCCGCTAGAACGGAGCGACGCCCAGGCCCGGTGCGACGGGAACCGCGATCTCACCCGCCAGAGCCGGCAGGGGGTTCTCGACGCCCGCGAACATCTCGAGCGTGGCCAGGCCGCAGTGGGGGACGGGCCCGCGCGAGGCCAGCGCGGCGGCCGCGTGCAGCGCCGCGGCCACGCCCAGGGGGCCGTCGAGCGTGGAGGCGAGGTATACCTCCGCGCCGGTGGCGCGCACGAGCGAGGCCGCCGCCAGCAGGCCGGCGATCCCGCCGCATCTGGAGATCTTCAGGCAGACGGCGTCGGCGACGCCGGCCGTCAGCGCTCCGAGCTCCGCCGCGGTCTCGTCGATCGAGACCCGCACCGCCACCCGCTCGCGCACTTCGCGCATGGCGCGCAGCCCGTGCGTGGGCTCCTCCACCAGCTCCAGGCCGGCGGGGGAGAGCGCCTCGATCGCCGCCACCGCCTGCTCGACGCTCCATGCCCCGTTCGCGTCCAGGCGCAGCGCCACCCGCGGGCCAGCGGCGGCGCGGGTGGCGGCCACGCGCCCGGCGTCGTCGCCGACGCCCACCTTCAGCTTCAGGCACTGGAAGCCCGCGCGCACAGCCGCCGCCGCCTGCTCGGCGGCGCCCGCCCGGTCGAGCGCCGACAGCGTCGCGTTGACGGGCACGTGCGTCGCGGCGTCGTCGCTCAGCAGCGCCGCCACCGGCTTGCCCGCGCGGCGCCCGGCGCGGTCCCACAGCGCGAGATCGATCGCCGCCAGCGCCTGCGGGAGATCCTCCACCTCGCGGCAGCCTTCGATCAGCTGCGCGCCGTTCATGCCTTCCGAGCGCGCCAGCACCGGCGCGTAGCTTTCGAGCGCCCTCCGCGCGCGCTCGGCGCTGACGCCGTCATATGCCTCCAGCGGCGCCGCTTCGCCGTATCCCCGCACGCCGTCGGCGTCCGTCAGCGCGACGAGCAGCAGCTCGCGCTCGCCGACGGCGCCGTAGGCGCTCTGCAGCGGCGTTCTCAGCGCGAGCGTGCGGCGCTCGACGTCGAGCTTCATCCGCCGACGCCACCGCTCGCCAGGATGCCGGCGGCGAACAACAGGCAGAAGACCAGCTGCAGCGCCCCCGTGCGCGCCAGCGCCCCGTTCAGCGTCGGACCGTCGGTGCGCGTGCGCACCACGCCCACCAGCCGCGCCGCCAGCGGGATCACCGCCCACGGCAGCAGCAGCCACGCGCTCATCGACCCGAACGCCCACGGCAGCGGCGCGGTCACGAACGCCACGGCGACCATCGCCGAGTACAGCGTGCGCGTGCGCGCGCGACCGAGGCGCACCGCCAGCGTGCGCTTGCCCGCGCGCCTGTCGGTCTCGAGGTCGCGCACGTTGTTGACCACGAGGATCGCGCTCGCCAGCAGCCCCACCGGCACCGCGCACACGAACGCCTGCCACGGCAGCTGCTGCACCTGCACGAAGTAGGAGCCCGCGACCGCGACTATCCCGAAGAACAGGAACACGAACAGCTCGCCCAGGCCCTCGTAGCCATACGGGCGCGGGCCGCCCGTGTACAGCACGCCGGCGAGGATCGACGCCGCGCCGACCGCCAACAGCTCCGGTCCGGCGACCGCCACCAGGTACGCGCCGCACGCCACCGCCAGCCCGAACGTCACGTACGTAGCCAGCAGCACCTGGCTGGGGGGCACGAGGCCGCCGGCCGTCACCCTCACCGGACCAAGGCGGTCCTCCGTGTCGGCTCCCCGGCGCGCGTCGGAGTAGTCGTTGGACAAGTTGGTGCCGACCTGGATGAGCACCGCGCCCAGCAGCGCGGCCGCGAACGCCAGCGGGTGGAAGCGCCCCGCGCCGAGCGCCAGCGAGGTGCCCACGAGCACAGGCGCCACCGCCGCCGGCAACGTGCGCACGCGGGCCGCCATCACCCAAATGCGCACGGCGCTCACACTAGGCCCGCTTGGGGAAGCGCGAGAAGTCCGGCGCGCGCTTCTCGCGGTATGCGTCCCGTCCCTCCTGCGCCTCCTCGCTGCCGTAGAACAGCAGGTTCGCGTCGTGCGCCAGCTGCTGGATCCCCGACAGCCCGTCCTCGGCCGCGTTGAAGCTCGCCTTCAGCAGCCGCAGCGCGAACGGCGAGAGCGCGAGCATCTCCTGGCACCACGCCACCGTCTCGTCCTCCAGGCGCTCGAGCGGCACCACCGTGTTCACCAGGCCCATCCGCAGGGCCTCCTCGGCCGAGTACTGCCGGCACAGGAACCAGATCTCCTTGGCCTTCTTCGGCCCCACCTGGTTAGCGAGCAGGCCCGCGCCGAAGCCGCCGTCGAAGGAGCCGACCTTCGGGCCGACCTGGCCGAAGCGCGCATTGTCGGCGGCGATAGTCAGGTCGCACACCAGATGCAGCACGTGCCCGCCGCCGATCGCGTAGCCGGCGACCATCGCCACCACCGGCTTGGGCAGGCGCCGAATCTGGATGTGCAGGTCGGTCACATGGAAGCGCCCGACGCCAGCCTTGCCGGCCTCGTCGTCGTTCAGGTAGCCGGAGTCTCCGCGCACGCGCTGATCGCCCCCCGAGCAGAAGGCCTCGCTGCCTTCGCCGGTGAGCACGATCACGCCGATCTCGGTGTCCTCGCGCGCGTCCTCCAGCGCCTGGGAGATCTCGATGATCGTCCGCGGCCGGAACGCGTTTCTGACCTGCGGACGGGCGATCGTGATCCTCGCGATCCCCTGTGCCGGCGCGGCGGACTTGTCGTAGTGGATGTCCGTGAACGAGTCGCCGGCTGGCGCGGGCGCGGGGATCCAGGTGGTGCTCATCGCGCGAAGGCTAGCCTGTGCGACATGGAGGTCGAGGCTTGGCTGTCCCGCGCCGCGCGGACGCGGCCCCAGCACACGGCGCTGCGGACGCCGCGGGGGGACTGGTCATACGCCCGGCTGCACGACGCCGCGCGCTACGGGGCGGGACGGCTGGCCGCGCGCGGCGCCGGGCCGGGCTCGCGTGTGGCGATCGCGCTGCCCGCCGGCCCGGACTTCGCACAGGCGCTGCACGCCTGCCTGCTGCTCGGGGCGGTCGCGGTGCCGGTCGACCTGCGTCTCGCCCCCGCCGAACGCGCGCACATCGCCGACGGCGCCGCGGTGGCGCTGGAGGAGCCCTTGGGGGAGGGCGCCGCGCCGGCCGGCGTCCCGGTCAGCTCGCGGCACGAGCTCGACGCCACCGCCGTGGTCATCCACACCTCCGGCACCACCTCCTCGCCGCGGCCGGTCGAGCTCACCTACGGCAACCTGCTGTGGAGCGCGCTGGGCTCCTCCGTCGCCCTTGGGCTGGATCCACGCGAGCGCTGGCTGTGCGCGCTGCCGCTGTCGCACGTCGGCGGGCTCTCGATCCTGCTGCGCTCGGCGATCTACGCGACCACCGCGGTCGTGCACGAGCGCTTCGAGACCGACCGCGTCCTGCACGCGCTCAGCGCGCAGGAGGTGACGCTCGTCAGCCTCGTCGCGACCACGCTCGCGCGCCTGCTCGACGCCGGCCTGGCCCGCCCGCCCGCGCTGCGCTGCGCGCTGACCGGCGGCGGCCCGGTGCCGGCGGCGCTGCTCGAGCGCGCCCGCGCCGCCGGCGTGCCCGTCAGCCTCACCTACGGCCTCACCGAGAGCTGCTCGCAGGCGACCACCACGCCTGTCGCCGCGATCCAGCGCGAGCCCGGCCGCGAGCCCGCGAGCGCCGGGCCGCCGCTGTTCTGCACCCGGCTGCGGATCGACGGCGGGGCGCGGGGCGGGGGAGACGCAGAGGCGGCAGACGGCGAGATCCTCGTGCGCGGCCCAACCGTGGCCCCGGCGTCGCTCGCGTCCGACGGCTGGCTGCACACCGGCGACATCGGCCGGCTCGACGAGCACGGCGGCCTGCTGGTGACCGGGCGCAGGGCGGACACGATCGTCAGCGGCGGCGAGAACGTCGCGCCGGCGGAGGTGGAGGCCGTGCTCGAGGCCCATCCGCTGGTGCTCGAGGCTGCCGTCCTCGGTCGCCCCGATCCGCGGTGGGGCGAGGCGGTGACGGCGATCGTCGTCGCGCGCCCGGACGCGGCGGTGGGGGTCGAGGAGCTGCGCGAGCACTGCGCCCGCGCGCTCGCGCCCTACAAGGTGCCCAAGCGCTTCGCGCTGGCCGCCGGGCCGCTGCCGCGCACGCGTTCGGGCAAGCTGCTGCGGCGGGAGCTGACCCTATGAGCTTCGACGCCAACGCGTACCGCCAGGCGAGCCTCGAAGGCTGGGAAGAGGCCGCGTCCGGCTGGGTGCACCGCCAGGGGATGCTGCGCGAGTTCGCCGCCCCGGTCTCGCACTGGATGATCGACGCCGTCAGCCCGCAGCCGGGCCAGCGTGTGCTGGAGCTCGCCGCCGGCCTGGGCGAGACGGGGATGCTCGCCGCCGAGCTGGTCGCCCCCGTCGGCGGGGTGATCGTCTCCGACCAGGCCGAGGCGATGCTAGCCGGCGCCCGCACGCGCGCGATCGAGCTGGGCCTCGCGAACGTCGAGTTCCAGGTGCTGAACGCCGAATGGATCGACCTGCCGCTGGCCAGCGTCGACGCCGTCCTGTGCCGCTGGGGCTACATGCTGATGGCCGATCCCGCGGCCGCGCTCGGCGAGACCCGCCGCGTGCTGGCGTCCGGTGGGCGTGTCGCGCTCGCCGTGTGGGACTCCGTCGCGAGCAACCCGTGGGCGCTGCTCCCCGCGCAGGAGCTGATCGAGCGTGGGCTGGCGCCGGTGCCGGCGCGGGACGCCGAGCCGCGACCGGGGCCGTTCGCGCTGGGTGACGCCGCCGCGCTGACCGAGCTGCTCGCGCAGGCCGGTTTCGCGGAGGTCGAGGTCGAGGCGCTGGACCTGCCCCGCCGCCACCCGGACTTCGACGAGCTGTGGGAGACGACGCTCGACCTCTCGCACGACTTCCACGACGCCGTGCTCTCGCGCCCGGCCCCCGAGATGGCCGAGATCAAGGCGTCGCTGGCTGCGCGCTTCGCGCCCTACACCGCCGCCGACGGCACGCTCGAGGTGCCCGGGCGCACGCTGCTCGCGTGCGCCAGCGCCTGAGCGCGAGCGCACGGGACCCCCGGCAGAGCGCGCCGAAGCGCGGGCGCCCACCGGATCGCGCGGCGAAGTTGGATAGCCTGCCGTCTCAATGATCTACGACGACGACGCAGACCTCACGCTCCTCGACGGCAAGACCGTCGCCATCATCGGCTATGGCTCGCAGGGCCACGCCCACGCACTGAACCTCAAGGACTCCGGCGTCAAGGTCGTGGTCGGGCTGCGCGAGGACTCCGCCTCGGTCGCCAAGGCCTTGGAGCAGGGTTTGGACGTGCTCTCGGTCGTCGAGGCCGCCAGCCGCGGCGACCTGGTGATGATCCTGCTGCCCGACGAGCTGCACCGCCGTGTGTGGGAGGCGGAGATCCGCGACGGCATCGCCGAGGGCAACATGATCCTGTTCGGGCACGGCTTCTCCGTCCACTACGGCGAGGTCACCCCGCCCGCGGGCGTCGACGTGGCGATGGTCGCCCCCAAGGGACCCGGCCACCTCGTGCGCCGCCAATACACCGAAGGCTCGGGTGTGCCGGGGCTCGTCGCCGTCGCCCAGGACGCCAGCGGAAACGCGCGCGCACTCGCGCTCGCCTACGCCAAGGGCATCGGCTGCACCCGCGGCGGCGTGATCGAGACGACCTTCA
>DATHPE010000017.1:0-20282 GCA_035484215.1 Solirubrobacteraceae bacterium | reverse complement strand
ACTGTGGCTGGTTTGTCGGTGCAGGGTGGTGTGTTGACTGGGGCGGGTGCGGTTGATGTGACGGGCTCGTTTACTGGTGGTGGCTTCGGGTCGTTGACGGGTTCCGGTTCGACGGTGCTTGAGGCGGGGGCCACGGGCACGATCATGCCCGGGAGCCAGAGCATTAATCTGGTGGAACGGACGTTGAGTAATGCAGGGACCCTGACGATCGGGACAGAGAGTGGGCTCGAGGGATTCAAGCATGCGCGCTTGGTCAACAGCGGGACCCTGGTAGTCAATGGCGAAGGCGTCGGCGAAAACCATGGACTTGACGCGGGTGAAGGTGAAGCGTCTCTGACGAACACGGGGACGCTGGAGAAGACCGAAGGTGGCGGTGTCGCGCCAGTTGGCTTCGCGATTGACAATGAAGGCTTGGTCCGGGCTGAGGCTGGCCAGCTAGATTTCGATGGTGGCGGGAACTCGGACGGCAGTGTATCGGGGTCGTGGGCGGCGTCGGGCGCGGGGAGTGATATCGTGTTCGATGCGGGTTCGCGGGAGCCGTTTTCGCTGGGTGCGACGGTCGCGGTATCTGGGGCGATTGAAGTAGCCGAAGGTGATGTGACGGCGGGTGTGATCGAAGGCCCGACGGCGAGTGTCGCGCTCACCGGTGGTGGGACGCTGGAAGTTACGAGCACGTTGGATGCCTCGACTGTGGAGGGGCTGTCGGTTGAGCGTGGCCTGTTGGGTGGGGCGGGGACGCTGGATGTGACGGGTTCGTTCGTGGGTGGCGGCTATGGGGGTTTGGTGGGTTCGGGTTCGACGGTGTTGGAGGCGGGGACGGTGGGTGTGATTGCGTCGAGCGTTACCATGGAAGAACGGGAGTTGAGTAATGCTGGGACGCTGACGATCGATAGCGAAGGAGAGCTTTTCGGTCGGCGGCAGGCGCGACTGTTCAACAGTGGGACGATGGTCGTCAATGGGGAAGGTCTTGCTCAGGGGCATGGTTTGCAGGCGGATGAAGGTGAAGCGTCTCTCACGAACACGGGGACGTTGGAGAAGACCGAAGGCAGCGGTGTCTCGCCGGTTGGCTTCGCGATCGACAATGAAGGCGTGGTCCAGGCTAAGAGCGGCCAGCTGGAATTCACCGGCGGCGGGAACTCGGGACAGCTAACGCCAGACATTTGGTCAGCCGCACCTGGAGCGTCGCTCACGCTCGGTGGCGTGGGGGGCGCAACCTACTTGCTGGGGGCCAGCACCACGCTTGCCGGAAACATCGCGGTGGACGGCAAGGTGAGCGCAGGCGCAATCGAAGGAAGCGACGCCGATCTCACGCTCCTGAATGGGCAGCTAACCCTGGTAGGACTCACACCGAGCGTTCTGGGCGCACTTAGCATCGCGCCCCCCGAGTCCGACTACGACGGGTACCGCGAGCAAGTCGTCTCTGTCACCGACGAACTAGACATCAACACCTCGCTGACATGGTCCAGTGCTCTCATGGAATTTGTCGGCCCTGGCGCAATCGTCGCGGGACCCGAATCCACGACCCTACTCAACTCGCCGACGCAAATCAACGTAGGAGGCGGCGAACTCGTCAACGAAGGGACCGCGACATGGGCGTCCGGGAGCCTCGACACCAGCCGCCACCCCGCGTCACCGTTTTTTGTGAACCTGGGCACCTTCCTAGTCGATCAGGGCGAAAGCACACCAGCAGCGTTCGGCTGCGACGCCGAGGGCGAAGAAAGGTACGCCTGCCCGCTCTTCGAAAACGAGGGCATCTTTACGGCCCGTACAAAAGACGGAAATATACCCCACATCCCTTGGGCTGTTGATCTTGTCAACTACGGGCAGCTCGAAGTGCCCTACGCGCACGAATCAGCATGCCCGTGGGAATTCTCCGAATACCCGGGCCCAGGAACTGAAGCCTGCTGGCGCAGCAATGAAGAATATAGAGGCATCCTTCTGACGGATGGCGGAACATACATTGAAACGGCACTCTGTGAAGAAGGCGAAGCCTGCCCAGGAGAAGAAGGAACAGAAGAAGTGGAAAGTGAACTTAGCGAAGAGGAAGGTGAAGAAGAAGGCGACGACCTCGTTAGGCTACCGTCAGAGCTTCGAGCGTACTTTGCCGCTCCAGACGGCGCGTCTCCGAACGATGAGTACAGAACTACGATCTCTGGCAACCTGGAGATACCGGCATTTACGGTGAAAGGGGAACCGCGTCCGGCAATTCCCGTATATGTGCTTGCCCAGATTAGCCTGAACGGACGACAGGCCCGTGTCACATTCACCACGAAGCCGCCAGAAGACGTCAAGTACATTGCGCTTAAATGGTCCGTGAAAGTGGCCGAAGATGTCGGGGGCGAGATCAAGACGAGCACGGGTGTGTACAACGAGCCACTGGATACGATAAAGTTCAATATCTACCTTCAGTCGCCAGGGTTCTCTGAAATCGAGCTCAAGCCTGAGTATGCGGGCCCCTATGCGGTCAAGCCGGGGGTGGCGCGTGCTCTGTTCCGCGCGATCCAGTGCAGCGGCGGCAGCAATTGCAGGTTCCTCTAACCCATGTGGAGGGGCGTTTCGGAGCGCGGGACATGCGGGGATAGAGATAGGAGATGAGAGCTCTCTACGTCAGAAAGGAGGAATGGTCCACGGTGGCCCTGGGTCATGCGGTGGCGTTCGTGAGGGCGGCGGTGAAGCGTTGACAGGGGTACGTGTGGGTTGGGCGATTGAAACGTGAAATGCTCGACTCCAGGGTGCCGACGCGTCAAACCAGGCGGGAGGCGATGTCCACGGCTGTATTAACGCGAGTCGTCGTGGGATCCTGCGCGGTCAGAGAACCTGGGCACGCACGGAAATCTCCATGCGCGACAACCGAGAGGGCCCACGGTCGCCCGCGGCGTCGATGGATGCCTCGTTCTGGATGGTTCGCGCGTGGTGGATTGGCATTGACGGCCGTGAAGGGAACGCTTTGACGGTCATCCCTCGATGCGCGACCACCGGAAGTCAAACGGTCTCGTAGTGCCCGCGAAGCAGGCGAACGAGCCCGCTTGGTGGCCGGGGCGGAGGCTGTGGAGGGAAGATGCCCGGCCAAGGGAACACGGCGAGCGAAACACGTCTCGGACGCAGTGCCGGAATGGCGTGTCAAGTGATCTGGGTCGTGTGCGCCAGCTGGCGCGGCAGGACAAGGATGTGCGGTTAGCCGCGCTCCTTCATCACGTGACCGTCGTTCGCTTGCGGGAGGCGTACCGGGCGATTAGCCCGAACGCGGCCGCGGGGTCGAGGGGATCACGTAGCGGGGCATCGAGGACGGGGAATGGTCGGGATCGTTGGAGAGATCGGCGCAAGGGGCATCGGTTTCGCTGCTGCTTCCGTCGTCTACCTCCACTACGTATTCGACCCGTGGGCCGACCAGTGGCGACGGCGTCACGCGCGTGGGGACCTAATCCTCACGTGGTTCGTCGACAACAACGCGGCCGGCTTTGAGGATCGTGAGGACGCCGAGCGGGTCCTCGCCGATCTCCGCGACAGTTCGCGCAGTTCGACTGGGAGCTGCATCTGGCGAAGACACGGCTGATCGAGTTCGGACGGTACGCCGCCGAGAATCGAGCCAGACGCGGCGACCGGGAGCCTGAGAGGTTCGACTTTCCGGGCTGTGTGTCCAGTGTTTGGAGGTGGTTGTTTGGTGCGACCAGACCCAACATAAAGCTCGTCGTTGCTAGCGGGTGAGAGTCCCGTCCGGGTAGTCGCCAGGGAGCCCGGTAGCAGGCTGGCGGCTCGCTATGGCTCAGGCCGTCTAATATGCGTAGATATGCGCGAGGTTAGACGGCGGTTCTGATATCACAAGGGGGTAGACTTCATGGATGCCGGTGACACCTCGCAACGCCGCGCCTATATAGGGCGTGGTCGAGGTGCGGACTTCTTTGGGTACGTAACCGACATCGCCACGGAGCATGAGATCTATGACGAGGGCGAATGGAGCACAGTCGAGGCGGCGCTGGTATGGGCGCGGGAGCTTGCCAACGAGGTCGTTCTCACGTATGGCGGCAGCGAATCGTCTGTCTTTTCGGCTGGGGCCACCTACTACCAAGGGGTCGGCAAAGCGGCGCTTCGTCGCTGGCCACCCGATGAGACGGCTAGGGCGGAGATTGACCGAGCGGTGAGACTTGAACGCGATAATCCACCGCCGGCACGATCCGCAGGCCTGAGCGTTGAGCGGCCGATGATCGTGCGAGAGGACGCCCCCGAGCATAGCCAGTAGGGCAGTAGGCGCTCGATGGTAGCCTCGATAGTCACCGTGTCGAGACGGACCGACGTGACTGGACCCCTTGTCTGCCGGTCCTATATCGAGTGGTCTGGTCTGACACGCGATGACGCGCTGGCCACTGGGGCACCTGCAGGCCGACGCAGCCCGATCCACCGTCCGTCCAAGCGGTCGTGCACCTATAAAGGTCGTCGGCCAGCAGGTCGATGCAGCGGCCAACAGAGCCAGTACCGAGGTGCCAAGGCAGAGCATCGTTGAGATGCGTAGCAAAGCCGGCGGCCCTCATGAGGGGGACGCATCGCCGCTTGAGGCGATTACCGAGGGCTGGCGCCCAAACGAGATCCTAGGAGGATCACATGCTGTATCGACTGCGCCAGCGTTCGACAGATGAGAGTGGTTTTACACTGATCGAACTTCTGGTCGTTATCCTGATCATCGGCATTCTCGCCGCGATCGCCATCCCGTCACTCCTGAGCCAGAAGAACAAGGCGTATGACGCCGGGGCGAAGGAACTCGCACGGTCCGCGCAGACCACCGCGGAAACGTACGCAACCGACCACGAAGGCCTGTACACGGGCCTGACCGTGCCGGAACTCCACAAATACGAGATCACCATTCCGGAAACCAAAGCAGCCGCGAACGGTGGCGCGTACATGAAGGAAGGCGGCACCGGGGTAGTTGTGGTGGGGCCCGAAGAATACTCGGTGACAGCGGTTGCTGCCCACACCGGGGACGAATACACGATTCTGCGCAAAAGCAATGGAGAAGTGACCCGTACGTGTAAAAGCACCACGGGCACGAAAACCGGCTGCGCTGGATCTGAATCCTCCAACTGGTAAGAGCGTGTGTGAGGCGTACGCGCCTCACACACAGGCCGTTGCAACGGACAAGCGAGGAGTCGGCCCATGGTCGGCTCCTCGTTCTTGTGCTTGCGGGCTCACGCCGGCCGGCTCTGCGCAGCAGATGGCGGTGTAAAGCGTTGCTGCTGCTGTGCCGATAGAGCACACGATGTCGCTCCGACACCGGCAAAGCATCTCAGGCGATCGCGGCTTCACCCTGATCGAAATCCTGGTCGTGGTGTTGATCATCGGCATTCTCGCCGCGATCGCGATCCCGTCACTGCTGAGCCAGAAGACCAAGGCATTTGACGCAGGGGCGAAGGAAGTAGCCCGTACCGGCCAGGAGGCCGCGGAAGCGTATTCGACCGATCACAGCGGCGAATACACAAATCTGTCGCTAGCGATCCTGCGCGAATACGAACCGGCGATACAGACCGTTGCGGGGAAGAACAACGCCTACCTGAGCGTCGCCGAAGCAAAGGAATCGGGTAAGGGCTACGTGGTGACCGCGGTCGCCCCAGGTCCTGGCGGCGATACGTTCACGATCACTCGCAAAGAAAACGGGGAAGTGCTGCGTAGCTGCAAAGCCGAAAGCTCCAACATGGACGGCTGTGAGACCGGCAGCTGGTGAGCTCGCCGACGGGCCGAGCGGCGTCGTGGCTCACAGCGTTTCGCGGCCGCCCTCGGGGCTCAAGGGCCGCGTCACGTCTGTCGATTAGCTGAACATGGAGGCCGCAACCTTCGCGGGAGTGCTCGGGGCTGTGTTCGGATCGTTCCTGAACGTCGTCGTCTACCGCCTCCCCCGCCACGAGTCGCTGATCACGCCGGCGTCGCACTGCCCGCGCTGCGGCACGCCGGTCAAGCCCTACGACAACATCCCGATCCTCTCCTGGCTGCTGCTGCGCGGCCACTGCCGCAGCTGCGGCTGCGCGATATCGCCTCGCTACCCGCTCGTCGAGGCACTCACAGGAGCGCTGTGCGTGGGCGCCGTTCTCGCCCACCACTCGGCTGCGGGTATCGCGCTGAGTGTCGCGCTGATCCTGCTGGTGGTCCCCGCCGCGCTGATCGACCTCGAGCATCGGATCATCCCCAACCGCATCACCGCCCTGGGCGCCGTGCTCGCGCTAGTGCTGGGACTGGCTCTTGATCCGGGCGGCGAGCTCGGTCGGCTGATCGCCGGCGCCTGCGCTGGCGGCTTCCTGCTGGCGGCCGCCCTCGCGTATCCGGGCGGCATGGGCATGGGCGATGTCAAGCTCGCCGGCATGATGGGGTTGTTCCTCGGAGCGGCGGTCGCGCCGGCGCTCCTGATCGCACTGCTCGCGGGGGTCACGCTGGGCGCGGTCGTGATCGCCCGCAAGGGTGCCCGGGAGGGACGCAAGACGGCGGTCCCGTTCGGCCCGTTCCTCGCGCTCGGGGCGCTGCTCGCAGTTTTCGTCGGACCGCAGATCGTCCATGTCTACGTCAATCACTTCCTGCACTAAAGCGGTGGGGGCTTGACGCCGATACCCCACGTGCCGGCGCCCTGCCTGGCATTCGAAGCGCGCTACTCGAGATGCGACTCCTCCCTTCACGAATCCCCTCACTGAACCTGAGCTCACCGAACCTGAGGCTTCCCCTGAAGCTCGGTCGCCGTTCCGGCGAGGATCTGGTCGGCCTGGACATCCAGCCCGGCTTCGTCGCGGCGGTGCAGGCGCGGGTGAACGGATCGATCGTCGCCGAGCGGGCCGCCTCCCTGGCGCTCCCAGCCGACTCGGTGCGCGACGGTGAAGTCATCGACGAGGACGCTCTCAGCGAGGCTCTGCGCGAGCTGTTCGCCGAGGGTGGGCTGAGCAAGCGTGTGCGCATCGGCGTCGCGAACCAGCGCACGGTGCTGCGCACGCTCGAGCTGCCCCCGGTGACCGACCAGAAGGAACTCGCCGCCGCCGTCAACTTCCAGGCCCAGGACCAGGTGCCGATGCCGCTGAACAACGCCGTCCTGGACTTCCACCCACTCGGCGTCGTCGAGACCCCCGCCGGCCCGCGCCAGCGCGTCGTGCTCGTCGCCGCCCAGCGCGACATGATCGAACGCCTGCTCGCGGCCGTGCGTCGCGCCGGGCTGACTCCCGAGGGCGTCGATCTGTCCGCCTTCGCGCTGATCCGCTCGCTGTATCGCCCGGACCCAGCATCCTCCCCGGAGGGGGAGCAGACTGGCCGCGTGCTCTATCTGAACGTCGACGGGCTGACCAACCTGGCGATCGCCGAGGGCAAGATCTGTCGTTTCACCCGCGTCGTCGGCAGCGGCCTGGAGGGCATGGCCAGCGAGCTCGCCGAGCGTCGCAGCATCGCCTTGACGGAGGCGCGCGCCCTCCTCGCGGCTGTCGACCTCAGCGCCTCCGCACCCGCCAGCCAGGACGTCAGCTCCGCCGCGAGCGCGCCGGTCGAGGCCGATCCGTCTCAGGGCGTGACGCCCGAGCAGGCCACAGACACTGGCGAGCAGGCCCAGAGCCCCGAGGACGCAGAGGAGAGCGAGCGCGCGATGAGCTACGAGGAGCTGTCGGCCGTTGACAGCGCCCCCGTCGCACAGGCTCCCCAGTCGGACGCGGATCTGTGGACGGTGCTCGAGAACGGCATTCGCGACATCTCCGGGGAGGTGCGCAACTCGCTCGACTTCCACCGCTCCCAGGACGGAGGCGGCGAGGTCTCGCACGTCGTCATGAGCGGCTCCGCGCAGGACATCCCCGGCTTCGCCGCCGCGCTGCAGGCATCGTTGGGCGTGGAGGTGCGCTGCGAGGAGATCGGGTTCGCCGAAGAGGCTCTCGCCGCGTCGGTCTCCCCGCACCGACTGGCCATCGCCACGGGGCTTGCCGCCGTGGAGGCGCCGCGATGAGAGCTGTAAACCTGATCCCCGCCGAGCAGAGAAGCGGCGCCTCGGTCGGCGCCGGTCGCTCGCAGGGCGGCGCGTACGCCGTGCTCGCGCTGGCCGCCGGCCTGGCGGTGCTAGCGGTGCTCTACGGCTCCGCCCACCACGACATCGCAAGCCGCAAGGCGCAGGCAGCGGCGATCACCGCTCAGGCGCAGCAGGCCCAGGTGCAGGCCGAACGGCTCGCGCCGTACACGAGCTTCATCGCAACTCGCGAACAGCGCACGCAGACAGTGGACACGTTGATCGACTCGCGCTTTGACTGGGCCCACGTCTTCCACGAATTCGGTCGCGTGCTCCCCTCCCAGGCCTCGATCGGCTCGCTCGGCGGCACGATCGCGTCGGGGACCGTCAGCGCTTCCGCTCCTGTTGCCTCCCCGAGCTCCAGCGTGGCGAGTGCCGCCGCTGTGAGCTCCGCCACTCCTCCCGGGAGTGTGCCGACGTTCACGCTCGGCGGATGCGCCACCAGCGAGCCAGCTGTGGCACGGACGCTCGAGCGGCTGCGCCTGATCGACGGCGTCAGCGAAGTCACGCTGCAGAGCGCTGGATCCGCGTCGTCCTCGGGCGGCGCCGGTTGTCCAGCCCACGACCCGTCCTTCTCGGCGACCGTCACCTTCGACCCGCTGCCGAGCACCGCCGCTGTGGCTGCCGCGACGAAGACCGTCTCAGACACGGCCAGCTCAACGGGGAGCGCGCGATGACCGGCCGCGACCGCATGGTCCTCATCGGCGTCATCGTCGTTGTCATCCTGGCGGCTGCGTGGATGATGGTCGTCTCACCGGAGCGCCAGCAGGCGAGCAAGCTCAGCGCCGAAGTCGCCGCCGCGCAGGCGACGCTGTCCGCCGCGCAGGGAACGCTCACGAGCGCGCGTGCCGCGCAGTCGCAGTATGCGTCGGCCTACGCGGCGCTGGTGAGCCTCGGCAAAGCCGTGCCGCCCAAGGCGGAAGTGCCGGCGTTGATCGACCAGCTCGCGCAGGCGTCCAACGAGAAGAGCGTCGATTTCTCCTCGATCACGGCCAGCTCCAGCGCGGCTCCCGCCTCCTCGGCGAGCTCGGCCACGGCCGGTCTCAGCGAGGAGCCATTTACGCTCGTCTTCGAAGGCAGCTTCTTCGACCTCGAACATCTGCTGCAGCGGCTCACAGACTTCGCGACGCTCACCCCTGCCGGGAACCTTCAGGTCAGCGGCCGCCTGTTGACCATTCAGAGCGTCAAGCTTTCCCCCGGGGACGGCCCCTCAGTGCAAGGCACCAGCGCTGCCAGCAAGGTAACGGGCACGATCACGGCGACCGCCTACGTGCTGCCGGCCGCCCAGGGCCTGACCGCGACGCCCACCGCCCCAGCGACGGGCGCCGCCACACCGGCCTCCTCGACAACCGCGACGCCGAGCTCCCCCACCTCACCGGCGGTCGTGAAGGTGAACCCATGACCGACTTCCTGAGCTCGCTGAAGGCGGACCTGCTCGATCGGCGCCTGCTGCCGCTCGTGGTCCTAGTCGCGCTCGCGTTGGTGGGCGCCATCGGCTACGCCGTGCTCGGCGGCGGCTCGAGCCCCACCACGCCGACGGCCGCGGCCTCAAGCGCTCCCACTCTCCCGGCGGGCCTGCCCACAAGTGAAGCGACTCACGAAGACGCGGTCGCCGAGACGACCGGCGGTGCCTCCGCCCAGCACAAGGGCACCGCGCGCAACCCCTTCACGCCGCTGCCCGAATCCAAGGCGAAGACAGCGACGGCCACGCCGAGCACCGGTGCGACCGCTTCGACGACGAGCACCAGCCCCTCGAGCTCCGGCACAACCGCCCCGAGCTCCAGCGAAACCACCCCCGCCGCCACCCCGTCCGCGCCCTCCACGCCGGCGAAGCCGAAGACCGTGTACCACGTGGCCGTGCTGTTCGGCGTGGTTCCCGCGGGCACCGCCGCGGGCAGCGCGCAGCTGACGCCGTATGAGAACCTCAAGCTGCTGACCCCGCTGCCGGCGGCCAAGCAGCCGCTGATCGTCTTCCGCGGCGTGACCGCGGGCGGCAAGAGCGCCACGTTCACGCTCGTCGGCGAAGCGATCCTGCACGGCCAGGGCGACTGCCTGCCGAGCGCCTCGCAGTGCGAAGCCATCGATCTGCGGGTGGGGCAGGCGGAGCTGCTCGAATATCTGCCGCCGGAAGGACAGACGGTGACCTACGAACTGAAGATCGTGAGCATCGTCGCCGGCAAGGCGTCCAGCGCCGCCGTCAAGGGCATGCTCGGCGACGAGTCCAAGGCTGGGCGCGAGCTTCTCGTCCACGCCGGGCTGCAGGCGATCCCCGACCTGCGCTACTCCTCACAGGCCGGCGTGCTCGTGTTCGCCGGGCATCACGCGTTCGCCGCCAGCGCCCACGGCGCCGCGGGCCGCGGCAGTCGCTGAGCCCCCAGCAAATAAGCTAGGGGCGATGGCGCTCCGTCTCATAACCGCCGGCGAGTCGCACGGCCCCGGCCTGACATGCATCGTCGAGGGACTGCCAGCGGGCCTGGAGCTCTCGCCGGAGGACCTCAACCGCGACATGGCGCGCCGCCAGCTCGGCCACGGCCGCGGCGGGCGCATGAAGATCGAGCGTGACAGCGCGCAGGTCACGGGCGGCGTGCGCCACGGGCGCACGCTGGGGGGCCCGATCGCGCTGCAGGTCGCCAACCGCGACTACGCCAACTGGGAGGAGCGGATGAACCCGTGGCCGGTCGCCGAGCGGGTGCCGGAGGTGCACCTGCCGCGCCCCGGGCACGCCGACCTGGTGGGTACGCAGAAGTACAAGCAGTCAGACGTGCGCAACATTCTCGAGCGCGCGTCCGCGCGGGAGACGGCCGCGCGCGTCGCGGGCGGGGGCGTGTGCAAGGCGTTCCTGCGCGCGCTGGGCGTGAGCGTGCACTCGCACGTGATCCAGATCGCCTCGGTGCACGCGCCCGCGTATGAGCGCCAGTTGACGGCGGCGGACTTCGTGGAGGTCGACAGCTCGCCGGTGCGCTGCCTGGACGCGGACGCGTCGAAGGCGATGGTGCGCGAGATCGACGAGCTGCGCCGCGCGAACGAGTCGCTGGGCGGCGTGTTCGAGGTGCAGGCGTTCGGGCTGGTGCCGGGACTCGGCTCGCACGTCTCGTGGGAGGAGAGACTGGATGGGCGCCTGGCGATGGCGATCTGCTCGATCCAGGCGCTGAAGGGCGCGGCGATCGGCGACGCGTTCACGGTCGCCGGCCTGCCCGGCTCGCAGGCCCACGACGAGATCTTCTACTCGCCGGAGCGCGGCTACTACCGCGAGACCAACCACGCGGGCGGGCTGGAGGGGGGCATGACCACCGGCCTGCCGCTGATCGTGCGCGGCGCGATGAAGCCGCTGCCGACGCTCACCAAGCCGCTGCGCTCGGTCGACACGGACACGCACGAGCCGGCGCAGGCGCTGCGCGAGCGCACCGACTCCTGCACGGTGCCCGCGGCGGGCGTGGTGGGGGAGGCGATGGTGGCGCTGGTGCTCGCGGACGCCTACCGCGCCAAGTTCGGCGGCGACCACATCGACGACGTGCTGGCGGCTGTCGCCGCCTACACAGACCGGATCGGATGGCATTCGTCCTGATCGGCTTCATGGGGGCCGGCAAGTCGACGCTCGCGGGCGAGCTCGCGGCGGCGCTCGCCCTGCGGGGAGGAGGCGGCGCTGCGGCGCTCGACAGCGACGCGCTGCTGGCTGAGCGCTTCGGCCACCCGGTCGCGCGCGAGTTCGAGCTGCACGGCGAGCAGGCGTTCCGCGCCGCGGAGGAGCATCTGGTGTGCGGTCTGCTCGATGATTCGGGGTCCGAGACGGTGATCGCGCTCGGCGGCGGCAGTGTGACCTCCCCGCGCGTGCGCGAGTCGCTGGCGGACCACGTGACGGTGCTGCTGGACGTCGAGCCGCAGACCGCGTGGGAGCGCGTGCGCACGCAGCGGGACGGCCCGGCGTCATCCACGCAAGGCGAGCGGCCGCTCGCACGCGAGCGCGACGAGTTCTTCGCGCTGCACGCAAGCCGCCAGGGACTGTATGAGGGGCTGGCCGACGCGTTCCTGCCGGCGACGCTGTCCCCGGACGCGGCGCCGCGCGTGCTGGGCGCCCTGCGCGCGCTGGCGGCTGCGCCTGGCGGCACGCGCCTGCTGTGGGCGAGCTCGGCGTCGGGCGATTACCCGGTGCTCGTCGGCCGCGGGTTGCTGGATGGGAGCGACGGCGAGCGGCTGGCGCGGATGTGGCCGCTGGATCGCTCGCGCTCGCGCCCCTTCTGCGTCAGCGACGAGACCGTGGTGGGGCTGTACGGCGGGCGTGTGGGCGATCTGGCGGGCACGATCGCGATCCCGGCGGGCGAGTCGCACAAGACGCTCGCGAGCGCCGAGCGCGTGTGGGGGGAGCTGATCGGCGCGGGCATGACGCGCGCCGATCACGTTGTGGCGCTCGGTGGCGGCGTGGTCGGCGACCTGGCGGGCTTCTGCGCGGCCACCTACCAGCGCGGCGTGCCGGTCGTGCACGTGCCGACGACGCTCGTCGCGCAGGTCGACTCCGCCTACGGCGGCAAGACCGGCGTGGATCTGGCGCAGGCGAAGAACTACGTGGGCGCCTACCACCAGCCGGCGGGCGTGCTCGCGGACCCCGACACGCTCGCGACGCTCCCGGCGGCGGAGCTGGCGGCCGGGTGGGTGGAGGTGCTCAAGACGGCTCTGATCGCCGGCGGGGCCCTGTGGGATGCGGTGGCGGGCGGGGGAGACGTCGACGAGCGCGTGATCGTGGCGTGCGCGCGCACGAAGCTGGCGGTCGTGGCCGCGGATGAGCGCGATGGCGGACGCCGCCAGGTGCTCAACCTGGGGCACACGGTCGGCCACGCGATCGAGACGGCCACCGGCTACGCGCGCTACCGCCACGGCGAAGCGGTGGGCCTCGGGCTGCTGGCCGCCCTACGCCTCTCCGGTCAGGACGCGCTGCGTGAGCGCGTGCGCGAGCTGATGATCGCTCGCGGGTTGCCGGTGAGGATTGATGAGGGGTCGCCGGATGAGATCCTGACGGCGATGGGCCGCGACAAGAAGCGCACTGGTGACCGTGTGCCGTTCGTGTTGGTGATGTCGCCCGGCGAGGTCGAGTTCGGCCGCGAGCTGCCGGCCGAGGATGTCCGCGCGGCGGTGCGGGAGCTGATGGGGTGAGCACGCCTGGTAAGCGCATCGAGGTGATGCACGGCGTCAACCTCGATCAGCTGGGGCGCCGCGACCCGCTGCTCTACGGCACGCTGACGCTCCCCGAGCTCGAGCAGCGAGTCGCGGAGGATGCGCGCGCGCTGGGCCTGGACACGCGCTTCTTTCACACCAACCACGAGGGCGAGTTCGTCGAGCGCCTGCACGCGCTCCGAGGCCCGCCCACCGAGGCGGATGCGATCCTGCTGAACCCGGGCGCGTGGACGCATTACTCGTGGGCGATCCGCGACGCGCTGGAGATCGCCGGCCTGCCGGCGCTGGAGATTCACCTCTCAGACGTGCAGAGCCGCGAGCCATGGCGGCGCGTGTCGGTGATCGGCGATCTGTGCTTCGCGCGGATCTCCGGGCGCGGGCCCGACGGCTACGGCGAGGCGTTGGCGCTGCTGCGCGACGAGCTCCAGGCGGTCGAGGCGTGAGCGCGCCCGGCGACGGAGATCGGGGGGTTGCGCGCGTGGCGCGGCTGGCGGACCTGCTGGATGAGCTCGAGCTCGACGCGCTGCTGGTGGGCTCGCTCGTCGACGTGCGCTATTTGACCGGGTTCACGGGCAGCCACGCGCTGGTGCTCGCGGTGGGCGAGGCTGCGCACGCGGAGCTTGGCCCGCACCGCTTCTTCAGCGACTTCCGCTACGCGACGCAGTCGGCTGAGCAGGTGCCGGGCGAGTTCGAGCGCGAGATCGTCGCCGGCGACCTGCTCGACGCGCTCGGGGCCACGCTCACGAATCCCGAGGAGCGGGCTCAGCGCGGCGGGAGGCTGGGCTTCGCGGAGGCTGCCGTGTCGGTGAAGGACCACCGGCGCCTGACGGAGCTACTGGGGCAGGCGTGGGAGCTGGTTCCGGGCGCGGGCCCGGTGGAGCGGCTGCGCGCGGTCAAGGACGCGGGCGAGGTGGCGCGCATCCGCGCGGCGAGCGAACTGGCCGACGAGGCGCTGCGCACGGTCCTGGAAGACGGTCTGACCGGCCGCGGCGAGCGCGAGGTGGCGATCGAGCTGGAGCTGCGCATGCGTCGCCTGGGCGCGCAGGCTCCCAGCTTCCCGTCGATCGTCGCCTCAGGCGCCCACGGCGCGCTGCCGCACGCGGAGCCGCGCGAGCAGGCGATCCCCCGCGACGTGCTGGTGACGATCGACTGGGGGGCGCTGCTCGACGGCTACTGCTCGGACTGCACGCGCACGTACGCCACCGGAGAGGGGATCTCCACGCAGGCGCGCGAGATCTACGCGCTCGTGCTGGGCGCCCAGGAAACGGGACTGGCGGCCGTGCGGGCGGGGCGCAGCGGCCGCGAGGTGGACGCGATCGCACGCGAGGTGATCGAGCAGGCGGGGGAGGGGGAGCACTTCGGCCACGGCCTCGGGCATGGCGTGGGCATGGAGATCCACGAGGGCCCGCGCCTGTCGCGGACGGCGCCCGAGGAGCCGCTGCTGGCGGGCAACGTGGTGACGGTCGAGCCGGGCGTGTACCTGCCGGGCGTGCTGGGCGTGCGGATCGAGGACCTGGTGGTGGTCGGCGAGGACTCTCAGGAGGTCCTTACGAGTCTGCCCAAGGGGCTGACGGTCGTCTCCTGACCATCCAGGGCTGCGACTGTCATCTCCCGCGCCCGGGCTGCGTCCCTGCGAGCGAAGCTCGGGGTGCGCTCCGGCGGGCCGACAGAGAACAGGCGCACGCCCAGCCACACCGCCAGCGGCGCTGTCCACACCAGGAAGAACGCCGCCTGTGCGTCGGGTGACATGCCGTGCTGCGCGAGTTCCTGCAGGCCAAGCCAGGGAAGCACAACGCCCAGCAACACGAGAAGGGGCGGACGGCTCGCTCCGCGCGACTCCCACGCGAGCAGCGCGATCGCGAACGGCAGCATGTAGTACCCGGTGTCCCACGTGTCGAGCATGCAGCGCAGCAGCAGCACGAGCGCGAGCAGCAACATGGCGCTGCGCTCGTCGACGGCAAGCTGCGCACGGCGGCGCTGGCGCCACAGCGCGGCGACCAGCCCAAGCCCGGTCACGACTATCAGCGGGTGGCTAACGGTGCTGGTCCAGGTTGGGCCTGTGCGGTAGCCGGGCAGCGCTATGCCGAACGCTGCATGTACGAGCGCACCGTGTGACCCGAGGAACCACCACAGCTGCCACGGCTGGAACAGCGTCCCACCCGGAACCGCCGCTGCGCGCGCGCTGGCGACGAATCCACCCGCCGAGACCAGCATCAGCGGCGCCAGTATCAGTACGGTCACGACGCATGCGCTCGCCGCACACATGAGGGTCGACCTGCGTCCACGACTCAGATCTGGCCCTCGCCCAGTTCCCGTCTGCGAGGGCAGCCCGAGCAGCACCGGCCCGGCGGCGAGCAACGCCCACTCCTTGTTCGCGATCGCCAGCCCCAGCAGCACCCCCGCCCACATCGGCCGGTTGCGACTTGCGAGCACGACGGCTGCGACGCACAGGCATGCGCCCAGGATTTCCTCGGGGTGTCCAAGTTCCAGCGCGCCCAGCGTCAGGGGATTGGCCACGCAGATTCCAACTACCAGGGCTCGTGCAAGCGTGGAGCGGCCTTCGGCGCGCATCCTCGAGCAGAGCCACACACCGAGCGCCGCGGCGGCGAGCAGGCAGGGCACGGCGACCATGCGATACACCGCCAACTGCCCCCCGCCCCACAGTCCCGGCAGCAGCGCGAACGGGGCGCGCTCGACGAGCGACCCGCCGTAGGCGGGCGCAAGCTGCAGGAAGCGCAGCGCGTGGCCGTGCGCGAGCGCCTCGAAGGCCGGTTTAGCCTCGATTTCGTAGTCGCTCCAGGCGAAGCCGTACAGGCCCAACCACGCCATCGCGGCGCAGCCGGCGCTCGCCATGAACGCGCACACGGCGTTCTCGCGCAGGATTCGGCGCATGGGTTGGCATCGGCGCAGGCGAGGGTTGGCTTGAGCCTGTCGAAGCAGGTATGTTCGGCTGCGCAGGCGAGCAGTCAACCCACACCCAGCCCAGGAGGTAGCGGTCCACGATGCCCTCGCTTCTAGACCTGACCAGCCAGGGAGATGTAGGCACCATCTCCGACGAGTCGAAGCTGTCGTCGGTGACGCTGATGACACCTCAGCAGCTGTACGAGCTGTGGGAGCGCCAGAGCTGGCAGTCGCACACGATCGACATGGCGCAGGACCGGCGCGACTGGGAGCAGATGGATGGCGACCTGCGCGAGCGGCTGGCGTGGAACCTGTCGTCGTTCTTCATCGGCGAGGAGCGCGTGACGACGCAGTTCTCGGGGCTGGTGATGGCCTATGAGGATCAGAGCGAGGAGGCGTTCCTGACCACGCAGCAGGTCGACGAGGCGCGCCACGCGCAGCACTTCAACCGCTTCTACGAGCAGGTGCTGGGCATCGACGGGACGTTCGAGGATCGCATGCGCGAGGCGCGCAGGCATCTCAACCCGGCGTTCATCGAGATGTTCGACGGCGTGCTCGTGGAATGGGGGCGGCGGCTGGTGGAGAACCCGCGCGACGTCGAGGCGAAGGTCGACTTCGTGACGCTCTACCACATGATCATCGAGGGCACGCTCGCGCTGACCGGGCAGTGGTTCCTGACGGACTTCATGGAGCGCAAGCAGATCCTGCCAGGGTGGGTGCAGGGCTTCAAGCTGATCTCTCAGGACGAGCACCGCCACGTCGCCTACGGCACGTGGTTCCTGCGCGAGAAGGCGGGCGACCCGGCGCTCAGGCGGCGCATCGCCGAGCGCGTGGCCGAGCTGATCCCGTTGGCCTCCGCGGTGCTCGTGCCGCCGGGCGAGGATCCCGAGAACTACGCGATCCTGGACTACACGATGGAGGAAACGAACACGTTCGCGTTCAACGCGCTCAACCGGCGGTTGAAGGTCATCGGCATCGACCTGGCGGGCGTGGCGGCGCCGGCGTAGGCGAGGGGCGCCCGCTACGCTGCGGGCAGATGATCAGCACCAACCAGTTTTGAAATGTGCGTAGAACGTATTGAACGCGCCAGCGGGTGGTTCAGTCTGCCTCTTGGCGTCTCAGATAGGCGGCGAAGTGTGGCACGGTGTAATCGACCATCCCGTGTTCAGGTGCGTAGATCAGTCCCTTGCGAATGAGCGCGTTGCGTCGCACCGAGATTGAGCGTTGGTCGCTCTTGCCGAGCGCGGAAGTGACGTCCGCGATCCCGTAGGGAGGACCCTGGCACCCTGCCATCGCGTGCAGGAAGGCCCGCTCCGCTTTGGTTGCTCGGCCCTCGTAGCGCACCTTGAAAAAGCCGTCGTCGAGGCGAGCTTGAGCGATACGACCCCCAGCTAGCGCGTCCGCCTTCGTGATCCTCCCGTCTGATGCTATGTCCCAGGCGTACTTGCCGTACTGCTGGAGAAAGTAGGGATAGCCGGCTGTCTGGTCAAAGACGTACTGGAGCGCTTCGGGCTCCCAGACGACATCGAGCTTGCTCGCGGGGTCGGCGAGCGCGTGCAGCGCATCTATCTTCGCCAGCTGATCGATGCGAGGGTATTCGAACAGTCGCTCGGCATAGCTCTTGGCGTTCCCGACCAATGCAGGCAGGCTGGGGAGTCCTGCGGCTACGCACGTAACCGGCAGTGCCTTCTGGTTGAGACGATGCAAGCCGACTACAAAGGGTCCGAACTCCTTGGCGGGCACGAACTGGACCTCGTCGAGGAGAAATGCGACACCACTGTCCTTTGACTGGGCTGCCTGGCCTAGTGCGAGCAGGAGGTCGACAAAGTCTTCGCCGAGAGCCTCACGCGAGGGCTCCGGGCCGGGCGTGTAGGTCAACTCGAAGCCACTTGGGTCCTTGAGCGTGAATGATCCGAGCCTGCTAAAGGCCTGTCGGACGTGCTCAGCAACCTTTCTCGTTGGTTGCAGCTCGCCAAGGATCCTCTTAGAGCTGCGGGCGATTGCCACTGGGAATGATGTTTCCTCGTCCAGCTCACGTCCCGCGGCGATCCAGCCTCGCTCGACCGAGATGTCCTCGAGCGCGTTCAGAAGCACCGTCTTGCCCACCCCGCGTAGGCCGGTGATGATCATGCTCTGACCAGCCGTGCCGTGCTTGAGGCGATCTAGCAGGACTTCATAGGCCTGGATCTCGCTGTCTCGGCCGGCGATCAAAGGGGGGCGAGTGCCGGCGCCCGGCGCGTATGGGTTGATTCTTGCGTCCAATTCCGCGAGAGTCTACTAGATTCTAAGATAATTGCTTAGAGTTAGTTAGAGACGGCAAGATAGGCTTAGATACCCATAGAATCTCTTAGGCAGAACTCCATGTCAACGTAGATGCCTACCGTGCTCTTCGACCCCACCCGGCATAGCCCTCTACACGTCGACCACTACGCACGGGCGCGATCCTCGATCCCGGCAGGTGATCCCTCGTCGCCCGCCCGCGCCGGGCCAGCTATCTTGATCGGGTTCAGAGGGCCGCGTGTGATGGTTGACTACAAGAAACATATATGGATATAAGCACCAACCAATTCAAAAACGTGCGTAGAACGTATCGATCTACGCGAGAAACGTGAGCGCAGTCGTGCGTGGAGGTCCGTCGTGTGGGCAGTCCGCTTCAAAGAGCTCGCCGCCCACGATCGGTCCCTCCTCGGAAGAGTCTAGATAGCCAAAGGCATCGCATCGTTCGCACCCAAACAGTGCTTCATCGCCGTCGCGAAGGATGACGTTCGGCTCGTGTCGTCGCGTCTGTGCTTCGGGCATGACGCGAGAGAGCGCGCGCATATAGCGCGTCGACTCGGCGAGTCGCGCCTCCGTAGCGCCAGACTCGTGTAGGAGCGCCCAGACAATCCCATCTGTCATCCCTGTACGGACCTTGATCCTGTCAGCACGCGCTTGGCGCTTAATATCGGCGCGCCAATCCGCGGGGTCATTCACGTCATCGATGCGCTTGATGACCTGGCCTGAGGCGAGAAGCGTTCCATAGGCGTCGCGTCGAGTGACGCGAGCGACCAAGAGCTGCATTCGCTGTCGGATTTCGCGTTCATCATTCATTGAGTCCAACCTATCGTAGGGTTTGGACATCAGACACGCCAGTCCACGCTGCTTCAGGTCTGGGGATCTCGCTTGGTCCCGCCTTGACGCCAGAGCTGGCCCACGGGAGAGTAACCCCGGCGAGCTACACTCTGGAGTGCGATGCCGAGTAAGCACCCGCGAATCGCTGTGACGGCGGACTCTGAGCTGGGGGAGGCGCTGGAGCGCGTGCGCGCGGCGACGGGCACGCGGGAGGCCGATGCGTCGCTCGTGCGGAGGCTTGCTGTTGAGGGGGCTGAGGTCGAGTTGCAGGCGGGGCGCCGACGTCGTGAGGCGATCGAGGCGCTGTTCGCCGTGATGGACCGGGACGGGTTCGATCTCGATCTGGCTGATATCGATCGGCTCAACTCACCTCCGAGCAGCGTGTGAGCGTCGAGCTGTGGGACGGACGGGGCGCGGTGCTCGCCGACACCTCTGCATGGATGCTCGCGCGCCGGCGCGCCGGGTTCCACGCGCGCGGGAACTGCTTTTCGCCGCTGCCGAGCGTGGCGAGCTCGCCTGGTGCTGGCCCGTGCGCTACGAGCTGACCTTTGATGCCCCAAACCCGGAGCGAATCGCCGCAGTCGATCGGACGCTAGTGGGTTTGCGGGAGATCGCGGTCGATCGCGCCGTGCAGCGAGATGTGCTCTCGGCGATGCGGGAGTTGGCGGACGAAGGCTCTCATGGAGCCCACCGCCTACCTCTGACAGACCTCACCGTCGCCGTCGCGGCACAAGCGTCGGGGCTGGACGTACTGCACTACGATCATCACTTCGAGCGTCTCGGCGAGCTGCTGGGCGTACGCATGCTCTGGATAGACGATCCCTCCGCGTGATGAGCTCCGGCTCCGTCCGAACCAACACTCAAACCTGTAAGCGTTCAGTGGGTTGGGGGATATAACTCTGCTTCGGCGAATGTTGGGGTGTGGAGCGCGCGGAGGCGGAGGCGGTCTATGACGCGGGGTGTGAGGCTGTAGTCGAGGTTCTGCTGGCGATGGATCGTCGTATTCAGCAGCTCGAAGCGCGGGTGGGAAAGCTGGAGCGTGAGCTCGCGAGGAGCTCGCGTAACTCGTCGTTGCCGCCGAGCTCGGATCCGCCAGGCAAGC
>DATHPE010000016.1:0-88795 GCA_035484215.1 Solirubrobacteraceae bacterium | reverse complement strand
CCTCGATGTCGGCTCGTCGCATCCTGGGGCTGGAGTAGGTCCCAAGGGTTGGGCTGTTCGCCCATTAAAGCGGTACGCGAGCTGGGTTCAGAACGTCGCAAGACAGTTCGGTCCCTATCTGCCGTGGGCGTTGGAGAGTTGCGAGGAGTTGTCCCTAGTACGAGAGGACCGGGATGAACAGACCTCTGGTGTATCTGTTGTCGTGCCAACGGCATCGCAGATTAGCTACGTCTGGATTGGATAACCGCTGAAAGCATCTAAGTGGGAAGCCAACCTCAAGATGAGCTCTCCCATCCCCTAGAGGGAGTAAGACCCCTGGTAGACCACCAGGTTGATAGGCCAGATCTGGAAGGACGGTAACGTCTGCAGGAGACCGGTACTAATGGGTCGAGGGCTTGACGGATTTTCGCTTACCCCGCGAGGGGTTGGCGTGAAGGTCGATACTCGGTGTGGCGCTGTGCAGTTTTGAAGGACCGGGAGGCGTGGTCTCTCGCCCTTTTCCGGTGGCTTTAGCGAGGGGGAAACACCTCTTCCCATTCCGAACAGAGCAGTTAAGCCCCTCAGCGCCGATGGTACTTGGCCCGCAAGGGCCTGGGAGAGTAGGACGCCGCCGGTTTTTTCAGATACACGGGCCGCCCTCGGGCGGCCCGTCGTCATGTGTAGCGACGTCCCGCGCCCGCCGCCACGCGGCGGGACCGCGCCGGCTGCGGTGACGCAGGCGCCACCCGCCCGACGGGGGATACGCACACCTGCGGCGGCGCCGGCGCTTCGCCGGGCCGCCTGCGGGCGCACCCTCTGCGCAGCGGCGCCCGGTGCGGATGGAGCGCGTGGCCGTGCTCGTCCTGGCCGACCTCCCAGTCGACGTCAGAGTCGTCCTCGAGCAGCAGGAACGAGCGAGCCACGCGCGCGGCACCGAGCGCGCGCTGCGCAAGCTTGGATCTAGCGGTGGACGGGAACATGTGTTCGTAAGCTACGAGCGCCACCGGACGGATCTCGCGCGAACGTGTGTGCGCATGCCAGTCCGCCTCGCAAAATGGCTCTACAGAGCCGATCGCTGGGTCCGGACTCTGCAATGGGAGTTGCACGCCACCGGTCCCCGCGCCCGGCGTCGCAGCACCAGGGCGATGGCGGCTGTGAGCGCCGAAGGCGGGCGCTCAGGCAGGGGCCGAGCGCCCGGCAGCGAACTTGAGTCCTCAACATGGCTGTTACGCTTGCCAGGCGTTCGACCGGCGGGACGGGTGGGTACTCGTTGACCGGCCAGCGCCGTCCAAAGCTCATGGAGAAGTTCGTCATCGAAGGTGGCGTGCCGCTGTCGGGAACGATGGTCCCGGCCGGGAACAAGAACGGTGCGCTGCCGATCCTCGCCGCGAGCGTCCTCACAGAGGACGAGGTGATCGTACGCAACGTGCCGCGCATCCGCGACGTGGAGGCGATGATCGAGATCCTGGTGGCGATTGGCGTGGACGTCAGCTGGCGCCAGCCCAACGAGCTGTCGCTGTGCGCCGCGAACGTGCACGACGTCGAGATCGAGCGCGAGCTCGCGGAGTCGATCCGCGCGTCGTTCCTGCTCGCCGGCCCGCTGCTCGCGCGCTTTCGCCGCGCGGTCATGCCGCCGCCCGGCGGCGACGTGATCGGCCGCCGGCGCCTGGACCCCCACCTGGACGCGTTCCGCGCGATGGGCGCGCTCACCGACTGCGGACGCGAGATCGTGCTCAGCGCGCCGCGCGGCCTGCGCGCGAGCGACGTGTTCATGGACGAGCCGTCGGTGATGGCCACCGAGAACGCGCTTATGGCCGCCGCGCTGACGCCCGGCACCACCGTCATCGGCAACGCCGCGTGCGAGCCGCACGTGCAGGATCTCGCGCGGATGCTCGTGAAGATGGGCGCCGACATCCAGGGCATCGGCTCCAACCTGATCACCGTCAACGGCGCCGAGCGCCTGCGCGGCTGCGAGCACGACGTCGCGCCCGATCACATCGAGATCGGCAGCTTCATGGCGCTCGCGGGCGTCACCGGCGGGGAACTGCGCATCAAGGACACCGTGCCCGGCGACCTGCGCATGATCCGGCTGGTGTTCGAACGCGTGGGGCTGCGCTCCGAGCTGCACGGCAACGACGTCGTCGTGCCCGGCGGCCAGCGCCTGGTGGCGCAGGCGGACGTGGGTGAGTACAAGAGCAAGATCCAGGACGGCCCCTGGCCGGCGTTCCCGGCCGACCTGACGTCGATAGCGGTCGCGCTGGCGACCCAGGCGGAGGGATCGATCCTCGTGCACGAGTGGATGTTCGAGAACCGCCTGATCTTCACCGACAAGCTGATCCTGATGGGCGCCGACATCGTCATGTGCGACCCGCACCGCGCGATCGTCACCGGGCCGCGCCGGCTGCGCGGCGAGCGCGTCGAGTCGCCGGACATCCGCGCGGGCATGGCGATGCTGCTGGCGGCGCTATGCGCTGAGGGACGCAGCGAGATCGGCAACATCCGCCAGATAGACCGTGGCTACGAGCGCATCGACGAGCGCCTGCGCGAGCTCGGCGCGCGCATCGAGCGGGTGGCCACGGAGCCCGTACACGCATAATCTCGGGATCGCATGATCCACCCGATCCCGAGCGGCACGCGCGACGTGCTTCCAGACGAGACGCGCGAGGTGCGCGCGATCACGGACATCCTGCGCGGCGTGTTCGAGCGCCGCGGCTACGGCGAGGTGTACACGCCGGCGCTGGAGTACGAGTCGGTGCTCGCGCGCGCGGACATGGCCGAAGCGAGGCCCGCGTACCGCGTGTTCGACGAGACCGGCGCGGTGCTGGTGCTGCGCTCGGACATGACAGTGCCGATCGCCCGCGTGGTCGCCACCCGCTACGCCTCCAGTGAGCCGCCCCTGCGCTTCTGCTACTTCGCCCACTGCTACCGCGGCGTGCGCCCCCAGCGGGGGCAGCCGCGCGAGCTGCTGCAGGCGGGCATCGAGCTGATCGGAGCGCCCGCGCCGCAGGGCACCGCGGAGGCGCTGACGGTGCTGTGCCACGCGCTCGACGCGACCGGCCTGAAGGACTACCGCATCGGCCTGGGCGACGCGTCGCTGTTCCCCGCGCTGATGGCCAGCCTGGATGTCCCCGAGGACGCGCGCGCGGGCCTGCTGGAGGCGCTCGTGCTACGCGACTTCGTCGGGCTCGAACGCAACCTCGCCGAATCGGGCCTCACGGGCGACGCCGCCGAGCTGCTGCTGGAGGTGCCCCAGCGCCGCGGCGGCCCGGAGGTGCTCACCGACACGCCCGCGCAGGCGCAGGAGGCGGTCACCGGCCTGCGCAGCGTCCACGAGCTGCTCGAGCCGGCCGTCGCCGAGCGTGTGATCTTCGACCTCGGCCTCGTGCGCAACATCGGCTACTACACCGGCGCCGTGTTCGACGTCTACGACCCCGCGCTCGGCGCGCCGATCGGCGGCGGCGGGCGCTACGACGAGCTGCTCGGACGTTTCGGGCGCAGCCTGCCCGCGGTCGGCTTCGCGCTGGGTGTCGACCGCCTGCACATAGCGCTGGCGGGCGAGGAGCGCGGCACCGGCGCGCTCCTCGCGGGCGCGCCACACGAGGCCGGCACGTGAGCCCGATCAACGGCCTGACGATCGCCGTGCCCCGCGGGGCGCTGTTCGACGGCACCGTCGACCTGCTCGCGGCGCTCGGCCTGGACACCGGCGAGCTGCGCTCGAACGATCGCAAGCTGCTGTTCGAGGACATCGGCGTGATCACCATGCGCCCCTCCGACGTGCCCACGTACGTGGAGGCCGGCGCCGCCGACCTGGGCGTCACCGGCAAGGACGTGCTGCTGGAGCAGTCCGCGCAGCGTCCCGGCGAAGGCGGGCGCGAGGTCTACGAGCTGCTCGACCTCGGCTACGGACGCTGCACGATGGTGCTCGCCAGCAAGGCCGGTCCCGACCCCGCGCACGAGGCGCTGCGCCGCCTGGGCGTGATGCGCGTGGCCACCAAGTACCCGCGCATCGCCGCGCGCCACCTCGAGGAGACCGGCAGGCAGGCGGAGATCGTCGAGGTCAAGGGCTCCGTCGAGCTGGCGCCCCTGACGGGGATGGTCGAGGCGATCGTCGACCTGACCGCCACCGGCACGACGCTGCGCGAGAACAACCTCGTGATCCGCGAGGAGATCGTCGTGTGCACCGCCAGGCTGATCGCCAACCCCGTCGCCCACAAGCTCAAGGCGGCGCCCCTCGACGAGCTGCTGGCGCGGCTGCGCGAGCTTCCCGCCGCCGCGCGCGGGCGCGGCGCCCCTGACCCGGTCTGACGTGCGCATCGAGCGGCTCAGCGTCGAAGAGGTGCAACAGCTCGGCGGGCCCGCCGGCGCCGCCGCGCGCGTGCGCTCGCTGGTGCCCGGCGGGGACTCCGTCGCCGGCGCCGTGCGCGAGATCCTCGCCAGCGTGCGCGAGGAGGGAGACGCCGCGGTGCGCGACTACACGCGCCGCTTCGACACAGCCGGCGTCGAGCCGCTACCGCTGCTCGTGCCCGCCGAGGAGCTCGACGAGGCGATCAAACGGATGCCGCTTGAGCTGATCGCCGGGCTTCAGGTGGCGATCGCCAACGTCGCGCTCGTCGCCGACGCGGGCGTCGGCCGCGACACCGCCGTCGATCTGCCGCAGGGCCAGCGCGTCGTGCTGCGCGAGGTGCCAGTGGGCTCCGCCGCCGTGTACGTTCCGGGCGGTCGCGCGCCGTACCCGAGCACCGTTGTCATGGGCGTCGTGACCGCGCGCTCCGCGGGCGTGATCGACGTCGCCGTGTGCGCCCCGCCGGGCGCCGACGGAAACGTCGACCCGGTGATCCTTGGCACGTGCCGGCTGTGCGGGGTCGAGCGCGTGTACCGCATGGGCGGCGCGCAGGCGATCGCCGCGCTGGCGTACGGCACCGACACGGTCGAGCGCGTCGACGTGATCGTCGGCCCCGGCAACCTGTACGTGCAGGAGGCCAAGCACCAGCTGTCGGCGACCGTCGGCATCGACGGCTTCGCCGGCCCCAGCGACCTGCTGATCGCGCTTGGCATGGGCGTTGAGCCGGAACTCGACGAAGACCGCGCCCCGAATGGGTTCTGGCTGGCGGCGCTGGACATGCTCGCGCAGGCCGAGCACGGCGAGGGGAGTCTCGTCGTGGCCGTCTCGCCGTCGGCGCGGGTGTGCGATGTGTTGGAGACCGCACTCGACACGTTGGTGGTGGAACGCCCGACGGTGGGCGACGCGGCGTTCGCCATCGTCCACGTGGCCACCGCGGGCGACGCGGTGGCGCTGGCCAACGCGTTCGCGCCCGAGCACCTGCAGCTGATCGGCGCGGACGTCGAGGCGCTCGCGCCGCTCGTCACCGCCGCGGGGTGCCTGTTCGTGGGCGTCGACAGCGCCACCGCGTTCGGTGACTACGTCGCCGGCTCCAACCACGTGCTGCCCACGGGCGGCGCCGCGCGCTTCGCCTCGACGCTCTCCCCGCGCCACTTCCGCCGCACGATGTCGGAGGTGCGCGTCGGCGGCGCGGCGCAGAAGCTGGCCGCGGCGGGCGCGCCGATCGCCCGCGCGGAGGGCTTCGACGTGCACGCGGAGTCGATGGAGGCGCGCGTGCGCGAGAATCAACAGCCATGAGCCGCACGGCCACTATCGAGCGCACGACCGCTGAGACCGACGTACGCCTGACGCTGACGCTCGAAGGCAGTGGAGCGGGCACCCGCGGCACGGGCGTGGGCTTCCTCGACCACATGCTCGACCTGCTCGCGCGCCACGGGCACCTGGACCTGGACGTCGCCGTCAGCGGTGACCTGCAGACGGGCGCCCACCACACCGCCGAGGACACCGCCATCGTGCTGGGCCAGGCGCTCGACGTGGCGCTCGGCGATCGCGCGGGCATCGCCCGCTACGGGTCGGCGAGCGTGCCGATGGACGAGGCGCGCGCGAGCTGCGCGATCGACATCTCCGGACGCCCGTTCACCTTGTTTCAGGCGGAGCTGCCGGCGGGCGTGACCGGCGACTTCGAGCACGAGCTGACGGAGGAGTTCTTCCGCGCGCTTGCAAACGCCGCCAAGCTGACGCTGCACCTGCGCGTGGAAACCGGCAGCAACGCGCACCACATGATCGAGGCCGCCTTCAAGGCGTTCGCGCGCGCCTTGCGCCAGGCCGTCGCGATCGACCCCAGCGAGACCGGAGTGCCGAGCACGAAGGGTACGCTGACAGCATGAGCGATTCAACGAGCGCTTTGATCCAGGAGCCGGTGGACATAGCGGTGGTCGACTACGGCATGGGCAACCGCCGCTCGGTCGAGAAGGCGCTCGAGCACGTCGGCGCGCGCGCGATCGTCACCAGCGAGCACGCGCCGCTGCGCGCCGCCGCCGGCGTGGTGGTGCCGGGGGTGGGGGCGTTCCCACGTGCGATGGACAACCTGCGGGCGCTGGGGCTGGACGAGCTGCTGCGCGAGCTGGTGCGCGTGGGGACGCCCGTGCTCGGGATCTGCCTGGGCATGCAGCTCGCGTTCGACTCCTCCACCGAGCTCGGTGGAGCGTCGGGCCTGGGGATCGTGCCGGGCGAGGTTCGCGCGCTGGCGTCGTCCGCGGCGGCGGAGGCCGGGAGCCTGAAGCTGCCGCACATCGGCTGGAACGAGGTGCGCTTCACGCAGCCGCACTCACCGCTGATCAGCGACCTGCCGACGAGCTGCGCCTTCTACCACGTGCACTCCTTCGCGCCCGTGCCGACAGTCGAGCGGGACGTGCTGGGCGTGGCCGAGTACGGCTCGCCGTTCGTCAGCGCCGTGCAGCGCGGCTCCTTCTACGGCGTGCAGTTCCACCCCGAGAAGTCCTCCGCCGCCGGCCTGCGCCTGCTGGCCAACTTCGCGCGCATCTGCATCGCCGGCGCCGGTGCGCCCGCGGACGCACCGGCAGACGCGGCGGCGACCGCGCGTGCGCTCGCCCGGTGAGGCTCTACCCGGCGATCGACATCCTTGGCGGCAACGCCGTGCGCCTGGTCAGGGGCGACTTCGACGCGAAGAAGATGTACGACGAGGATCCGCTGTCGGCCGCGCGCGGCTGGGTGGCGGCGGGCGCTGAATATCTGCACGTGGTCGACCTCGACGGCGCCAAGACCGGCGGGCCGGTCAACCTCGATCAGCTGCAACGGATCGCCGTCGACGCGGGCGTGCCCGTGCAGTACGGCGGTGGACTGCGCACGGCGCGAGCCGTCGCCGATGCCCTCGCCGTGGGCGCCGAGCGCGTGATCCTCGGCACCGCCGCCTTCTCGGACCCCGAGCTACTGCGCCAGGTGCTCGACGCGCACGGGCCGGAGCGTGTGCTCGTCGGTGTCGATGTGCGCGGCGGGCATGTCGCCACGCACGGGTGGCAGCAGAGCACCGACGTCCAGGCGCGAGACGCTTTCACCGAGCTGCGCAAGCGGGGCGCTCGCCACTTCGTCTTCACCAACATCGACCACGACGGCATGCTCGACGGCGCCAACCGTGACGAGGTCGCGTGGGTGGCGAGGGCCGCGGGGGAGGGCAGCGTCATCTTCTCCGGTGGCATCGGCACGCTCGCCGACCTCGAAGCCCTCGCGGGCCTGCGCGCCGAGCTCGACCTGCAGGCACTCGACGGCGTGATCGTCGGCACAGCGCTCTATGAGGGCCGCTTCACCGTCGCCGAGGGCAAGGCGGCCCTCGCCTGATCGCTACGGTGATCGGGTGCATTTCAAGCGTGTGATCCCCTGTCTGGACGTTGACCGCGGACGCGTGGTCAAGGGCGTCGAATTCCTCGACATCCGCGATGCGGGCGACCCGGTGGAGCTGGCGGCGCACTACGACCGCGAGGGCGCCGACGAGGTGGTGTTCCTGGACATCACCGCCACGCACGAGAAGCGCGACACGATCGCCAAGCTCGCGCGCGCCAGCGCCAACGAGGTGTTCGTACCGTTCACGATCGGCGGCGGCATCCGCTCGGTGACGGACGCGCAGGCGGTGCTCGACGCGGGCGCGGACAAGGTGTCGGTCAACTCCGCCGCGCTGCAGCGCCCCGAGCTGCTGAACGAGCTCGCCGACGTGTTCGGCGCGCAGTGCGTGGTGCTCGCGATCGACGCCAAGGCCCGCCGCGTGCCTGGGCAGGAGAGGTCGCCGTCGAAGATGGTGTATAGCCATGGCGATACACCACGCGCAAGTGGAGGAGAGCTGCCCGGCGGCGGAGGCCGATCTCCGTCGAAGATGGTGTATAGCCATGGCGATACACCATGCGCAAGTGGAGGACAGCTGCCCGGCGGAGACGGTTCGCCGTCAGAAGCCGTGTATAGCCATGGCTATACACCACGCGCAAATGCACACTCCGACCCCACCGAGCACCCCGGCTGGGAGGCGTATCTCGCGGGCGGGCGCACGGCGACGGGACTCGACGTGGTGGACTGGGCACGCGAGGCGGTCGAGCGCGGGGCGGGGGAGATCCTGCTGACGAGCATGGACCGCGACGGCACGAGCGACGGCTATGACCTGCCGCTGACGCGCGCGGTGAGCGAGGCGGTGAGCGTGCCGGTGATCGCCTCTGGCGGCGCGGGCGAGCTGGAGCACCTGGCGCAGGCGCTGCGGGCGGGCGCGGACGCGGTGCTGTGCGCGTCGATCTTCCACTATGGCCGCTACACCGTCGCCCAGGCGAAGGCCCACCTGGCCGCGTGCGGGATCCCTGTGCGCGTGACGTAGGGAGATGGGACGGGGACGCGGCATGGGCGGGGGTTGCGCGGCGTGAGCTACACGCACGCCGCCGGCGCGGCGGGCCCAACCGGCGAGGATGTGCTGCGGGCGCTGGCGACGCAACCCGGTGGAGCGCAGCTGCTGAGCCTCGCCCGCGAGAGGGACGACCTGGCGCTGGTGGGCGGCGCTGTGCGCGACCTGCTGCTGGAACGCGCCCCGCGCGAGCTCGACGTGGTGGTGGCGAGCGGCGCGGCGGAGCTGGCGCGGGAGCTGGCGTCGCTGCTGGGCGCGAGCACGACGGTGCACGAGCGCTTCGGAACCGCGGCGGTGGAGTGGGAGGCAGGGCGCGTGGACATCGCGGAGCGCAGGGCGGAGTCCTACTCGGCGCCGGGGGCGCTCCCGGCGGTCCGCGCGGGGACTGTGGAGGAGGATCTGCGCCGTCGCGACCTCACGGTGAACGCGATCGCCGTGGCGCTGGCGGGGGCGCACAGGGGCGAGCTGCGGGGCGCGGAGCACGCGCTCGAGGATCTGTCGGCGGGGCGCCTGCGGGTGCTGCACGACGGGAGCTTCCTCGACGACCCGACCCGCCTGCTGCGCCTGGCGCGCTACCGCGCGCGCCTGGGCTTCGCGGTGGAGGCGCACACGGGCGAGCTGGCCGAGCGGGCGCTGGCGGCGGATGCTCTGGCGACGGTCTCGCGCGCGCGTGTCGGCGCGGAGCTGCGCCTGGCGCTGGGCGAAGCGGACGCGCTGGCGTCGCTGCAGGCGCTCGACGATCTTCACATCCTCGGCGCGCTGCACCCGCTGATGCGGGTCGACGTGGCGGTGACCCACGCGGCGCTGGGCCTGCTCTCACGCGCGGGCGCTGGGGCGGGCGCGGATGGGCGCACGGCGCCGCGCGGCGACCTGCTGGCGCTGGCGGTGACGATGCAGCCGCTGGCGCTGGCGCTGGCGCACGAGGCGGAGCGCGAGATCTGGAGGCTGCTCGACGACCTGGAGTTCCCGGCGCCTGATCAGGAGCTGGTGCTGGAGGCGGCGACCGGCGCGGATGCGCTCGCGGATGCGCTGGCGAGCGCGGAAGTTCCGTCGGAGGTGTACGAAGCCGCGTCGCAGGTGTCGCTGGAGGCGGTCGCGCTGGCGGGCGCGTGGGGGCAGCTGCGGGGAGGCCGACACGGAGCGGCGGGCGCGGCCGGGCGCTGGCTCGAACAGTTGCGAAAGGTGAAGCTGTCGATCGGCGGCGACGATCTGCTGGAGGCGGGGATCGCGCAGGGCCCGGAGATCGGCCGTCGCCTGCGGGCGGCGCTGGTGCGCAAGCTGGACGGCGAGCTGGCGGGCGCGGGGCGCCAGGCGGAGCTGAGCGCGGCGCTGGACGCGCGCGTATGAGCGCCGGCGGCTTGGCTCCGGCGCAGACCCTGGAGCTGCCGGGCGGCGGGCGCGCGATGTTCACGACGCGAGCGGACGGGAACATGTCAAGCGTGGGCGGAGAGGACGCGGAGCGCGCGGCGCAGGCGCGCGAACGCTTGCGTGAGCAGCTGGGCGTGCGCTGCCTGGTGCGCGGCGACCAGGAGCACGGCACGCTGGTGCGACGTGTGCGCGCCGCGCCGGCGCGCGAGCCAGCGCACGCGGAGCTGGGGCGAGCGGACGGCCAGGCGACGGCGCTGGCGAACGTGGGCACGATGGTGCTGGCGGCCGACTGCCTGCCGGTGGCGCTCGGCTGCGACGGCGCGGTCGCGACGGTGCACGCCGGCTGGCGCGGCCTGGCGGCGGGCGTGCTCGAGCAGGGCGTGCTGGCGCTGCGCGAGCTCGCCGGTGACGAGGTGCCGATCGTGGCGATCGTGGGGCCCGGTGCGGGCGCCTGTTGCTACGAGGTCGGGCGGGAGGTGCACGAGGCGTTCGGCGGCGCTCATCGCGCGGGCGCGAGCATCGACCTGCGGGCGATCGCGCATGAGCGCCTGGCCGCCGCGGGTGTCGTCCACGTGCGCGACGTGGACGCGTGCACGATCTGCGACGAGCGCTACTTCTCGCACAGGCGCGAAGGCGCGCGCGCCGGCCGGCAGGTGGGAGTGGCATGGTTGAGCTGATCGGGGGCCTGCGCGCGCAGGCGATCCGCGCGAACCTCGAGCGCATCCGCGCGGACATCGCGGTGGCGGCGGAGCGCGCGCCGGCACGCCGCGCGGCGGGCGAGCGCCGCGCGGTGGAGATCCTGGCGGCGACGAAGTACGTGGCGCTGGCGGATCTGCCGGTGCTGGCGCAGGCGGGGGTGCGTGTGGTGGGCGAGAACCGCGCGCAGGATCTGCAGGCGAAGGTGGCGGCCCACGGCTCGCTGTTCGAATGGGATTTCATCGGCCAGCTGCAGAGCAGGCGCGTGCGCGTGATCGCGCCGCACGTGCGCCTGATCCACTCGCTGGCGTCGGAGTCGGCGCTGGCGGAGCTGGAGCGTCACGTGGCGCTCGCGCGACCGGGGCTGCGCGTGCTGCTGGAGGTGAACGTCGCGGGCGAGCCGGGCAAGGCGGGCATCGCCCCGCGCGACATCGACGCGTACATCGCGCGCTCGGCGGTGCCGGTGACGGGGCTGATGACGATGCCTCCGGCGGCGCGGAGCCCCGACGACAGCCGTCGCTGGTTCGCGGCGCTGCGCGAGCTGGCGGACGCGCACGGCCTGCCGGAGCTGTCGATGGGCACCTCGCAGGACTACCTGGTGGCGGTCGAAGAGGGCGCCACCATTGTGCGAATCGGCACTAATCTGTACGCTTGACGCGGCGGCGGCTCGCCCGTGCGGCCGGCGAATGACTAGCATCAGCAGGGAATCCGGTCCGCCGGGCGAACACGCATCTACAGCTAATGGCTTTCCGTGACTCCTGGCACAGCGCGCTCGTGTACTTCGGCCTCGCCGAGGAGTACCACGACGACTACGACGACGAGCCCGCGGGTGCGGGGCGACAGGAGCCGGAGACGGAGATCGAGGACCGCTACCGCGAGCGGCCGAACGTCCGCCGCCTGCGCCGCCGCCGCGACGAGTTCGACGACATCTTCGCCGACGACGACGCGGGCGAAGCGGCGGGACGCGGCGCGCGCGGACGCCCGACGACCGTGCTCAAACCGGTCGGAGGTCGCGGCAACGGTGACGTGCGCGTGCACCTGGTGGTGCCCAAGTCGTTCAACGACGCGCAGCAGATCGCCGACAAGTTCAAGGACTCGATCCCGGTGATCCTGAACCTGCAGAGCTCCGATACGGACCTGTCCAAGCGCCTGATCGACTTCGCCTCCGGCCTGACGTACGCGCTGGACGGCGGCATGCAGCGGATCGCCGACAAGGTGTTCATGCTTACCCCGCGCAACGTCGAGATCTCCGCCGAGGAGCGGGCGCGGCTGATTGAGAAGGGCTTCTTCAATCAGAGCTGACGGTCGCTAGCCTGAGCGTCTGATGGAGATCGGTCTTATCGGTTGCGGCAACATGGCGCGCGCCCTGGCTCGTGGCTGGGGGCGGCCGCTGCTGTGCGCGGACCCGGTCGCGGAGCGCGCGCGCAGCCTGGCGGCGGAGGTCGGCGGCGAGGCGCTGGCGAGCAACGCGGACGTGGCGGCGCGCGCGGACGTGCTGGTCCTGTGCCACAAGCCCGCGCAGCTGGCGGCGGTGGCGGCGGAAGTCGGCGCGGGGCAGACGCCGGTGGCGTCGATCCTGGCGGTGACGCCGCTGGCGAAGCTGCGCGAGGCCTACCCGGGCCGGCCGGTGTATCGCTTCATCCCGTCGCTGCCGGTGGAGGTGCGCCAGGGGGCGGTGGTGCAGGCGGCGGGGCCGGGCGTCGTGAGCGCCGGCGGCGACGCCGACAGCGCGGCACTCGACGCGGCGGTGGCGGAGCTGTTCGCGGAGCTGGGGACGCTGGTGGTGCTGGACGACGCGCTGGTGGACGTGGCGATGGGCCTGATGGCGTGCGCGCCGGCGTACGTCGCGCTGGTGGCGGAGGCGCAGGTGGACGCGGGCGTGCGCCGGGGCATCCCGGCTGAGCAGGGCGCGCGGATGGTGGTGCAGACGCTCGCGGGCACCGCGGAGCTGCTGCGCCGCCGCGACTACGACACGCTGGCGATCCGTCGCGAGGTCTCCTCACCGGGCGGGCTGACGGCGCGCGGCTTGGACGCGCTCGAGCGCGCGGGCCTGCGCAGGGCGTTCAGCGACGCGCTGGACGCCGTTCTGGCGCCCGGGCCGACGGGCGATCGTCGATGATCATCGCCAGCGTGCGCACGGAAGTCGCCGACTACCTGTCGACGCTGATCTACGTGTACACGCTGGTGATCATCGTGTACATCGTCGTGCAGCTGCTATTCGCGGCGGGGGTGCGCCCGCCGTACTCGCGCACGACCGACCGCATCCTGGGGTTCCTGCGCGACGTGGTCGAGCCGTACTTGCGCATCTTCCGGCGTCTGGCTCCGCAGCTGGGCGGGATGGACTTCAGCCCGCTGTTGGCGATCATCAGCCTGTACATCATCAACATCGTTGTCGTTCAGGGCATCATCCACGGCTAGGGCGTGGCTGTACGCCGCGCTGGTGCTCGTGTGCGTGGTCGCCGTCGACCAGCTGACCAAGAGCGCGGTGCGCCGGTCGATCGTGCCCGGCGAAGAACACAAGCTCGTGCCGGGCGTGCAGCTGGTGAACACGCACAACGAAGGCGTGGCGTTCGGCCTGCTCCCCGGCGACCACGTGGCGGTGACGATCCTGATCGCGCTGGCGGTGCTGGTGCTGCTGGTGTACTTCGCGCTGCACGCCGGGCGGCCGCTGATGTGGCTGCCCACGGGCATGATCGCCGGCGGCGCCCTTGGCAACGTGCTGGATCGCGTGCGTCACGGCTCGGTGACGGACTTCATCAAGCTGCCGCTGGGCTGGCCTGCGTTCAACCTGGCGGACGCGTCGATCACGATCGGCGTGCTGCTGCTGTTCCTGCTGATCGACCGTGCGCGCCACGCCCAGTCGTGAGTGCCGACGCCGCGCAGCCGCCGTTCACGATCGCCTACCAGGACGAGCAGCTGCTGGTGGTCGACAAGGGGGCGGGCGTTGTCGTGCATCCCGCGCGCGGGCACCGCGAGGACACGCTCGCGCAGCTGCTCGCGCCGCTGCTGGAAGGCGAGGACGATGCCGGCGAGGCCGAGGGCGGCGAGGAAGACGCCGGCGACGGCGACGCCGCGCAGGCCGAGCGCCGGGGGATCGTGCACCGCCTCGATCGCGACACCTCGGGGCTGCTGGTGGTCGCGCGCACGGACGAGGCCCTGCGCCGACTGCAGGCGGCGCTGGCGAAGCGGCTGATCGAACGCGAGTACCTGGCCTTGGTCGAGGGTCGCCCGCCGGCGCGCTCGGGCACGATCGAGGCGCCGATCGGGCGCGACCCGCGCGTGCGCACGCGCATGGCGGTCGGCGGCGCCGGGCAGCGGGAGGCGCGCACCCACTTCACGCTCGAGCGCGCGCTCGCGGACACGTCGCTGCTGCGCCTGCGCCTGGAGACCGGCCGCACGCACCAGATTCGCGTGCACCTGCAGGCGATCGGCCATCCGGTGTGCGGCGACCCCGAGTACGGCGCCGCCGGGCTGCTGGGGCTCGAGCGCCAGTTCCTGCACGCGACCCGGCTGGCGTTCGACCACCCGCTGACGGGCGAGCGCGTGGATGTCAGCTCGCCGCTGCCCGCCGACCTGCGGGCCGCGCTGGAGCGCGCCGAACGGGTATCCTGAGTCTCAAATCTGAGAACTCGACCCGTGTGACAACGGATCGCGGCCCTGCCCGGAGCGAAGTGAGCTCTGGGTCCGCTCCGTCCGCGCGGCAACCAAACGCATCACGACAAGGGAGTAGCCCGTGGCTGAAGTAGGCATTGCGGAGCTGCTGGAGGCCGGAGTCCATTTCGGCCATCAGACGCGTCGCTGGAACCCGAAGATGCGCCGCTTCATATTTGGCGAGCGCGGCGGCATCTACATCATCGACCTGCTCAAGACGCAGGTTCTGCTCAAGCAGGCGCAAGACTTCGCCGACGCGCTCGCTCATCGCGGCGGCACGGTGCTGTTCGTCGGCACCAAGAAGCAGGCGCGCGACACGATCAAGGACGTCGCCGAGGCGGCCGACATGCCCTACGTCAACCACCGCTGGCTGGGTGGCCTGCTGACGAACTTCCAGACCATCAACCAGCGCATCCGCCGCCTGCACGACCTCGAACGCTTCGAGGCGGAGGGCCAGCTGGAGCTGTTGCCGACGCGTGAGCGGATGGCCGCGCAGGCCGATCTGGTGAAGCTGCGGGCGAACCTCGGCGGCGTCAAGAACATGCAGCGCGTGCCCGACGCGATGTTCGTGATCGACCTGAAGACGGAGGAGATCGCGGTCAAAGAGGCTCGCCGCCTGCGCATCCCGATCATCGGCCTGGTCGACACCAACTGCGACCCCGACGGCATCGATTTCGTGATCCCCGGCAACGACGACGCGATCCGCTCGTGTGCGCTGATCACGCAGGCGATCGGCCAGGTCGTCTCCGAGGGTCACGGCGTGTTCCGCGCGCAGGAGGAAAAAGCGCGCCAGGAAGCAGAGGAACGCGCCAAAGCCGAGGCCGAAGCGCGCGCCAAGCGCGAAGCGGAGGAGCAGGCCAAGCGCGAGGCGGAGGAGCAGGCCAAGAAAGAGGCAGCCGAGCGCGAGGCGGCAGCCCGCGCCGCGGCGGCAGCCGCGCAGGCGCCGCCAGAGCCAGCAGCGACGCCCGCGGCTCAGCCGGCGACGCCGGCCCAGCCCGCGGCGGCAGCACCAGCGCAGGCTGCACCCGCACCGGCCCAGGCGCAACCCGCTGCGGCAGCACAGCCCGCCGCGCCCGCACCGGCCGGGGCGCCACCAGCGCAGGCACAGGGCGCATCGTCCCCGCAGGGGGAGGACGCGGTGCACGCCGAGGCTGAGGCCCAGGCCGACTCGGAGTTGCGTCCGCCCACGCCGGAGCCCGATCCAAGCGCGCGGGGCGAGGACGCGGTGCACGCTGAGGTGGTGGCCAACGCGCCCGTCCAGGAGCTGGACAGCGCACAGCCCGACGCCGCCGCGGAGCCGGCCGAGCCCGAGGCGCAGGCGGAGCCGCCCGAGCCGGAGACGCCGGGGGGCTCACCCGAGAACAGCGAGGAGCCGAAGACGGAGGCAAGCGCATCATGAGCACGGTGGAGATCGGCGCGAAAGACGTGAAGGCCCTGCGCGAGCGCACCGGCGCGGGGATGATGGACTGCAAGAAGGCGTTGACGGAGGCGCAGGGAGACATCGAGAAGGCGATCGAGATCCTGCGCGTGAAGCAGGGCAAGAAAATCCAGGACCTGGGCGAGCGCGCGGCCACGGAGGGCACGGTGCAGGCGTACGTGCACGCGGGCTCGAAGGTGGGCGTGCTGATCGAGGTCGACTGCAACACCGACTTCGTGGCCAAGAACGACGACTTCGTGAGCTTCGCGCACGAGGTCGCGATACAGATCGCCGCCACGCCGACCGTGAAGTACGTCAGCCGCGAGGACGTCCCCCAGGACCAGCGCGACGCCGAGGCGCGCATCTACGAGCAGGAGGCGGCGGATAAGCCGGAGAACGTGCGCGAGAAAATCGTCTCGGGCAAGCTCGACTCGTGGCTCGCGACGATCGTGCTGCTCGAGCAGGAGATGCACAACCCGAAGTTCGACGGCAAGACCGTGCAGCAGCTGCGCGACGAGCTCACCGCGACGACCGGCGAGAACGTCGTCATTCGCCGCTTCGCGCGTTTTGCGATAGGCCAGTAGTCAACGGCCTCCTGGTGCGCGTGGTGAGCGGATAGGCTCCGGCCCGTGGCCCCTGCCTTCAAACGCATCCTGTTGAAGCTCTCCGGCGAGGCGCTGATGGGCGAGCTGGATTACGGCACCGACCCCGATCGCGTGGTGGCGGTCGCGCGCCAGGTCGCGGCGGTGCGCGATCAGGGCGTGGAGGTGGCGATCGTGGTGGGCGCGGGGAACATCTACCGCGGCATGACGGGCGCGGCGGCGGGGATGGACCGCTCGACCGCCGACTACATGGGCATGATCGCGACGGTGCTCAACGCGCTGCCGCTGCAGGACGCGCTGGAGAAGATCGGCACGAACACGCGCGTGCAGTCGGCGCTGAGCATCTCCGAGGTCGCCGAGCCGTACATCCGCAGGCGCGCGATGCGCCATCTGGAGAAGGGCCGCGTGGTGATCTTCGCGGCGGGCACCGGCAACCCGTTCTTCACGACCGACACCGCGGCGGCGCTGCGCGCGGCGGAGATGCACGCGGAGATCATCCTGATGGCGAAGAACGGTGTCGAGGGCGTCTACAGCGCCGATCCTGCGCTCGACCCGAGCGCGGAGTTCATCCCGGAGATCACGCACATGGAGGCGCTCGAGCGCCGGCTGCGCGTGATGGACTCGACGGCGCTGGCGCTGTGCATGGAGAACGGCATGCCGCTGAACGTGTTCAACATGGAGGACGACAGCAATCTCACACGGATAATCTCGGGCGCGCGTGTGGGCACGCTCGTGACGACAGGCGGAGGAGAGGGCGATGGCAGCTGAGAACCTGATCGACGAACTGCTGCAGGATGCCGGCGAGCGTATGAGCAAGTCGGTCGAAGCCTCCACGCACGAGTTCTCGACCGTGCGCACCGGGCGCGCCAGCCCGTCGCTGCTGGACCGCGTGGTGGTCGACTACTACGGGGCGATGACGCCGCTGAACCAGCTGTCGACGATCTCCGCGCCGGAAGCGCGCCTGCTGACGGTGCAGCCGTATGACAAATCCTCGATGAAGGCGATCGAGAAGGCGATCAACGAGTCCGACATCGGCCTGACGCCGTCCAACGACGGCAACATCGTGCGCCTGGTGGTGCCCGAGCTGACCGAAGAGCGCCGCCGCGAGCTGGTGAAGATCCTGCGCAATCTCGCCGAGGAGGGGCGCGTGGCGGTGCGCAACGTGCGCCGCGACACGATGCAGCACCTGCGCGAGCTGAAGGCCGAGGGCGAAGCGTCCTCCGACGACGAGCACCGCGCGGAGGTCGAGCTGCAGAAGCTGACCGACAATCGCATCGGCGACCTCGACAGCGTGCTCAAGGCCAAGGAAGAGGAGATCCTCGCAGTCTGATGGCCGCCGCCGGGGAACCCGTGTCGGCGCGCTACGTGGCGATCATCACCGACGGCAATGGGCGCTGGGCGCGCGCGCGCGGCCTGCCCGTCAACGACGGTCACAGCGCCGGCGCGGACACGGTCAAGGCGCGCCTGCGCGACGCCGCCGATCTGGGGATCGAGGAGTTCACCGTGTACTCGTTCTCCACCGAGAACTGGTCGCGCCCGCCCGAGGAGGTTCAGGGCCTGATGGAGATGTTCCACCAGCGGATCGTCGGCGAGACGCCCGAGCTGCACGACGAAGGCGTGCGCATGCGCTTCATCGGCCGTCGCGAGGGTGTCGGCGAGCGTCTGACCGAGCGGATGCAATGGGCGGAAGAGCTCACGCGCGCCAACACTCGCATCACGATGTTCGTGGCGTTCAACTACGGCGGTCGAGCGGAGATCCTGGATGCGGCGCGCCGCTTCAGTGGGAGCACCGAAGAGGAGTTCCGGGCGTGCCTGTACGCGCCGGAGATGCACGACCCCGACCTGATCATCCGCACGAGCGGCGAGCGGCGCCTGTCCAACTACCTGCTGTGGCAGTCGGCGTACTCGGAGCTTGTCTTCCGCGAGGAGCTGTGGCCGGACTTCACACGCGAGGCGCTCGAGCAGTCGCTGGCGGAGTACGCCGAGCGCCGGCGCCGGTTCGGCGGGCGCTGACAGGCTGCTGATGGCAACCGGGCCGCACACGCCGCACGGCACGCCCACGCCGCGGCCGCCTCGCCCGGATTCCTCCGCGCGCCGGCGGGCCGGCGGCTCGCGCACCCGTCGAGCGCGCCGCCGGCGCCGTGACGGCGAGCCGCGCTCGGAGCTCGGCGCGCGTGTGATCGCGGCGGTCCCCGCGGTCGCGGTGGCGCTGTTCCTGGTGATCGAAGGCGGCCTCGTGTTCGCGCTTGGCATGCTCGTGCTGGGGGTCGTGTGCCTGCACGAGCTGTACTCGATGTACGAGCGCGCGCGGCCCGCGCGCCTGGCTGGCTTCATCGCGCTCGCGGGCCTGCTCACGGCGGCGCTGTACGGCGACCAGTTCCAGATCCTGCTGGTGGCGGTGGCCGCCCTGCCGCTGGTGTTCGGCCTGACCCTGCTGGCCCCGCGGCCGTCGGTCGGGGGGATCGCGGTGACGCTGCTGGGGATCTACTGGATCGGCTTCGCGCTCGCCCACGCGGTGCTGCTGCGCGGGCTTCCCCACGGGCTGGGCATCGTGATCGACATCGCCGTCGGCACGTTCGTGGGCGACACGGGCGCCTACCTCGGCGGGCGGACGTTCGGACAGCGCCCGCTGGCGCCGGGCATCTCTCCGAACAAGACGGTCGAGGGGCTGCTCATCGGGATGCTGTTCGCGGTGCTCGGGGTGTGGATCGCCGGGCGCTACCAGGAATGGCTGCCGGGCACGCACGCGCTCGTGCTCGGCCTGGGGGTCGCGCTGGTGGCGCCGATCGGGGACCTGTTCGAGTCGTTCGTCAAGCGCGAGGCCGGCACGAAGGACTCCGGTGGCCTGTTCGGCGCCCACGGCGGCGCGCTCGACCGACTCGACGCGGTGCTGTTCACGGCGGTGGTCAGCTACTACATCTGGTCGGCGTACGTGCATTAGCGCTCCGGGCAAGCGCCCGTTCCGGGCGAGCACCCGGAACGACGAACGCCTCGCCGTTGGGCGAGGCGTTCGTCTTCTGGACGGCTGTGGAGCCGAGGCGTGCTGCGCGCCCCTGGCCCGGCCGCGCTACTTCTTGCTGGCCTTCACCTCGATCGCCGGCTGTTCTCCCGTCCAGCAGTTCTGCGAGATCGCGAAGGTGCCGACGGCACTCGCGTTTTCGCAGTAGTTGCCGGCTCCGGTCGAGTCGAGGTAGACGTCGCCGGGCAGCGGGTCGTGACCCACGGTGGGCGCGGTGTCGAGTTCCCACGACCCGCGCACGGCGACATTCAGAGCGTCGTACGGACACCCCGCCGCTTCGCTCTCGCAAGCCAGGGTGCCCTTCGGGTTGGGCCCGTACTGGCTCGTGTCGTAGGCGACGCCGATGATCGCTTCCTGGGGGAGCGTCACTTCGACATCGCGGAACGTGATCTTGAACGCCTTCTCGTTGAAGCATTCAAACGGCACGTTCGCCGTTGCCCTGTGGTACCAGTTGCCCGCGTTTTCACCCTTGCATTTCTTGGCGCTCGCGGACGGCCGGTAGGGCATCTGGAACGGCAGTGTCACGCTCTTGAGGGCCGGCAGCTTCGGTTCGCCTCCAGGTCCGGCTTCGTAGATGCTCAGCGTGACTTCCTCGGGGAACGTCGCACCCGGCGCGCTCACGCACCCGGATTGCCAGGTTCCCTGCTGACATGCCCAGCTGCTCATGCCCACCGTCACCGTCGGGTTCTTGCGGGCTTCGCCTTCGAAGCGCAGCAGGCCCCCGAACTGCGATGTCTGCTCGGCCTGGAAAGGCCACGAGTTCATGCCCGCGGGGAGCGGTGCGGGGATGTTGTCGTAGATCAGCGCCGCGCTCGCCGATCCGGCGGTGACGGCCGCGAGAGCGCTCGCGGCGAACAGCGCCGCGGCGAGCCGCGCCGTGTGCTTAGGAATCCTTCCAGTCATGTGCCTCTCCTATTTGTCATCGCTCGAGGCCCCACCGGCCTCGAGCACCCAATAACCCTCCGAGGGCCCCCAGCTTGGGGCGCGACACCTGCGTGCCGACGCCGCGCTTCCCCCTCAAAGCAGCGATGCATTTCCCCGAGCAGGGATGGTACACGGCGCTATGCTCGGCTGCGTGTCGATGCGGGATGGACGATGGCGACGGCTAAGCGCCTGCTGATACTCGGCTCGACCGGCTCGATCGGCACGCAGGCGCTCGACGTGTGCTCGCGCAGCGAGGAGCTCGAGCTCGTGGGCCTGTCCGCCGGCGGCTCGTGGGAGGCGCTGATCGAGCAGGCGCGCGGCTACGGCGTCAGCCGCATCGCGCTCGGTGACGAGCACGCCGCCGCGCGCGCCGCGGAGGCATGGACGGACGGGCAGGTGCTCGCGGGCGCGGAGGGCCTGGTGAAGCTGGTGGTCGAGTCCGGCGCCGACGTCGTGCTGAACGCGCTCGTCGGCTCCGTCGGCCTCGGCCCGACGGTGGCGACGCTCGGCGAGGGCATCGACCTGGCGCTCGCCAACAAGGAGTCGCTGGTGGTCGGCGGCGAGCTCGTGACGGCGCTGGCAGAGGCCACCGGCGCGCGGATCGTGCCGGTCGACTCCGAGCACACGGCGCTGCACCAGCTGATCGCCGGGCAGCCGCCGGGCGCGGTGCAGCGCCTGACGATCACCGCCAGCGGCGGCCCGTTCCGCGGGCGCACGCGCGAGCAGCTCGGCGACGTGACCGTCAGCGAGGCGCTCGCCCACCCGACGTGGGCGATGGGCGGCAAGATCACGATCGACTCCGCGACGCTGATGAACAAGGGCCTGGAGCTGATGGAGGCCCACCACCTGTTCGGAACGCCGTACGAGCGGATCGACGTGGTCGTGCACCCGCAGTCGCTCGTGCACGGGATCGTGCAGCTGGCCGACGGCGCGATGCTCGCACACATGGGTCCGCCGGACATGCGCATCGCCATCTCCTACGCGCTGCACGGGGGCGAAAGCGTGCGGCTGCCGATCGCCCCGCTGGACCTCGCGGCTGTCGGCGAGCTGAGCTTCGAGGCGGTCGACCTGGACGCCTTCCCATGCCTGCGCCTGGCGGGCGAGGCGGCGCGCGATGGGGGCACGGCGCCGTGCGTGCTCAACGCCGCCAACGAGATCGCCGTGCACGCCTTCCTGGAGGGTCGGCTGCGCTTCGTGGAGATCCCTGAGGTGATCGAAAGGACGCTGTCGGAGCTCGCCAGCGAGCCGGTGCTCTCGTTCGAGTCCTTGTACGAGGCCGATCGGCAGGCGCGCGCAGTCGCCGGGGATGCGGTCGCGGGGCTCGTCTGAGCGCCGGAAGCGGCCTGCGCTGTCAGCCATCCGGCAACCTCCGGAAGACGAACGGGCGCGTGCCACACTGGGACGGTGAGTGAGACCGCTAGTTGGCTGTTGACGATCTTCGGCATCGTGCTGCTGATCGTGCTGCACGAGTTCGGGCACTTCCTCGTCGCAAAGGCCGTGGGCATGCGCGTGGAGCGCTTCTCGCTGTTCTTCCCGCCGACCCTGTTTCGCGTGCGCCGCGGCGAGACCGAGTACGCGATCGGCGCGATCCCCGCGGGCGGCTACGTGAAGATCACGGGCATGAGCCCCGAAGAGATCGACGGGCTCGAGCCGGAGGTGGCGAGGCGCGCGTACTACAACCAGGCGCCGTGGAAGCGGATCGTGGTGATCCTCGCCGGCCCCGGCGTGAACATCGCGATCGCGTTCGTGCTGTTCTGGGCGGTGCTGTTCACGGGCAGCCTCAACGGCGCGATCGCGCTCGGCAACCTCGACCCGTCGGTGCAGACGCTCGTCGCGACCACGTCCGTGCAGGAAGTGCTGCCGAAGGAGCCCGCCGCGGGCGTGCTGCACAAGGGCGATCAGATCGTGGCGGTCGAAGGCAAGCCGGCGAGCGTCGCGCAGGCCGTGGCGCGCATCTCCGCCCACAGCTGCGCCGGCGCGCCCGTCAACGGCTGCAGCGCGAGCACACCCGTGCGCCTGACCGTGCGTCGCGCTGGCCGCGAGCTGACGCTGTCGATCTACCCCCGCTACAACGCACAAGCGAAACGCATGCTCGTCGGCTTCGACTTCGCCCCTGCCACCAAACCGTTCGGCGTCCTCAGCGCCGCCGGCGCGTCGCTGAGCGAGATGTGGCACGTGACGACCGGCACGCTCACGGGCTTCTACCACGCGCTGACCAGCTCCAAGGCGCGCAAGCAGGTGTCGAGCATCGTCGGCATCACCCAGGACGCGCACGAAAGCGTCGCCGCCGGCGCCGGCTTCGGGCTGGTGTTCCTCGGCTTCCTGTCGCTGATCCTGGCCGTCATCAACCTGTTCCCGTTCCTGCCGCTGGACGGCGGGCATGTCGTGTGGTCGCTCGCCGAGAGGCTGCGCGGCAAGCGCGTGTCGCTGATCGCGATGTACCGCTACAGCTCGGTCGGCATCGTGCTGCTGGTGTTCCTCGTGATCAACGGCATCAGCAACGACATCAGCCGCCTGGCGGGCTGACGCACACCCAGCTCTTGACCAGCCCACCGACGCGCTCGGCGTGCGCGGGGCCGAACAGCGACTCCATCTGCGCGCGGCTGAGCAGCGAGATCTCTTCCCAGCCGCCGGTCGCGCCCAGGCGCCAGTAGGCCCTGCGCAGGCGCGCGGGGAGCCAATGGGCGCCCGGCAGCAGCGAGTGCGGCTCGATCGGGAACGAGCGCGCGGGGGTCTGCACGAACCAGCCGCGTCCTACGCGGCGCAGCTCCGCGGCGAACGCCGCGCGGCGCGCCGGCGCCACGTGCTCGATCACGCTCGAGCAGTAGACGAGATCGAAAGAGCGGTTCGCGAAGGGGAGACCGTCGGCGGGGTCCGCGCGTACGAACGGCCCCGGATACCCGGGCGCCGCGAGCACGTCCACGCCGGTGATGTCCAGGTCGGGCTCGAGTGCTCGTAGGCCAAGGCTGCCGCAGCCCACGTCCAGCACGCGCGCCCCCGGCGCGAGCTGGGTCAGCGCGAAGAAGCGCTCGTGGCGGCGGGCGCGGGCGCGGCTCGCCAGCGGCGCCGCCAGGTGCGCCAACGGTCCGCGTGCGGTGGCGTAGACGTCGGGCATCGTAGAATCAGCCTATGGCCTCCAAGCGGCAGATCCACGTCGGCGCCGTTCCCGTGGGCGGCGGCGCGCCGGTCGCGGTGCAGACGATGACCAAGACCGAGACCGCCAACCTGCAGGCGACGATGGACCAGATCCGTACCGTCGCCGACGCCGGCGCGGACATCGTGCGCGTGGCGGTGCCGCGCGAGCAGGACGCCGAGGCGCTCAAGACGATCGTCGCCCAGTCGCCGATCCCGATCATCGCCGACATCCACTTCAACCACACGCTCGCGCTGAAGGCGATCGAAGCGGGCGCGCACTGCGTGCGCCTGAACCCCGGCAACATCGGCGGCCCGGAGAAGGTCGCGGAGGTGATCGCGCTGGCCAAGCAGCGCGGCACGCCGCTGCGCGTGGGCGTCAACTCCGGCTCGCTGCCCAAGCACCTGCGCCAGCTCGAGTACGACAACCCCGTCGAGGCGCTCGTCACGGCCGCGCTCGAGACGGTCGAGCTGATGGAGAGCCTCGACTTCGACAACTTCAAGGTCTCGATGAAGTCGACCTCCGTGCCGAACACGATCGCCTCCAACCGCATGCTCGCGGAGAAGATCCCCTACCCGCTGCACCTGGGCGTCACCGAGGCGGGCACCAAGTGGTCGGGCTCGCTCAAGTCGGCCGTCGGCCTGGGCACGCTGCTCGCCGACGGCATCGGCGACACGATCCGCATCTCGCTGTCCACCTTCCACGCCGAGGAGGAGGTCAAGGTCGCGTGGGAGATCCTCAAGGCGCTGAAGCTGCGCGAGCGCGGCCCCGACCTGATCGCGTGCCCCACCTGCGGGCGCCTGCAGTTCGACATGGACTCCGTCGTCGCCGAGGTCGAGCGCCGCCTGGAAGACTACGAGGACGCGATCGAGGTGTCAGTGCTCGGGTGCGCGGTCAACGGCATCGGCGAGGCGCGCCACGCCGACTTCGGCATCACCGGCGCCAAAGACATGGGCATGATCTACTCCAAGGGCGAGCCCTTGAAGAAGGTCCCCACCGAGCAGCTCGTCGACGAGCTGTTCAAGGAGATCGACCGCTACTACGCCGCCGGCAGGACCGTCCAGCGCGACGAGGCCGCCGCCGCCGAGGCGCGCGCGTGGCTGGCCGAGAACGAGGACGACACCGCCATGACGCCCGAGCGGATAGCGATGCTGGAAGCCGCCGCCGCGCACGAGGACGCCAGCGCCGGCGCCGTGCTGGAGTCGATGCTCACGCCCGCCGCTGCGCTCGACGAGGCCGTCTCGCCGGTCGCGGGGCGGCGGTTCAGCCGCAGCTGAACTGAGTGGGAGCCGGGCGGCGCATGCGCCGCCTGGCGGCAGGCCGCATGCGGCCTGCCGGGACCCGCCGCATGCGGCGGGTCCCCGAGGGGCGCATGCGCCCCTCGGCCCCTCGCGCATGCGCGAGGGGAACGGCGATCAGGACGCCGCGGCGAACCGCTCGGCGATCTTCGACCAGTCGACCACGTTCCACCATGCGTCGATGTAGTCGGGGCGGCGGTTCTGGTACTTCAGGTAGTAGGAGTGCTCCCACACGTCGACGCCCAACAGCGGCGTCTGCCCGCTGGAGAGCGGGCTGTCCTGGTTGGCGCTGGGAACGATCGCCAGGCCGGAGCCGTCGTGCACGAGCCACGACCAGCCGGAGCCGAACTGGTTGACGCCCGCGTCCTTCAGTTTCGCCTGGAAGTCCGCGAACGAGCCGAACGTCGCGTCGATCGCGCTCGCCAGCTCGCCGCTGGGCTCGCCGCCGCCGTCCGGGCTCATGCTCTCCCAGAACAGCGTGTGGTTGTAGTGGCCGCCGCCGTTGTTTTTGACCGCCGCGCGCTTGGCGTCCGGCACCTGGGAGAGATCCTTGAGCACGTCCTCGATCGGCGCGTCGGAGAGCGCGGTGCCCTCGAGCGCGGCGTTGACTTTGTCCACGTAAGCCTGGTGGTGCTTGTCGTGGTGGAATTCCATCGTCGCCTTGTCGATGTGCGGCTCGAGCGCATCGTAGGCGTAGGGGAGCGGCGGAACGGAGTAGGCCATGTCGGGGGCTCCTTGTCGGGTTGCACGTCGAAGTTCGGACGGTCCTCGCTGTTCTATCAAAGGCGGCCGTCGCGGATTGGGAAAGGTGGCCGTCGCGGATTGGGAGCTGCGGCCGTCCCGGATTAGGCTGTGTCGATGACCGGAGTCGCCGCCCGACGTCCCGGGCGCCCAGCCGCCTCCACGCGCGAGGCGGCACTCGCGCTGGCCACCGAGCGCTTCCTCGCGGGTGAGCGCGTCGACGTGCAGGCGATCGCGCGCGAGCTCGGCCTGGCGCGCGCGACCATGCACCGCTGGTTCCAGACGCGCGAGCTGCTGCTGGGCGAGCTGCTGGGCACGCTCGGTGAGCGGCGCATGACGGCGATCCGCGCCCAGGTCGGCGGCGGCGGAGCGCTCGCGCTGCTCGACACGTGCGACCGCTTCAACCGCGAGATCGCCGCCAGCCCCGGCATGCGCGCGCTGCTCGCCCAGGAGCAGGAGCGGGCGCTGCGCATCCTCACGAGCAGCGGCGGGCTCGTGCAGCCGCGGGTGGTCGCGTGCGTCGAGCGCCTGATCGACGCCGAGGTGCACGCCGGCCGCTTCGTCGCGCCGATCCCCGTGGAAGCTCTCGCCTACGCGATCGTGCGTCTGGGCGAGGCGTTCCTGTACAACGACGCGATCGTCGGCATCCGCGGCGACACCGCGCGTCTGCGCCAGGTCGAGGCGGCGCTGCTCGGCGCGCACGAGCAGTAGTGGTTTGCGACTTTCTTCCAGAAATGGCTAAAATCCGCGAGAACGCGGCAAGCGCCGCTGGGCGGGGCCGCACGAGCAGGAGGAGAGAGGGATGCGACAAGGATCTGGATCCGCGCACCGCCGTGCGCTCGGGGGACGCGCGCGGCTGCTGGCCGTCGTAGGTCTGGCGGCGCTCGTCGTGATGGCGCTGGCTGCTGGCCCGGCGTTCGCCACGAAGGCCGAAAAGACCGTCTGGCTGTGCAAGCCGGGGCGTGCCAACGACCCGTGCACCGCCCCGGAGACGACGACAGTCGTGCAGACCGACGGCGCCACCAGCGTCGAAAAGGCCAGGAAGGCAGGCAACCCGCCGGTCAACTGCTTCTACGTGTACCCCACCGTCAGCGAACAGGTCACCACCAACGCCAACCTCGAAATCGAACCCACCGAGACGCAGATCGCGATCGACCAGGCATCGCGCTTCTCACAGGACTGCAAGGTGTACGCGCCCATGTACCCGCAGCTGACGTTGAAGGCGATCAACGAACCCGGCGCCGTCACGCCGGAAGCGTCGATCAAGGCGTACGTCGGCGTGCTCTCCGCGTGGGACGAATTCCTCACCAGGTACGACAAGGGCAAGGGCGTGGTGCTGATCGGGCACTCCCAGGGCTCGCTGATGCTGATCCAGCTGCTCAAAGAACAGATCGACCCCAACCCAGCCGAGCGCGCGCTGCTCGTGTCCGCCGTGCTCATGGGCGGCAACGTGCTCGTGCCCGAAGGCCAGCTCGTCGGCGGCGACTTCCAGAACATCCCCGTCTGCCAGGCCGCCGTGCAGACGCACTGCGTGATCGCCTACTCCACGTTCCTAAAGGAACCGCCCGAAGGCTCGTTCTTCGGTCGGCCGGACAGCCCGCTGCTGAGCAGCTCGGCGCCCCCCGGCTCAGAAGTCGTGTGCGTGAACCCCACGCTGCTCACCCAGACCGGCGCCGCCGGCCCGCTGCTGCCGTACGCGTCCACCACCCCCTTCCCCGGCGTGCTCGGGCTGTACACGCCCACGCCCACCGGCTCGGAGCCGTGGGTGGCCTCGCCCGGCGAGTACACCGCGCAATGCCACAAAGAAAACGGCGCCAGCTGGCTGCAGGTCAACCCCGTCGGCACGCCCGTCGACCCTGACGAATACGTGCGGGAATCGCTCGGGCCGGACTGGGGCCTGCACCTGTACGACATCAACATCGCGCTCGGCAACCTCGTCAAGACGGTCGCCATCCAGGCCGAGGCGTACGGGTTCGAAGCGTAACGGCGAGGTGCGGGCATGGGGATGGATTAGGCTCTGCCATCCTCATGCCCCGTCTCTCCGAGTACCTCCTGCCCACCGAGAAGCAGCCGCCGGCCGACGCGGAGGCGCTCTCGCACAAGCTGATGGTCAGGGCCGGCCTGATCAGGCAGCTGGGCGCGGGGATGTGGACCTGGCTGCCGGCCGGCTGGCGCGTGCACCAGCGCGTGGTCGCGATCATCCGCGAGGAGATGGACGCCATCGGCGCCCAGGAGATGCTGATGCCCGTGCTGCAGCCGGCCGAGCCGTGGCGCAAGACCGGGCGCATCGACATCGAGGAGCTGTTCAAGCTCAACGACCGCAAGGGCTCGGAGCTGGTGCTCGCCATGACCCACGAGGAGGCCGTCACCACCCACGTCGCGCAGATCGTGCGCTCCTACCGCGACCTGCCGCTGATCCTCTACCACTTCCAGGTCAAGGAGCGCGACGAGCCCAGGCCCCGCGCCGGGGTGCTGCGCACGCGCGAGTTCGTGATGAAGGACGCCTACAGCTTCGACCGCGACCCCGCCGCCATGGAGCAGAGCTACGAGCTGCACGTCGGCGCGTACGACCGCATGATGGCGCGCACCGGGCTGCGCTTCTACAGGGTCCAGGGGGACGTCGGCATGATGGGTGGCGTCGGCGCGCACGAGTACATGGCGCCGTGCGCCGCCGGCGAGGACCAGATAGTGCTCGGAGCGGGCTACGCCGCCAACGCCGAGGTCGCGCTGGACGATCCGCAGGTCGAGCACGTCAACGGCGAGTACGCCAGGGGCGGCGAACGCCTGAGCGTCGAGCCGGCGATCGAGATCGCCAACATCTTCAAGCTCGGCACCCGCTACTCCGACGCGCTCGGCGCGCGCTTCCTGGATGACGCGGGCGCCGAGCAGCCGGTGTGGATGGCCTGCTACGGCATCGGCCCGGCGCGCATCGTCGCCGCCGCCGTCGAGCAGTTCGCCGACGAGCACGGCATCTCCTGGCCGCGCGCGCTCGCGCCGTTCGCCGTGCACCTCGTCGCGCTCGGCAAGCCCGGCACGCCCGAGCGCGACGCCGCCGACGCGCTCTACGCCACGCTCGGCGAGGGCGGGGTGGAGGTCCTCTACGACGACCGCGACCTCGGCCCCGGCGAGAAGTTCGCCGACGCCGAGCTGCTCGGCTGCCCACTGCGGCTGACCGTCGGCCGGCGCTCGCTGGAGTCGGGCGAGATCGAGGTGCAGCTGCGCCGCGGCCGCGTGCAGGCCCCCGGGCTGCCTTTGGCGGGTGAGCCCGAGCAGCTGCTGGCGGCGGTGGACGAGCTGTGGCAGAGCCTCCCCTGAGGCGCTCGCCGCCGCACCTGACGGTGCGGCGCCTGTTCGGGCTCGACCGCTCCGGGCCGCCCCCAGCACAGACGCAGGCCGGCCAGCCGCTGCGCCCGTGGACGCTGCCCAACGCCATCGGCTTCGCGCGCCTGGCGCTGATCCCCGCCTTCCTGATCGTCGCGCTGTCCAGCTCCAGCGGCGCCGGCGCCGCGCAGGCGACGCTGTTCGCGGTCATCGGCTGGGGCGACTACGCCGACGGCATCGCCGCGCGCCTAAGCGGCCAGTACAGCCGCCTGGGGGCGCTCATGGATCCCGTCACCGACCGCCTGCTGGTCGTCTCCGGCGTGGTCGTCGCGTGGGACTTCCACCTGCTGGCGCGCTGGGCGCTCGCTGTGCTCGCCGCACGCGAGCTGGCGATGCTCGCCGTCGGGCGCTACGGCATCGCCCGCGGCGTCGAGCTGCGCATCAACTGGCCCGGACGCCTGGCGGTCGCGCCCGTGATGGGGTCGTTCTTCTTCGCCATGGCCGGCCTGCACGCCTTCGCCGAAGTGCTGCTGTACGTGGGGCTCGCGCTCGCGCTCACCGCCACCGCGCTGTACGTGCGCGCGGGGCTGCGCCAGCTGCGCGGTCAGGCGCACGCCGTGGCGTCCGATCGCCCGCGCGACCGACCGCTCCCATAGTCTCAAGCTCAGCCTGACCTTTTGGGCTATACTGGCGCCCGTGGCCGGCCGCGCCGGCGTGTCCGCACCCGGCCCCGGTCGGCGTGAGTCCGCGAGAGGAGACAGCCCACATGGACGAGACGTTCCCCGACCTTGGCTCGTTGACGGATGTCGAACTGAAAGACGTCATCCGCCAGCTGACCGAGGAGGAGACGGAGATCTCCTACAAGCGCAGGATCCTGCACGGCAAGATCGACATCCTGCGAGCCGAGCTCGTAAACCGCCTGCGCCACCAGCACGAGGACGGCGAGATCGCCATCACCGGCGACGACGTGCAGAGACTGACTGACATCCTCGCCAACCGCCAGCAGTAGGGCGGCGATGGCCCTGCACTGCACCGAGTGCGGTTTCGTCAACGACGAGGGCGCCAACTACTGCCAGCGCTGCGGCGCGCTGCTCGCGCGCGCCGAGAGCGCGGGCGGGGCGGCGGGGGATCCGGTGACGGCCACGTACCGAATCGACGACGAGACCGGCGAGCTCGTCCCCGTCGAGATCGGCGCCGGCACCGGGCACGGGCCGGCGCTCGTCATCCGCGCGGGCGGTGGGCGCGAGGGCGAGAGCTTCCCGATCGAGGGCGAGCGCATGAGCATCGGCCGGCGCCCCGAATGCGAGGTGTTCCTCGACGACGTCACCGTCTCGCGCGACCACGCGCTGCTGATCCGCCGCGGCGAGAACTGGTACCTGGACGACTGCGGCTCGCTCAACGGCACGTACGTCAACCGCTCGCGGATCGAGTCCCACCGGCTGGAGGAGGGCGACGAGGTGCAGATCGGCAAGTACAAGCTCACCTTCCACGCGCGCTGATGGCCGTGCACGCGACCCCCAGAGATGGAAGCCCGCCCACCCCGGTCGAGCTCGATCTCGCTCGGCAGGGTCCGGGCGAGCCCGCGGAGCTGGCCAAGCGTCACAAGTCGCTGACCATCGGCGCCGTGTGCAAGGCGCTCGCGCAGGAGTTCCCCGACATCTCCATCTCCAAGATCCGCTACCTCGAGGACCAGAAGCTGCTGACGCCGCGGCGCACGCCCGGCGGCTATCGCCTGTACACGCAGGGCGACGTGGCGCGCCTGCGCACGATCCTGCGCATGCAGCGCGACGAGTTCCTGCCGCTGCGCGTCATCCGCCAGGAGCTCGCCGCCGGGCGCGGGGGGGCGGGATCCGACATGCCGCCCGTGCCCGGCCGCGTCGGGCGCGAGGGCGCGCGCGCGTTGCGCCCGAGCGTCAGCGTGCGCCAGGCGACCGGTGCGCTGTACTCGCTGGACGAGGTGCTCGAGGAGACGAAGGCCGAGGCCAAGCTCGTGCGCGAGCTCGAAGAGTACGGCGTCGTCAAGGGCGAGATGCGCGGCGGCGTGCGCTACTTCGACGAGACCGAGCGGGAGATCATCGCCGCCGTCGCCGAGCTCGCCCGCTACGGCGTCGGCGGGCGCAACCTCAGGGTCTTCCGCTCCTCCGCCGACCGCGAGGCCAACCTGCTGCAGCAGATCCTCGCGCCCGCCCTGCGCTCCCGCAACCCCGAGCGGCGCAAAGAGGCGGTCGACGCGCTCGAGAACCTCGCGGCGGTGGCGACGCACCTGAAGCACCTGTTGTTGATCCGCGACTTGCGCAAGATCGTCAGGTGAGCGCGCCCCACGCGGGCGAGCCACGGCAGCCGGCCGACCTGCGCTCGCTCATCCGCGAGATACCCGACTTCCCCAAGCCCGGCGTCGGCTTCAAGGACATCACGCCGCTGATGGCCGACGCGGGCGCGCTCGCCGACGCCGTGTCGCGCTTGGCCGAGTACGCGCGGCCGCTGGGCGTTGAGTGCGTCGTCGCGGCCGAGGCGCGCGGCTTCCTGCTCGGGCCGGCGCTCGCGCTGGAGCTGGGCGCCGGCTTCGCGCTCGCGCGCAAGCCCGGCAAGCTGCCTTACGAGACGGTCAGCGCGGCGTACGAGCTGGAGTACGGCAACGGCATGCTGGAGCTGCACACCGATGCACTGCGCCACCGCACGCGCGTGCTCGTCCACGACGACCTGCTGGCCACCGGTGGCACCGCCGCCACGCTGTGCGAGCTCGTCGAGCGCCTTGGGGGCGAGGTCGTCGGCTGCGGCTTCCTGATCGAGCTTGCTTTCCTGGGCGGGCGCGAGCGGCTCGCCGGACGCGACGTGCACGCGCTGCTCTCGTACGACTCCTGACGCGTGGTGTATAGCCATGGTTAGACGGCAGAGCAAAAAGAAGCATCCACCCCCGGCAAGAAGAAGACATCCACCCCCGGTTGACTAAGCTTGGCGGTGGTGCCCACCGCGCGTCGCAGCCGCTCGATCGCAGCACCTGCGCAGGAGCTGTGGGAGCTGCTGCTCGACCCGCATCACCTGCCACGCTGGTGGCCGCGGGTGACGCGTGTGGAGGACGTAGAGGAGGACGCGTTCACGGAGGTGATGCGCACGCGCAAGGGCAAACTGGTGCGCGCGGACTTCGATGTCCGTCGCGACGAGGCGCAGCGCACGATCACGTGGATCCAGCGGATCGACGGGACGCCGTTCGCGAGCGTGCTGAGGTCGGCCGAGACGGAGCTGCGGCTGACGCCGACGAGCACGGGGGGGACGGAGGTGACGATCGAGCTGCGCCAGCAGATGGCGGGCGGCTCAGATCGTCGCGGGCCGGGCCGCAGCCTGGCCGTCCTGGGCGTTGCGCCGCGCTTCGGGGCGCCGCTGGTGCGCCGCGCCGCGGGCGCCACGCTCGAGGAGGCGCTGGACGGCCTCGAGCGAGTCAGTGGCTGAGCCGCCGGCGAGCCCCGCGACCCCGGCGATGCGCTGGTGGGGCTGGGGGGACCCGGCCCACCCGCGGGTGCTGCCGGCGCACGCGCTGGGGTTCCTGCGCGAGACGGTGGGCCTGGCGGAGCGCCCGCGCCCGCCGGTGGCGCTCGGGAACGTGCGCCTGCCGCCGAGCGAGCTGTCGCAGTCGACGCTCGCGCGCCTGCGCGAGATCGTGGGCGCCGAGCACGTCCGCGACGCGCACTCAGAGCGCGTGCTGCACGCGGCGGGCAAGGGCTATCCCGATCTGGTGCGCCTGCGCGCGGGCGAGCCGGAGGGAGCGCCCGACGCGGTCGTGTACCCGGCCTCACACGAGGAGCTGCGCGCGCTGCTGGCGCTGTGCTCGAGCAGCTCGCTGGCGGTGGTGCCGTTCGGCGGCGGCACGAGCGTGGTGGGGGGCGTGGCGCCGCTGCGCGGAGCGCACGCCGGCGTGCTGGCGCTCGACATGGGCCGGATGGGCCGCGTGCTGGGGCTGGACGGCGAGTCGGCGACGGTGACGGTGCAGGCGGGGATCAGGGCGCCGGCGCTCGAGCGCCACCTGGGCGCGCGGGGGCTGACGCTGGGGCACTTCCCGCAGTCCTACGAGTACGTGTCGCTGGGCGGCTGCGCGGCGACACGCTCGGCGGGGCAGGCCTCCAGCGGCTACGGCGCGATCGAGAAGATGGTGCTGGGCCTGCGCCTGGCGTCGCCGGCGACGGACATCGAGCTGGCGGCGCTGCCGGCGAGCGCGGCGGGACCGAGCGTGCGCCAGATGCTGGTGGGCTCGGAGGGAACGCTGGGCGTGATCTCAGAGCTGGCGCTGCGCGTACGCGAGGCTCCGCGCGAGCGCATCTACGAGGGCGTGTTCTTCGAGGACTTCGCGTCCGGCACGCAGGCGCTGCGCACGCTCGCGCGCGAGCACGTGCTGCCTGACGTGGCGCGCCTGTCCGACGAGCAGGAGACGCGCATGTCGCTGGCGCTGGCGGGCGCGGGCGGCGCGAAGGGGCGGCTGGGGCGGGCGTACCTGCAACTGCGCGGCTATCGCGAGGGCTGCCTGGCGATTCTCGGCTTCGAGGGCGAGGCGCGGGAGGTCGCGTTCAGGCGCGGGCGCGCGCTGGAGCTGGCGCGCGGCTGCGGGGGCCTGGCGGTCGGGCGCTCGCCGGGCGAGGCGTGGCTGAAGGGCCGCTTCACGGCGCCGTACATGCGCGACGAGCTGCTGACACTGGGGGTGATGGTGGAGACGCTGGAGACGGCCGCGCAGTGGTCGGCGCTGGCGCGGCTGCACCGCGGCGTGGGCGAGGCGATCGCGGCGGCGCTGCGCGCGAGCGGCACTCCCGGCCTGGTGATGTGCCACGTGTCGCACGTGTATGAGACTGGCGCGTCGCTGTACTTCACGTTGATCGCGCGCCAGCGCGAGGGCGATGAGATCGGTCAGTGGCGCGCGGTCAAGCGGGCGGCGGGCGATGCGATCGTGGCGGGCGGCGGCACGATCACCCACCACCACGCGGTCGGGCGCGACCACGCGCGCTGGATGCCCGACGAGGTGGGGGCGGGGGGCATGGCGGCGCTGCGCGCGCTGAAGGCGGAGCTGGACCCGGCGGGCATCATGAACCCGGGCAAGCTGCTGGACCTCAGTGCAGGCTGAAGGGACCGCGCAGGACGACGTGCCCTGGGCGTTTCGGATGCGGGTTGGTCTCGCGCGTGAGCAGCATTTCGCGGTAGTCGCCGGCGTTGCTGGGCAGCGCGGAGCCGCCGGCGAGCTTGTGGCTCGAGCCGACGGCCGAGGACTTGCTCAAGGGCAGGGCGTTGGAGGGCGAGTTGTACAGCCAGATGGCGTAGTAGAAGCCTTTGGCGGCGGGGATGTTCTGGGCTTCGATGAAGAACGCCTGCTTGGCGCCTTCGGAGAGGATGTACGCGGTGCCCGCGCTCTTGCTGTGCGGTTCGGGCGATTTGAGCGCGATCTGGTTGTCGACCGTGGGGCCGGTTTTTTTCTTGGCGGCGGTGGTGGTGCTGGCGGTGGTGCTCGCTTTTTTGGCGGTGGAGCTGGCGCCGCTGATCAGGACGACGGCGACGATCGCGGCGGCGGCGATCAGCGCGAGCACGACGGCGCCGCCCACGCGCGAGCTGCGCTGCGAGGACGGGGACTTGGCGGCAGGCGCGCCCGTGGGAGCTGCGGGTGCGGCTGAGGAGAGATCGCCGACGCGCTGTGGGCGCTGCGCGGCGGCGCCCACCCCTGTGCCCACGCTCGCGCTGGCGGGGGCGGGAATCTCCGGCAGGCCGGCGCCGGCGAACGGCGCGAGCTGCGTGGCGATCTCGCTGGCCCACGCGCGCGCGGGCTCGAACGTGCTGAGGTAGGTGCGGGTGCGCAGGCGCTCGGCGACGCCGAGCTGCTGGCCGAGCAGGTAGTCGCCGATCTCGAGCCTGCGCTCGGGTGCGAGCTCGCGCGCGCGGCGCGGGGCGAGCACCGCAAGCGCGGCATGGGCGCGGTCGTGCACGGCCTGCTCGGCGATGCCCAGCAGCGAGGCCACCTCGGCGTAGCTCTTGTGCTGGCGCAGCAGCAGCGATAGCGCGGCGCGCTGGTCGGGTGGAAGCTCGTCCAATCGGCTCATGGGTGTGTGAACGTCCGCCACCGCAGGCGGAGGCCTTGCAAGGTTTGTAACGGAGGACCGTAGGCTATCGTGGCGCCGGGATGAGCACGGTTGACACCGAGCAGGTCATCCGGGCGATGCCCGGCTTCGACGGTCTGTACGGCTTGGAGCTGCTGGCGTGCTCGGACACGGAGGTGCGCGCGCGGGTGACCGTGCGCGACGAGCTCAAGCAGCCGGCGGGGCTGATCCACGGCGGCGTGTACGCGTCGATGGCGGAGGCGATGGCGTCGCTGGCGACGGCGCTGGCGGTGCGCGAGGCGGGCGACACGGCGATGGGCCTGTCCAACAGCACGAGCTTCCTGCGCCCGATCACCGAGGGGGTCATCCACGCGCAGGCGACGCGCGTGCACCGGGGCCGCACGACGTGGGTGTGGGACGTGCGCTTCAGCGACGACGCCGAGCGCACGTGCGCGGTGACGCGCATGACGATCGCGGTGCGCCCTCCGCGCGACACGCGCTAGTCGGCCGGGTGCAGCGGCCGCGCCAGCTGCGCGGGCAGCGGCATTTCGCCGAAGCCGGTGTTGGGCAGCGCCTTCGGCAAGGGCGCTTCGGGCGCGCCGGGCTGGTTGATCGGCGCGAGCGTGCGCGCGGCGGCGGCGGCGGTGCGCGCGCTGGTGGCGTAGATGTCGACGACCACGGGGCCGGTGGGGATGACGATCGTGTCGCCACCCTGGGCGAGCACGGCGGCGCTGCCCCTGATGCGCGCGGCGTGCTGGGGCGCTGAGCCGCCGGGCAGGAAGCTGTTGTCCGGCGAGGTGACCACGCGCAGCGCGGTCACGCAGCTGCCCTGCCCGCCCTGCAGGCAGTCGCCGTACTGCAGCGTGTAGGCGCCGCTGGGGTCGTGCGTGGCTTCGCTGACGGCCATGCCTTCGAAGGTGCCGCCGAGCCAGTAGACGGGAAACGGCGCGGCGATCAGGCCCTCGAGGGTGTTGTGGGGGATGGGCTGGCTCTGCAGCGTGCTCGCGCAGGCGGTGAGCGCGAGCGCGCACAGGGCGGCGAGCGGGCAGGCGAGCAGTCGGCGCACGCCCGCAGGGTAACGTGGGGACCTACCCGCGGTAGCGGTTGGTGATGGGCATGCGCCGGTCGCGTCCGAACGCCCGCGGCGTGATCTTGATGCCGGGAGGCGCCTGGCGGCGCTTGTACTCGGCGAGGTCGACCAGGCGGATGGCGCGCTCGACGTCGTGCGCGGGCAGCCCCTGCGCGATCAGCTGATCGCGGCTGAGGTCGAGCTCGACGTAGCCCTCGAGGATGCGGTCGAGCACCTCATATGGGGGCAGGGAGTCTTCGTCGCGCTGGTCGTGACGCAGCTCTGCTGAGGGGGCGCGCTCGATGATGGATATCGGGATCGGTGCGTCGGCCGCGGCGTTGCGCCACGTGCACAGCCGGTAGACGAGCGTCTTGGGCACGTCCTTGATGACGGCGAAGCCGCCGGCGAGGTCACCGTAGAGGGTGGTGTAGCCGACGGACATCTCGGACTTGTTGCCGGTGGCGAGGACGAGCCAGCCGAACTTGTTGGAGAGCGCCATCAGCAGGTTGCCGCGGATGCGCGCCTGCAGGTTCTCCTCTGTCAAATCGGGCTCGCGTCCGGCGAACTCCGCGTTCAGGTCGTGTTGGTAGGCGCTCATGATGGCGGCGATGGGCAGCTCGTGGATGCGGATCCCCAGCGCGCGCGCGAGGGCGCGGGCGTCCGCTTGGGTCGAGTCGGAGGAGTAGGGCGAGGGCATGATGGCTGCGCTGACGTGCTCGGCGCCGACAGCGTCGGCGGCGATGCACGCGACGAGGGCGGAGTCGATCCCGCCGGAGACGCCGAGCACGACGTGCTGGAAGCCGTTCTTTCGCACGTAGTCGCGCAGGCCGAGCGTGAGCGCGCCGTACACCTCGGCCTCGACGGGCGCCAAGGGCTCCTGCAGAGCGTTGACGCGCACCGCTGGGTCGGGCGCGGACGGGCTGGCGGCGGAGGCGACGCTCTCGCGGCTCGCAGCCGGCGGGGCGGGCAGCGTGGCGATGAGCTGCGCGCGGCGCTCGGTGCGGCGTGCGGCGGGACGCTGGCTGGGGTCGCGCAGGCGCGCGGCGGCGGCGGCGTGGAGGTCGACGTCGCACAGGAGCAGCTCCTCGTGGAACTGGGCGGCGCGCGCGATGGTGGCGCCGGTGTGGTCGATGACACAGGAGTGCCCGTCGAAGACGAGCTCGTCCTGGCCGCCGACGAGCCCGCAGAAGGCGACGCAGGCGAGGTTGTCGCGGGCGCGCTGGGCGAACATGCGCTCGCGCTCGGCGCCCTTGCCGGCGTGGTAGGGCGAGGCGGAGATGTTGAGGATGAGCGTGGCGCCGGCGAGCGCCTCGTCGCTGGCGGGCGGCCCGGGCTCCCAGATGTCCTCGCAGACGGTCACGCCGAGGCGGTGCTCGCCGATGTCGATGACGGCGCCGGCGGGCCCCGCCTGGAAGTAGCGCTGCTCGTCGAAGACGCCGTAGTTGGGCAGGTACACCTTGCGGTAGATCGCGCGCACCTCGCGCGCGGCGAGGACGGCGGCGGCGTTGTAGACGTCCTCGGCGCGCTCGGGGAAGCCGACGACGGCGACGAGTCCCGGCGGCGTGTCGCCGGCGAGCGCGCGCAGCGCGGCGGCGGCGTCGGCGAGGAAGTGCTCCTTCAGCAGCAGATCCTCCGGCGGGTAGCCGGTGAGCGCGAGCTCGGGAAACAGCGCGAGCTCGGCGCCCTCGTGCGCGGCCACGCGCATGCCCGCGCGGATGCGCTCGGCGTTGCCCGCTATGTCGCCGACGGTGGCGTTCAGCTGGCAGAGGGCCAGGCGCATGGCCTGATCGTATCCGTGGCTTGACGCGGCAGACGGCGTTGCGGGCTTAACGCTGGGGCGCGAGGCTGCCGATGTGGTCGGTGTGCGCCATCCACGCTCGCTCCTGCGCCATCCAGGCGTCCTCATAATCACGGCGATCGCCGCGTCCGATCTGGCGTATCGCCTGCTGCTGCGTCAGCCGGTGCGGCGCGTGCTGGGCGTCGGGCGCTAGCTGCTGACGGCAGCCGCTAGGGACGCTCGGCGGGTGCGCGGGCGGCGTCTGCGCGCGGCTTGGGCGCCTTGCGCGCGGGGCGGCTGGCGCGCGGGCTGACGCCGGCGGCGCGCGCGAGTGAGGCGATCGCCCACTGCAGGTCGAGTGCGATCTTCTCGAGGTCGGGCAGCGCGTCGTAGTCGCCGAGCAGGCCGAACCCAAGGTGCCCGTCGTAGCTCATGACGGCGATCCCCAGCGCCTGGCGCTGCGCGAGCGGCACTACGGGGTAGAGCACGCGCAGGCGCCGCCCGAGCAGGTACAGCGGGAACTGCGGCCCGGGCACGTTGGTGACGACGAGGTTGAAGAACGGCTGGCGCGCCTGCAGGCGCGCGGCCTGGCTGAGGATGGTGGGGGGAGCGAACCCGGCGAGGTTGGTGAGCACCTGCGCGCCGACCGCCTGGCCGCCCTTCTTGAGGTCCTCCATGGCGGCGGTGATCTTCTGCAGGCACTCGGCGGGGTTCTCGACGCCGACGGGCAGCGGCGCCCACATGGCGGCGACCTGGTTGCCGAGGGCGCCGCGCTGCTCCTTGGAGCGCACGGACACGGGCACCATCGCCTTGAGCACGAGCCCGTCTGTGTCGTGGTCGCGGCCGCGCAGGTAGCGGCCGAGCGCGAGGCTGACGGTGGCGAGCACGACGTCGTTGAGCGTGCCGCCGAGCGAGTCCTTGATGGCCTTGAACTTGGCGAGCTCGGCGTCGACGAACGTGTAGCGGCGGTGCGGCCCGATGTCGACGTTGAAGGGGCTGGGCGGCGCGGGCGCGTTGATCCCGGCGAGGGTGGTGGCGCCGACGCTGGCGAGGCCGTCCTTGACCTGCGCGACGGCTCTGCGGGGCGCTCGCAGCAGCGCGCGGGCGCCGCGCGCCATCTCGGCGGGGACGGTCGAGCGCTCGATCAGCGCCTCGCCGAGCAGCTTCGCCGGTCCCGGCAGCGGCTTGGCGCTCCAGGGCGAGGCCGGCCCGGTGGGCGAGGGCTCGCGCGCGGTGTCGAACAGGACGGTGGTGATGTCGACGCCGGAGATGCCGTCGACGAGCGCGTGATGTGTCTTGGCGATGAGCGCGAAGCGCCCACCGGACATGCTCTGCACGAGCCATATCTCCCACAGCGGCTTGGAGCGGTCCAGGCGCTGTGAGAACAGCCGCCCGGCGAGGCGCTTGAGCGCGGCGTCGTCGGCGGGCTTGGGCAGGGCGGTGTGGCGGATGTGGTAGTAGGGATTGAAGTGCGGGTCGTCCGCCCACACCGGCCGGCCCTGGCCGAGCGGCACGTAGGCCAGGCGCTGGCGGTAGCGCGGTACGAGGTCCAGCCGGCTGAGCACGTGGTCGATGAGCTCCTGATGCGTGGGGGCGTCGCCGTCGAAGACCATCACGGAGGCGACGTGCATGTGCGCGTCGGAGTGATCCTCGAGATGTAGGAACGTCGCGTCCAGTGCTGTCAGGCGGTCTGGGTTGGCCACGACAGCGATTGTCGCTGTTGTGGGACCCCGCGTCAACGACCCCTCGAAAGGCGCGACCGATCGGTGCGCTTCTTGCCGGCGCGACGGGCATCGCGCCGCTCGGCGGCGGAGCGCGCCGCCCGCGCTAAGGAGATCGCCGTGCGGCCGAAAGATGTTGAAGCCGGACCCAGGGGGGCCGGGTCCGGCTCCAACGCCCGGGGAAACTACGGACTCGGCCGGACTACGTCAATGCGTCAAACGGAGGATGTCATAAGAATTTCCACTGGCTTGTCCAGCGTCTGCGCGGGGAGTGGCATCCCCCGCACGAAGATTTTGGATGTCGTCGACCGCGGTTAGGAGCTCGCTGCGCCGGTGCGGCAGCGTCCGCTTGGCGTCGGGTCCGGCGTAGTCCTCGATGTCCGCCGCGAGCCGCCCGAGATCGACGGCGACCTGCTCGATTCGCGTGATCGGATTCTGCGTGGGCGTTGACGCGAAGCGTAACGGCGGCGGTGAGCGCTTGAAGAAGGTCATCGGGGTGCGGCCTTGCTTGTCGGGCAACCCAGGGGGGGCAGGGTGCGCGACCCCCGATGACCACAGCTCAGTGTAAAGGTACTCTCCACATACCTTAAGGGCATGGATCGAGGAGACGAACCGCAATCCTCTGATCAGAGCAGGCCATCCCGCGGTCATCCGGCTGACCCTGGCGCCCACGGCGCTGCTGTCCATACTAGTGCGGAAACAGCGCCCCACCCAGCATTGCGCTGAGCGGGGCGTCTCTGCGTTCCTACTAGAGGCCGGGAGCAGTGGACAGTCGCACCCGGTGGCGCGAGAGTAGTCAACTGGGTGCTTCACAGCATTGACTGCAGCCGGGTGGCGTGTTCACTGGATTCTGGATCGCGTCGTAGAGTCCCGGCTGCCTGCTTCAGCTCAGCGCGAACGACTCGGTGCTGATCCGCTCGTGCCGTCCGGAGCCGGTGATCAGCGTGAGCGTGTATCTGCCCGGTCGCAACCGGCGAACAGGCCGCAGCCGCAGGCTCATCCGTCCATCTGCGGTGCGAGCGGTTCCGGCCGCGTAGACCACGCCGTGACGGGCGAGCGTCGCCTGCGCGGCCAGTCCCGCGGTCGTGAACTTGACCGTGCCCGAGACGAGCTTGGCCGTGCAGTGCTGCTTGCCGTTGCCCGTCCTGCACGTCACGAGCTCGATCTTGCCCGCAGGGCCCGCCGGACCCTGGGCGCCGGTCGGACCTTGGGCGCCGGTCGGGCCAGCCGGACCCTGCACGCCCGGAGTGCCGCTGGCGCCTTGTTCGCCGGTATCGCCGGTCACGCCTTGCGCGCCGGCCTTCAAGAACACGGCGGTGACTTCAGCGGTCGCGGCCCTCTCCACCGTGCAGGTCGTAGCAGACATTGGCTTGCACCCGATCCAACCGGCGAATTCGTAGCCCGCGGTGGCTTTCGTCGCCGTCAATGTCACTTCGCTGCCTTCGAATACATGCGTGCATTCTTGGGTTGAGCACGTCATCCCCGCGGGCGTCGAGGTGACTTCGCCCTCGCCCGTGATGAAAACGGTTAGCGGAAAGTGAGACGGTGGGCCCTGGTAGATGAAGACGCGTTCATTGCCTCGATCGGCCACGTAGATCGCGCCGGTCTGTTCGTTCACGGTGATGCTTTCGAGTTCAGTCGAGAAGGTTCCCGCACCGAATTCTCCTCCGGTCCTTACCGGGATTGGAGTCGCCAAGCCTTCGACCACCCGCCCGTGGATCGCCACGTAGCCCATGTTGGTCGCGCGGTCGATCGCACCGGCCCCCGCGCCTTCAACTTCAGGGACTTCCGTTATCGATTCGGCGCTCGTAGCCGTATCGGAGCTGCGCCTGATCTCGGCCGCCCGCGCGCTCGCAAACACCCCTTCCGGGTTCCCCCACAGGAAGATGTCCCCCCTGGAATCGACCACGACACTCCGCTCGAGCCCGCCGACCTGGAAGCTGGCGATTTCCGTCGTGCCCGCGGGCGAGAACTCGCGGACCATGTTCGCACCCGGATCGCTCACATAAACGTCACCGTCCGCATCGGTCGCAACACCTTCGGGTTCCATGAACGGCGTCGGCCCACCGGTCAGCTGGGATTCGTATTTGAATTCGTTCCCGCTCAGCTTGAAGCGATCCACGACCGCATGGCCTGGGTCGACCACATAGATGGAGCCCGCGGCGGGACTGGCCGAGTTGTCCACAGCGACGCCAACCCATTTCCCGTCGAACGCGAAGCTCGTAGCGGGCGTGTGCTCGCCGGTAAGCGTCGCCGGCGCGCTCTCGGCGGGCGAGCCGCCACGTTCACCGAACACGTCGACCGCTTCGAGCCCGTCGCTTTCGGCGACCAACACGTTCCCCGTGGATTCTTCGGCCGCGATCCCCGTCAGCCTTTCAGATCTGGCGATGCTGCCGAGAAACGTCGCGGGCGCGGCGAGCGCGCTCGCGCTTGTCAACGCCAGTACGGTCAGCGCCGCGCACAACGAGGCCAGCATAATGAGGCCAGGACGACGTGAGACGGTAGCTCTCATCGACACTGAGTGGTCTTTCCGGGATGTCTCTCTTTCGTGCATGGCAGTGCCGTGAAGGTTCCTGTAGCTGGGTCGAGCCGCACGCCTTGTGCTAATGGGCATTTATATCTCGGCCAGCGACTGTGTGACCGTCAGCACACAAACACCCGCCTAACCAGATATCATCCGAACGATTGTTCGACTCGCCGAGTCGTCTTCGTGGATGGAGACGAACGGGGGAACCACTGCCGGACCGCGAAAAAGCGGACCCGGATGGGGCGAATCAGCCACTGATGTGGCCGTAACGCCCGGCTGACACGCGTCTGTTCGCGTGGCGGTCGACCGTGAGCCCGACAGCTAACCCCGTAGGCGTAAACAAGGAGGTTTGCCAACCATATGTACGTACCCGCGACGCCGCTGCCCGCGGCGCCTCTGGTCCCGGTCGGGATCGTTTCCAGCACTCCGGCCGCCGTCACGCCTGTGCCCACGGCACTCAAGGTCCGTGACTACCAGCTCAATGTCCTCGCCAACCACAGCGACACCATCACCGGCACGCTGCTGGAACACCGCCGACCGGGGCTCTCCGGGCGGCTGGTGGCGCTGCAGGCGCTCGGCAGGCACGGCTGGCACACACTGGCTCGTACCAGCACCAGCACGCGCGGACGCTTTCGGCTGCGCTACACGCCAAGGCGGCTCGGCAGCGAGTGGCTGCGCCTGCGCTTCGCCGGCAGCGGTCCCGAGCTCGCCTCACACCGCCGGCTCGGACTCCTGAACGTCTATCGCCTGGCGCTGGCCTCGTGGTACGGCGGCGGGGGCAGCATGGCGTGCGGGGGATGGCTGACCAGCTCGACGCTGGGCGTAGCCAACAAGACGCTTCCGTGCGGCACGCTCGTCACGCTCCACTACGACGGTCGCACGGTGCGCGTTCCCGTCGTCGATCGCGGCCCCTACGTCGAAGGCCGGGAATTCGATCTGACCGAAGCGACCAAGGAAGCGCTCGGGTTCAGCGGCGTCGGAGAGGTGTGGAGCACGAGCTGAGATCTGCACGCTCGCCTGCAGCATGGGCGCGCTCGTGCAGGGGTTGGATTTCCACCCCTGGCTACATTGAATCTCCAGAGTGTCCGTCGCAATGAAGGCATCGCGCACGCAGGTGTGGCTCGAGAATCTGGGCGACTGGAGCTGGCCCGGGCAGAGCGGGGCGGCGGCAGAGATCCTGCCGCCGCCTTGGGTGCCCGCATTCCCGCGGCGGGAACCGGCGCTCGCCCACCCTGCTGCGCCCGTGCCGTGGCGGCGCGAGCGCAGCCCCGCGAGCCGGATCATCACCGGCGCGCTGCTGAGCGTCCTCATCGCGCTCTGCCTCGTTCTCGCCCAGGGCGGGCAGCTGACGCTGCGCGGCGTGCTCGGGGTCCACGGCGCCGCCGCCGCCGAACAGGAAGCCCCGGCGATCAGCTCCGCTCCGGCCGTGCAGGAACTGCCCACGCTCGACCCCGTCAGCCAGGATGCGGCCGGGAGCTCCATCGAGGAAGCCAACTTCCCCTCGCCGGCGGTGCACGGCGAGGGCTCCTTCCTCGTCTACCTGCCGCCGGGCTACGACGCCACCACCAGCCACTACCCCGTGCTGTACATGCTCACCGGCGAGGACCAGTCGGACTCGGCGTTCCTGCAGATCGGCCTGCAGGCGCAGCTCGACCAGCTGATCGCCCAGCACGCGATACCGCCGATGATTGCCGTCATGGTCCAGGGGGGCCCCGGCGCCAACCTGTGGCGCAACCAGGGCGCGCTGCGCTACGAAAGCTACGTCCTGGAAGTGCAGGGGCTCGTCGACCGGATGCTGCCCACGGTGCCGGCGCGCGACGCCCGCGCGATCGTCGGCGACTCGATGGGCGGCTACGGCGCCATGAACGTCGCGCTCTCCAACCCCTACCGCTTCGGCGTGGTCGAGAGCTGGCTGAGCTTCTTCAACGGCCTCGAAGGCCAGGTGCGCGCCGACCAGCCGATCATCTCGCGGCTCGGGCTGCACGCGTTCGTGTACGGCGGCGAACAGGACCACATCGCCAACCCCGACGAGGACCTGCCGTTCGCGGCGGCGCTGCGAGCCGCCGGCGCACACGCCAACGGCGCCGTCTACCCCGGCGAACACAACCTGCAGACGGTCGAAGCCCACCTCAACAGCATGCTCGTCTTCGCCGGGCGCGCCTTGCGCCAGGACCGGCCCGGTGGCGCGAGCTGACCGTCAGCGCGAGACCTGACGCCACGCGACGCATGTTGGCCGGCCAGCCAGTATGATGGGCGGGCGTCCTGTGGCACACGAGCACGGAGGTCCCGATGGCGGCGGCTGACAGCGATCTCGAGAGCGTCGAACTCTCGGCGCGCGAGCACTGGCTCCACGGCCCGCCACACGAGCTGTTCAAGCAGATGCGCGGCGGCTGCCCGATCCACTGGACGGACGGCTTCGAAGACTTCCCCGACGAGGCCGGCTACTGGTCGGTCACGACCGCCGAGGACATTCACACCGTCAGCCGCGACTGGCGCACCTTCTCCTCCGAAGACGGGATAACCGCCGCGGGCGTGCTGCCGATCGAGCTCGTGCGCGCGATGTTCATCGGCATGGACCCGCCCAAGCACGACCGCCTGAAGGCGCTGTTCCAGGCGGGCTTCACGCCCAGGCGGATCGCCGCGCACGAGGACGCGATCCGCGCGATCGTCGTCAAGGTGCTCGACCGTTTGGAGGGCCGGCAGACGTGCGACCTGGTCAACGACGTCGCGCAGCCGGCGGTCGCGCGCGTGATCGGCAGCTTCATGGGCATCGCCGAGGAGGACGATGAGATCTGGGCGCGCCTGATGAACTCCACGCTCGGAGCCGGCGACCCCGATGTCAACCCCGACGGCATCGACGGCGCGCTCGAGAAAGACATCCCAGAGGTGTTCGAGCGCTGCGCGCGGCTGATCGCCGAGCGTCGCGAGAGCCCCACCGACGATCTCACGAGCGTGCTCGTGCACGCCGAGGTGGACGGCGAGAAGCTCGAGGAGCACGAGATCGTGATGGGCTTCTTCCTGCTGATGGCCGCTGGCAACGACAGCACCAAGGCGACCTTCTGCTCGGCGATGCGCGCGCTGATGGAGGACCGCGAGCAGATGCGCGCCTTGATCGAGAACCCGTCGCTGATCGCGAGCGCGGTCGAGGAGTCGCTGCGGATGTTCCCCGCGTTCGCGCACTTCCGGCGCACCGCCACGTGCGACACCGAGCTTCACGGGCAGAAGATCCGCAAGGGCGAGAAGGTGGTGCTGTGGTACGCCTCCTCCAATCGCGACGAGACGCGCTATGAGGACCCCGACCGCTTCGACGTGCGCCGGGACCCAGAGCACCAGGCGTTCGGCGCCGGCGGACGACACTTCTGCCTCGGCACCGCGCTCGCGCGCCTGGAGCTGCAGATCATGCTCGAGGAGACGCTCGCGCGCTACCCCCGCATCGAGCTCGCGAGCGGAGCGGGCGGGCTGGGCGGGCCCGAGTACGTCGAATCCCCCTTCATCAATCAGCTCAAGCTGCTCCCCGTCCGGCTCGCGGCCTAGCCGCGGGCCGGACGGCCCTCTCCGCGGAATCTTCCGGCTCGCGCCGGGCGCACACTCGGCCTGACGCTAAGTTGCTGCGATGGCATCGGTCGCGCAAGCACACGATCCGACGCGCCCGGCGCAGGGCGGTGTGCTCGCTGAAGGCCTGGGCAAGCGCTACGGCGAGCTGTGGGCGCTGCGCGACGTCGACCTGTACATCCCCAGCGGGTCGGTGCTCGGGCTGCTCGGCCACAACGGCGCCGGCAAGACCACCGCGATCCGCATCCTCACGACGCTCGCCGCCCCCAGCGCCGGGCGCGCGAGCGTCGCCGGCCTGGACGTCGTGCGCGACGCCGCCCGCGTGCGCGAGCGGATCGGCCTGGCAGGCCAGTACGCGACCGTCGACGGCCTGCTCACCGCGCGGGTGAACCTCGAGATGGTCGGGAGCCTCTACCACCTGCCGCGCGCGCGGGCGCGTGCCCGCGCCGACGAACTGCTCGAGCTGCTCGGCCTCGCCGACGCCGCCGAGCGGCTGGTGCGGACGTTCTCGGGCGGCATGCGCCGGCGCCTGGACCTCGCCGCGAGCCTCGTCGGCGAGCCGCCGGTGCTGTTCCTCGACGAGCCCACCACCGGCCTCGATCCGCAGGGCCGCAACGACCTGTGGGCGCTGCTGCGGCGACTCGTCGACGACGGCACAACGCTCGTGCTCACCACGCAGTACCTGGAGGAGGCCGATCGCCTCGCCGACACGATCACGGTGCTCGACCGCGGCCGCATCGTCGCCAACGGGCCGCCCGCCGAGCTGAAGGCACGAGTGGGGGGTGAGCGCATCGAGATCACCCTCACGAGCAGCGAGGGTCTCGACGGCGCCGCCGACGCGCTGCAGGCGTTCGCCGACGGGCAGGCGATCGTCGACGCCGAGCAGCCGCTCGTGACCGTGCCCGTGCGCGCCGGCACGCGCCTGGTCGAGGTCGTGCACGCGCTCGACACCGCCGGCGTCGACGCGGTCGACGTGCACCGCCGCGAAGCGACGCTCGACGACGTCTTCCTGACCCTCACCGGCACCCAGCCGCCGCCCGCGCCAGAGCCGCAGGAGGTCAGCGCCACGTGAGCGCGCAGGCATCCGCCACAGCCGCGCCGAGCGTGGCCGTGCGCCTGCGCTGGGGGCTCTCCGACAGCCTCGTGCTCGCGCGGCGCAACCTCGCGCACGTGCGCCAGATCCCCGAGAAGCTGCTCGACGTGACCGTCCAGCCGCTGATGTTCGTGCTGCTGTTCGCCTATGTCTTCAGCGGCGCCATCCACGTGCCCGGCGGCGGCTACCGCCAGTATCTGCTCGGCGGGATCCTCGTGCAGACGCTCACGTTCGGGATCGTCGGCCCGGCGACGTCGATCGCCACCGACCTGACCGAGGGCATCGTCGACCGCTTCCGCTCGCTGCCGATGTCGCGCTCGGCGTTCCTGCTCGGCCACCTGATCTCCGATCTCGCCGCCTCGATGCTCGCGCTGGCGATCATGACCGCCAGCGGGCTGATCGTCGGCTGGCGCATCCACTCGGACATACCCCACGCGATCGCCGGCTTCGCGCTGCTGGCGCTGTTCGCCTTCACGATGCTGTGGCTGGGGATGCTGCTCGGCCTGCTCGCGCGCACCCCCGACGCCGTCACCGGCGTCGCGTTCATCGTGATCTTCCCGCTGACGTTCATCGCCAACACGTTCGTGCCCGCCGGCGGCCTGCCGGCCGGGTTGCGTCAGGTCGCCGAGTGGAATCCGATCAGCGCGCTCGCCGCCGCCGTGCGAACGCTGTTCGGGAACCCCACCGCGCTGCCCGCGCACGCCCCGTGGCCGCTGCTGCACCCCGCGCTCAGCGCGCTCGCCTGGTGCGCGCTCGTGCTGGCGATCGTCGTCCCGCTGACCATCCGCCGCTACCGCGTGCGCACGGCAGGGTGAGCGCGGGGCCGCGGCTGCGCACCGAGCGGACGCTGCTGCGCCGCTGGCGCGCCGCGGACCTCGACCCGTTCGCCGCCATCAACGCCGACCCGCTGGTCATGGAGCACTTCCCGTCGGTGCTCTCGCGCGCCGACAGCGCCGCGCTGATCGAGCGCATCGAGCGCTGCTTCCAGGAGAACGGCTACGGGCTGTGGGCCGTGGAGCTGGCGGGGGAGAGCGAGCTGATCGGCTTCGTCGGGCTCGCGCCCGTGGGCGTCGAGATGAGCTTCGCGCCCGCCGTCGAGCTTGGCTGGCGCCTGGGGCGGGCCGCGTGGGGGAGGGGGCTGGCCGCCGAGGCCGCGCGCGCGGTGATGGCGTTCGCCTTCGACGAGCTCGCGCTGCCGGACCTCCTCGCCTACACCGCCGTCGCCAACACGCGCTCGCGGCGGCTGATGGAGCGGCTGGGGATGCGCCGTGACCCCGCCGAGGACTTCGTGCACCCGGGCCTGCCCGCGGGGCATCGGCTGGCCGCGCACGTGCTCTACAGGACGGACGCCGCCCGCTGGCGCATATCCTCGAAGCGTGTGCGGGCGCTACACCAACACGACCGGTCCTGAAGAGCTAAACGACCGCTTCAAAGTCCCGATCTCCAGCGGCGCGGGGACCCGGCGCTTCAACATCGCGCCCACCGAAGAGGTGCTGGCGATCGTCGCGCCCAGGGGCCAGCCAGAAGCGCAGATGCTGCGCTGGGGACTCGTGCCGTCGTGGGCCAAGGCGATCGACGGCCCGCTGATGATCAACGCGCGCATGGAGACCGTCGCCACCAAGCCCGCATACCGCAGGCTGATCCCGCGCGGCGAACGCCGCGCGCTGCAGCTCGCCGACGGCTACTTCGAGTGGCTGAAGCCCGAGAAACGCGGCGAGCCCCGCCAGCCGTTCTACTTCCAGGTCGACGGCGGCGTGCCGTTCGCGTTCGCCGCGCTGTGGACGCCCGCCAAGATAGGAGACGACTGGATCCACAGCGTAACCCTGCTCACGTGCGACTCGGCGCCCAACCGCATCGCCGCGTCGATCCACGACCGCATGCCCGTGATCCTCGCCGACGCCGACGCCCAGCGCGCGTGGCTCGACCCCGCGCTCGGCGCCGAGGAGGCGCTTGCGCTGTGCGGCGCGCTGGCCACCGAGCGGCTGTCCGCGCACGCGGCCAACCCCGCCGTCAACAAGGCGGGCCATCTCGACGCTGAGGGACCGGAGCTGCTGCGCGCTCCCGCCTGAGCGCGCTTACGCTGTCAACCAGCGGCGGGGGTTCTCGACGAAGATCGTCTGGAAGGTGTCATCGTTCATGACGCCCTGCTCGCGCAGCGCCGGCACGACCTCCTCGAAGACCAGCGTCATCGACCAGTTGCGGATGGCGCCGCTTGATTCGAACACCTCCGCCGCCTCAGGCGGGAACCAGTCGATCGACGCGCAGAAGTCCTGGGAGATCAACAGGCGCTCGGCGTGGCCGCGACGCAGCAGCTCGGCGGCGGTCGCGTTGCGCTTGTCGATCGGCAGGTACATCTCAAGGCCATAGCGGTCCAGGCCGACGTACACGCCGCTGTCCAGCAGCCCCTCGATATAGCCCACGTCCTCGCTGTCGCCGCAGTGGGCGATCTGCACGCGAGACATGTCCACGCCCTCCTCCTTGAAGATCTCGACCTGGCGGGGGCCGGTGGCGACCGCCGGCATCGAGTGCGCCATGATCGGCGCTCCCGTCTGCACGCTCGCGCGCGCGACCGCGCGGTGGATCTTCTCCACGCGCTCGGTCACGCCCGCCGCGTCGGCGGCGCACTTCAGGAACGCCGCCTTGACGTCCGTGCCCTGGATCCCGCGCTCGATGTCCTCGACGAAGTGGTCGGCCATCACGTCGACGTCGCGGTTCTCGAAGTAGTGGGGGAGATGGTCGTAGCTGTAGATGCCCGTGCACGCGATCACCGCCACGCCGGTCTGCTCGGCGACCCGCCTCATGAAGCTCACGTCGCGCCCGCCGAACATCGCCGTCGGATCGACGATCGTGCGCACGCCGTGCTCCTTGGCGGCGTTCACCGCCAGCAGCGCCGCGTCGAGCTCCAGCTGCTCGTCATAGCGGCTCGGCCACTGCGCCGCCACCGCCTCGTCGCGAAAGCGCAGATGCTCGTGCACGAGCACCACCCCCAGCTCCTGCGCGTCCAGCGTTCCCTGCACGGTCTCTACGCTCGGCATCTGCTCTCTCCCTCGGGGTTGATCAGCGAAGTGGCTTTCCCCAGCTGGTGTGCTCGCGCAGCTGGGCCTTGAGGATCTTGCCGCCGGGGTTGCGCGGCAGCGGATCCTCGCGAACGGCGATGTACTGGGGGACCTTGAAGTCCGCGAGGTGGGTGCGGCTGTGCGCCAGCACGGCGTCGATGTCCAGCTGCTGGCCGGCGGCGGGCACGATCACCGCGCCGACCTTCTCGCCCATCATCTCGTCTGGCACCGGCAGCACCGCCACCTCGCCCACGCCGGGCGCGCCCGCGAGCACGTTTTCGACCTCGATCGAGTACACGTTCTCACCGCCGCGGTTGATCATGTCCTTCTTGCGGTCGACGATGTAGAGCAGGCCGTCGCCGTCCACGCGCGCCAGGTCGCCCGTGTGCAGCCAGCCGTCGGTGAACGTCTCCGCGTTCGCCTCGGGCTTGTTCCAGTAGCCCCGCACGACGTTCGGGCCGCGCACGAGCAGCTCGCCCACGCCGGTCTCAGCATCGACCTCATCGAGCGCCAGGTCGACCACCGGCATCGCGAAGCCCACCGAGTCGGCGTGCTCCGCGGCCTCCTCGTGGGGGAGGAAGGAGGTCAGCGACGAGGTCTCGGTCAGGCCGAAGCCGTTGCCCACGCGCGCGTTGGGGAAGGCCTCCATGATGCGGTGCACGAGGCTCTCCGCGATCGGCGCGCCACCGTAGGAGACCCAGCGCACGCGGCTGACGTCGAGCTCGGGGAACCGCGGGTGGCGGATGACCGCGTGGTAGATCGCCGGCACCGACACCAGCTGGTTGACGCCGTGCTCGCCCACCGCCCGGAAGAAGCCGTCCAGGTCCAGCGGCCCGGAGAGGATCTCGATCCGCCCACCGAGCTCGAGCATCGGGATCAGCTGGCTGTTGCAGCCGGTGACGTGGAACAGCGGCACCGACACGAGCGTCGAGATGTCCGGGCCCTCGGCGCGGTCCGTCGACAGGCAGCGGAAGGCGTTCTCGCTGTTGGTCACGAAGTTGCCGTGGGAGGTCATCGCGCCCTTGGGGAAGCCGGTCGTGCCGCTGGTGTAGAAGATCGCCGCCAGATCATCCGGCCCCAGATCCTCGCCCGCCAGCGGCTCGTCGTCGGGCAGCGCGCCGCCGGCTACGAAGGTGTAGGACGCGCCCGAGTCCTCGATCACGTACGCCGCCTCCTCCTCCGTGAAGCGCGTGTTGACCGGCACCACCACCGCGCCCACGAGCTGCGCGCCGAAGAACGCGAGCACCCAGTCGATGCCGTTGCCCAGGCGGATCGCCACGCGATCGCCTCGCTCCACGCCCTCGCCGCGCAGGCCGCCGGCCACGCGCGCGGCGCGAGCCCACAGCTCGCCGTAGCTGATCGACGGGCCGCCGACCTCCACGAGCGCGATCGCAGCGCCATCGCGCTCGACGCTCGCGCGCAGCAGCGCCACCAGCGACGGCGGCCGCTCGAGGTAGCGAGCGACGCCGTCAGCGCCACGCTGCACTCCACTCTCGTCAAACGGATTGCGTCCCCTGGGCAACGGCTGGATGGCCAAGACCCACTCCCTCTCTCGCTGTCCAGCTCAGCCTATCCTCAGCGCGCCGGCGGGGCGCCGTCGCGGGCTCTCAGGGGAAGTGCTTGGCGGCGAGCTGCTCGATCGTGCCCTTCGTGCGCATCGTCATCGGGCCGAGCAGCTTCGCGATCGACTTCAAGTCGAGCGCCGAGTCCAGGATGCCTCCGCTCGGCAGCCAGTAGAGCTCACGCTCGCCAAACGCGAGCGCATCCTCCTCGCCCGCGAGTGAGAGGACCTCGGCGGCGGCCTGCGCCGAGGGGGTCGCCGTGAGCAGCGCCACCTGGAGCTTGCCGGCGGACGCCGCCACCCGCTCGGGGGCGAACGGCCGCAGGGCCGCCATCGCGCGCAGCTGCTCGCTCGAGCGGATGAACGTCGGCACCTCGTAGCCGAGTGCCGCGGCGAGACCACGCTCGATGCGCGTCACGAGCTCGTCCGGCGGTTCGCCCGCGGCGGCGAAGACCACGTTGCCGCTCGCGCGGAAGCTCGCCACCCCGCCGAAGCCCATCGCCTCGAAGTGCGTGCGGAGCTCGTCGTTGGTCAGACGATGGCCACCGACGTTCATGCCGCGCAGGAACGCCGCGTGCGAAGTCATGCCTGAACCCATGCCGGAACCGTAGCCGCGAGGCGCCGACGCGGCTACGCTCATGACCGTTGCGAACACGCGCGGACTGGTATCTCAGTGCAAATTCTGCCCAGATTCCGAGATGTCGCCCCGAGCTGCCGCCGATCGATGCGTCAGGCTATGCAGCGTGTCCATCCCGGGGGGGCCAGTGAGCAGCACAAGCGACGCCGTGTTCTTGACCGGGGCGACCGGTTTCGTCGGCATGGAGATGCTGGCCCGCTACCTGGAGCGCACCGAGCGCCGCGTATACGCGCTCGTGCGAGGTGCGGACGATCGCGAGGTCGACGCTCGCATGAGACGAACGCTGCTGAGCATGTTCGGTCCCGCCAACCCCTACGCGGGGCGTGTGGTGGCCGTGCGCGGGGACATCACGCGCGCTGGGCTCGGCATCGCGGGCGGACTCGATTGGCTGGCGGGTCAGGTGAGCGAGATCGTGCACGGGGCAGCGTCTGTGTCCTTCGACGGCGAGCTGCAGGTCATGCGCGCGATCAACGTGGACGGCACTCAGCGCGTGCTCGAGCTCGCCGAGCGCTGCCACGCTCGTGGCACGCTGCGGCGTATGTCGTACATCTCCACCGCCTACGTGGCCGGCGATCACGCGGGGTGCTTCAGTGAGGACGATCTCGACGTCGGGCAACGGTTTCACAACACCTACGAGCAGTCGAAGTTCGAGGCCGAGTGCTTGATCGCCCGCGCGCACGGGCGGCTGCCGATCACGATCTTCCGCCCGAGCATCATCGTCGGCGAGCGCGACAGCGGCTGGACCTCCTCGTTCAACGTCCTCTACTGGCCGCTGCGCGCGTTCGCCTCCGGCGCCTACTTCGCGCTGCCCGCGCGCGGCGAGGCGCCGGTGGACGTCGTGCCGGTCGACTACGTCGCCGACGCGATCTTCGCGCTCAGTCGCGCCCGCGAGGCCGAGGGGGCGAGATTCCACCTCACGGCGGGCACGCACATCAGCAGCGTCGCCGAGCTGGTCGAGCTCGCGACCACGTTCTTCAGACGCCCCGCGCCGCATCTGCTCGAGCCCTCGCTCTACCACCGGGTCGTGCACCCGCTGCTGCTTCGCACCGCGACTGACGAGCGCAGCCGCCGAGCGCTGGCGCGCAGCGAGATCTTCTTCCCCTACTTCGCCATGCGAGCGGGGTTCGACAACCGTCTCGCCCGCATCGCGTTGCGTGGTCGCGGGGTCGCGACGACGCCGCTCCGCGGCTATTTCGAGCGGCTGGTCCGTTTCGCGCTCGCAGCCGAATGGGGGAGGAGGCGCATACCCCGAGCGACCGCCGTCGCCTACCGTGAGCCGACGCCCAGACGCCCTGCCTCCGCGCCAGATCTCCGCCCCCGGCTGGTGGTCGCGGGATGAGCAGCCCGCGACTCTCAGCGCTCGACGCCTCGTTCCTCGCGGTCGAGACGCCGACGGCGCACATGCACGTGGGCTGGGTGGGGATGTTCTCGCCAGCCGCCGACGGGCGGCTGCCGAGCTTCCGGGAGCTGCGCGAGCACATCGCGTTGCGTGTCGGGCGCGCGCCGCGCTACCGCCAGAAGCTCGCGTCGGTGCCGCTCGGGCTGAACGCCCCCGAGTGGATCGACGACCCGGCCTTCTCCGTCGACCGTCACGTCTACTGGGCGCCCGGCTCGCTCGCCGATCTCGTCGACGAAGTGATGTCCATACCGCTGCGCCGCGACCGCCCCCTGTGGGAGATGTGGATCTGCGACGACGCGCCGAACCAGCGCCTGGCGATCGTCGGCAAGTCCCACCACTGCATGGTCGACGGTCTCGCCGCCGTCGAGCTCGCCTCGCTGCTGCTGGACACGACACTCGATCCGGTCGTATACGACCCCGCGCCCGAACGCCACCGGCGCGCCGACCCCGATCCCGAGCCCGGGATCGAGCGGATGATCGCACGCGGCGTGCGCGACCTGCTCGGCCAGCAGCTCGACCTGCTGCAGTGGCCGCTGCGCGCCGCCAGCTCGCCCGCTCCCGCTGCGCGTCAGACCGCCGTCGGCGCGATCCGCGCGATCCGCGCGATCGACCAGCTGCTGCGCCCCGCGCCCACCAGCGTGCTCAACGGCGAGCTGTCGGCGCTGCGCCGCCTGGCGTGGGCACAGCGCCCACTCGACGATCTGCGCACGATCAGGCGCGCGTACGGGACGACCATCAACGACGTGATCCTGGCGGCGGTCGCCGGCGGCATACGCGCCTACCTGCTGCGCCGCGGTGAGCAGCCGGCGAGGCTGAAGGTGATGGTCCCGGTCAACGTGCGCAGCGACGAGGACGTGCTCGGCAACCACATCTCCTTCGCGTTCGCCGATCTGCCGTGCGACGACCCCGACCCGATCGGTCGTCTCTACCAGGTGCACGCGAGCATGAGCAGATGCAAGCGCGACGGCGAGCCCGAGGGCTCCGACCTCGTGCTCAAGGCCGCCTCGCGCACGCCCGTCACCGTCCAGCAGGCACTCTCGAAGCTGATAGCCAGCCCGCGCGCGTTCAACCTCGTCGTGTCGAACATCCCCGGTCCCTCAATCCCGATGTACATGCTCGGCTGCCGGCTGCAGGCCGTCTATCCGATGGTCCCGCTCGCCGACCACCACGCGGTGTCTGTCGGCATGATCACCGTCGATGACCAGGCGTGCTTCGGCGTGTACGCCGATCGCCAGGCCCTGCCCGATGTGAACATGCTCGCCCAGGACATCGACGACGCCGTCACCGAGCTGCTCGCCGGCACCTACCGGGTGCAGGCCGCCGGATCGCTGCTCACGCGCGCACGCGCGGCCGTGCCCGAGCCCATGCGCCCGTCCGCGCCGGCGTCCGACGGTGCTGCCGAGCCGCGCTCGACGCATGAGCGCCTCGACGACGAGCTCGGGCGCCTTGCGGACGGCGTCGTGCCACCCAGCGGCTTCACCACCTACGCCGGCGATGCCGTCGGAACGCAGGCCCAGGAACCGGCGGACCCGGGCAGCGCCTGAGCGCCGTGGCGCTCCGCGCGCGGTTGTGGCTGGGCGGGGGCGATCAGGCCGTCGCCGACGCGGAGACCCTGTCAGCCAGGATCGCCGCCAGGCGCGCGCGGTGGCGCTTGGCGCCGCCCAGCAGCGCCGCGTCCAGCTGCGCGCGCTTGAACAGCCAGTGCACGTCCGCCTCCCACGTGAAGCCGATGCCGCCGTGCGCCTGGATCGCGCTCGCGGTCACCTCGCGCCCGGCGTCCGAAGCCGCCGCCTTGGCCATCGCCGCCGCCTCCGTCAGGGACTCGGTCCCACCCTCCCCGGCGTCCGCCGCCCACGCCGCGAACGCCGTCGTCGAGCGCGCCTGCTCGGTGTCAAGCAGCATCTGCGCGCAGCGGTGGGACACCGCCTGGTAGGCGCCCACCGGTACGCCGAACTGCTTGCGCTCCTTCACGTACGCCAGCGTCATCTCGAGCGCGCGGTCGCACACGCCCACCAGCTCCGAGCTGACCGCCACCAGCGTGCGTCCCAGGCCCGGGCAGCCGTCCTCCAGCGCCTCGCCGGCGCCGTCGGCCACGCTCACGCGGGCCGCCGAGCGCGTCGGGTCGATCGCCGCGATCGGGCTCACGTCGGCTTCCTCGGGCGTCACGATCCTCCCCGCGCCGTCGTCCTCCACCAGCACGATCACACCAGCCTCCGCGCCGCCGATCACCAGCTCAGCCGTGCCGTCCACCGCGCTCGCCAGCGCGCCGACCGTCTCACCCGCGGCCAGGCCCGGCAGCCAGCGCTCGCGCTGCTCCTGCGAGCCCGCCTGCTCGATCACGCACGCCGCCATCACACCGCCCAGGAACGGCACCGGCGCCACCGTCCGTCCCAGCTCCTCGCACAGGATCGACAGCTCGATCGTGCCCAGGCTCTGGCCGCCGTACTCCTCGGAGATCGCGATCCCCGGCCAGCCCAGCTCGCACAGCTCGCGCCACAGCGCCGCGTCCGTCTTGCCAGCCTCCGCGTGCTCGCGCACGCGCGCGAACGACGCGCGCTCGGACAGCAGGTCGCGCGCCGTGCGCTGGATGTCGCGCTGGTCGTCTGTCAGGCCGAAGTCCATCAGCTACGCGACCCGAGAGCGGAGCCCGAAGGGCGGAGCCCATAAAAATAAGCAGTCATCACGCTGCCACCTTCAGGCGCGGGAGACCCAAGACGCGCTCGGCCACGATGTTCTTCAGCACCTCCGTCGTGCCTCCCTCGATCGTGTTGCCGCGCGCGCGCAGCAGCTCATAGCTCCAGCTCGTGCCCAACGTCAGCGCCTGCGGGCCGACGACGTCGACCGCCAGCTGCGTCAGGCGCTGGTTGGTGTCAGACCACAGCCACTTCACCAGCGAGCCCTCCGGGCCCGGCTGGCCGTAGCGCTCCGCGTCAGTCAGGCCCTTCCACGCCAGCAGGCGGATCGACTCGCAGCGCACGTGTAGCTCCGCGATCGCGTCCGCGTACAGCGGATTCTCCAGCAGGCCTTTCTCCGCCGCCACCGCGATCACGTCGTCGAGCAGCTGGCGCAGGCGGATCTGCAGCGCGAAGCCCAGGCCCGCGCGCTCGTTCATCAGCGTCGTCAGCGCAACCTTCCAGCCGTTGCCCACACCGCCCACCACGTTCGCGTCCGGGATCCGCGCCTGCTCGATGAACAGCTCGTTGAACTCCGCCTCGCCCGTGATCTGGCGCAGCGGGCGCACCTGCACCTGCTCCTGGTCCATGTCCATCAGGAAGTACGTAAGGCCCTTGTGCTTGGCCGCCTCCGAGTCCGTTCTGGCGACGAGCATGCACCACTTCGAGTACTGCGCGCCGCTCGTCCACACCTTCTGGCCGGTCACCACCCATTCGTCGGGGTGGGCGGGATCTCTGACCGCTTTCGTCTTCAGCGACGCCAGGTCCGAGCCCGCGTCCGGCTCGGAGAAGCCCTGGCACCAGATCTCCTCCGCCGACAGGATCGGCGGCAGGTAGCGCTCCTTCTGCTCCGGCGTGCCCCACACCATCAGCGTCGGGCCGCCCAGGAGCAGGCCCAGCGTGTTCGCCGCGAACGGCACCCGCGCGCGGCCCAGCTCTTCGAAGTAGATCGCCGACTCGCTCTGCGACGCGCCGCGCCCGCCGTACTCCGTCGGCCACGCCGGCGCCGCCCAGCCCGCGTCGTACAGGCGCCGCTGCCAGTCGCGCCTGTACGTGAACTGCGCGTCATCGCCCGCATCCGCCGGCGGCTTCGCCTCCGGCCGGTTCTCCGCCAGCCAGCCGCGCAGCTCGTCGCGGAAGGCGATCTCTCTCTCGCTGAAGGTCAGATCCATGACTGTCCGCGAAAGCCTACTCCACAGTCACGTGATCTCGATCGGGGTGCCCACTTCGACCAGCGTCCACAGGCGCGTGATGTCCGCGTTGCGCATGCGCACGCATCCGTGCGACGGCCGCCCCGGGATCAGCCGCGGTTCGTCGGTCCCGTGGATTCCCACCACGCCGCCGCCAGGCCATTCGTTCAGTGTCGGCGCGTACGCGCTCGTACCCAGCGCGTACGGGCCATACAACGGATCATCCAGCGTGATCAGCTTCTCCATCACGTAGAAGTTGCCCCGCGGCGTGATCGTGCTCGGCTTGCCCACGCCGATCGGCGCGCTGAAGATCGCGCGGCCGTCGCGGAACAGCGTCGCGCGCAGCGCGCCGCGGTCGACCAGCAGGTAGCCGTCGACCGTGTGCAGCGACTCCAGCGCGCCGCGCGGCACCCAGCCGGTCTGCCCATTGGGGCGCCCCGGCAGCTCGATCTGGATCCACGTGCGACCCGACGTCGTGCGCGCCGACTCCAGCGCCATGTACAGCTCCGCCTGGCCGTCGCCCGTCAGGAAGCGCAGGTGCCCCAGCACCCGCGCGCGCTGCGAAGGCGACGCGCGAACGGGCGCTTGCGCCGACGGGTACGCCCAGCGTGAATGTGTGCGCAGGTTCGACAGGCGCGTCACAGCCGTGACTGCCAACGCCGCCAGCACGACGCTAGCCGGTGAACTTGGGTGTCACCACCGCCGAGTGGCAGCGCAGGATCGTCACCTTGCGCGACGCCACCGTCGCCTTCGTGGAGGCGCTGTGCATCATCGTGATCCGCGCCACCAGCTTGTGCGCGCCCACCTTCAGCTTCGCCGGGTTCATCTCGATCGTCAACAGCCCCTTGCGCGCGTTCTTCGCCGTCAGCGTCTTCAGCTTGTGGCCGTCCAGGTAGAACGTCACGCTCTGCACGCCCGCCGAGCGGATGCTCACGTGGAAGCTCTTGCGCACGCAGCCCTCCGGGCCCGTCAACGCCGGCACGCTCGCCGACGCGAACGCCAGCACGCCCGACTGGGACTGGTTGACGGTCGAGGACAGCACGCCCGAGGAGGCGTTCGAGCTCGAGGAGGAGCTGTTGGACGTCGTCGAGTTGCCGCCCGGCGTCGGTTCGTGGTGTTCTTCGCCGCCGCCGTTGTCATCAGAGCCGGCCGGCGCCACTTCCACCACCACCGTGTTCGAGCCCTGTGCGATCGGCGCGCCATCGCCCTCCGGCGGCGTGCCGGTGAGCGTCACCGCGTTCGAGTACGAGCCCGCCGCCTGGTCGGCTACGTCGAGCAGATGGCTGCACGTGTAGTTCGTCGACGCGCCCGCCGCCAGGATCCTGCCGACCGGCCCGCCCAGCACCGTCCCCGCGTCGCAGCGTTCGTCGCTGAAGCTGCCCAGCGTCAACGCCACGTTGCCGGTGTTCCTCACCACGATTTCGTAGTCGACCGTCTGACCCAGCTGACCCGACAGCGTCGAGGTCGTGTACGAGCCCGTCGCGCCCGCGATCTTCTGCAGCTTTTCGATCGAGAACGCCGGCGCCGGAGGCACCGGTACTTCCACCACGACGGGCTTGGACGTGAGCGTCACCGGCGCGCCATCGCCTTCCGGTGGGGTGCCCGTGACCGTCGCCTCGTTCACGTACGAGCCGCCTTCGCTCAGCACATGCGCGCACGTGTATTTCGTTTCACCGCCCACCGGCAGCACATCGCCACCGGCCGGGCCGGACGCCGTTCCGCAGTGGGTGTCCGTGAAGTCGCTCAGGGTCAGCGGCACGTTGCCCGTGTTCCTGACCACGATCTCGTATTCCACCGTCTGTCCGATCTGTCCCGGCAGCGTCGAGGTCGTGTATGCGCCGGCGCCGCCGATGCGCTGCAGCTTCTCGACCGAGAACGCCGGCACCGCCGCGCACGTCACGCTGCCGCGGATGTCGAAGTTCCCTCTCAGGCCGTTCGTGTCCCACCGCGCCCACGCGTCGATCATGTAATGACCCGGAGGCCCGTCGATCGGGATCGTCATCACGCTCGTCGGGCCATCGAAGCTGAACGTGTATTTGGCTCGTTTCGTGACTTCGTGGTTGAACGTCAGTTCCTGCACCACCGTGTTGCCGTCAGCTTCCGGGAAGTTCATGAACGTCCATTCCACCGACGTGCAGTGGAACCTCACTTCGCCGTGCAGGTTGTCGTTGTGGCGTTTGTCCGCTCGTTCGGCCGCTAGCTTGGCTTTCTTCGCCGCGCGTTCAGCGGCGCGCTTGGCCCTCGCCGCGGCCAGATCCGCTTCACGCTGGGCCTTCCTCGCGGCCTTTTCCGATTCGCGCTGGGCCTGCGCCGCGTCCGTGCGCGCTTCCCTTTCGGCCGTCCTCGCCGCGCTCAGCGCTTCCTGTTCGGCCGACGAGCGTTCGCCCGCGGCGCTCGCCTGTCCCGGCGGGGCGACGAACGCCGCCAGCGCAAGCATCAACAGCAGCAGCACCGCGCCGCGCGTCCGCGCGGGGCGCCGGCCGGCCGTCCGGCGCATGGCACGCGAGCGCCGCGGCCCAGACTCCCGGCTCTGCGGCTTCCCCCTATCGCGCTTCGGCATCGTATCTCCCGCTCCGTGGGTCGCATGGCCCTCCGTGACCCCTCTGTCTCGGCCTTCACGGTCCAGGGACATGCCGGCTCATGACTTGCATAGACATGGTCCCGCGCATTCGGCAAGGAGTGATCATCCTCACGGGGTGATCTTCGGGTTATCACCTGGGTTATCTACGGAGGAGTCTGGACTAACCCGTAGGGCCGCGTACGCCGATATGATGGGCGTACCGCCATGCCCGAGACGACCGCAATCACCGTCGCCGTCGGCCACTTCGACGACCTGCTCGCACGCGGTCTGCGCGGGCTCGTCGAGGATGACCCCAGCCTCGAGCTGGTGGCCGCCGACGTCGCGCCCGCGCAGCTCGCGCCCGTGCTGCAAGCGCGCCGCCCGCGCGTGGCGATCCTCGACCCGGGCACGCTCCACAGCCCCGTCGAGGTCCGCGAGTTGAGCACCAGCCACCCCGCCACGCACCTGCTGCTGCTCGCCGATCAGCCCTCAGGCGTCGAGTGCGCACAGCTGCTCGCGTTCGGCGCGGCCGCTTGCCTGGCGAAGGCCACCCAGGTGCGCGACGTGCTCAACGCCATACACCTCGCCTCGCGCGGGCTGCAGCTCCTGCCGCGCGACGGCTACGGCAGCATCCCCGGCTCCGGGCTGCTCACCGCCCGCGAGACCGACGTGCTCGCGCAGCTGCAGCAGCGCCGCTCCAACGCGCAGATCGCCGCCGAGCTGCACATCAGCATCGAGACCGTGCGCACGCACGCCCGCCACATCTACCGCAAGCTCGGGGTCGCCTCGCGCCGGGAGCTGCTCTAGATTCGATTGCCGTGTCCACCCCAGCGCCCAGCCTGCGCGTCGCGCACCTGGATGCCGACGCCTTCTACGTGTCGATCGAGCTGCGACGCCATCCGGAGCTGTGCGGAAAGCCCGTCGTGGTCGCCGGCAGCGGACCGCGCGCGGTCGTCACCACCGCCAGCTACGAGGCGCGGCGCTTCGGCGTCGGCTCGGCGATGCCCGCCTCCAGGGCGCGGCGGCTGTGTCCGCACGCCATCTTCCTCGCACCCGACTTCACCACCTATCGCGAGGTCTCCGCGGCGATGATGGGGATCGTGCGCGCGCACGTCGAGCGCGTGGAGGTGGTCGGGCTGGACGAGGCCTACCTCGACGTCGCCGGCCTGTTCTCACCGCGCGCCGCCATGCGCCGGCTCGTGACCGAGATCAGCGCCACCATGCAGCTGACGTGCTCCGTCGGCATCGGCCCCAACAAGCTCGTCGCCAAGGTCGCCTCCGACGCCGAGAAGCCCGCCGGCTTCGTCGTGCTCAGCCGCGAGCAGGCGTGCGCGCGCTTCGCCTCCGCGCCACCCGGCCTGGTGCCGGGCATCGGGCCGAAGACCGCCGCGCGCCTGGCCGAGCTCGGCCTCACCACGCTCGCCGCCGTCGGCGCCGCCCCCGAGCAGCTGCTCGTCGAGCGCTTCGGCCCCAACCTCGGACGCGACCTCGGCAGGCGCGCGCGCTTCGAGCACGACGGCCAGATCGGCGCCGAGCGCAAGGTCGTCTCCGAGTCGCGCGAGCGCACGTTCGACAGCGACGTCAGCGATCCCCAGGAGCTGCGCGCCGTGCTCGCGCGGATGGCCGGTGAGCTGTGCGCCAGCCTCGCCGCCCACGGGCGCACCGGGCGCACCATCGGCATCAAGATCCGCCTCGACGACTGGACAACCGTCACCCGCGCGCACACCGTCGCCGAGCCCACATGCGATGTCGAGCTCGTCAGCGCCCACGCGCTGCGGCTGCTGAGCGAGTACGCGCCCGCCCGCCCAGTGCGGCTGCTCGGCGTGCGCGTCGCCGGGCTCGCCGATAACAGGGAGCGCGATCACACGCGCGAGCCCGACGACCAGCTCGCGCTGCCCGTATAGGATCGCAACATGAGCGTCATCCGCGTGGGGGAGATCGAGCTCGACTACGAGCGCAGCGGCTCTGGCCCGCCGCTGCTCATGATCATGGGCATGAGCGGCACCGCGCTGCACTGGGGCGAGCCGTTCCTCAGCCGCCTGCGAGACGACTTCGACGTGATCGTCTACGACCACCGCGGCGTCGGCGCCAGCAGCCACCTCGACGGCCCGCTCACGATCGAGCACATGGCAGAGGACGCCGCCGGGCTGCTCGGCGCGCTCGAGCTCGACTCCGCGCACGTGCTCGGCATCTCCATGGGCGGCATGATCGCCCAGGAGCTCGCGCTCGCGCACCCCGAGCGCATCCGCACGCTCACGCTCGGCTGCACCTACTGCGGCGGGGACGGCAGCGCGCTCCCAGATCCACAGGCGCTGGAGCGCCTGACCGCGGCGATGATGTCCGGGGACCGCCAGCGCGCGCTGCGCGCCTCCTGGGAGATCAACGTCTCGCCGACCATGGCCGGCGACGCCGACGCCTACGTGCGGCTGCTCGCCATCGCCGAGCAGCGCGCCGTCGCGCTGCCAGTGATCATGGCGCAGATGCAGGCCTGCGCCGCGCACGACACCAACGCCCGCCTGCCCGGGCTGAGCATGCCCACGCTCGTGATCCACGGCACCGTCGATCAGCTGCTGCCGGTCGCCAACGGCCGCCTGATCGCCTCTCTGATACCCGACGCGCAGCTGGAGATCTTCGACGACGTCGGCCACCTGTTCTTCTGGGAGCGCCCCCAGCGCTCCGCCGAGCTGCTGCGCGCGCACGCCGGCGCGGATGGCTGATGAGCCGCACGCGCTGAGCGTCGCCGGCGCCGACGGTGTCCCGCTCTCCGGCGAGCAGAGCGGACAGGGCCCCGCCATCGTGCTGCTGCACGGTCTGACCGCCACGCGCCGCTACGTCGTCATGGGCTCGCGCGCGCTGCAGCGCTCCGGGCACCGGGTGATCGCCTACGACGCCCGCGGCCACGGCCGCTCCGACCCGGCGCCCGAGCGCGCCTACGGCTACGAGCACCTCGCCCGCGACCTGCTGGCGGTGCTCGACGCCGCCGGCATCGAGCGCGCCGTGCTCGCCGGCGCCTCCATGGGCGCGCACACCGCCGTGCGTGTCGCGCTCGAGCAGCCCGAGCGGGTCGCCGCGCTCGCGCTCGTCACGCCCGCATACGAGCCCGACTCGCCGCGCACGCACGAGGAGCTCGTGCGCTGGGACGCGCTCGCGCGCGGCCTGCGCGAGGGCGGCGTCGAGGGGTTCGTGCGCGCGTACGACCTCGCCACCGTGCCGCCCGCCTGGCGCGAGACCGTCGAGCGGGTGCTGCGCCAGCGCCTCGCCGCCCACGAGCACCCGGACGCCGTCGCCGACGCGCTCGAAGTCGTTCCCCGCTCGCGCCCGTTCGAGGACATGGCGCAGCTCGCCCGCATCGCCGTCCCCACGGTCGTCGTCGCCAGCCGCGACGAGGCCGATCCCGGCCATCCGCTCGCGGTCGGCGAGCGCTACGCCCGCGCCATCCCCGGCGCGCAGCTCGTGGTCGAGCAGGAGGGGGTGGGCGGGCATCCGAACCCCTCGCCGATCGCCTGGCAGGGGGCGCGGCTGTCCGGCGTGATCGCCGAGCTGACCGCGCGCGCCGGTCTCGGTAGGTGAGAAGCTCGGTACGTGATAACGTACGGACGTATGCCAGTCCGCGAGTGGGATGGAGCCAGCTACGACCGCATCTCCGCGACCATGGAGGCGCTCGGGCTGGACGTTCTCGCGCGCTTGGAGCTGCGCGGCGACGAGCTCGTGCTCGACGCCGGCTGCGGCTCGGGCCGCATCACCGCGGCGCTGATCGAGCGGCTGCCGCGCGGGCGCGTGATCGCGCTCGACGAGTCCCTCTCGATGATCGGCGCCGCCAGGGAGCGGCTCGGGCCAGATGCCGACCTGCGCGTGGGAGACCTGCTCGAGCTGCGGCTGGAGGAGCCCGTCGACGCGATCCTCTCGACGGCCACCTTCCACTGGATCGCAGATCACCAGCTTCTGTTCAGGCGGCTGCGCGCCGCGCTGCGCTCCGGCGGACGTCTCGTCGCCCAGTGTGGGGGAGAGGGCAACATCGACGTCCTGCGCGGCAAGGCCGCCGCCGTGCTCGCGCACGAACCCTACGCCCAGCACTTCGCCAACTGGCGGGCGCCTTGGAACTACGCCGGGGCCGAGCAGACACGCGAGCGCCTGCTCGCCGCCGGCTTCAGCTCAGCCGAGTGCTGGCTCCAGCCCGCGCCACGCTCACCGGAGGACCCGCGCGCGTTCCTGTCGCAAATCGTGCTCGGCCCACACGTGCAGCAGCTGCCGGCGGAGTTGCGTGAGCGTTTCATGGACGAGGTGCTCGCGGTGCTCGGCACGCCGGTGACCATCGATTATGTGCGCCTGAACATCGACGCCGTCGCCTAGCCGTGAAGCCTGGAAGCCGGGTTGTGCGGGAGTTGGATTGCCTTTGGGTTGCTCAAGCCGGCCTATCGTGTTGCTTCTTTCGCCAGCCGATAGCGATGGCTATACACCACTTGAGACGGGCTCGTCCCCGACCTCGGCCCCACTGAGCAAGGCCGCATAGCGCCCACCCATGCGCAGCAGCTCCTCGTGGGTGCCGCGCTCGACGATGCGCCCGGCGTCGAGTACCAGGATCTGGTCGGCGTCCCTGATCGTCGACAGACGGTGGGCGATCGCGAGCGTGGTGCGCCCGCGCGAGAGCTCGTCGAGCGCCTGCTGCACGGCGCGCTCGGTCTCGGTGTCGAGCGCCGAGGTCGCCTCGTCGAGGATCAGCACGGGCGGGTTGCGCAGGACGGTGCGCGCGATCGCGATGCGCTGCTTCTCCCCGCCGGAGAAGCGGTAGCCGCGCTCGCCCACGGGCGTGTCGTAGCCCTCCGGCAACGAGGAGATCAGCTCGTGGATCTGCGCCGCCCTGGCAGCGTCTTCGATCTCCTCATCGCTGGCCTGCGGACACGCGAAGCGCAGGTTCTCGCGGATCGAGGCGTGGAACAGGTAGGTCTCCTGCGAGACCATGCCGACGGTGGCCGCCAGCGACTCGAGGGTCACGTCGCGGATGTCCACGCCGTCGATCGTCACGCTGCCGCGCTGGGCCTCGTACAGCCGCGCCACCAGATACGCGAGCGTGGTCTTGCCCGAGCCGGTCTCGCCGACCAGCGCCGTGCGCGTGCCCGCGGGGATCTCGGCGTTGATCTCCTGCAGCGTCCACGGCGACTCCGGCGCATAGCGAAACCACACCTCATCGAGTTGCACATCGCCGCGCACACCGCTCAGGGCCCGCGCGCCCGGGCGCTCGACGATGTCCACCGGCAGGTCCAGGTACTCGAAGATGCGCCCGAACAGCGCCAGCGAGGTCTGCACTTCCAGGCCCACCGACAGCAGCTGCTGCATCGGGAACAGCAGGCGCGTCTGCAGCGTCGTGAACGCGACGACCGTGCCGATCGAGATCAGGTCGTGGCCGTGGGCGATGCTGTACCCCGCGAACCAGTAGACGGCGGCGGGCATGATCGCGAAGGCCATCTGCACAGAGGCCATCCGCCAGCGCCCCGCCATGCGCGCGCGCACCTCCAGGTCGGCCAGCTCGCTCGACTCCCCCGAGAAGCGCTCGACGAGCTCGTGCGAGCGCCCCATCGTCTTGCCGAGCAGGATCCCCGACACCGACAGCGACTCCTCGACCAGCGTGGACATATCCGCCAGGCGGCTCTGGCGCACCGACTGTATGCGCCTGCGCTCATTGCCCACGCGGCGCGTGAGCCACACGAAGAACGGCAGCAGGATCAGCGAGAACACAGTCAGCTGCCAGCTCAGGGCGAACATCGCCGCGACCGTCGCCAGCACGGTCGCGACCGTGGACACCGTCGAGGTCGCGGTGCTGGTGACCACGTCGTCGATGCCGCCGATGTCATACGCGATGCGCGCCTGCACCTCGCCCGAGCGGGTGCGCGTGAAGAACGCCAGCGACATGCGCTGCAGGTGCGCGAACACCGCCGCGCGCAGGTCGTGCATCACACGCTGGCCCACCTCGTTGGAGATCCACGTCTGCGCCACGCCGATCACGCCGTTGATGACCGCCAGCGCGATCATGCCCACGACGAGCCAGGTCAGCAACGTCAGCTCGTGCTTGATGATGCCCTTGTTGATCGCTTCGCGCAGCAGGAACGGCGAGGCGACGCTGAGAACCGAGCCGAGGACGATCAGCCCGAGCAGCAGGCCCAGCCGCAGCCGGTAGGGGATGAACAGGCGGCCGATGCGCCGCAGCGAGACGTGTTTGTCGGGTATGTCCTCGGGGCGAAGCTCCGGTCGCTGCGAGCGGCGGCCACCGCCGCGGCCGCCGTGTCCCTGGGCGAAGGGCTGAGCGCTCACCGAGCTGACTTTAGACCGTACGCTTAAGGCAATGGAGCTGTCCGCCGCGGAGATACGGGTGCTCGGCTGCCTGCTGGAGAAGCAGCGCACCACGCCGGATGCGTACCCGCTGTCGCTGAACGCGCTGCGCCTGGCGTGCAACCAGTCCACCAACCGCGATCCCGTCGTCGACTACGACGACGCGGTCATCCGCGACGCGCTGCATCGCCTGGAGCGCCGCGGCTTCACGCGCCTGGCCAGCGGTGCCGGCAGTCGCGCGGCCAAGTACCGCCATCTGCTGGCCGACGCGCTGCCGATGGACGCCGGCGAGCAGGCGATCGTGTGCGTGCTGATGCTGCGCGGCGCGCAGACCCCCGGCGAGCTCAAGCAGCGCACCGAGCGTATGCACGCGTTCGCCGACCTGCAGGCCGTCCACGAGACTCTCGAGCGTCTGATCGGGCGCGAGCTGGTCGCGCGCCTGGAGCGCCGGCCGGGGCACAAGGAGGAGCGCTACGCGCAGCTGCTGGGCGGCGCCGAGGAGGAGCAGCGGCCGGCGTACGGCGCGACTGTCGCCGTCCCGTTGCCCGCGCGGGAGCACGTGCCCAACGGGCGCCACGACGAGGACGGCATGCGGGAGGCGGGCGGCGCTCCCGAGGCGGACGGCCTGCACGAGCGCGTGGCCCGCCTGGAACGCGAAGTCGCCGAGCTGCGCGCGGCGATACGTCATCCTGCTTCACAGGTGCAGCCATGACCCATGCCCAGCTGATCCTCGCCGCCTCGGACACCGCCACCGGTGTCGGCATCCCGATCGCGCTGGCCGCCGGCCTGGTGTCGTTCCTGTCGCCGTGCGTGCTGCCGCTGGTGCCCGGCTACCTGTCGACCGTGATCGGCGTGACGCCCGCCGACCTCAGGGACGGCGTGGGCGCGCGCCGCGTGCTCGTGCCCAGCCTGCTGTTCATCGCGAGCTTCTCGGCGATCTTCATCCTGATGGGGTTGAGCGCGACTGTCATCGGCTCGACGCTCAAGAACGACAAACAGACGCTCGAACACATCGGCGGCGTGCTGATCGTGCTGATGGGCGTCGCGTTCCTGGCGACGCCGTTCATCGGCATGTTCAACCGCGAGTGGCACTCCGAGTCGCTGCTGCGCCTCGCCGGGCGCGGCGGGCCGCTGGTCGCCGGCGCCGCGTTCGCGATCGCGTGGACGCCGTGCACGAGCATCACCCTTGGCGCCATTCTCACGCAGGCGGCGATCTCCAGCTCGGCCGCGCACGGCGCGCTGCTGCTCGCCGTCTACTCCGCCGGCCTAGCCATCCCGTTCCTGCTGATCGCGCTCGCGTTCGAGCGCATGACGACCGCGCTCGGCGTCGTCAAACGCCACTTCCCCGTGATCATCGCCGTCGGCGGTGCCGTCATGATCCTGCTCGGGGTGCTGATCCTCACCGGCGAGTTCACGGTCCTGAACGCGCAAGCAAATACCTGGCTACAGGGCACGGGCCTGAACGTTTCGAGTATCTGAGCCGACGGCTCAGTGGGCGATCGGTCCCGCGGTCTCGGCGACGGCCGAGCCTTCGCGCTGGCGCTCCAGGAACCGCCGTTCCCAAGCCTCCTGATTGCGCTTGGCGTCGAGCACGAACGGCGAGTAGCCGATGACCTTGAGGATCAGCCAGTTGATCAGCGACTCGGGGAAGGGGAGAGGGCGCATCACGTCGACGAACAGCACCACGCGCGTCTCGTCGGTGTCGTTCCACACCTCGTGATTGAACGTGTCATCGAACACCAGGCTCTTGCCCTCCTCCCAGTGGCGGATGTCATCGCCGACGCGGATGCGGCACGACTCCGCGTCCTGGGGCACGATCAGCCCGAGGTGATACCGCAGCACGCCCTTGTAAGGGCCGCGATGGTCGAGGATGTGCTTGTGTGGAGACAGGATCGAGATCATCGCCGTCGTCATGCCGGGGATCTCGCGCATCAGCGCCGCCGTGCGCGGGCACATCTCCACACCCAGCTTCGCCTCGAAGCCGTAGCCGTAGATGAAGAACGTCTTCCAGCGGTCGTCGTCGGTGATCTCGATCTGGTCCTTGGAGATGTCCTGGAAGTTGGGCAGATCCGCCTGCACCTCCAAGAGCCGCTCGACCTCCTCGCGGATGACCGTCCAGTTGTCCTCGACGTGCTTGACCCAAGGGAAGCGCTCGAGCGGGAGGAACGTCGCGTCGCCCACCAGCGAGCGTTTACCGATGAAGCGCTCGACCGGGGCCAGGATCCGTTCACCGACGGCGATCGTCAGCTCCACCGTTCGCTCCCACAGCGACTTGGACACGTTCAACCTCCCGCGTTGCCTCTGGTTATTCGCCACCCCTGCGGCTACGGTCTCGGGGCGCAGCCTAGCGAAACCTGGGCGCGCGACCCGGCCGCGATCGAGCGCGCGCCGGTTCGCCTGCGATCACGGGGCAGCCAGGACGACGGGCACGTCGTATCGGGTGAAATGAGAATCGGCGGTCACGATCGTGAGCCCCTCGCAGCGTGCCTGTGAGATCAGGAGCCGATCGAAGGGGTCGCGGTGGTGCGGGGGCAACTCGGCGATGCCCAGACCGTGCTCGGGCGTAAGGCTGAGAATCCGCGCGCCGCTGTCCAGCACGTACTCGCGCAAGCCGGCAGGAATTTGCAGCTTGCCCGTAGCTGCCTTGACGCCGATCTCGACGAACGAGATCGCGCTGACCACCAGCTCATCGGCTGCGTCCACCTTCTCACTAGCGTCCCTGCTCAGGGTGGGAGTCCCGTGCATCCGCCACAGCAGCACGTGTGTATCGAGCAGAAGCCTCACAGGAGCTTGTCCTCCTCGTCCCATTCGGCATACATCTCGTCCAGTTCCTCCTCGCTGAACTCGAAGTCCTCCGAGATCCAGATCTGGCCCGCCATGGCGCCCCAACCCTTCAGGAAGCGCTCGCCCGGGCGTTCGACCGTCTCGATGCGCACGAGCTTCGCCACCGGCACCCCGTTGCGCGCGATCTCCACGTCTTCACCCGCCTCGACTCGCGCGAGCAGTTGGGAGAGGTTGGTCTTGGCCTCGCCGACGTTGACCCTCATGCTCGCGACGATATCATCCTTGGTCAAGGTTGGCCAAGGCGGATCGGGGGCGCTTTGCATAGAGCCATATCCGTCCGCCGGCTCCTGGCGGGACGAACGCAGAACGCAAACAGCCCCGGTCGGGAAATCCCAGCCGGGGCTGTGCGATCAGGGAATGGTGTGGCTGTGGCTTATGCGGCCTCGCGCAGCGCCGCCAGCTCAGGCGACTCGGCGAGCTTCTTCAGCGCGCGCTGCTCGAGCTGCGATGCCCGCTCCGCGGAGAACCCGAGCCGCTTGCCGATCGCGGTGAGCGTCTGGGGCTCCTCGCGGCCGGTGCCGAAGCGCAGGGTGAGCACCTTGCGCTCGGTTTCCGGCAGCTGTGAGATCGCGCGGTGCACGATCCGCTCGCGCTCGTTTTCCCACGCGGTCTCCTCGGGCACCTCGGCGTCGGAGGGGAGCAGGTCGCCGAGAGCGGTGTCGCCGTCCTCGCCGATCTGCTGATCGAGGCTGACCAGAGCGGCGCGCTGGTGGCGCACCTCTTCGACCTGCTCGATCGGCAGCCCGGTCTCCTCGGAGAGCTCATCGAGCGTGGGCTCGCGCCCGAGCCTCACCGACAGCTCACGCTCGACGCGCCCGACCTTGCGGGAGCGCTGGGCGACGTGGACGGGCAGGCGGATCGTGCGTCCGGAGTTCTCCAGGCCGCGCTGAATCGCCTGACGGATCCACAGCGTGGCGTAGGTCGAGAAGCGAAAGCCCTTGCGCCAATCGAACTTCTCGCTCGCGCGGATCAGGCCGAGCATGCCCTCCTGGACGAGATCGCCAAGGGGCAGGCCCTGGTTCTGGTAGCGCCGGGCGTTGGAGGCGACGAGGCGCAGGTTGGAGTTGACGAGCAGTTCCTTGGCGTGCAGGTCGCCGCGCTCGATCCGCTTGGCCAGGTCGATCTCCTGGGCGGGGGTGAGCAGGGGGTAGCGGCGCGAGTGGGCCAGCAGCTGATCGACCGACTCGGGGATGAACGTGTCGGGGGTGCTGACGTCGAGACGCTCGATCGGGCTGTCCAGGCGGTCCGCGGCAGCGGCCACCGGCTCAGTCTCGGTGACGAGCTCCTCGGGCTCCTGCTCCAGTGTGATGGTTGGGTTTGTGCTTGTGTCTGACATGGGCGTCCTTCTAATCCGATGCTTGGAGTCGGAATTATACGCCTCGATAGTTGCGTTGTCAACCATTCTCTGGCGAGGCATCCTGGAAAGCTCGTTCGACGCTGCTACGCGCTCACCTTCCTGGCGGGTGACATCTATGTTCCCCCGGCGCTGCTGCATAAAACCCGGGCCTGCGCCCAAAGGAGCGGTAGCTGGAGCGTATTTCGCTATCGGACGCCGGCGATCGCTTGCTGAGGTCGGCTCGCTAAGCTCGGCGTATGGCCATCGATCTGTCCAACCAGGTGATCGCCGTGACCGGCGCCTCCTCCGGTATAGGCGAGGCCACAGCTCTGGCGTGCGCCCGCGCGGGCGCGGCGGTCGCGCTGGCGGCTCGGCGGATGGATCGGATCGAGGAGCTCGCCGAAAGGATCACCGGCGACGGCGGCACGGCCCTGGCGGTCCAGACCGACGTAGCCGATGAGGCCCAGGCACGGGCCTTCATCGAGCGCGCCCACGGCGAGCTGGGGCGCCTTGACGGCCTGGTCAACAACGCCGGGGTCATGCTCCTGGGACCGATCGAGAACGCCCCCACCGAGGAATGGCGCCGGATGATCGACGTCAACGTCTACGGAGTCCTCTACTGCACGCACGCGGCGCTGCCGCTGATGCACGCCCAGGGAGCCGGCACGATCGTCAACGTGAGCTCCGTCGCCGGGCGCTTCGCGCGCGCCGGCTCGGGCGTCTACAACCTCACGAAGTTCGGCGTCGGCGCGTTCTCCGAGTCGCTGCGCCAGGAGGCGGTGCCGATGGGCGTGCGCGTCACGTTGATCGAGCCCGGCGCGGTCCGCACGGAGCTGCCCGAGCACAACCGACCCGAGATCCAGCAGATGATCGCCGGCGTGCTCGCCGACGTCACGCCGCTTGACTCCGAGGACATCGCGAGCGCGATCCTGTACGCGCTCGGCGCGCCGCCGAACGTCAGCATCAACGAGGTGCTGATCCGCCCGAGCGGTCAGACTCGCTGACGGCGCCCGGCGGGTCAGTCGGCGCGTCCGCGCGCGAGCGCGGCGGGCGCGATCTCCAGCAGCTGGCTGGCGCTGTGGTCGACCTGCAGCGTCGTGTGGTCGAGTCCGAAGCGCTCGTGCAGCATCTCCTCCATCGCGCGGCGCGCCAGGTGGCAGTCGCTGTCGGTGCCGACCAGGACGTGCGCGGAGAGCGCGGGAAAGCCGCTGCCGACCTCCCACACGTGCAGGTCGTGCACCTCCACCACCCCGGGCTGGGCGACGAGCGCCGCGCCGACCTGCTCGGGATCCAGGCCCTTCGGCGCGGCCTCCAGGAAGACCCGCCCGGAGTCCTTCACCAAGGACCAGCCCGAGCGCGTCATCAACGCGGCGATGAGCAGCGAGGCGATCGGGTCGGCGCGCTGAAAGCCGCTCGCCAGGATCACCCCGGCGGCGATCGCGGTGCCAAGGAACCCATACAGGTCGGTGAGGATGTGCTGGAAGCTGCCCTCGATGTTCATGCTGGCGCGGTTGGCGCGCGAGAGCATCCACACGGCCGCGAGGTTGACGAGGATGCCCGCCAGCGCGACCGCGAGCATCAGCCCGCCGTGAACCGCTGGCGGGGCGAACAGACGGCGCACCGCCTCGTAGGCGATGAACGCCGCCAGGATCAACAGCGTCACGCCGTTGACCTGAGCGGAGAGGATCTCCGCGCGCTTGAAGCCGAACGTCATGGCCCCCGCGGCCGGCCGCGCGGCCAGCCGCAGCGCGAACAGCGAGAAGCCGATCGCGCCCGCGTCGGTGAGCATGTGCCCGGCGTCCGACAGCAGCGCGAGCGAGTGCGCCACCACGCCCGCCGCCACCTCCACGGCCATGAACGCGACGATCAGCGCCAGCGCGGCGCTCAGCCGGCCCCTGTCGGCGTCGGCGCTGACGCCGTGCGAGTGCGCCGCGTGGTCGTGAGCCATCCCTTCTCACGATAACGGCGGGCGGCCGGGCGTCGAGTGAGGTCATCGCCGGCCTGCCCGCTCGCGCCGCCGCCTGTCCGTCAGTAGCCGTAGCCGCCCGCGCCTTCGCTTTCTGAGCTCGACTTGGTCGTGGTCGCGCTGGCGGCGCTCGCACCGGGGATGAGCGCTTCCCACGTGTGACCGCCGTCCTTGATGCCCTGGCCGTTTGCTTCACCGGCGGCCTTGTCTCCGGCGAACGTGTACAACGGCTCGCCTTTGTAGGCGAGCTGCTCGCTGCCTTCTGGGCGCTTGACCGTTTCCAGGCCGCCGACGGAGCTGCTGGTGGCGCTCGCGCTCACGGGCGGCCAGTTGGCCACGCACGCGGCGCTCGTGCACAGGAACCTGCCGCTCCGCTCGCCGCTGAGGTGATAGAGGGTCTTGCCTTCAGCGTCGACCAGCACGGTGGCGCCGAGCGCCGCATTGGAGGCGGTCTTGACGGCTTGCGCGGTTGCCGCGGCGGAAGTGGTGGCGGCGGTGGGGGCGGCCGTGCTGGCCCGCGTGGAGGAGGTCGCGCTCTTCGAGCTGCTCCCGCAGGCCGCCAGGGCCACCGAGATCGCGAGCGAGGGGAGGAGAATCTTCAGAGTCGGGCGCATTGGGGCTCCTTTGGCCGCGGGCGGGCTGGGGTGGAAGATCGCGTCGCCCGGCGCACATCGCCCGGGCACTGCCTAGAGACTCCGCCTCGACACGATTCCTTTCGCCGCGCTCTCGCCCCGCGCGAGGCGCCGGACGCGCGGCTGAGGTCAAGCGGGTCGTCACGGGTGGTCCTTAGTCTCTAGCGATGTCGCACACGAGCGAGAGCGGAGGTGAGCGCGTGCTCACGCGGCGGGTGGCCACGCTCGTGTCGGTGGCGGCCGCCGGGCTGCTGCTGATCGTCAAGCTGGGCGTGGGGCTCGCGAGCGGCAGCCTGGGGCTGATCTCCAGCGGCATCGAGTCCAGCGGCGACGCGATCGCGGCGGTGCTGACGTTCTTCGCGGTGGGGCTGGGCGGCCGCCCAGCCGACTTCGAGCACCCCTATGGCCACCGCCGCGCTGAGAACCTTGGCGCCCTCGGCGAGGCGGCGATCCTGCTGGGCGGCGGGGTGCTCGTGAGCGTCGAGGCGATCACCCGCCTGATGGGCTCCGCCGCGCCCCCGACCGTCCACTGGTACGAGCTCGCGGTGATCGCGCTCGCGCTGGTGTTGGAAGTCGGGCGCATGAGCTTCGCGCTGGTGGCGGCCAGGCGCTTCGACAGCCCCGCGCTGCGCTCCAACGCGTCGCACTTCCTCGCCGACATGGTCGGCTCGCTGGTGGTGCTCGCCGGCCTGCTCGCCGTGCAGGGAGGCTTCGAAGACGGCGACTCGGTGGCCGCGCTGCTGGTGGCGGCGATCATCTTCGTGACAGCCGGGCGGCTGATCGCGGAGAACGCGAACGTGCTGATGGATCGCGCGCCCGAACAGGCGCGCGTGGCCGCCGAGCATGCGCTGGCGGCGCTGAGCGCGGACATCGAGCTGGACCGGCTGCGGCTGCGCGAGTCGGCCGGACGCTACTTCGCCGACGTGGTCGTCAGCGTGCCGCCCGGCCAGGCGGTCGTGGAGGGCCACCAGGCGGCCGACATGGTCGAGAGCGCGCTCGAGCAGGCGCTGCCGGGCAGCGACGTGGTCGTGCACGTGGAGCCTCGCCGGCAGGGCCTCGACCTGCGCGACCGTGTGCTGGCGATCGCGCTGTCGGAGCCGCTGGTGAAGGAGGCGCATGACATCACGATCTTCGAGCAGCCCGGCTCCAGCAGCGTGTCGCTGCACCTGAAGTTCCCAGCCGACCTGCAGCTGCGCGCCGCGCACGAGATCGCCGAGCGCGTCGAGCAGGCGATCCGAGCGCGTCCGGGCGTGGCCGACGTGCAGACCCATCTCGAGCCGCTCGAGCGTCCACTCGCCGCGCGCCCGCGCGACGAGCACGCCGATGTGCGCACCGCGCGCGCGATCCAGGCGCTCGTGCGCGATCGCACCGGCAGCGACGCGCGGCGGGTGCGGCTGCTGTCCACCGACGCGGGCCAGGTGCTGTTCCTGACGCTGGTAGTCGACGCAGCGGCGTCCCTGGCCGACGCGCACCGGCTGGCCAGCGAGCTCGAGGACGATCTGCGCCAGCGCATCGCCGGCATCGCCGAGGTGATCATCCACACCGAGCCGTAGGTCGGGGAGGTCAGTCCTCCGCCAGGCGCCGCAGCAGCGTGATGGCCTGCGCGAGCACGCGCTGCTCGGGCGCGGACAGGTCCTCCGCGATCGCGCGCGCCAGCCACCCCTCGCGCTGGCGGCGGTCCTCCTCCAAGGTCCTCAGTCCCTGCGCTGTCAGCTCCACGAGGATGCGCCGGCCGTCGGCGGGGTCCACCCGCCGTGCGATCAGGCCTTCGCCCTCGAGGTCTGAGATCGTCTGCGTCATCGACTGCGGGCGCACGCGCTCGGCGACGGCGAGGTCGCCGATCGACTTCGTTCCCTCGCGGTCCAGGCGCCCGAGCACGGCGCCCTGGGAGATCGAGAAGCGGTGCTCGGCGCGCAGCCGGCGCATCAGGTGCCCGAGCACCAGGCGCAGCTCGCTCGCCAGGTGGGTGGTGTCGACGGCCTGAGCCACGGCCCGCAGACTATATAGCGGAGAAGGGCAGGGAAACTGCTCAGTTTTCCTGTATTAATGAATGGATGGCGCGCGGCGTGGATCTCCAGGCGAACAGCGACGGAGACGCGCGCACCCGGAAACCGGCCGGCTCCGGCGGCTCGGATCGGTACAAGTGGATAGCGCTGTCGAACGTCACGCTGGGAGTGCTGCTGGCGACGCTCGACGGCTCGATCACACTGATCGCGATGCCCGACATCTTCAGGGGCATCCACCTCGATCCACTCGTTCCCGCGAACAGCTTCTACCTGCTGTGGATGATCCTCGGCTTCCTCGTCGTGACCAGCGTGCTGATCGTCAGCCTTGGGCGCCTCGGCGACATGTACGGCCGCGTGAAGATGTACAACCTCGGCTTCGTCGTCTACACGCTCGCGTCGCTGCTGTTGACCGTCGACTGGATGACGGGGCGTGCGGGGGCTGCGTACCTGATCGGGTTTCGCATCGTGCAGGGCATCGGCGCGGCCTTCCTGCTGGCCAACGCGGCGGCGATCATCACCGACGCGTTCCCCGCCAACCAGCGCGGCATGGCGCTCGGCATCAACAACATCGTCGGCGTCAGCGGCATGTTCGTGGGACTCGTGCTCGGCGGCCTGCTCGCGCCGATCGACTGGCGGCTGGTGTTCCTGATCTCCGTGCCCGTGGGGCTGTTCGGCACCGTGTGGGCCTACCTGAAGCTCGAGGAGCGCAGCACGCCCAAACGTGCGAGCGTCGACTGGTGGGGCAACGTCACGTTCGCGTTGGGGCTGATCCTGATCATGGTGTCCGTCACCTACGGCATCAGGCCCTACGGCAGCTCCGCCACGGGCTGGGGCAGCCCGCGCGTGCTCGCGCTGCTGGGCGCCGGAGTGGCTTCGCTGGCGGCGTTCGCGGTGATCGAGACGCGCGTGGCCGAGCCGATGTTCCGCCTGCCGCTGTTTCGCATCCGCGCGTTCACGTTCGGCACGCTCTCGACGTTCCTCTCGGCGGTCGCGCGCGGCGGGCTGATGTTCATGCTGATCATCTGGCTGCAGGGCATCTGGCTGCCGCTGCACGGCGTCAACTTCACCGACACGCCGCTGAAAGCGGGCATCTACATGCTGCCGCTGACGCTCGGCATGCTCGCCGCCGGCCCGACCTCCGGGTACCTGTCAGACCGCTTCGGCGCGCGCTGGTTCGCGACCGGGGGGATGCTCGGCTCCGCGCTGAGCTTCTTCCTGCTGACGCTGCTGCCGATCGACTTCTCCTTCTGGCTGTTCGCGCTCGTGCTGGCGATGGTCGGCATCTCGATGGGCATGTTCGCCTCGCCCAACCGCGCGGCGGTGATGAACAGCCTGCCGCAGCAGCACCGCGGCGCCGGCGGCGGCATGAACCAGACCTTCCAGAACTCCGCGCAGGTGCTGTCGATCGGCGTGTTCTTCACGCTGATGATCCTTGGGCTGGCCACGAACCTGCCGCACACGCTGTCCTCGGGCCTCGAGGCGCACGGCGTCTCGGCGGCGGCCGCTGCCAGCGCCGCGCACACGCCGCCGGTGTCGGTGCTGTTCGCCGCGTTCCTCGGCTACAACCCGATCGAACATCTCGTCGGCCCGCATGTGCTCGCGTCGCTTTCGGGCGCCAACCGCACGGCGCTCGCCGGGCGCTCGTTCTTCCCGCACCTGATCTCCGGGCCGTTTCGCACGGGGCTGCACGAGGCGTTCCTGTTCGCGATCCTCGCGTGCCTGGTCGCCGCGGGCGCCTCGCTGATGCGCGGCGGCACCTACCACTACGCCGAGCCGGCGCCCGCGCAGCCGGGCACGGACGGCGTGCTCGGCGAGCAGCGCGAGGCACGGGAGCAGGGCTTTGATTCCAGCGCGGGGTCCCTCGCGCCAACTACGACAGCAGAGGAGCAGCATGCGAGTTGAGTGGTACGGGCAGTCGGCGTTTCACCTGAGCACCGACGAGCAGGCGGTGGCGATCGACCCCTTCACGGGCATGTCCGCGATGGCGGCCAGCCGCGGGATGCAGTTCGACTACCCGGCGATCGAGGGGGTGCGGGCGGATCTGCTGCTGGTGACGCACGAGCACATCGACCACAACGGCGTTGAGGCGATCGGTGGCGATCCGGCGATCCTGCGCTCGACAGCGGGAACGCTGGAGTCGCCTATCGGCGAGGTCGTGGCGATCGCCTCCGAGCACGACGAGCAGGCGGGGACCGCGCGTGGGCCGAACACGATCTTCGTGTTCGAGCTCGACGGGCTGCGCGTGTGCCACTTCGGCGACTTCGGGCAGAGCGAGCTGCGCGAGGAGCAGGCGGCGGCGATCGGCGCGGTGGACCTGCTGATCCTTCCCGTCGGCGGCGGTCCGACAATCGGCGGCGAGCAGGCCGTGGCGATCGTCGAGCGCCTGGCGCCGCGCTGGGTGGTGCCGATGCACTACCGCACGCCGCGCATCAGCTTCCTGGAGACGGCCGAGGACTTCCTCGAGCGCTCCGAGCACGTCGAGCGCCTGTCGGGGGCGGTCTTCGACACCGCGCAGCTGCCCGCGCGCGATGCCCCGCTGGTCGTCGTCCCCGCGGCGCCGTGAGGCGAGGCGCATCGCAGCCGTAAGGCGAGGCGTATCGCAGCGCCGTGAGACGAGGCGTATAAATCGAGAGATCGACGAAAGGGTCTCGAGATGAAGATTGGACGATTGCTGCTACGCGCGGCGGTGGGTGGGTTCTTCTTCGGCCATGGGACGCAGAAGCTGTTCGGGTGGTTCGGCGGCCATGGCCTGGAGGCGACGGCTCAGGGGTTCGAGCAGATGGGTCTGCGTCCCGGCAAGCACAACGCGCTCGCGGCCGGCGCGGCGGAGGCCGGCGGCGGCGCGCTGCTCGTGGCCGGGCTGGCGACGCCGCTCGCGGGCTCCGTGTTGACCGCGACGATGCTCACCGCGATCAAGACCGTGCACGCCAAGAACGGCCCGTGGCTGAGCAACGGCGGCTACGAGTACAACGTGGTGCTGATCGCAGCCGCGCTGACGCTCGTCGAGGTCGGGCCCGGGCCTGTGTCGCTGGACGCCGCGCTGGGGCGCGAACGCTCCGGCTCCGGGTGGGCGCTCGCGTCACTGCTCGCGGGCGCGCTGGGCGCCCTCGGTGCGCACATGGCGGCCGCGTCCGCGCCCGCCCCATTGGCCGAGGTCGCGAGCGACCCGGAGACAGCCGAGCAGGAGGTCCACAGTGCCTGACGTCATGTCCACGCCCAAGCTCTCAGCGGTTGCTCTGTCCGTCGGCGTGCTCGCGCTCGCCGGCTGCGGCAGTTCCTCCAACGGCACCAGCTCCTCGGCCTCGACGCCGGCCCCGACGACGCCCGCCGCGACCACGCCCGCCACGAGCTCGACGGCGAGCGCGCAGGTCTCCACCAAGTCCGTGTCGACGCTCGGGCCGATCCTGGTCAACTCCGAAGGACGCACGCTGTACATCTTCGAGCCCGACAAACACGCGAAGGTCACCTGCACGGGCGCCTGCGCGTCGCTGTGGCCACCGCTGAAGCTCTCCAGCGGACAGAAAGCCGTCGCCGGCGGTGAAGCCAAGTCCTCGCTGCTCAGCAGCGACCCGGACCCCGAAGGCGGCGCGGTCGCCACGTATGCCGGCTGGCCGCTGTACACGTACGCCGCTGACTCCGGTCCCGGCAGCGCCAACGGTCAGGGCGTGAACGCCGACGGCGGCCTGTGGTACGTGATCTCACCGGCTGGCACGGTCGTCGAGAAGATGCCCTGAGCGGGGGACGACAGGCCCTGAGCGCCCGCACGCGCGTGCCGGGCGCTCAGGGGTTGACCTCGACGATGTCGCCGATGGCGAGCATCCCGAAGACCGTGTGCGCCGCTTCGATCGGCAGCTCCACGCAGCCGTTGGACTGCGGGAAGCCATACGACTCGCGGGGGTAGCCGTGCACGGCGTCGCCGCCGTTGAAGTAGTTCACCCACGGCACGTCCGGCACGTCGTATTTGGTGCCGTCGACATCTTCGCCGGCCATCGTGGTGGACACATAGCGCGCGTAGATGGGGAAGATGCCCTGTGCGGTTTCGGCGCCCGGCACGCCGGTGTTGGCGGGGGTGCTGAACACGACCCGGTTGCCCTCGTGGACCTCCAGCGTCTCCGGCAGCGTCTCGGAGACCGTCACCCACGTGTAGGACACCGGGTCGCGTCGATAGACGGTCTCGTCGTACAGCAGCGAAGCCCACGTGGCGGAGCTCGGTTCGCCGGTGGCTTCCAGCCCGCGGTCGGCCTGGTAGACCTCGAGCGCGCCCCTGGTGGTCGCGTCGAGCTGGCCCATCTGCGTCGGCGGCGCGTCCGACGGGTGGGGCGCGAGCCGTCCGCGTGGTGGGTGAAAGGCGTGTTCGGCGGCTTCGCGGCGGGTCTCGGGCCCGGGTTTGAAGTGGACGTCGTACAGCGGGCGCAGCTTGGCGCCGAGGTAGCCCAGCCGCGCGAGCGCCTGCTGCAGGCCGGCGACCGGCGGGCAGGCGACCTGCAGGCCGATCGTGCGCCGCCGGCCCAGCGGCGTGTAGCCGCTGGAGCTCGTGCGCGCCCACACCGTCAGCGCGTAGTCGGTGCACGGCTGCAGCGTCGACACGGGCGTGAACACCCACGAGTCGCCGACGACGCTCCACGTGCCGGCGACCTTGGGAGTCAGACTCGGCGGCGGCGAGCTCGCGAGCACGGGCGCAGACAGGGTCACGCTCAGCGGCTCGGTGCCGTTGGCGATCCTGCGCTTGGGCAGCGCCACCAGCTCCGTGGAGGGCAGCGGCGCGGCCGCCGCGGAGGCGCCGAGCGAGCGCGAGCCGAGCAGGTTGACGATGCTGTGATCGCGGTTGGCGAGCACGGCGATCCCGACGGCCGCCACGACGGTGACCATCGCCAGCACGCTCACCGGGCCCCTCCAGCGCCTGCGCGCGGGCGCCGGCTCGCCGGGCTCGGCGGTGTCCACGCGGCGGGAGAAGAATCTGCCTTTGGCGTTCATGCGGTCGACACACGCTCCATACCGGGCAGAGGCTAACGCAAAGGTGCGCTCCACCATGCAGGTTTCGGCGCACGCCCGCTCACCACACGCTCGGCCCCCAGGAGCGCGTGCGGGCGTCGACGCTCAGGCTCGGCCGCCGCGACGTGAGGCGAGATGCGCCGCGAGGCACACCCCCAGCGCGATCGCGCTCGCCAGCGCCAGCGCGGCGACGATCGTGACGTGGATGACGAGCAGCGCGCCCGTGATGGCGCCGAGCAGCATCGCCGCGACCGCGACCGATCGAGCGCCGAGCTTCGAGCCAGGGCCGCCCGCCAGGCGCGATTCCGACGCGACCCCGGTGAGCGTGCGCGTGAGCACGGTGGTGGTCAGCTCCGGCACCGCCAGGCGCTGCGCGGTCGCGTTCTGCACACCCATGGCGAGCGACATCGAGACGATCAACGCGTAGACGATGCCGGTGTGCGGAGGTTCGCTGGCGAGCAGCGCGACGATCAACGCGGCCGCGAGCAGCGCCAGCTGGACCGTGCTCGCCGCCCGCAGCAGCCGTCCACGGTGCTCGGGGATCATCGCCCCGATCCGGCCGCCCGCCAGGGCGCCCACGAGGAACGAGCCGAGCGCGACCAGCGAGAGGGATGGGGAGAGGTCGCGCCCGCCTCCCAGCGCGAAGCCGAGGAACACCAGGTTGCCGGTCATGTTCGCGACGAACACGTGGCCGAACCTGAGGTAGCTGGTGGCGTCGACGACGCCGGTGAGGAACGTCAGCGCGACCAGCATCGGCTTCAACGTCCCGTAGCGGTCGGCCGGCGGCGGCCACAGCGTCTGCGCGGCTTCTCGCAGAGCTGTCACGGCTGCCGAGCGCGTCGGGAGCGTCGTCGTCGACACGGCCTGACACTAGCGCGTGGGCGCGCGCGCACAAGCTCAATCGAGATAGCTGACGAGCTCCTCGACGGGCGCGCGCGGGGGCACCCGCTGCTCCTGCACCGGCAGGCCGAGGTACAGCAGCCCCACGGGGGTCTCCGCCGGCGCCAGGCCAAGGATCTCGCGGCCCCGCGGATCATCGAGGAGCGCCACCGTGCGCCAGTAGCCGGCCAGGCCGCGGGCGTGAGCGCCGAGCAGCACCAGGTAGGCGGCCACGGCCGTCGCGAACTCGTCCTCGCGATCCTGGGCCGCGTCCCCGCTGCGCTGCGCGCTGACGGCTACGAGCGTCGGCGCGCGCTGGAGCTTGACGGCCGATCCGGGCTTCTCTGACTCGGCGAGCGCCATCAGGCGCGCGCGCGTTCCGGGCCCGAGAACGCGAAAGCGCCAGGGGTTGGTGAGATGGTGGTTGGGCGCCCAGCGAGCCAGCTCGAACAGCTCCTCGAGCACCGCCGCGTCGACCGGCTGGGCGGCGAACGCCTTGTGTGTGCGACGGGTGCGGATAGCCTTCTCGACGTCCATGGCGCACCACAGTAGAGCCACCTACTCGAGTTTCCCGGGATCGATCGCCGAGCTCCTCGCCTGAGCGCTCGCGGCGCTCCCGGGTTGACTTGAGATGAGCACCGGCGAAATCGTGGCGATCGCCGCCGCCGGGCTGGCTGCGGGCGCGATCAACACGCTCGTAGGCAGCGGCACGCTGATCACGTTCCCGGTGCTGCTGGCGTTCGGCTACGCGCCGGTCACGGCGAACGTGTCGAACACGATCGGCCTGGTGCTCGGCAACGTCTCCGGCGCCGTCGGCTACCGGCGCGAGCTCGCCGGCCAGCGCGATCGCGCCGTACGCTTCGGCGCGGCCTCCCTGCTCGGCGGCATCACCGGCGCGGTGGCGCTGCTCGTGCTGCCCGCCTCGGCGTTCAAGGCGATCGTGCCGGTGTTCATCGCGGTCGCGCTCGTGCTGACGGTGCTGCAGCCGCGCCTGGCCCGCTGGCTGGCCAAGCGCGAGATCGACCTCGAGCGCAGGGCCGGCGTGCACACGCTGGTCGCGGTCTACATGACGGGCGTCTACGGCGGCTACTTCGGCGCCGCGCAGGGCATCCTGCTGCTGGGGATCCTCGGCGTCGCCTTGGCGCAGGACCTGCACCGCACGAACGCCCTGAAGAACGTGCTCGTAGGGCTCGTCAACGGGGTCGCGGGCGTGTACTTCATCTTCGCCGCGCACGTCGACTGGGGCCCCGCCGCGATCATCGCCTGCACCTCGATCGCGGGCGCCCAGCTGGGCGCACGCTACGGGCGCCGGCTGCCGCCGGACGCGCTGCGCGCGGTGATCGTCGTGGTCGGCGTGTTCGCGATCGTGCGGCTGATCGTCAATTGAGCGTGCGCCGGCCGCGCCCGCTCTCAGTGCAGCTGCTCGACGAACGTGTATATGACCATCAGGCTGACGAGCACGACGAACACGCGCAGCGCCCACAGGCCGGCGATCGCGCGTGCGCTGAGCGGCGCTCGCGGCACCGGCCGGGAGGTTTCGACGACGAACTGATCGCGCTCCAGGTGCATGATCAGCTCGTCCTCGTGGCGCTCCTGGGCCTGCAGGTCGCGCTCGCGGATCGCGGCGGGGGTGTCGACGGCGCCGGTCGTGGGGGTCTCCGGGCTCATGAGCCGATCAGGTGCACCGTCTGCAGGAAGGAGTCGATGCCGTATGCCGCGCCGCAGAGCCCCACGAACGCGATCACGGCGATCCCGATCACGTTGGTCGAGCGCTTGTTCACCCACGCGCCCATCAGCCCCCTGTCGTTGGCGAGCATGACCATCAGCACGAGGCTGACGGGGAGCAGCACTGTCGCGAGCACGTTGGCGTTGAGCGCGATCGACAGCAGCGGCGCGCCGGGGATCAGGATGACGACCGCCGCGAGCAGCGCCACGCCGATGTTGGCGGCGTAGAAGACGGCGGCATTGCGCGGCGAGCTGTTGAAGCTGTGCGAGACACCGACGCATTCTCCGGCGGCGTACGCGGTGCTCGCGGAGATCGTCAGGATCGCCACGCCGCCGGCCTCGATCAGCCCCAGCGCGAACACGGCGCCGGCGGCGTTGCCGGCGACGTGCTTCAGCGCCGCCGGGAAGCCCGCGCCGGCGAACCCCTGGATGCCAGACCCGTTGTGGCTGAGCAGCGCCGCGCCGGCGACGAGCGCGCCGATGCCGAACACCGCCGCCAGGACCGCGCCCGCGGCCGTGTCGTAGCGGCCGTGGCCGACGTCGGTCGGCGTCATGCCCTTGTCGGCGGAGGCGCTCTGCTGGAAGAAGATCATCCACGGCGTCACCGTCGCGCCGATCGTGGAGGCCAGCAGCAGCAGCAGCGTGTTGAAGCCGCCGCCGGGGAAGGGCGTGAAGTCGAACGAGCCGACGAGCGCCCCCACGTGCGGTTTGACGAGGATCGCCGCCACCAGGAACAGCCCGTTGAACAGCGCCAGGCCGAGCACGATGCGCTCCCAGCGCCAGTAGCGCCCGCCGCTGAGCGTGAACACCACCAGCACCAGCCCCAGCGCCACCGCGACGCCGGCGCCGAGGTGGAAGTAGGAGAGCCCCACGCGGATCGAGACGAACTCGGCGATCAGCGTGACGAGGTTGGTAAGCGTGAGATCGCCCGCGCCGAACCAGCCCCACACCCTGCCGTAACGCTGCAGCACCAGCTCGCCGTAGCCGCGGTGGGTGACCGCGCCGACGCGCATGCACATCTCCTGGCACACGTACGCCATCGCGAACAGGATCGGGATGAACGGCACGAAGAACCCAAGCCCGTACTGCGCGCCGTCGGAGGCGTAGGCGATCATGCTCGGCCCGTCGTTCTCGCCGAGCATCGCCAGGATCCCCGGTCCGACGAGCAGCCACATCAGCCGCCAGCGCCGGCGCTGGCGGCGCGCGTGCTGCACGCGCGAGCGATCGTGCGAGCGCGCGCGATCCTCGTCGGTCAGCAGCGGCTGGCCGAGCAGGGGGGAGGCGGTGACTTCGGGCGTGCTCAATCCGCTGGCTCCCGGCCGTCGGGGAGCACCGCGCGCGCGGGCGAGCGGTCCACTTCCACGCGCATGGCGGCGGCGAGCTGGCCGCCGATGGCGTGCTCGCGCTCGCCGAACAGGACGAACAGAGGGCCGCCGAACGGCTGGCGCTCGCGCACGGCGAAACGCTCGCCCGGCGATATGCCACGCTCGGCGAGGTAGCGCAGCATCTCCGGGTCGGAGTCCGACACGCGCACGAACAGGCCCTCGTCGCCCGGCTGCAGGCTCTCCATGCGGTCGGTCACAGGCTCCGCCAGCTCCAGGTCGGCGCTCGGGATCGGGTCGCCGTGGGGATCGACCGTAGGGTGTCCGAGCTTCGCCGCGATCAGCTCCTCGAGGTCGTCTGAGAGCACGTGCTCGAGCACCTCCGCCTCCGCGTGCACGCGATCCCACGACATACCCAGCGCCTGCGCGAGATAGCTCTCGAGCAGGCGGTGGTGGCGGATCACCTCCAGCGCGATGCGCCGTCCGTCGTCGGTCAGGCGCACGCCCCGATACGGCACGTGCGTGATCAGGCCGAGCTCGTCCAGCCTTTTGAGCATCGCCGACACCGAGCCGGGCGTGATCTCCAGGCGCTCGGCCAGCGCATTCGTCGAGACCGGCTCATCGCCACGCGATTCAAGGGTGAAGATCGCCTTCGCGTAGTCCTCGATCGCGGGGGTGCGCAGTAGCTCCTTGGTTCCCATGGGAAAAGATTATGGCATGCCAAATAATTATTCAAGGCCGGGCGTCGGCGTACGTGCTTCATCGAACGCCCGCGACGAGACCTTGAGCCGCGGGCAGTCGCTACGACAGCCGTCAGGGGCGGCTGCGAGGAGCCGCGGCGTCGGACCCGGTCCAACCTCGCGGACGCCATCCAGCGATTATCCTCCGCCGATCGACCGAGCAGGGGGACCGCGGAGGATGTGGATGCGAGCGCGCGCGACGCTCGCCGGGGCGCTGCTCGCGGCCATCGCGGGCCTGCTCGCCGCCGCCGCGCGAGCCGAAGGCCTCGGCGTGGCCGCGCGTCTCGCCAGCCCGGCGTTCCCCAGCGCCGTGTCCGCCGCCGGCGGCGTGATCGCATGGGCGTCCGCGTCCGGCCCCGGCCACCGCTTCGAGATCGTCATCCGCCGCGCCGGACACGACCAGCCGCTGCGCGCCACCTCCGCCGTCGGCTGGATCGACGCCGTCAAGCTCGGCAGCGGCGCGAGCGGCCGCGCGATCGTCGTCTACTCGCGCTGCCCGTACTCGCCGTTCGAGTTCGCCAACCCCGGCGCCGCCGGCACCGACGGCTGCCGCCTGTGGTGGGCGCCGCTCGCCGGCGGCGCCGCGCACGAGATCGCCGTCGCGCCGGCGGACACGAGCATCGGCGTCGCCACGCACGGCGTGCTCACGTTCGCCGTGCAGCCCAACACCGGCCGCCAGCGCCAGCCGGCGCGGGTCGAGACCGCGCCCCTGAGCGGTGGAGCCGCGCACGCGCTGGTGGTGCCCACGCCGGTAGGCGCGACGATCGACGACATCAGCGCCAATGGGGGACAGGTCGCCTTCAGCGAGGCGCTTGCGCCCTCCAGCGCCGACGTCGGCGTCTCGGAGGTGTGGCTCGACGAAGGCATAGCCGCGGCGCGGCTGATAGCCAACGTCAGCTCCGACGCCAACCCCATCGACAACTCCCAGCAGTTCTTCGACGGCGTCACCCTCACCAGCGGCTTCGTGTACGCGTTCCTGTACTCCCAGAGCGGGCTGTATCCGCCGGTGGCCCCGCAGCTCGAGCAGATAACGCTGCCCGGCCTTGCGACGAGCGCGGCGCCGTGGACGCCGAGCGGGCCGCTGAGCGGCGACGGCATCGACGCGACCGCGTTCGACCCCAGCGACAGCCGGATCGTGCTCGACCTCTTCTCGCCCCAGAGCGAATTCTTCAGCCCGTCGTCGTCGTGCTCCACCAGCGCGAGCAGCGCCAAGGCCTGCCCCGTCGTGGAAAGCGGGCCGGTGAGCTTCGGCTGAGATCCGCGCGGGCGGGCTGGTGCTCAGCTGTGCGTGTGCCCGCGCACCGTGCGCCAGCTCTCGCGGGTGATGCGCAGGATCACCGCGGTCATGCCAAGGCCTATCACCGGGTCGAGAACCGGGGCGCCCGCCGCGATCGCAATCGCGCTGGCGATCACGGCGAGCGAGACGCACGCGTCCACGCGCGCGTGCTCCCCGTCGGCGATCAGCGCGGGGCTCTCCAGCCTGCGCCCCGCGTCGGTGCGCACCAGCGCAGCCAGCCAGTTGCCGGCGAACCCGACGGCCCCCGCGAGCGCGAGGATCGCCAGATGATCGGGCGTCGAGGGGTGGATCAGGCGCACGATCGACTCGTACGCGGCCACGCACGCGGACGCGAAGATCGCCGCCACCACCGCCAGGCCCGCCACGCGCTCGGCGCGCGCCGAGCCCAGCGCGAACGCGATGCCCAGCGGGACCGCCGTCAGCGCGTCACCGCCGTTGTGGATCAGGTCGGCGAGCAGCGCCAGGCTGCCGGTGAGCGCGAACACGAGCGCCTGCGCCGCGGCCGTGCCCGCCAGGATCGCGAGCGCGAGCGCGACGGCGCGCACGCCCTCGCGCGAGCGCTTGACGCTGTCGTCGATGAGGCCGTGGGAGTGGGCATGGCCGTGAGAGTGGGTGCGAACAGGGGAGTGGGCGTGCGCGGCGATGGGGTGCGAGTGCGCTCCGCGGTGCGGGTGGCTGTGCGCCAGCTTGCCGTGGCGGTGCAGGTCGCCTTCGACCAGCTCGTACGTCGCTGTGGACATCGCTGTCAGCTTAGGGCCGGCGGCGGCCGCCGGCGAGCCCTCGGGCGACGGTTGGCGTACTCTCTGAACATGGCATTGGGGGATGAGCGGTACATCCTGCTCACGACGTTCCGACGTGACGGCACGCCGGTCGCGACGCCCGTGTGGGCCGTGAACCTCGACGACGGTGCCATCGGGTTCTGGACGAGCTCCGGCTCGGGCAAGGCCAAGCGGCTCGCGCACACCGGCCGAGTGACCGTCCAGCCGTGCGACGCGCGTGGCCGCGTGCGCGAGGGCAGCGCCGCGATCGACGCCACGGCGCGCCTGGTCACGGGCAGCGAGCTGGAGGCGATCCGACAGCGTGTGGTCGCCAAGTACGGCTTCCAGACGAAGATCACCAAGGCGCTCGGCACGATCGCCGGCATCGCGCGCGGCAAACGCATCCCGTACGGCGATCGCGGTGTCGTGATCACGCCGGCCGCCGGTTGACGTCGTCCAGCTGGCCTCGGCTCACCGGATCTGGCGGGTACGGCCTCATGGCCCACTTCTGCGCGAGGCAGCGTCGTGGAACCTGGTCGCTACCGAGCTGGAGATCGCCGGTGCAGAGGCGCGCAGGGCCGGCCATCCAGCGACTCGCCACGTGCCGTCGTGAGCGATGACACCGAGCGCCCGCTGGACCTTCGCGAGCTGTTTCGGGTGCTCGCCGAGCACTCCGTCGACTACCTGGTGAGCAGCTCCAGCTGGCCGCGGTCGTGCCGCCGCTCACGATCTCATCCGCATGAAGCAGGCGACCGGCAGGCCAGGCGATATCGAGGACATCGAGGCGTTGACGACTGTCGCGCGAACTGAGGCACGCGGCGAGGGTGGGGAGTAGATGCGTCATTCCGGCGTGGCTACATGTCAGTCGATCACTTCGATGTCCTGCGCCCCGATCGGCTGACGGCACTCTGAGCACACGAGCAGTGGTCGCGTGGGCTTGTCGCAGGCGCGGTGACGGATGCTTATGGCCGGTCGCTTCGGATCGCCGTAATGCGTGTCGGCCCAGCGGAAGAACGCGAGGATCGCTGGGTACAGATCGAGGCCTCGCTCGGTCAGCCGATACTCGTACCAGTCAGGGTCGGTGCGATAGCGCACGCGCTCGAGTAGGCCGTGCTCGACGAGCTTGGTGAGCCGCTCGGCGAGCACATTGCGCGCGATCCCGAGGTTGCGCTGCAGCTGTCCGTAGCGGTGGACGCCGCGGTAGGCCTCGCGGATGATCAGAAAGCTCCAGCGGTCGGCGAGCAGCGCAAGCGCTTGCTGAGCGGCGGCGGTCTTCGCGAGCTCCTCGTCAGTGTAGTTCTCAGGGGGCAACTAGTTTCAATCCTCAAATGGTTTTGCTGTAAGACCGGTTGCATAAGACTACTGTGGACTCCCCTCAGCGACGTGCGCACCGCAGCCGGGCACTGCGAAGACAGTTCAACCAGAGAGGAGCACCGATGAGCGTCAGCGACCCCAGGGATCTGCCACAGCTGTTCGCCGAGCGCGTGAGCGCCGGCGACATCGAGGGAGTGATGGCCCTATACGAGGATGGAGCGACGCTGGTGGGCCCGGACGGTGTGGCGGCCGCCGGCAAACAGGCGATCCGTGAGCGCCTGGAGCAGCTGCTGGCGACGACACCGCGCATAGCGCCCACGCGCAGTTGCGCGATGGTCGTTGGCGACATAGCGCTGATGTCGGGCGACTGGAAGTTGCGGTTGGGGGCTGGCGACGGGGGAGGGCCGAGCTTCGAGAGCACGAGCACGGAGGTGGCGCGCCGCCAGCGGGACGGCAGCTGGCTATACGTGATCGACGACCCCGCATCCACGGTCGCAGCGCGCGAGGCCACGCGCCGCGCCGTCGGAGCTCGAGCAGCTTCTGTACGAGCAGGATGGCCCGCCGTGGCAGCCGACGAGCTGCCGTACATCGACGCACACTCGATCGAGGTGAACGCGCCGGCGGAGCGCGTGTGGGCTGACATCGTCGAGCACGCTCTGCGCAGCTTCGGCGCCGGCATGGGGCCGCTCGGTCCGTACGCCACGCGCTTGGGCGGCTGCCCGTACGTCGACGCACCTCCGCCGGGGCACGATGTGCCCGAGACGATCGTCGGTTTTCGCGTCGCGCGGGCCGAGCGGCCGTCGCTGATCGTGCTCACCGGCTGGCACCGCTTTGCGCGCTACTCGCTGACGCTGCGTGTAGAGCCAGTCTGCGCCGGCGAGGCGAGTCGGCTGACCG
>DATHPE010000015.1:0-65189 GCA_035484215.1 Solirubrobacteraceae bacterium | reverse complement strand
CTACCTGCGCTTCTACAACACCGACCGCGCACACCACGGCAGACTCACACAAGGACGCATCCCCGCAGACATCGTCTACCGTGCCCAAAAGATGGAGGCAGGATGAGCCGCACCTGTCGGCACATCTCGGAGGCTGCCCAGCCTAAGGCTTGGTGAAGCCCTCGAAGCCCAGCTGCAGCGACGGAGGCTCGATTTTGCCGTAGCCCGTCTCGACCGTCTTCCTTCGCCCGATCATGTTGATGCCGGTCATCGCTGCCGTCTCGTATGCGTCGACGGTGATCGCAGCACCGTGGAGGCCGCCCGTCATGATAATTGTGTCATTGAGCGCCTCGACGTACCGGGACGTGGCGTTGAGCGCCTCATCGGCCAGCGCGAGCCCGAACAGATCGTCGTCGCGGTCGCCGACGTTCATGCCGACGGAGAAGCCCTTGACTCGTTTGGCCATGGCGTCGGCGAGGACCTCGCTGAACGCCGAGGCGAAGACTTGGGCGTAGACCGACTTCAGCCGCTCCTCCTGGGCTTCCCGATCGGTGCCGGAGGAGAGGTCGATGGTCCCCTCCGACTCTGCACTCTCCAGCATGCTGGAGGCGACCTGGGTGAAGCGCGACCCAACTGACTCCCACACGGATCCGGCCAGCTCGCCGCTGAACACGTTAGTCAGGAGGGCCAGGATTGGCCTCTCGACCTCGCCGAGTCCGAACTCCTCCTTGTCGGGGCCCCCGTCGGCCTCGCCGCGGTCGATCCCGAGTTGCTCGGCGACCTCGTCGAGCGAGTAGCTCGGCCGGCTCGCCCGGGCTGACTCGGCGCGCTTGCGCGCAGCGATCGTCTCCGGCGCCGACTGGACGATGTAGCGCTCCGCGTCGGCTTGGTCGACCGGCACGATTGCCACGACGGGCTTGCCGTTACGCGTGACGAGTAGCGTCTCGTCGTCCTCCTCCACGCGGGAGAGGACAGCCTTCATGTCGTGCGCAAGGTCACGGATGCTCACTATCGGCATGTGGTACTCCTGTTGGACAATTGTCTCACCACAGTAGCACACGACCTCACTGAAGTCGATGCCGGTCTCGGACCCCCGCGGTGCGGACCAACCTGCTCTTCGCCAAAAGCAGGTACGTCCTCAGCCCGAGACGAAACGCATGCTTCGGACGAGGCGGAGGCGTCTCGTGGAGTGACTGCCGACTTCCGCTTCGCTTTCGCGATGTGTGGATCAGAGATCAGGATTCTGGTAGCTGGATGCTTTGGAATGTGAGGACTTCGGCGAGCTTGTCGAAGTGCGTGTCGTGATGGAGCACCGGGACAGCCCGTGCTCTGCGGCGGCTGCGGCGATGAGCGCGTCCGTGAACGGCACACGGTGGGAGCCGTCGCTGTGTTCGGCCAGCTCGCCGATAGCGCTCATCGCCGCATCTGTGACGGCGCGATCGTTGCGCAAGATTCGCAGCGCATCGAGATCTGTCTCCAGCTCGACGTACTCAGTGCTGCTGCGAGCGGAGTAGAGGACCTCCATGGGTACGATCGGCGTGATCCACATTCGATAGTCATCCCCCGCTGCATGGACGAGCCGAGCCAGATCACCGCTGAGCGATGAGAACCGCCACCACGCTGAGGTGTCTACAACGAACGGCGCGTCGCCGCGCAACAGCTCGACAGCGTCCACTGCCTTGCTATGAGTCCTCGCCGGTCAGCTGCTCGACGTGCTCGAGTGTGCCCCGATCCAGCCCATCCGAACTGAACACACGCTCCATCAGTCGCCGCAAACGCTCGGCTCGCTCCTCATCGCTCAGCGACGGCGTCTCGGGTCCCGGGATCGTGTTCTGGACTGGATGTCTCATGACCCCAGGGTGGCGTCTGGACACGCCGATCGGCGCCGCACGGGGTTGCGGTGCGCCGATCCTCGTGTTCGATCCTCGTGTTCGTCCCATGCACAGCTCGCAGGCAAAATAAGCGATGATCTCGCCATGGCCCACGCTTCCAAGCTGCGCCATGTGGATCCATACAAGCGACGAGGCCGCCTGTATCTCGCGGTCGCGCGGCTCTCCGCCACCAAGGCGGGCGCTTGGTTCTCCATCAAGATCGGGTGGAAGGTCGATCCGTATCTGCTGGGGCTCACGAAAGGGAGGCTCAGCACCGCGGGGCCGCTCGCCACTGCTCTGCTCGAGTCGCGAGGTGCGCGGACAGGTCAGCCGCGTCGCAACGCGACGCTCTACTTCCACGACGGCGATCGGGTGACGATCATCGCGTCGAAGCGGGGGTGGCCGACCAACCCAGCCTGGTACTACAACCTCCGCAAGCATCCCGACGTCGTTTTCGGCGGACTGCCCTTCCACGCCGAGGTGGTGGAAGACGAGGCCCAGCGGCAACGACTGTGGGATCTCGCTGACCGCGTCTTCCCTGAGTACGCCGACTACCGCGAGCGGGCAGGGAAGGCCGGACGGGTCATACCGATCTTCCAACTGACTCCCCGCTAGGGTCGGCGCCCGCAGCCCCTCAGCCCTCGCCATGCAGCGAGCGGGCGGTGGCCGAGCGGGCCACCGCCCGCTGGTCGGGGGAGGTGCCGATCACGCGGTCGCCGACGGTGGAGGTGACGCCGAACCAGTAGTGCTCGTTCTTGTAGTGGTGCAGGCGGTGGTTGCGCCAGATCGCCCTGTAGTAGCGCGAGCGGGCGCGGTGGGGGGTGTGGATGAGGAAGTGCGTCCACTCGTACGCGGCGAGGATCGTGAAGCTGACCACCACGCCGGTGGTGGCGTAGGCCAGGCGCGGGCCGCCGAGCACGAGGTGGATGGGGAAGGACAGCGCCCAGTTCACGAGGGCGATCGCGGAGAGGAATATGAGCACGGCGTACACGGGTATGAGCACGCCCTCCAGCACGGTGGGCGCCTCGTGGTGGGCGCGGTGCTCGCGCGCGCTGAGGATCTCCACCCTGCGCCCCAGCAGCGTGAACGGCCGCGCGTGCAACAGGTACACGTGGATCGTCCACTCGACGAACGGCGTCACGGCGATCAGCCCCGCGACCATCACGAGGTCGCGCCAGCTGAACTGCCCCTGCGCCAGGCGCAGGGCGAGCGCGAGCACGACCGCGCCGAGCAGATACGGCGGCGAGGGCTGGCGCGCGAACACCCGCGCGCAGTCGAGCAGCGATGGCCCCGCCGCGTTCCTGGTGGGGACCGCCCCCGCGGGCGCCGTCAGCTCATCGATGTCATCCATATTGACTTGTGCCAGCATCTCGGACATCGTCGGTCGATGCTAACGCACTGATGCGTTACGCACCTCTGCGTAATCGAGTGACGGACGCGCGTGGGCGCCGACATTCGACCGCCGCTGGCTACAGGTCGTTCAAGAGCACCCACTGTGCGAGAAAGGGCTCGCTGATCCACGCCTCGCCCCGCCGACGCCCGACGAGCTCGGCTTTCTCCAACGCGCCCAGCGCTCGTTGCACGCTCGACGCTCCGGGCAGCGCGTGGCGGCGACGGTAATCCGCTGAGATCGGATGTCCTGGCTCTTCGGCGAGCGCTCGGAGCAGAAGGCGCTGGTGGGCGCTGGCGTCCTGCCACACGAGGCTGAAATGGGCGTGCTCGGAGTTGAGCACCCTGACGACGGCCTCGATGACCTGTTCGGCGGTCGCGGTGGCGCCTGCCGGCGTGTCCTGCCACAGGAAGTAGCACAGCTCCTGGGTGGCGTACGGGTGGCCGCGGGTGGTCTCGAGGATGGCGTCGATGGCCGCCGGCGCGATGCTCTTGCCCGTGCGCTGGAACTGCCGCTGGATGTACTCGCGGAAGGGGCGAGGGTCGATCACGCCGAGCTCGATCTGCTTGGCGCTGCGCCAGAAGGGCTCGTTCTCGTCGCTGAAGATCTGCTCCATCATGTGGCGCTTGCTTCCCAGGTAGACGTGGGCCACCTCCGGCTGCTGCTGAAAGACGGAGCGCATCAGGCGCGGGAGGTTGGGGTCGATGTCGACGATCTCCTGGAACTCGTCCAGGATCAGCACCACCGGGCGCTTGCGCTCGCCGGCGAGCTGACCCGGCAGCTCGAGCAGCCGCTCCAAGGTTGCGTTGATGTCCTCCCTGCGTCCGCTGGTGTCGAAGCTGAAGCTCAACGAGCCGTCCTCGGGATCGACGGTGACGGTGGGGCGGATGCGCAGACCTTGGAAGATCCGCAGTCGCTCCTTGGCGCGGAACAGGGGCGAGGCGATGTCCTCGTGAATCGTGCGAGCGAGCTTCTCGGCGAGCTGGGTGGTGGTGGGTGTGGTCATCAGGTTGACGTGCGCGACCAGAGCGCCCTCGCCGATCAGCTCCTGCGACACCCGCCACACGAGCGATGACTTGCCGTAGCGGCGGGGAGCGAACAGCACGACGTCCTGTCCGTTGAGGGCGTCGGCCTTCATCTCCGCGGTCTCCTGCTCGCGGTCCGTGAACGCGTCATCCAGCGCGAGCGCGCCGTAGCGGAAGGGGTTGACGATCGCCGTGTCAGCCATCGCCTTCAAGTGTAGCGCAGAGCTGCGTATCGGAAATGACGCAACCATGCGTTACGCAACGTTGCGTAACGCAGGCTTGCGTAACGCCTGCGACCTGGTCCTACGCCCCGAGCGCCCTGGCGATCACCATCTGCTGGACCTCGTCGGTGCCCTCGCCTATGGTGAGGATCTTGGCGTCGCGGTAGAAGCGGCACACGGGGTACTCCTCGATGAAGCCGTAGCCGCCGTGTATCTGCACGGCCTCCTCCGCGCAGCGCACCGCCAGGCGGCCGGTCTTGAGCTTGGCCTGTGCGGCGGTGAGCGTGAAGTTGCGTTTGGCGTCCTTCTCGCGCGCGGCCTTGTACACGAGCAGTCGCGCGGCGGCGATCTCGGTGGACATGTCGGCGAGCTTGGCCTGGATCGCCTGGAACTTGGAGATGGGCTTGCCGAACGCCTTGCGCTGCTTGGCGTACTTCAGCGCCTCGTCGAGCGCGCCCTGAGCGAGCCCCACGCCCATCGCCGCCACGCCGATGCGCCCGATGTCGAGGATGTGCAGGAACTGCCTGAAGCCCGCGCCGCGCGGCCCCAGCAGGTTCTCCTCGGGCACGCGGCAGTCTTCGAAGCTCAGCGGCCGCGTGTCCGACGCGTTCCAGCCCATCTTGCGGTACGGCGCGCCTTGGGCGTAGCCACGTGTGCCGTTGGGGACGATTATGTTTGAGATCTCTCGGGTCGCGCCGTTCGTGCCATCGCCGTGCTCACCGGTGACGGCCGTGATGCAAACGAGCCCCGAGATGTCGGTACCGGCGTTGGTGATGAACTGCTTGGCACCGTCGATCACCCACTCGCCGCCGTCGAGGCGGGCGCGCGTACGCGTGTTGCCCGCATCCGAGCCCGCCTCCGGCTCGGTCAGCCCGAACGCCCCCAGCACCTCGCCCGCGCACAGGCGCGGCATCCACTGGCGCTTCTGCTCCTCTGAGCCGAACACGTAGATCGGCTGCGTGCCGAGCGAGGTGTGCGCGCACAGCGTGATCGCCACCGAGGAGTCCACGCGCGTGAGCTCCTCCACCGCCAGCGCGTACGCCAGCGTGTCACCGCCGCCGCCGCCGTACTCCTCGGGGAAGGGGATGCCCATCAGGTTCAGCGCGCCCAGCTTGGCGACGATCTCGTACGGGAACGCCTTGGTGCGGTCGAGCTCCTCCGCCACCGGCGCGACCTCGCCCTCGGCGAACTCCCTGACCGTGCGCTTGATCAGCTCATGGTCGGGCGACAGGTCGAAGTCCACGGCCGGCATTCTCCCAGACCTCCAAGGGTTCATCCTCTCTTGCCTGTGGTGTATAGCGATAGCGATACACCACACGCAAATAGATACAGGAAACGCGCCGGCTTTAGCTTCGTGTGACGCCCGCGTCACAAAGACAGCGCCTGACGCCCAACGGGCACCGTCGAGCTCTGTCACGATTGGCCGCAAGTGGCCGGCGCGCGCCTGATCCTCGACTTCCTCACGCGTCGGCGCACGTACAGCTACGGCAGCGACCGCTCCCAGCGCGCCGACCTGTACGTGCCGGGCCACATCGCGGGCGAGCCGCGTGTGCGCGTGGAGCGTGTCGTCGCGCAGGCGGGCGTGTGCGATCTCGCCGACGCCTACCGGCGCTGGGGCGGCGGTGCCGTGCGGGCGTTGATGGGGGGCTCGCCCGAGGAGCTCCCCGAGCGCTACGCCGCCGGCGATCCCATGCGCCTGCTCCCGCTGAGCATGCCCGCGCTGCTCGTGCACGGGACGCTCGACGAGACCGTCTCGGTGAAGCTCAGCCGCCGCTACGAGCGTGCCGCGCGCGCGGCCGGCAGCCAGGTCGAGCTCGTGGAGGTCCCCGGCGAGGCGGGACGCCACCGCGCGCACATCGACCCGCGTGGCGCCGCCTGGGCGGAGGTCACGCGCAGATTGCCCGCGCCGGGCAGCTTCGAAGCCAGCCCGCGACCCAGCGCGAGACCGCGGAGCGGTCTCTCATCAAATAAGTAGTCAGGCGCGGTAGGACTTCGCCAGCTCGACGAGCAGGCGCACGCCGTAGCCGGAGGCGCCGCTGCCGACGTACGCGCGGTCGAGCTCCCACGCGGAGCCGGCGATGTCCAGGTGCGCCCACGGCGTCTGTCCGACGAAGTTCGACAGGAACGCTCCGCCCACGATCGTGCCCGCTTTGCGTCCTTCCGGCGCGTTGTCCAGGTCGCCGTATTTGCCCTTGATCAGCTCGTCGTACTCCTCGTGCAGCGGCAGGCGCCAGACGATCTCGCCCGTGCGCTCCCCAGCGTCCGACAGCCGCTCCGCCAGCTCGTCGTCGTTGCTCATCAGCCCCGCGTAGGTCGAGCCGAGGGCGATGATCACCGCGCCCGTGAGCGTCGCCAGATCGACGATCCGCTGCGCCCCCTCGGCGACCGCGTGGCACAGGCAGTCCGCCAGCACCAGCCGCCCCTCGGCGTCGGTGTTGTTCACCTCGATCGTCTTGCCGTTCGACGCCGTGACGATGTCGCCCGGCTTGATCGCCCGCCCGCTCGGCAGGTTCTCGGTCGCGCCCACCACCGCCACCAGCTTCACCGGCAGGCGCAGGCGCGCGATCGCCGACACCGCCTCGACCACCGCCGCGCCGCCGGACATGTCGAACTTCATCTCCGCCATCTTCGCCCCCGGCTTCAGCGAGATGCCGCCGCTGTCGAAAGTCACCGCCTTGCCGACGAAGCCGAGCATTGGGTCGCTCGACGGGAGTCCTCCCGTCCCGTCGTAGCGGATCGTGATCAGCGCCGGCTCCTCGTCGGAGCCCTGGGCGACGGCCGCGAACGCGCCCATGCCGCGGGTGATGATGTCGGCGCGTCCCTGCACCTGCACGGACACCCCCTCGAGGTCGCGCTCGAGCGCCTTCGCGTACTCGCCCAGCGCGGTCGGTGTGAGGTCGTTGCCCGGGCGGTTCTGCAGGTCACGCGCGCGGTTGACCGCCTCGCCGAGCACCGCCGCCTCCGCGACGGCGCTCTCCAGCCCGTCCGCGCCCGCGACGATCAGGCGCTCCAGCCGCTTCGGCTCACCGTCGCCCTGCGCGCCCTCACCGTCGGGCGTCGACTTGTAGCTCTCGAAGCGGTAGTCGCTGAGGATCGTGCCCTCCACCAAGGCCGCCGCCACCGGCCCGGCCGCCGCGGCGCCGCCCGGCAGCACCCAGCACAGCGTGCGCGTCGATATCTCGTGCGCGCGCGCCCGCGCCAGCGCAGCCGCTACGCGCGCGCGCTCGGGAGTGAAGTCGTCGCGCGCTCCCAGCCCCACCACCAGCCAGCGCTTGCCCTCGGCGTGGGTCAGCGCCAGCGCCTTGAACGAGCGGCGGGCCTCGCCCGAGGCGAGCAGCTCGCCGACCTGCCGTGGAGACTCCTGCGGGCTCTGCTCACCGTCGAAGACGCCGATCGCGATCGTGTCTGCGTCGGTCGTTGCGGCTGCTTGGGCAATCGCGGATATTTGCATGCGCCCGCACGATATCCAGCTTGCCAGCGGCTCGTCGGTACCATTCTCGCTCTCCCGTCAAACTCAGCGACCCACAAGGAGCGGAGTCACCTAAATGTCCAAGACCGTGATCCTCGGCAGCGCGCGCACACCCGTCGGCAAGATGGGCGGCGGCCTGTCCACGCTGGACGCGACAGAGCTGGGCGGGATTGCCATCACCGCCGCGCTCGAGCGCGCGGGGGTCGAGCCCGAGCAGGTCGAGCACGTGGTCATGGGCCAGGTGCTGCAGGCCGGGCAGGGGCAGATCCCCTCGCGCCAGGCGCAGATCAAGGCAGGCATCCCCAAGGAGGTCTCCTCGGAGACGATCAACAAGGTCTGCGCGTCGGGGCTGCGCGCGTCGGTGATCATCGACCAGGCGATCCGCGCGGGCGACATGAGTGTCGGCGTCGGTGGCGGCATGGAGTCGATGTCGAAGGCTCCCTACCTGCTGCCGCAGGCGCGCTTCGGCTACCGCATGGGCGACGCGCAGATGCTCGACGCGATGGTCCACGACGGGCTCACCAACCCGTTCTCCGGCAAGCAGATGTTCGTCGAGGCCACGGAAGCCGGCGACGAGCTGGAGATCACTCGCGCCGACATGGACCGCTGGGCGCTGCGCTCGCACGAGCTGGCGCTGAAGGCCATCGACGAGGGGCGCATGTCCGATGAGATCGTCCCCGTAACCGTCAACGGCCGTAAGCAGGCCACGATCGTGGAGATCGACGAGGGCCCGCGCAGGGACACGTCGCTGGAGAAGCTCGCCGCGCTGCCGGGTCTCGTCGGCAAGGACGGCTCGCACACCGCCGGCAACTCGCCGGGCGTCAACGACGGCGGTGGCGCGCTCGTGCTGTCCTCGCAGGAGTGGGCCGCGGCCAACGGCAAGGAGGCGCTCGCCGAGATCGTCGCCCACGCGCAGAGCGCCAACGACTTCGCCTACCTCGCCACCACCCCCGCCAGCGCCGCCAAGAAGGCGCTCGAGAAGGCCGGGCTGCAGCCGGGCGACATCGACCTGTGGGAGATCAACGAGGCGTTCGCGTCGGTCACGCTCAACTCCATCCGCATGCTCGGCATCGACGAGAACAGGGTCAACGTCAACGGCGGCGCCGTCGCCCTCGGCCATCCCATCGGCGCGTCGGGCGCGCGCATCCTCGGCAGCCTCGTGTTCGAGCTGCGCCGGCGCGGCGGCGGCCTCGGCTGCGCCGCCATCTGCTCGGGCGGGGGGCAGGGCGACGCGGTGATCCTAAAGGTCTAGTGGACGACGGCCGAAACGGCGGCGGCGCATCCCCGAACGGTCGGTCGCGCCCCGCCGCGTTCTTCGACCTCGACAAGACGCTGATGGCGGGCTCGTCGGGCATCTTCTTCGCCCGCGCGGCCTACGAGACGGGGATGATCTCGCGCGGGCGGCTCGTGCGCGACGTGTACGAGAACCTGCGCTTTCGCCTGCGCGGCTCGACCGACGATCGTGCCGACGACGTGCGCAGGCGGGTCGGCGAGATGATCGCGGGGGTGCGCGTGCGCGATCTCGAGCGCCTGACTCCGCGCGTGCTCTCGGGCGTGCTTCCGCGGCTGTACCCGCAGATGCTCGAGCGGGCGTACGCGCACCAGGACGCCGGCCTGCCGGTGTACATATTGACCGCCGCCTCGCAGGAGATGGCGGACCTGCTCGCGCGCGTGCTGTCCTTCGACGGCGGCCTGGGCTCGCGCTCGGAGATCGTCGACGGCCGCTACACCGGCCGGCCGGCGGGGCCGTTCAACTACCGCGAGGGCAAGGTGCTGTCGATGCGCGAGGTGGCCGAGCGCGACGCCATCGACCTGGGCGCCTCATACGCGTACTCGGACTCCGAGTCCGACCTGCCGATGCTGCGCGCCGTGCGCTACGCGGTGGTCGTCAACCCCGACGCCGTGCTCAGGCGGATCGCGCTGGAGGAGGGGTGGGAGGTGATCGAGCTAGATCGCCTCGGCCGGCGCCTGAAGGTGCTCGCCGCGGTGGGCACCGCCGCGCTCGTCGGCGGCCTGGGCAACGCCGCGTGGGAGCGCGTGGGAGCGCGGATCGGCCCGCGGGCATAATCTGCGCTGCTCATGTCCTCGCCCCAGCTCCAGAGCAAGATCCGCGTGGTCGTCGCCAAGCCCGGCTTGGACGGTCACGATCGCGGCGCCAAGATCATCGCCAGGGCGCTGCGCGACGCCGGCATGGAGGTGATCTACACGGGACTGCACCAGACCCCCGAGCAGATCGTCGAGACGGTCATCCAGGAGGACGCCGACGCCGTCGGCCTGTCGATCCTGTCGGGCGCGCACATGACGCTCGTGCCGCGCGTGGTGGAGCTGCTGCGCGAGCAGGGCGTCGACGACGTGGTCATCACCGTCGGCGGCACGATCCCCGCGGAAGACATCCCCGAGCTCAAGAGCCTGGGCGTGGCCGAGGTGTTCACGCCGGGCGCTCCCACGCAGGCGATCGTCGATTTCATCCGCGACGCCACGAGCGCGCGCGCGGCCAGATCGACTGATTGACTCGTCAGTCAACCGCTGAACAAGGTACGATCAGACTCAACAGACCCCAAGGAGTTGCCTGAGAATGAAGATATGCGTCCTGGTGAAGGAGGTCCCGGACGCCGCCGTCGAGAAGAGGATCGACCCCTCGACGGGGCGAATGGACCGCAGCGGGGAGAAGAACCTCAACCCGTATGACACGCACGCCATCGAGGCTGCGATGCAGATCAAGGAGGGCGGCGTGGTGGCGGTCGATGAGATCGTCGCCGTGACCATGGGCCCTGACAGCGCGGTTCGCGCGCTGCACAAGGCCGTGTCGCTCGGCGCCGACCGCTCGGTCCACCTCTCGGACCCGATCGTCGCCGGCTCCGACGTGGCGGCCACCGGCTACGCGCTGGCCAAGACGCTGCAGCGCGAGAGTCCCGACCTGGTGCTGCTGGGCCAGCAGTCCGACGACGGCGAGTGCTACACGATCGGCGCGGTCGTCGCCGAGCACCTGGGCATGCCGTCGCTGACGCAGGTGATCAAGATGGATGTCGATGCGGACGCGCTGCGCTGCGAGCGCCAGGCGGAGTACGGCTACGACACCGTCCAGATCAAGCTGCCGGCGGTGATCTCCGTTGGTGACGCGATCAACGAGCCGCGCTACCCGTCGCTGAAGGCGATCATGGGCGCCAAGAAGAAGCCCCTGGACGCGGTCACCGCCGCCGACGTGCAGATCGACGCCGCGAAGGTCGGCGGCGAGAACTCGGCGGCCCAGTGGGTCGCCGCGAAGGCGCCCCCGGCGAAGGCCGCGGGAGAGATCATCGAGGACGAGGACACCGGCGAGACGGTCGAGAAGATCGTTGCGTGGCTTGACGAGAGGAAGTTGATCTAGATGTCGAACATCCTGGTTTACGCGCTGCACTACGACGGCGCGATCAACAAGAACTCCCTGGGCGCCGTCTCCGAGGGCGCGAAGCTCGCCGCCGAGCTCGGCGGCGAGGCCCACGCGATCCTGCTCGGCGAGAACGTGCCGCAGGACCTCGCTGCGTCGCTGGGCAGATACGGCGCCAAGAAGGTGCTCGTCGCGGAGGGCCCCGAGGGCCTCGCGCAGCCGCTCGTCGACGCGATGGCAGCGGCCATCTCGAGTGGCGGCTACTCCTACGCGCTGTTCGGCGGCGGCCTGCTCGGCTTCGAGATCGGCGCCGGCCTGGCCGCGCGGCTGGGCGCCGGCGTCGTCATGGAGGTCACGAATGTCCGTGCCGAGAGCGGCGAGCTGATCGCCGAGCGCCCGATCCTCGGCGACTCCTCGATCTCCGAGGTCAGATACCGCTCGGACGTGGGCATCATCATCGGCCGTCTGAACGCGTTCGAGATCCGCGAGACCGGCGATACGGACGCGCCCGTCGAGCAGCTGAGCTTCGAGCTGAGCCCGCAGTCGACGCAGGCGACGATGGTCACGCGCGGCGAACAGCGCGGCGCGGACGTGGACATCGAGGGCGCCGACATCCTCGTCGCCGGCGGCCGTGGGCTGGGCAAGGCCGAGGGCTTCCAGCTCGCTGAGGACCTCGCCGCCGCGTTCGGCGGCAACGCCGCCGTGGCCGCCACCCGCGCGGTGGTCGACGCCGGCTGGTATCCGTACGCCGCGCAGATCGGCCAGACGGGCAAGACCGTCGCACCCAAGCTGTACCTCGCGGCGGGCATCTCCGGCGCGATCCAGCACAAGGTCGGCATGCAGGGCTCGGAGAACATCGTCGCGATCAACAAGGACTCCAACGCGCCGATCTTCGAATTCTCCGACCTCGGGATCGTCGGCGATCTCAACAAGATCCTGCCCAAGCTGACAGAGGCAGTGAAGGCCAAGAAGGGGAGCTAGGGATGTCTGGAGCCGCATGCGCTCGCACTGAATCGGCCCACCACGTACAGGAGGTCTGACGATGTCCGGACACGCTGGCTCCAGCAACGGGAGGGTCGCGCCCGCGGCCTTCCCGCCCCCGGTGGACTCGCGCAAGGAGTTCGTCAAGCGCGGCCTCGACTCAGAGGACGAGCTGATCGAGGTGGGCGTGGCGATCGTCGGCGGCGGCACCGCCGGGCTGGCGTGCGCCAACCGCCTGCTGCAGCTGCTCGCCGACGATCCGCAGACGATGGAGCGCCTGGGCGAAGTGCCCGTGGCGGTCGTCGAGAAGGCAAAGACCTGCGGCGGGCACAACCTGTCGGGCGCGGTCATGCGCCCCGGGCCCCTGCAGGAGCTGTTCCCGGACGTGAGTCGCGAGGACTGGCGCAAGGAGGGCTTCGCCTTCGGCGAGGTCGACAAGGAGGCCGTCTACCTGCTGCCCAGCGCGAAGACGAAGCTGCGCATCCCGCCGCCGCCGCCGTTCAAGAACCACGGCAACGAGGTCATCTCGGTCTCCGCGATGGCTCGCTTCCAGCAGCGTCAGGCGGAGGAGGCCGGCGCGTACATCCTCACCGAGACCTCCGCCAGCCAGCTGATCGTCGAGGACGGACGGGTGGTGGGCGTGCGCTCGGGCGACAAGGGCCGCGGCAAGGATGGCGAGCCGCTGGGCAACTTCGAGCCGGGGACCGACATTAAGGCGCACGCGACGGTGCTCGCGGAGGGCTGCTGGGGGCACCTGACGGGCGCCGCCATCAAGGAGTTCGACCTCGCCGACGGGCGCGAGCCGCAGGTGTGGGAGCTTGGCGTCAAGGAGGTGTGGAAGGTCCCCAAGCCGCTCGACCGCCTGATCCACACGATCGGCCCGTGGCCGCTGAAGCTGTCCTCCAAGTACGGACAGATCGGCGGCACGTGGATCTACCCGATGAAGGACGAGAAGACCGGCGAGCACATGGTCTCGATCGGCTTCGTGATCGACCTCGAGTACGCCGACGCGACCACCTCCGCGCACGACCTGCTCCAGCAGTTCAAGCTGCACCCGCTCGTCAAGGGCATCCTCGAGGGCGGCGAACGCGTCGCGTGGGGCGCCAAGGCGCTCCCCGGCGGCGGCTACTGGTCAATGCCCAAGCTGAGCATGCCGGGCGCGGTGATCGTCGGCGACGCCGCCGGCATGGTCGACACGGTCGCCCTGAAGGGCGTGCACCACAGCCTGATGTCGGGCAAACTGGCCGCCGAGTCGATCTACGCGGCGCTCGTGCGCGGCGAGTCCTCGTTCGAGTCCTACGAGCAGGCGATCGAAGACTCGCAGGTGGGCAAGGAGCTCTACGAGGTGCGCAACACGCGCCAGCCGTTCCAGCGGGGCTTCCTGCAGGGTGGGCCGCTGGTCAACCTGATGATCGCCTCCAAGGGGCACATCCCGGGCGGTCGCTGGCCCTGGCACCGCAACGACGCCAAGCCGATGTTCGTCGGCAAGACCAAGGACAGCTACCCCAAGCCCGACGGCAAATACACCTTCGACAAGCTGTCGTCGGTGTTCATCACCGGCAACGCCACCCGCGACGACGCCCCCAACCACATCCGCGTGCGCAAACACGTCCCGCGCGAGATCGCCGAGACGTGGCGCTGGATGTGCCCGGCGGGTGTGTACGAGATCCCGGAGGATGCACCGGAGCACGGCGAGGTGGACGTGATCGTCAACTACACCAACTGCGTGCAGTGCGGAGCGATCACCGCCAAGGGCGGTCGCCTGACGACCCCCGAGGGCGGCGACGGGCCGCTCTACCAGATCACCTGAGCAGCCTCAACACGCCCGCGCGCTCCACGACAGAGACATTTCGCGCGGGTGCCGGCGCGAAACATACGCGTACTTGCAGTGTTAGAGGGATGTGATGAGCTCCTTGCCTCCCAGCGGCCGCGCCTCGCGCGCCGCCCGCCGGTGCCTGTCGCCGGCGCTCGCGTGCGTCGCGTGCATGTCGGCGCTCGCGCTGGCGCCGGCCGCGCTCGCCCGCACGGCCTCGCCGTCGTCCGTCCTCGCCACCAGCCAGTCCGACGAGAGCGGCGGGGCCGTCGGCAAGCCGGCCGTGTCGGCGACCGTCGAACAGTGCGCGACGGCGCTCGTCCAGAGTGAACGCTCGGCCACATTTGCAGGCGAAATGACGACCATCGCCGGCGCCGCGCGCATGGAGATGCGCATCGATCTGCTGGAGAGGGCTCCCGGAGAAATGCTGTACCGCACGGTCAGCGCCCCCGGCTTGGGCGTGTGGCGAGTCTCCGCCGACGGTGTGAAGACCTTCAAAAGCATTCAACAGGTGACCAACCTGTCGGCGCCGGCGTTCTACCGCGGCGCCGTGCGCTTCCGCTGGCTGAGCGCGAAGGGCCGCGTGATCAAGCAGCAGGAACTGCGCACGCCCCGCTGCGAACAGCCGATCGTGCCATCCACCGGCACCCCGCCCGCCCCACCCGGGTCCTCGAGCGCCGACTGAGCGCCCAGCCGCTAGAATCGACTGACGATGAAGGCGGAGATCCACCCCAACTACGTCCAGGCGCATGTCCGCTGCACATGCGGCAACGAGTTCATCACGCGCGCGACTCGCGAGGAGCTGCACGTGGAGGTGTGCTCCAACTGCCATCCGTTCTACACGGGCAGGCAGAAGCTGATGGACACCGGTGGGCGCGTGGAGCGCTTCCAGCGCAGGGTCGCCAAGGGTCGTCTGCACTCGGCGCAAGCTCGGTCCGCACAGTAGTGCCATGGCCTCCCGTGCGGCCGCCGTTGCGACCGACGAGCTGACCGCGACCGTCCCCGCACAGCCTGGCGCGCCCGGCGATCACGCGACGCCGGCCACGCTGCTCGAGGACGACGGGCAGCTGAGCGCCCAGCGCGACGCGCCCGTCGGCGGGCAGGCGGTGCTCGAGGGCGTGATGATGCGCGGTGTCGCCAACTGGGCGGTCGCCGTGCGCAAGCCCAGCGCAGAGCAGTTGCGCGAGGGCGAGCGCGGGCCCGAGGAGGCGGCCTTGGGCGAGGTCGAGGTCACCACCTACCCGCTCGACTCCGCGATGAAGCGCCACCGCTGGCTACGGCTGCCGCTCGTGCGCGGGGTCGTCGCGCTCGGCGGCTCGATGGTCATCGGCTTTCGCGCGCTCGAGATCTCCGCCAACGCGCAGATGCCCGAAGAGGAGGCGCAGGAGACACAGGAGATCCCCAAGGCGGTGTGGCTTGGAACTGTCGTCGTGGCGATGGTGCTCGCGATCGTGCTGTTCTTCCTCGTCCCCGTCGGCATCACCAGCCTGATCAAGCACCAGCTCGGCTCCTCGGTGCTGTTCTGGCTGGTCGAGGGCGTCATCCGCACGAGCCTGTTCCTCGGCTACATGCTGGCGCTCTCGCGTGTGCGCGACCTGCGCCGCGTGTTCGAGTACCACGGCGCCGAGCACAAGACGATCTCGTGCTTCGAGGCCGGCCTCGAGCTGACGCCCGCGAACGCCCAGCGCTTCTCCCGGCTGCACCCGCGCTGCGGCACCAGCTTCCTGCTGGTGGTGATGATCGTCGCCATCTTCGTGTTCGCGCCGATCGGCCTGCCGGCGTGGTACTGGCTGATGGCCACACGCGTGCTCGGCGTGCCCGTGATCGCCGGGATCTCCTTCGAGCTGATCAAGTTCGCCGGGCGCAACCGCAGCAGGGGCTGGGTGCGGGCGCTGATGTGGCCAGGGTTGAAGCTGCAGCTGCTGACCACGCGTGAGCCCGACCTCGACCAGCTCGAGGTGGCGATCGCGGCGCTGCGCGCCGTGCTCGACCGGGAGACGCCCGGCGAGCTCTCGGCGGCCGACCTGGTAGGCGTCGAGGTCGTCGCCTAGAACCTGTCTCGTAGGGCCGGCCACCTACACTGGCCGGCGTGATCGAAGAGCTGGTAAAGCAGATCGAGACCCGCTTCGCCGAGCTCGGCGCGCAGATGACCGACGCGGAGGTGATCTCCGACCGGGAGCGCTACGCCGAGGTCGGCCGCGCCTACAGCCAGCTCGAGCCCGCGGCCAAGCTCGCCGCGCGCTGGCGCCACGCGCAGGACGACGCCGCCGGCGCCGAGGAGCTGCTGGCGGAGATGGGCGAGGACGCGGAGATGCGCGAGGAGCTGGGGGACGCGCGCCGGCGCATCGAGGAGATCGAGGAGGAGATCCGCCTGGCGATGGTCGAGCGCGACCCCAACGACGACAAGAGCGTGATCGTCGAAATCCAAGGCGGCGCCGGCGGCGACGAGGCCGGCCTGTGGGCGGGAGACCTGTATCGCATGCTCACGCGCTACGCCGAGCGTCGCGGCTTTCAGCCTGAGCCGCTGGACGCCGGCGACGGCAAGTTCACGTTCGCGATCAAATCCCACCCGCCCGACGGCGCGTACTCTGTGTTCAAGTACGAGGGCGGAACCCACCGCGTGCAGCGCGTGCCCCAGACGGAGTCACAGGGCAGGATCCACACCTCGACGGCGACCGTCGCCGTGCTCCCCGAGGCCGAGGACGTGGACGTGGACGTTGACCCCAACGACCTGCAAATCGACGTCTACCGCTCATCCGGGCCGGGCGGGCAGTCGGTCAACACGACCGACTCGGCGGTGCGCGTCACGCACAAGCCGTCCGGGATCGTCGTCTCGATGCAGGACGAGAAGTCTCAGCTGCAGAACCGTGAGAAGGCGCTGCGCGTGCTGCGCGCGCGGCTGTACGAGCGGGCTCTGGCCGAGCAGCAGGCCGAGCTTGCCGCCGATCGTCGCTCGCAGGTGGGCACCGGCGACCGCGCCGAGAAGATCCGCACGTACAACTATGGCGAGCGACGCGTGACCGATCACCGCATCAAGCTGACCGTGCACAACCTCGACCAGGTGCTCGAAGGCGAGCTCGACGAGCTGACCGACGCGCTGCAGTCGGACGAGAAGCGCAGGCGCCTGGAGACGCAGGCGCTCGAGTGAGGCTCCCCTATATGACATGTCTCTCGCGCACGGTGTATAGCCATCGCGATACACCACACGTTGCGTGATGCATTCGCCGTTGGAGACCGGTACCTCTGTGCGCGATGCGCTCGACGGCGCGATCACGGCGATCGCGGCGGCCGGCTGCGAAACGCCCCGACTGGATGCCGAAGTGCTGCTGGCGGATGTGCTCGGTGTCGGACGTGAGCAGCTGATCACCGGCTCTGTCTCTGCCTCCGCCGGTGGCGCCGGTGACCGCGAGCTGCTCGTCGCGGGGCCGGCGGTGCGCGCGTTCCAGGATGCCGTTCGCCGCCGCGCGGTCGAGCGCGAGCCCGTCGCCTACATCACCGGTCGCCGCCACTTTCGCCGCCTGGAGCTGACCGTCGACAGGCGCGCGCTGATTCCGCGCCCGGAGACAGAGCTGCTGGTCGAGTCCGGGCTCGGCCTCCCGGCCGGCGCGCGCGTGCTCGATGTCGGCACCGGCAGCGGCGCGGTGGCGCTCGCGCTGAAGGACGAGCGTCCGGACCTGCGCGTCAGCGGCAGCGACCGCAGCGAGCCCGCGCTGGAGCTCGCGAGACTCAACGCGAGCAAGCTCGAGCTCGACGTGCAGTGGCTGCACGCGGACCTGCTCGAGGACGTGGGGGAGTTCGACGCGATCCTCTCCAACCCGCCGTACGTGGCCGAGCCCGAGCGCGCGCGGCTGGCGCCGGAGATCGTCCGCCACGAGCCGCATGAGGCGCTGTTCGCCGGCGCCGACGGCCTGTCGTGCATCCGCGCGCTGCTCGACCAGCTGGCCAAGCTGGCGGACGTGCGCTTCCTGGCGATGGAGGTTGGCGCCGGACAGGCGCGAACGGTCGCCGAGCTGACTCGCGCAGCTGGCTTCGACGCGATACGGTTCGAGCGCGACCTCGCCCGGATCCAGCGGGTGATGATCGCGGAGAGGAACAGGTGATGACCGCGAAGACCGGCGAGCAGCAGAGGGTCAGCGAGCAGGATGCGCAGCGTCTGCGCCAGTGCCTGCAGGATGGCGGCGTCGCGGTGTTCCCCAGCGACACCGTCTACGGCATCTGCTGCGATCCCGACAGCGAGCAGGCGGCAAGACGCCTGTACGCGCTGAAGGGCCGTCCGCCGGCCAGGCCGGCCGCGGTCATGTTCTTCGCGCTCGAGCCGGCGCTGCAGATGCTCGACGAGCTGGAGCACGACGAGCGCGCCGCGCTGAGCGCTCTGCTGCCGGGGCCCGTCACGCTGCTGCTCGCAAACCCCGCGCGGCGATTCGCGCCCGCGTGCAGGATCGACCCCGCGACACTCGGGCTGCGCGTCCCGGAACTGCCGGAGCGTCTCGGCGCGCTGCGCTCGCTGAAGACGCCGCTGATGCAGTCCAGCGCGAACATGTCCGGCCAACCCGACGCGCGCACGCTCGCGGAGGTGCCCAAGAGCATGATCGACGGAGTGGATCTCGTGATCGACGGCGGCGAGCTGCCCGGCAGGCCCTCCACGGTGATCGACCTGCGCGACTACCGGGTGCACCGGCGCTGGCACGTGCTGCGGGAGGGCGCTCTCTCGCGCGGCGCGGTGCGCGAGACGCTCATGTCGCTCGCCTGAGATTCGCGCCGGTCGGGCCTCCCTGCTAGCCTCGTGGCAGCTGCCGCGACTGGCGCCCTGAGGTGGAAACGACCACCGGGAAGCGGTCAGCGCAACCGCCGCGCGCCTGGGCACAACGTCCTCACCGCCCGTCCAAGGAGAGCGCCGTGTCCGAGCTGAGCCCCGACTACTTCAACCGTCCTCTCGCGGAGGTCGATCCTGAGATCGCCGATGCGCTGCGCGGCGAGCTCGAGCGCGAGCAGAGCACGCTCGAGATGATCGCCTCGGAGAACTTCGTGCCGCGTGCGGTGCTCGAATGCCAGGGCTCGGTGATGACGAACAAGTACGCCGAGGGCTACCCCGGCCGGCGCTACTACGGAGGCTGCGAGTGGGTGGACGTCTCCGAGCAGCTGGCGATCGACCGTGCGAAGGCGCTGTTCGGCGCCGAGCACGCCAACGTCCAGCCGCACTCCGGCTCGCAGGCCAACGCGGCCGTCTACCACGCGCTGCTGGCGCCCGGTGACACCATCATGGGCCTGTCGCTGGCGCACGGCGGCCACCTGACCCACGGCATGAAGATCAACGTGTCGGGGCGCCTGTACGACATCGCCGCGTACGAGGTCGATCGCGAGAGCAGCGTCATCGACATGGACGAGGTCGCGCGCATCGCCCGCGAGCGCCGGCCGAAGCTGCTGCTGGCTGGCTGGTCGGCGTACCCCCGCCAGCTCGACTTCGCGCGCTTCAGGGAGATCGCCGACGAGGTCGGCGCGCTGCTGATGGTCGACATGGCCCACTTCGCCGGCCTGGTCGCCGCCGGGCTGCATCCCAGCCCGATCGAGCACGGCGCCGACGTGGTCACCACCACCACCCACAAGACGCTCGGCGGCCCCCGCGCGGGCGTGATCCTGTGCAAGCAGGAGTACGCCAAGAAGATCGACTCGGCCGTGTTCCCCGGTCAACAGGGCGGCCCGCTGGAGCACGTGATCGCGGCCAAGGCGGTCGCGTTCAAGATCGCCGACAGCGAGCTGTTCGCCGAGCGCCAGCGCCGCACCATCGAGGGCGCCCAAGCGCTCGCGCGCGAACTGCTGAACGCCGGCCACGGCGTCAACGTGCTCACCGGCGGCACCGACGTGCACCTGATCCTGGTGGACCTGCGCGAGACCGAGCCTGCGCTCAGCGGCAGGCAGGGCGAGGACCGGCTGCACGACATCCAGATCACCGTCAACCGCAACGCGATCCCGTTCGACCCGCGCCCGCCGATCGAGGCCTCCGGCCTGCGCATCGGCACGCCCGCGCTCGCCACTCGCGGGCTGCAGGAGGAGGACTTCGAGGAGGTCGGGCGCATCCTCGCGGTCGCGCTGACCCCAGAATACGAGTCACGGGCGGGCGAGCTGGCGGAGCGCGTGGGCGCGATCGTCGAGCGCTATCCGCTGTACGAGAACCTCGTCGCTGGCGCTCCAGCGTAGATCGCGGCGCTCTCGACCTCCCGGCCTGCGATGCTGTGCAGGAGCCGATGGCGCACCCAACGGAGCTCGACGCGCTTTATGCCTTCCTGGCCGCCGCGGTCGTGACCGCGCTGCTGACCCCCCTCACGATGCGCTTCGCGAGGGCCACCGGCGCGATCGACGAGCCGCGCGAGCGGGGTCTGTCCGATCGCCCCACGCCGCTGCTCGGCGGGCTGGCGATCTTCGCGGGGGTGCTGCTCGCGGGCCTGATCTGGTTGCCGACCGGCTACGCCAGGGAAGAACAGCCGCAGTTGTGGCACGGCGTGCTGCTGGCGGCCGCGGTGATCACGGTGGTCGGCGCGCTGGACGACCGCTTCGACCTGCACCCCGCGCTTAAGCTGCTCGGCCAGGTGCTGGCGGCGGTGATTGTCGTGCACTTCGGCGTCGCGGTGAAGGCGATCACGCTGCCGTTCATCGGCCTGCTGCACTTCCCCAACACCGGTCCCGCGGACGCCGGCCCGGTGCTGACGGTGATCGGGCTGGTGCTGATGATGAACGTGGTCAACTTCTCCGACGGCGTTGACGGCCTGGCGGCGGGCGTGTGCATGATCATCGCCGCTGCGATGGCGATCATCGCCTTCGACCTGAACCGCCAGGAACCGGGTGTGCTGGCGGCGCTGACCGCCGGCGCGGCGCTCGGCTTCCTGATCTACAACTTCCCGCCGGCGTCGAGCTTCATGGGCGACTGCGGGGCGCAGCTGCTGGGCCTGCTGATGGGCGTGATCACGGTGGAGGGCGCGCTCAAGACGGAGGCGGTCGTGTCGTTCGTGCTACCGCTGATCCTGCTCGCCGTGCCGTTCCTGGACACCACGTTCGTCGTGCTCAAGCGCTTGAAGTACAGGCAGCCGATCTACCGCCCAGACAGCGAGCACTTCCACCATCGCATGGCCCGCATCGGCTTCTCCAGCAGGCGCACGATCGCGTATCTGTACGCGTGGACGCTGCTGCTCGCGGGGATGGCGCTGGCGCTGCGGTTCGTGCCCTACAGCAACCACAAAGGGCACTACTACACCGGCTGGACGCTCGTGATGCTCGGCATCGGGCTGGTCGTGGCGGCCGCCAGCGTGTACCTCGTGTATGTGCTGGAGATCCTCAAGTTCAGGCGCCTGGACGCCATCCGTCTGCGGCGGCTGCGCCCGGAGGCCTCACCAGCGGAGATCGAGCTTGACGTGGTGAAGCACCTCGAAACCGGTGAGTTTGAGGCTGTGACGCAGGTGGGGGATCGTGCTGTGGAGGTCCACGACGACGGTCTGGCTGGGGGGGTTGAGCAGCGGGTTGGCAAGCGACAGGTGGAAGAGGACCGCGTAGGCGCAAAGCAGGAGCGTGGCGGCGCACAGGCGCCGATTGCCGCTGACCGCCGTTAGCGGCAGCACCCAGATCGCGTACCACGGCAACAGCCACGCCGTCGACACCAGCAGCGCGATCGTGCTCCAGGCGGCGGCCACCCTCCAGTCCGCGCCGCGCGCGGTGCGCCATAGGGAGTAGGCGACCACCGCCAGGAACCCCACCACGTACAGCTGGCGCCACCACACGGGCGTCCCGCTCAGCCCCACCAGGCGCGCCGTCTCGGCGGGCAGGCTGTGCGACGCCACCAGCTGCTGCTGCTCGCCGATCGCGTTCAGGAAGCCGAGCGCGTGCACGCCGAAGCCGAGCACGCCGACGAGCGCCACCGCCAGCAGCGCCACGCACGCGCTGACGGCCACCCGCAGCCGCTCGCGGCGCAGCGGCGACGCGAGCACAAGGAACGGGAGCACCAGCCCGGCGGTCAGCTTCACGCCCACGCCCACCGCCAGCGCCGCAGCGGCCGCGCGCGGTTTGTAGCCCCTCGCGCCGGCTCCCGCGGTCAGCGCCAGCGCCGCGGCGAGAGTCGCGAGCAGCAGCGTGTCGTTGTGCGCTCCGCCGACCGCCAGCAGCAGCACCACCGGGTTCAGCCCTACGAACGCGACCGCCCAGCGCGCGTTGCGGCCCAGGCGGTCGGCCGCGCGCGCGATCAGCGCCACCGCAGCCACGCTCGACAGGACCGCGAGGGCCTTGAACGCCCACAGCCCGCCGCCGAGCCCCAGCGGCGCGATCGCGTAGCTGGCGAGCGTGAACAGCGGGCCGTACGGAGAGTTCTGAAACGGCCAGCCGATGAACTGGTACACGGGGTCGGTGGGCGCTTCCGCGGCGAAGTGCGTGTACGGGTCCAGCCCGTGCAGGACCCCCAGCCGCGCGAACGCGAGATAGCCGAACACGTCCTGGGAGATCAGCGGCGGCCCCAGCAGCAGGATCACGTTCGCCAGCACGATCGCGCTCGCGAGCGCCGCCATCGGCAGCCTCGACGCGGCCACCAGCACCAGCAGGTAGCTCACGCACATGACCACCACAAGCGTCTGGAAGCCGGCGTTCGAGAGCCCGATGCCCAGGCCGCGCAGCGGGCCGGCCATCCACGACGGCCAGCCGCCGGTGCGGGCGGGCACGTACTCCCCGGGCCCCGAGGAGGCGCCTGCGCTCACTATGAAGATCGATGTGACGATGCCCAGCAGACCGAGCGCGCCGAGCGCTCGCACGATGCCCGCGCGCGTCGGCGCACCCGTCTCCGTGGCTGATCGAGCGGGCGTGGTCTCGGCGATCCCGACGGGGGATGTGGGGGTCGCGGTCCGGATGGAGCCCATTCTTACGTCTCCTCGAGATGCGAGTGTCCCCCGCGCCCGGTAGCCTGTCGGCAGGGCTGTGCCACTCGGAGGTTCCCGCGTGTGCGCATCGTCCGCGCCCAGCGCTGACCCCGCCCCTGCTTATGCGACGTCGCAACCGCAAACCAAACTGGCGCGGGGCCTCGGATTCAACCCGCCCGCGCCGCATCCTGATCCTCTCCGCCGACGTCGGCGAGGGGCACGCGGCGGCCGCGCGCGCGCTGGCCGAGCAGGTGGAGGCGTCGGGGCGGGCCGAGGTCACCGTCATCGACGGGCTCGCGGCGATGGGGCCGCTGGTGCGCCCGGTGGTGCAGGACGGCTATCGGGTTCAGCTGCGCTTCTTCCCGTGGACCTACACGATGGTCTACTGGATGCTCGAGAAGGTCATGCCCGTGCGCGTGCTCGCGCGCCGGCTGCTGTGCCTGCTGGGCTCGCGTCCGCTGGCTCGCGCGATCGCCGAGCACGACCCCGACGTGGTCGTCTCCACCTACCCCGCCGTCACCGTCGTGCTCGCGCGGCTGCGCCGACGCGGCGAGGTACGCTGCTCGACCGTCGCCACCATCACCGATCTCACCGGCCTGTTCTTCTGGGCGCAGCCCGGCATCGACGTGCACCTGGTGATGTACGGCGAGTCGATGTCCTCCGTCGAGCGCATCGCCGGACGCGGGAGCGTGCGGCTGGTGCGCCCGCTGATCTCCGCCGAGTTCCTGGAGCCCCGCTGCCCGGTCGACTCCCGCCGCGCGCTCGGGCTGCCGGAGGACGGCCGCACGGTCGTCGTCTCCGGCGGCGGCTGGGGGGTGGGGGACATCGCCGGCGCCGTGCGTGAGTTCACGCGGGTGCCCGAGGTCACCAGCATCGTGTGCCTGGCTGGACGCAACGAGCAGCTCGCGGCGAAGCTGCGCGGCGCGTTCGCCGACGAACCCCGCGTGCACGTGTACGGGTTCACCGACAAGATGCCCCAGATCCTGGCTGCCGCCGACGTGCTCGTGCACTCCACCGGCGGGGTCACGTGCCTGGAGGCCAGGGCGGCGGGTACGCCGGTGGTCTCCTACGGCCTGCCCGTCGGCCACGCGCGCCTGAACACTCGCGCGATGGCCGCGCTCGACCTACTGCGCCTGGCAAAGAACACCGACGAGCTGCGCACACACGTGCAGGCGAGCTTCGCCCGCGAGCACCCGATGACGGCCGGCGTCGGTGGGCAGTCGCCGGCTGAGCACGGTCCCACGCTGCCGCCCGCCGCCCAACCGGCTGCCGTCGACGTGGTGCTGCAGGCGCCGCGGCGGGTGCGGCCGATCCCGCTGTGGAGGCTGCGGCTCGTGGCGTTCGCGACCTGGCTGGTGCTCCTGTTCGGGCTGGGCTCGTGGATGATGTCGACCGACGAGGTGTCGGCGCTGGCCGACAAGCTGCTGCACGTGCACCCGCTCGTGCGCGTCCAGACCACACAGCGGGACGCCGGCGTGATCGTGCAGGCGCCGTCAGGCGACGTCGCGGCGCTCGCCTCCGAGCTCGCCGCGCGCGGGATCCACGTGTCCTTCGCCGACGACTCGGCGGTGCCGCTTGCCCGGCGGGTCGCGGCGCTGCGCGCGGCGGGTGACGAATTCATGCCCGAAGTGCCCGGGTCGGGCCCGCTGCGCTGGGAGCGTACGCGTGGCCTGCTGCGCTCGCAGGCGCGCGCGCTGCACCTGCGCCACCGCTTCTACTACCTGCAGCCGCGCGGCGGCCTGTCGGTCGGGCAGCTGGTGCTCGCGCGCACCGCCGATGCGATCCCGGTCAAGGGCGCGCTGCGCCTGAGCGCGACGAGCCCGCTGCCTCAGCGGCCGATGCGCGCGGGGGACGTGCTGGTGGTCGAGCTCAACGGGTCCTCGGCCTCGGTGGTGGGGCTGGAACGCATCGTCTCCTGGCTGGACTCCTCGGGCCTGGGCGCCGAGCCGCTCGGCTGGCTCACGCGCTCGCCTTCCATCAGAGCCAGCAGGAGCGGCGAGCGCGCGAGCGCCGCCGCCCCCGCGATCAGCACCGCCAGTGACACGCCCAGCGGCACTCCGTCGAGCGGCGTCACGCTGAAGCGCTCGCCGAACAGCAGCGGCGCGAGCGCCACCGGCACGACCGTCTGAGTCACGAACACCACCGGCGCCACCTGGATCGCCGGGCGCGACTGCAGCGCGCTCATCTCGCTCAGCACACCCACCCCTGACGCGGCGGCCGTCGACAGGGCCCACAGGGCGGCGGGGAGGAGATGGTGGGCGGAGAAGTCGTCGGCCGCGAGCTTCGTCGCCACTCCGCTCCAACCGCCCGCCAGGCCCGCGCACACCATCGTCACCTCCGCGCGCGAGTGCCCCAGCGCGCGCAGCAGATACGGCATCAGGCTCGCGAACGCCAGCCCGACGAGCACCAGCGTGATCGTCAGATGCTCGCCCGCCTGGCTGGTGCTGCGGGGCGGGGCGAACAGCGCCGCGCCGGCGACGCCGACGACGATCGCGAGCATCGCCACGTGCTCGTAGCGCCCCGCGCGCTCGCCGAGTATGCGCTCGCCGAGCACCAGCAGCACGAGCAGGCCGACCGCCAGCGCCGGCTGCACCACCACCAGCGGGGCCAGCAGCAGCGCCACCACCTGCAGCGGCCAGCCGAGTATCGACAGTCCCGTGCCGAGCAGCCATCGGGCGCGCTTGATCAGGCCCCCGACCAGCGCCAGGCGCAGGTGCTCCTCGTGCGGCGCCTCCCTGGCGTCCAGCGCCTGCAGGGCGATCCCTACGCTGTAGAGGCTCGACGCCCCCACCGCCGCCCCGATTCCCAGCACCAGATCGACCATGTCCGCCCCCGATCATCGCACTCACGGAGCCCGTATCGCCGGCGCGGCCGCCGGCGCCGCGCTCGCCGGCTACCTGTTGCCCGGACTCGCCTTCCACTGGCCGGCGCTGCGGGAGCTGCTCGGAGTCGAGGACCGCACTGCCAGTGGGCGCGGCTTCGCGCTGACCTTCGACGACGGTCCCCACGCCGAGGGCACGCCCGCGGTGCTGGAGATCCTCGCCCGCGAGCGAGTGCGCGCGACGTTCTTCCTCGTCGGTGAGCAGGTGCGGCGCAACCCCGGCCTCGCTCGCGAGATCGTCGCCGCCGGTCACGTCGTCGGCCTGCACTGTGACCGCCATCGCAATCTGCTGCGCCTGGGCCCCGTGCAGGTGCGCGAGGACATAGCGCGCGCGCAGGACACGATCGAAGCCGTCACCGGCCGCGCGCCGCAGCTGTACCGCCCCCCATACGGCGTGCTCAACGCCTCCGCGCTGCGCCTGGCGCGAGCGCGCGGCTGGCGCACGCTGCTGTGGACCCATTGGGGCCGCGACTGGGAGGCGCGCGCGACACCCGCCTCGATCGCCGCGCGCGTGACCGACCGCGCCGGCGAGGGCTCGGTGCTGCTGCTCCACGACGCCGACGACTACTCAGCCGCCGGCTCCTGGCGGCGCACCGCGGGCGCGCTGCCCAGCGTCCTCGACACGCTCGCCCAGAGAGGCCTTCAGCCCGTAGCGCCGTGAGCCGCGGGATGGTGTATAGCCATAGCGATACACCGTCTCGGGGGTTGGTTTATCTCCACAGAGATATGGTGTAAAGCCATAGCGATACACCGTCTCGGGAGTTGGTTTATCTCCACAGAGATACGGTGTATAGCCATAGCGATACACTAGTTCCACGAGTGCAACCTCTGTCCGCCCGTCGTCGCTGAGGCGGCGGATAACATCGATCGCTTGTCAGCTGCCGTACCGATAGACACCGGCGGCGCCGTCACGGCTCTCCCGTCGGTGCAGGAGTTGCCGCGGGCGCACAGGCGGACGCGCTGGTGGGTGGAGGCGCTGACGATCGCGTGGCTGTGCTGGGTGTACGACGCGATCACGAACCTGGCGCCGCTGCGCGTGCATGCGGCGCTGAGTCACGGCCAGGGCATCCTCAGCGTCGAGCGCTCGCTGCACATCGACGTCGAGCACACGCTCGATCGCTGGATGGCCGCGCACCACACGCTCGGGCTGCTGGTGTCCGACTACTACGACAACGCCCACTTCATCGTCACGCTGGGGCTGCTCGGATGGCTGTGGTGGCGGCGGGCGGACATCTACCGGCCGCTGCGCAACGCACTCGTGCTGGCGAACGTGATCGCGTTCGTCGTCTTCTGGCTGTTTCCGGTGGCGCCTCCGCGCATGCTCCCCGGCTTCGTGGACGTGGTGGCGGCGACCCACGCGATCGGGTCGTGGCACACGGGTGCGCTGGCGTCGGCGGCAAACCAGTATGCGGCGATGCCGTCGCTGCACATCGCCTGGGCGGTGTGGTGCACGGTGGTCGTGTGGCGGATCTCCTCGCGCCGCTGGCTGCGAGCGCTGGCGGTGATCTACCCGTTCGTGACCGCCTTCGCGGTGCTCTCCACGGGCAATCACTACGTGCTGGACCTGCTCGGCGGCCTGGCGACGATCACTGCGGCGATGCTGATCGTTCGCCTGCCGGGCAGGCGTACGCCTAGCGTCGCGCCCGCAGGCGCTCGCATCCAGGCATAGGGACCAGCCGCAGGTGACGCTCTGGGAGCCTCACCGCGTCGATCGGGGCCAAGCCCAGCCCCTCTCGGATCACGTCCTCGATCGTGATGCTTCGCAGGCGCGCCAGCCGATCGAGGTGCTCGTACTCATCGTCTGTGACACGTAGCTGAACGATATGGCGATTGTTGCGCATTGTCGTAGAGCGTATGCGCTCAACGACAGCACGTCAATGGCATATGGCGGAATGAATGGACCTAGACACATACTGCGTGCGATGTTTCCAAGCGTGGCACGATCTCCGATCCTCGATCCGGCGCTCGCTGCCGCGGTACGCAGGCTGCGCGAAGACCGCGGGCTCACGCGCGAACAGCTCGCGTTCCGATCGGGGGTCACGACCGGCTCGCTGGCGCGGATCGAACTCGGCCGCTCGGTGCCCGGCTGGGATACAGTGCGCCTGCTTGTCGAGGCGCTCGGCATGAGCCTGAAGGACTTCGCGACGGTCGTCGAAGCCGAGGCGACGGTCGTCGAAGCCGAGTCCTGAGTCGCGGACATCTGTACCTCATGTCACAAAGTTGTTACGAAGTCTAAGATCAGTTAGACTGTCGCGCGCCGCCGCAGACAGTTGAGGGATTGCTTCGTCGGCTCCGCCGTTACATAGCGCCGGGACATTCCCGTCTGTAGGGTGGCGGCATCAACATGCCCGAATTCGATACCAACGAGGTTCTAACTCGCATGCCCGGTCCTGGAGCCGGGAGATCGGCTCGACCCCGGCGACAGCACAAAGGGAACCGCGCGCTGGCGATCCTGCCGTATCTCGACGTCGTGCTCGTCGTCGTCGCAGTGCCCGTTGCGCTGGCGCTGGGAGCCCCAGCCGTGGGTGTCGTCGTGAGCGCCGCCGCGTGGCTGATACAGCGTGTGCTCGCCAGCGCCGGCCAACGCTGGATCGCCGGACGGGGGGCAGAGGCTCGTTTCGGCCTCAATCTGGTCGATGGCTTCGGGCGCATCTGGCTGCTCGCCGGAGCGATCGTGCTCGCCGCCGTCATCGGTGGACGCCGTGACGGTCTGGCCGCGGCGCTTCTGATCTTCTGTGCCTACTCGATTGCATTTGCGATGCGTCTGGTCAGCGGTCGACCGCAGGGAGCGCCGCAGCGATGAGCGCCATGGCAGCAACTGCCCCCGCGGGGGCGCCTGCTCCCCATCAGGGGATGAGCCAGGGCAAAAAGATCCTCTACTCGCTCCTGGGCGCATGGATCGGCGGGATCGTCCTGTTCATCATCCTGTTCGGCTTCAAGTCGCACAAGGCCCCAGCCGTCGTCAGCGGCGTCTTCTCCCCGACCAACGAGTTCAAACTCGACACCTGGTTCAAGCTTGGGCCGATCGCATTCAACAAGGGCGTTCTGTACCTGCTGATCACGGTCGCCATCACGATCGGAGTGATGACATACATCGCCAGGCGTTTGAAGCAGCGCCCCGGCCGCCTCCAGGTGGCGGTCGAGGCGTTCTACAGCTTCACCCGCGGCATGTCCAAAGAAAACCTCGACGAGGACATGCAGCGCAAGTACTTCCCGCTGATCGCCACGATCTTCGTGTTCATCCTCGTCTCCAACCTGATCGGCTACATCCCGCTGCCGGTCGACAGCGGCGAGTCGTTCAAGCTGTTCGGTGCGAGCATCCCCTCGTTCCAGATCTACGCCGCCGACACCAACGTCGCCTTCCCGTTGATCCTCGCGCTCGGCGTGTTCGTCCTTTTCACCTACGAGGGTGTCAGGCACCACGGCCCGATCGGATACCTCAAAAGCCTGATGCCCGGCGGCATCAAAGGCCCGATCGTGGGGCTGATCTTCCCGATCGAGATCCTCTCCAACTTCCTGCGCCTGGTCTCGTTGACCGTCAGGCTGTGGGCCAACCTGCTCGCCGGTCACATGCTGATCGCGTTCATGGGCGGCGAGCTGGGTGTGCTCGTCGGGGATCAGTGGGTCCAATGGTTTCTGCTGCCGGCAGGAATTGCGATCTACCTGTTCGAGGCCGTCCTGATCGCCGGCCTGCAGGCCTTCATCTTTTCCATCTTGACCGCCATCTACATCGGCGGAGCGGTCGAAAGCCACTAACAAATAAAGGGAGCTATCGAGCAATGCAGTTTCTCCATCTTTTCAGTGTGATCCACCCGCTGCTGGGTGTCGCGGAACCGATCATCAAGCAGAGCCAGGATGCCGGTCGCGCGATCGCGCTGGGCGTCGGCGCCGGTGGCGGTGCCGCGGGCGCCGGGGCGGGCATCGGAGCGGTGTTCAACGCATCGATCCAGGCCAAGACCCGCCAGCCAGAGCTGCGCGCGGAGGTCGAGCGCGACCAGTGGCTCGGCTTCGCGCTCACCGAGGCGTGCTTCTTCTACGGCCTCGTCGGCGGCTTCATCGCCTTCTTCCTGTAGGCCAGAATGCTCCCTGCGACGACCATCCCACTCGCCTCCAGCGGCTCGTTCCTGATCACCCCCAACGTGGGGCTCATGGTCTGGACGATCGTCGTGTTCCTGATCTCGCTGTTCATCCTGCGCAAGTGGGTGTTCCCGCTGATCGGCGAAGCGCTGGACAAGCGCGCGAAGGCGATCGAAGGCGAGATCGACTCCGCCGCGGAGCTGCGCAAAGAGGCCGACAAGGTGCTCGAGGAATACCGCGAGCGCTTGAAGGAGGCGAGAGCCCAGTCCGAAGATATGGTTAAACGCGCGCGAGAAACGGGCGAATCGCACGAACATGAGGCTCGTGAGCGCGGCCAGGAGATCCTCGCGGAGGCGGCCAGGAAGGCCGAGCGTGACATCGATGCCGCCACCAAGCGCGCGCTCGACGACATCCGCAGGGAGGTGGCCGACCTCACGATCATGGCCACCGAGAAGGTCGTGCGCAAGACGCTCGACGACGCCGACCAGCGTCGCCTGGTCGAGGAGGCCTTGAGCGAAGTGGACTTCTCCAGTCTCTCCCCGGGGGCGAACAACTAGTGGAGGAGCTCGCCCAGGTGTACGGCCGCTCGCTGTTCCAGGTCGCCCTCGAGCACGGGCGCCTGGATGAGCTGCGTGAGCAGCTCGGCCAGTTCGCGGACGCCTTGGACCAGCACCGCGAGCTCGCCGTGTTCTTCTTCTCGCCCTACTTCTCCAGCCAGGAGAAGCGAGACGCCCTGGACACGCTGCTCGACGGCGCCGACGAGATCTTCATCAACTTCCTCGCGCTGCTGATCGAAAACCATCGCATGCCCGTCATCTTCCGCATCCGCCACGAGTACGAGCGCCTGTGGGACGAGGAGAACAGGACGCTTCCAGTGCAGATCACGAGTGCGATCGCGCTCGACGACGCCACCACCGAGAGCCTCGGCAGGACGATCGGGGAGCGCGCCGGGCGCAAGGTCACGCTCGCCGCGCGCGTGGACCCGGACATCCTCGGCGGCATCATCATCAGGGTCGGAAACTCGATCCTCGACGCCTCTATTCGCAACCGACTGGAGCAGCTGCGCAGGCACGTTGCCCAAGGAGCGTCCTAGAGGCCCACCCCCCCGGTGAAGGCGACTGAAAGTCGCCAAACCGGGCCCCTCTTCTACCAGGAGATCAAATGCAGATCAACCCCGACGAGATCACGAACATCCTCAAGAGCCGCATCGAGGGACTCGACAGCGGCACCGCCGAGCTGACCGAGGTCGGCACCGTGCTGTCGGTCGCCGACGGCATCGCGCGCCTTCACGGCCTGGAGAACTGCATGTCCTTCGAGATGCTCGAGCTGCCCCACGGCGTCACCGGCTTGGCGCTCAACCTCGAGTCCGACAACGTCGGGGCGGTGCTGTTCGGCGAGTGGGAGCACATCTCCGAGGGCGACACCGTCAGGCGCACGGGCTCGCTGCTGGAGATCCCCGTCGGCGAGCAGCTGCTCGGCCGGATCGTCGACCCGCTCGGGCGCGCGCTGGACGGCAAGGGCACGATCGAGGTCACAGAGACCCGCCCCGCCGAGTTCAAGGCGCCCGGCGTCGTCCAGCGCCAGCCGGTGACGGAACCGATGCAGACGGGCCTGAAGGCGATCGACGCGATGATCCCGATCGGCCGCGGCCAGCGCGAGCTGATCATCGGCGACCGCCAGACGGGCAAGACGGCGATCGCGATCGACGCGATCATCAACAACAAGGACACAGGCGTGGTGTCGGTCTACGTGGCGATCGGGCAGCGCATGGCGACGGTCGTGGCGCTCGCGCAGACGCTCGAGGAATACGGTGCGATGGAGCGGACGATCATCGTCGCCGCGCCCGCTGACGAGGCGGCGCCGATCAAGTTCATGGCTCCGTACGCGGGCTGTGCGATGGGCGAGCACTTCCTCTACAAAGGCCAGCACGCGCTGTGCGTGTACGACGACCTCACCAAGCACGCCTACGCCTACCGCCAGATGTCGCTGCTGCTGCGCCGCCCGCCCGGCCGCGAGGCATATCCGGGCGATGTCTTCTACCTGCACTCGCGCCTGCTCGAGCGCGCGGTCAAGCTCAACGACGACCTCGGCGGCGGCTCGCTAACGGCGCTGCCGGTGATCGAGACGCAGGCCGGCGACGTCTCCGCGTACATCCCCACGAACGTGATCTCGATCACCGACGGGCAGATCTTCCTCGAGTCCAAACTGTTCAACTCGGGAGTGCGCCCGGCGATCAACGTCGGCATCTCCGTCTCGCGCGTGGGCGGCAACGCGCAGATCGGCCCGATGAAGAAAGTGGCCGGGCGAATCAAGCTCGAGCTCTCGCAGTACCGCGACCTCGAGGCGTTCGCGCAGTTCGGCTCCGACCTCGACGCCGACACCCAGCGCACGCTGGCACGCGGAGAGCGCCTGGTGGCGACGCTCAACCAGCACGAGCGCGCGCCGCTGCCGGTCGAGGATCAGACGATTCAGATCTTCGCCGCCACCAACGGCTACCTGGATCGGCTGAACGTCGAGCGCGTTCCCGAGTTCCTGCGCGAGGCGACGGAACGCATGCACGCCCAGCACGGCGAGCTGCGCGAGCAGATCCGCGGCGGCGACTGGTCTGATGACGTACAGGCGAAGCTGCGCGAGATCCTCGACACGTTCGCGCGGGACTTCGGCTACGACCTCGACGAGGAGGGCCAACCGCTCGACGACGACGCTCCCCTCGGCGGTGGGTCACCCGACGCGCAGGCCAACGCAGACCGGGACAAGGAGGCGCAGCCGGCTTAGCGCCGGCTGCCGTAACCAGCCATGGCTTCTCAGCGCGACGTCAAGAACAAGATCGCGTCGGTCAAGAACATCCAGAAGATCACGCGCGCGATGGAGATGGTCGCGGGGGCGCGCCTGCGGCGCGCCGAGCAGCGGATCGAGGCGTTGCGCCCGTACGCGGACGCGATCGCTCGGATGACGCGCCAGGCGGCGCAGGCCGCCGGCAGCGAGGTCGCGCGGGTACCGCTGCTGCGCGAGCACGAGTCAGAGTCGAACGTGGGGCTGCTGCTCGTCACCGGCGATCGCGGCCTGGCAGGCGGCTTCAACTCGCAGATCATCCGTGCCGGCGTCCGCCTGTCGGCGGAGATCTCCGAGCAGGGGCTCAGCAGCAGCTGGTATGCGACCGGTCGCCGCGGCGTCTCTTCGGTGTCCTTCCGCGGGCACGAGCTCAGGGGCGCTTACACGGGCTTTGCCGACCGGCCCGCATATGCGGACGCGCGCACGATCGCCGACGATCTGATCCAGGCGTATCTCGACGAGCGCGTCGACCGTGTGGAGATGCTCTACAACTCCTACGTATCGCCGCTCACGCAGATGGTCACCCGACAGACGCTGTTGCCGCTCACCGGTGATGCGCTCGGTGCAGAGCACGGCTCATCCGACGCCGAGGGGGATGCCGTGAGCACGTCCGTGGACTACGAGCCGGACCCCGAGAAGATCCTCAGGCGCCTGGTTCCGGACTACATCGAGATCTCGATCTACCGCGCGCTCGTGGAGTCCGCCGCGGGGTTCTTCGGGGCGCAGATGACCGCGATGCGCAGCGCGTCCGAGAACGCCGGCGAAATCATCACCGACTACACGCTTCAGATGAACCGCGCACGCCAGGCTGAGATCACGCAGGAGATCATGGAGGTAGTCGCCGGAGCGGAGGGTTTGGCATGACGCTGGGCGGCGACATACTGCGTCCTCAGTCGCTCGTGTGCGAAGCACACTTCACTCCTTGCGTCCTTGTCTGGCTTGCCCATCGCCACGCCAAACCGGCGCTCATATCCACGAACTTGAATAGATAGACAGGAGATTCAGAGAACAATGGAGGCCAGCATCGCCACAGAGCCAACAACCAACGCCCCCGCCGACGCCAACGGCGGCGCCGGCGCTCGCAACGTCGGCCGTATCGAGGAGATCCAGGGCGTCGTGATCGAGGCCGTCTTCCCGGAGCGCCTGCCTGAGATCAACCACGCGATCACGATCGTCCGCCCCCGCGCCAACCGCGAAGAGGAGGCTCCCGGCATCAGCTCCGGAGCCGAGGAGGAGATCCTCGTGTGCGAGGTCCAGCAGCACCTCGGCGACGACCGCGTGCGAGCGGTGGCGATGGACACGACCGACGGTCTTGCGCGAGGTCTGGAGGTGCTCGACACGGGCGCCCCGATCACCGTGCCCGTTGGTGAGGTGACGCTCGGGCGCATCTTCAACCTGCTCGGCCAGCCGATCGACCTGGGCGAGCCGATGCCCGCGGACGTCGAGCGCCGCGGCATCCACCAGGAGGCTCCGCGCGCCGAGGACCTGACGCCGACCACCGAGATGTTCGAGACGGGCATCAAGGTCATCGACCTGCTCGCCCCCTACGCCAAGGGCGGCAAGGTCGGGCTGTTCGGCGGAGCCGGCGTCGGCAAGACGGTGCTGATCCAGGAGCTCATCCACAACCTCGCCAAGGAGCACGGCGGGCTGTCGGCGTTCTGCGGCGTGGGCGAGCGCTCACGCGAGGGCAACGACCTGTGGCTGGAGATGAAGGAGTCGGGCGTCCTCGACAAGACGATGCTCGTGTTCGGCCAGATGAACGAGCCCCCGGGAGCCCGCATGCGGGTGGCGCTGTCGGGTCTGACGATGGCCGAATACTTCCGCGACCAGGGCCAGGACGTGCTGCTGTTCATCGACAACATCTTCCGCTTCGTGCAGGCCGGCTCCGAGGTCTCCGCGCTGCTCGGGCGGATGCCCTCGCAGGTGGGCTACCAGCCGACGCTGGAGACCGAGATGGGCCAGCTGCAGGAGCGGATCACGTCGACCAAGAGCGGCTCGGTCACCTCGATCCAGGCGATCTACGTGCCCGCCGACGATTACACCGACCCGGCTCCGGCGTCGGTGTTCGCCCACCTCAACGCCACCACGGCGCTGTCGCGCTCCATCTCCGAAAAAGGCATCTACCCGGCGGTCGACCCGCTCGACTCGACCTCCACGATCCTCAAGGCCGACATCCTCGGCGACGACCACTTCCGCGTGGCCAACCGCGTCAAGGAGATCCTGCAGCGCTACAAGGAGCTGCAGGACATCATCGCGATCCTCGGCATCGACGAGCTCTCCGACGAGGACAAGCTGACGGTCTCGCGTGCGCGGCGCATCGAGCGCTTCCTCTCCCAGCCGTTCTTCGTCGCCGAGCAGTTCACCGGCACGCCGGGTGCTTACGTGCCGATCGCGGAGACGATCAGGGGCTTCGAGGAGATCATCGACGGCAAGCACGACGAGGTCCCCGAGAGCGCGTTCTTCCTGAAGGGCACGATCGACGAGGTCGTCGAGGCGGCCAAGAAATGAGGCCTGCCGGCGCTGACCTCGCTCGATCGGGCGCGCGCATCGCCTCCCGGGAAGAGACTGTATAGCGATGGCGCACAGCAAGTTCCCCGTGGAAGTGCTGACGCCGGAGGGCGAGGTGTTCTCCGAGGAGATCGAGATGCTGTCCACGTTCACCACCGTGGGATCGATCGGCATCCTCGCCAACCACGAGCCGCTGCTGGCCAGGCTCGAGCCGACCGAGCTGCGCCTGTACCGCTCGGAGGATGAGATCGTGCGCTTCGCGCAGGCCGAGGGCTACCTGCAGTTCGCCCACAACCGCGCGCTGGTGCTCGTCGAGGAGGCGATCGCGCCCGAGCGGATCGACCGCCCCACCTTCGAGACGAAGCTGTCCGAGGCGCAGGCGGCCGCCGAGCGCGCCGAGCAGGGCAGCGAGGAGCAGGCGCGGGCGCTGCGCGACGTCAAGCGCTACAAGGCGTTCCTCGCGGTCGGGCAATAGCCGCCGCGTCCCGGCAGGCGCCTCGCGTCACGGCCAGCAGCTAGCCTTCCCCGCTTCATGAGCGTCACACGCGAGCCAATCGGAGTGATCGGCACCGGCTACGTCGGGCTGGTGACCGCCGCGGGCTTCGCGGAGCTCGGCAGCGAGGTCTGGTGCGTGGACATCGACGCCGCCAAGGTCGAGCGCCTGAAGCGCGGCGAGGTGCCGATCTACGAGCCGGGGCTGGAGGAGCTGCTGGCGCGCAACGCCACGCGGATGCACTTCTCCACCGACATCGCCGACGCGCTCGAGCACGCGCGGCTGCTGTTCGTCGCCGTGGGGACGCCGCCCACCTACTCGGGCGATGCCGACCTCTCCGCGGTGCACGCCGTCGTCGACGCCATCCCGGCCGCCGAGAACCGTGCGCTGGTGATGAAGTCGACGGTTCCGTGTGGCACCGGAGCGTCCCTGCTGCGCGTGTTCGGTGAGCAGGGCAAGGGTGGTCTGGGCTACGTCTCCTGTCCGGAGTTCCTCAAGGAGGGCTCGGCCGTCAAGGACTTCCTGGAGCCCGATCGGGTCGTCGTGGGGGACGCCGGCGGCTGGGCTGGGGACGCGGTGGCGGACCTGTACGCGCCGCTGGACGCACCGCTGGTGCGCACCGACATAGCCAGCGCGGAGATGGTCAAGCTCGCCTCCAACGCATTCCTGGCGACCAAGATCTCGTTCATCAACGAGATCGCCAACGTCTGCGAGGAGACCGGCGCCGACGTGGTGGAGGTAGCGCGCGGCATGGGGCTGGACGATCGGATCGGCTCGAAGTTCCTGCAAGCGGGTATTGGCTTCGGCGGAAGTTGTTTCCCAAAGGATGTCGACGCGCTCAAGCAGCTCGCCGGCAACTCCGGCTACCACTTCCAATTGCTGACCGCGGTGATCGAGGTCAACGACCTGCAGAAGCGCCGCGTGATCGGCAAGCTGCAGAAGCACCTGCATGGGCTGGCGGGCAAGCGCGTGGCGCTGCTCGGCCTGGCCTTCAAGCCGAACACCGACGACATGCGCGAGGCCTCCTCGCTCGTGCTCTCCGCGCGCCTGCAGGCCGACGGCGCGAGCGTCGTCGCATACGACCCCGTAGCCGAGGAGCAGGCCCGCGCGCTGGTCTCTGGGGTCACGTTCGCCGACTCGCCGCTCGGCGCTGTCGAGCAGGCCGATGCTGTGGTGTTGGTCACCGAGTGGCGCGAGTTCCTGGAGCTGGACTGGCAGCGGGTGGCCGCGGCGATGGACGGCAAGCTGGTGGTCGACGGGCGCAACGCCCTGGACCCAGCGGCGGTGCGCGCGGCTGGCCTCACGTACGAGGGGATCGGACGGCGGTGAGAGCATTCAGGCGGTGATCCTGGTCGGCGGGCAGGGCACCCGCCTGCGGCCGCTGACCTCGACTGTGCCCAAGCCGGTGGTGCGCCTGGTGGACCGGCCGTTCATCGCGTTCATGCTCGAGTGGCTGCGCGGGCACGGCGTCGACGACGTGATCATGTCGTGCGGCTTCCTCGCGGACGGCGTGCGCGACGTGCTCGGCGACGGCTCGCAGCTGGGCATCCGCCTGCGCTTCGTCGAGGAGCCCGACCCGCGCGGAACGGCGGGCGCGCTGAAGCTGGCCGAGCCGATGCTCGACGAGCGCTTCCTGATGCTCAACGGCGACGTGCTGACGGACATCGACCTGACCGCGCAGATCGCCCAGCACGAGGCGACGGGCGCGCGCGCGACGCTGGCGCTCGTCCCGGTCGCCGACCCGACCGCCTACGGACTGGTGGTGCTGCGCGAGGACCACTCGGTGAGGGACTTCGTGGAGAAGCCCAGCTCCGACAACGTGGAGAGCAACCTGATCAGCGCCGGCGCGTACGTGCTCGAGCGCGAGATCCTCGAGCTGGTGGCGCTCGACCGCAACGTGTCGATCGAGCGCGAGGTGTGGCCGCGGCTGATCGACAACGGCCTGTACGGGTTCGCCGCGAGCGGCTACTGGCTGGACATCGGCACGCCCGCGCGCTACCTGCAGGGCACCTTCGACATCCTCGAGGGCAACGTGCGGACAGCCGTCAGCGAGCGCCTGGGCGGCGACTGGCTGGTCGTTGACGACGGCGCACAGGTGTTCGGACGGGCGATCCCCCCGGCGGTGCTCGAGCGGGGCGTGCGCGTGGCGGAGGGCGCGCGCGTGGGCAGCCTGGTGGTGCTCGCGCAGGACGTGTCCGTCGGCGCAGGCTCGACGATCGAGCGCGCGGTCGTGCTGGCGGGGACGCAGATCGCCGAGGGCTGCGAGCTGCGCGACTGCATCCTTGGCGCCGGCTGCCGGGTGGGTGCGGGCACGAGCATCACCGGTGGTGCGGTGCTCGGCGACGGGGTGGTCGTGGGGGCGCACAACGTGATCACACGCGGGGCGCGTATCTTCCCTGGTGTTCATTTGCCGGACGGGGCGATCCAGTTCTAGTGGCTGTGCTTGCGCGGCCGCCGGCAGAGCGGGACATCTGAGATGCCAACGGCGACAACTTCCCCAGCACAACAGGAGGCGAGCAGCAGATGAGCGACGGCGGCGCGACCGCGATACCCACCGCAGAGGAGCTCTCGCCGCAGGAGCTTTCGCGCGCGAGCATCGCCCGGGTCGACCCCTCCGACCAGCTCGGCGACGTGCTGGCGCTGCCGGAGCATCTGCGCGACGCGCTGTGGCGGGCCGAGTCGGCGATCATGCAGGACTGGGACACGGCCGCCGGGCTGGTGGTGGCGGGCATGGGCGGATCGGCGATCGGCGGCGCGCTCGCGCGCGCGGCCCTCGGCGACCACGCCTCGCGGCCGATCTTCGTGACGCGCGCGTACGGGCTGCCGACGTGGACCACGCCGGACACGATGGTGCTGTGCGCGAGCTACTCCGGCGAGACCGAGGAGACGCTCGCGTGCTACGAGTCGGCGGGCGCGCTGGGCGCCAAGCGCACGGTCGTGACCACCGGCGGGCGTCTGGCGGAGATGGCGCGCGCGGACGGCGTGCCCGTGATCCCGCTGCCCAGCGGCTTTCAGCCGCGCGCGGCGGTCGCGTACATGATCGTGGCCTCGCTGGAGGTGGCGGCGCTGTGTGGAGCCGGCCCAAGGCTGACCTCGGAGATCGACGTGGCGGCCTCGCACATCGAGCAGCTGGTCGCCGAGTGGGGGCCGGATGCCCCTGAGGACTCCTTGGCGAAGGAGCTGGCGCGCGGCCTGCACGGCACCACGCCGGTGGTCGCCGGCGCGGGGCTGACCAGCCCGATCGCCTACCGCTGGAAGACGCAGATCAACGAGAACGCCAAGCAGCCGTGCTTCTGGAACGAACTGCCCGAGCTCGACCACAACGAGATCGCCGGCTGGGAAGGCGCGCGTGAATCGAACCCGCCCGCCCGCTTCTCGGCCGTGTTCCTGGACGACTCCGACGCGCACCCGCGGGTGAAGGAGCGGATGGACCTCACCGAGCAGCTGATCGCCGACAACGCCGTCGCCAGCTACCGCCTGGAGACACGCGGGCAGACGGCGATCGAGCGCGTGATCTCGCTCGTGCTGCTGGGCGATCTGGTGTCGATCTACCTGGCCGCGCTGCGCGGCGTCGACCCCGGGCCGGTGCGGCTGATCGACGAGCTCAAGTCCACGCTCGCGAAGCGCTAGCCGCGGGAGTGTCCCAGACTGTTGTGGTACCGTCCGGGACGGCCGAGGAGCGCTGCGACGGGCCTGCTTTCCGCCACGCTCGGCCTTCATCCCTGTAGCAAGGGCGCTCATCTGACCGGACAGGAGGCTTCGTCATGTCAGCAATGACGCCCACGGCCACGTTCACCGACACCGACTTCAAGGTCGCCGACCTCGCGCTGGCGGAGTTCGGCCGCAAGGAGATCACGCTCGCCGAGCACGAGATGCCCGGCCTGATGGCGATCCGTCGCGAGTACGCCGACGCCCAGCCGCTGAAGGGCGCGCGGATCACCGGCTCCCTGCACATGACCATCCAGACGGCGGTGCTGATCGAGACGCTGACGGCGCTCGGCGCGGAGGTGCGCTGGTGCAGCTGCAACATCTTCTCCACGCAGGATCACGCCGCCGCGGCGGTGGCGGTCGGTCCCGACGGCACCCCCGAGAACCCGCGCGGCGTGCCGGTGTACGCGTGGAAGGGCGAGACGCTCGAGGAGTACTGGTGGTGCACCGAGCAGGTGCTGCGCTGGCCGGAGGAGGATGGGGACCCCTCCCACCCCGCCGGGCCGAACATGATCCTCGACGACGGCGGCGACGCGACGCTGCTGGTGCACAAGGGCACCGAGTACGAGAAGGCCGGCGCGGTGCCCGCGCCGACGGACGCCGACTCGGAGGAGTACCGGGTGATCCTGTCGGTGCTCACGCGCTCCTTGGCGGAGGACCCGCAGCGCTGGACGCGCGTGGGCGAAGGCATCAGAGGCGTCACCGAGGAGACCACCACGGGCGTGCACCGCCTGTACGAGATGGTCGAGGCGGGCGAGCTGCTGTTCCCGGCGATCAACGTCAACGACTCGGTGACGAAGTCGAAGTTCGACAACCTGTACGGCTGCAGGCACTCGCTGATCGACGGCATCAACCGCGCCACCGACGTGATGATCGGCGGCAAGGTGGCGGTCGTGTGCGGCTTCGGCGACGTCGGCAAGGGCTGCGCGGAATCGCTGCGCGGCCAGGGCGCGCGCGTGGTGATCACCGAGATCGACCCGATCTGCGCGCTGCAGGCGGCGATGCAGGGCTACGAGGTCAGGACGCTCGAGGAAGTCCTCGACAGCGCGGACATCTTCATCACGACGACCGGCAACAAGGACATCATCACCGCCGCGCAGATGGGGCGCATGAAGCACCAGGCGATCGTCGGCAACATCGGGCACTTCGACAACGAGATCGACATCGCCGGCCTGGCGAGGGTCCCGGGCATCGAGCGTGTGAACATCAAGCCGCAGGTCGACAAGTGGGTGTTCCCCGACGGCCACGCGATCCTGATGCTCTCCGAGGGGCGGCTGCTGAACCTGGGCAACGCGACCGGGCACCCGAGCTTCGTGATGAGCAACTCGTTCTCCAACCAGACGATCGCGCAGATAGAGCTGTTCACGAAGAACGACGAGTACGAGAAGCGCGTGTACGTGCTGCCCAAGCACCTCGACGAGAAGGTCGCGCGGCTGCACCTGGACGCGCTCGGCGTGAAGCTCACGCGGCTGAGCGACGAGCAGGCGGCGTACATCGGCGTTCCCGTCGACGGCCCGTACAAGCCCGATCACTACAGGTACTGATCGACGCATGAAGGCGATGGTGCTGGCAGCCGGGCTCGGAACCCGCCTGCGCCCGCTGACGTACGAGATCACCAAGCCGATGGTGCCGGTGCTCGACCGCCCGGTGATGGAGCACATCGTCGACCTGCTCCACAGGCACGGCTTCGAGCAGGTGATCGCGAACCTGCACTACTTCCCGGAGACGATCCGCGAGCACTTCGGCGAGCGCCTGAGCTACAGCTACGAGGGGGAGCTGCTGGGAACGGCGGGCGGCGTGCGCGCGTGCGCTGACTTCTTCGGCGAGGAGTCGTTCGTGGTGATCTCCGGAGACGCGCTGACGGACATCGATCTGGGGGCTTTCGCGGCCAGGCACCGCGAGACCGGCGGCGTGGCGACGCTGGCGGTCAAGCATGTCTCTGACACGCGCGAGTACGGCGTGGTGCTGCACGACCGCGACGGGCGCATCACGGGCTTCCAGGAGAAGCCCGCGCCGGAGGAGGCGCTGTCGAACCTGGGCAACTGCGGGATCTACGCGTTCAGCCCGCGGATCTTCGACTACTTCCCGCGGCGGCCGTTCGTGGACTGGGCGCAGGACGTGTTTCCGGTGCTGCTCGAGAACGACATCCCCTTTTACATCCACGAGACACGCGAGTACTGGAACGACGTGGGCTCGCTGAGCGAGCTCCAGCAGGGGACGTTCGACGCGCTGCGGGGCGAGTTGCACCTGCAGATCGACGGCGAGGAGGTCAGCCCGGGCGTGACGGTGGCGGGCGGCGCGGACGGATCGCCGTTGCGGGCGGACACGGAGGTCGACGGGCCGGCGTGGATCGGGCACGACGTGCGCATCGGCGAGGGCGTGCGCCTGATGGGCCCGATCGTGATCGGCGACGGCGCGAGCGTCGGCGCGGGCGCGCAGCTGCGCGAGAGTATCGTCTTCCCCGGTACGCAGATCGCGGCCGAGTCGATCGTGATCGGCGCGATCGCCGGTCACAGCGGCATCCTGCAGAGCCTGCGCCGTCGCGGCTGAGGCGCGCCGCCGCTCAGGATGCGATTTTGCGCCTGACGACATTTCGTCTATAGGCCATTTACATCCGCCGGGCTCGGGCGTAGCATCGAAGACAACGCTAGAAGAGGACCGACCGAAGGAGCCTGTGATGCAGATCGACATCAAGGGTCGCAACGTCCCGGTCACCGACGATCTCCGCGTGCACGCGGAACGCCGTCTGACGAAGGTCGCGCGGCAGGTCTCGGACCTCGCCCGTCTGGAGATTGAGATCTTCAGCGAGCGCAACCCACGGGTCGCCGACAGTCAGGTGGCCGAGTGCACGCTGTATCTGAAGGGCGTCACGCTGCGAGCGCACGACGCGTCTCCGGAGATGCGCCACTCGCTGAACCTTGTGGTCGATGAGCTCGCGCGCCAGGTCAAGCGCCACCGCGACAAACGCCGCCACCGGCGCGAGGCCCACGCGGCCGCTCCCCGCGCGATCGCTGGCGGGGCGACGCTGCCGTCGATCTGAGCAGCGATTTAGCGCCGCGGGCTATCCTTGGCGTATGCCATCGTTGCTCGACCGCGCGCTGAACGTAGGCGAGGCGAAGAAGTTCAAGGAATACCAGAAGCGGGTGGCGCTGATCGGGGCGTTCGAGGCGGAGCTCGAACACGACAGCGACGCGGAGCTGCGCGAGCGGATGGACGTTCTGCGCCAGCGCGCGAGCGACGGCGAGTCGCTGGACGCGCTGCTGCCGGAGTGCTTCGGGGTCGTGCGCGAGACGGGCAAGCGCACGATGGGCATGCGTCACTTCGACGTGCAGCTGATCGGCGGGATGGCTCTGCACGAGGGCCAGATCGCGGAGATGAAGACAGGCGAGGGCAAGACGCTGACGGCGACCCTGGCTGTTGTGCTGAACTCGCTGGCGGTACGTGAGCCGAGCGCCCTGCGCGCGTCCGCCGACCAACACGAGGCCGACGCGGACGCGGCGGAGCGCCCGCCGGAACGCAGGGGCGTGCACGTGGTGACCGTCAACGACTACCTGGCGCGGCGCGACGCGGAATGGATGAGCCCGCTTTACGAGGCGTTGGGCGTGTCGGTGGGGGTGCTGCAGAACCAGCAGTCCTACGAGGAGAAGCAGCGCGCGTACGCGTGCGACGTGGTGTACGGCACCAACTCGGAGTTCGGCTTCGACTACCTGCGCGACAACATGGCCAAGGACCTGGCCGAAAAGGTCCAGCGCGGGCACTACTTCGCGGTTGTGGACGAGGTCGACAACATCCTCATCGACGAGGCGCGCACGCCGTTGATCATCTCAGGGGCGCCCGAACAGGCGGCCGACCTGTACGTCAAGTTCGCGCGCCTGTCGCCGCAGCTGAAGGTGGGCGAGACGCCTCTGGGCATGGACCCGCGCATGAAGAAGCAGTTCGTGGCGGACTTCGACTACGAGGTCGACGAGAAGCAGAAGACGGTCGCGGTGACCGAGCAGGGCGTGGCCAAGGCCGAGCGCTTCCTGGGCATCGACCACCTGTACCGCGCCGAGAACGGCCATCTGGTCAACCATCTGATCCAGGCGCTGCGCGCGGAGGCGCTGTACAAGCGCGACGTCGACTACGCGGTGATCGACGGCGAGGTGAAGATCATCGACGAGTTCACCGGGCGCATCCTCGACGGCCGCCGCTGGTCTGAGGGCCTGCATCAGGCGGTTGAGGCAAAGGAGGGGGTGTCGGTCCAGGAGGAGAACCAGACGCTGGCGACGATCACCTACCAGAACTACTTCCGCCTGTACGAGAAGCTCTCGGGCATGACCGGCACGGCCTTGACCGAGGCGACGGAGTTCATGAAGATCTACGACCTGCCGGTCGTGCAGATCCCGACGAACATGGAGATGGTCCGCGCCGACCGCAACGATCAGGTGTACAAGACCAAGGAGGGCAAGTGGAACGCGGTGGTCAAGGAGATCGTCGCGCGCCACGAGGGCGGCCAGCCGGTGCTCGTGGGCACGATCTCGGTGGAGGTGTCAGAGCTGCTGGGCGAACGGCTGACCAAGCGCGGGATCAAGCACACGGTGCTGAACGCCAAGCCCGAGCACGCGGCGGTGGAGGCTGAGACGGTCGCCGAGGCGGGCCAGCCGGGCGCGGTGACGATCGCCACGAACATGGCGGGCCGCGGCGTGGACATCAAGCTGGGCGGAAACCCCGAGCACCTGGCGACGCTGCAGCTGGCGCGGGAGGGCGTCGATCGGACGGACGCGGAGGCCTACGAGCGGCGCATGCAGGAGATCCTGCCGGAGCTCGAGCGCAAGGTGGCGGCCAACCGCGAGATCGTGCTGGCGGCGGGGGGCCTGTTCATCTGCGGCACCGAGCGCCACGAGTCCAGGCGCATCGACAACCAGCTGCGCGGCCGCTCCGGTCGCCAGGGCGATCCGGGCGAGTCGCGCTTCTTCCTGTCGGCCGAGGACGACCTCGTGCGGCTGTTCGCGGGCGATCGCATCTACCGCATCCTCGACAAACTGGGCGGCGTGGACGAGGAGGGCAACGAGGAACCGATCGAGGCGGGGATGCTGTCCAAGCAGATTGAAAAAGCCCAGAAGAAGGTGGAGGAGCAGAACTTCCTGATCCGCAAACGCGTGCTCGAGTACGACGACGTGATGAACGAGCAGCGGCGCGTGATCTACAAATACCGCGACGAGGTGCTGGAAGGCAAGAGCATCGGCGAGGAGGCGCGCGAAGAGGTCGCCAAGGTGATCGAGCGCATCGTCGAGCAGTACACGCCCGCCGACTACATCGAGGACTGGGACATGGACGGCCTGTTCACGGCCCTCGGCCAGCTGTTCCCGCTCGACCTCGACAACGACGCCCTCAACCCGGACACGGTCGACCGCACGTCGTTGACCGACCAGATCGTCGACCTCGCGCTCGACCGCTACAACGCGCGCGAAGAGTCCTTGGGCAAGGAGCTGATGGAAGCGCTCGAGCGCTTCCTGCTGCTGCAGACGATCGACGAACGCTGGCGCGAGCACCTGTTCGACATGGACTACCTGCGCGAGGGCATCCACCTGCGCGGATTCGCCCAGATCGACCCGCTGGTGGCGTACAAGAACGAGGCGTTCACCCTGTTCGGCGACCTGATGAACAGCGTGTGGGCGGACTACGCGCGCATGGTGTTCAACGTGCAGGTCAACGTCGAGGGCCAGAACGGCGGCGGAGGCGGGCCTGGCGGAGCTCCGATCGCACCATTCTCCGCCGCGGGCAGCTCAACGCGCGCGGGCCGCGTGTCCTACTCAGGCGGCCACAGCGCCGCCGGCGCAGGCGCGCTTGCCGCGGCGGCCGCCAACGCCGGGCTGAGCGCTGGCGCCGCACAGGGCGCCTTCGGCGAAGACGGCGAGGAGATGGAAGCGCTGCCGGTGGTCGAGCAGCGCGTGCTCGACGACGAGCACCAGGTCGGGCGCAACGACCCATGCTGGTGCGGCTCGGGCAAGAAGTTCAAGAAGTGCCACGGCGCGTAATGCGCCGCCGTGGAGTGCCTCTGGCGCTCGTGGCGTTGGTGGGGCTGGTAATCGTGCTCTTCGCGGGCGTGACGGCGAGCAGCGCGGAAGTCGCGTCCACCGCGTGTCCGCCGCCGGCAACTGATCTGCCGAGCGTCGTCCCGACGAGCGCTCCCGCTCCGGCGGGCACGACGGAACCGGCGCGAGAACAGACGCCGGTGGCCCCCGAACAGACGCTGGTGTGCGTCGGCCCGGCGGCGATAACGGGGGCGACGTACTCGCACTGGCTGGCGATCGCGAAGAAGAGCCAAGCGCCGGCCAAGGGGCACGCAGCGCCCAGCACAACGGAACTGCAGGACGAGGTCCTGGGGTTCTTGATCTCCTCCGACTGGGTGAAGGGCGAAGCGCAGTATCTGGGTATCAGCGTCTCGCCGGCCAAGGTCAACAAGACCTACGAGCGCATACGCCACCAGCAGTTTCCCAAGCGCGGGGAATTCAAGGCGTTCCTGCGCCTATCAGGGCAGACGGTCGCCGATCTTCACCTCCGGGTGGAACTGAACCTCCTGTCAGCGCGGATCCAGAAGCGCGTCACCGCCGGACATCACGGCGCGTCGGGCGAGCGGCATGCGCTGTCGAAGTTCGTCAAGGCCTTCAAAGCCAAGTGGGAGGCGCAGACGTACTGTGCCGCGCAGTACGACGACGCTGCGGACTGCGGGCATGTTCAGGAAAGCGTTTGAGCTGCGCCGTCGGGGCGTGAGCGCTCCATGACCCCGAGCGGGTGGACGCGATCGTGTCGACGGCGACGCTGCACTGGGTGCCAGACCACGATCGTCTGTGGGCGCGGCTGGCGCGCGCGCTGCGCCCGGGCGGCGTGTTGGAGATCCAGTGCGGGGGAGAGGGCAACATCGACGGCGTACGCGAGGTCATCGACGCGGTCGCGCGCGACGTCGCTCCCGAGTTGGTGGGCTGGTCGCCGTGGGTGTTCGCGAGCCCGCAGGCGACCGAGCGCCGCCTGAGCGACGCGGGCTTCACGGCGGCCCGCTGTTGGCTGCAGGAGCGCCCGACGCATCCGCAGGACGTGGACGCGTTCGTGCGCACGTCGATCCTGGCGGCGCATCTGGAGCGCCTGCCGGAGCAGCGTCGAGAGGAGTTCGCGGCCGCGGTGGTGGCGGGGGTGCGCCTGCCGCTGGACTACGTGCGCCTGAACGTCTCGGCCGTGCGAGCGCCGGCTCGAGGGAGGTCGCGATTGGGAGCGCTTGGGCCTGATCAGACCAGGTCTGGCCAGGTCTGGTAGGCAGAGGCGCATACGCCAGCGGCCGCCGTGACGGTCACCGAGGCAAAAGCACAGCTATCGAGCCTCGTCGAGCGCGTGCGCCGCGGTGAGGAGATAGTGATCCGGCGCGGCCGAGAGCCCGTTGCGAAGCTCGTCGCCTACGTGCCAGCTCGTAAACGGCGGATCCCCGAGCGCCTCACGCTGGTGACGAGCGACGCGCGGATCGCCGCCTATGACGTGCCGATCCTGTGGTGAGCCACCCACGCTGATAGCGTGAGGGTATGGCCACCACCGCACCAAGTGAGTCCACGCCGCAGCGCCTTGCGGCAATCCGTGAGCAGATGAAACTGCTCTCGGACTATCTTTGACCCGGCTGGGCTGGCGGAGCGCGCGCAGGCGCTCGAGCGGGAGATGGGGGGGGAGGGCTTCTGGGATGACTCCGAGCGCGCGGCGACGGTGTCGGCGGAGCACTCGCGCACGTCCCGGCGCCTGGAGGCGTTCGAGCAGCTGAGGGCGGACGTGGAGGACCTGGACGGCCTGGCGGAGATGGCGGCTGAGGACACGTCGCTCGAGGGGGAGGTTGAGGAGCAGATAGCGTCGGTGGAGGAGCGCCTGGCGGCGCTGGAGGAGCAGCGGCTGTTCTCGGGGCGCTATGACTCGGGCGACGCGCTGGTGACGGTGAACGCGGGGGCGGGGGGGACGGACGCGCAGGACTGGGCGGAGATGGTGCTGCGGATGCTGATGCGGTGGGCGGAGCGCCGCGGCTTCGAGGTGGAGCTGCTGGAGGCGAGCGAGGGCGAGGAAGCGGGGGTGAAGTCGGCGACGTTCCGGGCGTCGGGGGAGAACGCGTACGGCCTGTTCGGGGCGGAGCGCGGCGTGCACCGGCTGGTGCGCCTGTCGCCGTTCGACTCGGCGCACCGCCGCCACACGAGCTTCGCGGGGGTGGAGGTGGCGCCGGTGGTGAAGGACACGGGCGAGGTGGAGATCAACGACGACGACCTGCAGGTGGACACCTACCGCGCGTCGGGCGCGGGTGGCCAGCACGTGAACAAGACGGACTCGGCGGTGCGCATCACCCACCGCCCGACGGGGATCGTGGTGCAGTGCCAGAACGAGCGCTCGCAGTCGTCGAACCGCGCGACGGCGATGGCGATGCTGCGGGCGAAGCTGCTGGAACGCAAGGAGCGCGAACGCCAGGAGGAGATCGCGCGCGAGAAGGGCGAGGCGCAGGACGTGAACTTCGGCTCGCAGATCCGCTCGTATGTGCAGCACCCGTACACGTTGGTGAAGGACACCCGCACGGGGCACGAGATGGGAGACGTTCAGCGCGTCCTCGACGGGGATCTCGATGGATTCGTGCGGGCGTACCTGCTCTCCAGCGCGCAGGCGCACGGATCATCGGAGTAGCCGGTCGCACCACGGCGACCGATTGGCTCTCGTCAGCGTGCCGCTTCGATCTGCTCGCGCTCGGCCAGGCGGTTGCGGCGGCGAAGCTGAGCGTCGCTCTCGCGGCGGCGCTCGTCGTCGGTGCGGGTGAGCAGCGGCGGCACGGCTATCGGGTTGCCGTGCTCGTCGACGGCGACCATGGTCAGGTAGGCGCTGTTGCTGTGCCGGCGCTCGCCGGTACGGGGGTTCTCGGTGTCGACGCGCACGCCGACCTCCATGGAGGTGTGCCAGACGGCGTTGACGCTGGCCTGGAAGGTGACGAGTTCGCCGACGTGGATGGGGACCCTGAACGTCATGCGATCCATGCTGGCGGTGACGACGCGGCAGCGCGAATGCTTGACGGCGGCCAGGCCGGCGGCCTCGTCGCAGAGCTTCATGACGGTGCCGCCGTGGACGAAGCCGGCGCCGTTGGCGTCCAGCGGCCCCATCCAGTGGGCGAGCGTGGCCTGCGAGTCTGCGACGGAGCGCGGATCCATGTCCGTGGATCCTATGCTGATGCGCAATGAGCGCGACCTTGGATGCCGACACGCAGGCGCTGGTGCGCGCCGCGCTCGCGGAGGACGTGGGCACGGGCGACGTGACGACGCTGGCGACGGTGGACGCGCAGGCGCGAGCGGGCGCGCTGATCACGCAGAAGGCGCCGGGCGTGATCTACGGCCTGGAGGCGGCGGAGGCGACGTTCGCGCTGCTCGACGCGGACGCGTCGTTCGAGCGCCTGGTGGCGGAGGGCGAGTGGCGCGAGGACGGCGGGCCGGTGCTGTCGATCGAGGGCAGCGCGCGCGCGCTGCTGACGGGCGAGCGCACGGCGCTGAACTTCTTGGCGCACCTGTCGGGCGTGGCGAGCATGGCGGCGCGCGCGGCGCGCGAGGTGCACGGCACGGGCGCGCGGGTGCTGGACACGCGCAAGACGATCCCGGGCCTGCGCGCCTTGGAGAAGGCGGCGGTGGCGGCGGGCGGCGCTACCAACCACCGCGCGGGGCTGTACGACGCGATCCTGATCAAGGAGAACCACATCGCGGCGGCGGGCGGGATCGCGCGCGCGATCGAGCGCGCGCGCGCGGCGACGCCGGAGCTGGCGGACACGCTGGAGGTGGAGGTGCGCGACGCGAGCGAGATCGAGGAGGCGCTGGCGGCGGGCGCGCCGCGGCTGCTGCTGGACAACATGGACGAGTCGCGTCTGCGCGCGGCGGTGGCGCAGGTGGCGGGCCGCGCGGAGCTGGAGGCGAGCGGCGGCGTGAGCCTGCGAACGCTCCGGAGCGTGGCGGAGACGGGGATAGAATGGATCTCGATGGGCGCGTTGACCCACTCTGCGCCCGCGCTCGACCTGTCCCTGATCATGGAGGCCCGGCCATGACCCTCTTGCTGGTTGCTATCCACGCGAAGGCCCTCGGGCAGGCGGTGATGCGCCCGTGAACCTGCCGATGGCGCCCACGCTGCCGATGGCGCCCGGCCAGGCGCCGGCTGGCGCCCTGTCAGACGCGGAGATAGCGGAGCTGCAGGCGGAGGTGCGCGCGCTGGCGGCGGAGCGCCGGGCGGTGATCCTGGCGCACAACTACCAGGTCCCGGAGGTGCAGGACGTGGCGGACTACGTGGGCGACTCGCTGGGCCTGTCGCGCCGCGCGGCGGCGTCGGTGGACGCGGAGGCGATCGTGTTCTGCGGCGTGCACTTCATGGCGGAGACGGCGTCGATCCTGTGCCCGCACAAGACGGTGCTGATCCCCGACCTGGACGCCGGCTGCTCGCTGGCGGACTCGATCGACTTCGACCAGCTGGCGGCGTGGCGGGCGCAGTTCCCGCGGGGCGTGGTGGTGATGTACGTGAACACCACGGCGGAGGTGAAGGCGCTGACCGACTACTGCTGCACGTCGGCGAACGCGGTCGACGTGGTGCGCCACATCTACGACACGCACGGCCCCGACACGGAGATCCTGTTCGGGCCGGACATGTGGCTGGGCGCGTACGTGGAGAAACAGCTGGGCAGGCGCATGCACGTGTGGGACGGCGAGTGCCACGTGCACGCGGGCATCCGCCCGGCGGACATAGCGGCCACGCGCGCGGCGCACCCCGGCGCGGACTTCCTGATCCACCCCGAGTGCGGCTGCACGACGAGCATCATGGAGTACGTCGCCGCCGGCGACGTGTCGGCGGAGGGCGTGCACATGCTGTCCACGGGCGGAATGCTCAAATACGCGGAGCAGGCGGCATCGTCCCCGTCGGCGCGCCGCGAGGCGGTGGTGGCGACGGAGATCGGGATGCTGTACCCGCTGCAAATGGCGGCGCCGGACGTCGACTTCATCCCCGCGAACGCGGAGGCGTCGTGCAGGTACATGAAGATGATCACGCTGCCGAAGCTGCGCGACGCGCTGCGCGAGATGCAGTTCGAGGTGCATGTGCCGCAGGACATCGCGGTGCGCGCGCGCGTGCCGATCGACCGCATGGTCGCGCTCGGCTAGTAGGCGTATACGCCAACAGATACGGCTGTCAGTTAGTCTTTATGCTAACATAAGCTCATGTATGCCGAAGGTGGCGATCTTGCGGTGGAGCTGATCGCGCAGATCGGGGCGCGTAGCGGGCTCAGTCAGGCCGAGCTGGCACGCCGCGCGGGGCTCGACCGGTCGGTGTTGAGCGCCTACGCACACGGTCGCCGGCAGCCGTCGGTGGCCGCGCTCGGGCGCATCGCGGGTGCGGCGGGCCTCGAGCTGGAGCTCGTCCCCGCGGGGGGCGACGCCGCGGCGGAGCATGCGGGGAAGGTTCTCTCGCAGGTGCTCGACCTGGCGGGGTCGATGCCATACCGGCCGCGGGCCGAGCTGGAGTATCCGCCTCTGATCCGGCTGCGCGCGTGAGCGCGCTTGGCGATCAACTGCTGACCATCCACGACGCGCTCGACGACGCCGGCATCGCGCACGCGATCGGGGGCGCCATCGCGCTGGGCTATTGCACGTTGGAACCTCGCGGCACGAGGGACCTCGACGTCAACGTCTTCGTCGGTCCCGAGCGCGCGAAGGACGTCTTCACCGCGCTGCCCCAAGGAGTCGAGCTCAGCGGCGCGCAGCTCGAGCAGGCCGAAGTCGACGGCCAGGTCAGGCTGCGCTGGGGAACGACTCCCATCGACCTGTTCCTGAGCGTGCTGCCGTTCCACGATCACGTGCAGGCGCACGTCCGCTTGGTCCCGTTCGAGGGACGCACGATCCCGGTCGTCGGTTGCACCGGGCTGGCGGTGTTCAAGGCGATGTTCGACCGTCCTCGCGACTGGGTTGACATCGAAGCGATGGTGCAGGCGCGAACGCTCGATCTCGACGAGGCCCGGCGATGGGTCGTGGAGATGGTCGGCGAGGATGCCCGCGCCGAGAAGCTGAGCGCGCTGACGGCGCGCGGCTGACACTCACCGACCGCGATGCTCTGGCCTATCTAACGGGTCGAAGAAGTGCCGGGTGTCCGCCGCTCGGATGCAGGTCGGCGTCGAACAGGGCGTAGCGGTTCTTGCCTGCCGCCTTTGCGGCGTACAGCGCCAGATCGGCGTCCCGCAGCAGCTGATCGGCGGTTTCGTAGCGTCCGACGGCCAAGCCGATGCTCACGGTCACCGACATGCTCGTGCTCGCGCCGCCAAGCTCGACAGGCTCGCGAAGGAGCTCGATCATGCGGCCGGCGAGCGGCTCGAGGGAGGCATCGTCGGTTGAGGACTCGACGAGGACGATGAACTCGTCTCCCCCCAGGCGGCCCACCGTGTCCTGATCGCGAACCGCGCTCAGCAGGCGCTCGCCCACGACCGTCAGCAGAAGGTCTCCCGCCGCGTGGCCAAGGCTGTCGTTGACGTGCTTGAAGCCGTCGACGTCGACGAACAGCGCGCCCGCGGTAACGTCCGGGTCGCGCGCGCAGCGGGCGAGCATGCGCTCGGTGCGGTCGAGCACGAGCGAGCGGTTCGGCAGGCCCGTGAGCGGGTCGTGCAAGGCCAGTTCGAAGAGCTCGTGGTTCTTCCGCGAGAGCTCTCGCGTCTTCTCGCCCACGAGCGACAGCGCGCGCATGCGCCCGGTTCCGAGGACCGACACGAGCAGCCCGAGCAGCACGCTCAGCAGGCTTCCCCCGACGAGCAGGGTGAGCGCATTGCCGTTGGCGGACACGCCGGCGGAGACGTTCGCGCTGAAGCTCTGCATGGTCCAGCCTTCATCTCCTCGCAGCCCCGCTTCTCGTCCGAGCGCCACTGGGATGGTCGTGCTCTGCCCTCCCGCGGGGGGCTTGCCGCTCGCGAACGCGACGTGCGAGTAGCGCGTGTCGAAGCGAAACACCACCGCCGCGTCGGGATGGCCGACGAGCGCCGTCTGCAGCAACACCTTCGGCTGGATCCGCTCCCCCAGCCATCCCAGGAACGCCTGCCGGCGCCCCCGTACCGTCGACGGCGTGACTCCCGTGCGATACACCGGCGTTCCCACGCCCAGACCTTTCGCGCCTGCCTCCGCGATCGGCGCATAGCCGGTCAGCCCCGAGTCGCGTGTCGTGATCATGTTCGGGATGACCTCGCAGTAGTCCAGTCCCTCCGGCACGTAGTCGGCCGCGTCGCTCGCCATCCCCGCGGCCGCCAGGCAGTAGTGGGGGCGCTTGCCCGCGGGCAGGATCTGGAAGTCTCCGGCAGGGGACACCGACCGCGGCCCCAGCGGTCGTATCGGATCCGACACCTCGTGGGCTTCGAACGCCGCCAGCTGAGGCGCTTCCACGAGCTTCACCAGACCGATGTTCTGCAACTCCGGGTATCGCTGGATCGCGCGCAGCGATTCGATCCATCTGTCGAACGCCGCCGGCGTCACGTTCGGGTTGTTCGCGACGAACGCGCTCGTGCTGATCGTCAGGTCTTCCTCGCGGCGGATCGCCAGCTTGAGCACCGCGGCGATCTCCGCCGCGCTCAGGTGCGACGCGAGCCGCTGGCGCTCGGCGTCGGAGTGGGCCATGGCTCGTGCTCCGAGCACCGAGCCGAGCACGCCCGCGAGCGCCAGCATGACCGCGGCCGTCGCCCACACGCTCCCGCGACGACCGACCAGCGGCCAGGAGCCGGCGAGCAGGTCGACGCGTGACCGGTGGGTGGGTACCGGCTCGGATTGTGGGCCGATGATCGTGCCATCGGTGTTGTTCTCCGACACGTGATGTCAACTCGTCGCTGGTATTCGTCTCGGCTTATCGGGGGCTTTTCTTTAGCGTTGCGCCCCGCTTGCCAATGAGGCGGAGCATCGGCTGCGGCGCTCGCCATCGCGTGTGCAATACTTAAGTGAGTGCTTAAGCAATATGGGCCAGCCGGGCGGGACTTCGACCTGCTCTTCCAGGCGCTCGCCGACCCCAGCCGCCGGGCGATGGTAGAGCGCCTGACCCGCGGGCCGGCGTCCGTCAGCGAGCTCGCGCGGCCGCTGGAGATGTCGCTGCCGGCGGTCGTGCAGCACCTGCACATGCTCGAGGCCAGCGGGCTCGTGCGCTCGCACAAGCTGGGGCGGGTGCGCACCTGCAGCGTCGAGCCCGCCGCGCTGCGCACGGCCGAGCGCTGGCTCGCCGAGCGGCGCACCTTCTGGGAGGAGAGCCTCGACCGGCTCGGCGAGTACCTAGCCGAGGACAATGACCAGTCAAAGCAAGGGAGAGACAAGTGAGCCACTCAGACCACGCCGCCGCCGAGCGGTCCACCGCACACTCCACGTTCGTCATCGAGCGCACCTACGACGCCCCGCCGCGGCGGGTGTTCGACGCGTGGGCCGACCCCGCCGCCAAGGCGCGGTGGTTCGGGCCGGGCGACAAACGCGACTACTCGCTGGAGTTTCGCGTCGGCGGGCGCGAGCACCTCACCGTGCGGGCGCCCGACGGGGCGCTCTACAGCTTCGACGCCGTCTACCAGGACATCGTCCCTGGGCGGCGCATCATCCACGCCTACGACATGCATCGCGAGGACGTGCGCATCTCCGTGTCGCTGGCCACCATCGAGATCGAGGCGCACGGCGACGGCGCGCGCCTGACGCTCACCGAGCACGGCGTGTACCTCGACGGCCACGACACGCCCGAGGCACGCGAGCACGGCACCAACGAGCTGATGGGCGCGCTCGGCGACTACCTGCTGCAGAGCGAGGAGGCCGCCCGGTGAGCACGACCGTCACAGGCGATCGCACCGAGGACGCCCAGGCCCAGCACGGTGGCGCGGCGGGCTCCGGAGCGGCCCACGACAGGCGCTGGATCGCGCTGTACGTGCTGTGCGTGGGGATGCTGATGATCGTGCTCGACGTGACGGTGGTCAACGTCGCGCTGCCCTCCATCCAGGACGACCTGCGCTTCTCCACCTCCAGCCTGGCGTGGGTGATCAACGCCTACCTGATCGCCTTCGGGGGTCTGCTGCTGCTGGCGGGGCGCTTCGGCGACCTGATCGGCCGGCGGCGCATCTTCCTGGCCGGCGTGGCGCTGTTCACCGCCGCGTCGCTGCTGTGCGGCCTGGCCGACAGCCAGTCGCTGCTTATCGCGGCGCGCTTCGTGCAGGGGATCGGCGGCGCGATGACCTCCGCGGTGATCCTGGGGATGATCGTGACGATGTTCCCCGAGCCCCGCGAGCAGGCGAAGGCGATCGGCGTGTACGCGTTCGTCGCCTCCGCCGGCGGCTCCGTGGGGCTGCTCGCCGGCGGCGTGATCACGCAGTCGATCGACTGGCACTGGATCTTCTTCGTGAACATCCCCATCGGCATCGCCACCGCCGTGTTCGCCAGGCGCCTGCTCGCGGACGACGCCGGCATCGGCTTCGGCCAGGGCGCCGACGTCCCCGGCGCCGTGCTGATCACCTCCGCGCTGATGCTCGGCGTGTACACCATCGTCAAGCCAGCCGCGGAAGACGGCTGGGGAGCGGGGCGCACGCTCGCGCTCGGCGGCGTCTCGCTGGCGCTGCTGCTCGGCTTCCTCGCGCGCGAGGCGAGCGCGCGCAACCCGCTCGTGCCGCTGCGCATCTTCCGCTCGCGCAACGTCGCCGCCGCCAACGTCATCCAGGTGCTGTCCGTCGCCGGCATGTTCGGCGTGTTCTTCCTCGGCGCGCTGTACCTGCGCCGTGTGCTCGGCTACGACGCGCTACAGATCGGGCTCGCGTTCCTGCCCGTCTCGCTCACCATGGGCACGCTGTCGATCCGCTTCTCCGAGCGGCTGGTCACGCGCTTCGGCGCGCGCAACATGCTCGTGCCCGGCCTCGTGCTGATCGGGCTCGCGCTCGTGCTACTCGCCGTGGCGCCCGTCCATGGCAGCTATCTCGCGCACGTGCTGCCCTCGATGATGCTGCTCGGCACCGGCGCCGGCGTGTGCTTCCCCGCGCTGATGAACGTCGCCATGTCCGGCGCCAGCCCGCAGGACGCGGGCCTCGCCTCCGGCCTCGTCAACACGACGGCGCAGGTCGGCGGCGCGCTCGGGCTGGCCGTGCTCGCCACGCTCTCCGCCTCGCGCAGCGCGCATCTGACAGCACAGGACCGCTCCACAGCGGCGGCGCTCACCGGCGGCTACCACCTCGCCTTCTGGATCGCCGCCGGCCTCGTCGTCGCCGCGATCGCGGTCGTGCCCGCCGTGCTCGCGGACGCCCCGCAGGTGGAGCGCCAGCCCGAGCCGCTGCCGGCGCCGGGCGGATCAGGCCAGCAGCCCCACTAGCTCCTCGCGGCTCGGGCCGGGTATCGCCAGGCGCTCGTGTTCGCCCGCCAGCTCGAGGATGCGCTCGGCGATGCCCGGCTGCGCGAAGATCTCGCTGAGCGGCGTCAGCACAACGCGCGAGGCGAGGTATGACCTGAACAGCTCGGGATCGTGCAGCGCCGCCGTGTTGAGCGCTTCGCGCAGGACCGACGAGCGCTCGCTCGGCGGCGCGGGCCCCAGCCCGTTGCGCAGAGCTTCGATTTCACGCAGCCGGTCGCGGTCCTCTTCGACGGTCTCGCGGTACCACGGAGTCAGCTTGGTCTCGGTTGTCGCATCCCAGGCTTGGGCGAACTCCAGCGGGTCATCCAAGTGCGAGTCGACGACCTCGCGCAGGCACTTGGCGTGCAGCAGCCCGAGCGCGATGCCGCGACCGAGCGACGGGTTCGTGCACGCCCACGCGTCGCCCAGCAGCGCAATCCCGGTGAGCAGCGGTCGTCCGTCCACGAGTGGGCGGCGGTAGCGGTCGCTCACCCCGCCCATCGCCTTGAAGTCACTGATCGGCTCGCCCTCCAGCCAGTGCGCGTGCAGCGGGCACGCCTCAACTACGGCGGTCCACCGCTCGCCGTCGCGCATGCGCTTCAGCACTCGGTCGCCGCTGGAGATTACGGTGGTCACGGCCCACGTGCCGTTGTCCGACGGCAGGGTGAGGAGCGAGAAGGTCCCCATCGGCGCGAGCAGAGGGCCGATCGGCCGCGGCGTGGTCCCGTCGGCCGAGCGGTAGAAGCGGCCGTAGTAGATGAACCCGGAGTCCTCGGACTCCTCGTGCACGGAGCCGATGCCCGCGTCGCTCAGCCAGCGTGGCAGCTGCGAGCGCCGGCCCATGGCGTCGACCACCAGGTCGGCGTTCAGCGTCTCGCCCGAGTCGAGCTGGACGCCCGTCACGTGCGGTGTGCCGTTGGCTATCCGCGTGGTCAGCTCCTTCACGCCCGCGCCGCGACGCACCTCCAGGCCGGGCTCTTCCGCTGCCGCCTTGCCGAGTACCCGCTCGAAGGTGCTGCGACGGGCGGTGTAGGTCACGAACCGCTCATCGCCGGCCTGGGGGCCGTCACCGGCGAGGGTGGGGGGCATCAGCCCGAGCATGTCCAGGCGCAGAGCGCCAGCCGAGTCGAGCGCCTGGAGCACGTCGGGGAGCGCCTCCTCCAGCACGACGCGACCGCCGGCATGCAGGAAGTGGGCCAGGCGGAACTGGATCACGCCATCGCGCGACCAGCTCTTCCATGCGTCCTCGACGGACTCGGGCACGGGATCGGCGTCGCGCTCCAGCACCGTGACCTCGTGCCCGTCGCGCGCCAGCATCATTCCCGCCGACAGGCCGCACACGCCGCCGCCCATCACGACGATCTCGGCCATCGGCTGCTCAGCCCCGCCTCGCGCAGGCAGCACACCGGCGGGCGCCACAGCGCGGCTGGAGAGGACGCGTGCTCACGTCGGCAGGAAGTCGATCAGCAGTTCGTTGAGCGCGTCGGGCGCCTCGAGCTGCATCCAGTGCCCGGGGCCGTCCAGGCGCTCGTAGCGCCACGGGCCGGCCACGTTCGCGGCCGAGTTGACCATCTGCGCCTCGGTCAGCGCGAAGTCCCCGGAGCTCCAGACGCCCATCGTGGCGGACTGCACCGGCGGCAGTTCCAGGCCGGACTGGAGGTAGGACTCGGGCGGAACGTTCGCGCGGTAGTAGTTGAGCCCCGGGGTCAGAGAGTCGTTGGCGTCCATCTCGGCGATCACGGCATCGACGTCGGGGTGGTGGCCCCACGCCCGGAAGTTGGCCCAGTCATCGCCAGAGAGCCACTGCTCGGCGACTCCGGGGAACTGGAACAGCAGCATGTACCACGACTTCTCGTGCTGCTCGAAGCCGTTGCTGCGGAAGGTGGCCGGATGCCCGACCGAAAGGGTGACGAGATGGTCGACGCGCTCGGGGGCGAACGAGGCGATCGTCCACGACAGTGCGGCGCCCCAGTCGTGGCCGACGACGTGCGCCCGCTCAGCACCGGCGTCGCCGATCACGGCCACGACGTCGCCGACGAGCTGGTCGAGCCTATAGGCCTCCACCTCAGCCGGCTTGTCCGATCGACCGTAGCCGCGCAGGTCGGGCACGATCACCTTGAATCCCGCCTCGGCCAGCGCCGGCACCTGGTTGCGCCACAGCCGCCCCGTGTCCGGGAACCCGTGCAGCAGCATCACCGGCGCGCCCTCGCCGGTCACCTCGTACTCGATCCCCACGCCGTTGACATCAACGCGCATTGCCCGCTTAGGCTACCGCGCGGCGCGCCGTCCGTGTGAGCGCCCGCGCGGTGGCCGGCTCAGAACTCGTCGGCGGTGTGCGGGCCCACACACGAGACCGCCAGCTTGTCGGCGACGCCCGCCGCCACCTCCGTGACCTCGTCGAACGTCACCCCGTCCAGCGCCGCGATCGCCCTGTCGGGGTCGATGTCCTCGCCGAAGATGATCTGCTGGTTGGCGCCGTAGCGCGCGACCGCGCCGGAGTTCTCGAACCCCAGCACCAGGCGCCCGGCCGCGTACGCGCGCGCCCGCGCGACCTCCTCCTCGGTCGGGCCGTCGTCACGTAGCTCGTCGACGATCTCGCGCATGCGCGTGTACGCCTCCACGCACTTCGCCGAGTCCAGGCCCGAGCTCAGCTGCAGGATCGGCACGTCCGCGAACGTGTGCACGAGCGCGCTCACCGAGTAGCACAGCCCGCGCTTCTCGCGGATCTCGTCGAACAGGCGCGAGCCCATCGAGCCGCCCAGCAGCGTCGAGTAGATCGACAGCGCCGCGCGTTCGCGTTCGTTGGTCACCGCTATCCGCGGGCGGTACATCATGCGCAGGTGCGACTGGTTGGTGTCGCGCTCCTCCACCAGGATCTGCGGCGCGAACTCCGGCGCCGGCACGTACGGCTCGGGCTCCGGCAGCGACGGGAAGCGGGCGAAGCGCTCCTGCAACTCCTCCTCCGCCGGCAGGTGCTCGAGGTTGCCCGCCAGGAACGCGCCACCGCTCGCACCCGACCAGCGGCGCTCGCGAAATGCCACGATCCCCTCGCGCGTGAAGCTGCGCAGGTTCTCCTCCGGCCCCAGCACCGTGCGCCCCAGCGGGTGATCGCCGAACGCCGCGCGGTCGATCAGGTACTCCGCCACCATCGACGGCTGGTCGTACGCGCGGTTGATCTCCTGGATCACCACCCCGCGCTCGCGGTCGAGCTCCTGCGCATCCAGTCGCGGGCGCCCGACGAAGTCGCTCAGCAGGTCGATCGCCGGCCCCGCGCTCTCCGCGCGCACCGTTATGTGGAAGGCCACCATGTCGTGGCTGGTGTACGCGTTCAGCACGCCGCCAAGACGCTCGGCCGTCTCGTTCACGTCCTTGTACGTCGGGTAGCTCTCGCCGCCCTTGAACACCAGGTGCTCGAGGAAGTGAGCCATGCCGTTCTCCTCCGCGCGCTCATTGCGCGCGCCCGCGTCGAACGCCACCAGCACCGTCAGCGCGCGCGTGCCCGGCAGCTCGATCCGATGGATCGGCAGCCCGTTGCTCGCCACCGTGCTCGTGCTCACGTTCGCCATGGCCCAACCCTAGAAGGTTCACGCCCGTCGCCGGCGTCCGGGCGGCGGGGGACCTGCCGGCCGGGCCGCCCGCCTGCACTACCCTTGCGCCGAGCGCATGTCCTCCCTTCGCAAACAGCCGCTGACCGCCGTGCTCGCGCTGGCGCTCCCGCTGCTGCTCGTCGCCGGGCTGTGGCTCGGCGGGCACCCCGAAGACCTGCCCACGTTCCTGCGCAGCGCGTTCGTCGCCGGCCAGCAGACCGAAGTCCTCGACGAAGCCATGCAGCGAATCGAGGACGACTACTACCGGCCGATCTCCGCCAGCCAGCTGTCCAACGCGTCGATCGCCGCCATGGTCGCCAGCCTGCACGACCGCTTCTCCCACTACCTCAGCCCCAGCGAATACCGCGAATTCGTCGCGCCGCCGCACTTCACCGGCATCGGCGTGTCCGTCGCCACCCAGATGGCGGCCGATCGCGGGCTGCTCATCGAGCGCGTGTTCAACTCCTCGCCCGCCCAGCGCGCCGGCCTGAAGCCCGGCGACGTGATCGTCGCCGTCGACGGGCGCAAGCTCGAACGCCTCAGCGCAGAAGCCGCCACCACGCTGATCAGAGGGCTGCCCGGCACGAACGTCCAGCTCGGGGTCCAGCCGGCGCTCGAAGGCCACGCCCGCAGCCCAGCGACCGTGCGCACGGTCAAGATCACGCGCGCGGTCGTCTCCGAGCCCGTCGTCGAATCCGTCACCAGGACCGTCCACGGCGTCAAGCTCGGCGTCGTCGCGCTCGCCAGCTTCAGCGACGGCTCGCACGCGGAAGTGCACGAAGCCGTCGAGCACGAGCTGCACGCCGGCGCGCGCGGGCTCGTCTTCGACCTGCGCGGCAACGGCGGCGGGCTGGTCGCCGAAGCGCAGCTGATCGCCAGCATCTTCATCGCCAAGGGCGTCATCGTCACCACGCGCGGGCGCAACGTGCCCACGCAGGTGCTCGACGCCACCGGCGGCGCCATCTCCTCCTCGATCCCCATGGTCGTGCTCGTCGACTCCAACACCGCGTCCTCCTCCGAGATCGTCACCGCCGCCCTGCAGGACCACCACCGCGCGACCGTCGTCGGCACGCACACGTTCGGCAAGGGCGTCTTCCAGGAGGAGCAGGCGCTCGCCAACGGCGGCGCGCTGGACATCACCGTCGGCGAGTTCTTCACGCCCGACGGGCGCAACCTCGGCGGCGGCGGCGTCAAACAGGGCGCCGGCGTCATCCCCGAAGTGCTCGTTCCCAGCGACGACGTCGACACCAACCGCGGCCTCCAAGTCGCGCTCAGCACGCTCGCCGCGAAAGTCAGGTGAGCGGCTCCAGCCCCCGCGGGCGCGGCGGGCGGCGCGCAGGCAGCGGCCCACCCGGGAAAGCCGCTCACGCCAGCTCAGCCGCGGCGGCCGGCCCCGCGCCCGCCGGCGCGCTCGTGGCCGTGATCGAGCGCCGCGGGCGCTTCCTCACCGCCGAGCCTCTGTTCCCGCCGCGCGAGCGCGACGGCCGCCCGCCGCGTGACCGCGGCGGCGCACGCCTGACGCTGGGGCCGTCTCGATCCGGCCGCGGCGGGCGCGTCGAGGTCTCCGCCGGCGACCTCGTGCTCGTGCAGGGAGCCGCGCGCGGCGAGCGCTCCGGGGCGCGCGTCGTGCGTGTGCTCGGGCGCCCGAACGTCGCCCGCGACGTGATCGAGGGGCTGCTGCTCGACCACGGCCTCGCACGCGGCTTCGACCAGGCGCTCGAGCACGAAGCGCGCGCCGCCGGCGAGCGCGTCAAGCGCGCGCTCGGGGACAGGCGTGACCTGCGCGCGCTGCCCACGTTCACCATCGACCCCGTCAGCGCCCGCGACTTCGACGACGCCATCTCCGCCGAGATCATCGGCGCCGGCGACGCAGGGGCTGGCGGCGACGCGCGCGACGTGGTGGAGCCGGGCGCGGGGGCGGGTGGCATCCGCATCTGGGTGCACATCGCCGACGTCGCCGCGCACGTGCCCGAGGGCTCGCCGCTGGACCGCGAGGCGCGCACGCGCTCCACCAGCGTGTACGCGCCCGGCGCCGTCGAGCCGATGCTTCCGCACGCGCTCTCCAGCGACGCCTGCTCGCTCGTCCCCGGAGCCGACCGCGCGGCGGTCACCGTCGAGATGGAGCTGCACGGCGCCGTGCTCGCGCGCGCCAGCTTCTACCGCTCGCTGATCCGCTCTGACGCGCGCCTTGACTACGAGCGCGTCGATCGCATCTTCGCCGGGCGCGACTCCGCCGCCGAGCCGTGGGGAGAGCCGCTGCGCGCCGCGCGCCAGGCCGCCGCCGCGCTGCAGGGCGCGCGCGAGCGCGCCGGCGCGCTCGCGCTCGACTCCGGGGAGCCCGAGTTCTCCTTCGACGAGCGCGGCAACGTCACCGACGTGCTCACGCGCACGCAGACCGAGTCTCATCGCCTGATCGAGCACCTCATGATCGCCGCCAACGAAGCCGTCGCCAGCCTGCTCGAGCGCCGCGGCGTGCCGTGCCTGTATCGCGTGCACGAGCGCCCCGAGCCCGAGCGCGTCGAGCGCCTCGCCGACCAGCTCGCCACGCTCGACGTGCCCACGCCAGCGCTGCCCGCGCGCATGTCCTCCACGCAGGCCGCCGAGCTCCTCGCCGAGATGTCCACACGCGTCGAGCAGCACCTGCGCCGCGCCGGCCACGGCCGCCAAGCGCTCAGCTCGCTCGTGCTGCGCTCGCTCAAGCAGGCCTACTACTCACCCAAGAACCTCGGCCACGCCGGCCTGCGCTCCGCCGCCTACTGCCACTTCACCTCGCCCATCCGCCGCTACCCCGACATCGTCTGCCACCGCGCGCTGCTGTCAGCCGTCGGCCAGGGCGAGGCCGCGCCGCGCGCCGGGGAGATGGTCGAGCTCGGTGTCTGGACCTCCGAGCGCGAGCGCGACGCCATGATCATCGAGCGCGACGCCGACGACATCGCGCGCTGTTTCGCGCTCGAGCGACTGCTCTACGAGCGCGGCCACGACCAGCCGTTCGCCGGGGAGGTGGTCGGGCTCATCTCCGCCGGCGCGTTCATCGCCTTCGACGAGCGCCACGACGCCGCGCCGCGCTACCAGGGCATGCTGCCCGTGCGGCTGCTGCGCGGACCCGCCGGGCGCGAGTGGTGGGAGCTCAACGAGCAGGGCACCATCCTGCAGGGCGAGCGCACCGGCGCCACGCTGCGCCTCGGCCAGCAGATCGACGTGCGCGTCGCGCGCGTGGACTCGGTCCGCGGCCGCGTCGATCTGGAGCCCGCTCCGTAGCGGCCAGCGCGAACGCCGCGCGGCGGAGCCCGTTAGGGCGGAGCCCATCAATCTCGACCGCTAGTCTCGGACGGTGGCAAAGGGCAAGGGCAAGCGCAAGGTGGGGGCCGGGGACGTAGCGTCCAACCGCTACGCCTCCTACCGCTACGAGCTGATCGAGCGCCTGGAGTGCGGCATCGTGCTCGAGGGCACCGAGGTCAAAGCCCTGCGCACCTCCGGCGCGCAGCTCAAGGACGGCTACGCCGCCTTCGCCGACGGCGAGCTGTGGCTGCACTCCGTGCACATCCCGCCCTACGGCCCCGCCTCGCGCGAAAACCACGAGCCCGAGCGCACGCGCAAGCTGCTCGCGCACCGTCGCGAGCTCGACCGCATCCACGGGCGCGTACAGGAGCGCGGGCTCACGCTCGTGCCCATCCGCATCTACTTCTCAGGCGCGCACGCCAAGGTCGAGATCGCGCTCGCCCGCGGCAAGGACCTCTACGACAAGCGCCAGACGCTGCGTGAGCGCGAGACCAAGCGAGACATGGAACGCGGCGTTCGCGAAGCGCGGCGTTAGATACTCGCGCGTGGGGGCGAGGGCTGGGGCGGTTGTGTCTCGTTGGAGATGGTGTATAGCGATCGCTATACGGCTCTCGTCGTCGCTCTACAGCGAGCCGAAGCTGTGGCCGCCGCTGGAGAGGATGTGCGTCTCGCTCATGCCCAACACCAGCAGCGCGATCAGGCCCACATACACCGCGCCCACGATCAGGCGGTGCCGTGGCGCCACACGGTAGTACGCCGCCTGCGCCAACGAGCGCGTCTTGCGCTGCTGCCAGCGATGCCACGTCTGGATCCCCGCGAACAGCACGATGATCAGCAGGATCGGGTTACCCGGGTTCAGGAACGCCAGAGCCACCAGCAAGCCGAAGCCCACGAACCACATCCACGGGCTCATCGCCGCCGCCGCGCGACCGCCGTCCAGCGGCACCACCGGCAGCAGGTTGAACAGGTTGATGAAGAAGCCGAAGTACGCCAGCGCCAGCAGCAGCGAGCTGCCCGTCAGCGCGCCCACCACCGCCACCGCCGCCGCGCCCAAGCTGCCCAGGATCGGGCCCGCCAAGCCCACGCGCGCCTCGCTCAAGGCGTTGTCGCCCAGCGACCTGGACACGATCACCGCGCCCATGAACGGGATGAACATCGGCGCGCTCGCCTTGATGCCCTCGCGGCGCAGCGCGATCACATGGCCCATCTCGTGCACGAACAGCAGCACCACGAAGCCCGCCGCGAACCACCAGCCGAAGAACAGGCTGTACGCCGCCACCGACACCAGCGCCGTGCCCGCCGTCACCAGCAGTTTCAGGTTCGGCAGCGCCACCAGCAGCGCCTTGATCGCCACCCCGAACTTCGCCAGCAGCGCGCCCATCGCCGCGATCGCGCTGCCGATCCGCTTGCGCAAGCCGCGCACCGGGCGGGGACGGCCGCCATCCTCGCCGAACGGGTTCCCGCCCGCCGGCAGCACCGCGTGCGTCGGGTACGCTCCCGAAGGCACAGACGACCCCGGAACCGCAGGCGCTGGCAGGGACAGCTCAGAGTTCTCCATGCCCACATTGTGGCAGCACTCGTAAGTCCCTCCTAACGGCCGCGCGCTCGCTTGCGCTGACCTTCGCGGGGAGTCGCACCCGGCTTCCGCCGCCGATTTCCGCGAGCGCGCGCCCGCGCGCGCTCGCCCGCGGATAATTTTTCGCGGAAGGTGCGCGATCAAGCGCCCGCGGGGCTTGCAACCGGTGCCCCCGCGAGTTACTTTCAATCCAGACGCGGATCCGAGCCACAAAGAGCGAGGCCACCGAGGTGTGAGGCCGCGCCACCCACAGGGAAGGGCCTCCGGGTCAGACCCGACGGGTTCCTCAAGTGGCTTGGGACCGCGTCTCTTTCGTTCTCCCCCGCCACTTCCCGCAGCCGGGTACACTCAAACTGCAGTACATCCCCGGGGACGACAGGCTTCGACGTGGTCGGCTCGTGGGGGTGGTGGCGAGTCGAGGTCCCGGGCGGCCTCGTAAAACACCCGGGAAAACCATAAGTGCGGACTCTCACGAGTACGCCCTCGCCGCTTAGTCGATAGCTAAGCCGTGAGGTCTCGGGCCCCGCTCGCCTGCGGCTGGGATCACCGGGATCAGAAAGCAGGCTCACCCGGCGAGGTCCGCCTCCGCCAAGCCGGGGAATCTCAAGGAGGCTGGTCCCCCGCAACCCCGCCGGCCAGGCGAGTCGGGGATGAGATCAGAGGGCCGGCTACGCTCGTAGAAGCCACTCTTACGCGATTACGGACGTGGGTTCGATTCCCACCGTCTCCACTTTAGGTAAGCGTTCAGTCCCTGGCTTTCAGGCGAGGGATGGGGGTGGGTCGCCGCGGGCGTTGGTGGCGAGCAGGTCGGTGAGGTAGGCGAACAGCGAGCGGTGCTGTAGCCGGCAGGTGATCGAGGCTGAGAGCAGCCGCTCG
>DATHPE010000014.1:0-14346 GCA_035484215.1 Solirubrobacteraceae bacterium | reverse complement strand
AGTACACGTAGCCGGTCTTGCTCGGCTCGGCGATCCCTTCTTCCATTTTGCCGTTCACTTCGACGTTCATCAGCACCGTCGGGCTCGGGTCGTCGAAGTCCCAGATGTCGTGGTGAACCGTCTGGTAATACCAGGCCATGTTTCCGGTCTTGATGTTCAGCGCGATGATCGTGGAGGAGTACAGATCGTCACCTGCACGTTCCTTGCCTTCGAAGTCCTCGCCCGAGTTGCCGGTCGAGTAGTACATCAGGCCGAGTTTGGGGTCGAACGTCGGCGTGTTCCATGTCGTCGCGCCACCGTGTTCCCACAGGTTGTTGTCGCTCGGCCAGCTGCTGTGGCCGGGTTCGCCGGGACCGGGGATGTTGTAGTGCTTCCACACCAGCTGGCCCGTCGTCGCGTTGTAGGCGGAGATGAAGCCGCGCACGCCGTACTCGGCGCCGACAGGGCCGATGATGACCATGCCGTCCTCGTACAGCGGCGCCATCGTGACCGTCCATCCGCTGGTGACAGGAGCGATCGCTGTTTTCCACAGCACTTCGCCGGTCTTCTGGCTGAGCGCCTCGACATAGCCGTCGAGGATGCTGGTGAAGAGCATGCCGTCGCCGAGCGCCACGCCGCGGTTGTCCCACCCACAGCACACAGACGTCGCGGTCGACGCCGGAACGTTGGCCTTGGTCTCCCACAGGATCTTGCCGGTGGCCGCGGAGATCGCGAACACGTCGTCGGCTCCCGTGGCCGTGTAGATCACGCCGTCGTACTCCACCGCCGAGGCCTCCTGCGAGTACTTCTCGAGCGTGCCGCTGCCGTTCAGCGCCGTCAGCCAGTCGCCTTTCAGCTGCGAGGCGTTCGACGCGTTGATCTGCGTCAACGCCGAGTAGCGGTCGCCCAGCGTCCCACCCGGAGGCGTGATCCAGTTGGTCGTGGGGAAAGCCGCCAGTTCCGCGGGGGTGAACGCGGGGGCGACTGGGATTTCGTCGGCCGCGTCGATCGCGTGCGCGCCCGACCTCGTCGGCGCCTGCGCGACCGTCACGTTGTGAGAGCTGCTCCCGCCGGAGCCGATCGCGTAGTAGCCGATCAGGATGCCCACGCCGACCGCGAGCACGAGCGCCGCTCCGATCGCGAACGTGGTGACGATGCCGAAGAACTCGCCCCACCCGGCTTTGTCATCGTCACTCATCGGTCGCCTTTCGGGTCGGGTGAGCGCCAGGCGCGGGCGACCAACAACATCGCCTCGGCCGGGCCGACACGCGCGTTCTCCGTGCTTCACGAAACGATCGCGCGCGCACGCGCCGATTTCATCGCTGCCACCGTCCATCTGTGATCCCCGCCAGCATGAGCGCCGGCGTTACCGCTAGCTGGCATGGCGCCGCCGGCAACGGCCAGCGCGACCGGGGCTCAGCCAGCGAGCGGGAGCTCGACGTGCAGGGAGGTCCCCGCGCCGGCGGGGCTGTCGATGCCGATCGTGCCGGCGAGCGTCTCCACGCGGTCTCTCATGCCGAGCAGGCCGGAGCCTCGGGCGGGGTCGGCTCCACCGGCGCCATTGTCGCGGACGTGGAGGTCGAGGGCGTCGCCGTGCGCCCGCACGTGAATGTCGATGAGCGAGGCGCGCGCGTGCTTGGCGGCGTTCGTGAGCGCCTCCGAGACGATGTAGTAGACGGCTACCTCGATGCGCTCTGGCAGGCGCGCGTCGACTCCGACGTCGAGCTCGACCGGGATCACCGAGCGGCGGGCGAGTGTCTTCAGCGCCGGCCTGAGGCCGCCCTGGGCGAGGATCGCCGGGTGGATCCCGTGTGCGATCTCGCGCAGCTCGTCCTGCACGCTGGCGAGTCCGCTGGCCACCTGCGCGAGCTCGTCGTTCAGCTCACCGAGCTGCGGCGGAATCGCTGCCTGCGCCGCTCGCAGCTTCAGCCCGAGCGAGACGAGCCGCTGCTGGGTGCCGTCGTGCAGGTCGCGCTCGATCTGGCGCCGGGTCTCATCGGCGGCGGCCGCGATCCGCGCGCGCGACGCGGCCAGCTCGGCGCGGCTCTGCGCATTGGCGATCGCCGTCGCCAGCAGCTCCGTGAAGGACGCGAGGCGCGCCTCGATGTCCGCGGGCAGCGCTCGCTGCAGGTTCGAGCCGGCGCTCATCAGGCCCCACAGGCGCCCCTCGACGATGATCGGCGTCCCCGCCGACGAGCCCACCCCCCGCTCGCGGGCGGCGAGGCCGATCGAGCCAGATGCCTCGGCGTGGCTGTCCATCCGAGCGGGACGGCGGGTCTGGGCGACGAGCGTGGGCACGTTCCTGCCCCCGAGAGCCCAGCGGCTGGGCGTCGGCGATGAGGGGCCCGTCCGGTTCCAGTCGGCGAGGATCGTCACCGTGCCGTCGGACCTGTAGCGCCCCATGCTCGCGCGATCGACGGGAAGCACGTGCCCGACCTCCTCGGTCACGGCCGTGATCAGCTCCTCTGGTGACGCGCCATGCGCCACGAGCGTCGCCACCCGCCGCAGCGAGGCCTGCTCCTCGGCCAGCCGGGCGAGCGCCGCGCGGCTCTCGGCGTTTGCGATCGCGGTGGCTAACGCGAGCGTGGAGACGCGCCGCAGCGCCGCCTGCTCCTCGGCGAGCCGGGCGAGGTCGTTGCGCTCCTTGACGATCGGTTCCGCCATGACATCGAGTGAGCCTGTCGGGCGTCGAGCAGACGCTCAAGCCACCCACCTCAGTGACGGTAGCCGATCACGATCGAGTAGCCGATAATGACCGGCGTGAGCGCGGTTCGCACTCGGGTGGCGTTGGCGGACGACGAAGTCCTGCTGCGCGAGGGCGTGGCGGGCCTGCTCGAGCGATCGGGGTTCGAGGTGGTCGGACAGTGCGGCGACGGCCCGGGGCTGATCGAGCTGGTGGGTGAGCATCGGCCCGATCTGGCGCTTGTGGATATCCGCATGCCGCCGACGCACTCGACGGAGGGCCTGGACGCGGTGCGCGTGATTCGCGAGCGGTTTCCGCAGACCGCGGTCGTCGTGCTCTCGGCGCACGTCGATGTGGAGCACGCGATGGACCTGCTCGCCAGCGGGCAGCGCAGCGGCTACCTGCTGAAGAGTCGCGTGACCGACGTACAGGAGTTCATCCAGGCGCTCGAGCGGATCGTGAGGGGAGGATCGGTCGTCGATCCGGAGCTCGTGCGGGAGCTCGTCGCCGCGCGCCGGGTGGACGATCCGCTCGATGAGATCACGGCGCGCGAGCGCGAGGTGCTCTCGCTGATGGCCGAGGGACGCTCGAACGCCGGCATCGCGCGCAAGCTGTGCGTGACCGAGGGCACGGTTGAGAAGCACGTGCACAGCATTCTCGCGAAGCTGCCGGTTGCGGACACCCACGACGATCACCGTCGCGTCCTCGCGGTGCTCGCCTTCCTCGACGCGCGCTAGCGTCGGCGGGCGCCCCGGGCGCCTCAGCTCGGGTGGGCGTCGAGGATGCGGCGAATCGCGCTCGCGCAGAGCTCTGACTTCGCCAGGAAGCCGGTGGCGGGACTCTCGGCGATGAGATCGGCGAAGTCCTCCTGCGCGTGCGTCGAGATCAGGATCACGGCCGGGCACGCGTCGCGCTCGCGCTCGACCAGCCGACGAGCGAGCTCGAAGCCGCTCTCCCCCGCGAGCGAGATGTCGACGAGGACGACGTCGGGCTGGAGCTGCGCGGCGCGGGGGAGGGCCTGCGCCGTAGACGTGGCCACGCCCACGACGCGCAGGCTCTCGCGCTCGAGCAGAACGCTCGCGGCCTCCAGGAAGGACTCGTTGTCGTCCACGAGCAGGACGCGGACCGCCACGCGATCAGCTTGCCACGGGATTCGCCGCCGCGCATTGCAGCTAGCCGGAATCTGGCGCCCGGAATGAGAGCTCTCTTACGCTTTAGCGACGGCAAATGAAGCGCTGATATTTGTCGTCGAACCTCTCGTGGGCAGGCTGCGGCGAGCGGAACCAGTCACTCACCAGACAGTTGCAACAAGCGACACAAACCCCAGCGAATATGAGCGGTCACACGCAACAGCCACACGTCGCGCCTCGCGTCCAGCGAGCGATGACGAAGGTTCCCGAGATCACGATCTTCTTCTGGATCACCAAGGTGCTGACCACGGCCATGGGCGAGGCGACGTCGGATTTCATGAACGCCGCGCTCGGGCCGGCGATCGCGGTGCCGATCATGCTCATCGGTCTCACCGTTGCGCTGAAAATGCAGTTCAAGGAGCCCGGCTACAACGCGTGGACCTACTGGCTGGTCGTGGTGATGGTGAGCGTGTTCGGCACGTCCGCGGCCGACGCCCTGCACGTCGGGTTCGGCATCGCCTACGCGGTGTCGAGCACCTTCTATCTGATCGTGCTGGCGGTCATCTTCGTGTTGTGGCACAGGAGCGAGAAGACCCTGTCGATTCACAGCATCTACACACGGCGTCGTGAGAAGTTCTACTGGGCGACGGTGCTGGCGACGTTCGCGCTGGGCACCGCCAGCGGCGATTTCACAGCGACGAGCCTGCACCTTGGCTACCTTGCCTCGGGCGTGCTGTTCGCGAGCCTGATCGCGCTGCCGGCAGTCGCGTACTGGCGTTTCGGACTGAACTCGATAGTCACCTTCTGGTTCGCGTACGTCATGACCAGGCCGCTCGGCGCGTCGTTTGCCGACTGGATGGACAACCCGCACCACCTGGGTGGCCTCGCGCTCGGCACCGGCCCGGTCGCGCTCGGCTTGACAGTGATGATGCTCAGCTTCATCGCCTACCTCGCGATCACGCGTGTGGACGTCAAAGTCAAAGGCGAGACGCCAGCGCGGCACCCGAGCATGGCGCCGGTGCTCGACGTCGAGCTCGACTGAGGGTCGGGTGGCGCCGCCGGCGCGCTCGCTCACACCTTCAGGTGCGGGTACTCCTCGGCGACGAGGCCGCGATAGCGCGCGTTTATCGGCTTGGTGATGGGAATCAACTCGAGCGCCGCTTTGAGATCCCCGCCGGTCTTGATGCGGCGCCTGGCGATCGCGTATGCGATGTTTTCCCGTCCCTGGAAGTAGCGGTTGGCGGTCTGCGAGGACATCGTCATGCGCACCCGCGGCGACCAGTCGATGTCATCCGTCCACACCCACGACAGGTTCGCCCGCTCGCCGGGGCGGCCGGCTCTGACGTTCAGCACCAGATCGAGGTCCTCGAAGCCGAACCGCTGCGTGAAGTCGGCGTCGCGCAGCCTTGGTCCCACCTCGGGATCATCGCTCATCATCTGCAGCACGCGATCCATCACGTCGTGGAACTCCTGTGCCGATGCGAACGGACTTGCCATGTGTGCCTCTCGCGCAGGTGCTTGTGCGGGCTGTGCGACTCCGGCGCTGGCTTCGGTCAGTCGCTCTTGTGCTCTTCGTCGGCCTCGCCGTAGACGCCCTCATCGGCTTCGCCGCCGATGGGGCCGGCCGACTGCACCTCGGATGCGGCGTCGAGCATGATGCGTGTGGGCGTGTGCTGGTCGCCGTGGGAGGAGCGTTCGATCAGATCCCGCTCGGCGAGCTCGAAGCCCTCGGACTCGCCTCCCCCCGCCTCGTCGACCGCTCGGCGCTCTTCGCGGCGGCGGGCCTCGAGGTCATAGCCGGGATCGGAAGGACCGTCCATGCCTCAAGCGTACAGCTCCGCGTGTCGCTCAGACGTGCAGTTGCTGGCGCGCGCTCTCCACGAGCGTGTCGCCGCGCTTGAGCTCGCCCAGTGCCTCGAGCATCGCGTCGAGCTCGCAGTCGACCTTCGCCGGCCATGGCTTGCGCGGGTGATCGTCGAGCGTCTTCAACCCGTTGCCGGTGATGATCGCCACCACGGTGTCGTCGGGCGCCAGGCGCCCGCTGGCGGCCAGTTTCTCGAGCACCGCGACGGTCGTGCCGCCCGCGGGCTCGGTCAGCAGGCCCTCGGTGGCGGCGAGCAGGTCGATCCCGGCGAAGATCTCCGGATCGCTGGCGAAGCCGCCGGTGCCGCCGCGTTTGCGGACGGCGTCGATCACGAGGTAGCCATCGCCGGGGTTGCCGATCGCCAGTGAGTGAGCGGCGGTCTCGGGCGTCACGGCGTGGATCTCCGCCTCCTCGGCGATGATCGCCGTGGCGATCGGGTTGCAGCCGCTGGGCTGGGCGATGTGGATCTTCGTGTCGTCGGTCTCTGACAGCTCCAGCAGCTGCAGCTCGACCAGGCCCTTGTGCAGCCGCGAGGACAGCGTGCCGCCGGCGGCGGCGGTGACGATGTGGTCGGGCGCCCGCCAGCCGAGCTGCTCGACGATCTCGAACGCGGCCGTCTTCGCGCCCTCGGCGTAGAACGGCCGCAGCGTGATGTTGGCGAAGTCCATGCCGGTGCTTTCGGCGACCTCGCGGCAGCGGCGGTTGGCTTCGTCGTAGTTGCCCTCCACCTGGCAGACCTTCGCGCCGAGCGCCATGCACGCGCGCGCCTTGGTGTCCTCGAGCCGGTTGGGGTAGAAGACGTAGGCATCTACGCCCGCCTTGGCGGCGAGCGAGGCGACGGCGGTGCCGACGTTGCCGGTGGACACGCAGCCGATCTCGGTCCCGCCGCGCTCGAGCAGCCTGGCGACCGACATCGAGACCACGCGGTCCTTGTAGGACAGGCTCGGGCGATTGCTGGAGTCGTCCTTGAGGTACAGGTTGCTGAGCCCCAGCTCGGCGCCCAGCCGATCGGCGCGGATCAGCGGCGTGTAGCCGGAGTGCTGCCCCACGCGGGCCTGCGCGGATGCGTCGACGATCGGCAGCAGCTCCTCGAAGTGCCAGATGTTCTGCGGGCGCTCGGAGGCGGGCACGTCCCTGAAGTGGCGGGCGGCGAGCTCGTAGTCGTAGACGACGTCGAGTCCCTTGCCGCAGTCCGGACAGGCGAAGATCGACTGCTCGAGCGGATAGTGGTTTCCACAGCGGTGGCAGGCGAGCTCGGTCGCGCACGAGCGCGTCCGCTGCCGTGCCTGCGTGGGGCTCTCTGCGGTCGGTGTGCTCATGCCGGTACCTGGAACGATACGCCCGGCCACGGCGTCTGTGTGTGCTCCCCCGTCGGGGACGATGCGTCGTGGCCGAACGCGAGCCACAGCTCCTCGGCGAGGTGTGGGGCGAACGGGCCGAGCGTCTGGGCGAGCACGGTGAGGGCCTCGAGGAGCGCATCCAGGTTGGCGCGACTGAGCTCTCCCTCGCGGGCCGCCACGCGTTTCTCGAAGTCCTTGATGCGATCGAACAGGCGCATGACGTTGCGCACGGCGCTGTGCATCTCCAGGCTCTCCATGTCTTTCGTGATCCTCCCGACCCCGGCCTCACACCACTGTGACAGTTTCAGACGCAGGTGCTCGGTCGTGTCTCTGACAGACTCGTCCTCGCTGGCGGCGGTCCCTGCGGCCTGCTCGCGCTCCCCGAGCTTGGCGTTGGAGAGCTCCCACACCTGCGTCAGGAACCTGTGGCAGCGCAGCACCGACGAGTCGTCCCAGTTGAGCGCCTTCTGCGGACTGGCGGCGTAGAGGATCGCCAGCCTCACGGTGTCGGCGCCGTAGCGCTCGACCAGCTCGTCGGGGTCGACGACATTGCCGAGATGCTTGCTCATCTTGCGCCCGTCGGCGGTGACCATCTCGTGAAACAGGCAGCCGGCGAACGGCTCGCCGTCAGTGAGGAACGCCAGCGGCGCGATGTCGCGCAGCGCCTTGGTCACGATCCGCTGGTCGAACACGAAGTTGCCGCTGTCCGAGCCGGCCACCACGCGCTCGCAGGGAAGCCACCGGCGCAGGTCCGCCAGCGCGAAGATCTCCTCCAGCCGCTCCTCGCGTGCCTCGGGCGGCACGCACACGGGCACCCACAGCCACAGCGCGTCGAAGTGGCAGTCGAGGGTGTCGGTCTCGCGCCGTGCGGGTCCGCCGCAGGCGGGACAGGTGGTCTGCACGAAGTCCTCGCGCTCGGCCAGCGGGTTGCCGGTGCCCGTCGGGCGCAGGTCGGTGGGCAACAGCACCGGCAGCCGCTCGCGCGGCACGGGCACGGTGCCGCACCGCTCGCAGTAGACGATTGGGATCGGCGTGCCCCACGAGCGCTGGCGGGAGACGGTGAAGTCGGCGGCGCGGTAGCGCACCGCCGTACGAGCTCCGGCACCAGTGCCCGCGCCGTCGAGCGCGGGCGCGCTCGCGCCGGCGCCGTTCGCGTCGCTCGGGCGCTCCCCGTCCGGGAGCTCGATGCCGAGCCGGCGCGCGATCACCTCGTCGGTACGGTCGCGCGTGGGCACGCCGAGCACGACCGTGGGGCCGAAGCGCGAGTCCACCAGCGGCGAGACGAGCACCGGCAGGGGCGAGCCGTCGGGGCCGAGGACCACGCGCCGGGTGTCGATCACGGGGATCTCCTCGGCCTCGCGCGCGCTGCGCTCCCAGCCGCCGGAGCGCATCTGCTCGAGCTGCTCGTGCACGGCGTCGTCCGCCGTCCACGCGTCGGCGTCGGGGTTGCGTGGCGACATCAGCACGAAGCGCGCCTCGCCGACGGCGTCCGCGTGCGGGGTGAAGACGCTCAGCCGGGCGCCGTCGGGACCGCGCAGGTCGAGCTCGACCCCGTCGACGCGTCCGAGCACGATCCGCTGGGAGGCGAGCGCGACGTCGTCCCAGATGCCGCTGTCCTTGAGCTCGGCCAGGCGCCGGTCGTTCTCGGGCACGTACTCGCTGATCCGCAGATACCACTGCGGCAGCTCGATCAGCCTGACCGGCCCGTGGCAGCGCCAGCAGGTGCCGCCCGGCTCGACCTGCATGGAGGCGAGCGTGGTCTGGCAGTTATCGCACCAGTCGACGTTGCCGGTGCCCCGGTAGATGAGTCCAGCCTCGAGCAGCACTAGGAACAGCCACTGCGACCAGCGGTACATGATGGGGTCGGAGCTGATGAACGAGCGCTCCCAGTCGAAGGAGAAGCCCAGTCGCTGCAGCTGCCCGGTCATGTGCGCGGCGCAGCGCGCGACCCAGTCGCTCGCCAGCTCACCGCTGGCGATCGCGCCGAGCTCCGCGGGCAGGCCGAAGGCGTCGAAGCCGAACGCGAACAGCACCGCATCCCCGCGCGCGCGACGAAAGCGGGCGTAGGCGTCGCCGATCGAGTAGCTGCGGACGTGGCCGATGTGGATGTTGCCCGACGTGAACGGCGCGGAGGGCTTGATGTACACATGCGCCCGGTCCTCCCCGTCGGGCGAGGGTGCCGTCGGCGACGGCGTCCTGAACGCGTCACGCTCGCGCCAGGCGGCCTGGCGGCGCGCCTCGACAGCGTGCGCGTCATAGCGTGATCTGTGGGTCTCGGCCATACGATCGAGCATATCCAAGGGCCTTCACGCGGGTGGGGCCGTTGCTATGCTCAAACCCACTTGGCTGCAGTGACCGACAAGGCACTTGCGGCGCTCTCGCGCCACTCATTTGGCCTCGCCCCGAGCGGGGCCTTGTTGGTTGTGCGCCGTAACGGAACATCCGCGACGACTGCGAGGATGCAGCAATGGAGATAGAGATCGGACGCGGCAAGAAGGGACGTCGCGCCTACGGCTTCGACGACATCGCGATCGTGCCCTCGCGGCGCACGCGCGACCCCGACGACATCGACATCTCGTGGAAGCTGGGCCCGTACCAGTTCGAGCTGCCGATGCTCGCGTCGGCGATGGACGGCGTGGTCTCGCCGGAGAGCGCCGGCATCATCGGCCGCCTGGGAGGGCTGGCGGTACTGAACCTCGAGGGCATCTTCACCCGCTATGAGGACGCGGAGGAGCAGCTCGAGCGGATCGCCTCCTTGTCGAAGGACGAGGCGACACGCGAGATGCAGGAGATCTACCGCGAGCCGGTCAAGCCGGAGCTGATCGCGCAGCGGATCCGCGAGATCAAGGAGCAGAAAGTCGTGGTCGCGGCGTCGCTGACGCCGCAGCGCGTGCTCGACTACCACGAGATCGCGATGGAGGCCGGCCTGGATGTGCTCGTGATCCAGGGCACGGTCGTCTCCGGCGAACACGTCTCGACGGTGTCCGAGCCGCTGAACCTGAAGGAGTTCATCCCGAGCCTCGACGTGCCGGTGGTCGTCGGCGGCTGCGCCTCCTACCACACGGGCCTGCACCTGATGCGCACAGGCGCGGCCGGCGTGCTCGTGGGCGTGGGCCCCGGCGCCGCGTGCACGACACGCGGCGTGCTCGGTATCGGCGTCCCGCAGGCGACGGCGATCGCGGACGTGGCGCACGCGCGCTCGACGCACATGCTCGAGACGGGCGAGTACTGCCAGGTGATCGCCGACGGCGGCATGCGCAACGGCGGCGACGTGTCCAAGGCGATCGCGCTGGGCGCGGACGCGGTGATGATCGGCTCGCCGCTGGCGCGCGCGTACGAGGCGCCGGGCCGCGGCTTTCACTGGGGGATGGCGACGTTCCACCCGAGCCTGCCGCGCGGCGCGCGCGTGGCCACCACGCAGAACGGGACCCTCGAAGAGATCCTCGTGGGCCCGGCGCGCGAGAACGACGGCACGTTCAACCTGTTCGGCGGCCTGCGCACGTCGATGGCGACATGCGGCCACAAGGACCTGGCGGAGTTCAACCGCGCGGAGGTCGTGGTCGCGCCGGCGCTGCAGACCGAGGGCAAGGCGCTGCAGCGCGACCAGGGCGTCGGCATGGGCGCGACCAACGGGAAGGCAGCCGCCCTCGTAAATGACTGACCCGGCCGCCACGGCGTCACCGCCGGCGGTCGAGCAGCGGACAGACACGCCCGCAGCGCCGCCGTATAGCCATGGCGATACGGCAGTCGAGACGGGGATATCGTCGACCTCCCAGCCGGCGACCGACGAGATCGTCGTGCTCGACTACGGCGGGCAGTACTCCCAGCTGATCGCGCGCAGGGTGCGCGACTGCGGCGTGTTCAGCGAGCTACTGCCCCATCACGTGCCCTTGGAGGAGGTCGCCAGGCGCAAACCGCGCGGGATCATCCTCTCGGGGGGCCCCGCGTCGGTGTACGCAAAGGGCGCGCCACCGCTGGATCTCGGCCTGCTGGAGCTGGGCGTGCCGGTGCTGGGCATCTGCTACGGGATGCAGCTGCTCGTGCACACGCTGGGCGGGCGTGTCGAGCAGGCGGAGGTGGGTGAGTTCGGCCGCTCCGATCTGCACGTCGCGGAGCCGGGCGTGCTGCTGCGTGGGATGCCGCGCGAGCAGACGTGCTGGATGTCCCACCGCGACACGGTCTTCGAGCCGCCCCCAGGCTTCACCGCGCTGGCATCCTCGAGCAGCTCGCCGGTGGCCGCGGTCGAGAGCACCGGGCGCGGCATATACGGCATCCAGTTCCACCCGGAGGTCGTGCACACGCCATACGGCCAGGAGATCCTCACGCGGTTCTTGACGGAGGTGTGCGGGTGCGAGCTGACGTGGTCGCCGGCGTCGATCGTGGAGGAACAGGTGCGGCGGATCCGCGAGCAGGTGGGTGACGGCGGCGTCATCTGCGGCCTGTCCGGAGGCGTGGACTCCTCGGTGGCGGCGCTGCTCGTCCACCGCGCCGTGGGCGAGCAGCTGACGTGCGTGTTCGTCGACCACGGCCTGATGCGCAAGGAAGAGGGCGAGCAGGTCGTGCGCACGTTCCGCGACACGTTCAAGGTGCCGCTGGTGGCGGTGGACGCCGAGACGCGCTTCCTGGACAAGCTCAAGGGCGTGACCGAGCCGGAGGCCAAGCGCAAGGCGATCGGCGCGGAGTTCATCAGGGTGTTCGAGGAGGAGGCGGAGAAGCTAGCCGCATCGTCCCCGGAGGGCGAGGGGGACGCTGCGGGCGCGGAGACGCTCGAGCGGCCGCCGGCCCGCTTCCTCGTGCAAGGCACGCTGTACTCCGACGTGATCGAGTCCGGCGGCGGCACCGGCGCGGCGACGATCAAGTCCCACCACAACGTCGGCGGGCTGCCCGACGACCTTCAGTTCGAGCTCGTGGAGCCGCTGCGGGCCTTGTTCAAGGATGAGGTCCGCGCCGTCGGAGCCGAGCTGGGCCTGCCCGAGCGCCTGGTCTGGCGCCAGCCGTTCCCGGGGCCGGGCCTCGCGATCCGCGTGGTGGGCGGCGAAGCCACGAAGGAGCGCCTGGACGTGCTGCGCGAGGCCGACCACATCCTGCAGGAGGAGATCCGCAAGGCGGGCCTGTACAGGGAGCTGTGGCAGTCCTTCTGCGTGCTCCCGGACGTGCGCACGGTCGGCGTGCAGGGCGACGAGCGCACGTACGGCTATGTGGTCGTGATCCGCGCCGTCACCAGCGACGACGCGATGACCGCCGACTGGGCGCGGCTGCCCTACGACCTGCTCGAGACGATCGCCTCGCGCATGATCAACGAGCTGCGCGAGGTCAACCGCGTGGTTCTGGACATAACGTCGAAGCCGCCAGGAACGATCGAGTGGGAGTAGCGCTCCGGTTCCTCACATCGATGCCGACTGGCGTGGGCATCGCTGTGAGGAACCTACGCTTGGCCGGGAGAAGGATCGCTGTGTGCGTTGCTCTATGATGTGCAACCTGCCGCGCGTGGACATCCGCGTGGCCTTTTTCACGTCATGGCCCCCTCCGCAAAGACCTACGTAGCTAAGCCGACCGATCGCGAGCGCAACTGGCTGCTCGTCGACGCCAACGGCAAGACGCTCGGCCGCCTGGCGACGCAGATCGCGGACGTGCTGCGCGGCAAGCGCAAGCCCGAGTACACGCCGCACATCGACACGGGCGACTTCGTGGTGGTGGTCAACGCCGAGAAGATCCACGTCAGCGGCAACAAGCGCCAGGACAAGCGCTACTACCGCCACTCGGGCTACCCCGGCGGGCTGCGCTCGCGCTCGTTCGAGGAAATGCTGGCCAGGCGTCCGGAGGACATCATCAGGCTGGCCGTCAAAGGCATGATGCCGCGCAACCGGCTCGCCCGTAAGCAGATAACGAAGCTCAAGATCTACGCCGGGCCCGAGCATCCGCACGTCGCCCAGAAACCGCAACCTTTGGAGATCGAGGCCTGATGGCAGACGAGGAGCAGCCCGCACCGTCCGCGGAGGAGGATGCCGAGCAGACGGAGCCGGTAGCCGAGGCCACCCAGGTGGAGGAGGCGGTTGCTGAGGAGGCCGTGGCAGAGGAGGCCGTGGCAGAGGAGGCCGTGGCAGAGGAGATCGTGGCTGAGGTCGCCCAGGCAGAGGAGGCCGTGGCGGAGGTGGCCGAGGCGGCAGCGGTTGAAGCTGAGGTCGAGGCGGAGCTCGACGAGGAGGAAGAGGAGCCGGCGCCGCGCGAGAAGCCGTCCGTGCCGGGCGCGCACCTTGAAGTCGACATCGTCCCCGAGGGCGTCGATCCGCTGGGCCGCAGCCAGGGCTATGAGGACTCCTACGCGGTGGACCCGTACGCGATCGACGATGAGGCCGAGGACGGGCAGGAGGTCGACGAGCAGGACCGCGAGGAGGTGCTCGCCCAGCCGATCTCCACGGCCGCGATCGACCTGGCCTCGGGTGCGCGCTATCGCGCGACGGGCAAGCGCAAGTCGGCGATCGCCCGCGTGACGTTGCGGCCGGGCACGGGGAGCTACCTCGTCAACGGGCGCACGCTGGAGGAGCACTTCCCGCGCCTGACGCTCCAGCGCAACATCCGCCAGCCGCTTGAGACAGTTGGTTACGAGGACCGCATGGACGTGGTCGCGAGGCTGCACGGCGGCGGCATCTCCGCACAGGCGGGCGCGCTGCGCCATGGAGTCTCGCGCGCACTGCTCGAGGCCGACCCGAACCTGCGTGGCGAGCTCAAGCGCAGAGGCTTCCTGACGCGCGACTCGCGCGCGAAGGAGCGCAAGAAGGCCGGCCTGAAGAAGGCCCGCAAGAAGCCTCAGTTCTCCAAGCGCTAGCGCCGATAACGCGAGGGTGACGATGGCCCGCAAGCTGTTCGGGACGGACGGTGTGCGTGGGCTCGCCGGCGAGTTCCTGACGGCCGAGCTTGCGCTCGCGCTGGCCCGTGCGGCGACCGCGCACGCGCCAGCCGAGCATCCGCGCGTGCTGATCCTGCGCGACACGCGCGAGTCGGGCGAGATGCTGCAGGCGGCCGTCGCCGCCGGGATCAGCTCGGCTGGCGGCGAAGCGCTGCTCGGTGGCGTGCTGCCGACGCCGGCCGCGCCGCTGCTGCTCGCCCGCTATGGCTTCGACCTCGCCGTCGTGCTGTCGGCCTCGCACAATCCGTATCGCGACAACGGGATCAAGTTCTTCGCCGGCGACGGCTACAAGCTCTCCGACGAGGCCGAGCTTGCGATCGAGGCGGCGCTCGAGAGCCATGAAGCGAGCGCGCCCGGGCCGATCGGGCGCGTGCGGGAGCTGCACGGCGCCGGCGAGGACTACCTGCGCGAGCTGCACACGCGCTTCCAGGCGCTCGACCTGG
>DATHPE010000013.1:0-9564 GCA_035484215.1 Solirubrobacteraceae bacterium | reverse complement strand
ATCCCGCCCACGCACGTCTCCAGGCCCGCCTCGCGCACCGCGTCGATCGTGCGCAGCCGGCCCTCGTAGCGGACCGTGCTCGTCACCTCCGGGTAGTAGCTGTGCGCCGTCTCCACGTTGTGGTGCACGCGCTGGATGCCCGCCTCCCGCAGCGCCTTCGCACGCTCCGCCGAGATGTGTCCCACCGACGCGCAGCGCTTGAGGTTGGTCTGCTCAGAGACCAGCCGCACGCCCTCCAGGTACTTCTCGAAGTCGCGCTTGGACAGCCCCTGGCCCTGCGTCACCATGCAGAAGCGGTGAGCGCCGGCGGCTTCCGCTGCGCGCGCGTGCTCGAGGATCTGCTCCGGCTCCATCATCGCGTGCATCGGCGTCTCCGCGTCGGCGAAGCGCGACTGCGCGCAGAAGCCGCAGTCCTCGGCGCAGCCACCCGACTTGGCGTTCACCAGCGAGCACATGTCCGTCGAGTCCGCGAAGCGCTCCACGCGCGCCTCCCAAGCGCGTTGGATCAGCGCTTCGATCTGCCCGTGATCCTCGATCTCGCCGAGCGTCCGAGCTTCCTCGCGTGTGATCAGCGGCGCCACGCGAACACCGTATGCGCTGTGGCGGACGGCTACTTGTGCCGCCCGCGAGCGGCGGCGCGTGCGATTATTCGCCGCGCCAGAGGGGGGCGCGCCGCTCGGCGAACGCGCGCATTCCCTCGCGCAGATCGCGCGATGCGAACGACGCGCGGCGCAGCTCGATCAGCTCCGCTTCCACGTCCGCCGCCAGCTCGCTCTCAGCGTGCAGCAGCGCCGCGATCACACGCTTGTTGCCGCGCTGGGACAGCGGCGCGTTGGCCGCCAGCTCGCCCGCGAGCTCCAGCGCCAGCGCTTCCAGCTCCTCGGCGCCGGCCACACGGTTCACCAGGCCCCACGCGAGCGCCGTCGGCGCGTCGATGTAGCTGCCCAGCAGGAACAGCTCGCGCGTGCGCGCCGCGCCGATCGCGTCGATGAAGCGACGCAGCCCCGTGTGCGAGTACACCAGCCCGAGCTTCGCCGGCGGCATGCCCAGCTTGATGCCCGCCTGCGCCACCCGCAGGTCGCACGACAGCGCCAGCTCCAGGCCGCCGCCGATCGTGTGGCCGGGCAGCGCCGCCAGCGTCGGGTGGGGGAACGCCTCCAGCGCGTCGATCGCCTGCGTGAACGGATGCGCCACCAGGCGCTCGGCCCGCTCTTCGAACTCGTCTTCCGGGATCTCGCCGATGTCATAGCCCGCCGAGAACATCCCGTGCGCGCCGGTCACCAGCACGCACCGCGCGGGGGATGAGAGCCCACCCACCCCAGACAGCTCGACCAGCGTGGCGGTGATCGCGTCCAGGATCGGGTGGTCGAGCGCGTTGCGCTTGGCCGGATTGGAGATCGTCAGCCGCACGACCCCGTCGGCCGGCTCGTCGATCAGGAGCTTGCCGTCGGCGAGCTCGCGTGGGGGGGCGCTCCAGGACACCGGGCCGACAGGCTAACCCAGCGCCGGCGCGGGCGGATTGCGGGGTCGGGCCGGCGCGCTACCCCAGCACGACCAGCGTGTCGCCCTCGCTGACCGCCTGGCCCTCCTCGCACAGGATCTCCGTGACGGTGCCCGCGTCCTCCGCCTCGACCGGCATCTCCATCTTCATCGACTCGAGGATCGCCACCGTGTCGCCCTCCTCGATCGTGTCGCCCACCGCGCACTCGATTTTCCATACCGTGCCCGTGATATGAGCCTCGATGTCAGTCATCTGAACCTCCCTATGCCAATCGCCGCCACTGGATGAGCACAATAGAGCGCGCCGCCGACCGATCAACCCGACCCGCGATCGCGGTCGTCGTCGCCGCTCACAACGAGGCCGAGCGCGTGGGCGCCACGCTCGCCGCCCTGGAGACGGCCTTCCCCGGCGCGCCCGTGTGGCTCGCCGACGACGGCTCCAGCGACGCAACCGCCGAGACGGCTTTTGAGTCGGGCGCGCGCGTGGTGTCAAGCGCGCGTGTCATCGGCAAGGGGGCGGCCATGACCCGCGCCGTCCGAGTGGCGCTGCACGACGCGCCTGGCACCACGCGCGACCCCGACTCTCAATCCATATACGTCCTCTGCGACGGCGATCTCGGTGACTCCGCGGTCGCGCTGGCGGCGCTCGCCGACGCGGTCGCGCGCGGGGACGCGGACGTGGCGGTCGCGGCCTTCGCGGAGCGCGTCGGCGGCGGTGTCGGGCTCGCGCTCGCGTTCGCGCGCTGGGCGGTTCACCGCCGCTGCGGCCTGCGCACGACCGCGCCGATCTCCGGGCAGCGGGCGCTCAGCGAGCAGGCGCTGCTGGACGTGCTGCCATTCGCCGACGGCTACGGCATGGAGATCGGGATGACCATCGACGCCGTCCGCGCCGGGCGCCGCGTGATCGAGATCGAGCTCGACCTCGCACACCGCGCCAGCGGCCGTACGCTCGCCGGGTTCCTGCACCGCGGACGCCAGGTCGTGGACTTCGTGCTCGTGTACCTGTCCCGGAGGTAGGCGCCGCGTAACTTTGCACCGCGCCGGATGTACAGCGTCTGGATGAGCGATCTCGCCCCGATGCGCGAGCAGGTCTACACCGACCCCCGGCCGAAGGAGCACTTCGACCGCTTTCACGCGCGCTCGCGCTCGCGCGAACCGGACTGGACCTACGAGATGACCCGCGTGATCACCTCGCTGTACGCGTACACGTTCCTGCGCGCCCGCGCGATCTCCGTCGAGAAGGTGCCCGGCAGCGGCGCCGTCATCCTCGCCCCCAACCACTTCTCGTTCATGGACCACTTCCTGATGGCCTGCTACATCCGTCGCAAGGTCCGCTTCATGGCCAAGTCGCAGCTCTTCAAACGGCCCATGCAGTTCGTCTACACCCACGGCGGCGTCTTCCCCGTGCGCCGCGGGGTGCGCGACGAGGAGACGTTCATCACCGCCCGCTCGATCCTCGACCGGGGCGCCGCCATCACCATGTACTGCGAGGGCGGCCGCTCGCGCACGGGCAAGGTCTCCGAACAGGCCAAGCCGGGCATCGGGCGCCTGGCGCTGGAGACGGGCGCGCCGATCGTGCCGATCGCCATCTACGGCTCCTCGCACGTGCGCAACTGGAAGCGCCTGCAGTTCCCCAAGGTGACCATCCAGTACGGAGACGCCAAACGCTGGGAGCCGATCGAGAGCTCCACGCGCGAGCAGCAGCAGGCCGTCGCCGACGAGGTCCTCGCCGACATCCGCCGTCTGTACGCCGGCCTGGAAGAGCATGGTCGCAAGGGCATCCTGCGGCGCCTGCGCGAGCAGCGCCGGGCCGAACGGCGCGCCCCGAAGGGCGCGGCCGTCGCCTGAGCGCAGGCGAGCCGTCGGACGGGTCGCCTAAGGTTGCGGCGATGGGGCGTCCACGAGGCTCGGGGAGGGGACATGCAGAGTCGCGTTGACGTCGGCGGCGTGATCCGGCGCGTGTTCAACATCTACGTCGACCAGGCCTCCGTCCTGATGCCCGCCGCCGCCGTCGTGTTCGTGTTCACGGGCATCATCGCCGCGCTGCTCGTCGCCGCCAGCCCCGCGCTTGCGCTCGTCGCCGTGATCATCGACCTGGTGGCGACCACGCTGTTCACCGGCATGGTCGTCGAGCTCGTCGCCGACGTCCAGGACGGCCGGCGCGACGCCAGCCCCGGCCAGCTGCTGCGCGCCGCCACGCCCGTGCTCGGCCAGCTGATCCTCGTCGGCGTCGTCGCGGGCATCGGGATCGTGATCGGCTTCGTCCTCGTCATCATCCCCGGCCTCATCCTGATCACGATCTGGTCGGTCGCCGCTCCCGTCGTAGTGCTCGAGCAACCCGGCGTGTTCGCCGCGCTCAGGCGCAGCCGCGAGCTCGTCCGCGGCAACGGCTGGCAGGTGTTCGGCGTGATCCTCGTGCTGTACATCCTCGTCGCCCTCGTCTCCGTCATCATCGAGGGGGCGGCCGAATCGGCCGGCTCCGGCGTGGGCATCGTCGTCAGGGTGGTCGTCGGCGTGCTCACCGCGCCGCTGTCGGCGCTGGCCGCCTCCGTCCTTTACTTCGAGCTTCGCGGAGCCAAAGCCGGCAACGGACTCGGGATGGGCGGCCCCGATCCGGATGTGGAGCCCGGCGGCGACGGTCCGGGCGCGGGCGGGGCTCCAGGTGCCGGCGGCTCGGACGCCGAGCGTGCGTTCGGAGCCTGACGTTTCCGAGCTGCTGCGCCCGGGCTTGCTCCAGGGCGTGTCGATCGTGCTCGCGCGCGCGCACGCGGCCTCCGACCCAGACGACTCGCCGGGGGCGGCCGTCGGTGCCGCGTGCGCGCAGCTGGGCGCGTGCGTGCACGACTGTCAGCTTGGCTCCCACAGCCTCGAAGATGCGGCGATCGAGCAGGCGATCGAGCGGGCGCTGGAGCGCCGGCACGGCGATGCCGAGTCCGATGTCGACATCGGCGTCGAGATGCTGGTGGTCGACGGGGCCGGCCTGTTTGCCCACGCGGCCGCGCGCGCTGGGCCCGAGGGCGCGCGCGCCGCGCTCGGTACGTGCCTCGACGCGAGCTGGAACATCACCCGTGCGCTCGCCAACCGCGCCTTCCTGCCCGGCGGACGTGGCGGGCGGATCGTCTATCTGGCCCCGCCTCCCGATGGCGGCGAGCACGCCGACGCCGCACGCGCCGGCCTTGAGAACCTGGCCCGCACGCTGTCGATCGAGTGGGCTCGCCACGGGATCACCGCCGTGGCGATCGCCCCCGGCGCGGCGACGGTGCGCGAGGTGGCCGCGTTGACGGCCTATCTCGCGTCGCCAGCGGGCGCCTATTTCTCAGGGTGCATGCTGGATCTCAGGGGCGCCCGCCCCGTCGCCGCGTAGCGGTCGCGGGTGTTGGCGCGGCGGTCGGGTGTCGGGCCCGTTCACTCTGCCGCGAGTGCTGTATAGCGATGGTGCACAGCACTCCATCACCATCGCGGTAGCGGCGGGGTGCCGGGTTGGTTCACTCTGCTGCGAGTGCTGTATAGCGATGGCTATACAGCACTCGCAACGGGGCTATCGTGTCGTGTTCGAGACACGGTTGGCCCGCGTGGGCCCCTGCGCCGGCCATTGGACACAAGCGGCGCCGAGCCTCAGCCGGTCATGCCTCCGAACAGTCCGCCGGTGATGTGGAGCGTCTGTCCATGCACGTAGTTGGACCAGGGTGAGCACAGGAAGAAGATCCCGCCGGCGGCCTCCTCGGGCGTTGCGGGGCGGCCGAGGGGGATCAGCATGGAGGCCATCTGGCGCATCTGCTCGGGGATGCCGAGCTGGATCTTCTCGCCGTCCTTCTCCATCGTGTTCTCGTCGACCTTGGCCTGCGTGAGGCGCGTGTCGATGAAGCCGAACGCCACGGCGTTGACGTTCACCTTGAACTGGCCCCACTCCTTGGCGACCGTTTTGGTCAGGCCGACGACGGCTGCCTTGCCGGAGGAGTAGTTGGCCTGGCCGGCGTTGCCGAACGTTCCCGAGGTGGAGGACACGTTGACGATCTTGCGGAAGACCTCCTTGCCTTCCTCGCGCTCCTTCTTGGCGGGCTCGCGCAGATGCGGCGCGGCGGCGCGGATGATGCGGAAGGGCACGACGGTGTGGATGTCGAGCATCGCCTGGAAGTGCTCGTCGGTCATCTTGTGGACGGGCGCGTCGAGCGTGTAGCCGGCGTTGTTGACGATGATGTCGATCTTGCCGAAGGAGTCGATCGCCTTCTGCACGAGCTGGTCGGGCGCGCCGGGCTTGGTGAGGTCGCCGGCGAACACCGCCGTCTCGCCGGCGATCTCCGCGGCGGCCTGCTCGGCTACGTCTCCGTCGAGGTCGTTGATCAGAACCTGAGCGCCCTGCGCTACGAGCAGTTCCGCGGTGGCGCGTCCGATTCCGCGTGCCGAGCCGGTGACGATCGCCGACTTGCCGTCGAGTGCTCCCATATCTGTGACGTCTCCTTGTGTTCGGTCGAGGAGGCAGAGTTATATACGGCGTGAGCGTGACACGGCGGGGATTGACCGCGGGAAACAGCAGAGCCACGCGGAGGCATTCGCGCGCGCGGGGGCTCAGGGGATGATGACGCCGAAGTCCTGCGTGTAGATCGCGCCGGGCTGACCGTGTGCGAGCGAGCTGGGCGGGTGCGCGGAGACACCGATCCCCGTTTCGCGGTAGCGGGGGTCGAGGATGTTGGCGCGGTGCCCGGGCGAGGCCATCCACGCGGCGACGATCGCGCGCGGCGTCGCCAGATACAGGGTGCCCCAGGCGATGTTCTCGCCGATTTCGTAGCCCACCCGCGAGCTGGAGATGTAGCCGGCGTCGCGCAAGCGCACGAGCGGCGTCTGCCCCTGCGGGCCGACGTGTTCGAAGTAGTCGTCGAAGGCCATGCTGTTGCTGTGTTCCTGCGCGGCGCGCCTCAGCCGCGAGTTCGGCCGCAGGGGCGCCTCGCCGCGGGTGACGCGTTCGCGGTTGATCAGGCACAGGGTCGCCGCGCGGATCAGCTTGACGTCCTTCGCGGTCGGTCGCAGCGCGGTGTGCCGGCAGGGGCGCTGGCGCGCGGAGATGTGCGCGCGACCCTGCGCGGCGAGCGCGGGCGATCCACCGGCGCAAACGGCCACGGTGAGGGCGCCCGCGAGGAACAGGCGGCGGAGACGTACGTCGACCACGTCGAACGCATCGGACCGTCAGGTCTGCGCCCTTAGCGCTGCAAGAGCGCTTTGGACGGTTGTTCGATCGGGGCGCTACAGGCCGAGCGTGCGCCCAAGGATCTCGCGCATGATCTCGTCGCTGCCGCCGCCGATCGGACCAAGTCGCGCATCGCGCGCGGCGCGCTCGATGAAGTACTCGCGCATGTAGCCGGCGCCGCCGTGGATCTGCAGGCAGGCGTCCATCAGCTCGAAGCACGCGCGCTGCGTCAGCAGCTTGGCCATCGTGACCTCCTGCAGCGGGTCCTCGCCGGCGACGAAGCGCCGCAGCGCGTCGTGGGTGACGCAGCGGCAGGTGTACACGGAAGTGGCGAGGTCGGCGAGCTTGTGGCGGATCGCCTGGTGGCCCGTCAGCGGGCGCCCGAACGCGTGGCGCTCGCGCGCGAACTCGGCCGTGCGCTCCCACGCCAACTGCATCGCGCCGACGGCGCCCAGCGCCATCGCCAGGCGCTCCCACTGGAAGTTGGCCATGATCAGCTTGAAGCCGCCGTTGAGCTCGCCGAGCAGGTTCTCGTCTCCCACGAACACGTCCTGGTAGCTGACGGTGGCGGTATCGGACGCGTGCCAGCCGAGCTTGTCGAGCTTGGACGACTCGACGCCCTCGCCGCGGTCGACGATCAGAAACGAGATGCCGTGGTGCCCGCCGTCCTTGGTGGTCTTCACGGCGGTGACGATGAAGTGCGCGCGCACGCCGTTGGTGATGAACGTCTTCTCGCCGTTCACCACCCAGCCGCCGTCGACGCGCTCCGCGCGCGTGGCGATAGCCGCCACGTCCGAGCCGGCGCCCGGCTCGGTGATGCCGAGCGCGCCGATGCGCTCGCCGCGAATCGCCGGCACCAGGTAGCGCTGCTTCTGCTCCTCTGTGCCGAACTTCCAGATCGGCGGTGTGGCGATGTTGATGTGCGCGCCGATGCCCGCCGCCGTGCCGCCGGAGCCCACGCGCGCCATCTCCTCGCACAGCACCGCCTCGTGCAGGTAGTCGCCGCCCTGCCCGCCGTAGGGCTCCGGGTACTTCAGCCCGAGCAGGCCCTGCGCGGCGAGCTTCGGAAACACCTCGTCGGGGAACCAGCACTCCTGCTCCCACCGCTGCGCGTGCGGCGCCAGCTCGCGGTCGATGAAGCCGCGGATCGACTGTCGCAGCTGTTCGTGCTCGTCGGAGAAGGGGGGAGAGGGTGTCGTCATCGGAGTCGACAAGGGAGCTTGTATGCCGGGTATCGCTGCATCAGGCTATATTGATTGCATGCGTAGGACAACATTGGATATCGATGAGGATATGCTCGTCAAAGCCAGAGAGATACTGGGGACGCGCGGCGTGAAGGACACGGTTGACGAGGCGTTGCGCGAGGTCGTGCGCGTAGAGGCCGGAAAGCGGCTGATCGCTTGGTACAAGGAGAACGAGGATCTGCACAACCCCGAGATCATGGAACGCGCGTGGCCGCGCCCACCCATCTCGTAGACAACAGCGTCATCGTGCGCGCACACAAGCCGGCCATCGCCGCCGCGTTTGAGCCAAAAGTGCACGGCGGCCTCGTCGCGAGCTGCTCGATCACCGACCTCGAGCAGCTGTTCAGTGTGCGCAACGGCGATGAGCATCGCGCGCGACGCGCCGATATCGAACTGCGCTACGTGCGTGTTCCGATCGACCAGGCGACGCTCGATCGTGCCGTTGAGGTCCAAGGGCTGCTCGCAAACGCGGCTCAGCATCGCGCGGCGAGCATCCCCGACCTGGTCGTCGCGGCGGCCGCCGAGCGCGCCGGGCTCACCATCCTGCACTACGACGCCGACTTCGAGCTGATCGCAACCGTCACCGGGCAGCCGACCGAGTGGGTCGTGCCGCGCGGCGCGGTCGACTGAACGAACCGCGATGAGGGTGCCGTTCCGGGAGGCGCATGCGCCTCCCGGCGAAGCCGCACATGTGCGGCTTCGAGACAGGGCCGCATGCGGCCCTGTCGGCCATGCCGCATGCGGCATGGCCCTCGGCTCGTCATCGAGCATGTGGTGCGACGCGATCTCTAAAGCCCGTAGGAGCGGCCGATCACGTCGAGCATGATCTCGTCGGTGCCAGCGCCGATGCGGTTCAGGCGCGCGTCTCGCCATACGCGCTCGACGCCGTACTCGCGCATGTAGCCCGCGCCGCCGTGGATCTGGATGCATTCGTCGGCCACTTCGCACAGCACGCGCGAGGCGTGCAGCTTGGACATCGAGATCTCGCGCACGGGGTACTCGCCATTCTGGAAGCGCCACGCCGTGATGTACGTCATCTGCCGCGCCGACTCGATTTTGGTGGCCATCTCCGCGAACTTGTGGCGGATCACCTGGAACTTGCCGATTTCGCGGCCGAACGCCTTGCGCTCGTGCGCGTACTGCAACGTCCGTTCGAAGCACTTCTGCGCGCCCGCCACCATGCCCGCCGCGCCGATCAGGCGCTCGCCCTGGAGCTCCCACATGATGTGGTAGAAGCCCTTGCCGACCTGCCCGAGCACGGCCGAGTCCGGCACGCGCACGTCCTGGAACGCGAGCAGCGCCGTATCTGACGCGTGCATGCCGAGCTTCTCCAAGCGCTTCTCGCGGATCACGCCAGGCGCGTCCATCGGCACGAGGAACAGCGTGAAACCGTCGTGACCAGCGTCCGGGTCGGTCTTCGTCACGAGCACGATCACGTCGGCGCGGTGGCCGTTCGTGATGTACGTCTTCGAGCCGTTGATCACGTATTCGTCGCCGTCTTTGACCGCGTGCGTCTTGATTCCTTTGACGTCTGACCCGGCGTCGGGCTCGGTGATCCCGAGGCACAAGATCTTCGTGCCGGCGATCGCGGGCGCCGCCCACTCGCGCTTCTGCTCCTCGGTCCCGAACGCCAAGATC
>DATHPE010000012.1:0-2515 GCA_035484215.1 Solirubrobacteraceae bacterium | reverse complement strand
CCGCCCCTGATGAACGAGTCCGCGGTCGATCCCGCCACCGAGCCCAGCACCTCGTAGGGAACGCCGGCGCGGTAGATGTTTTCGACGTATCCACCCTCGTCGTTGAAGTCGACATAGTCGCCCTGGCTGACGCACAGGCCGTTGGGTTCGTAGGTGCTGACGGTGGAGCCGCTCGCGCCGCCCTCGCCGCACACCGGGATTTCGAACGCCCCCGACGTCAGCTTGACGGTGGCGCCCCCGCCCGGCAGAGGGGCTATGTCCTGGAAGTGGATCTGGGTCAGCGGCGCGGGCCCGCCGGGCGCCGCCTGGGCGCAGCCCTCGAGCGCGATCTTCTGCACCTCGCCGTCGGCGGGAACGCTCGGGGAGCCGCTCGCCTGCGCCACGTTCCAGAGCGCGGTGTCCGCCCCGAAGTGGAACGTGTGGAAGATGCCGTTCGGAGCTTCGGCGCTGGGCGGCACGGCCGTGTTGGTGCCCTGGTAGGCGAGGTTCGCCGATGTGTTCAGCGTCGCCGGGACCGACAGCGGGCTGCCGATGATTATCACGGCTGCGCCGGCGCCAGCCGGCGCGAGCAGCAGGAGCAGGCCGGCGATCAGGGCGCCGACGAGCGCGAGACGGGCGTGGCGCGGGCTTTGGGCGGGCGCGTGGACGGTCATCGCGGTCTGGATCGGCATGGACCAGCCCGATCTTGACCGCCTGCGCGGCGAACGGACGGATGATCCAGCCACGCGAATATCCACTAAGTTGACGGCGTGCTGCTCGAAGACCCAGAGGCCGGGCCTCGCGAGCCGGCGGCCACCTCCCCGCCCACCGAGCCTTGGGCGCCGTCTGCTCGCGCGGGCGCGAATCAAGCGCTCGCGCCTGCATGAAGACGCGACCGCGTCGCGACTGCTTGCGCATCCATTGCGCAAATGCGGTGTTGTATCCACAGGCGTGGGCATAAAGCGACATAGATCCACGATGGAGGGCCGCGGGGCGCGCTTGCACGCTGCGCTCGCCTGCGCTGCCGCGGCTCTCTTCGCGTCCGTTGCGGTCGTGCCCGCCCAGGCCCTGTCCCCTGCCTATCTGTCGCCGCCCGTGCTCGGCGGCGATCCAACGGTGGGAAGGACCCTCACCTGCTCGCCGGGTGACTGGTTTCGCGCGAGCGCTTTCGCCTACAGCTGGCGGCGCGGCGCCTCTGCGATCGCGGGACAGACCTCCAGCACCTATGTCGTGCGGCCCGCGGACCGGGGTAAGAGGATCTCCTGTTCGGTCACCGCCTTCAATAACATCGGGGAATACACGATCGTAGTGCCGGCGGGTGGCGCCGTCGATCTGCGGTTCAGCCCCGAAGCCGACAGCCCGTTGGCGCCCGAGTTCCTGGGGGGAACGAGCAGTTCCAAGGGCGCCACCACGATCGTCGCGACCGAAGCGGACCCGAAGAGCGGGGTCGACGTGGTTCTGTCTCTCGGCGGCGTCGTGGTTGGACGCGTGACCGTTCAAGGCACCGGCGCGGCGCTTCTCCAGCGCGGCAACGCGACTGCCGACGCCGCCACGATCCCCACAGATACAGCGTCAGTGTCCGGGACCGTCACCTACGGCGCCGGGAGCCCCGTCGCTCATACGCAGGTTTGCGTGGACGGCTTCACGGCGTGCACTAGTACGAACGCGGCCGGCGAGTACACCCTCGACGGTTTGGCCGCGGGCACCCACAACATCAACTTCTCCGGGGAGGACCTCGTCGATGGCGCAAACGCGATCGGCGAAAGGGTTGCGGAAGCCGCGGGGCTCGATGTGACGCTCGCCGAAGGCGAAGCCAGGCAGGGCGTAGACGCGCAGCTTCGGCTCGGGGGGCGGATCAGCGGCACGGTTGTGGGCCCGTCGGGACAGCCGCTGGGGAACGTGCAGGTTTGCACCACGGAACCATTCCACGAAGGACCCAACTACTTTCCCCCCGGGCCTCAATCCTGCTCGTACACCAACTCCAGCGCGAGCACATCCTCGGCCTCCAGCAACCAGCTGCTCGTCCCCGTCCCGAGCAGCGCGTTTGCACTGGTCTCGCGGGCGAGGGTCGGCCGCGCGTTGCACGAGATCGACTTCTCGCTCGCCACGACCCAACCGGGGACGCTGACGTGGAAGCTCTCGTTTTGCTCGCCACCGACGGTGCGTCACGGGCGCTGCGTCCGCGGCTCGATTCCCTTCGCAGCCGGCACGGAGAAGGTCGCGGCCGGGACCAGGGTGATCCGTGTGCGCTCGGACGCGCGCGCTCTCCGAGCGCTACGCGCCGGACAGACGCTGCACGTGACCGCGCGCGTGCGGTTCCAATCGGCGCTCGGCGGCGCGCCCCGATCGCGTGAGGTGCTGTTGACGGTCGCGCCCGCCCGCCCGCCCTCGGCCTCTGGCGAGCGCGTGCCTCGCGGTGCTCACCCCGCCAGTCGCAAGAGCCTCGGCCCGGAGGAGCCGGGCGCCGGGCGGTTAGAAGATCTTGACGTCGATCGTCTGGGTGAACGTCTTGCCGCCCACGACGGCCGTCAGCGTC
>DATHPE010000011.1:0-18790 GCA_035484215.1 Solirubrobacteraceae bacterium | reverse complement strand
GACGCTGACGGCCGTCGTGGGCGGCAAGACGTTCACCCAGACGATCGACGTCAAGATCTTCTAACCGCCCGGCGCCCGGCTCCTCCGGGCCGAGGCTCTTGCGACTGGCGGGGTGAGCACCGCGAGGCACGCGCTCGCCAGCAGCGCCCGCCACGAGCCACGTCCACCAGCTCGCGGGAGGAGACCGGCGGGGCGCTGCCGAGGAACCACTCGGGGCCGGAGCCGCCGACGGCATAGCGCTTGGCGTTGACATACCAGGCGGCCACCTGCATGACGGCGAGCCGCGATCGGGACCGCGAGCGCGAACGGCCGCAGCCGGTCGGCCCTGGCGCGTGTCTGTTGGCTCGCGGCTACCGCCGGAGGGCTTTTCTATCCGGCCGCCGCGATATGCGCAAGAGTTAACGGCGAGAAGAAGTTTCTCTGCTCATAGCATTAACGGTCTGAAGTTCCAAGCAGGCGAACGGTTTCCCAGATGCGCCAGATACGCGCTTCACCCAACAGCAACAGCAGCCAAACGAGCTTCGCCCAGGTTCTCACATGGCTCGTTTGGTTATTGCCAAACTGCTGGGCAGGAGGCCAAGATCGCGCTGATCGTGCGCGACGCCATAGGGCCCGTACTCGGGTCCACCGACGCCGGGTTCGACCCCGAACCGCAGGGCTCCCGTCGGCGATCGCGACGAGTACGCACGCCTCGTCCTCAGACTGATCTTGCCCCCGCACGTAGATACCTGAGCCAGCTCTCGCCTTTTGGGGGAGTGGGTCGAGACTTCAGCATCGGCGGTGGACACATAGAAGACGGTGGGTGTTGGCGGGCGCAACCGCTTGACGCCCTGCGGCTGGCGCTGTTGAGTGTCGCGTCTTGTCTGCGGGCCAACTCGATCAAGACCACGGGAGATCACCGGTAGACGAGAGGGCGTCTGGCGATCGTGGGTCGGGGCCGCGCGGCAAATCACTCACTGAGAGCCGCTCGTCACGTGCCAAGCGACGGCCCGTATCGCATGTTCGTGGTGGCGGCAGGGTTGTGATCCAGCGCCAGCGGATTCTCCGCGCGATGGCCGAGGTGGTCGCTGAGCGGGGCTACGCGGGAGCGTCGGTGCAGATCGTCATCGCGCGGGCGGGAGTATCGCGGCGGACGTTCTACAGATGCTTTCAGAGCCTGGAGGCGTGCTTCCTCGCTTTGGTCGACATGGGATTGGAGTGCGCGGTTGATCTCGTCTCCCAGGCATTCGCGGGGGAGGAGACCTGGCAGGACGGGGTGCGTGCGGCACTGGCCTCGCTGTTGGTGTTCCTAGACTCCGATGCGCTCCTGGCGCAGGTGTGGTTCGTGGAGTCGCTGGGAGCCGGCGCGTGGGCGCTTGAGCGTCGCGAGCGCAACTTGGCGGTCCTTCGTACGCTGGTCGTGTCAAGCTGGCCGGTCGCGGAGGCGCGGGGCTCTGCGCCGCTTGCGGCGGAGGGCGCCATGGGGTCGGTCCTCGCGGTGATCCACACCCACATCATCACGGGCAAGCCGGGGTCGCTGATCGGGTTGCTCGGCCCGTTGATGGGCCTGGTGACCGCGCACTACCTGCCCCCACACGAGGTCGCCCGGGAGATCGAACGGGGAGAGGATCTCGCGCGGAAGATCATGGCCACTGAGCCGAGTGTCGCCCCGCCGCGCGTAGCGATCCCCGCGCTCCTGTGCAACCCAACCGCGCATCGTGTCCGCCAGTGCATGCTGTTCCTGGTGGATCATCAGGACGCCAGCAACCGCGAGATCGCCGCCGGCATCGGCGTGGTGCACCAGTCGCAGATCTCAAAACTGCTGTCGTGCCTGCTCGGAGAGCAACTCGTGACCAGGCACTCGGCGGGTATCGGCAAGCGCAACTCCTGGCGGCTGACCGCGCACGGCGAGGACGTCGTAAAGGCGCTCACGGCGGACGCGGCCGGCCAAGTCGTCACCGAGCACTGGGAGCCACATTCTTGATCTTCCGTTCGCTGAACGTGCGGACTCGCTCTCGCGTCTCCCAAATCTCCAGCGGGATCGCCGGCGGTTGGCCGCGGGTGTCGCACCGTCCGTTCTCACGACCGCGTTGCGTGCGCGGGTCTGCAGCACCTCTAGCTGCGGTGGCGAGTGCCCCCACCAGTGCTCAGGAGTGCTCCCAGGAGCAGCCTCGACTGCCCACCGGGCCGCTGCCGTCGTTTGGGGAGGACCTCCCGTCGTTCGAGATACCGGGCGTCATTCCCTCGGCGAAAGCGATCCTGCGCGCATTGCACCTGCGCCAGCTCTGGCGGGGCTCGGGTTCGTTCACGAGAACGCCGCTCTACCCAGAGCCGGGCGGTCCCACGAGCAGGATGTTGCGGTGTGCGAGAACCTTCTCAAGCAGCAGACGCTCGTATGGTCCCGTACCCGCGCCCCACTATTCTCGCGTGGCTGTTGGGACACTGAGACCTATTCCACCTCCGCCACCGTCCGCGGCCCGTGCCCGACGTACTTAGCCGTCGGGCGGATCAGCTTGGCCTCGCGCTTCTGCTCGAGGATGTGCGCCGACCAGCCGGCGACGCGCGCGCACGTGAACATCGGCGTGAACAGGTCCGGCGGGACTTCCGCGAGGTCGAGCACCACCGCGGACCAGAACTCGACGTTCGTCGCCAGCACGCGGTCGGGCCTGCGCGCGTGCAGCTCCGCGAGCGCCGCCTTCTCGAGCGCCTCCGCCGCCTGGAAGCGTGGCGAGCCGAGTTCCGAGCACGTGCGGCGCAGCACCCGCGCGCGCGGGTCTTCCGCGCGGTAGATGCGGTGGCCGAAGCCCATCAGGCGATCGCCGCGGTCCAGCGCGTCGGAGACCCACTTCTCGGCGTTGCCGCTCTGTTCGACCTCGTCGAGCATCTTCAGCACGCGCGAGGGGGCGCCGCCGTGCAGCGGGCCGGAGAGTGCGCCGACGGCGGCGGACAGCGCCGCCGCGACGTCCGCGCCGGTCGACGCCACCACGCGGGCTGTGAACGTGGACGCGTTCATGCCGTGCTCGGCGGCTGAGACCCAGTAGGCGTCGATCGCCTTCACGTGGTCCGGGTTGGCTTCGCCGCGCCAGCGGATCAGGAAGCGCTCGGGGATCGTCCTGCCTTCGTCGATCTCCGACTGCGGCACCGGCGGCTGGCCGGCTTCGCGCGCGGACTGCGCCACGAACGACAGCGCCATCACCGACGCGCGCGCGAGGTTGTCGCGCGCCTCCTCGTCGGTTATGTCGATCAGCTGCCCGAAGCCCCACTCGGGCGCGAGCATCGCCAGCGCCGACTGCACGTCCACACGGTGGTCGCCGGAGCGCACCGTCAGCGCGTGCGGTTCCGCGGGGGGCAGGCCCGGTTTGAAGCGCCCGTCGACCAGCAGGCCCCACACCTGCTCGTACGGGACCGTGCCCACCAGTTCCTCGATGTTCACCCCGCGGTAGCGCAGCGCGCCACCCTCTTTGTCGGGCTCCGCTATCTCCGTGGCGAAGGCTACGACTCCTTCGAGGCCCGACTGGACCTCCGGTGCTGCTGACTGGACCGCGCTCATGGCACTCGCTTTCTGGGCTTGAAGGTGTGGGTGGCCCGCCCGCCCGGGCTGCCTTGTGGGCAGGCCCATATCTTCGCAGGACTGCCACCAGTAGGCTCCCGTCCGGCGGGCGGACGCCGACTCGTCCGCCCACCCGCGCCGCCATCACCGAGGAGGAGCCGATGCCCGACAGCGACCTGATGTTCCGCCCCGCGCTCGAGCTCGCGGCGATGGTGCGCTCGGGGGAGATCTCCGCGCGCGAGCTCGTGCAGATCTCCCTGGAGCGGATCGAGGAGCTCAACCCCGCGCTGAACGCCTTCGTGCAGGTCGACGCCGAGCGCGCGCTTGCCAGCGCCGACGCGATCGGGCCCGGCGACGAGCGCCCGTTCGCCGGCGTGCCGACGGCGATCAAGAACAACCGCCCGGTGAAGGGGCTGCGCCTGACCTACGGCTGCCAGCTGATGGAGGACTTCCAGTGCGACTACGACCACAACGTCACGCGGCGCCTGAAGGACGCCGGGTTCGTGATCGTGGGCACGACCACGCTGCCCGAGTACGGCATCCTGCCCGTCAGCGAGGCGCGCATCTTCGGTCCCACGCGCAACCCGTGGGACCTCGGGCGCACACCCGGCGGCTCCTCCGGCGGAGCGGCGGCGGCCGTCGCCAGCGGCATGCTGCCGGTCGCCCACGGCAACGACGGCGGCGGCTCCGTGCGCATCCCCGCCGCCTGCTGCGGCCTGGTGGGGCTGAAGCCCGCGCGCGGGCGGATCTCCGCGGCGCCCGAGCTGGGCGACTCCTCGCTGGGGATCGACGGCATGCTCACGCGCAGCGTCGCCGACACCGCCGCGATCCTCGACGTCCTCGCCGGCTACGAGCCCGGCGACGCCACCTGGGCGCCGCCGCCGGCCGCGCCGTTCGCCCAGCTCGCGCAGGGAGAGCCCGGCCGGCTGCGGATCGCGGCGACCACGCTGCCGCCCGTCCCGGACGCACGCGTAGACCCGATGTGCGCACGCGCCGTCGCCGACGCCGCCGAGCTGCTGCGCTCGCTCGGGCACGACGTGCGGGAGGTCGATCCGCCGTGGCAGACCGACGGCCTGCGCGAGCTGTTCGGCATGGTCTTCTCCAACCACATCGCGCTGTCGATCGCCTACTCGGGCATCGTCGCCGGGCGCGAGCCGACGGCCGCGGACATGGAGCCGATGAGCTGGGCGATCTTCTCGATGATCCAAAAGCTCAGTGCGGTGCAGGGGATGGGCGCCGCCGTGCGGCTGCAGGCCTTCGCCCGACGCCTCGTCGCCTTCCTCGCGCCCTATGACGCGCTGCTCACGCCCGCGCTCGCCGAGCGACCGCTGCCGATCGGCACGCTCGACACCGCCGCGCCCGAGCCGCTGTCGACGTTCACCCGCTCGGGCCTGTTCACGCCGTTCACGCCCGTGTTCAACGCCACCGGGCAGCCGGGGGTCTCGCTGCCGCTGTTCGAGGGCGAGGACGGGCTGCCGCTGGCGGTGCAGCTCGTCGGGCGCCCGGCCGGCGAGGGCGCGCTGCTGGCGCTCGCGGCACAGCTGGAGGCTGCCGTGCCGTGGGCGGCGCGGCGGCCCGCGATGGCGTAGCGGGCGCGCCCGGTCGACGCGGTCGGAGACAAACCACGGCAACGCTTGACCCCTACGGCGCCCATCCATAGTGTCGCCGGCATGACACGTCGCTCGCGCGCTGCGCGCCATTCCTCCGAGGGCTCCCAGGGCGCACGTCGTGTCGCCGGAGCTCTCTGCGCTCTCGCGATCGCGCTCGCCGGCGCGGGATGCGGTGGCGGCTCCACCGGCACCGGCACCGCGGCCGGGCAGCCGCGTCCAGCCCATGCGAGCTCGCCGCTGCTCGCCAAAGCCGACGCGATCTGCGACGCATTGAACCGGCGGCTCGCGGACGTGCACGTGGCGAACACGGATGACCACGAACTCGCGCGGGTCGCTCCCGTGAGCGCGTTCCTTGAGGAACAGGCCATACGCGAACTCAGCATCCTCACGCCGCCCGCCTCGCTGGCGCACGACTGGCGGCAGATGATGGGCTACCGCAGGACGCTCGCACGGGAACTCACACAGCTCGGGCATGCCGCCAAGGCCAAGGACGAACATCGCGTTCAGAGTCTCATCGCCTCCAAAAAGCTCGTCCACCACGAGCTGGAAGTGCTCGCCACGCACGCCGGGCTCGTCGCCTGCGCTCGATTCGCATAGGAGCCCTCGCGCGTCGAGGGCGATCACCCGTAGTAGCGCGCGACGACCTGCAGCTGGCTGAAGACGTCGTGGGCGAGGAACAGCATCACGATCAGGGCGCCCGCGGCCGGTCCCCAGCGGCGGCCCGCGCCGCGGGCGGCGAGCGCGAGCAGCGCGGCGCCCAGCGGCAGCAGCGGCAGCAGGTAGCGCGGCTGGAAGTACGCCGCGCCTTCGACCGCCCTGCTGTTGTACGCGTACAGCCCGATCAGCGCGAGCAGGCCGATGGTGAGCGCGAGGTAGGTGAGCAGCTCGGGCAGCCGCGCGCGCAGTGTCGCCCGGTGCGCGATCGCGCCGCGTGTGGCGAGGATCGCGATCGCGCCGGCGGGGATCAGCGCGAGGTTCTGGACCCACACGGGCATCGCCGTGTCGAACCAGCCGTAGTCGCCGACGGCGCGCGCGAACCACAGCTGGCGGATCGTCGAGACGCCGGGGAAGTAGGCGTGCATCCCGGGCAGCCGCGGCAGATACAGCTGCCAGGCGTACGTGAGCGCGTCGAGCGGCGATTGGCCGTCGAGATCGTGGAGCGTGTTCGAGGCGAGTCCGAGCGTGGCGCGGTGCTGGAGCAGGTTGCTGAGAACGTAGACGAGCACCGGGCTGAGCGCCAGCGCCAACACGAGCGCGAGCACGCGCGGCGGGCGCCGGCGCCGCGCCGCCTCGGGCGCGCACGCGAGCGCACGCGCGCGCGCACGGCGGATGCCCAGGACGAGCAGGCCGAGGACGATGCCGGGCGCCAGGCCGATGAAGTTGAGCTTCGTCAGCAGGCCGAGCGCGGTGAGCGCGCCGAGCGCGAGGCCGAGCTTCAGCGTGAGGCCGCGCCTGAACGCGCGCGCCAGGCAGTAGAAGACCGCGGCGCTGACGGCGAACAGCATCGCGTCGGGCGTCACGCCGCCGGAGGTGAACCCGAGCAGCGGCGTGAGCGCCGCCGCCAGGCCGCCGACGGTCCACGCCCACGGGGCGCCCGGGAGGGCCTCGCGGATGAACAGGAACGTGAAAAGCGCCGTGATCCCGGCCATCAGCGCGCTGAGCAGCCGCATCAGCTGCAGGCGCTCCAGCAGCGTGCCGCCGGCGCCCAGGTAGTAGGGGATCGTCTCCAGCGCGTAGTAGCCGGGGGGCTCGGAGGCCGCCACGCCGGCGCCTGACTCCGATCCCACCGCGCTCAGGCGCAGCGAGAGGTCTCGACGCAGCTCCGCCAGCTCGGCGGGTGTGGAGATGGTCTGCACTTCCGGATGCCACTGCACCTGCTGCTGATGCAGGCCCTCGAGCGCGGCTTCCTCCTCGGGGAACACGCCGGCCTGCCCGGGCACGGGCAGTCGTCCGGCTTCGGCGAGCAGCTGGGTGTAGGCGAAGTGCGACGGCTCGTCCGGCACCTGAAACGGCGGTGTCACGAGCGACCAGCAGACGGCGCTCAGCACGGCGACGAGCGCGCACGCCCACGCGGCCGCCGGGACCGCGCGCAGGCGCGCGCCGCGCCTGCCGACCGACGCTCGCATCGGCGCGCCGATCGCGCCCGGACTCCTCGCGGCACGCAGAACCAAGCCGATGGCGATTGCGGCCGCAGCGATCATGAGAGCAATGACCAGGTAGGCGATCCAGTCGCCCGACGGGGCGCGCGCGAGGCCCATGCGCCGCGCCACCGATGCGATCAGCGAGAACCACGAGCTCGGCCCGGGGCGCAGGTACTCCATCCGCAGCCTGATCGCCTGACGCCCGCCTGCCGTAGAGATGGCGCCGTTGACCTGGATCGGTTCGCTGACCGCCCCCAGCGTCACGCAGACGGTGGCGTCGGTGGTGGTCTGCGCCACGCGCCGCACCGGTACGGTGACCGTTTCGGTGGCCCCCCAACCCGCCGGTCGCTCGCCTTCGCTGATGACATGTGAGCCCGTCAGCACCTGTGCGCTCACCTTCGGCCCGGCGTTCGCGGACAGCGAGACGCGGATGGCGTCGGTGCCCCGCGGCAGCGTTCCGGCGCGTTGGCAGCCGAGCTTGCCACCGTGGTGGAGGAACGTCACGCCGAATCTGGCCGGAAGGCGATTGCCGCCGGCCACGATCGGCGGAGAGCGCGACAGCACGATCCCCAGCGCCAGCAGCATCCCCGCGAGCCCGACGGCCAGGGCGAGTCCAACCCGGACATCGTTCGCTTCAGCCATAGAAGCGGGCCGCGACCTGGAGCTGGCTGAAGATGTCGTGGGCCAGGAACAGCACGACGATCAGGGCGCCGGCGGCCGGCCCCGCTCGCCGGCCGGCCCCGCGGGCCGCGAGCGCGAGCCACAGGCCGGCCAGCGGCAGCAGCGGCAGCAGGTAGCGCGGCTGGAAGTAGCCGCCGCCCTGCAGTTCTCTGCCGTCGTACGCGTACAGCCCGATCAGCGCGAGCAGGCCGATGGTGAGCGCGAGGTAGGTGAGCAGCTCGGGCAGCCGCGCGCGCAGTGTCGCCCGGTGCGCGATCGCGCCGCGTGTGGCGAGGATCGCGATCGCACCGGCCGGGATCAGCGCGAGGTTCTGGACCCACACGGGCATCGCCGTGTCGAACCAGCCGTAGTCGCCGACGGCGCGCGCGAACCACAGCTGGCGGATCGTCGAGACGCCCGGGAAGTAGTCGTGCATACCCGGCAGCCGCGGCAGATACAGCTGCCAGGCGTAAGACAGCGCTTCGGTCGCCGATTGGCCGCCCAGCTGGTGTGCGACGGACGAGACGAATCCCAGCGTGTGGCGGTGCGCGAGCAGATTGCCGACGGCGTATGCGAGCACCGGACTGAGCGCCAGCGCCAGCGTGAGAGCGAGTGTGCGACACACGCGCCCGCGCGAGTCGCCGCCGCCTCCGCGGCGGAGGAGCCCGGCGGCGAGCAGGCCCAGCGCGATGCCCGGCGCCAGGCCGACGAAGCTGAGCATCGTCACCAGGCCGAGGGCGGTGAGCGCGCCGAGCGCGAGAGCGAGCCTGCGTGTGAGCCCGCGCCTGAACGCGCGCGCGAGGCAGTAGAAGATCGCCGCGCTGACGGCGCACAGCATGGAGTCGGGCGCGACCGCACCGGAGGTGAATCCCAGGAGCGGCGTGAGCGCCGCCGCGAGGCCCCCGGCGGTCCAGGCCCACGGGGCGGACGGCAGGGCCTCGCGCACGAATAGGAACACGAACAGCGCTGTGATGCCGGCCATCAGCACGCTGAGCAGGCGCATCAGCTGCAGGCGCTCGAGCAGCGTGCCGCCCGCGCCGAGGTGGTAGGGGATCGTCGCGAGCGCGTAATAGCCGGGGGGCTGGGAGGCGGCGTCGCCGGCGTCCCCCGGCCCCACGCGGCTCAGCGGCTGCGCCAGGTCTTCGGCCAGCTGTCGCCGCTCGGCGGGCGTGGATATCGTCTGGACTTCCGGATGCCACTGCACCCGCAGCTGGTGCAGGCCGCGCAGCGCGGCTTCCTCCTCGGCGGAGAAGATGCCGTCGCCCGACGAGGGAAGCGCTCCGGTTTCGGCGAGCAGCTGGGTGTACGCGAAGTGCGACGGCTCGTCGGGGGCCTGGAAGGGCGGGACGATGAGCGACCAGGAGAGGGCGCTCAGGACGGCGACCAGCGCGCATGCCCATGCGGCCCGCGGCACGCCCGGGCGCAGGACGAGGCCCGTGGTGATGGCGGCCGCCGCGATCATCACAGCGATCGCCAGGTAGGCGATCCAGGCTCCCGTCGGCGCCCGCCCTATGCCCATGTGCCGCGCGATCGACGGGATCAGCGAGAACCACGAGCTGGGCCCCGGGCGCAGGTATTCGAGTCGTGGTGTGGCCGTCTGGCGCCCGGTCGCGCTCGGGCTGAGCACCCCGTTTACCTGAACGGGTCCGAGCGCCGCTCCAAGCTCTACGCAGACGGAGGCGTCGGCGATCGTCTGGCGCACGCGCCGCACCGGGACGGTGACCGACTCCGTGGTCCCCCATCCGGCCGCGCGCTCGCCCTCGCTGAGGACTCGCGAGCCCGCCAGCACCCTGATGGCGACCGTCGGGCCGGCGTTCGCGAGCAGCGACACGCGGATCGCGTCGGTGCCGCGCGGCAGTGTCTGGCGACGCTGGCAGGCGAGCTGTTCGCCGCTGTACAGGTTGGTCGCGACGAGCTTGTCCGAGACGCCGTTCGTGCCGGCGAGGACCTGCGGCGAGCGCGAGAGCACGAGCCCCAGGCTCAGCGCGAGCGCCGCGAGTCCCACCGCCAGCGCGAGGCGCACTTCAGTCGCGTCGCAGCCCGAGGATGCTGAGCAGGAAGGAGGAGAAGATGACCTGGACGCCGAGCACGAGCAGCGTCGCGGCGAGGATCGCCAGGCGTTCTTGCGAGAGGCTGCCCAGGCCGCGGCCGATCCAGTCGAGCACGAGCACGGTCAACATCGCGATGCCGGCGAGCGCGATCGCGGCCCCGAGCAGGAGGCCGTGCTCCAGTCGCAGGCGCTCGCGCGCCCGATCGAACCAGGCGTCGCGCTCGCCCAGGAAGTAGGTGGCGTACGCGTGCGCGCAGAGGCCGAGGCTGACGACCTGGGCGCCGACGATCAGCAGCAGCGACCCGGCGATCAGGGTGTGCAGGTCCCATTGGCGCGCGAGCACGGGCAGGTGGGCGAGCACGGTCAGCGAGATCAGGCCGCCGAGCGCGGCGATCAGCGCGCCCGGGAGGATGAACAGGTGGTTGGGGGAGTGCAGCAGCAGGAAGCGCAGGTGGCGCCAGCCGTCGCGGAAGCTCGAGAGCTTGGACTGGCCGCCGCGAGGGTGGTACTCGATCGAGATCTCGCGGATCTCCAGGCGCTCCTTGGCGGCGCGCACGACCATCTCCGAGGCGAACTCCATGCCGGTGGTGCGCAGCCGCAGCAGCTCCAGGCGATCGCGCCGGAATGCGCGCATCCCGCAGTGGGCGTCGCGCACGCCGGTGTGGAAGAGCACGTTCAACAGGCCCGAGAGCAACGGGTTGCCGATGTAGCGGTGCAGCCACGGCATCGCCCCGGGGTGGATGTTCTCCATGCGATCCCCGATGACCATGTCCGCCCCGTCCCGCAGTTGCGCCAGGAACTGCGGGATCTCGTTGAAGTCGTAGGTCAGGTCGGCGTCGGCCATGACCACGTACGTGCCCGTCGCGGCCGCGAACCCGGCGATGTAGGCGCTGCCGTATCCGCGACGCGGCTCGTGCACGACGCGCGCGCCCGCGCGGCCCGCGATCTGCGCGCTGCCGTCCTCGGAGCCGTTGTCGGCCACGATCACCTCGCCGACGACGTCCGCGCGCTCGATCGCCCCCCACGCCGAGCGCACGCACTGCTCGATGTTCTCGGCCTCGTTCAGGCAGGGGATGACCACCGATACGTGCACCGGCGCGGCCACCGGATCCACGGCCGTGGCGCGAAGGCTTTTGGGGGCGGTGGCGGCCATCTGCTGGGAGAGTCTCTACCGCGATTGCGAGAACGGGTCAAACGGGCGTGCGGCGCCGGCCGCCGCGCCCCGGTCTCGCCGCGCCGGCGCCGGTGTGCCATGTCTCCCTCTCGGGCTCGATTCAGCCGTAGAAGCGGGCCACGACCTGCAGCTGGGCGAAGATGTCGTGGGCCAGGAGCAGCGCGACGATGAGCGCTCCCGCGGCCGGCCCCCAGCGACGGCCGGCCCCGCGCGCGGCGAGCGCGAGGCACGCGCCGGCCAGGGGAAGCAGCGGCAGCAGGTAGCGCGGCTGGAAGTAGGTCGCCCCTTCGCTGACCCGCGCGTCGAACGCGTATATCCCGACCAGCGCCATCAGCCCGACGCCCATGGCCAGATAGGTGAGCAGCTCCGGCAGACGCCTCCGCAGCGCCGCCCGGCGCGCGAGCGCGGCCCCCAGGGCGAGGGCGCCGATCAGCGTCGCCGGCACGAGCGCCGCGCTGTCCACCCACAGGGGGAAGGACGTGTCGAGCCAGCCGTAGTCCCCCACGACCCGCGCGAACCACAGCTGCCGGAGCGTCGAGATCCCCGGGAAGAAGCTGGACATGCCCGGCAGCCGCGGAAGATACGTCTGCCAGACGTAGGAGATCAGCTCGAGCGGCGAGTGTGCGCCCAGCGCGTGGATGGTGCTCGACGCTATACCGAGCGCTGGCTGATGCCCCAGCAGGGCGACGAGCACGCACACGAGCGCGGGGCTCAGCGCCAGCGCCGGCACGGCAGCGGCGCGTGCGAGGTCGCGCTTGGCCCGCGCGCCGCCGCTGGCCGAGAGGACGACGCCGGCCGCCAGGCCGGGCGCCAGGCCGAGGAAGCTGAGCTTGGTCAGCAGGCCGACGGCGACGAGCAGGCCGAGGACGATCGCCAGCCTGGGGGTGAGACCGCGCCTGAACATGCGCGCCAGGAGATAGAAGACGACGGCGCAGACCGCGCACAGCATAGCGTCGGGCGTCAGCGTGCCCGACGTGAACCCCAGCAGCGGCGTGAGCGCGGCTCCGAGGCCCCCGACGGCCCATGCCCAGGGGACCGCGGGCAGGCTCTCGCGGACGAACAGGAACGTGAACAACGCGCTCACGCCGGCCATGAGCGCACCCAGCAGCCGCATCAGCTCCAGGCGCACGAGCAGCGTTCCGCCGCTGCCCAGGTAGTAGGGGATCGCCTCGAGCGCGTAGTAGAGGGGCGGCTCGGACGCCGCGTCGCCGGCGTTCCCGGAGCCCACGCCGCTGACGCGCCGCGATAGGTCTTCGCTCAGTTCCTGCGCCTGGGAGGGCGTGGAGATCGTGCGGTCCTCCGGGCTGAACTGCACTTCCTGCTGGTGCAGGCCGCGCAGGGCGAGTTCCTCCTGCGGCGAGTAGAGCCCGCTGCTGGAGACGGGCAGCTCGCCGGTTTCGGCGAGCAGTTGCGTGTAGGCGAAGTGGGCCGGCTCGTCCGGGGCCTGGAAGGGCGGCGTCACGAGCGACCAGCAGACCGCGCTGAGCACGGCCGCCAGCGCGCACAGCCATGCCGCCCGCGGTATCCGTGCCAGGCGCCCGGCGCCGATGTCCCGCGACGGGCCCGCGGCGCCGCGATCGTCGCTCAGCTGCCCCAGGAGAACGCTCACGGCGAGCGTCGCGACAGCGAGCATGAGCGCGATCACGAGGTATGCCGACCACGCGCCGGAGGGCGCGTGCTCGATGCCGATGTCGGCGGCGATCGATGCGATCAGCGAGAGCCACGAGCTCGTGCCCGGGCGCAGGTATTCCGCGCGCAGCCGGGGCACGGTCCGGCCCGAACCGGTCGGGGTGAGGACGCCGTCGACCTGGATCGGTTCCACGGTGGCTCCGATCGTCGTGCAGAGGGTCGCGGCGCCGATCGTTCGCGCCACTCGCCCCACCGGTACGGTGACCGTGTCCGTGGTGCCCCAGCCGGGCGCGCGCTCGCCCGCGGTGACGGTGCGTGGGCCCGCGAGCACCCTCACGCGCACGCTGGGGCCGACGTTCGCCGCCAGCGAGACGCGGATGGCGTCGGTGCCCTGGGGCACCGTCCCGGCCGGCTGGCAGCCGATGCGCCCGGCGCGATGGAGATGCGTGGCGACCAGCGCGTCCGAGACGCCATCGGAGCCGGCGACGGCGGTCGGCGAGCGCGTCAACACGATCCCCAGCGCGACGAGCGTCACCGCGAGCGCGACGGCGAGCGCCAGCCGCGCGCGCCGGCCCGGGCTGAGCATCAGTTGCGTCGCGGGGTGGTCATCGGCTGCCCGGTCTCTACCGCGATCGCGAGCGCCCGTCAAACGGCGCCCGGCGGTGAGCGCCGCGCGCCGCGCTCACCGCCTCGCGCGCGCGGGCCGTGTCTCCCTCTCCACCGTCACGAGCTATGCGGGCACGTCCCCCAGAACCGCCGCGAGCGGCTGGGGTCTGACCCCCAGGGCTTCGGCGTCGGCGGTGCCGCGGGCCGTCGTCATCGAGCTCTCGAGCAGCTCCGCCTCGTCCCAGGTGGCGAAGGCGCGCGGCCCCGCGATCCGCTCGAGCGCGCGCAGCACGCGCGAGACGAGCGGCGTGGGCACGTGCACGAGCGGGCGCGCACGGCCGAGCGAGCGCAGCAGCGTGCGCACGATCTCGGCGTGGGTGAGCACCTGCGGCCCCGCGAGCTCGTAGCGCACGCACGCGCCCGCGCGCGAGCCCATGTCGGCCGCGTCCGCACGCAGGGCCGCGCCCACGCACGCGGCGACGTCCTCGGCCCAGATCGGCTGGAAGCTCGCGCGGGCGCGGCCGCAGACCGGCAGCGCGGGCGCCAGCGACATGCGCTCGAGCAGGCTCAGCCAGGGGTCGCCGGGCGCGTACACGATCGACGGGGCGAACACGATCGAGCGCACGCCCGACTCGCGCACGGCCTGCTCGGCCAGCGCCTTCGCGCGCAGCAGGCGCGCGCGGTGATGGCTGGAGGCGCCCAGGGCGGAGAAGTACACGAACCGCTCGACGCCTTGGCGGTGCGCCGCCTCGACCATGCGCCAGGTGGCGATGCCGTTGAGCTCCTCGATCGACCCGCGCGGCTGGTCGCGGATCGAGGCGGCGAGGTGCACCACCGTGTGCACGCCGCGCAGCGCGTTTCGGAACGACGGCGGGTCGGTGAGGTCGCCGAGCGCGATCTGCACGCGCACGCGCCGCGCGCCGAGGCGGCGCGGGTCGCGCACCAGGCAGCGCACGTCGGTGCCTTCCGCCAGCAGCCGGGGCAGCAGCGCGGAGCCCACCAGGCCGGTCGCGCCCGTAAGCAGCAGCATGATTCGTACAATATGCGTCTCCCGAGCAGAACCCCCGCAAACCGACCCAGAGAAAGAAGCGAATGGCCTACGTGATCGCCGAGCCGTGCATCGGCACCAAGGACAACTCCTGCGTCGAGGTGTGCCCCGTGGACTGCATCCACCCGACGCCCGACGAGCCCGGATACGACGCCGCCGAGATGCTCTACATCGACCCCGAGGAGTGCATCGACTGCGACGCGTGCGTCGAGGCCTGCCCCGTCGACGCGTGCTTCGCCGAGGACCAGCTTCCGGAGGAGTGGCAGAAGTACACGCAGATCAACGCCGACTACTTCGCCAACGCCAAGTAGGCCCCGGAGGCGCGGCGCCGCCTCGATTCAGCGGGGTCAACCGTAGTAGCGGGCGATGACCTGCAGCTGGCTGAAGATGTCGTGGGCGATGAACAGGACGACGATCGCGGCGCCCACGGCCGGGCCCCAGCGGCGGCCCGCGCCGCGCGCGGCCAGCGCCAGCGCCGCGCCGAGCGGCGCGAGCAGCGGCAGCAGGTAGCGCACCTGCCCGAATTCGGCGTCGGTCGCCGGGAAATGCTGGTATGAGGCGAGACCGATGAGCGCCATCAGGCCGAAGGCCATGATCGCGTAGGTGGCCAGCTCGAGGGCGCGGCTGCGCAGCGCGGCACGGCCGCGATACAGCGAGCGCAGGCAGAGCGCCGCGATCAGGGTCGCGGGCACGAGGGCGAGGTTGTCGACCCAGCCGGGCAGCGGGGTGTCGAGCCAGCCGTACAGCCCGACGTACTGGTGGAACCAGATCTCGCGCGCGGTGAACAGCCCCGGGAAGTCCGAGACGGCGCCGGGCAGCGCGGGCAGGTAGAGCTGCCAGACGTAGTTGAGCTCCGCGAGGAGCGAGCCGCCGGGGGAGGCCTGCGAGACCAGCCCGAGCACGGGGTGGTCGGAGAGGGCGTTGACGAGCGCGTAGAGCACGATCGGGCTCAGCGCGAGCCCGCCCGCCAGCGCCAGCCGCCGCCAGGCCGAGTGCCCGATCGCACGCGCCTGGCGGACGGTGAGGACGACGAGGCCGAGGAGGACGCCGGGGGCGAGGCCGATGAAGTTCAGCTTGCTCATGAAGCCGATGGCGGTCACGGCGCCGATCGCGATCGCGTCGCGCGTGCCGAGCCCGCGCCGGAACGCCCGCGCCAGGCAGTAAAACAGCGCCGCCGAGACCGCGAACAGCAGCGCGTCGGGGTTGACGGCGCCCGACATGAAGGCGAGCAGCGGCGCCAGCGCGATCGACAGCCCGCCGACGCTCCACGCCCACGGCGCCGCCGGCAGCGCCTCGCGCACGAACAGGTAGGCGAACAGCGCGGTGAAGCCGGCGAGCAGCGCGGAGAACAGCCTCATCAGCGCCACCCGGTCGAGCACGCTGGCGCCGCTCGCGAGGCTGTATGGAATCGCCTCCAGCGCGTAGTACAGCGGCGGCTGCGATGTCGCCACGCCGGCGGCGGGACTGCCCGTTTCGTGAGCGTCGGAGGCGAGGGCCCGTTCGAGCGCTTCCTGTTCTCCCTGCGTCTGGATCGCGTGGATCTGGGGGCGCAGACGCAGTCGTTCGGAGTCCAGCGCGTACAGCGCGGCGGACTCTTCCTTGGACAGGTCTTCCGAGCTCGACGACGGCGGGCGCCCCGTTTCGGCGAGCTGCTTGACGTAGGCGAAGTGGTCCGGTTCGTCGGGCACCTCGAACGGAGGTGTCACCAGCGACCAGGAGATGGCGTTCAGGCACGCGATCGCCGCGCACGTCAGCGCCATCCGGGGAATGCGCGCGAGCGCCGCGCTCATCGCAGCTCTTTGAAGGCGGCGCGCGAGGCGAGGGCGGCCGCGGCTGCCAGCAGCGCCAGCGCCGCGAACGCGCTCCATGGCCCGGGCGCCGCGTGGCCGAAGCCCATGTGGCGCAGGATCGACGGGATCAGCGACACCCACGAACTGGAGCTCGGGCGCAGATATTCCACCCACATGCGCGCTGGAAGCTCGCGAGCGCCGGCGCGCAGCCCATCGGCCGCGGACGCTCCGCTGCCCTGGACGTAGACGGTTTCGTCGCGAAGCTGGAACGACACGCAGAGCGTCACATCGGAGACCGCGTGCGCCAGCGCTCCGACGGGGACGGTGACCGATCCACCGGACCAGCCCGCTGACGAGCGGCCGCCCGTCAGCCGCCGTCCGTCGCTCCGCACCGCTAGGCTCACCCGCGGTCCGGTGACGGCTGCCAGCCACACGCGGATCGCGGACACCGCGCGCGGCAGCCGTTCGCCTGGCTGGCAGTAGCTGGCGCCTGTCTGGGTGCTCGCGATCGGTTCTTCCGAGACGCCTCGCGGCACGCTCGTGCCGGCCACGCTCACCGGCGATCGGGTCAGCGTCAGCGCGATCGCGAGCGCCAGCAGCGTGAGGCTCGCCACGAGCGCGGCCCTGGCGGGCGAGCCCCGCCCACGGGCCCTCATGGCGCTCACTACCGGCGTGTGTAGGTCACCACGAAAGCCCCCTGCCCGGTCGCCGAGGTGCTGGCGTTGGGCCGGTTGAGGGTTCCGAGGACGGACATGCCCACGAATTCTCGCGCGACGCGCAGGCGCGGCGGCATCGAGTACAGCTGGAACTGGTAGCGCTGGCTCACGCCCGGTTTGGGGCAGATCGAATACTGGTGCTTGTCGGCGCTGTTGGCTCCCACGTAGGCTCCCGGCGGCAGCCGCCCGGGGGTGAGCCGGTGCAGCGCGGGGTTGATCCCAGCGACGGCCCATTCGACGGAGGCGGAGTAGCTGCCGGCTTCAGCCGCGGGCGTGAGGCCGATCACCAGCAGCACGAGTTCCCGAGCCCCGGCCGGCACGGCGCCCCATTCCACCGGCGGTGGGATGTTCTTGCCGTCGCAGGTGAAGAGTGCCGGGAGCGTGGTCCCCTTGATCGCGGAGCTGTGGACTTCGATCTGCGCAGGGGCGTCCGCGCCGCTATCAGCGCTCCCGCAGCCTGCCAGCGCCAGCGCCAGCAGCGGCAGAGCACAAGCGGTCACCCTCCGTGAACGATGCACAGATTCACCTCTGGAAGAGCTTCGGCAGGCAGGTCACAGGCAGGGAACCTACTTTCTCCTCACGGCGAAGCCAAGCGTTTTGCCAGATTGTTTCTCAATGCGCGGGCTCGCGCAGCGTGACAGGCGGTTGACCGGATCTGGCTCCGCGGGTGACATGAGGCCATCGGTGGGCTGGAGACAATCGCTCGGATGCCTTGACTTCATGGGCACTCGTTGTGATGATGGGTTGTGGCTGCTGGCTGCCGTCTGTGGGTTGATGTGGTGACCGGCAGCTTCTTGGGTGGCCTGTCTTGTTGCTTGTGTGTTGGTTTTGCGGGTGGCTTGGCGGGTTGCTTGTGTTGCGATTGAAAGGATGTGTTTGTATGAGACGGTTCAAGCCGTTGGCTTTGGTGTTGTTTGCCGTGTTCGCGTTGGGTGCGGTTGTGGCCGCGAGCGCGTTTGCGGCGCGGGGCGAAAAGACGCCTGAAATCACTCCGATTGGATTATTCACGGACAACTCGGCGCCAGGTACAGAACCTGCGCTGATAGGCAAAGGCATATTCAAAGCCACAGGTGAAGTAAAGTGCAAAGACGCGCCTTCGACGGGTGGGTTCCAGACGTCGTTATTAGGCACGTTCAAAGTATTATTCTTAGGGTGCTTAGTAAGCGAAGTGCTATTACTCTTATGTACAGGGTTAAGCGCCACGCAGACTAGCGCCGTCGAAACGGTGGGGACGTTCCATCTGCGCTATCTCAACTCGGAAAAGAAAGTGGCGGTTATAGCGTACTTAATCCAACCGGTTCACTTCACATGCGTGAACGGCTCAACCAAAATATTAATCGAAGTGCGTGGTTGCGCTGCGGGACCAGTAGGCCCGATCAATACCCCCGTAAAATTACCTAATTTCCTGCAGAACACACTCAAAAAAGTGGCAGGGACGACACGGAACGAAGTCACGAGGATCGAGAACGAGGCGGGCAACGGTGAAGAAACGTGTGCGCTTGAATCACACGAAGGCACCGGCTCATATGCAGCGTCTGCTGAGGAAATCACTGATAACATCTACCCGTTATCGGCTACGGCGGAAATCATAACGTAGCTAGGTAGTAGTGTTTTGAGTTGTTGTGGTGCGCGGGGCTGGTGTTTGTGCTGGCCTCGCGTGCCGTGACTGACTGCGCGTTGGCGTGGTTTGTGGTGTGTGTTGTTGTGTTGTTGGCGTTGGTTTGGAGGTGTGATGGTTGGTCGTGGGTTGGTTGGTCGTGTTGGTGTGGTGTGTGTGTTGTGTGTTGTGTGTGTGGTGGTGGCTGGTTGTGGTGGGTCTGGTAGGTCTGGTGGGTTG
>DATHPE010000010.1:0-69285 GCA_035484215.1 Solirubrobacteraceae bacterium | reverse complement strand
ACGCGAACCCGATGGGGATGCTGGTCGCCTCGGTCGGCGCGCTCTCGACCTTCTACCCCGACGCCAACAAGATCCACGAGGAGCGCGTGCGGGCGATCCAGATCATCCGCCTGCTGGCCAAGATGCCGACGCTCGCGGCTTTCGCCTTCCGCCACAACATGGGCCAGCCCTACGTCTATCCCGACAACGACCTGGACTACGCGGGCAACTTCCTGGGGATGATGTACAAAATGACCGAGCTCAAGTACGAGCCCGATCCTCGGCTGGTACGCGCGCTGGACGTCCTCTTCATCCTCCACGCCGACCACGAACAGAACGCCTCCACCAGCGCCGTGCGCTCGGTCGGCTCGACCCAGGTGGACCCCTACTCGGCCGTCGCCGCCGGCGTCGCCGCGCTGTACGGCCCGCTGCACGGCGGGGCCAACGAGCAGGCGCTGCGGATGCTCGCGCGCATCGAGAAGGTCGAGAACATCCCCGACTTCCTCGAGGGCGTCAAGGCCGGCAACGAGCGCCTGATGGGCTTCGGCCACCGCGTGTACAAGAACTACGATCCGCGCGCGCGGATCATCCGCAAATACCTCGACGACGTGTTCGAGGTGCGCGGCAAGAGCCCGCTGCTGGACGTCGCCACCGAGCTGGAGAAGCGCGCGCTCGACGACGACTACTTCACCTCGCGCAAGCTCTACCCCAACGTCGACTTCTACTCAGGCCTGATCTACGAGGCGCTCGGCCTGCCCGTGGCCATGTTCCCGGTGATGTTCGCGATCGGGCGCACCAGCGGCTGGATCGCGCAGTGGAAGGAGATGGTCGAGGACCCCGAGCAGAAGATCGCCCGCCCCCGCCAGATCTACACCGGCGAGCGCGACCTCGACTACGTGCCGATCGCGCAGCGCGGCTGACGCCCGAGCGGCGCCGGCCCCTAGCCGACACCGCGGAGCACCGGCCCCTAGCCGACACCCCCGGGCGCCAGCTCTATAACTCCTCTTAGACGTGGTGTATAGCGATGGCTATACACCACGTTGAATCGTTAACTCAAAGCACGAGCGTCGCGCCGTGGCGGCTGAGCCACTGGCGGTCCTCGCGGTAGCCGGGCCAGCGGCGCTCCACAAGCGCCCAGAAGCGCGGCGAGTGGTCGAGGATCTCCAGGTGGCAGACCTCGTGCCAGACGACGTATTCGAGCACGCGCTCGGGCGCGAGCAGCAGGCGCCAGTTGAAGCTCATCCGCCCGCGCGCCGAGCATGAGGCCCAGCGGGTGCGCTGCGCGCGGATGTCCAGGGCGGTGTAGCTGGACCCGGCGAGCGCGGTCGCGCGGTCCAGACGCGGCGCGATCTCGGCGCGGGCGGCACGCCGGTAGAAGCGCTCCAGCGCTGGGCGGTGGTCCCCGGCGGGCACCAGCAGCCGCGCGCCGTCGCGGTGCACGCGCGTGCGGCCGGGCTGCGCGACCAGCTGCAGCGTGGTGCCCAGGTACGGGACGGTGCCTGCCCGCGCGGCGACGTGCGCGAGCGCCTGCTGGGCCTCCTGCAGGCGAGTCTCGATCCACGGGCGCAACTCGCGCACGGCGAGCGCCGCGGCACGCTCGGATGCACGGGCGGGGAGCACCACCTCCACGCCGGTGTGCGCGTGTACGTTCACGCGTACATGCCGCGCGCGGTTCGAGCGCCGGATGGTGTACGGGATCTCTGGAGTCTCGCGCCTGAGTGGCTCGGCCATCCGCCCAGGGTACGCACCCGACCGGGCGTGCTGTGCGGCATGATCGGCGCCAGTTCGGCCATCGGGGTCGCGTGCAGCCGTGGGCATCCGCAGCGCGTACGCTTGCGCCGTGAGCCAGAGCGAGCAGCCGGACGCCGACGCGCAGACCTTCGACGAGGAGCTGTTCCTGTGGCTGGAGCAGGAGTCAGCGGACGTCCGCGCGGCGGACGCGGAGCGCATCCGCGACATCGCCTCCGAGTTCGCACGCGGCTTCGACGCGCTCGCGGGCGTCGGGCGCGCGGTCACCGTGTTCGGGTCGGCGCGCACGCCTGCGGATCACACCAACTACGCGCTCGCCCGCGAGGTCGGGGCGGCGCTCGGGCGCTCCGGCTACGCGATCATCACCGGCGGCGGGCCCGGGATCATGGAGGCGGCCAACCGCGGGGCACGGGACGCGGGCGCGCTGTCGATCGGCTGCAACATCGAGCTGCCGCGCGAGCAGGCGCTCAACCCGTACCTCGACATCGGGCTGCGCTTCCGCCACTTCTTCGCGCGCAAGGTGATGTTCGTCCGCTACGCGTGCGCGTTCGTGATCTGCCCCGGAGGCTTCGGAACGTTGGACGAGCTGTTCGAGTCGCTGACGCTGATCCAGACACACACGATCCGCCACTTCCCGGCGATCCTGCTGGGCGACGGCGAGTGGGACGGCCTGCTCGAGTGGCTGCGCGAGCGGGCGCTGGCCGACGGTCGGATCGACGCCGGCGACCTCACGATGCTGCACCGGGTGAGCGAGCCGTCGCAGGTGTGCGCGATCGTCGACGCCGCGTACGAGCGCCAGCGCGACTATGCCCGCGAGCTGGCGATCGAGTCCGGGTAGACGGCCCGCTCCCACGGCTTGGCGAGCTTCAGCGCGCTGAGGATCGCGCGCGTGGCGGGCGAGCGGTTGAGCGTGTAGAAGTGGACCCCCGGCGCGCCCGCCGCGAGCAGCTCGGCGCACTGCAGCGTCGCGTAGGCGACGCCGAAGTCGAGCACCGCCTCGGGGTCCTCCCCGCGCGCGTGCAGCTCGCCGCGCAGCGCGGCGGGGATCGACGCGCCGCACATGCTGGCCATGCGCTCGACCTGGCCGACGCGCGTGATCGGCATGATGCCAGGGATGATCGGCACCTCGATCCCCGCCGCCCGCGCGCGCCTGACGAAGTCGAAGTACACGGCGTTGTCGAAGAACAGCTGCGTGATCAGGAAGTGGACGCCCGCGTCGACCTTCTCGGCCAGGTGGCGCAGATCGGCCTCGGGACTCTCAGCATGGATGTGGGTCTCCGGGAAGCACGCGGCCCCAATCGCAAACGGGTAATCGTCCGCGATGAGCGCGACCAGATCGCGCGAGTACTCCAGGCCGCCGTCCGTCTTGATCCAGATCTCCTGCCCTGCGGGCGGGTCGCCGCGCAGGGCGAGCACGTTGTCGATGCCGGCCGCGCGCATCTCGTCGAGCGTCGTGCGCAACTGCTCCTCGGTGGCGCCCACGCACGTGAAGTGGGCCATTGCCTCCAGGCCGTACTCCTCGCGGATCCGCTTGACGATCTCGATCGTCTTCTCCCGAGTGGAGCCGCCCGCGCCGTACGTGACCGACACGAACGACGGCTCCAGCGTCTTCAGCTCGGACAGCGCCGCGTACAGGTTGCGCTCACCGTCTGGGGTTTTCGGCGGGAAGAACTCGAACGAGAACGCCGGCTCGCCGGCCGCCAGGATCTGATCTATGCGCATCCGCTGATTATGCAGTCCACCGCTCGGGCTCTCCCGCCGCGGACGAGGGTCCGGGAATGCGCCTGGCCTCGCCCAAGGCCTGCAGGTGCGTCAGGTAGGAGAGGATCTCCGTCAGCAGCCAGTGCGCGTTCTGCTCCGACAGCCTGTCTCCGTATACGTGCGGAACTACCTCGAAGGCCGTCAGCTCGCGCCCGTCCAGCGCCTCGCGCACGCGCGTCAGGCGCTCGTCCACCAGCGTGCGATTGCCCTGGATGTGCGCGTGCACGTCCGCGAACGTGCGTCCGTGCCCGGGCAGGCACAGGCGCGCGCCCAGCCGCTGCACGACGTCCAGCGAGCCCAGGAACTCGCCCACCGGGTCGGGCGTGTAGCCGTAGTCGAAGTACAGCGAGATGCGCCCCAGCAGGTGGTCCCCGGAGATCAACAGGCGACGCTCGGGCTGGAACAGGCACACGTGCGACGGCGAGTGCCCGGGCGTCTCGTACACGACCCACGCGCCCAGGTCGCTCGCGACGCTCACGCCGTTCACCAGGTCCCGATCGGGCGTGATCGGCCCGGCGATCCCCGATTCGCGCCCGCTGCGCTCGGCCGCGTAGCGGCGCAGCGGCTCCTCCGGCACGCCGCTCTGGCGGGCTATCTCCAGGCGCCGCGCGAACACCGCGTCGGGATCCTCGACCATGCGGTTGAGGTGCTCGTGGTTGGGGTGCATCCACACCTCGCAACCGGCCCGCTCGACGACCGTCGCCGCCTGCCCGCAGTGGTCGGTGTGCGCGTGCGTGCAAACCACCAGCCGCGCCTGCTCCAGGCGCAGGTTGCACATCGCCAGCGCTCGCTCCAGGTGCATCAGCGAATCCGGCTGGTGCATGCCCGTGTCGAACAGCACGAAGCCGTCCTCGTAGGCGACCGCCCACGCGTTGCAGTGGGGAACGCCCGGCCACGGCAGCGGCAGCCGCAGCCGGAACACGCCCGGAAGCACGCGCTCACCGCGGCCGAGCTCGCGCTTGCTCAGCACCTCGGGCATGGGGCGCAGACTAGACTACAGGCGTTCTGCGGCGTGAAAGGGAGGCGGCATGGCCGATCGGGAGAGCGCAACCGAGGCGAGCACCAAGGTGCAGGAGGTCGCCGCGAACATGCAGCAGGCGGCGGCCACGCGCAAACGCATCACCGGCAGCAAGGCCGAGACCGTCGCGCGTCGCTACTTCGCGGCGATCGACGCCAAGCAGCTGGAGGACGCGGTGTCGCTGTGGGCGCAGGGAGGGCGCGAGAACGTGCGCGGCCTCCTCGACGTGCTCGCGCCGGAGGGCGTGCGCGAGCTCATCGGCGGGCTCATCGGCGCGGTGCCCGACCTCAGCATGCAGGTCGTCTCGACGACCACCGAGGGGGAGCGCTGCGGCGTGCACTGGCGCCTCACCGGCACGTTCGCCGGCCCCGAGAGCTTCAACGGCGTGGCGCCCACGGGCACGCCGATCGAGCTCGAAGGCTTCGACCTGCTGACCGTCAGCGACGGGCTGATCCAGAGCAACGACGCGTTCACCGACTCGATGACGTTCGCGCGCCAGATCGGGATGATGCCCGCGCAGGGCTCGACCGCGGAAGCGCGGATGACGCACGCGTTCAACGCCAAGACCCGCCTCAGCGCCCGCCTCGGCGCCGGCGACGCGGAGCTGGTGGCCGAGGGCGTGTGGGTGGTGCAGGGCCACCCGGCGCGCTGCAACGTGTACCTGATCGAGGACGACGGCGGTGTGACGCTGTTCGACGCCGGCGCGCGCACGATGGCCCGCGCGGTCGCCAGCGCCGGGGCCAAGCTCGGCGGCATCCGCCGCGTGGTGCTCGGTCACGGGCACACCGACCACCGCGGCGTCGCGCCCGCGCTGGGCGTGCCCGTCCTGTGCCACCCCGACGAGGTCCAGGACGCGCAGGGCAGCGGCGGCTTTCGCTACTGGCCGCACGGCCTCGCCGGCCTGCCCACGCCGCACCGCCAGCTCCACCGCCTGCTGCACCGCTACGCCTGGGACGGCGGTCCCGTCAGCATCTCCGGCACGCTCAGCGAGGGCGACGAGGTGGCCGGGTTCAGCGTGATCGAGCTCCCCGGCCACGCGCCCGGCCAGATCGGGCTGTGGCGCGAGTCCGACCGCCTGGCGCTGAGCAGCGACTGCTTCTACACGCTCGACATATGGGGCCGCGACTGCCCGCCGCGACTGCCCATGGCGCTGTACAACTTCGACACCGAGCAGGCGCGCGCGAGCATCCGCAAGCTCGCCGCGCTCGAGCCCGCGGCCGCGTGGCCCGGGCACGCCAAGCCCGTCACCGGCGACGTGCGCAGCCAGCTCGAACGGGCCGCCGACGCGGGCTGAGCGTGGGTAGGCGCGCCCGCCGCAACGAGCGCCGCGAGCAGCTCACCGCGCCCGACAGCGACTACACCGACGCTGACGGCAACGTGCTCACGCTGCGCGGCTCGCTCACGCCCGGCGCCCGGCGCGAGTACGCGCGGGCGCTGTCGGGCGCCGGCGACGCTCGCGCGGCTGCCACGCAGGAGGACGCGTGGCAGCGCGCGGGCGAGCTGCTGTTCGAGCGCCTGGCCGTGCGCTGGGTCATCGCCGGCGCGCCGATCGAGCGCCAGCGCGAGCTGCTGGCGCGCTTTCGCGTGGCCTCACCGCAGGAGCGCGCGTGGGTGCGCCGGGCGCTGCGCGAGCACTGCGCCGAGCACTTCCCCGACGTCAGCGCGCCCTGACCGGCAAATGCTCGGCCGCGCCCTACGCGCTCACACCGCGGCGCACCCGCTATACGACCTGCCGGTACTCGCTCGTGACATCGCCCACGAACACATAGCCGGCGTCCTCGAGACTGCCACCCGGCGCGTAGCATCCGACCAGCTCGAGCTCTTCGTCGCCGGCGTTGCGGAACCAGTGGACGACGCCCGCGGGGATGTACAGGGCCGTCCCCGGCAGCACCTCGTGCTCCTCGTCGCCGGTTCCCGCCGCGCCACGGCCGCGGATGATGAAGAACGCCTCCGCGGCGTTGGGGTGGTAGTGGCGCGCGTGCGCCGCCCCCGGCTGAAACCTGGTGCGCCAGAAGCAGATCTCGTCCGACCCTGCCTTCGAGCCGGCTTTCTCGTTCCCGACCATCCAGCGGATGTCCACGCTCTGCCAGCCGTCCTCCGCGGTCACAGCCGCCGACGGAACGTCTTTGACGTGGATCTGGAAATGCCGCGGCTCAGCGGTGTCTGGCATGTGTCCTCCTTGCGCCGCGAGTCTTGGTCACGGCGATCGATCGCAGTATGGTACATTATACATTGTGCGTCGAACCAAGGCGGCGCCCCAAGAGATCTTCGACGTGAGGAGTTGAGGCTTGACGCTGGCCGGCGGGGAGAGAGCGATTCCCACCTATCCCGATCTAGCGGGCAAGGTGGCGGTGGTGACCGGAGGCTCGCAGGGAATCGGCGCGGCCTGCTGCCGCATGCTGGCCGCCAACGGCGTGCGCGTCGTCGTCAACGGCCGCGCGCGGGCGGGAATCGACGCGCTGGTCGCCGAGCTGCGTGACGCCGGCGCGGAGGCGATCGGCGTCGCCGCGGACTGCACCGACAGCCGTGCGCTCGAGCGCCTGCGCGATGAGGCGCACGCATCGTTCGGGCCTCCCGACATCCTGCTCACGTACGCCGGCGGCTTCGAGTCCTTCACGGCGATCGAGGATATAACCGAGGAGGAGTGGCGCTCGGTCGTCGAGGGCAACCTCACCTCGTGCTTCCTCACGGTCAAGGCGTTCCTGCCGGACATGATCGAGCGGCGGGCGGGCAGCATCGTGACGATGGCCTCCAACGGCGGGCGCCTGCTCGACAAGCTGCTGACGGCGTCCTACGCGGCGTCGAAGGCCGGGGTGATCCAGTTCACGCGCCACACCGCCATCGAGCTCGGGCGCCACGGCATCCGCGTGAACGCGATCGCGCCGGCCACGATCCTGTCCGAGCGCGCTGCGCGGATCATGGATGAGGACACGATCGCGCGCACCGCGGCGATGTCGCCCCTGGGCCGCATCGGAACCCCGGAGGACTGCGCGCTGGCGACGCTGTTCCTGGTGTCGAGCTCGGCCGAATGGCTCACCGGCGTCACGCTCGACGTGGCCGGCGGACGGGTGATGCTGTGAGCACGCAGCAGAGCTTCGATCACGGGTCCGGGCTGCCGGGCGAGATCCCCGCCCCCGGCATGCTGATCGCCGGCGAGTCCGTCGCGGCCGCGTCCGGACGGCGCTTCGAGGACCGCAACCCGGCGACCGGGCAGCTGCTCGCGACGCTCCCGGACGGCGACGCGCAGGACGTCGAGCGCGCGGTGCGCAGCGCGCGCGACGCGCTCCCCGCATGGTCGCGACTCGGCGACGTCGAGCGCGCCCGCCTGCTGAACCGACTCGCCGACCTGCTCGACGCGCAGGGTGAGCGCATCGCCCAGATCGAGGCGCGCGACAACGGACGGCCGCTGCGCGAGACCAGCTCCCAGTCCGGGATCGTGGCGCGCTGGTTTCGCTATTTCGCGGGATTCGCCGGCAAGATCGAGGGCGAGACGATCCCCGTCGAAGGGCCATACCTGAACTACACGCGGCGCGTGCCCGTGGGCGTGTGCGGGGCGATCACCTCGTGGAACCACCCGATGTTGATCGCGACCAAGAAGATCGCGCCGGCGCTCGCGTGCGGCAACGTGGTCGTGGCCAAGCCATCGGAGCTCGCTCCCCTGTCGGTGCTCGAGCTCGGCCGCCTGGCGATCGACGCCGGCCTGCCGCCGGGCGTGCTCAACGTCGTCACCGGACAGGGCCAGGCGGGCGCGGCGCTGGCCCGCCATCCGGACGTCGATCGCGTCGACGTGACCGGCTCGACCGCCACAGGCGTGGCGGTGGCGACGGCGGCCGCCCCGACGATGAAGCGCCTGGGCTTCGAGCTGGGCGGCAAGGCGGCGAACATCGTCTTCGCGGACGCCGACCTCGCGCGGGCGGCCGCCGGAGCGGTGTTCGCGGGCTACATCGCGCAGGGCCAATCGTGCGTCTCCGGCTCGCGGCTGCTCGTCCAGCGCTCGGTGGCGCGGCAGGTGGCGGAGCAGGTCGCCGATCGCGTGCGGCGCATCCGCCTCGGCGACCCGATCGATCCGGACACGCAGATGGGGCCCGTGATCACGCAGGACGCGGCGACGCGCATCCGCGCGCACATCACCGACGCGCTCGACGCCGGAGCCGAGCTGCTGGCCGGCGGAGCGGAGCCTCCGCGGCTCGCGGACGGGCTGGTGAGCGCCGCGTTCGTCGCCCCCACCCTCCTGTGGACCGACGATCACAGCATCCGCGCGGCCACGGAGGAGATCTTCGGCCCGGTCGTCACGTTGATCCCGTTCGACGACGAGGAGGAGGCGGTCGCGATCGCCAACTCGCTGCGGTACGGCCTCGGGGCGGCGGTGTGGACCCGTGACGTCGCCCGCGCGCACCGAACCCTCGCGGCTCTGCGCGCGGGGGTCGCGTGGGTCAACGACTACCACCGCATCGACCCCGCCTCACCGTGGGGCGGCTTCGGGCTCTCCGGATACGGTCGCGAGAACGGCTGGGAGGCGATACGGATGTTCACGGAGGTCAAGAGCGCGTGGGTCTCCCTCGAGGATCAGCCGATGAGCTGGTATGACTCGGATGCACCGAAGCGGCTCAACTGACCGCGGGCGCCTGGGGCGTTCCGCCGGAGTCTGTCCGAGCGCATGAGGGCGCGCTGGATCGACCTCTGGGGCGGCCCGCTCCAGCGCGGCGAGCTTCCCGATCCGCGACCGGGAGACGGCGAGCTGCTCGTGCGCGTGGAGGCGTGCGGGGTGGGCCTCACCGTGCTCAACTGCATCCGCGGCGATCTCGGCGACAAGCCCGGCAACCTGCCGCGAGTGCCGGGCCACGAGCTCGTGGGCACCGTGATCGAGACGGGCCCGGGTGTCGACCCCGGTCGGGCCGGCGAGCGCGTGATGGCCTTCTTCTACCTGTTCTGCGGGCGCTGCCCCGAATGCCTCGGCTGCCGCGAGCCGCTGTGCCGGGAGCTGGCCGGCTACGTCGGCGTGGACCGCGACGGCGGATACGCCGAGCTCGCGGTGCTGCCCGCGCGCAACGCGGTGCGGCTTCCGGGCGCGATCGACCCCGTGCTCGCGACGGCGATCCCCGACGCGATCGCGACGCCCGTGCACGTGGCCCATCGCGCGGCGATCGCACCGGGCGAGCGGGTGGCGGTGATCGGCGCCGGCGGCGGCGTGGGCGTGCACATGGCACAGGTCGCGCGGCTGCACGGCGCCCGGGTCGCCGGCCTGGAGGCCGATCGAGCCAAGCTCGCGGCGCTCGAAGGCGAGCTCGGCGTGGAGGCGGTCGACTCCTGCGACTTCACCGACGTGCGCCTCCCCCGCGGCTGGGGCGAGCGGGCGGACGTGGTCGTCGACCCGGTCGGGAGCCGCGCCAGCCTGGAGTGGTCGATGAGCGCGCTCGCCGCGGGCGGCCGGCTCGTGCTCCTGACGACCTTCCGCGACGTCGCGTTCTCGCTCTCGCCACGCGACGTGGTCCTCGGCGGCCATGCCGTTATCGGATCGCGCTATGCGACTCGACACGAGCTGCTGCTCGCCGCCGAGCACGTCGCCGCCGGTCGCGTTCGGCCGATCGTGACGGAGACCGCCGGCTGGAAGGACGTGGAGCGGCTGCACGATCTCCTGCGCGATGGCCAGCTACTGGGGCGCGGAGCCCTGAGGTGGTAGTCGCCACGAGCTCGCCGATCCTGACTGGTGGGCGTGCACATAATGCATGAACTACTATCCAGGTAGCCCATGAAGGCAGACGTCGATGCGCTGCACCCGCGGACGGTTACGGAGGCTGTCTCCGCGCGCCTTCGCGAAGAGATCCAGAACGGACGCCTGGCGCCCGGAACGCCGCTGCGCCAGAACGACGTCGCGAAGCGCTTCGGCGTCTCGACCACCCCCGTCCGTGAGGCGTTCGCGCTGCTCGCCGCCGAGGGGCTGGTGCGCAGCGATCGCTATCGCGGCACCGTCGTGTTCATGCCCACCCGCGACGACGTGCGCAACGCCTACGAGATCCGCGAGGTGCTCGAGATGCTCGCGATCGAGAAGGCCACGCCGCGGCTCACCGAGGAGCGGCTCGACGAGCTCGACGAGGTGCTCACCGCGATGCGCGCGACCGACGACGTCGAGGAGTGGATGGAGCTGAACGAGCGTTTCCACGTCGTCATGTACGAGGCCGCGGAGAACGAGCGGCTCTCGGCGGTCATCATCAGCCAGCGCGAGGCGTGCTCGATGTACATCCGCATGCACGTCAGCCGCGCGGCACGGCGCAGGGAGATGGACCAGCATCACCTCGAGATCCTCGCGGCCTGTCGCAGCCGCGACGTCGAGCGCGCGCGCGCGGCCGGGCGAGCCCACCTCCAGGCGTCGGTGGGCGAGATCCTCGAAACGATCGACGAGCTCGAGGCGAAGACCTCGGCGCGAGACGTCGACGTCGCCTCGCTGTAGCCGACGGCGCTACTGGTCGCGGCCACCGTCGTGCCGTGGGACGGTCGCGCGATCGATTGACAATGCGATGAATGCATTGTATATTCGTGCCCTGTGATCACGGACGTCCACAACCACGCGATACCCGCCGCTGTCATCGAGCTCCTGCGCTCCGTTCCCAGCTACGGGGTCGAGGTCCGCGACGGGCGCTGGCACGGCGGCAACCACGTCGACTTCGACCTCGCGCCGGCGTTCGTGGAGATCGACGCGAAGCTCGCGGAGCTCGATGGCAACGGCGTCGAGCGCGCCGTCCTGTCCGTCGCCCCACCGATCTTCTACTACGAGACCGAGCCCGAGCTCGCGCAGGTGCTGTGCGAGACGGCGAACGGCGGCATGGCGGAGTTCCATGCGGCCGCCCCCGATCGGCTGTGGTGGATGGCGCATGTGCCGATGCAGGCTCCGGACATTGCCGCGCGGATGCTCGAGCGGGCCACCGGCGAGCGTGGCTGCGTGGGCGTCGAGATCGGCTCCTCGATCGCCGGACGCAGGCTTGACGAGCCCGAGTTCGAGCCATTCTGGGCCGCGGCCGAGCGGCTGGCGACGCCGGTGATGATCCATCCCGACCCCACCTACACCAAGATCGCCGCATTCGACCGCTTCTACTTCGGCAACGTGATCGGGATGCCGCTGGAGACCACGATCGCGATCAAGCGGCTGATCGCCGCCGGCGTGCTCGAGCGCCATCCCGGGCTGAAGATCCTGCTGTTGCACGGTGGCGGCTATTTCCCCTACCAGGCCGGACGCCTGAAGCACGCGACGACGGTGCGTCCGGAGCTGGCGCAGGCGCCGGCGGACCCGTGGAGCTTCCTCGACCAGCTGTGGTTCGACGTGATCACACACGACGCCCAGGCGCTGGCCTACCTCGTCTCGCGTGTGGGCATCGACCAGGTCGTGCTCGGCACCGACCTGCCGTTCGACATGGCCCTCCAGGACCCGTGCCGGATGGTGCGCGAGGCGGTCGACCCGTCACTCGTGCAGCGGATCACCGAAGCCAACCCCGCGCGTCTTTTCGGCCTCGACGACGAGCTCGCGACCGCCGATCACGGTCCATCCGCGCTGGAGACCGGTGAGCGCGGAGGGGCCGTCCGTGAGTAGGAGCGCGCTGCTCGACGTCGCCCTCGGGCGCTCGCCGGCGGACCTGGTCGTGGAGGGTGGCACGCTCGTCAACGTCCTGACCGGCGAGATCTACCCCGCCGACGTCGCCATCGTCGGCGACACGATCGCCGCCACCGGGTCCGTGGACGGGATGATCGGCGCCGACACGATCCGCGTGCGCGCCGACGCCAAGCACATCGTCCCCGGCCTGATCGACGAGCACCTGCACACCTACGAGACGCATCTGACCCCGGCGGCGCTCGCGCCGGCGATGCTCACCCACGGCGTCACGACGATCGCCACGGACTTCTACGGCGAAGCCGTCGTCGCCGGGCGCAGCGCGATCCAGCTGCAGCTCCAGCTCGCCAAGGCGCTTCCGATGAACGTCCTGTGGACGCTGCCGATGCCCGCCTTCTACCAGGACCAGCCGTTCTTGCACACCGGCTCGCTGACCGCCGAGGACATGCGCGCGATGCTCGCCTGGCCCGAGTGCATCGGCGTCAACGAGTGCTTCGCCGGCTTCGTGCTGGGCCGCGACGAGGTGATGCTGGAGCTGATGGAGCTGGCACGCGATCTCGGCAAGATCCTGTGCGGCCACGCGTCGGAGGTGCGCGGACGCGACGCCGCCGCGTGGGCCGCCTACGGCGGATATCTCGACGACCACGAGTGCGTCGATCCCGACGAGGTGATCGAGAAGGCGCGCGCCGGCGTGCGCATCGTGCTGCGGGAGGGCTCCGGCGTCTCAGACGTGGTCAACTGCCTGCCGGCGATCACGCGCGCCGGCCTGGACCCGCGCAGGTTCTCCTTCTGCTCGGACCTGCTCTCGCCGGTCGACCTGCTGCGACGCGGCGACATCGACTACTGCGTACGGCTGGCGATCGAGGCGGGCGTGCCCGCGATCGACGCGATTCGCATGGGATCGCTCAACGCCGCCGAGACGCTGGGCGTCGAGCGCTGGCTCGGATCGGTGGCGCCGGGCAAGCAGGCCGACCTGTGCCTGGTCGCGGAGCCGCTCGAGCGCTTCGCGATCACCGACGTGATCGCCAAGGGGCGGGTGGTCGTCGCCGAGGGCGAATACCGCGGGCCGGTGGCGATCCCCGAGTACCCCGCGGAGGTGCGACAGACGGTCAAGCTCGCCGCCACCCCCACGGCCCAGACCTTCGCGATCCCCGCGAGTCCGGGCGGCGCGCTCGTTCGCGTGATCGAGGTCAGCGACGGATCCCTGATCACCGACGAGCTGCACATGGAGTTGCCCGTTCGTGATGGCGTGTACGTGCCCGAGCCCGCGAGCGCCGTCAACAAGGTGGCCTCGTTCGAGCGCCACGGCAAGACGGGGCTCGTCGGGCTCGGCTTCGTCAGCGGCTACGGCCTGCGCGCCGGCGCCGTGGCCTCGACATACAACCCCCACTGCCAGAACCTGATCGCGGTGGGCGCCGACGACCACGACATGGCCACGGTCGCGAGCACCGTCGCCGAGATGGGAGGCGGCTTTGCCGTCGTGCGTGACGGACAGGTGCTGGCGAGCGTGCCGCTCCCGCTCTACGGCCTGCTCTCCGATCGGCCCGCCGAGGAGCTCGTGGCGCAGATCGAGGCGGCGATCGAGGCGATCCGCTCGCTCGGCAGCGAGCTGTCGGCGCCGTTCCATACGCTCGCGTTCCTCGGCCTGCCGGTGGTCATCGGCAAGCTGAAGATCTGCTCGCTCGGGCTGATCGACGTGTGGGCCAGCGAGGTCGTGGGACTCGAGATTCCGGCCGCAGCGAGCGCGTGAGCCGCACCCGGCACGCCGCCGATGGCTGAATGCACTTGCACTTGCCCTCGCACTTGCGAGAACCGATAGCGATGGCTATACAGCACTCCCGTGGCGTGAGTGCATTTGCGCGAACCGATAGCGATGGCTATACAGCACTCCCATCGGGGGAGCCGACGGTCAGGCGAGACGTCCCCGTGCCGATGCGCGACGGGGTCCTGCTGTCCGCGGACGTGTACCACCCCGCGGGCCAGGGCCCGCACCCGGTCCTGGTCATGCGGGTGCCCTACGGCAAGGAGGCCGCCCAGACGATCGTGTTCGCCCACCCGTACTGGTACGCGAGCCACGGGTACATCGTGGTCGTCCAGGACACGCGCGGCCGCTTCAAGTCCGAAGGAGAGTTCTCTCCGTGGGTCGACGAGGCGGCGGACGGCTACGACACGGTCGAGTGGGCCGCGGAGCTGCCTGGAGCGAGCGGCGCGGTCGGGATGTACGGCTTCTCCTACGCCGGCGGCCTGCAGCTTCAGGCCGCCGCGCTGGCCCCCCCGCACCTACGAGCGATCGCCCCGGCCTTCTCGAGCCTGGACGTGTACGGCGATTGGATCTACCCCGGAGGCGCCTTGTCGTGGGCCTTTCTCGCCAGCTGGGGAGCCGGCGACCTGGTCACCGAGTCGGCGCGACGGTTGGGCGACCCGGATCTCGAGGAGCGGTTGCACGCGCTCGCGCGTGAGCTGCCCGACTCCTACTGGCATCTTCCCGTCTGCGAGCACCCCGCCCTGCCGCGGGCGGCCGCGCCCTACGTCCACGACTGGCTGGCGCACCCGTGGCGCGACGAGTTCTGGTCGCAGCGGACCGGCGAGCAGACCCTGTCGACCGTGTCGGTACCCGGCCTGCACATCGGCGGCTGGTCGGACGTCTTCATCGCCGGCACGCTCGCGAGCTTCTCCACGCTGGCCAACGCCGGCGCCGCCGAGCAGCGGCTGGTGATCGGTCCGTGGATGCACATGCCCTGGATCCCGTGGTCACCGCCTGAGCAGGGAGACGACCAGGACTTCGGCGACGTCAACTCGCTTCAGCTCGATTGGTTCGACCGCTGGCTGAAGACGGGCTCCGAGCGGCCGGCGAGCACGGAGCAGACGGCTGGCGCCGTGGGCCCGCGCGAGGACGCCGCCCGGGTGTTCACGATGGGCAGCAACCGCTGGACGAGCATGCGGGCGTGGCCGCCGGCCTGCGAGCTGACGTCGTGGCACCTGCACAGCGACGGTCGAGCGAACTCGCGCTTCGGGGACGGCGCGCTCGCGCCGCAGGCGCCGGCGGGCGAGCCTTTCGACGTGTTCGTGTACGACCCCAGGAACCCGGTGCCGAGCGTGGGCGGGCGCTCGTGTTGTAACCCGGAGATCGCGCCGATCGGGTTCAGCGACCAGCGGTCGGTGGAGGAGCGCAACGACGTGCTCGTCTACAGCTCCGCGGCGCTCGAGGAGCCGCTCGAGATCGGCGGAGACGTGACGCTGCTCCTGTGGGCGGCGACGTCGGCGCTCGACACGGACTTCACGGGCAAGCTGGTCGACGTCCAGCCCGACGGCGCGGCGATCAACGTCGTCGAGGGCATCGTGCGCGCTCGCCATCGGCGGGTGCAGGAGCCGGAGAGCCTGCTCGAGCCGGACAGCGTCCACCGCTTCGCGCTGGAGCTCGGCCCCATCCGCTGGTGCTTCCGGGCGGGGCATCGGATCAGGCTCGAGGTCGCCAGCAGCAGCTTCCCCCGCTACAGCCGCAACGCCAACGCGCGGGCGCACCCGAACACGGCCCGCTTCGGCGATCTCCAATCCGCAACGCAGCGCATCTATCACGACCGCGATCGACCCTCGGCGCTGATCCTCCCCGTCCTCGACCCCCGCGCAGGCACGTAATATGTCATGTATAGTGCATAATCGCGCGCGGGCACCGGGGACATCGACCGCCTGGCCGTAACACAACTACTCGGGGAGGGGTCTATATGAGCAGCCAACCAACGAAGTCCTATACGCAGCAACTCAGCAGAAGTCTCAGCACCGTCGGGAATCTGGGGCTCACACTGTCGTTTCTCACGCCGACGGTCTCGCTGTTCCTGACAGCGTCCGTGCTTCTCACGCTGACCGGCACCGCGACGTTCGCGAGCTTCGCGCTCGCGGCCATCGCCGCGGTGGCCGCGGCCTACTGCTTCGCCGAGCTGGGATCGTCGTTCCCGGTCGTCGGCGGGCAGTACTCGATCGACATGCGGGTGCTCGGCCGACCGGTGGGCTTCATCGCCTTCATCCTCTTCATGACACTGGTCATCTTCACCATCAGCGCGGCTGCGCTGATCTTCGGCATCTACCTGCAGCCCATCTGGGGCTCGGTCAACGTGACGCTGATCGGCTGCGTGATGACCATCGTGGCGACGGTGGTGAGCGTGTTCGGCATTCGCTTCGGCGCGCTGGTCACCGGAGCGTTCCTGGCTCTGGAGCTCCTGGTCATCGTCGTCGTGGTGGTCGTGGGGCTGTCCCACGCGCACCAGCCGGTGAGCACCCTGTGGAGCCTGCACTCCTACAACGCGCAGGGGCACCAGATATCGGTCGGCGCGACCGGGGTGATATCCGGCATCGCGATCGCGCTGTTCGCCTACAACGGGTTCGACACCGCTGTCGTCTTCTCCGAGGAGACCCGCGGCACCAGGCGCGACGTCGGGCGCGTGGTCATGGCCGCCGTCGCCATCGCCGTCGTGACCGAGCTCGCGGCGGTGATCGCGATCGTGCTGGGCGCCCCCTCGCTGTCGGCGATGGTCAACTCGAGCGCGCCGATCAGCTACGTCCTGAACGCGGACGGGGGCAGCACGCTGAACGACGCCATCAGCGTCGGCGTGGCGATCGCGCTGTTCAACGCGATCATCGCGTCGGTGCTGGCCATGGGACGAGTGGTCTACAGCTCGGCGCGAGACAACGCATATCCCCAGCCGATCAACGGCTGGCTGGCTTCGATTCACCCGCGGTTCAAGACGCCGTGGGTGGCGACCATCCTGCTGGGCGTCGCATGCACCGTGCTGACGGCCCTGTCCGACGTCGCCACGCTGGTGACGTTCGTGAGCGTCGTGCTGTGTGTCCTGTATGTGCTGGTGGCGATCTCGGCGCTCGTGAGTCGCTATACGCAGAGGACGATGTCGCGACCGTTCAAGATGCCGCTGTGGCCCGTGCCCGTGGTGCTGGTCCTGATCGGCGTCGGCCTGACCCTCTCCAAGCAGAAGGGCTCGGACCTCGTCATCGTCGGGTGCATCATCGCGGGCTCGGCCCTGTACTACGCCATCTACCTGCTGCCCCGGCCGAGCACGCATTGGATACGCCTGGCGCCCATCTCCACCGAGGAGGAGCCGGTTCAAGAGCAGGCGCCGGTCGCGGCGCCCTGACCCTGAGGCCCCGGGACACGCGTGGGCTCCAGCGAGGCCACCCACGCGTGTCCCGCCGCGCTGCCAGGCAGCGCGGCGGGCAATGCGACTCCTCAGGACAGCAGCTCGTCGACGAACGGGTGATGCGTGAACATGATCGGCCCGTCCTTGGTCACGAGCAGGTTCTCCTCCAGGCGCACCGTCTGCTCCAGGCCTGGATGCCCGGCGAACGTCTCGCACGCGAAGTACATGTTCTCCTCCAGCTCGACGGGGTACTCGAGCGAGTAGGCCCGAGAGATCCACATGCCCTCGTACAAGGAGAGGCCGATCGAGTGAGCGAACTGCTGCAAAGTCACCGTGCGGTGCTCGTCATCGGCGTATTTCGGGAAGTTCGCCGCCACGTCGGCCGTCGTGTTGCCGGCCTTCATCTGCTCGATGGCCGCGTACATCGACTCGTAGCACTCCTTGTAGAGATCCTTCTCCTTGGGCGTCCAGGGCGCGTCGACCTTGAACGTGCGTACGAAGTCCACGAAGTAGCCACCGGGGCCGACCGCGTTCTGATCGACGATGACGAGGTCCCCCTGCCTGATCACCTTGTCGGTGTGCCAGCGCCGGTACGGGCTCGTGTTGCCGCCCGAGGCCACGATGATGTCGTAGACGAAGTCGAAGCCGCTCTCGTACAGGTACTCGTTGACCTTCGCCGTGATGTAGCTCTCCTTCACGCCCGGCTTGAGCCATTCGTTTTCGATCTTCCAGAACGACGTGTCGCCGTATGCGCTGGAGATCTTCAGGCACTCGAGCTCGTCGGGCGTCTTGACGACGCGCGCGCCCGACATCGCGGGCCAGGCGCTGACGACCTCCAGGCCAGCCGCTTTGAACGCTTCGAACGACGCCGGGTCTGAGATGTCGAGGCCGATGCGCTCCTTCTCGACCCCCGCTTCGCGCAGCACCTCAGCCACCGAGTCGACCATGCGACCGACCATCATCTCCTCGGCGGTCTCGGCCCACTTCCACGTGATCGCCGGCCGAATGTTGCCGCCCAGCCACGGAGCGTCGATCTTCGCGCACTCGAAATCAGAGCCGGCGGTCTCGAACAGCACCGGCTCTCCATCGCGCGGCAGGACGCAGTAGCGAATGAAGATGTTGTTCTTCCAGTTACCCTGGAAGACGCTCGTGATGTAGCGGACGTTCTCACCGACGAAGCAGACGAGCGCGCCGAGATCGTGCTTCTCCATCATCAGGCGAGCGCGAGCCAGCCGGTCACGGCGAAGACGATCGAAGTCAACCCGCGCCTGCCAATCGGTGGAGGTTGTGCTCAGGACGCGCCGAGGTGACCACTCGTGAGGCGTACCGAGAAACGACAGGTCCAGGCCCTTGCCCGTTGGGGTCAACGTGTGTGCGTTTGCCGCATTCGACTCGCCAGCCTCGCCAATACTCATTACTTACTCCAATCCTGACTCGAGTTAACCGTTAATTACCTGCGATCTGCTAGGTCAAGCGAACGTAGCATCGCGCTCGGAGCCGGCCTGGATTCGTACCTACGGCGAGACCGATACGCACCCATCGCTCCAGACGACCGTCATGATGGCTGGATGCGCCTGGCCACCATCCGTGACACACATGGAACCGCGCGCCCGGTGGTACTCGAGGGCGGGCAGGCGCGCGCCATCGCCGCCGAGTCGCTGCTGACAGCGATCCAGCAGGAGCCGGACATGACGCGATGGAGCGTGGGTGACGTGCTGGAGCTTGACGCCCCGCCGGCACCGTTGGCGCCGCTGCGCCCGGGCAAGATCGTGGCCATCGGCCTCAATTACCACGACCACATCCGCGAGACGGGCATGAGCGAGCCCTCGACGCCGCTGATGTTCGCGAAGTTCCCCGATTGCGTGATCGGCCCCGATGACGCGATCGTGCTCCCGCGCGCGGCGCCCGACCACGTCGACTGGGAGACCGAGCTCGCGGTGGTGGTGGGACGGCGCATGCGCAACGTCACGGCGGAGCGCGCCCTGGATCATGTCTTCGGGTACACGGTCGCGAACGACGTCTCAGCGCGCGACCTGCAGATGAGCGACGGGCAGTGGGTGCGCGCGAAGAGCTTCGACACGTTCTGCCCGACCGGTCCAACGCTGGTGAGCGCCGAGGAGCTTCCCGATCCCCAGAGCCTGCCGATCACCACCGTCCTCGACGGGGTCACGGTCCAGGATTCGAACACGCGCGAGATGATCTTCTCGGTCGCCGAGATCCTCGCCAGCTGCTCGGCCTGCTTCCCCCTCAACCCCGGCGACATGGTGCTCACGGGCACCCCGTGGGGTTGCGGCGGGTTTGCCGACCCGCCCAGCGCGCTCCGTGCGGGCCAACTGCTCGAGTCCCACATCGGTGGAATCGGCACGTTGCGCAACCGCGTCATCGACGAGCCCTGAAGCCAGCCTGCCGGTAACGGCCGCCCGTCGAGACCGTAACGCTGGCAGCCGCTACGGCTGCGGCTAGCGTTTGCGGCTGCGATGGCCGGCAACGTACTGGTGACAGATCACCCCTTCCATGACTTCGTGCCCGAGCGTGCCGTCCTGGAGCCGCTGGGCCTGGAGCTGCTCGTCGCACAGACCAGCGACGAGGAGCAGCTCGTCGAGCTGGCACGTCGGTCCGTCGCGATCCTGGTGTGCTATGCGCAGGTGGGGGACGCCGTCATCAGCGCGGCGGCCGAGGGTGGCTGCAAGATCATCTCCCGATATGGCATCGGCTGTGACAACGTCGACATGGTCGCGGCCACGCGCGCCGGCATCTGTGTCACCAACGTTCCCGACTACTGCCTGGACGAGGTGGCCGACCACACGATCGCGCTGCTGCTGGCGGCCGAGCGCGCGATCGTGAGAGACGACACGGAAGTGCGTGCCGGCGGCTGGCCACTGCCCGACAGGGAGGTGCATCGTCTTGCTGGACGTGTGCTCGCGCTCGTCGGACTCGGTGCGATCGGACGGCGCGTGGCGGCTCGCGCACGCGCCTTCGGTCTGTCGGTTGTGGTGTATGACCCCTACGCGGAGCGCTCGTCGATCGATGGTGTGAGCTGGGCGGAGTCACTACACGAGGCGCTGGCCGACGCGGATGTCGTCTCCCTGCACGCTCCGCTGACCGAGGAGACCGCGCATCTGATCGACGCGAGCGCTCTGGCGGCCCTGAAGCGCTCGCCGCTGCTGATCAACACCTCGCGCGGCGGCCTGGTCGACCTCGACGCCGTCGTGAGGGCGCTGGAGATCGGGCAGCTCAAGGGCGTGGCGCTGGACGTGACCGAGCCCGAGCCGCTGCCCGCCGAGCACCCGCTGCGCGACCACCCGCGAGCCATCATCACGCCGCACACTGCCTTCCACTCCGCGGAGTCGCTGGTGGAGCTGCAGCGTCGGGCCGCCGAGGAGGTGGCGCGGGTGCTGAGCGGCGAGCAGCCCGAGAACCTGCGCAACCCCGAGGTGCTCAGCCGCACGGCAGCGTCACCGTGAACACGGTGCCGTTCTTCAATCTTCGCGCCACGATCGACCCGTGCGCCGACTCGACCGCCTCGGACACGAGCGCGAGGCCGATCCCGGCGTGATCGCGCTTGGAGGTCCTTCCGCGCGTGGAGACCTCCTCGAGCGGCGTGTCCAGGCCGTCGCCCCAGTCACGCACCGCGATTGCCACGCGGTCTCGATTCTGGCTGATCCGCACGGATGCCTTGCGTCGGCCGGCCGGTTGACCTGAGACCGCTTCCACCGCGTTCTCGATGAGGTTCGCGACGATCGTCACCGCCTCGGCGCTCCCCAGCCTCTCAGGCAGCGACTCCAGCCGCGTCTGACGGTGCAGGCGCACCTCCACCCCACGCTGGCGTGCGACGCTCATCTGCGCCACGAGCAGGCCCGCGAGGATCGGGTGGTGGACACGCTCGATCACCGACGCGTAGTTGTCGTGATGCACGGTCATCAGCTGTGCGAGGAAGCTCTGAGCCTCGCGTGTCTCGCCGAGTGCGAGCAGACCTGAGAGCGCGTGCAGCCGGTTGGCGTACTCGTGCGTCTGGTTGCGCAGAACGCGAATCAACTGCTCCAGGGCCTCCAGCTGGCGACGCTGGGAGTCGATCAGACGAGCGCTGTCGATCGCGCTCGCCGCGTGTTGCGCGAACGTGGCGGCGAGCTCCACCTCGGCGCCCAGCCAAGGACCGGACTCGGCGCGGTAGAGGTTCAACACGCCCGAGCTGCGCCTGCCGACGATCAGCGGCACCGAGATCAGGGCGCTGTAGCCCTCCTGGCGCGCGAAGCGCTTCCACTCACGCGCCTCCGGATGGTTGACACGCCTGTCCTGCGTCATGTCGTCGATCACCACCGGTTCCAGCTGACTGGCCGCGACCCGCGAGGAGCTGTGCCCGTGCGAGATGAAGCTGCTCTGCAGGAAGCGGTTGTAGTCGCCGCTGAGGCCCTTCGAGGCTGCCAGCCGAAAGACGCCGCCGGGCTCAGCCAGAAGAATGCTGGCGGCCTTCGACCGCGTCACGTGGCAGGCCTCGCCCGCGATAACGTCCAGCACATCCTCGAGGTTCGCCTCGAATGCCGCCGCCTCGCTGACGCGCAGGAGTGCCTCGACCTCACGGCGGCTCCAGCTGATCGCCGGTCCGTCTACGCGGTGATGCATAATCCACAAAGTATCGCTATCGTGTCGGACTTCAGTAGGGCACCCCCCAGAGCCGCTGGGGGACGATGGGGAAGGGGATATGTCGACAAGCACGCATGTGCCTTTCGCTCCGTGGCGAGTGCTGATCGTCGAGGACGATCCGGTCATCGCGTCGGTGTACGGGCGAACGGTCAGGGCCATGGACAGGCTCGAGGTCGCCAGCGTCGTCTCGCGCGGCGAGGACGCGCTGGCGCTGCTGCGGCGCCAGCCGTGCGACCTGATGCTGCTGGATCTCAAGCTCGCGGGAATGAGCGGGCTCAGCCTGCTGCAACAGCTGCGCAGCTCTGGCGATCCGATCGAGGCCATCGCGCTCACGGCGTGTCGCGACTCGAGCACGGTGCGCGCGATCATCCAGCGAGGCGCGATCGACTACCTCGTCAAGCCGTTCACGGTCGAGCGGCTGCGCCAATCGCTCGCGCGCTTCCTGTATCGCGCGTCGGCCCTGCGCAACGCTGAGCTCGATCAGGATGCCGTCGATCAGGTCTGTGCCGCCGGGCGCGTGTCCAAGCGCTGGCTGCCAAAGGGCCTGACGCAGGAGGGCGTCACGGGCGTGCGTCATGCGCTCGCGTCACAGCTCGCGGGCGCATCCTCCGCGGAGATAGCGACCATCACAGGGTTGGCGAGGGTGACAGCCAGACGGTACCTGGAGTACCTCGTAGCGACCGACCAGGCCTCGGTCGACGCGCATCCGTCCGGCCCGGGCCGCCCGCGCAAGCTCTACAAGACAAGCGCCTAGCGCGCTCTGCGGTGCCCGCCACAGCTCGACACGCACGGCCGTGCCTGCTCGTGCACATCGACGAGCGTGGCCGCTGGCGGCGGGCGATGCCGGAGGCGATCGCCATGGCACGGATGCACGGCGGAACCCTGACGCTGACGGCGATCATGGCCGACGTTCCGGCGAGCGGGTCGATCCACATGATGGTGGGCGGGCAGCTCGGGCTGCGTGAGAGCCAGCGTCGCCTGGCACAGCGAATGCTCGCCGCCGCCGTCGAAGAGATCCCGATGGACATCTCGTGTGAGACGCGCATCGTCTTTGGCCGGGCCGCGCCGGTGCTGCTGCGAAGCGCGGCATCCGGGCGCTATTCACTTGTGCTCGGCCCTGGCAGCAGGTTTGCCCGGTGGGTCCTTCGCATTTTCGCTGTGGTCACCTCTCACGACCGAAAGCCCGCGCTTGCGAGGATCCACCGCTAGCGTCTCGCACGAGATGGAGGCTGACTCACTCGACAGCGAGCTGGCGGGACTGCTCGACGTCGAGCGTTTCCCGCCCGCGCGGGAGTTTCGCGAGCAGGCGCTGCTGAGCGACCCAGAGGTCTACGACCGAGCCGCGGCTGACCCGCAGGCATGGTGGGCCGAGCAGGCTCGACGGCTGCACTGGTTCCGCGAATGGGACACGGTGCTCGAGGACTCCAGACCTCCGTTCTACAAGTGGTTTGTGGGTGGGACGCTGAATGTGTCCTACAACTGTCTGGATCGCCATGTGATCGCGGGTAGGGGCGAGCGCGTGGCGTTTCACTGGCGTGGCGAGGATGGGCAGGAGCGTGACATCACCTACGCGCAGCTGCTCGGCGAGGTGGAACGCTTCGCGAGCGCGCTGAAGGACTTGGGTGTGGGCAGGGGCGACGTGGTGGGGATCTATTTGCCGATGATCCCGGAGGTGGTTGTGGCGATGCTCGCGTGTGCGCGTATCGGCGCGCCGCACAACGTTGTGTTCGGGGGCTTCTCGGCGGAGGCGGTGCGCGAGCGCATGGAGTTCTCCGAGGCGAAGGTGCTGATCACGGTCGATGGGGCCGCGCGCAAGGGCAGGACGGCGCCGGTGAAGGACCGGGTGGACGAGGTGATGGGCGATCTGGTGAGCCTGGAGAAGATCGTGGTCGTGCGGAGCAAGGGCACGCCCTGCCGGATGCAGGAGGGGCGCGATGTCTTCTATGAGGACATCGTGGCGGCGGCCGACCCGGTGTGCCCGGCCGAGCCGTTGGACGCCGAGCACCCGCTGTTCGTCCTCTACACCTCTGGTTCGACCGCCAAGCCGAAGGGGATCCTGCACACAACGGGGGGATACCTGACGGGGGTGTCCACCACGCATCGCCACGTCTTCGACCTCAGGGCCGGCGATGACCCCAATCCCGACGTTTACTGGTGTGCCGCGGATGTCGGCTGGATCACGGGGCACTCCTACATCGTGTATGGGCCGTTGTGCAACGGTGCGACGTCGGTGATGTGGGAGGGCGCGCCGGACTACCCGCACAAGGGGATCTGGTGGGAGATCGTCGAGCGCTACGGCGTGAGCATTCTCTACTGCGCGCCGACGGCGATCCGTGCGTGCATCAAGTGGGGCGCTCAGTGGCCGAACAAACACGACCTCTCCTCGCTGCGGCTTTTGGGGTCGGTGGGTGAGCCGATCAACCCGAAGGCGTGGCTGTGGTACCACAAGGTGATCGGGGCGGAACGCTGCCCGATCGTGGACACGTGGTGGCAGACGGAGACCGGCGCGATCATGATCACGCCACTGCCGGGCATCACCGCGACCAAGCCCGGCTCGGCGACGCAGCCCTTCCCAGGAGTGTTCGCTGAAGTACTGGACGAGTCCACGGGCGAGCCGATCGAGCAGGGCCAGGGCCTGCTCGTACTCACCCGGCCGTGGCCGTCGATGCTGCGCACGCTCTACAGAGAAGACGATCGCTTCATCGAGACGTACTTCTCGCGCTTCGGCCGCGAGACCTACCTCGTGGGTGACGCCGCCCGGCGCGACGCGGACGGCTACCTGTGGGTGATCGGGCGCATCGACGACGTGGTGAACGTGTCAGGGCACCGCCTCTCCACGGCGGAGGTGGAGTCGGCGATAGTCGCGCATCCGGATGTGGCGGAGGCGGCGGTGATCGGCCAGCACGACGAGGACACCGGGCAGGCGATCGTCGCGTTCGTGACCCTGCAGGGCGAGCTGGAAGGCGATGACGCAACGGTCGCTGGCATCCGCGAAACGGTGGCGGAGCGCATCGGCAAGTTCGCGCGCCCCAAGCGCGTCATCTGGACGGACGACCTCCCGAAGACGCGCTCGGGCAAGATCATGCGCCGGCTGCTGCGCGACATCGCCGAGGGACGCGCACTCGGCGACGTCACCACGCTGCGCGACCCCGCCGTCATGGGACAGCTCCAGGACCGGGTACGGGAGCTTCACCAGCAGGAGGATTGAGCAAGGCCTACTCAGGGATTGAGCAGGCCGACTCAGCCAGTCGCGGGAACCTGCTGGGTGATGCAGTGGATGTTCCCCCCTCCGAGCAGGATCTCGCGCGCGGGCACGCCCACGACCTCGCGCTCGGGGAAGCAGCCGCGCAGCACATCCGCGGCCGCCTCGTCGAAGCGCTCGTCGAGCAGCGGGAATACGACCCTGTTGGTGGCGAGGTAGAAGTTGACGTAGGACGCCGCCAGGCGGTCGCCGGCGCGGCGCGGGAGGCTCCCGGGCACCGCGTCGACGCCCTTGGCCTCCTCCTCGGTGATCGTGACCGGGCCCGGCGAGGGCAGGCGGATCACCTCGATCGAGCGGCCGCGAGCGTCGGTCGCGGCTTCCAGACGCTCGGCGGCGTCGCGTGAGATCACGTGCTGTGGGTCGGACTCGTCCTCGCTCCACGTCAGCAGCACCATCCCGGGTCGCGCGAAGCACGCGAGGTTGTCCACGTGCCCGTCGGTCTCGTCGTTGAAGACTCCGTGGCCGAGCCAGATCATCTTCTCGGCGCCGAGATGCTCGAACAGCGTCTGCTCGATCTGCGCGCGCGACAGGCTCGGGTTGCGATTGGGGTGCAGCAGACACTCTTCGGTGGCCATCACCGTTCCCTGCCCGTCCACGTGGATCGAGCCGCCCTCGAGCACGATCGGCGCGCGGTAGCGCTCGGCGCCTTCGATCTCCAGCACCTTCTCCGCCACGCGGTCATCGCGATCCCACGGGAAGTACAACCCGCCGTCGAGCCCGCCCCACGCGTTGAAGCGCCAGTCGACGCCGCGCCTGCCGCCGCTGTCATCGACGAGGAACGTCGGGCCCACGTCGCGGATCCACGCGTCGTCGGTCGAGATCTCGACCACGCGGATCGCCGGCGAGAGCACCGAGCGGCAGTGCTCGAACTGCGCGTCCGAGACGGCCATCGTCACCGGCTCGGACACGTTGATCGCCTCCGCCACCGCCGCGTACGCGCGTTGCGCCGGCTTTGCCCCCTGGCGCCAGTTGTCGGGACGCTCGGGCCACGCCATCCAGCAGCCCGAGTGCGCCTCGAACTCGCCCGGCATGCGGTAGCCGTCGGCTGCGGGGGTGGAGGCGAGGGTTGCGCTCAATGCGTCAGGCTGCGCCGGCGGGAAGGATGCGCGCGAGCAGCGCCGGGACGTCCGCGATCGAGTCCACGATCGCCGTCGGCGTGACGCGTGCTTTGAGCGCGTCCTGACGGTACTTGCCGGTCCGCACGAGCACACCCGGCAGGCCCGCCGCCATCGCACCGCCGACGTCCGCCTCCACGTCGTCGCCGACCATCACGCCGCGCTCGAGGCCCATGTCGGCCATGGCGGCGAGGAAGAAGGCGCGTGCGGGCTTGCCGACGGTCACCGCCTCGCGCCCGCTGGCGTACTCCAGCGCCGCGACGTACGCGCCGACATCGAGCGACAGGCCGTCCGCCCGGCGCCAGTAGCGGTTGTGCTGTAGCGCCACCAGCTCGGCTCCGTCCATCATCGCGCGGAAGATCCCGTTGAGCACCGCCGGCGTGAACCCGTCGCCGAGATCCCCCAGGATGATCGCGTCCGTGTGCGCTCCGGGTGTGGCGCTTTCGAGCGCGGCCAGATCCTCGCGCAGCCCCTCGCTGACGAGCACCGTCACCGACTCGTAACCGCACTCGTCGCAGTGGCGCTCCGCCATCGCCGCCGGCGTGAGCACCTCCTCGAGTGACACGTCGAAGCCCATCGCGAGCAGGTGCTCGAGCACAGCTCGCCGCGACCGCGACGTGGTGTTCGTCATCAGCCGCACGCCCGCGCTCAGCTCGCGCAGCTCCGCCAGGGCGCGATGCGCTCCCGCGATCGGGGCATCGCCGACATACAGGACTCCGTCGACGTCGAGCAGAACGCCGAATGGGCCGTTCGCGCCAGCGGTCATAGTCGAACCTTAGAGGGATGGGAGGCTTCCACAGCGTCAGCCCTGATCCCCGCCCAGCTCCAACCGCGGTCCACGACCGCCGCCTCCGAAAACGAAGCGAGCGGTCGCCGGGTTGAGCACGAACTCGAGCACCTCGCCGGCCTCGTCGCGCACCTCAAGGCGCCTGCCGTCGTCGTGCACGGCAACGACGGTGCCACCTTCGACGCCGCCGCCGAAGTGCGCGATGCGTGCCAGCGCGCCCACGCGCGGCAGCGGACGAGAGGGACCGAGCATTGTCCGCATGCTAGGCACTGGCGCCAGATGGGAGGCGGGTGCCGGCGCGAGCGGCGGAGATCTCCTGCGCCTCCGCTACCGTGCGGGGTCATGCGCCGCACGAAGATCGTCGCCACCATCGGTCCCGCCTCACGCGAGCCGGAGACGCTGACGCGCATGGTGGAGGCGGGCATGGACGTCGCGCGGTTGAACTACTCGCACGGAACGCTCGACGAGCACGCGGAGACGTGCCAGCGCGTGCGCGAGGCGGCTGGCAGGGTCGGGCGCCCGGTGGCGATCCTGCAGGACCTGCCCGGCCCGAAGCTGCGCATCGGCCCGCTGCGCGAGGACGTGGTCGAGCTGACCCCCGGCGAGCAGCTGACGTTCTTGTGCGGGGACGGCGACGGCGCCGGCGACACGCGCGAGATGAGCATCTCCTGGGCGGGTCTTCCCGGAGCGGTCGAGCCAGGCTCGATCCTGTACCTGGCTGACGGCTCGGTGCGCCTGCGCGTGACCGACGTGCGCGTCGAGGCTTGCGAGGTCGATACTGAGATCGAGATCGGCGGCGCGGTCGCCTCGCGCCAGGGGCTGAACATCCCCGGGCCGGTGGCGTCGCTGCCGGCGGTGCCGGAGGAGGATCTGCACATGCTGGCGCACGGCGAGTCGATTGGCGTGGACATGGTCGCGCTGTCGTTCGTGCAGACGCCCGAGGACGTGGAATTCGTGCGCGAGCACACACGCCTGCCGCTGATCGCGAAGATGGAGAAGCCGCAGGCGGTCGAGCGCGCCGCGGAGATCCTGGGAGTGGCGGACTGCGTGATGGTGGCGCGCGGCGACCTGGGCATCGAGCTGCCGATCGCGCGCGTGCCGATCGTGCAGAAGCAGCTGCTCGAGCTTGCCGGCTGGATGGCGCGGCCGTCGATCACGGCGACGCAGATGCTCGATTCGATGGTCAGCTCCTCGCGCCCCACGCGCGCGGAGGTGGCGGACGTGGCGAACGCGATCCTCGACGGGACCGACGCGGTGATGCTCTCGCAGGAGACGGCCGTGGGCGCCCACCCGGTGGAGGCGGTCGCGATGATGGCCGCGGTGGCGGTGCAGGCGGAGTCGATCGCTCCGTACGAGCGCTGGAACCAGGAGCGGGTGCGCCGCACGCACTCCGACCCCGCGTACACGATCGCGCACAACCTGTGCGACGCCGCGAATGAGCTGCGCCTGGACGCGTTGGTGATACCGACGCTGTCCGGGCGCTCGGCGCGGCTGGTCTCCGCCCACCGCCCGACGGTGCCGATCTACGCGCTGTCTCCCGGCAAAGAGACGGTCAGGCGCTGCTGTCTGATGTGGGGCGTGCAGGCGGCGTCGATGCCGCGCCACGAGACGACCGAGGGGCTGATCGCGGACGCCGCCCGCCGCGTGGTCGAGCTCGGCTGGTGCGAGCGGGGGCAGCGCGTGGGGATCACCGCGGGGCTGCCCTCGGGGCGCCCGGGCACCACCAGCCTGATTCAGATCCAGGTTCTCTAACCACGAGAGACGCTCCGCGAGGAGCTGGTGTATAGCAATCGCTATACACCAGCCACGAGAAGACACTTCCCCCAAGCCACTGTATAGCCATCGCTATACACCACACCAAACTCCACTACTCTCACTCCGCACTCCGCACTCCGCACTCCGCTACGGCGACGGCGACGGCGACGGCGCCCCTGTCTGGCCAGCGCGCCGCTCGCTCGGATCCAGACTGCCGGACCCGGCCATGTAGGCCAGCGGGTCGCCGCCGCCCCCACGCAGGACGTACGCGCAGGCGACGGCGATCAGCGCGCCGGCGATCGGGCCGAGCACGTAGACCCAGTAGCCGCTGAAGTCGCCGCTGACGAGCGCGGGGCCGAAGGAGCGCGCGGGGTTCATCGAGGTGCCGCTGACGGGCGCCGACCATAGGCCGGCGAGGGCGACGTAACCGCCGACTCCCAGCGCGGCGACGCGGCCGACGTTCTGGGCTGTGGAGGCAGTCCCAAGGATGACGCTGACGAGCGTCGCCGTCAGCGCGACCTCCATCAGGAGAGCCTGCCAGTCGGCGTAGCCGTGGCCGGGCAGCGTGGCGCCGAGATGCTGCACGTCGCCGAACACGGCGTCGAGGAACAGGCACGCGAGCGCGGCTCCGATGAGCTGGATGAGGACGTAGCCGGGGACGCGCTTCCACGGGAAGTCCCCGCGCAGCGCGAACGCGAGTGAGACGGCGGGGTTCAGATGCGCGCCGGAGACGGCGCCCATGAACAGGATGATGGCCATGACCATGAGGCCGGGCGCCACGACGGCGGCGGCGAGGCTGATCTGGCCCTGGCCGTGCAGGATGCCACCGCCGGCGGCGACGAGCACGAGCATGAACGTGCCGAGCAGCTCGGAGAACAGCCGCCGCCACTCGAGGCTCGGATCGTCGAACTGCGCCTTGGACCCGAACTCCAGGGCGAGCAGATGCCGCGTGCGCTGACCGACGGGCCCGAGCGGCGGGCCGCCAAGAGCATTCCCCTGCGCGACAGGCTCGTCGGGCATGGCGACAACCTATCTGGAATGATCCGCGCTCGTGTCCGCTGACGCCGATGTCCTGGTCATCTTCGGGATCACGGGCGACCTTGCGAAGGTGATGACGTTCCGCTCGCTGTACCGGCTGGAGCGACGTGGCCTGTTGGAGTGCCCGATCGTAGGCGTGGCGGTCGATGACTGGAACGTCGAGCGCCTGCGCGAGCACGCGCGCGAATGCATCGAAGGGGCCGGCGAGGCGCTTGACGCCGGCGTGTTCGAGCGCTTCGCGGCACGCCTGTCCTACGTCAGCGGCGACTTCAACGACGCGGCGACGTACGAGCGCGTGAAGGCGGCCGTGGGTGACGCCGGCACGCCGGTCTTCTACCTGGAGATCCCGCCGTTCCTGTTCGGCGCGGTGATCAAGCAGCTGGCGGGCGCCGGATTGACCAAGACCGCAAGGGTGGTCGTGGAGAAGCCGTTCGGCCACGACCTCGCCTCGGCGCGCGCGCTGGCGGCGGAGATCCACCGGTACATCGACGAGTCGCAGCTGTACCGGATCGACCACTTCCTCGGCAAGATGGGCACGGACGAGCTCCTGTACCTGCGCTTCGCGAACACGATGATCGAGCCGATCTGGAACCGCAACCACATCGCGTACGTGCAGATCACGATGGCGGAGAGCTTCGGCGTGGAGGACCGCGGGCACTTCTACGACCCCGTGGGCGCGCTGCGCGACGTGGTGGTCAACCACCTGATGCAGCTGGTGGCGCTGGCGGCGATGGAGGCGCCGGCGGGGCGCGACGCGGAAACGTTGAAGGACGCCAAGTACGCGGTCTTCCGCTCGATTGCGGACGCCGACCCCGCTCACTACGTCCGCGGCCAGTACGACGGCTACCTGGGCATCGACGGCGTGGCGAAGGGCTCGAGCACGGAGACCTACGCGGCGATGCGCCTGGACATCGACAACTGGCGCTGGTCGGGCGTGCCGTGGTTCATCCGCACGGGCAAGAAGCTGCCGATCACGCAGACGGAGCTGCGCGCGGTCTTCCGCGACCCGCCGCGCCTGGGCTTCATGGAGCACGGGCATCGGCGCCCGGAACCGAACCAGTTCGTGGTCAAGCTCGACCCGGGGACGGGCACGCGCGTGACCCTCGACGCCCACCGCGCGGACGCGGCAGGCCCGGAGGCGGTCCACCTGGACGTGGAGTTCGCTGAGCAGGGCGGCGAGGCGCCGACGCCGTACGAGGTGCTGCTGCTGGACGCGATGGAGGGGGACAGCACGCGCTTCACCCGTCAGGACGGCGTGGAAGAGACGTGGCGGATCTTCGAACCGCTGCTACGCCAGCCCCCGCCCGTGCACCCGTACGCCGCGGGCTCATGGGGTCCGGCGCAGGCGGATGAGCTGGTGACGGGGCTCGGCACGTGGCACAGCCCGTGGGCTCCCTCCTGAGCTCGCCGCTCAGGCTTGCTCCCCGACCTCGACGGTGAACGCGCGCGATCGGTCATGCTCGACGTGCACAGCAACCACGACGACTGGAGGATGACCGTGCCACCGCAGCCCCCGAGCGCCGACGCGCGCCCCGATGGACCACCGCCCGAGCTGACGCGCGTGCAGATCGAGAAGCTCGAGGGCATCTACGGGAACCGCTACCTGCTCGAGCCCTCCCCGGACGACAAGCTGCCGAAGATGGGCATGACGGCGGAGGAAGCGCTGGGACTGCTGCGCCAGGAAACGGTGCTGGACGGCCTGCCGATGCGCAATCTGGCGACGTTCGTGACGACGTGGATGGAGCCGGAGGCGGAGCAGCTGATCCAGGAATCGCTGCGCGTGAACTTCATCGACCACGCCGAGTACCCGCGCACGGCGGAGATCGAGCAGCGCTGCATCCGCATGCTCGCCGACCTGTTCAACGCGCCGGGGGAGACGACGGGGGCGCGCACGCAGGGCTCATCGGAGGCGATCATGCTGGGCGCGCTGTCGCTGAAGTGGAGGTGGCGCGCGCGCACGCAGGCGGCGGGGAAGTCGGTCGAGCGCCCCAACCTCGTGTTCGGCGGGGACGTGCACGTGGTGTGGGAGAAGTTCTGCCGCTACTTCGACGTGGAACCGCGGATCGTGCCGCTGCAACCGGAGAGGTACACGATCGGCGCGGAGGACGTGGAGCCGCACATCGATGAGAACACGATCGGCGTGGCGGCGGTGCTGGGCACGACGTTCACGGGGCACGCTGACGACATCGCGGGGATCAACGACCACCTGGTGACACTGAAGAACGAGAAGGGCGTGGACGTGCCGCTGCACGTGGACGCCGCGAGCGGCGGCTTCGTGTGGCCGTTCCTGTACCCCCACTCGGAGTGGGACTTCCGCCTGGAGCAGGTGCGCTCGATCAACGTGTCGGGCCACAAGTTCGGCCTGGTGTACCCGGGGATCGGCTGGCTGGTGTTCCGCGAGAAGAGCGATCTCGCTGAGGACCTGGTGTTCTACGAGAACTACCTCGGCAAGCGCGACGCGACGTTCACGCTGAACTTCTCGACCGGCTCGGCGATGGTGCTGGCGCAGTACTACAACTTCGTGCGTCTCGGCCACGCGGGCTACCGCTACGTGATGGAGATCATGAAGTACAACGCGCGCACGCTGGCGAAGGAGATCGAAGCGTGCGGCGAGTTCGAGCTGATCGGTGGCGAGCACGAGGAGCAGCTGCCGCTGGTCGCGTTCAAACTCGCGGGCGAGCATCCGTATGACGAGTTCGACGTCTCGGCGCAGCTGGCGGCGGAGCGCGGCTGGATGGTGCCCGCGTACACGATGCCGCCGAATGCCGAACACGTGAAGGTCATGCGCGTGCTCGTCAAGGAGACGCTCGGCCAGTCACAGACGATGTGCCTTGGTCAGGACATCCTGCACGCGTGCGCGACACTCGACGCGAAGGGCCGCCTGCACCCGTTGGACCGCAAGCGTGTGAAGACGAACACGGGATTCTGAGCGCGCGACGTGGAGCAGCCGAGCGTGCGATCACCGAGCGCGGTGCATCTGAGCGTGGCCGAGCGGGCGGCGGCGGGCAAGGCTGCGCGGGCGATGGTGCCGCGGGCCAGCCACGCGGCATACGAGCCGGCGAGCGACCGCGCCGACCCGATCGCGCTGCTCGAGCGCCAGGCGCGGACGCGCGTGCCGGAGCTGGTGCCGATCCGCTACGGGCGCATGCTGGTCTCGCCGTTCACGTTCTATCGCGGCGCGGCGATGATCATGGCGGGCGACCTGGCGGCGACGCCGCGCTCGGGGCTGACGGTGCAGTGCTGCGGCGACGCGCACCTGTCGAACTTCGGCGTGTTCGCCTCGCCCGAGCGGCGACTGGTGTTCGACGTGAACGACTTCGACGAGACGCTGCCGGGGCCGTGGGAGTGGGACGTCAAGCGCCTGGCGGCGAGCATGGTGATCGCGGCCCGCAACAACGACCTCGCGTCCAGCGACCAGGACGAGATCGTGCTGGACACGGTCGCGGAATACCGCGCGGCGATGGCGCGCTTCGCGGCGATGAGCAACCTGGACGTGTGGTACGCGCACCTGGACGTCGAGGAGACGCTGCGGGAGTTCGGCTCCCAGCTGGAGCCGAAGATCGCCAAGCGCACGGAGAAGTCCTTGGCGAAGGCGCGCACGCGCGACAGCATGTCGGCGTTCTCGAAGCTGACGCACGTGGTGGACGGACAGGTGCGCATCGTCGCCGACCCGCCGCTGATCGTGCCGATCGACGAGCTGGCGCGGGGCGGCGAACGGGGTGAGATGTTCGAGGTCCTGCACGGGCATCTGCGCTCCTATCGCCACACGCTGGCGCGCGACCGCCGCGTGCTGCTGGAGCAGTTTCGCCTGGTCGACCTCGCGCGCAAGGTGGTCGGCGTGGGCAGCGTGGGCACGCGCGCGTGGATAGCGCTGCTGCTCGGCCGCGACGACGAGGACCCGCTGTTCCTGCAGTGGAAGGAGGCGCAGACGTCGGTGCTGGAGGAGTTCCTCGTTCCGAGCGAGTTCGAGAACCACGGCGAGCGCGTGGTCACGGGCCAGCGGCTGATGCAGGCGAGCAGCGACATCTTCCTCGGCTGGCTGCACCTGGAGTCCGACCTCGACAACAGGCCCCGGGACTTCTACGGCCGCCAGCTGCGCGACTGGAAGGGCTCGGCGGAAATCGAGCAGATGACCGCGAAGAGCATGGCTCAGTACGGTCGGATGTGCGGCTGGACGCTCGCGCGCGCGCATGCGCGCAGCGGCGACCGCATCGCGATCGCGGCGTATCTCGGCAAGGGCTCGAGCTTCGATCGCGCGCTCGTGCACTTCTCCCACGCGTACGCAGAGCAGAACGCGCACGATTATCACGCACTGGTGAAGGCTGTCGAGTCGGGTCGGGTCGTGGCGGAGAAGGGCGTGTGAGCGCGTCAAGCGGCCGTGGCGACACTTGCCGCGAGTGCGAAGACGGGGCACGTGAGCGCGCCGGCCGGCCGTGGCGACACTTGCCGCGAGTGCGAAGGACGGAGCGCGTGAGCGGTCAGCCGCGCGCGCCGACGCCGCTGCGCCCGTAGAACTCGGCCTCCTGGCGGCCGAGCTCGGTGACGGGCTCATCGCCGTACATCCACTCGCGGGCGATCCTGTGCCAGTTGGCGCGGGCGCGCAGCTGCGAGAGCACGGCGAGCGTGAGCATCTCCATGCGCCGGCCGAACAGGTGCTCGGGGCGCATGTCCTGATGGCGCATCTCGCGGAAGTGGCTGGAGCGCGGGTCGGAGCTCTCGATCATCACGTGGGTGGCGATGTCGGGTGTCAGCTGCACGCTTTCGTCGGCGGTGGTGTACCACCAGATGGCGTCGCGGATGAACGCGAGCAGGTGCTCGGGGTCGACGCGCTCGGGCTCGGGCAGGAAGCCGGAGGCGGCGAGCAGCTCGTGCAGGGTGGCGGCGTCGCCCTCGACGACCGCGCGCTGAGCGGCGAGCTCGAGCTCCACGGGCTCGCTGTCCATGCGCTTGAACAGGCCGAAGTCGAGGAACGCCATGCGACCGTCGGCGAGCAGCAGGAAGTTCCCGGGATGGGGGTCTCCGGAGAACTGCCGGTGGCGATACAGGCAGCCGAGGAAGAAGCGGAAGACGATCTCGCCGATGCGGTCGCGCTCGGCCTGGGAGCGGCCCTTGAGCTCCTCGAAGCCGACGCCCTCGACGAACTCGCTGACGAGCACGCGCTCGCGCGAGAGCGAGCTGACGACGTCGGGAACGACGATGAACGGATGGCCGGCGAAGATGCGCGCGAGCGAGCGCTGGTTCTGGGCCTCGAGCTCGTAGTCGAGCTCCTCGACGATGCGTTCTTTGATCTCCTCGGCGATCGCCTTGACGTCGAGGCCGGGGGTCATGCGCTTGAGCACGCGCATGATCATGTCCAGGTTCTGCAGGTCGGCGCGAACCGCTCCCGCGACCCCGGGGTACTGGACCTTGACGGCGACCTGGCGGCCGTCCTTGAGGGTCGCGCGGTAGACCTGGCCGATCGACGCTGCCGCGATGGGCTCCTCGTCGAAGGACGCGAACACCTCCGAGATCGGCTGTTCGAGGTCATCCTCGATGACGCGCCGCATCTGCTTGAACGACACGCTGGGAGCGGCGTCGCGCAGCTTGGCGAGCTCGCGCTGGAACTCCTCGCGATGCTCCTCAGCGACGAGGCCGACGTCGAGAAAGGACATGACCTGCCCGAGCTTCATGGCGGCGCCCTTCATCGTGCCGAGCACGGCGACGATCTGCTTGGCGGTCTCGAGCTGGCGGCGGGCCATGGCCTCCTCGGAGGCGTCATCGCCACGCGTGACGTTGGCGGCGCGGGTGCCGAACTGCTTGACGGCCTCGCTGGCGGCGAGCGTGGCGACGGTCGCCGTGCGGCGCGCGCGCGAGGTCGGGATCTTCTCGTTCTCACGCGCCATCTCCTGCATGCTAGGAGCTTGGCGCTTCGGGTGGAAGAAGGTAGACGGCCGAGAGGCAAGCGAGGCAAGGACGCAGGAAGCGTGGCGTGCATCGCACGCGAGCGACCGAGGACGCCGCCGAATAGGGAGACGTTCGCTTCGCTCACATCCCCGATTCGTGCCAGCGCCGCCTATCGCTCGTCTATGCGCGAGCCGGGGACGATGTCGTCGGAGCCATCCTGCCAGCGCACCCACGCCTTGGTGCCGCCGTCGTAGTCAGCGCCCAGCAGCACGAGCGTGGCGGGCTGGCCGAGCGCGGTGCACGGCTGTGCGCCCTCAGGATCGAGGCCCCGCCACACGCGAATGAAGGCGTTGGCGTCCCACTCGCGCGCGATTGTGCTCCGCTCGGCGTGACCGGGGTAGATGACGGTGTCCGGCGGCAGCTCCATGAGCGTGCCCATGATCGAGTCGCGCAGGTCGGTGTAGGTGGTGTGGCCCGGCGCTCTGACTCCACCGACGGAGTCTTTGAACAGGGTGTCGCCGGTGAACACTACGAGCCCGGCGCCGGCGAGCCCGCCGGGCGCGGCGCTCCTGGCGGCGCGCCCGAGCGCACCCTCCGCGGCGGCGCGCTCCGGCCGGTCGCCTACGAGGAACGACAGCATCCCGGCGCTGTGCCCGGGCGTGTGCAGCGGACGCACCTCGAGCGCGCCGAAGCGCAGCGTCTGTCCTGCCTCGACCGAGCCCATCCGGGCGGTGGCGGGCAACCCGGCCTCCGCGCCGGCCCCGGCGGCGGCGCTGTCGAGCAGCTCGCGCTCGCGCTGGCTGATCAGCACCTGCAGCTTGGGCCAGCGCTCCAGCAGCTCGCCGACGTCGCTGACGTGATCGAGGTGGTGGTGGGTGAGCAGTACGTGCGTGGGCGTGAGCCCAAGACGCTCGGCGGCGTCGATCAGCGGCGCGACGGGGCCGCCTGCGTCGATGAAGAACGCGGGCCCTCCCTCGCCGTCGGCGACGAGGTAGGTATTGGACAGGAACTGCGGGTGGCTGGCGCGCTCGACGAGCATGCCGCCATCCTTGCACGAATCCGTCAGCTGGCGTTTGGGAGCAGCTCCGCCCCGTCGGCGGCCTCACCGGTCGCCTGGCGGTCGGTGAGGCCGGTGGCGTCGCGAGCCGCGACAGCGGGCGACACCAGCCCGGCGAGCTCCTGGAGGTAGCGTTCGTCGCCGACGTCGCGCCGCCACTCCAGCACGGGCACGGAGGCGGCGCACTCGGCCACGCGCGCGCGCGCCTGCTCGAGCGTGGGCGCGGTGCTCGCGAGCGCGACCGCGCGCGAGGTGCCGACGGTGCGATAGGCGTTCTCGGCGATCTGAACGGCGGAGGAGAAGAACACGCGACAGCCGTCCGCTTCGATCCGCTCGCGCTCGAGCGTGAACTCGTACGTGTCCCCTGGGCGCAGCGCGTAGTCGGGCGAGACGAGGTACAGCACGACCGACGCCTCGGGACGCAGATGGACGTCGGCCGGGGCGAGGCTCGCGGCGGCGATCCGCTGCATCACCTCGGGCCAGCTGCCACTGAACAGGCTCATGATGTTCATGCACTCGGGGTCGCCGAAGCGCGCGTTGAACTCGATCACCTTGACGCCGTCGGCGGTGGCGAAGAAGCCGCTGTTCATGACACCGCTGAAGTGGCGTCCGTGCTCGGTCAGGCGCTCGATGACGCGCTCGATGATCGAGCACGCCTGCTGGTAGTGGGCGTCGGTCATGAATGGGAGCGTGGCGCGGGCCATCGACAGCGAGCCCATCCCCCCCGTGCCCGGCCCCCGGTCGCCGTCGAAGCGGTATGGATAGTCGTAGGTGGACGGCGGGAAGACGACGGTCCTGCCGTCGCTGATGGCCTGGATGGTGAACTCGGCGCCGACGATCTTCTCCTCGATCAGCACCGTCTCCCCCACCTTTCCGCGCGCGAGCAGCTCGAGCGCGTAGTCGTGCGCCTGGCGATGGTCGGCCAGGTGCGGGCCCATGACCTTGACGCCCTTGCCTGCGGTGAGCCCGGACGGCTTGACGACGACCGGCGTGGCGCCGAACGCGGCGATCGCGTCGGCGACCTCGCTGGCGTCGTGCACGACCTTCAACCGCGGCAGGGCCTCGGGCGCGAGCTCCGCGAGCAGCGAGCGCGCGAACGTCTTGTTCCACTCGATCTCGGCCCCCGCGGCGGTGGGTCCGACCGCGCGTGTGCCCTGCGCGAGCAGCGCGTCGACGACGCCGGCGGCGAGCGGCTCGTCGGCGCTGACCATGGCGATGTCGATGGCCTTGGCGCGCGCGAAGGCGGCGACGGCGTGCGCGTCGCACACGTCGCCGATCTGGTGGCTCCCACCGGAGGCGGCGGCGTGCCGCACGATCGAGGGGTTCTCGTGCCCGACGAACGCGTGCAGCTCGCTGTGCGCGGCCATGGCAGCCGCAAGCGCGCTCTCGCGCCCGCCATTGCCGACGATCAGTGTTTTCACGCCGCCAGTCTAGAGGCGGGCCGTCGCGGTCGTCGGCGAGCAACGATCTCGCAGGCCGAGCGAACCAGATCCCGATCTTCTGGTGGTGATCGATGCAAAGCGCGGGATAAGCCCCCGTCGCTCTCATAGTTTACCCCAGGACTTCCCGTGTCCATCCATCTAGATTTCATAAGATGACCGTGTTCCGAATAACTAAGCTGCTTGCGGCGACCCACCGGTCCTTTCTCGGGGCGTGCGCGGCGATGGGCTGTACGTTGGGCTTCGTTGGAGCGACGGCTGTCGCCCCCAGCCTTGCGATGGGCAAGTCAACCTCCGCCCAACGCTGCAAGCCGGCCGCGTTCACGGGACGGGTTGGGCCACACCGGGCTTTGTGCCAGACGCGGACGCCGGGAGCTTCGGGGCCACGGGGACCGCGCGGCCACTCGGGCGTCCGCGGCCCGACAGGTCTCGCGGGCCTACCCGGGCCGGGCGGCCCCAAAGGCTTGCATGGTCTGCTCGGCCCCACCGGGCCCACAGGCCCCACCGGGCCCACCGGGCTGGCCGGGCTCAACGGGCTGACCGGACTCAACGGCGCCACGGGAGCGGCCGGATTCCAGGGCCTCCCCGGACCGATAGGCGCGACCGGAGCAACAGGCCCCAACGGAGCCCCAGGGACGGCAGGACTCAACGGCGCCACAGGCGCGAGCGGCGTCGAAGGGCTCCCCGGACCCGCAGGTACGACCGGGGCTACAGGCTCTAACGGAGCCCCAGGGGCACCCGGACTCAACGGCGCCACGGGGACCACCGGACCGATCGGACCCGCCGGTGCGATAGGAGCCGTGGGGCCAGCTGGGCTGACAGGCCCCGCCGGGTCCGAAGGAGCAGCCGGACCGATGGGTGAAACAGGCGCAGCGGGGCAGACCGGGCCGATCGGATTCACCGGCGCCGTTGGCCCGGTTGGCCCGGCCGGCGCCGTTGGCTCGGCTGGCCCGGTTGGCGCCGTTGGCTCGGCTGGCCCGGTTGGCCCGGCTGGCCCGCCCGGATCACCAGCCTACGCTGAGTTCTACGCTGTGATGCCGCCGGATAACGCGGCGACTGTTGCGGCCGGCGCTCCGGTCCAGTTCCCCCAAAGCGGCCCTGCGTCGGGTGACATCGTCAGGCTCAACTCGGCTGAATTCCTGCTACCCGCCGCCGGCACGTACAGCGTGGATTTCTCGGTGTCCGTCACCGAGCCCGGCCAGCTGGCGATTGCTCTCGACTCCGGGGGAACGATGGTCGAACTGCCCTATACGGTGTAACGGACGGGCCACCGGGACGAGCCAGATCGTTGGCGATGCGCTCGTGACGACGACAATCGCGAACTCGACCGTGGAGCTTCGCAACCCGGCTGGGAACACGCCGGCGCTCACGATCACACCGCTAGCCGGAGGCGCGCGGCCGGCCGTGGCGTCGCTGGTGATCCAACAGCTGTGAGACCAACCGATTCAGCGCCTTCGAGGGGCCGGACCGGGCCCTCGCGCTTCGCTTAATAAGCGATACGCCGGGAACATTTACTAAGCGCGGCCTATGGAAGCGATCGCTGTATAGCGCGAGCAGGCCCCGAGACTTGCGAGTGGCCGGACTACAATCGACGTCGATGAATGCTGCGGTGGCGGAGGATACGATCGACCGTGCGGGTCGCGCCTTGATCGACGCTGCGTCAGTGCCGGCGAAGGTAATCCTGTTCGGCTCGCGTGCGCGGGGCGACGCAAACGACCGCAGTGACTTCGACTTTCTCGTGGTCGAGCGCGACGTCGCTGATCGCTTCGCTGAGATGGCGCGCTTGGGGCGCGTACTAGGGCGGCTCTTGATTCCAGCCGACGTGGTCGTCGTCAGCGAGCAGTACGCAGAGAAGTGGGCGCCGGTGAAGGGCACGCTTGTCCACGAAGCAATGAGGCAAGGCCAGGTCATTGCCGAGTCCTGAGGCGCACGAGCTGGCGCTGCTGCTTGTACGGAAGGCCGAAGGGGACGAGTCGATCCTCGACAGGCTGCTGGACGACCACGACGTACCTGACGATGTGCTCGGCTTTCACGTCCAGCAGGCGGTCGAGAAGCGCTTGAAGGCGGTGCTCGCGCTCAACGAAGTCGAGTATGAGCACACACACAGCGTCAGCTACCTAACCGCGCTGACCGAGCAGAAGGGCATCGACCTCCCGAGCTGCCGCGAGGAGATAGAGGGCCTGACGCCCTGGGCCGTCGCGGCCCGGTACGACGGCACTTATGAGAAGGTGCTCGATCGCGCCGCCGCGCGCACGCTCGTATCGGAGTTGCGAGACTGGTCAAGACGTCTGGTCATAGAGCGGCGGGAGACGCCGCCTCAAGCCAAGGCCGGCCAGGCCGATGGCGAGGAGACCGCGGCAGCGCCCGGTTGACGGTCAACGTCCGTCAACGAGGCGGGCCAGTTGGCGATCGCCCAGGAGGCCGGGCCCGCACCTCGCGGACCGGGACCTCCTGAGCAGAGCCCTGCGCTTCGACGGCTGCCGGCTAGATGCCCTGGCCGTAGTTGCTGCAGGTCGCTTTGAACGATTCGTTGGGGCTCGCGCTGAGCTGGTTGACGACGTTCTGCAGCGCGGGCGAGTCATCGAACATGCCGATGTGCGCGACGGGATCGTTCGGACACTGGCTCTGGATCGTGATGTTGACGACGTTGGAGCCTTTGAGGAACGCGTTGGTGTACGGCGTGACTACCTCGTCGTGGTCGGTCTCGATCACGACGTAGCGCACACCGGAGACGACCGGTTCCCCGGAGCCGAACAGCTTTTTGATGAACGCTGAGCCTTCCTCCTGTTCGGGCAGCGAAGGCGCGCCGAGGAATTCGAGCAGGCCGCCGATGATTTCGGAGGCGAACGGGAACACTTCGACGAGCTTGGTCAACCCGTCCAGCGTGGTGCCGTGGTTGCTGGGGGCGAGCCCGATGAGCTCGTTCACCTTGGAGGCGCCGCCGAGATCCTTGATGTAGTAGTTGGGCATCATGCCGCCCTGGGAGTGACCCACGAGGTCGACCTTCGACGCTTTGGTTTTCGACAGCACCGAGTTGACGAACGAGGACAGTTCTTCGGCCGACTTTTCGATGTGGCCGAGCGCGTCGATGCGCGGCCCGATGAACGGCCACACTTCCAGCGAGGCGATCGTCGCGCCGTAGTTGAAGGCATACACGCAGTAGCCTTCGTTGGCGAGCAGCGGCGCGAGCGTGACCCAGTTGGATCCCTCGTCCGCGAGCGTCGCGTGCACGAGCACCACCGGGTACGGGTGCGCAGAGCTCGGCTTGCAGCCGTTGTTGGCGCCGGCCACCGTTTCCGGTTCCCACGTCTCGTTCCAGATGGCGTCCCCGAGCGCGGTGCTGCCGTACGGAACCGCGTATTTCGCGCTCGCGCTCGCGGGCGCGGCGACCGCGATCACGACGGCGAACAGCGCAGCGACGAATGTCGCTCTGACCTTCAACATTTGAATCCCCACTTCCTTTGGCTTCCCTCGGCCGCCGTCGACCCATGCGGGCCACCGGCGGCCCTTTCCCCTGCTCCAGCGCCACCAGCATAACCTCCGTGTCGCGAGTGAGTCAACGGATGCCAGCTATCAGCAACCCAGCCGCCCGGACCCGCGCTCCCAGGCCTTCACAAAGGCCATCGGCATGCACACGTCGGAGCCGGCGTAGACTGCAGACCATGTCTCTGATCCACACCTGCTACCGCATCACCGACGTCGACCGCTCGGTCGCCTTCTACGAGGCGCTCGGCTTCCAGGAGGTCGGTCGCCTGCCGATCCGTGACGAGGCCGTCAACGTGTTCATGAACCAGCCCGGCGACGGCGACATGCCGCGCTTGGAGCTGACCTTCAACTACGGCGTCGACTCCTACGACATCGGCACCGGCTACGGCCACATCGCGATCACCGCCGAGGACCTCGACGGCACCCTAGCGCGCCTGGCCGAGCAGGGCATCCAGCCGGAGAAGCCGCCGTACTCCGTGCGCGAGGGCGGGTCGCGGCTCTGCTTCGTCAAAGACCCGGATGGGTACCGGATTGAGCTGATCGAGACGGGGTGAGACTCCGTCCTCTCGGCGGTTATTGCTTATTGAGTATGACTGGACGGATCGGTGCGAGGGCCAGGTTGTGATCCCGAAGTCGGCGCGCGACCGCGCTCACCTGCATAGATGATGCCGAGCACCGCCGAGCGGGTCTCACGACAGCGCTGCACCTTCCGTCCCTGGATCAGCGCACGGTCGAAAGTACGCCTGTGGTCACGCGCAGGATTGCGCCCGTGACCGTGGCGCGGGGGATGTCAGGGTTGTCGAGCCACCACAGCGCGAGACCGGTGAGAGAGCTGCGGATGATCTCGCCGAGGGGCTCGAGCTCATGCTCGGGCAAGTGCGGCGCGAACTCGCGCAGAAGCGCCACGTCGGCGGCGCGTTGGCGGCGCCGCAGCTCGCTCTGAAGCGCCTGGACATCCGAATCGCCGGTGGCGTCCTGAAACAGGAGCCGCGATGTGTCCGGGTGCTGTTCGACGTGAGCGAACCACTCGTCGATCATCGCGGGGAGTCGTTCCTCGGGGCTCCCCTTGGCTTGGAGGAAGCGGTCCAGCGGGGCTGCGGCCAGCTCGTCGCGGCGACGCTCGAGCAGCTGCATGTGTAGTTCCTTCTTGGACTCGAAGTGCCTGTAGAGCATCGGCTTACTGACGCCCGCCTCGGCGACGATGTCCTCGACCGTGGTTGCGGTGTAGCCGTCTCGGGCGAAGAGGCGGGCGGCGGAGTCTTCGATCAGCACGCGCCGCTGTGCCGATGAGAGCCGCGTTCGTGGCTCGCTCGAACGGCCGATGATGTTCGCGTCGTTTGGAGTTACCATATGGTATACTCAATAGTAACTTGCTTCGCGGTCATACCCAACAGGATCCGTGATCGTCTCCCTACATATCGCCGACTTGAGCAGGCGCTCAGCATTGCGACTCACCCGTCGTCGGCTCGATCCCTCCACGGCACACGGCCTGCACTATGCGGAGATCGCGACCGCGGCCCCCCTGAGCGGCCGTCTGCTACCAAGACCGGATCTCGGTCGGGTTGGGCTCATCGCCAGCTGGGATGACGAGCCCGCCCTCGAGGCCTTTCTCGCCAACCACCCGCTGGCCGAGCGGCTGGCGCACGGGTGGCACGTACGGCTGCGGCCCACGCGAGTCTCCGGCACGTGGCCACAGCTGCCTGGGCTCCCGGCTACAGAAGTACCCATGGACGACGACGAGCCCGCCGCGGTTCTCACGCTCGGACGCCTCGACCTCTCCCAGACGATCCGCTTCCTTCGGTCAAGCGCGGCGGCAGAGGGGCTTGCGGTGCGCGACCCAGCCCTGCTGGCCTCCACGGGACTGGCCCGACCGCCGAGACTGGTTGCGACCTTCTCCTTGTGGCGGACCACCTCCGCGATGCGTGCCTATGCTCGCGGCGAGCACGGCCGGGGGCACGTCGCAGCAATCAACGCGCACGCCGCGCGACCGTTCCACCACGCTTCGGCGTTCGTGCGCTTTCGACCGTACGCAGCCGCGGGCAGGTGGGACGGTCGCAACCCCTTGGCCGAAGCTACCCCCGCAACACTCCAAACGCCTCACTAACCCGCAGCAGCTCACTGAGCATCGCATCGGCCGCCTGCTCCATCGTCTCGTTGGCCTGAACGACGCCTTCATCATCGATGAACTGCGCGACGAAGGGGATCGAGACGGCCTCGGGCAGCGCGTACATCTTCAACGTTGTGACCACCTGCTTGAGCATCTGCACGGAGCGGGTGCCGGCGGAGACGCCGCCGTAGGAGACGAAGCCGACGGGCTTGTACTGCCACTCGAAGTGCAGGAAGTCGATCGCGTTCTTGATCGCGGCTGGGAACCCGTAGTTGTACTCGGGGGTGATGAACGCGAAGGCGTCGGCGCCGTCGACGCGGGCGCTCCAGTCCTTGGTGTGCTGCTGGGTGTACTGGCGCAGGCGCGGATGGTTGGGCTCGTCCATGAACGGCAGGCCGAGCTCGAGCAGGTCGGCCACTTCGATGTCGAACGCGCCGTGCGCGCGCGCCCGCTGCTCGAACCAGCGCCCGACGGGCAGTCCGACGCGCCCGGGACGCGTGCTGGCGATGACGATCTGCAGCTTGGGCATCACGAGAGAACGCGCGCGCGGAACTTGCGCAGCCCGAGCGCGAGGAAGGTCGCGCAAAAGCCGATCAGCACCGGGTAGATGATGTACAGGTGCATGTGCGAGGCGTGGGTGAGGCCGGCGCGCAGGCCCTCGTTGACGTAGATCAGCGGGTTGACGAGGACGATTATCTGCAGCCAGTGCACCCCGTCGAGCTGCACGGGCGACAGGCGCGTCCACTGGTAGTAGGTGCCGCCGAGGAACGTCAGCGGCAGCACGACGAACCCGAACATCAGCCCGATGTTGCGCGGCTCGAACGCGGTCCCCAGCAGCAGCCCGAGCGATGTCATCGTGATGCACGCCAGCGGGATCAGCGTGAGCACCACCCACCAGTGCACCGAAAGCTGCGCGTGCACGCCCGACGCGTGCACGACGGCGGCTATGGGGAACACGATCACGGCGGCGATCAGGCCCTGCGCCGCGCCCGAGAGGACCTTCGAGACGGCGACCAGCCAGATCGGACACGGGGCCTGCACGCGATCCTCGATCTCGCGCGTGTAGCCGAACTCGGTCGACAGCTGCATGGCGACCGCCTGGATGCCCTGGAACATGATCGAGATCCCCACCACGCCGGGGACGAGCACCGTCGCGAACCTCGACTCGTCCGCCGTGCCGCCTCCGCCGCCGATGCCCTGGCCGATCTTGGGGAACACGAACAGGAACACGAACACGAGCAGGAACGGCTGCACCAGCGTGCGGATCACGAACTCCCACTTGTTCTTCCACAGCACCACCAGGTCGCGCAGGATCAGCGCCCGCAGCGCGGTGCGGCTGGCGGCCATCGTCGAGCGTGTGGGCTCCAGCGCGATCTGCGCACGGGGGGCGGTGAGCGTCGGGGCGGCCATCAGTCGCGCAGCTCCTTGCCGGTGAGGTTGATGAACACCGTCTCCAGGCTGGGCTCGGACACCGACAGGTCGGCCACGTCGAAGCCGGCGCTCTCGGCGGCGTTGACCAGCCTGGGCACGAGCCGCTCGACGCGCTTGACGTGCAGCTCCACGCCGCCGTCGATCACGCGTGTGCGCGTCGCGCCGATCTCCTGTCCCAGCAGCGCGGCGAGCGCATCGGGATCGCCGCTCGCCTTGACCGTGACGATCGTGTCCGCTCCCACCGAGCGCTTGAGATCCTCGGGCGTGTCCAGCGCGAGGATCTTGCCGTGATCCATGATCGCCACGCGATCGCACAGCGCGTCGGCCTCCTCCATGTAGTGCGTGGTCAGCAGGATCGTCTGCCCCTCGCGGTTGAGCTCGCCGAGGATCTCCCACAGCGCCAGGCGCCCCTGCGGGTCGAGACCCGCGGTCGGCTCGTCGAGGAACAGCACGGCCGGACGGTGGAAGATCGCGCGCGCGACCATCAGCCTCTGCGCCATGCCTCCGGAGAGCGCGAACACCGACGCCTTGCCCCACTTGGCCAGCTGAAACTGCTCCAGCAGCTCGTCGGCGGTGCGGCGCGAGTCGGCGGCGGAGACGCCGAACAGGCGACCGTGGAAGTACAGGTTCTCCCATACCGTCAGCTGCCGGTCGAGCGTGTTCTGCTGGGAGACGATCCCGATCAGCTGCTTGGCCAGCGCCGGATGCGCGACCACGTCGATGGCGCCGACGAAGGCCGAGCCGGAGGTGGGGACGACGCGCGTCGTGAGCATCCCGGCGGTGGTGGTCTTGCCGGCGCCGTTTGGCCCGAGCAGGCCGAATATCTCGCCCGCGTGGACGCTCAGGTTGAGCTTGTCCACCGCCGCGAAGTCCGTGCCGGCGTAGACCTTGGTCAGCTCGACGGTGCGGATGACCTCGCTGCCATGGCCGTTGGCCGAGGCGGCCGTCCCGCCCGTGGGAGCGAGAGTCGAGGTGTCGAGCGGTTGAGTGCCGGCCATCGCCCCCAATCTACAGCGCGCGCGCTACCCTCCGCGAAGATGGCGGACACTGGCAAGATCGCCAAGAACCTCGAGCGCTTCGCCCAGGCGGTGGCCGCGCACGACCGCGAGAACCCGACGCACACCGCCTACGGCATCGGCCTGGCGCACTTCGACATGGAGCGTCTGGGCATGGAGGAGGGCGAGGAGATCCTGCCGGGCATCACCATCCACGCCGACAGCGGCGTCACGGGCAACTTCCGCGTGCTCTGCGACGGCGACCACGAGGAGGAGCTGAGCGAGGCCGAGGAGCAGGCGGTCGAGGCGATCGCCACGCAGGCGATCCCTGCATACTCTCCGGGACGTTCGCCGTTCGAAGCGCAATAGGCAAACGATCAGTACCGATCGCCTACCGCATATACGATGGCGATACACTGTCTCGAATAGGACTTACCGCCCCGGCCCCTCCCGCCGACCGACCCGGCCCCTCCCGCCGGATTCACTCCACAACCGGCACGGGCACACCCGCCCGGGCGGCGATCATCGCGACGAGCCGTTCGATCGTGGGACAGGGGATGCCGTGGCGGGCGGCGGCGCGCAGCACCGAGCCGGGGATGGCGTCGAGCTCGGGTTCGCGTCCGGCGGCGATGTCGCGCTGCATGGAGCTGCCTAGCGTGTCGTGGGCAAGCTCGAGTTCGGCGATGGCCTGCTGCGGATCGACGTCGCTGGCGCCCTCCGCCTGCCCCGAGGCGCAGGCCTCCTCGATGGCGCCGACGAGGTCGGCGCGCAGTGACGGCGTGGAGCGGATCTCACCGAGCAGCACGTCGTAGGCGCTGGTGGTGCAGGCGAGCGCGTTGAGGCGCACGAGCTTGGACCACATGACCTGGGCCTCGGAGTCGAGCACGCGCACGGGCACCTGCGCCTGCGTCAAGGCGTCGGCGAGCGCGTGCATCGCCGGCCGCGCGGCCGGCTGGTCGCTGGCCATGTCGACGAGCAGGAACGGGCTGGTGTGCACGACGACGCCCGGCTCCGGACGGTCGGCCTCGACGCGGATTGAGCCGGCGAGCACGGAGGCGGGCGCGAAGCGCTCGCGCAGCACGGCGATGTGGTCAAGGCCGTTGAGCAGCGGCAGCACGACCGTGGACTCCCTCTCCGGAGAGGATGCGGTGGCGATGCGCTCCAGCGCGGACTGGAGCCCGGCGGCCTTGGTGGCGACGATGAGCGCGTCGACGGGCTCGTCGAGCAGCGCGACCGCGCGCGGGTGGGCGACAAAGTCGCCGAAGATGACGCTCTGCACGCGCACACCGTGCTCGGCGATGACGGCGGCGGTCTGCTCGTGCGCGACGACGATGACCTCGCTGCCGGCGCGATGGAGGGCGCCGGCGAGCAGTCCGCCCACCCCTCCGGGGCCAAGGATGGCGACTCTCATGGCAGCGATGGCAGCGGGTCGATGAGCACGCCGGGGTTCATTATGCCGGCGGGGTCGAGTGCGCTCTTGGCGCCGCGCAGCGCGATGGCGAACGGCTCGGGCCGCTGGCGGTCATACCAGGGGCGATGGTCGCGCCCGACGGCGTGGTGGTGGGTGATGGTGCCGCCCCCGGCGATGATGGCGTCGGAGGCCGCCTGCTTGATGGCGGCCCATTGCTCGACCTCCTCGCCCCTGCGCGCGGGGGCGAGCACGGTGAAGTACGGCGCGGGCCCGTCCGGGTAGACGTGGGTGAAGCGGCAGAAGACGCGCCCCTCGCCCCCGCACACCGCGCGCACGGCCTCCTGGGTTGCGGCGCTGACACGCTCGTGGAAGGAGGCGAAGCGCTCCCACGTGATGGCCGTCTCGAACGTCTCTGCGAGCACGCCCATCGCGACGAGCGCGTCGCGCGCGTAGGGCGCGCCGAGGAACGCGTCGCGCCAGGAGCTGACGGCGTCCCCGCCGCCGGCGTCGCGCGGCTCGGACACGGCGCCGCCGTGCGCGGCGCACAGCTCGAGCGCGCGTGCCATCGCCTCGTCGACGGGGTGGTCGGCGGACTCGAAGCCGAGCACGAGCAGGGCGTGGGAGCCGTCGCCGGCCATCGTGAGCGCGGCCTCGCCGGGGTCGAGCAGGCGGCAGTTGGACGGGTGCAGTCCCGCTTGGGAGATCGCGCGCACGCACTCGGCGCCGGCGAGGAGGCTGGCGAAGCGCACGCCGGTGGAGCTGCGCTGTGACGGGCGCGGCTGCACGCGCACCCACGCGTGTGTGATCACGCCGAGCGTCCCCTCCGAGCCGGCGAGCATGCGGTCGGGGCTGACCCCGGCGCCGGAGCCGGGCAGCCGCCGCGACTCCCACGCGCCGGCGGGGGTGATCGCGCGCACGGACTCGACGAAGTCCTCGACGTGCGTCCACAGCGTGGCGAAGTGGCCGGCGGCGCGCGTGGCGATCCAGCCGCCGAGCGTGGAGTACTCGAACGACTGCGGGAAGTGGCGCAGCGTGAGGCCGCGCTCGCCGAGCTGGGCCTCGAGCGCGGGGCCGAGCGCGCCGGCCTGGATGCACGCGGCGCGCGAGACCTCGTCGACCTCGAGCACGCGATCGAGCGCGCGCAGGTCGATGGAGACGACGCCGTTGTAGACACCGGGGAGCTGTGGGGTGACACCGCCGACGACCGATGTGCCACCGCCGAAGGGGATGGCGGCGATGCCCTCGCTGGAGCACCACTCGAGCACCCGCTCGACGTCGGCCTCCCCGCGCGGGCGCGCGACGAGGTCCGGGGGATGCTCGAAGCGCCCGCGAAAGCCACGCACGACATCGGCGTAGGACTTGCCAAGGGCATGGGACGCCCGCGCGTGCGTGTCGTGCGCACAGATCTCCGCCAGCTCAGGCGGCGCGTGGATGCGCGGCGCGGGCAGGCGCACGGACTCGAGCGCCACCGGATCCTCGATCTCCGCGGCGGCGATCCCCAGGCGCGCGGCGAGCAAGGGCGCGGACGCGCGCAGCTGCGCGGACGTCGGCTGCTGGTCCTCGAAGCCCCACCCCCAGTGCTTGCGCCTGCGCTCGCTCACCGCGGGCGAGTGTATGCCGAGTGGCATGCGGGGCGGCGTTCTCGCCACCTTCACCGGGGCTTTGGTGAGATTCAATAGCCTTGGGCTGGAGTGTCAGACAGAGCGGAGCCAGCCACCCAGGTACCTGAGATCCTCGCCCGCGGGCCGTGGGCGTTGGAGCAGATCACCGCGCGCTGGAGCGATCAGCCGTTCGAGCCCTCGCGGGAGCAGAGCGAGGCGGCGGACGCGGCGATCAGGGATCTGCGGCAACGCGGCTCGCCCAGCCACGACGGGGTGGCGGCGCGCATGGTCGACTACAGCGAGGACGAGGGCGGGATCGCGATCGAGCTGCAGCCGCTGCGCTGGGCGCTGCGGCTGGTCGACGGCGACGCCTCGCAGAGCATGGCGGCGCTGTGCGTGACCCGCTCCGCGGACGGCCGCTGGCTGGCCGGGCGGCGCGCTCCGTGGGTGTCCTCGTGGGCGGGACGCTGGGCGCTGGGCGCGGGCGGCGCGGTCGATCTCGGCGAGAGCCCGGCGGAGACGCTGGTGCGCGAGCTGAAGGAGGAGTGGTCGGTCTCGCCCGAGCGCGTGCGCGGCGAGGCGCTGCTGCGACTGCCGCACAGACTGGTGATGTTCGTCGGCCAGGCGTGGCTGGCGGAGGGCGTCGAGGAGACGGTCCGCCCGGACGACGAGCACGACGAGTTCGCGTGGTGGCCGGCGGAGATCGGCGAGTGGCCGCCGGAGGCCGGAGTCGCGCTGCCACGGATGGCCCAGTGGCTATCGCAGTGAACCCACAGCTGCGTGCGGCCGCCGGCCCTCTCACCTTCACACGCCTGAAGTGGACATCGTTCACTCACTCATGCGTGTACACGGCGCTGCTGGTGAGCGCGTTCGCGGCGGGCAAGCCCGAACCACTGACGCTGGTGCTGGGATGGACGCACGGACTGCTGTGGATCTTCATGTCTCTGGCGTGCATAACGGCCGCGCGCCTGCGCGTGGTGTCGCTCAAGCTCGCCGTCGCCGTGGCCGTGCTCGGGGGCATCGGGCCGTTCTTCGGCAGCTACCAGTTCATCCGCGAACAGCGTGAGCGTGCGAGCACAGCCGCCGCGCTAAAGTGAGGTATCGATGGCAACCAGCACCACGGCAGTGCAGACGATAGACGTCGTAACCCCTGCCGCGGGAGAGTCAGTCACCGAGGGAACGATCCTCGAATGGCGTGTGAAGGTCGGCGACCCGATCAAGGTCGACGACACGATCGTTGAGATCTCGACCGACAAGGTCGATCTCGAGCTCCCTTCGCCGGCGAGCGGAACGGTCAGCGAGATCCTCGTCGCGGAGGGCGACACGGTCACGGTCGGACAGGTGATCGCGCGCATCTCCGTCAACGGCAACGGCGCGGCGCCGGCGGCGATCGCTCCGGAGCAGCCGCAGGAGCACGAGCCGGAGCCGGAGCCACAGCCGGCAGCGCCCGAGACGCCAACGGCCGCGGACGCGGACGCGATGACAGCGCAGACGGTGGACGTACTGACCCCGGCGGCGGGCGAGTCGGTAACCGAGGGAACGATCCTCGAATGGCGTGTGAAGGTCGGCGACCCGATCAAGGTCGACGACACGATCGTTGAGATCTCGACCGACAAGGTCGATCTCGAGCTCCCCTCGCCGGCCGCCGGGACGGTCAGCGAGATCCTCGTGGCGGAGGGCGACACGGTCACGGTCGGACAGGTGATCGCGCGCATCTCCGTCAACGGCCCCGCGCCCGCGCCCCAGATGTCCCAGCCCGCCACCCCCGCCGTACCCGCGGCACCCGCCGCCCAGGCATCGCAGCCAGCCGCCCAGGCATCGGAGCCCGCCGCGCCGGCGGCGTCGACCCCGCCGGAGGGCACGAAGGTCTCCCCGGTGGCGGCGCGCGCGGCGGCGGTGGAGGGCGTGGACCTGGCGGCGGTCGCGGGCAGCGGCCCGGCGGGACGGATAACAAAGTCGGACGTGCTGTCGGCGGCGGCGAGCAATGGCGCGGATCACGCGGGCTCGAGCACGGCGAACGGAGCGGCGACGAGCGTGGCTGAGCCCAGCGCGCAGCCGCTGCGCGGCGGCGCGGCGGCGCTGGCGCGCTACATGGAGGAGTCGCGCTCGATTCCGACGGCGACGAGCTTCCGCACGCTGACGGTGAGCGTGCTGGACGCGCGCCGGCGCGAGCTGAAGGCGGCGGGCAAGAGAGTGTCGTTCACCCATGTGATCGCGTATGCGATCGCGCGCGCGGGCATGGACATGCCGGTGATGGCCGACCACTTCGCGGAGATAGACGGCAGGCCACACCGGATGGTGGACGGGCAGGTGAACCTGGGGCTGGCGGTGGACGTGGAGAAGAAGAACGGCTCACACACGCTGATGGTGCCGGTGATCCGCGACGCGGGGCGCCTGCCGTTCGACGAGTTCGTGGCGGCTTACGACGCGCTGGTGGAGAAGGCGCGCACGAACACGCTGACGGCGGACGACCTGGTGGGCGCGAACGTGACGCTGACGAACCCTGGCGGGATCGGCACGATCGCGTCGGTTCCGCGGCTGATGAGCGGACAGGGCACGATCGTGGCGACGGGCTCGATCGCATACCCGGTCGGCCTGGGCGCGGTTGGCGCGAGCATCGGCGCGGAGAAGGTGCTGACGATGACGTCGACGTATGACCACCGCATCATCCAGGGTGCGGAGTCGGGTCGCTTCCTGGCGCTGATCGAGAGCTACCTGCAGGGCGAGGGCGGCTTCTACGAGGATCTGTTCGCGGCGCTGGGCGTGCAGGCGCCGAGCGCGATCGCGCTGACCGCGGCGCCGAGCGCGCCGGCTGCGGCCGCGTCCGTGACGAGCGAACCGAGCGACGGCGTGGGCGTGTACACGGGCGGCGAAGAGCTGCTGCAGGCGGTGCAGGCGGCGAGCACACTCGTGAGCCGCGTGCGCAGCCATGGCCATCTGGCGGCGCACCTGGACCCGCTGGGCTCGGAGCCGGAGGGCGACCCGGGGCTGGACCCGGGGGCGCTGGGGCTGACGCGCGAGCTGCAGGAGCGGCTGCCGGCGAAGATCTTCCAGGTGTACGTGCCGGGCGCGACGCTGGCGGACGCGCTGGCGCACCTGCGCGAGACCTACTGCGGGACGATCGCGTACGAGATCGAGCACATCGCGTCGCACCGCCAGCGGGTGTGGCTGCGCGAGCACATCGAGTCGGGCGCTTTCCGCCACGAGCTGACGAACGACGAGCGCAGGACACTGCTCAAGCGCCTGGTGGAGGTGGACGCGCTGGAGCGCTTCATGCACAAGGCGTACCTCGGCCAGCACCAGTTCTCGATCGAGGGCCTGGACATGACGGTGCCGATGCTGGACGAGCTGATCCAGCTGTCGGCGGCGCACGGTGGGCAGGAGGTGGTGGTGGGCATGGCCCACCGTGGACGTCTGAACGTGCTGGCGCACAACCTTGGGCGCGCGTACGACACGATCTTCGCGGAGTTCGAGGGCGCGTCGACGCTGGAGGCGGTGACGACGATCCCGCAGGGCGGCACGGGTGACGTGAAGTACCACCACGGCTCGCAGGGCACCTACCGGCTGCCGGACGGGGGCACGATCTTCGTGAACCTGGAGTCCAACCCGAGCCACCTGGAGTACGTGTCGCCGGTGGTGGAGGGCGCGACGCGCGCGGCGCAGACGACGCGCAAGGGCCCGCACGCCCACCAGGACACGAACGCGGCGGTGCCGATCGTGATCCACGGCGACGCGTCGTTCCCGGCTCAGGGCGTCGTGTCGGAGACGTTCAACCTGCAGGCGCTGGACGGCTACAAGGTTGGCGGCACTGTTCACATCATCACGAACAACCAGGTGGGCTTCACGACGGACCCGGATGACGCGCGCTCGACGCGCTGGGCGTCGGATCTGGCGAAGGGCTTCGACGTGCCGATCATCCACGTGAACGCGGACGATGTGCCGGCGTGCATCAGCGCGGTGCGCCTGGCGTTCGCGTTCCGCGAGGAGTTCGGCCACGACGTGCTGATCGACCTGATCGGCTACCGCCGCTTCGGGCACAACGAGTCGGACGAGCCGGCGTACACGCAGCCGGAGATGTACGCGAAGATCAAGACGAAGAAGCGCGTGTCGGAGCTGTGGGCCGACCGTCTGATCGCGGAGGGGGTGGTGTCGAAGGAGGAGGTCGACCGCCAGGCGCAGGAGGTGTGGGACAACCTGACGCTGCTGCACCAGCGCCTGAAGGCGAAGATCGCGGCGGCGGCGGAGCACGAGTCCGAGCACACGACGGGCGAGTACCAGCTCGACCGCTCGCCGAGCCCGGAGGTTGAGACGGCGGTGCCGGCGATGCGCCTGCGCGCGCTGGGCGAGCAGCTGCTGCGCGTGCCGGACGGCTTCACGGTGCACCCGAAGCTGGTGAAACAGCTGGAGCGCCGCCACGAGGCGCTGGCGGAGAGCGCGGCGGCGGAGATGAACATCGACTGGGCGCACGGTGAGGCGCTGGCGTTCGCGTCGCTGTTGACGGAGGGCACGCCGCTGCGCCTGACGGGACAGGACACCGAGCGCGGCACGTTCAGCCAGCGCCACATGGTGCTGCACGACGCGAAGACGGGACAGACGGTGTGCCCGATCCAGAACCTGCCGGATGCGCTGGCACCGCTGGAGCTGCACAACAGCCCGCTGTCGGAGCTGGCGTGCATGGGCTTCGAGTATGGCTACAGCCAGGAGGCGCCGGAGACGCTGGTGCTGTGGGAGGCGCAGTTCGGCGACTTCGTGAACTCGGCGCAGGTGATCATCGACCAGTTCATCGTGTCGGGCCTGGCGAAGTGGGGTCAGACGTCGAGGCTGACGCTGCTGCTGCCGCACGGCTACGAGGGCTCGGGCCCGGAGCACTCCTCTGCGCGTCTGGAGCGCTTCCTGCGCGCGGCGGCGGAGGGCAACATCCGCGTGGCGAGCCCGACGACGCCGGCCCAGTACTTCCACCTGCTGCGCCGTCAGGCGCGCATCGCCAAGCAGCGCCCGCTTGTGGTGATGACGCCGAAGTCGCTGCTGCGACTGCCGCAGGCGGCGAGCTCGATCCTGGACATGGCGGAGGGCACGCGCTTTCATCCGGTGCTGGCGGAGCCGGGCGTTCAGGACGAGCAGGTGACGCGGCTGGTGCTGTGCACGGGCAAGATCTACTACGACCTGGTTGGGCACCCCGAGCGCGCGGCGCACACGGGCCTGGCGGTGGCGCGCGTGGAGCTGCTGTACCCGTTCCCCGAACGCCAGATCCTGGAGCTGATGGCCCACTACCCGAACCTGCGCGAGGTGCTGTGGGTGCAGGAGGAGCCGCGCAACATGGGCGCGCGCGCCCACATGTTCCCGCGCCTGATGCAGATCCTGCCGGAGGAGCTGCACTTCGGCTACATCGGGCGCCCGGAGCGCGCGAGCCCGGGCGAGGGCTACCCGGCGGCGCACATCGACGAACAGAACCGCATCGTGACGACGGCTATCGACCTGCGCCAGCCGATCTCCCAGTACCCGCGCAAGACGCCGGGAGAGCGCTGAGATGTGGGCTCTGTGGAAGCGCTTCCTGGCGATCCGCCGCCAGCGCAAGCGCAAGCGGCGCGGGTACTAGCGCCCCCGCCAAACCGGCTCGCGCTTCTCCTTGAACGCGGAGGAGCCCTCGCGGGCGTCCTCGGAGGTGAACACGGGCGCGGTGATGGCGCCCTGCTTCTCCCACATGTCGGCGCTGGACCAGTCGAACTGCTCCTGCAGGATCTGCTTGGAGGCGATGAGCGCGAGCGGCCCGTTCTTGCTCAGCTGGGCGGCGAGCTCGAGTGCGACGTCGACGGCGGAGCCGGGCTCGGCGAGGCGGTTGACGACGCCGAGCTCATGGAAGCGCTCGGCGGGGAGCGGGTCGCCGGTGAGCGCGAGCTCCATGACGAGGTGATAGGGCATGCGCCGGGGCAGGCGCAGCAGCGCGCCGCCGGCGGCGACGATCGAGCGCTTGGCCTCGGGAATCCCCATTTTGGCACCCCTGGCGGCGACGATGAGGTCGCAGGAGAGCGCTATCTCAAGGCCGCCGGCGAGCGCGAAGCCCTCGATGGCGGCGATCAGCGGCTTGCGCGATGCGCGCTGGGTGATGCCGGCGAAGCCGCGATCGCCGAACCAGGCGGACTCGCCCCTGACGAACGCGCCGAGGTCCATGCCGGCGGAGAAGAAGCCGCCGGTGCCGGTGAGCACGCCGACGGACAGGCCGTCATCGCGGTCGAGCTCCTCCAGCGCATCCGCGACGCCGGCGGCGAGCGCGGCGTTGACGGCGTTTCGCACCTGGGGCCGGTTGAGCGTGATCAACAGGACGTTGCCGCGCCGCTGTGTGAGGACGGGCGCGTCGGCGGTGTCTTGGTCTTGGTCGTTCATGCCGGGGACTATGAACCAAACAGCGTCAGCTCGGGCTCGCGCTCGCCGCGCAGCACCGCTGGGTCGACCTCGACGCAGTCGATCCGGCGTGATTCGGCGAGCACGCGCGCCTGCGGCTTGATCGTCTGGGCGACGAGCACGCCGCGGCAGGAGCCGAGGGCGGGATCGAGGTGGATGCGCTGCAGGTAGCGCGTGAGCTGCTCGACGGCGTCGATGGTGGCAACGCGCTTGATCTCGACGGCGATCCACTGATCGTCTCCGTCCCTGCACATGAGGTCGACGGGACCGATGTCGGTGGGCCACTCGCGCCGCACCAGGCGCAGCCCCTCCCCGCACCACTGCGGCGCGTCGGCGAGCAGCTCCTGCAGTTCGCGCTCGAGCCCCTCCTTCTCGAGCGCGGCGAGCGTGTCGAGCTCGTGCTCGACGTCGGAGAGCACCTCGGCGATGGAGATCTCCAGCCGCTCCTCCTGGCTGCGCTTGCGCACGAGCAGCCGCTGCAGGCGGCCGTCGTCGTCGGTCTCGTGCTCGATGACGGTCGGCGCGACCATCCAGTTGAGCGGCTTGACGTTGGAGCCGCCGCCGTCGGCCCACACCATGAACGTGCCGTCGGCCTTGACCATCAGCAGCCGCACGGCCTCGGGCAGGACTGTGCTGAGGCGACCGAAGTAGGAGACCTCGCAGCGGGCGACGATCAGACGCACCGCGCGACGGTAGCGGTTAGCTCGGACCCACCGACTGCACCCCGTCGGCCGGCCCAGCGGCGGGCGGCTCGGGCGCGACGGCCGGCTGCTGATACGTGACGGGGGCCTGCTGGTAGGAGGCGGGCTGGTGCTGATAGGCGGCGGGCGGCTGCTCGCGCTCGGCGGCGGGCTGGTTGATGGCCTCGCGAAACTCGCGGATGCCGTGCCCGAGCGCTTTGGCCACTTCGGGGAGGCGTTTGGGGCCGAGGACGATGAGCGCGACGGCGGCGATGAACAGCAGGTGAACGGGATTCTCGATGCCCATCGCCATTCAGACTAGCGTGGAGCGGGCGTGGCTCAGGGTGCAAGGACGGGCGCCGCGCGGAGGCGACAGACGCGTTGAGACCCGCCCGTGAGCGCTCCCTTTGCCCTCCGGCGGCCCCCCTACGCTCTCGGTTCGTGGCGACGGCATCCGCAGACCGCTTGGGCCGGCCCTACCCGCCGCCGGCGAGGGGCGAATCGTTCTGGCCGGCGCAGCTGACGGTGCTCGCGACGGTCGTGCTGCAGCTGTCGCTGCCGCAACGCCTGACCGCCGGCCCGACGTGGCTGATACCGGCGGTCGAGACCACCCTGCTGGTGGGCCTGTCGCTGGCGACCCCCCGCCAGCTCGTGCGCGAGCACCCCCGCCGGCGTAGGGCGACCCTGGCGATCACGGCACTGGTGAGCGCGGCGAACGTGTTCTCGCTGGTCGAGCTGACGCACTATCTGCTGCATCACAGCGTTACCAACGGCCCCGAGCTGATCGGCGCGGGGGTTCTGATCTGGCTGACGAACTTCCTGATCTTCGCACTGTGGTACTGGGAGCTCGACCGCGGCGGTCCCGGCCGCCGCGCGGCGGGGCACGACTCCCCGCCGGACTTCCTGTTCCCGCAGATGTCCGACGACCGCATCGAGCCGCTGGACTGGCGGCCGCGCTTCATCGACTACCTGTACGTGTCGCTGACCAACAACACGGCGTTCTCCCCCACCGACACGATGCCGCTGACGCCGATGGCCAAGAGCGTGATGGGCGTGCAGTCGCTGGTGTCGGTGGTCACGGTCGGGCTGATCGTCTCGCGCGCGGTGAACATCCTCTGAGCGCGTCCGAGGAGCGCGGGCAGTTTGTCTTCGTGCGTGTGGTGTATAACGATGGCTATACACCACACGAAAAAGCAAACACACCCTCAGCCGGCACAACCTCACCCTCAGCCGGCACAACCTCACCCTCAGCCGGCGAGACTGGGCTCGATCGCGAGCGCCTGCTCGACGAGCCGATGCACGTCCTCACCGGCCCCCAGCGCGAGCGCTCGCCGCAGCGCGTCGAGCGCACCCTCGCGGTCCATCAGCTGCAGGCGCAGGCGCCCGAGGCGCTCCCACGCGCTCGAATCTGAGGGGCCGCGCAGCGCGGCGCGCTCGGCGGCCTCCTCGGCGAGGTCGATGGCGCCGATGTCTTCGTAGATCCGCGCGGCGAAGCGGTGGGCGGCCGGGCGGCTGCCGTCGACGCGCGCCCAGTCGCGCACGGCGCGCGCGGCCTCGTCGAGCTTGCCGGCGTTCCAGAAGGCGAGCGTCATCAACCGCAGCACGGCGACGTTGCGCGGCTCGGCGTCGCGGGCGTAGATGAGGCGCTGGGCGGCGAGCAGGTACTCGCCTTCGGCCATCGCGCGCTGCGCGGCGATGAGGAAGCGCTCGACGCGCTCCTCGGCGGGATCGGGCTTGGAGAAGTCGACGAATTTCATGCTGCCGGCGGGCACCGTGCGGATGCCGTGGCTGAACTTGACGCGCGCCCACTGCTGCACCTCCTCCCCCGCGGCGACGGGATCGGAAGAGAAGTAGATGCCGGCGACGGTGCCGACGCCCCACTCGGGGTAGGAGAGGCAGCGGGCGTAGCGATGCACGACGGAGTGGTCGGGCACCCTGCTGCCGAACGGGTCGTGTTCGGCGCGGTCTTTGGCGGCGGCGCGCGCGCGCTGTTCGGTTTCGTAGGCGCGGCGACCCGCCTCTTCGCGCTCCCTGCGCGCGGCGGCGGCGCTGACCTTGACGGCGTTGGCGGTGACTTTGCCCCCGCGCGAGCCCTCGGCCAGGCGCTCGAGCTGGTCGGCGGCCTCGTTGATGGCCTTGAGATGGCGCTCGTGCTCGAACTGCCGGCCCTGCGGTGCGACGTCGGGGTGCCAGCGCTTGGCCATGCGCCGGCGGGCGAGCTGCACGTCGCGCTTGGTGAACGGCGCGTCGAGCTCCAGCAGGAGCAGGTGCTGCTCGACGTCGAGGACGGTGGTGGGCATGACCCGACAACGTTAGCGAGGGAGGGCCGGATTTCCTTCCTCTCTATCCTGCGTGCGAATGTCCTCTCAATACATCTACACGATGCACCGGCTGTCGAAGCTCCACCCGCCGGACAAAACGGTGCTCGACAATGTGTCCCTGGCGTTCTACCCGGGCGCGAAGATCGGCGTGCTGGGCTACAACGGCGCGGGCAAGTCGACGCTGCTGCGGATCATGGCGGGGGTCGACGAGGAGTACCGCGGCGAGGCGGCGCTGGCGCCGGGCGCGAGCGTGGGGATGCTCGAGCAGGAGCCGCACCTGGACGAGTCCAAGGACGTCAAAGGCAACGTCGAGGACGGCGTCGCGGAGACGAAGGCGCTGCTCGACCGCTTCAACGAGATGGCCGCGAACTACTCTGAGGAGACGGCTGAGGAGTTCGGCAAGATCCAGGCGAAGATCGAAGCGGCGGACGCGTGGGACCTGGAGACGCAGCTGGAATACGCGATGGACGCCCTGCGCCTGCCGCCGCCGGACGCGGACGTGAGCACCCTCTCCGGCGGCGAGCGCCGCCGCGTGGCGCTGTGCCGGCTGCTGCTGCGCGCACCGGACCTGCTGCTGCTGGACGAGCCCACCAACCACCTGGACGCGGAGTCGGTGGCGTGGCTGGAGCAGCACCTGTCGGAGTACAAGGGCGCGATCGTGGCGGTCACCCACGACCGCTACTTCCTGGACAACGTCGCCGGCTGGATCCTGGAGCTCGACCGCGGCAAGGGCATCCCCTACCAGGGCAACTACTCGAGCTGGCTCGAGCAGAAGCAGCAGCGCATGGCCCAGGAAGAGCGCTCGGAAAAGGGCCGCGAGCGCACGATCGCGGCGGAGCTCGAATGGGTGCGCACGAACCCGAAGGGCAAACGCACGAAGTCCAAGGCGCGCCTGGCCCGCTACGAGGAGCTGATCGCGGAGGACCGCAACATCAAGCTCGACGAGGTCCAGATCCACATCCCGCCGGGGCCGCGCCTGGGCGACAAGGTGCTGACGGCGACGGACGTGTCGAAGGGCTTCGGCGATCGGCTGCTGATCGAGTCGCTGTCCTTCGACCTGCCGCGCGCGGGGATCGTGGGCGTGATCGGAGCCAACGGCGCGGGCAAGACGACGCTGTTCAGGATGATCACCGGCGAGGAGAGCCCCGACAGCGGCAAGCTGGAGCTCGGCGACACCGTGCAGCTCGCGTACGTCGACCAGTCGCGTGACTCGCTGAACCCGGAGAAGACCGTGTGGGAGGAGATCTCAGAAGGCTACGAGCACATCAAGGTGGGCGACCGCGAGGTCAACTCGCGCCAGTACACGGCGGGCTTCAACTTCAAGGGCTCATCGCAGCAGGCGCGCATCGGCAAGCTCTCGGGCGGCGAGCGCAACCGCGTGCACCTGGCGAAGCTGCTGCGCAGCGGCGGCAACCTGCTGCTGCTGGACGAGCCCACGAACGACCTGGACGTTGACACGCTGCGCGCGCTGGAGAACGCGCTGCTGGCGTTCCCGGGATGCGCGATCGTGATCTCCCACGACCGCTGGTTCCTGGACCGTGTGGCCACGCACGTGCTGGCCTTCGAGGGCGACTCTCAGGTGACGTGGTTCGAGGGCAACTTCGAGGCCTACGAGGAGCACCGCCACGCGGTGCTCGGCGCCGCCGCGGACCGTCCGCACCGCATCACGTACAAGCGGCTCGTGCGTGGCTGATCCGTCAGCAGGCGGCTCCTCGTTGGCGGACGAGCCGGCTGCGTCGCCGACTAAGTTCGACCGCGACACCGCCGTGTGGCGCGAGGATGGCGACGGCGGGGCGAGCGAGGCGGCCGCTGAGAGCGCGGCGGCGGGCAACGGCCGTGCGCGCGGCTCCGGCCAGGCGCTGTTCGGCGCGGAGATCGCACCCGACTGGCGTGCCGGGCGCGGCCCCCACGGCGGCTATCTGGCGGCGATCCTGCTGCGGGCGCTGATCGAATCGGTCGCGGATGAGACCCGCGCGCCGCGCTCGCTGACGATCCACTACGCGCGCGCGCCAGAGCCTGGGCCGGTGCAGATCACCACGACGCTGGAGCGCGAGGGCCGCTCGCTGAGCACGCTGTCCGCGCGGATGCACCAGGGCGAGGAGCTGATCGCGCTGGTGCTCGGCGCGTTCTCGGTCCCGTGGGGCGGACCGGAGATCTCGCGGGTGCGGATGCCGGCGGTGGAGCCGGCCGACCCCTCGCGCGAGGGCGTCAAGCTGATCGAGCACGGCGGCCCGGAGTTCGCGCGCCACCTCGTGTTGCAGCCGCGTATCGATGGCACGCTGTTCGCCGGCGGCGAGCAGCCGATGGAGGTGCGCGCGTGGATGGGACTGGTCGAGCCACGCCCGATCGACGCGCTGTCGCTGGCGTTCTTCGCCGACGCGCTGATCCCCGCGCCGTACATGCGCCTACCGGAGCCGGCGGCCGTACCGACGGTCGACCTGACCGTCCACTTCCAAGAGCGCATGCCCCGCGAGGGCGCGCGCGACCCGCGCGAGCTGTGCCTGGCGCAGACACGAACGGAGCTGATCCACGATGGCTTCTTCGTGGAGGACGGCGCAATCTGGGCGAGCGACGGCACGCTGCTGGCACAGTCGCGTCAGCTCGCGATCGTGATCCCGTTCCGGACGCGGTAGTGTTGTCGGTGATGGCCGACTACACCGCCAAGAAGATCAGCGACATGGAGGCGTCCTTCGGCGGTGGCTTCGTGAAGGCGAGAGCCGAGCTGGGCGTGACGGCGTTCGGGTTTCAGGTGATCCAGCTGCCGCCGAACTACAGCGACTACCCAGAGCACGATCACGCGGAGAGCGGTCAGGAGGAGGTCTTCCTGGCGCTCACCGGCTCCGGCTGGATGGACATCGAAGGCGAGCGCGTCGACCTCGACACGGAGACATTCGTGCGAGTGGCGGCGGACCCGAAGCGCAAGGTCCACGCAGGGCCTGAGGGCCTGCGCATGCTGGTCATCGGCGGCTGCCCCGGCGAGCCCTACAAGGTCTCGCCGGCCACAGAGCTCACCGCGGCCTAGCGCCGCCGCCGCGCACTCACGACCAAGCGCAGCCTTGTAATCTGACGGCGTGACGATGGCGCCGTTCGTTCACCCGCTGCGGGTGCGCTATGCGGAGTGCGATCCGCAGCAGATCGTGTTCAACGCCAACTACTTCGCGTACTTCGACGTCGCGATGACGGAGCTCTGGCGCGCGGCAATGGGACGCTACGCGGCCATGCTCGAGCGGGGCGTCGACATGGTCGTGGCGGAAGCGTCGGCGCGATTCCTGGGAGCGGCGCGCTTCGACGACGAACTCGAGCTGGAGGTGTCGATCGCGCGCCTCGGTAGGACCGCGTGCACGACGCGACATCGTGTGCTGCGCGGCGAGGAGGTGCTCGTGGAGGGCGAGATGCGCCACGTGTTCGTCGACCCCGTCTCGTTCGAGAAGCTGACGGCCCCGGACTGGCTGCGCGAGGCGCTCGCCCCTTGGACAGCCGGGGAGTAGCCGGCCGCGGCTCGGCGAAACACAGGAGCGGTCCCCAGCCCCGTGCTTGATCGAGTTGGCGCTACACATGTGAGTTGGATCGGTGGCGTGGCCAGTGCCGCGGCGTTGGCGGCCGTCGTCGGCGTCGCCGGGGTGGCGTTCGCGCAGAGCGCGCTGCCGCTCCAGGCGGTCGGCTGGCAGAACGAGACTCTGCCGGGGGCGGCTTGCAAAGCGAACAGTCCGATCCGGTTGCACAACCACGTCGCGCAGATCTCGCACACCGGTTTCGGAGACGTCAACAGCTCCGGTTCAAACCGCGACCTCGTTCAGGTCACGGCCGCGTACGACGTGACCTATGGTCAGCTTGTCGGCGTTGGGCCCGCGGCCGCGGTTGATGTCGTCTGCTCCAACAACGGCGGGACCGCGGACGGTCAGATCGGCTTTGCCGAGGTCGTCTTCGGCGGCTCGGCGACGAACGCGCGCGCAGTGGGTCTGATCACGCCCCAACAACCCCACCTTGCGAAGGTGTCACACGTGCCGCTGCTGGGAAAGGTCAAGTGGGTCGACGGCCGGATCGTCGTCGCCGAGTACTGGTACGGACCGAACGACCCGACCTGCTGCGCCTCCGGGCGCGCGACCACCGCCTGGGCCTACCGCGCCGGCAAACTCACAGCTGTCCGTACCGTGGTCACGAAACGACCGGCCGGCTCAGCCGGCCGGTAAGGGGTGCGCCGCTGCCGCCAAGGCGCCGCCAGCCGCCTGTAGGGCGTGCCCAGGATGCTTTTCGTGAAAGGCAGGGGCTGAACTCGGCCACTCATCCGGGTTAGCATGACTTGGTGCGCTTCCTCGTCAGCAGTGCAGGTGGCGCCAACGGCGGGGGCCATGACGCGGTGCTCGCCTTCAACACCGGAGGCGAGTTCGTCGGCCCGTTCAGCAACGACCCCCGGATCGTCGATCCGCGTGGTCTGTGCATTGATCGGACCGGCGCGCTGATCTACCTGAACAGCGTGGACCGGATGCTCGCCCTCGATCACAGTGGACGCGTCGTGCGCGACTCAGGGCCGATGGCCGATCTCGACCCGGGCGGCGCCGTGTTCGGGCCGGACGGTCGCTTCTATGTCACGATGCGCCGCCGCCGGACGATCTTGGGCATCTCTGCGACGCTCGACGGCCACGCGGAACCACTCCTGCCGGAAGGCACCGTCCCATTCCCACGAGGGTTCGGTTTCGGGCTGGACGGCAGCCTGTATCTCGCATCGGGCATCGGCCCTTCCGGCGAGGGCGACAACACCATCCTGGTGTTCGATCCCGACGCGTCGGCGCAGCCGCGTCGCTTGGTCACCGATCCCGAATTGAGCCCTCTGGACCTGACGGTGGTCCCGAATGGCCACATCGTCGTCGCCAGCGAGTATCCGTTTTGTGCCCCCGATGCCGTAGTCACCATTCGCGAATACGATCCGGCCAACGGGGACCTCATCCGCGTCTTCGCCCCTGACCGCTCGCTGAACTTCCGCCAGCCGCGCGGGTTGAGATTGGGGCCGGACGGCCACCTCTACTGCGTCGGCGAGGCTCACGCGATCGCGTTCGACTTCTCGACGGGAGCCTTCCTGGGGCCGGTCCTACGACTGCCTAGACTCCACGGCCAAGCGCTCGTGCTGCTCGGCTGATATGGAGAGTGGTTTGTCAGATGGGCGCCGCTGGGCTGGCGAAACCGATCGGTCTACGTCGTGGGTTTCTCCTGCTGCTCCGCTCCGCGCTCGTCGGTCGATGCCGTTGGCTCGGGGAGCGCGTCGGAGAAGATCACCTGAGCTCGCGCGGCTGCGTCGAGAACCAGCTGAGCGTCGATGTCATGACGGGTGAGCTCGATGTTCGCCTCTGGCCACTGGCATACGAACGTCAATCGGCCCGGAGGAGGAAGTGGCCAGATCCATATGCTCTGCCTCCAGTTGCCACCTCCGCCGCCACCCCCGCCCAGCCTCAGCACCGGCCCGGGGGGCGCCTGCGGCGTCTCAGACCGAGACTCCATGGTCAAGACGCTCGTCGTGCCACCGGCAAGGTCAGCAAGGGGCCCGTCGGCTGTGTTCGTGGCCTTCGTGCCGTCGGCGAATTCGACGCCGAACCGGAGCATCTCCTCCGGGATCTCATGTATGCCATCGCGCCGTCGTCTGTGCCGGAGTCGGTGACGCCCGAAGAGCAGCGGATCGAGCTCGTCGGCCTCCTCGCTGGCCATCGTGACGAGGTCGAGGGCGAAGCCGGAGGGGTACGCGCCCAGCCTGCTCACGCACACCGCGACCTGCGCAGTGCGCGCGAGCACGAGCTCCAACGGAATAACCCCCGGCAAGCTGCCGTTCGGTGCGCCAAGCCACGGCGGCATACGGCGGCGCTCACGACGCGGCGGCCGCAGTCGGGCTGTGGGTGGCTCGAAGAACTCCATCACGCCGACTCCAGCCTACCGACCCGCTCTGGCGCCGCGTGCGAAGACCTACCGGCTGTCGACGGCGAGGGACGTGTCGCGCTTCAGGCGCAGCGCGGCGGCCGCGATCAGGCGTGCGCAGGCGTGCACGTCGTCCAGCTGGACGAGCTCGACGGGCGAGTGCATGTAGCGGATGGGGATCGACACGAGCCCAGTTGGCACCCCGCCGCGGCTGAGGTGCACGGCGTCGGCGTCGGTGCCGGTGGCGCGCCCGGAGGCCTCGACGGTGAACGGGATCTTGTCTTTCTCGGCCGTCTCGTGCAGCAGCTCGAACAGCTTCGCGTTGAGGTTTGAGCCGCGGCTGATGACCGGTCCCGAGCCGAGCTCGTGCTTGCCGGCCTCCTTGACGTCGATGCCGGGGGCATCGGTCGCGTGCGTGACGTCGACGACGATCGCCGCGTCGGGCTCGAGCGAGAACGCGCTCGTGCGCGAGCCGCCGAAGGTGGTCTCCTCCTGCACGGCCGCCACCGCGGCTAGCTCCCACTGCCCGCCGCCGGCCGCGGCCACCAGGCGCGCCGCCTCCAGGGCGACGAACGAGCCCAGACGGTTGTCCAGCGCACGCGCCGTCAGCCGCCCGTTGGGAAGCTCCACCGGCTGGGCGTCGATCACGGCGACGTCGCCGACCCGCACCAGCTTGCGCGCCTGCTCGCCGTCGCGCGCGCCGACGTCGATGTGCAGGTCGCGGATGTCGGCGACGCGCTTGCGGTCCTCCTCGCGCAGGAGATGGATCGGCTTCTTGCCCACCACCCCGGCGACCGGCCCCTCGCGCGTGTCAATCACCACGCGCTGGCCGACCAGGATCTGAGCGTCCCAGCCACCGACCGCGCGGAACCACAGGTAGCCGTCGTCGTCGATGTGCGTGACGATCAGGCCGATCTCGTCGATGTGCCCCATCACGAGCAGCCGTCGCGGGGCGCTCTCGTAGCCGTGCCGCGGAGCGACGAGCGCGAGCGGCGTGCCGACGACGTCGGTGCTGACGGTGGCGAACGCGCCCGCGGCCGAGCGCCACACCTCGGCGGGTGCGCTCTCATAGCCCGACGGGCCGCGCGCGAGCAGCAGGTCGCGCAGGACCGGCGGCACGCCGACTGCGCGCGCCCGTTTTGCGGGCGCTTTGCGCGCGGCGGGGCTCACGCGGCGAGCAGCGTTCGCAGGACGTACTGGAGGATGCCGCCGTGGCGGAAGTACTCGGCCTCCTGCGGCGTGTCGATACGCACGCGCGCGTCGAAGCCGACGGGCTCGGCGCCGGAGCGCTCGGCGCGCACGCGCACCTCGCGCGGCGGCGCGCCACCGCCGGCCATCGCTTCGGCGAGGCCCGTCACGGAGAACGTCTCGATGCCGGTGAGGCCCAGCGACTGGGCGCTCTGCCCATCGGGGAGCTGCAGCGGCAGCACGCCCATGCCGACGAGGTTGGAGCGGTGGATGCGCTCGAAGCTCTGCGCGATCACCGCCCGCACCCCGAGCAGCTTGGTGCCCTTGGCGGCCCAGTCGCGCGAGGAGCCGGAGCCGTACTCGCGGCCGGCGAGCACCACCAGGTCGATCCCCTCGTCGATGTAGCGCATGGCCGCGTCGTAGATCGACATCTGCGCGTTGGAGCCGTCGGCGAGGTAGCGGGTGTAGCCGCCTTCGGGCAGCGCCGCGGCCCCGTCCTGTCCGCCGCCGAGCAGGTTGCGCAGGCGGATGTTGGCGAACGTCCCGCGCATCATCACCTCGTGGTTGCCGCGGCGCGCGCCGTAGGAGTTGAAGTCACGCGGCGCGACGCCCTGCTCCTGCAGGTAGACGCCGGCGGGCCCGTCGCGCCTGATCGATCCCGCAGGCGAGATGTGATCGGTGGTGACGCTGTCGCCGAGCAGCGCCAGCACGCGCGCGCCTTCGATGTCTGCGACCGCGTGAGGCTGCGCGGGCATTCCCTGGAAGTACGGCGGCAGGCGCACGTAGGTGGAGTCCGGGGCCCACGCGAAGCGCTCGCCCTGCGGCACCGGCAAGCCGTTCCAGCGCTCGTCGCCGGCGAACACCTCGCCGTAGCTGCGGCGGAACATGTCCGCCTGCACGGCGTCGCCGATCGTCTGTGCGACCTCGTGCTCGGAGGGCCAGATGTCCCTGAGGTAGACATCCTCGCCGTGCTCGTCCTGGCCGAGCGGGTCATTGACTATGTCGATGTCCATCGTGCCCGCGAGCGCGTAGGCGACGCACAGCGGCGGTGAGGCCAGGTAGTTCATCTTCACGTCGGGGTTGATGCGACCCTCGAAGTTGCGGTTGCCCGACAGCACCGACACGACCGCCAGATCGGCGTCGTTGACGGCCGCGGAGATCTCATCGGGCAGCGGGCCGGAGTTGCCGATGCAGGTGGTGCAGCCGTATCCGACGAGGTTGAAGCCGAGCTCCTCCAGCGGCGCTGTCAGGCCCGAGCGGTCGAGGTATTCGGTGACGACCTTCGAGCCCGGCGCGAGCGAGGTCTTGACCCACGGCTTGGAGCGCAGGCCGCGCGCGAGCGCGTTGCGGGCGAGGATGCCGGCGCCGACCATCACCGACGGGTTTGAGGTGTTGGTGCAGCTGGTGATCGCCGCGATCACCACGTGGCCGTGATCGAGCTCAAAGGTCTCGCCGTCGAGCGTCACCGGCGTGGCGGCGTGACAGCGGGCGAGCGTCGCGACCCCCTGCTCGCCGGAGGAGCGCGAGCCTACGCTCAGCGGCGCCCGGTGCCCGGGCGCGCCGTCGGCGGGCGGATCGGAGGCGGGGTAGGACTCGGCGACGGCCTCGTCCTGGGGGTCGAGCTGTTCGCCGTCGCTGGGGGCGTAGTCCTCCAGCGCACGCCTGAACGAGCCCTTGGCGTCGCTCAGCGGCACCCTGTCCTGAGGGCGTTTGGGGCCGGCGAGGCTCGGCTCGACGCTGCCCAGGTCGAGCTCGATCTCATCCGAGAACGTCGGCTGCTCGGAGCGCTCGTCGTGCCACAGGCCCTGCGCCCTGGCGTATGCCTCGACGAGCGCGATCTGCTCGCTCGAGCGCCCGGTGAACTCGAGGTAGGCGAGCGTCTCGGCGTCGATCGGGAAGATCGCGCAGGTGGAGCCGAACTCGGGCGACATGTTGCCGATGGTCGCCCGGTCCGCGATCGGCAGTCCGGCCAGCCCGGCGCCGTAGAACTCCACGAACATGCCCACCACGCCGCGCTCGCGCAGCATCTGCGTGACCGTCAGCACGAGGTCGGTGGCGGTGGTGCCCTCGGGCAGCGCTCCGTGCAGGCGGAAGCCGAGCACCTGCGGGATCAGCATCGACATCGGCTGGCCGAGCATCGCCGCCTCGGCCTCGATGCCGCCAACCCCCCACCCGAGCACTCCCAGCCCGTTGACCATGGTCGTGTGCGAATCGGTCCCCACGAGCGTGTCGGGGTAGGCCTGACCGGTCTTCTCGTTGGGAAAGACCACGCGCGCGAGGTACTCGAGGTTGACCTGGTGGACGATGCCGGTGTCGGGCGGCACGACGGCGAAGTCGTCGAACGCGCCCTGGCCCCAGCGCAGAAACGCGTAGCGCTCCTGGTTTCGCTCGAACTCACGCTCGGCGTTGAAACGGAAGGAGTCGCGCGTGCCGAAGGCGTCGACCTGCACGGAGTGGTCGATCACGAGCTCGGCCGGCGCCAGCGGGTTGATCGCGGCGGGGTCGCCGCCCATGTCGGCCATCGCGTCGCGCATCGCCGCCAGATCGACGACCGCGGGCACACCGGTGAAGTCCTGCATGAGCACGCGCGCGGGGGTGAACGCGATCTCCTTGCTCGGCTGCGCCTTCGCGTCCCAGCTGGCGAGCGCCTCGATATCCGCGGCGGTGACCGAGCCGCCACCCTCGGTGCGCAGCAGGTTCTCGAGCAGCACCTTCAGCGAGAACGGCAGGCGCGCCACGTCGAAGCGCTGCTGCAGGGCATCGAGGCGGAAGATCTCATAGCTGCGGTCGCCTACCGCAAGCGTGTCCTTGGCGCCAAAGCTGTTCTCCGACATGGTCATCTCCCGTGCGATCTGCGGTTGTACCGGAACCCTCCCGCGCTACCGCCAGTCTCGCAGAGTCGCCGCTGCGAGCCCGCGTCCGCGCGGTCGCAAACCACGATGAACGGGTTTGGGAGCGCTCAGTGCGCGAGCTCAGCGGCGCGCGTAACGCGCCCCTTGCCCTGGCGCTTGGAGCGCAGCAGCGCTGCGTCGCAGGCCTCCAACAACTGATCGGTGTTCATCGGCGCCTGCCACTGGCACACGCCGATTGACGCCGAGACGCCCACACCGCCGCCGTCGTGTGCGGCGATCGCTCGCAGTCGCTCGAGCGCGCGATTAGCGGCGGCAGCGGCGCTCTCCAGCTCCGCGTTGGGCAGGATCACGACGAACTCATCGCCGCCGTAGCGCGCAACACGATCGAACGCGCGGAACTCGCCCACCAGCGCATGGACCACGGCACGCAGCATCGCGTCGCCGGCCTGGTGGCCGTAGCGGTCGTTGACGAGCTTGAAATCGTCGAGGTCTATCAACAGGCACGACAGCGGCCCACCCGTACGCGTGGCCCGGCCAATCTCCTCGTCCAGGCGCCTACGCATCGCGCGGTGGTTCATGCAGCCGGTAACCGCGTCAGTACCCGCCTCAGCACGCGCCCGCGTGAGCGCAAGCGCCGTGGCTGTTTGGTTCACGAGCGCTACCGCCAGCTCGACCGCCGATG
>DATHPE010000009.1:0-87681 GCA_035484215.1 Solirubrobacteraceae bacterium | reverse complement strand
TTGGGCCGGGTCGGTTGGGCCGGGTCGGGTCGGTTGGGTTACTCACGTTGCGGATGGTGTATCGCCATCGCTATACACCATCCGCATCGAGTAACTAACGCCCCGCCTGACGGCGCCTCGAGCGGCGCGTGCCTTCCGCGGCGGGCGTCCCTGCGGCGCTGCACTTCGCGGCCACGCCGCCTTGGCCACACGGCCTCGCTGTCTTTAGCCTTTACTTAACAAATCCTCGCGTTTTCCGGTAAAGTGCGCTGCGCTAGCCGATAGTCGCAGCCGCCCGAAGCGCCGAGGTCGCGCCACATACGCGAATTCTCGAGGGGCGGGGTCCGTGAGTGCTGGTGGCCCTTCGGGGTGGGGATAGCCTGTGCTATCTTTCTTAGTCGCGCTTCGGCGCCCTCCTCTGCCCGTGTATCGCCCTCCGAAGGAGTCGTTTCTTGGCTGCTGTAGATGCTCTCCGGACGCGCCGAACCTTCGCGCGCCTGCAAAAGACCGTTGACGTACCCAACCTGATTGACATCCAGCGCCGCTCGTTCGCGTGGCTGACCGACCCTCAGGGCGGCGGTCTGCGCGAGACGATCGACGACATCTCGCCGATCGAGGACTACACGGGCAACCTTGCGGTCCAGTTCGGCGAGTTCACGTTCGACGAGCCGGTCGCGTCGCTCGACCAGTGCCGCGAGAAGGACCTCACGTACGCGCGTCCCCTGACTGTGACCGTCGCGTTCATCAACCGCGAGACGGGAGAGATCCGCGAGCAGTCGGTGTTCATGGGCGACTTCCCGTGGATGACCGAGCGCGGGACGTTCGTGATCAACGGCACCGAGCGCGTGGTCGTCACGCAGCTGGTGCGCTCGCCGGGCGCGTACCTGATGGAACCGAAGGACCGCGAGAAGCAGGTGTTCATCGCCAACCTGATGCCCGCGCGTGGATCGTGGCTGGAGCTGGAGATCGACAAGAAGGGCAAGGTGTACGTACGCATCGACCGCAAGCGCAAGCTGCCGGTGACGGTGCTGCTGCGCGCGATGGGCTACGCCTCCGACGAGGAGATCCTGCGCCTGTTCGACAACTCGCTGTACATCCGCAACACGATCGAGTCCGACACCGAGCCCACGCGCACCGAAGAGGGCGCCCTGATCGAGCTGTTCAAGAAGCAGCGTCCGGGCGAGCCGCCGAGCGTCGACAACGCGAAGGCGCTGCTCAACCAGCTGTTCTTCGATCCCAAGCGCTACGACCTCACGCGCGTCGGTCGCTACAAGCTCAACTCGCGCCTGAAGCAGGCGACCGACCTGGACATCCGCACGCTGACGAAGGACGACATCGTCGCCCTGATCTCGGAGCTCGTGCAGCTGCCCAAGATCCTTGGCATCCCGGAGGACGGCGAGGTCGAGATCAAGGACTATGCGGCGGAGGCCATGAGCATGCCGCGCGAGCCCGTCGCCGAGCACCTCGACGAGTACGAGCACTTCGGCAACCGCCGCCTGCGCACCGTCGGCGAGCTGATCCAGGAGGCCTTCCGCATCGGGCTCTACCGCATGGAGCGCGTCGTGCGCGAGCGCCTGACGACAGAGGACGCCGACACGATCACGCCGCAGACGATCATCAACATCCGCCCGGTGGTGGCCGCGCTGAAGGAGTTCTTCGGCTCCTCCCAGCTGTCGCAGTTCATGGACCAGACCAACTCGCTCGCCGGGCTCACGCACCGCCGGCGCCTGTCAGCGCTGGGCGCCGGTGGCCTCACGCGCGAGCGCGCGCCGATCGAGGTGCGCGACGTGCACCCCACCCACTACGGGCGCATGTGCCCGATCGAGACCCCCGAGGGACCGAACATCGGCCTGATCGGCTCGCTGTCGTCGTTCGCGGAGGTCTCCGAGTACGGCTTCGTGACGACGCCCTACCGCGTGGTCAAGGACGGCGTCGTCAGCGACGACGTCCGCCACCTGGACGCCACCCAGGAAGAGGAGCTGCTGATCGCCCAGGCGAACACGCCGGTGGACGCCAAGACGGGCAAGCTCAAGGGCAGCGAGATCCTGTGCCGCACGCAGGCCGGCCAGTACGTGACCGTGGGGCCCAAAGACGTTGATCTGATTGACGTCTCGCCCGAGCAGATCTGGTCGGTTGCCACCGCCATGATCCCGTTCCTCGAGCACGACGACGCCAACCGCGCGCTGATGGGCTCGAACATGCAGCGCCAGGCGGTGCCCTTGCTGAAGGCGGACGCGCCGCTGGTGGGCACCGGCATGGAGCGCCGCGCGGCGCTCGACACGGGCGACGTGCTGCTCGTCAAGGACGCCGGCACGGTCGACTACGTCGACGCCAACCAGATCGTCGTGCAGACGAAGGACGGCAAGAAGGACGAGTACGAGCTGCAGAAGTACATGCGCTCCAACCAGGGAACGCTGATCCACCAGAAGCCCCTCGTCCACAGCGGCCAGGCGGTCAAGGTGGGCGACGTGCTCGCCGACGGCTCCTCCACAGACAAGGGCGAAATGGCGCTCGGCAAGAACCTGATGGTCGCGTTCATGTCCTGGGAGGGCTACAACTTCGAGGACGCCATCATCCTGTCCAAGCGCCTCGTGCAGGACGACGAGCTCACCTCGATCCACATCGAGGAGTACGAGATCGACGCGCGCACGACGAAGCTCGGCGAGGAGGAGATCACTCGCGACATCCCCAACCGCTCGGAGGAGTCGCTGCGCAACCTCGACGATCGCGGCATCGTGCGCGTGGGCGCCGAGGTCATCTCCGGCGACCTGCTCGTCGGCAAGGTCACGCCCAAGGGCGAGACCGAGCTGACCGCCGAGGAGAAGCTCATCCGCGCGATCTTCAAGGAGAAGGCGCGTGAGGTGCGCGACACCTCGCTGAAGGTGCCGCACGGCGAGGGCGGCGTGGTGATCGACGTCAAGACGTTCAGCCGCGACGCCGGCGACGACCTGCCGCCGGGGGTCAACGACCTGGTGCGCGTGTTCGTCGCCAAGAAGCGCAAGATCTCCGAGGGCGACAAGCTCGCCGGCCGCCACGGCAACAAGGGTGTCATCTCCAAGATCGTCGACCAGCAGGACATGCCGTTCCTGGAGGACGGCACGCCCGTCGACGTGATCCTCAACCCGCTGGGCGTGCCCTCGCGCATGAACGTCGGGCAGATCCTCGAGACGCACCTTGGCTGGGCGGCGGCACAGGGCTGGTACGACGACGGCACCGAGGCCTACAAAGAAGCCGACGAGGCCGCCGGCCCGCGCCGCGTGTACGTGTCCACGCCTGTGTTCGACGGCGCGACCGTCGAAGACGTCGACAACGCGCTGGTCAAGTGGCAGGACGCACACGAAGGCCGCATCCGCATGGACGTCGACAAGTCCCGGCGGGTGGGCGAGCAGGCGTCGGGCAAGATGACGCTGTTCAACGGCCGCACCGGCGAGCCGTTCGCCGAACAGGTGACCGTCGGCTACATGTACATCCTCAAGCTGCTGCACCTCGTCGACGACAAGATCCACGCTCGCTCGACCGGCCCGTACTCGCTCGTCACCCAGCAGCCGCTGGGCGGCAAGGCGCAGTTCGGCGGCCAGCGCTTCGGCGAGATGGAGGTGTGGGCGCTGGAGGCGTTCGGCGCGGCATACACGCTGCAGGAGATGCTCACGATCAAGTCCGACGACACGGTCGGGCGCGTCAAGGCATACGAGGCGATCGTCAAGGGCGAGAACATCGCCGAGCCGTCGATCCCCGAGTCGTTCAAGGTGCTGCTCAAGGAGATGCAGTCGCTGGCGCTCGACGTCAACGTCGTCTCCGAGGAGGGCCAGCGCACGGAGATGCGCGACGAGGACGACGACCTGCTGCGTGCGGCCGAGGAGCTCGGCATCGACCTCTCAGGTGTGCGCGCGCTCGCCGGCGACGCCGCCGATGAGAAGCTGGAGGGCGAGGATGACACGGACGCCGTCGCGAGCAGCGACGACGACGGCGCCGAGGAGGAGGAGGCAGTGGGGGCGGACGCGATCGGCGTGGAGGAGCTGATGGACGTCGACGCGACCGAGGACATCGATCTGGAGAGTCTCGCCAGTGAGGAGTCCACCGAGGAGTTGCCCACCGAGGAGTTGCCCGATTCACCCGCGAGCGAAAGCGCACCCAGATGATTGACATCAACAATTTCGACGCCATCGAGATCAGCCTTGCCTCGTCAAAGCAGATCCGTAGTTGGAGCTCCGGCGAGGTAACCAAGCCGGAGACGATCAACTACCGCACGCTCAAGCCGGAGAAGGACGGGCTGTTCTGCGAGCGCATATTCGGCCCGACCAAGGACTGGGAGTGCTACTGCGGCAAGTACAAGCGCGTGCGCTACAAGGGCATCGTGTGCGAGCGCTGCGGCGTGGAGGTCACGCGCTCGAAGGTTCGCCGCGAGCGCATGGGCCACGTCGACCTGGCCGCCCCCGTCAGCCACATCTGGTTCTTCAAGGGCGTGCCCAGCCGCATCGGCTACCTGCTGGACATGGCGCCGAAGGAACTCGAGAAGGTCCTGTACTTCGCCGCGTCGATCGTCACGTGGGTGGACGACGAGGCGCGCGCGAAGGACATGGACTCGCTCGAGAAGGAGGTCAACAAGGTTCTCGACGGCTACGCCGCCGAGCGCGAGGAGCGCGTGCTCGAGCTGCGCGAGTCGCTGGCGCGCCGTGAGAAGTACCTGCAGAACGGCAAACAGACCAACTTCAACGACGAAGACCACCTGTGGGCGGACGGGCTGGACATCAACCTGGCCAAACTCTCAGACGAGGAGCGCGAGAAGCACGTCAAGGAGCTGACCAAGGCGTTCGACGCCGACATCGCCGACACCGAAGCCTACATCGAGGACGCAGCCGAGCGGATGCGCAACGTGTGGGAGCTGTTCAAGACGATGGAGCCCAAGCAGATCGAGCACGACGAGACGACCTTCCGCGAGCTCAAGGAGCGCTTTGGCTCGTCCTACGGCTTCGGCGAGTACTTCCGCGGTGGCATGGGCGCGGAAGCGATCCGCGACCTGCTCCAGCAGGTCGACCTCGAGGCCGAACGGGTGGATCTGGAGGACCAGGTCAAGAACGGCAAAGGCCAGAAGCAGGCTCGCGCGGTCAAGCGCCTGAAGGTCGTCTCCGCGTTCATCCAGTCGGGCAACAAGCCCGAGATGATGGTGCTCGACGCCGTCCCCGTGATCCCGCCGGAGCTGCGCCCGATGGTGCAGCTCGACGGTGGTCGCTTCGCGACCTCCGACCTCAACGACCTCTACCGCCGCGTCATCAACCGCAACAACCGCCTCAAGCGGCTGCTCGACCTGGGCGCGCCGGAGATCATCGTCAACAACGAGAAGCGCATGCTGCAGGAGGCCGTCGACGCGCTGTTCGACAACGGTCGCCGCGGGCGCCCGGTCACCGGGCCGGGCAACCGTCCGCTGAAGAGCCTGTCGGACATGCTCAAGGGCAAGCAGGGCCGCTTCCGCCAGAACCTGCTGGGCAAGCGCGTCGACTACTCAGGGCGCTCGGTGATCGTCGCCGGCCCGTACCTGAAGCTGCACCAGTGCGGGCTGCCCAAGATCATGGCGCTGGAGCTGTTCAAGCCGTTCATCATGGCTCGCCTGGTGGAGCGCAAGTCCGCGCAGAACATCAAGGCGGCCAAGAAGATGGTCGACTCGATGATCGCCGAGGTGTGGGACGTGCTCGAGGAGGTCATCCACGAGCACCCGGTGCTGCTCAACCGCGCGCCCACGCTGCACCGCCTGGGCATCCAGGCGTTCGAGCCGCTGCTCGTGGAGGGCAAGGCCATCCAGGTCCACCCGCTGGTGTGCCACGCGTTCAACGCCGACTTCGACGGCGACCAGATGGCCGTGCACCTGCCGCTGTCGGCGGAGGCGCAGGCGGAGGCGCGCATCCTGATGCTGTCCTCCAACAACATCCTGTCCCCCGCGCACGGGGCGCCGCTGGCGACCCCCACGCAGGACATGATCCTGGGCGCCTACTACCTGACCTACGGTCCGGAAGCGGAGGAGCTGTCGAAGATCGATCGCGCGACGTACGAGCCGCGGCCGCACGTGTTCCGCACGGCGCAGGAGGCGGAGCTCTCCTACGAGGGCAACGTCGTCAAGCTGCACGACATCGCCGAGTTCCGTCCGTACGGGCGCGAGGGCGGTCACGTGCTCACGACGATCGGGCGCATCATCTACAACGACCGCATCGAGCGGGCGCTGTTGGAAGCGCTGGGCGACGAGTTCGACGCGTCCAAGTACGTGTTCGTCAACCAGTCGATGAAGAAGCGCGACACCACGCGACTGATCGACATGCTCGTGCAGTCCTACGGTGCCACGACTATCTCGCTGGTGCTCGACGCGTTCAAGGACCTGGGCTTCAAGTACGCCACCCAGGCGGGCATCACGATCTCCAAGAACGACGTCGTGATCCCGCCCGAGAAGCAGCAGATCCTGGACAAGTACGACCAGCTCGTCGGCGACATCACCAGCCAGTACGACGACGGCCTGATCACCCAGGAGGAGCGCCACGAGGCGGTCGTCGAGCAGTGGAACGCCGCCACCGACGAGGTTGCCGAGGCGATGATCCAGAACCTCGACACGCTCAACCCCATCTTCATGATGGCCAACTCCGGCGCCCGTGGCTCGTTCAAGCAGATCCGCCAGCTGGCGGGGATGCGCGGCCTGATGGCCAACCCGAAGGGTGAAATCATCGAGCGCCCGATCAAGGCCAACTTCATGGAGGGCCTGTCCGTGCTGGAGTACTTCATCTCCACGCACGGCGCGCGAAAGGGCCTCGCCGACACAGCGCTGCGCACCGCCGACTCGGGCTACCTGACGCGGCGTCTGGTCGACGTCGCTCAGGACGTGATCATCCGCGAGGCCGACTGCGGCACCGAGGAGTACATCGAGCTGCCCGTGTTCAAGGACGGGGGCGATCCCAACGACGGCCTCGTCGGGCGCATCGCCGCGCGTGACATCACCACCAAGCGCGGTCGCATGCTCACCGAGCAGGGCAGCGAAGTCGGGCGCAGCGAGTTCGCCGACATCGTGGCGGCGTTCGCAGACGATCACGAGAAGGGCGCCGAGGTCACCATCCCTGTGCGCTCGGTGCTCAAGTGCGAGGCGCCGAGCGGCGTCTGCCAGGCCTGTTACGGCCGCGCGATGGCCACCGGCGCGCTCGCCCAGATCGGCGACGCGGTCGGCATCGTCGCCGCGCAGTCGATCGGCGAGCCCGGCACGCAGCTGACGATGCGCACGTTCCACACCGGCGGCGTCGCCGGCGCGGACATCACTCACGGCCTGCCGCGCGTGGTCGAGCTGTTCGAGGCGCGCCGGCCCAAGGGCCTCGCGAAAATCGCCGAGCAGGACGGCGCGGTGTCGATCGAGGAGACCGACAAAGCGCTCACCGTCGTCATCACCGACGAGTCCGGCGAGGAGCACCGCCACGCATTCCCGCGGCGCACGCGGCTGTTCGTGTCCAGCGGCGAGAAGATCAAAGCCGGGAGGCAGCTCAACGAGGGGTCCGTCTACCCGCACGAGCTGCTGGCCATCCGCGGACGCACCGAGACCGAGCAGTACCTGGTCAAGGAGGTACAGGAGGTCTACAAGTCCCAGGGCGTGGACATCAACGACAAGCACATCGAGCTGATCGTTCGCCAGATGCTCAAGAAGGTGCGCGTCGACCAGAAGGGCGACACCGACTATCTGCCCGGGCAGTTCGTCGACCGCTTCGAATTCGCCAAGGCCAACGAGGCGGTCAGCCAGGCCGGAGGCGAGACGGCGCAGTTCGAGGACATCATCCTGGGCATCACCAAGGCGTCGCTCAACACCGACTCGTTCCTGTCGGCCGCGTCCTTCCAGGAGACGACCAAGGTGCTCACAGACGCTGCGCTGGAAGGCAAGATCGACCGTCTGAACGGCCTCAAGGAGAACGTCATCATCGGCAAGCTGATCCCCGCCGCCACCGGCCTCAAGCGCTACCGGCGGATCGAGATCGAGCCCTCCGAACCGCTCCCGCGCGCGATCGACGACGTCGGCCTGCTCGACCAGGACGAGATCGCCGCTGAGCTCGGCCTCGCCGGCGACGGCTTCAACGGCGGCTACGGTCAGGAGTTCGACGCCGACCTCGCCTCACTGGAGAAGATCGGCGCCGGCGGCACCGACCCCGGCTTCGCCGAGGAGCTCGCAGAGCTCGAGATCCCAGAGGAGGATCTCGCCACTGAGGAGTAGCCAGGGACGGCCCCTGGCGCCCCCGGCTGGGGCGGTTCGCGGGGGCGGGTGGCTGGAGGCTGTTGGTCTGCTTTTGCGGCTGCCGTATAGCGATGGTTATACGGCTGCCGCAAAAGTGAGTGGGGTCACGGCTTTCACAGTGCCACGCAACTCACGGTGTCACTCGGCCAGCCTGCAGAGCCTCAGCCCACCGCGCCAGCCGCTGCGCCTCCGGCGAGGTGAGACCGTGCTGCGGTTCGGTCTGCACCAGCAGCGTCGGTGCCCCGCGCTCGCTCGCCCACCGGTGGCAGGCGTCGTTGAACGCGTCGTCGATCCACGCCAGCGGCCGCTCGCCCGCGTAGGCGTCGATGGCGTCCAGCTTCCAGTGCGCGTTGGAGCGACCGACCGCGCGCGAGAAGCGCAGGAACGGCAGCTCGCGTGGCAGCCCGAGCAGGTGGGGGAGGTGCTCGTTGGCGCGCTCCTCCCAGCCGCTGGCCCACACCAGCTCAAACGGCGTCGCCAGCTCAAGCAGGTGAGCGGCGGCGGTGGACGAAAGGAAGTGGGGTATGCCGTCGATCGAATGGAAGGACCCGTCGACCGGTGGACCGTCGCCGCGCGTCGCCTGCGAGCCCCATTCGGCGGCTCCCGAGCCGCCACGGTGCCAGCCGCCGAACAGAGACACGACCCCGTCGATGTCGACCATCAGCAAAGGCCTTACGCGCTCTTTAGCGTGCATAGAGGTTGGTGCAGGTACGCTGCGCGGGACGGACGAAGTGCTGAGGTCGACCGGACGGAGTAAAGCAGCCGCTAACCGCAGCCGATGGATCAACCCGTCCCACCCCCGACCATGACTCTCGATCTAGGCATACTCCTCGCCCTCGCCTGCGCGTTCGTGGCGAACCTCGGCTTCTTCTACAAGTACCGGGGCGCGAACTCCGTGCCCAAGGTGCGGGTGCTGCACCCGTTGCGCTCGGTCAGGGACCTGTACTCGTCGAAGTGGTTCGCGCTGGGCATGCTGATCGCGACCGCCAGCTGGGGCCTGCACGTGGCCGCGCTGGCGCTCGCGCCGATGTCGGTGATCCAGGTCTCGCTGGCCGCCGGCATGGTGTTCATCGCGGTGATGGCCGAGCGGATGTTCGGCTTCAAGGTCGGCCGCCGCCAGTGGCTGGGGCTGTTCCTGACCGCCGCCGGGCTGGTGCTGCTGGGCCTGACGCTGCCGGCGATGCACGGCCCGCACTCGCACTTCTCGCAGGCGGCGATGATCTCCTTCGAGACCGGCCTGTTCGGGCTCGGCGGCCTGCTGCTGATGGGCCCGCGCATGGGCGGCACGGTCGAGCACCACGGCGTGATGCTGGGCGCCGCGTCGGGGGTCCTGTTCGGCGTCTCCGACACTGCCATCAAGGCGCTAACCGGCATCACCGCCAGCCACGGGCTGGTGGGCCTGGTGCTGAGCCCATGGCTGGCGGTCGCGGTGCTCGCCTCGATCGTCGCCTTCTACGCGTCCGCGCGCGGGCTGCAGGACGGCGAGGCGGTCCCCGTGATCGCAGTCACCGGCACGGCCGCGAACATCGCCGGCATCGCCGGCGGGATCGTCGTGTTCGGCGATCCAGTGGCGGGCAGCACCGCCGGAGTGCTGCTCCAGGCGCTCGCGTTCGTGCTGGTCGTGGTGGCCGCCGCGCTGATGCCCGCACCCGTGCGTGCGGCCGGCGTGCCCCAGGCCGCCTAGCTGCTGCTAGCATCTCGCCGAATGCCAACCACCTCGCAACTCGTGCGCAAGGGGCGCGTGACCCCGAAGAAGAAGATCGCCACTCCCGGACTGAAGTCTGGCAAGGGCCGCAAGCGCAAGGTTGCCGCGCCGCAGCGGCGTGGCGTGTGCACGCGCGTGTACACGACAACCCCGAAGAAGCCTAACTCCGCGCTGCGCAAGGTCGCGCGTGTGCGCATCTCCGGGTCGATCGAGGTCACCGCGTACATCCCCGGAGAGGGACACAACCTGCAGGAGCACTCGGTGGTGCTCGTGCGCGGCGGCCGCGTCAAGGATCTGCCGGGCGTGCGCTACAAGGTTGTGCGCGGGACGCTCGACGCGGCCGGCGTGAGCGACCGCAAGAAGGCGCGCTCGCAGTACGGCGTGAAGAAAAAATAGCCGATGCCCCGCCGCGCAGCCGCCCAGATCCGCCCCGTTGAGGCGGACCCCATACACCGCTCCAAGCTCGTGCAGCAGGTGATCAACAAGGTCATGCTCGACGGCAAGAAGTCGACGGCCGAGCGCATCGTGTACGACGCGCTGGCGCTGCTCGGCGAGCGCGGCGACAAAGACCCGGTGGAGATGCTCGACGCGTCGATCAAGGCGCTGACGCCCTCGCTCGAGGTCCGTTCCCGGCGCGTCGGCGGCGCGACCTACCAGGTGCCTGTGGAGGTGCCCTCCAGGCGCGCCCGCACGCTGGCCGTGCGCTGGCTGGTCGAGTTCGCCCGCCAGCGGCGCGAGAAGACCATGGCCCAGCGGCTGGCCAACGAGCTCATGGACGCACAGTCCCAGCAGGGCGGCGCGTACAAGCGCAAGGACGACATCTACCGCATGGCGCAGGCCAACAAGGCCTTCGCGCATTACAGGTGGTAAGCCGCCCGCCCCGGTAGGGGTTGAAGGAAAAAGATTTGGTACCTAACATTGAGGTACCGAATGTCTTCCTCGTCGACAGCCACGTCGGACCCCGGCTTCCACCCAGAGGCGTCTGACCGCATCGAGCCGTACGTGTGGAAGATCGCGGGCGTGGTGATCCTGGGGATGATCATGTCGATCCTCGACACCACGATCGTCAACGTGGCGCTGCGGACGCTCGGTCACGACCTGCACAGCTCGATCGCGCAGATCCAGTGGGTGGTCACCGGCTATCTGCTGTCGCTGGCGGCGGTCATCCCGGTCACCGGCTGGGCGGCGCGGCGCTTCGGCGCGAAGCGCGTGTACATCACCTCGCTGGTGCTGTTCACCGCCGGCTCGGCGCTGTGCGCGGTGGCCGGCTCGACCACGTCGCTGGTGCTGTTCCGTGTGATGCAGGGCGTCGGCGGCGGCATGATCATGCCGGTGGGCCAGCTGATCATGGCGCAGGTGGCGGGACCGAAGCGGATGGGGCGGGTGATGGGCATCGTGTCGATGCCCGCGATGCTCGCGCCGATCCTTGGCCCGGTGGTGGGTGGTGCGATCCTCGAGAAGCTGCACTGGTCGTGGATCTTCCTCGTCAACGTTCCGATCGGCGCGATCGCGCTGGTGCTGGCGTGGCGGATGCTGCCCAAGACCGACTCGGGAGCGGCCGGACGCCTGGACACGGTCGGCCTCGGCCTGCTCTCCGGCGGATCGACGGCGGTCGTCTACGGCCTGTCCGAGCTCGCCACGCACCCGAGCCTCACCGCGCCCACCGTCCTGTGGCCGATCGTCGCGGGGCTCGTCCTGTGTGGGGTCTTCTGCTGGCACGCGCTGCGCATCGAGCGCCCGCTGCTCGACATTCGCCTGTATGCCAACCGTGTGTTCGCGGCAGCGTCGCTGACGACGTTCGCGCTCGGCGCTTCGCTGTTCGGCGCGATGATCCTCGTGCCGCTCTACTACCAGGAGGTGCGTCACGAGAGCGTGATCATCACAGGGCTGCTCGTCGGGCCGCAGGGCCTTGGCATGCTGCTCGTGATGCCGCTCGTCGGTCGCCTGACCGAACGCTTCGGCGGCGGGCGCATCTCGATCGTGGGCGTGCTGATTCTCTGCATCGGTACCGTCCCGCTGGCGTTTGTCGGCGCGAGCACCTCGATCGTGCAGGTCTCGCTCGTGCTGCTGCTGCGCGGCGTCGGCATCGGCTTCGCGTTCGTGCCCGCCATGAGCGCCGCCTTCGCGGCGATGCGCCCCGAGCAGCTCTCCGACGCAACGCCGCAGCTGAACGTCCTGCAGCGCGTCGGCGGGGCGATCGGCGTGGCGGTGCTGGCCGTCGTGCTGCAGCGCGGCGAACTGCACGCGCACTCCCTGGCGCAGCTCGCGGGAGCGTTCGACAGCGCCTACTGGTGGTCGCTCGGGATCTCTCTGCTGGCGCTGATCCCATGCCTGGTGCTGCTGTTCGCGGAGAACCCGCGCGCAAAGCTGGGGCACGCCGCAACCGGCGCAGAGGCGGCCGCCGAGCCGGTTGGCGTGTAGCGAGGCGGCGATGAGCGACCCCGCGACACTCGCGCCCGAGACCAAGCCGTCGCAGACGCGTGAGGCGCAGCTGATCGAGCTGGGGATGGCGTTTCGCCGCGTGTTTCGCAGCTTCAACCGGCTGCGCGGGCGCGACACGCATCTCGCCGGCACCGAGCTCAGCCACGCCCAGTTCGAGCTGCTGCTCGAGCTCTCCGAGCGCGGCGAACTGCCGGCGGGAGAGCTCGCGGCGGCGGCGCGGCTGACGCCGGCGACCGTCACGCAGATGCTCGACCACCTGGCCGAGTCCGGCCACGTCGAGCGCGTGCGCTCGCAGGTGGACCGGCGCGTGGTCGTCTCGCGGCTCACGCCCGAGGGCAGGCGCCAGATAGAGGCCAAGCGCGAGGCCTGGCAGCGCCGCTGGGAACAGGCGCTCGCGGACGTCGGCATCCAGGAGATGCGCGCCGCCACGCGCGTGCTCGAGCGCCTCGGCGCGATGGTCGAGGACGCCCCCGCGGCTGGCGCCTGCGAGGAGCCCGGGTAGAGCTCAGACACGCGCCGAGCGCCGGCCGAGCAGGCGCTCAACAGCAGGAAACGCTCTGCTATAGTCGAAAACGCGTGGCGTGGACGCAGGGATGCATCTGCGTTCCGCGCACTCGGCAATCAAGATGGTGACCTCGAGCAGATAACGAACGCGGACCGGTCAAACGAGACCAGCAGCGTGCGTGGGCCCGAGGGGCCTATTTTTTTGCCCGCAGCACCGCCCAGCAACTACCCCAGATCCTCACAGATGCCACGTAAGTTCACACTCCAAAACACCCGAAACATCGGGATCATGGCGCACATCGACGCCGGTAAGACGACGACCACCGAGCGCATCCTCTACTACACCGGACGCACGTACAAGCTCGGCGAGGTGCACGAGGGCGCGGCCGTCATGGACTGGATGGAACAGGAGCAGGAGCGCGGCATCACGATCACCTCGGCGGCCACCACCGCTCAGTGGAAGGGCCACCGAATCAACATCATCGACACGCCCGGCCACGTCGACTTCACGGTCGAGGTCGAGCGCTCGCTGCGCGTGCTCGACGGCGCGATCGCGCTGTTCGACTCGGTCGCCGGCGTCGAGCCGCAGTCCGAGACCGTCTGGCGCCAGGCCGACAAGTACCACGTGCCGCGGATCGCCTACATCAACAAGATGGACCGCATCGGCGCCGACTTCGACAAGGGCGTGCAGACGATGATCGACCGCCTGGGCGCGCACCCGGTGCCGATCCAGCTGCCGATCGGCGCGGAGGGCGACTTCCTCGGCGTCATCGATCTGGTGGCCATGAGGGCGATCGTCTACAAAGACGACCTCGGCAAGGAACAGGACGAAATCGAGATTCCCGAGAACCTCGCCGAAGCGGCGCAGGCCGCGCGCGAACATCTGCTTGAGGAGGTCTCCCACTACGACGACACGCTGCTCGAGCTGCTGCTCGAGGAGGCGGAGGTGCCCGAGGAGACGCTCAAGCAGGCGATCCGCTCGGCCACGCTGTCGACCAAATTGACGCCCGTGCTGTGCGGCTCGTCGTTCAAGAACAAGGGCGTGCAGCCGCTGCTGGACGCGGTCATCGACTACCTGCCCTCGCCGTTGGACGTGCCGCCGGTCGTGGGCACCGAACTGATCAAGGGCGAGGAGCACGAGCGCGAGGTCGTGCGCAAGGCAGATGACTCCGAGCCGTTCGCCGCGCTCGCGTTCAAGATCGCCGCCGACCCGTACGTGGGCAAGCTGACCTATTTCCGCGTGTACTCCGGCCACCTGGGCGCGGGCGGGCGCGTGCTGAACGTCAGCACCGGCCGTACCGAGCGGATCGGGCGCATCCTGATGATGCACGCCAACGACCGCGAGGAGGTCGAGGAGGTCTACGCCGGCGACATCGCCGCCGCGGTGGGCATCAAGCAGGTGATGACCGGCGACACGCTGGCCGCCCCCGACGCGCCGATCCACCTCGAGAACATCATCTTCCCCGAGCCGGTCATCAAGGTCGCGGTCGAGCCCAAGACGAAGGCCGACCAGGAGAAGATGTCCACTGCGCTCGGGCGCCTGGCCGAGGAGGACCCCACCTTCCAGGTGCGCAGCAACGAAGAGACCGGGCAGACGGAGATCTCGGGCATGGGCGAGCTGCACCTGGAGGTGCTGGTCGACCGCATGAAGCGCGAGTTCGGCGTCGAGGCCAACGTCGGTCGCCCGCAGGTGTCCTATCGCGAGACGGTGCGCGGGAGCGTCGAGAAGATCGAGGGCAAGTTCGTGCGCCAGACCGGCGGCTCCGGCCAGTTCGGGGTGGTGTACATCGACCTCGAGCCGGCGCCCGGCGAGGGCTTCGAGTTCGTCAACAAGATCAAGGGTGGAGCGATCCCCTCGGAATACATCCCGGCCGTCAAGAAGGGCATCGAAGAGGCACTCGAGAACGGCGTCAGGGCCGGCTACCCGATGGTCGACGTGCGCGTGACGCTCGTCGACGGCAAGTACCACGACGTGGACTCCTCCGAGATCGCCTTCAAAGTCGCCGGGTCCTACGCCATCAAAGAGGCCGCCAAACGCGCCAAGCCGGTGCTACTGGAGCCGATCTTCGCAGTCGAGGTGGTTGCGCCCGAGGAGTTCGTGGGCGACGTCATCGGCGACCTGAGCCGCCGGCGCGGACACGTCGAAGGCCAGGAGCGCCGCGGCAACGCGCTGGTGGTGACCGGCAAGGTGCCGCTGAGCGAGATGTTCGGGTACGCAACGGATCTGCGCTCCAACACGCAGGGGCGGGCCACGTACACGATGCAGTTCGAGGCCTACGAGGAGGTCCCCCCGAGCATCGCCGAGAAGATCGTCGAACAGCGAATGGGGGAACCGGTCCCGGTCTAGGCGGCTCAGGCTAGGCTGGGATAGCACCAGGAGCGGACTGCAAGAGCAGGCAGCAGTCAAGGAACAGCGCATTTAGATAGATTTCTGAGGTTCGCCTCCACAGAGGCGGGCATACAAGTCGATACAGGAGCGAGTAAAAAGTGGCGAAGGAGAAGTTCGAGCGCGACAAGACGCACGTCAACGTCGGGACCATCGGTCACATCGACCACGGCAAGACGACGCTGACCGCTGCCATAACGACGGTCCTGGCCGAGCACGGAGGCGCGGAAGCCCGCACCTTCGCGGAGATCGACAACGCGCCCGAGGAGAAGGAACGCGGGATCACGATCGCCACTTCCCACGTCGAGTACCAGACCGACAATCGGCACTACGCCCACGTCGACTGCCCCGGTCACGCCGACTACGTCAAGAACATGATCACCGGCGCCGCCCAGATGGACGGGGCGATCCTGGTGGTCTCGGCGGCGGACGGCCCGATGCCCCAGACGCGCGAGCACGTCCTGCTCGCCCGCGAGGTGGGCGTCAACTACATCGTGGTGTTCCTCAACAAGGCCGACATGGTCGACGACGAGGAGCTCCTGGAACTGGTCGAGGTAGAGGTGCGCGAGCTGCTCTCCGAGTACGACTTCCCGGGCGACGACATCCCCTTCATCACCGGCTCGGCGCTGAAGGCGCTCGAAGGCGACGAGGCCTACAAGCAGAAGATCCTCGACCTCGCCGCCGCGCTGGACTCCTACATCCCGGATCCCGTGCGCGACCTCGACAAGCCGTTCATGATGCCGGTCGAGGACGTCTTCTCGATCACCGGCCGTGGCACCGTGGCCACCGGGCGTGTCGAGCAGGGCATCGTCAAAACCGGCGAGACGGTGGAAATCGTCGGCGTCCACGAGTCGACCTCGACGGTCGTCACCGGCGTGGAGATGTTCCGCAAGATCCTCGACGAGGGTCGCGCGGGCGACAACGTCGGCTGCCTTCTGCGCGGAACCAAGCGCGAGGAGATCGAGCGCGGCCAGGTGCTGTGCAAGCCCGGATCGATCACGCCGCACACCAAGTACAAGGCGGAGGTCTACGTGCTCAAGAAGGAGGAGGGCGGACGCCACACTCCCTTCTTCACGGGCTACCGGCCTCAGTTCTACTTCCGCACGACCGACGTCACCGGTGTGGCCAAGCTGCCCGACGGCGTCGAGATGGTCATGCCCGGCGACAATGTCCAGATGGAGATCGAGCTGATCCAGCCGATCGCCATGGACCAGGGTCTGCGTTTCGCCATTCGTGAGGGCGGTCGCACGGTCGGCTCTGGCGTGGTCAGCGAGATCATCGAGTAGTAACAGCGTCGGCGACGCCGGCGTATTGCAGTCAGATACGACGAACAGGCACCCGCCGAGGGCGGGCCGGGGGTGGATTCTGCTCACACTGATCCGCCCCCCTCGCACGCTTCACATCACCACACGAATAGGCACCAGACACCATGGCAGCGACAAACCAGAACAAGATCCGAATTCGGCTGAAGGCGTACGACACGTCCGCCATCGAGTCGGCCGCGAGGGAGATCGTGGAGACGGCCACACGCACGGGCGCGAGCGTGTCCGGACCGGTACCGCTGCCGACGGAGAAGAACGTGTACTGCGTGATCCGCTCGCCGTTCAAGGACAAGGACTCGCGCGAGCACTTCGAGATCCGCACGCACAAGCGCCTGATCGACATCCACCAGCCGACACCCAAGACGGTCGACTCGCTGCAGCGCCTGGACCATCTCCCGGCGGGCGTCGACATCGAGATCCGGCTCGCCACCTGAACCGATGGCCGCGATCCTCGCCAAGAAGCTCGGCATGACCCAGCTGTTCCAGGAGGACGGCAGCGTCGCGCGCGTGACCGTGCTCGAGGCGGGACCGTGCCCGGTGACCGCCATCCGCACGCCCGAGCGCGACGGCTACGACGCCGTGCAGCTGGCGTTCGGCTTGACCAAGGAGAAGCATCTGTCCAAGCCCGAGCTCGGCCATCTGAAGAAGGCCGACGCGCCGCCGATGCGCACGCTCGCGGAGTTTCGCGGCGAGGCCGGCGAGCTGACGCTCGGCCAGGCGGTCACTGTGGACTCCTTCCCGGTGGGCGCGCGCGTGAAGATCTCCGGCACGTCCAAGGGCAAGGGCTTCCAGGGCACGGTCAAGCGCCACAACTTCGCCAGCGGCCCCAAGTCCCACGGCTCGCACAACGTTCGCGCTCCCGGCTCGATCGGAGCTTCCGCGACGCCGTCGCGTGTGTTCAAGGGCATTCGCGGGCCGGGGCAGATGGGCAACAAGCGCGTGACCCAGAAGGGCCTGGAGGTCATCCGTGTGGATGCCAAGGAGAACCTGCTGATGGTGCGCGGCTCGGTCCCCGGCCCCCCCGGCTCGGTCGTGGAGGTGCGGACCGATGCCTGACGCCCCGATCCTTGGCGCGACGAAGAAGGTCAAGCTCGACGACGCGGCCTTCGGCGCGCGCTTCTCCGAACCGCTCGTCCACCAGAGCGTGCGCGCCGAGCAGGCCGCGCGCCGCCGCGGCACCGCCGCCACCAAAACGCGCGGCAAGGTCTCAGGCGGCGGCGCCAAGCCGTGGCGCCAGAAGGGCACCGGCCGCGCGCGCGCCGGCTCCAGCCGCTCTCCCATCTGGACCGGCGGCGGCACCGTGTTCGGACCGCAGCCGCGCTCGTACACGTTCAAGGTCAACCGCAAGGAGCAGCGCGCGGCGCTGCGCAGCGCGCTGTCGCTGCACGCGGGGCGCGGCTCGATCGCGATCCTCGACGCCGGCGGCTTCGACGCGCCCAAGACCAGCCAGGCGCAGGACCTGCTCGAAGATTGGGGGCAGCCGCTCCCGACGCTCGTGGTGCTCGTTCCCGAGGAGGCCTCGGCTGCGCTGTCGTTCCGCAACCTCGCGCGCGTGGGCGTTCTGAGCGCCGAGAACGTGGGGGTGGCGGACCTCCTGGGAGCGGCCTCGCTGGTCGTCTCCGAGGCGGCCCTGCAGGCTCTCACCGCGCGCACCGGCAAGCCGCGCTCGGCTGAGGAGGCGAAGACCTGATGGAGCACACGCAGGTGCTCATCCGCCCTGTCGTCTCCGAGAAGAGCTACGTGCTCTCGGCGGCCGACCGCTACACCTTCCGCGTCCACGCCGACGCGCACAAGACGCACATCCGCCAGGCGGTGGAGGCGCTGTTCGACGTGCACGTGGTGGAGGTGAGGACGCTCAGCGTCAAGTCCAAGCCCAAGCGCCGCGCCAACACGAAGGGCCGCACGCGCGAGTGGAAGAAGGCCATCGTGCAGGTGCGCGCGGGCGAGACCATCCCGATCTTCCAGGGCTTGGCCGCTCTAGAGGGCTAGGAACCAGCGATGCCGATACGCAAGCCCAAGCCGACGAGCCCCGGTAGGCGGTTCGTGTCCTACCCGGACTTCGCCGAGGTGACCAAGTCCAAGCCTGAGAAGACGCTCGTGGAAGGGCTGAAGAAGAGCGGCGGGCGCAACTCGTTCGGGCGCAAGACCGCCCGCCACCGTGGCGGCGGGGCCAAGCGCGCCTACCGCAGAGTGGACTTCAAGCGCCGCAAGGACGGCGTCGACGCGCGCGTGGCGGCGATCGAGTACGACCCCAACCGCTCCGCGTACATCGCGCTGCTGCACTACGTGGACGGCGAGAAGCGCTACATTCTCGCGCCCCAGCGGCTGACCGTGGGGATGACCGTGTCCTCCGGTGAGACCGCGGACATCGCCGTGGGCAACTGCATGGAGCTGGCGCGCATGCCCGTGGGCACAGTCGTGCACAACATCGAGCTGGCGCCCGGCCGTGGCGGCCAGATGGCTCGCTCCGCCGGGGCCTCCGCGCAGCTGATGGCGAAGGACGGCGACATGGCGACACTGCGCCTGCCCTCCGGTGAGATGCGCCTGGTGCGCGCGGAGTGCCGTGCGACCGTCGGCACGATCGGCAACGCCGAGCATCAGAACGTCAAGGTCGGCAAGGCCGGGCGCAAGCGTCACATGGGCGTGCGCCCGCAGACGCGCGGCGTCGCCATGAACCCGGTCGACCACCCGCACGGAGGCGGCGAGGGCTCGACCACCGCCGGTCGCCATCCGGTGACGCCGTGGGGCGTGCCGACGCTCGGCTACCGCACGCGCAAGAAGAACAAGACCTCCAACCGCTACATCGTGCGCGGACGCCGCCGCGGGAAGGGCAAGCAGAGATGAGTCGCTCGAGCAAGAAGGGCCCGTGGGTGGAAGAGCGCCTGATGCAGCGCATCGAAGCGCTGAACGCGGCCAACAACAAAAAAATGCTCAGGACGTGGTCGCGGGCCTCGACGATCTTCCCGGAGATGGTCGGTCACACGATCGCCGTTCACGACGGCAAGCGCCACGTGCCCGTCTACATCAGCGAGTCGATGGTCGGCCACAAGCTCGGCGAGTTCGCGCCCACGCGTGTCTTCCGCGGCCACGCGGGCTCTGGAAAGGTCCGATGAGCGCCGAGGAGGAGAAGGACGGCAACACGCCGGACGAGCCCGCCGCCGAGGCGAAAGCGCCGGCCGCGAAAAAGGCGGCCGCCAAACCGTCCGCTGAGAAGAAGCCTGCTGCGGAGAAAAAGCCTGCTGCGGAGAAAAAGCCGGCGGCCGAGAAGAAGCCGGCCGCAGAGAAAAAGGCCACCGCGGAGAAGCCTCCTGCGGAGAAACAAGCCGCTACGGAGAAGAAGCCAGCTGCTGAGAAAAAAGCCGCCGCCGAGAAGAAACCGTCCACCGAGAAAAAGCCCCCCGCCGACAAACAGCCCGCCGAGGAGACGCCCGCAGCCGCGAAACAGCCGGCTGCCAAGCCACGTGCTGGCAAAGGCGCCGCCGCCAAAGCCCCCCGCCGGCGCGTGGTCAGCGCACACGCGCGCTACGTGCGCACGTCGGCGCGCAAGGCTCGCATGGTGTGCGGGCACATCCGCGGCAAGTCCATCCAGGAGGCACGCGCTATCCTCGCTTTCACCCCTCGTGAGGTGGCACGCGACTGGAGCAAGCTGCTCGAGTCGGCCGTGGCGAACGCCGAGAGCAACCACGAACTGCTCGAGGACGATCTGATCGTCCGTGAGGCGTACGCCGACGAAGGGCCGACGATCAAGCGCTTTCGGCCGCGCGCGATGGGACGAGCGACGCCGATCCGCAAGCGCACGAGCCACCTGACGATAACGCTGACCCCGCGCCCGGAGCCCGGGACATCCAAGAGACACGGCTGAGAGACTGAGAAAATGGGACAGAAGGTTCATCCAGAGGCAATGCGCGTGGGCTACATCCACGACTGGAAGTCAAACTGGTTCAACGAGAAGAACTTCGCCGAGTACCTCGCCGAGGACGTCCACGTGCGCGAGCACATCATCCGCAAGCTCGCCCACGCGGGCCTGTCTGACATCACCATCCGCAAGGACGCCAACGAGCTCGAGGTCAACATCCACACCGCCCGCCCGGGCATCGTCATCGGCAAGTCGGGCACGGAAGTGGACGCGCTGCGCCGCGACCTGCACCGGATGACCAAAAAGCAGATCAAGGTCAACATCCTCGAGATCAAGCGCCCCGAGCTGGACGCCAAGCTCGTCGCCCAGTCGATCGCCGAGCAGCTTCAGAACCGCGTGGCGTTCCGGCGCGCGATGAAGCGAGCGCTCACCAGCGCCATGCGCTCGGGCGCCAAGGGCGTGAAGGTGCAGGTCGCCGGGCGCCTGGGCGGCGCCGAGATGGCCCGCACCGAAAGCTACTCCGACGGTCGCGTGCCACTGCACACGATGCGCGCGGACATCGACTACGGCTTCTACGAGGCGCGCACGACCTTCGGTCGGATCGGCGTCAAGTGCTGGGTGAACAAGGGCGAAATCATGCCCGAGGGCTACACCGGCGCAGACCTGACAGACATGACGGCACCCGCTCCACCCAGCTCCGACCGCGACGGTCGCGGCGGTGGCCGTGACGGCGGCCGCGACGGCCGCGGCGGCGGACGCAACCGGCCTGGGGGCGGCGGTGGCGGACGTGGTCCGGGCGGCGGTGGGCGCGGCGGCGGTGGCGGACGTGGTCCCGGTGGTCCCGGTGGCGGCGGGCGTGGTCCGGGTGGACCCGGTGGCGGCGGGCGTGGTCCCGGTGGCGGCGGGCGTGGTCCGGGCGGTCCCGGCGGCGGCGGACGCGGGCCCGGTGGGCCGCGGTCGTCCGGCGGACCGAGCGGTGGGGGTGGGCGCTGATGCTCTCGCCCAAGCGAGTCAAGCACCGCAAGCAGCACCGTGGGCGTCGTCGCGGCAACTCGCGCGGCCAGCTGCACGTGCAGTTCGGCGACTACGGCCTGAAGGCGCTCGAGTGCGGCTGGCTGACCAACCGCCAGATCGAGGCCGCACGTGTGGCGATGACGCGCAAGATCAAGCGTGGCGGCAAGGTGTGGATCAACGTCTTCCCCGACAAGCCCACCACCAAGAAGCCGGCCGAGACACGCATGGGCTCCGGCAAGGGCTCGCCCGAAGGCTGGGTGGCGGTGGTCAAGCCCGGACGGGTTATGTTCGAGCTCGCCGGCGTGTCCGAGCCGCTGGCTCGCGAAGCCATCCGCCTGGCCGCGCACAAGCTCCCCGTCAAGTCCAAGTTCGTGCTGCGCGAGGACTGACGATGAAGGCCAACGAGATACGAGACCTCGACGACGGCGAACTGGCCAAGCGGCTGCTCGAGCTGCGTAAAGAGGTATTCGGCCTGCGCTTCTCCAACGCGACCGGAGAACTGGACAACACCGCAGGTCTGGGCCGCGCCAGGCGCGACCTCGCCCGAGCGCTGACCGTCGCGCGCGAGCGGGAGCTCGCGGCAACACCGAACAGGACTAGTTAACAGACATGGCTGACGAGACAGACAACGACACACCCGACACCGAGCCGGACGCGCCCGACGAGGCCGCCGCGACGGCAGACGCCGCCGCGGAGCCTGCACAGGCTGACGCGACCGACGCAGAGCAGGCTCCAGCTGCCGGCGACGACGTCCATGCCGAGACCGAGACGCCTGCTGTGGAGGCCGAGCCTGCGCCCTTGGTGCAGGCGCCCCCTGCGGAGCCCGTCGAGCAGGTTGCGCCCAAGGAGCGCCGTCGCAGGGCTCGCTCCAAACACACGGAGGCGCGTCCGAGCCGCACGCCCGAGGAGCGCCACGCCGAGCGGCTGGTCGAGCGCAAGACGAAGGCCGCCCGCCGCCGCGCGCGCCGTCTGCAGGAACGCGCGAAAGCGGCCACGCGCCGCGCGGCCGCGCCCGCACCCGCGCCGCTCGCGCCCGTGCACGCCGCCGTCGAGGGCACGCGCAGGGTGCGCCAGGGCATCGTCGTCTCGGACAAGGCAGAGAAGACGATCACCGTGCGCATCGACGTCGCCCGCCGCCACCGCCGCTACGAGAAGATCGTGCGCAGCTCGAGCACCGTGCACGCGCACGACGAGAACAACGACGCCCACGAGGGCGACACCGTCCGCGTGATCGAGAGCCGGCCGCTGTCGCGCACCAAGCGCTGGGCGCTCGTCGACGTGCTGGAGCGCGCGCGATGATCCAGAACGAGACCCGCCTCAGGGTGGCCGACAACTCGGGCGCACGCGAGATCCTGTGCATCCGCGTCAAGGGCGGCTCCAAGCGTCGCTACGCGTTCGTCGGCGACGTCATCACCGCGACCGTCAAGCAGGCCAACCCCCAGGGCGCGGTCAAGAAGGGCGAGGTGGTGACAGCCGTGGTCGTCCGCACGAAGAAGCCCATCGGACGAGACGACGGCACGTACATCGCCTTCGACGAGAACGCCGCGGTGATCATCGATGACCAGAACAACCCGCGTGGCACGCGCGTGTTCGGGCCGGTGGCGCGCGAACTGCGCGAGCGCAACTTCATGAAGATCGTCTCGCTGGCGCCGGAGGTGCTGTGATGGCCCGTCCCGCGGTTCGCCCCAAGCGCCGCTCGCTGAAGATCCGCACCGGCGATCGCGTGCAGGTGATGTCCGGCAAGGATCGCGGCAAGAGCGGCCGTGTCCTGCGCGTGGAGCCGGCCAAGGAACGGCTGTACGTAGAGGGCCTGAACATGGTCAAGCGCCACACCCGTCCCCAGCAGGCGCGAGGCGCGAGCTCCGCCACCGCCGCGCAGCTCGGCGGCGTGATCGAGCGCGAGGGCTCGATCCACATCTCAAACGTGATGCTCCTCGACGCCAAGGGCACACCCACGCGCGTGCGCATCGAACGCGCCGAGGACGGCGAGCGCGTTCGCGTCGCCAAGAGCTCCGGCGCGAGGCTGGACTGATCGACATGGCCACCATGACCGACAGCGCGCCGACCGCCCGCCTGAAGACCCGCTACCTCGAGGAGATCCGCCCGGCTCTGATCGAGCGCTTCGGCTACTCCTCCGTGATGCAGGCGCCGCGGATCGAGAAGATCACCGTCAACATGGGCGTCGGGCTCGCCAAGCAGGACTCCAAAATGCTCAAGGCCGCGACCGACCAGTTGGCCACCATCGCCGGCCAGCAGCCGAGCGTGCGGCGCGCGCGCAAGTCGATCGCCGCGTTCAAACTGCGCGAGGGCATGCCAGTGGGCCTCGCGGTGACGCTGCGCGCCGAACGCGGCTACGAGTTCCTCGACCGCCTCATCTCCGTCGCCATCCCGCGCATCCGCGACTTCCGCGGCCTGAACCCCCGCTCGTTCGACGGCCGCGGCAACTACTCGCTGGGCGTCAAAGAGCAGATCATCTTCCCCGAGATCGACTACGACGCGATCGACCAGGTGCGCGGGCTGGACATCACCATCACCACCTCCGCCGCCACCGACGTCGAGGCGTACGCGCTGCTCGCGGCGCTCGGCATGCCGTTCTCCCCCCAGGGTCGCCCCAAGGGCTATGACCCCGCCGCCGACGAGGCCGCCGCGCGCGCCCACGAGGAGGCCGAGGCCGCCAGCGCCGCAGCCGCGGCGAAAGCCGCCGCAGAGCCTGCACCCCCGCCCAAAGCCGCCGCCAAACCCAAAGCGAAGGCTGCGCCCGAGCCCGTCGCCGAGACCGAGGTGGAGCCCGTCGCCGAGACCGAGGCCGAGCTTGAGGCCGAGGGCGAGGATGTAGAGGCCGTGGCGGAGGAGGCGGTGGCCGAAGCGGAGATAGTCGGCGAGGCTGCTGCGCAGGCCGAGGCGGACGCCGTTGTCGAGGAGGTCGTCGAGGAGGTCGTAGCTGAGGCTGTCGCCGAGGAGGTCGTCGAGGAGATCGCTGCTGAGGCCATTGCCGAGGAGGTCGTGGCGGAGGAGATTGCGGACGAGCAGAGCGACGCCCCGGAGGGCGTGGACACGCAGACCACCGAGAAGGAGAGCACCGACTGATGGCCAAGACCTCGCAACGCGTCAAGCAGGCGCGCACTCCCAAGTTCAAGACGCGTGCATATACTCGCTGCACCCGCTGCGGCAGGCCGCGCGCGGTGTACAAGAAGTTCGGGGTGTGTCGCATCTGTCTTCGCGACCTCGCCCACAATGGTCAGATCCCCGGGATGACGAAGTCCTCCTGGTAGCTGCCGTCACGAGAACCGAGAGCTGAACCAGACATGTCGATGACCGATCCCATAGCCGACTTCCTGACGCGTGTGCGCAACGCGATCCACGCTGCGCACGAGACCGTCGACGTGCCCGCGTCGAAGCTGAAGAGCGAGCTCGCGAGGATCCTCGACGAGCAGGGCTACATCGACTCCTGGTCGGTCATCCCCGCGCCCGACGGCGCCGCCGGACAGCTGATCCAGATCCGGCTCAAGTACACCGAGGACAGGCGCTCGGCGATCTCCGGCCTGCGGCGCGTCTCGCGCCCCGGGCGACGTACGTACGTCGACGCCAAGCACATCCCCAAGGTGCTCGGCGGGATGGGGACGGCGATCGTGTCGACCTCTCACGGCGTGATGACCGGCCACGATGCTCGCGCCGCGGGCATCGGCGGCGAGGTCCTGGCGCAGGTCTGGTAGGCGAGCGATGTCGAGAATCGGTAGACAGCCAATCCCCGTGCCGGCCGGCGTGACCGTGTCGATCGAGCCCGAGTCGGTGAGCGTCAAGGGCCCCAAAGGCGAGCTCTCAGAGCGCATCCACAGGGACATCCAGGTGACCCAGGAAGGCGAGCAGCTGGTTGTCACGCGACCGACAGATCGCGGCGAACACCGCGCGCTGCACGGGCTGACGCGCACACTTGTGGCGAACATGGTGCAGGGCGTCACCAGCGGCTATGAGAAGCGGCTGGAGATCCAGGGCGTCGGATATCGCGCGCAGCTGAAGGGCAAGAACCTGGAGCTGGCCGTGGGCTACTCGCACCCCGTGCCGATCCCCGCGCCGAGCGGCATCGAGTTCGAGGTGCCGCAGCCGACGCGCGTGGTCGTCAGGGGCATCTCCAAGCAGCTCGTCGGTGAGACCGCCGCGATCATCCGCAAGCAGCGCCCGCCCGAGCCGTACAAGGGCAAGGGCATCCGCTACGAGGGCGAGCATGTGCAAAGAAAGGTTGGCAAGCGCGCATGACCGTCATCACGAAAGAGCGCCGCCGGCTCAAACGTCGCCGCAGGGTGCGCGCGAAGATCTCCGGCACCGCCGCGCGGCCGCGGATCTCGGTGTTCCGCTCCAACCGCGGGCTGTCGGCGCAGATGGTCGACGACGTCGCCGCGCACACGCTCGCTGCGGTCAACTGGTACGAGCCGGAGCTCAGCTCGCTGGCGAAATCCGAGCGCACCGCACGCGCAGCGCAGCTGCTCGCCGAGCGCGCCAAGGCGGCGGGTATCTCCGAAGCGGTATTCGATCGCGGCGGCTACCAGTACCACGGCCACGTCCGCTCCTTCGCCGAGGCCATCCGCGAGGCCGGCATCACCGTCTAGCCGCCCGGCGACGCGCTCCCGCTACCCTCTTCCCTCCTGCCCATGTCCATATCCATAGATCGCTCAGTCAACCCAGCCGGCCTGGACCTCCAGGAGCGCGTGGTCGAGATCAACCGCGTCGCCAAGGTCGTCAAGGGCGGGCGGCGCTTCTCGTTCACCGCGCTGGTGGTCGTCGGCGACGAACGCGACGTCGTGGGCGTCGGCTACGGCAAGGCCAACGAGGTGCCGCTGGCGATCCAGAAGGGCGTCGAGCGCGCGAAGAAGGATCTCTTCCGCGTGCCCAAGCACGGCAGCACCATCACCCATCAGACCACCGGCATCTTCGGCTCCGGTCGCGTGCTGCTCAAGCCCGCCTCGCCCGGTACCGGCGTGATCGCCGGCGGCGGCGTGCGCGCGGTGCTCGAGCTCGCTGGCATCCACGACATCCTCTCCAAGAGCCTTGGCACGCAGAACCCGATCAACCTCGTCAAGGCCACCGTCGCCGGGCTGCGCGGGCTGCGCACCCCCCAGGAGGTCGGCGAGCTGCGCGGGCTGAGCATCAACCAGGTTCTCGGCCTCGGCGGAGCGCCCGTCAACGGCGCCGCGCAGGCCGACGCCGAGACGCAGACGGCGCCCGCTGGCGACGCTGGGACCGAGACGGAGACAGAGTCGGGCGCGCAGGCCGCGACCGTCGCCGCCGACGGAGCGTCCGCGTGATGGCCGCCCTGAGCGTCACCCAGCGCCGCTCCAGCAACGGCGCCGACCGCAAACAGCTGGACACGCTGCGCTCGCTCGGCCTGCGCCGCATCGGCCACACGGTCGAGGTCAACGACACCGAGCAGTCGCGCGGGATGCTGCACAAGGTCCGCCATCTCGTCGAGGTCAAGGAGGGCAAGTGAGCCCCAGCAAAGACCCCGACGAGCGTCGCATCGGCCTGCACAACCTCGCGCCCGCTCCCGGCAGCCGCCGCCCGCGCAAGCGCATCGGGCGCGGCGAAGGCTCCGGCACCGGCAAGACCTCCGGCCGCGGCCAGAAGGGCGCGGGCTCGCGCACAGGCTCCAAGAGCAGGGCAGCGTTCGAGGGCGGCCAGATGCCGATCCACATGCGCATGCGAAAGCTGCGCGGGCCCCACATGAAGAAGTCGATGCCGTTCGAGCCCTTCCGCACGCACACCCAGCCCGTGAACATCTCCTCGCTGGAGAGCCGCTTCGACGCCGGCGCAGAGGTCACCATCGAGCTGATGAAGGCCAACGGCCTGGGCACCCGCAAGGACATCCCCATCAAGGTCCTGGCCAAGGGCGAGCTGTCAAAGCCGCTGACGGTGCACGCCCACGCGTTCAGCGCCAGCGCGCGCGAACGCATAGAGGCGGCCGGCGGCACCTGCAAGACGATCGAGGGCTAGCAAGCGCCCACGCCGTGCAACCGGCGGCGCTCGACAGCGGATCCTCTAGAATCGGGCGGCCCAGCGTGCCCGCGACGGGCTCGCGCGCTGCGGACCGATAGCCCATGCTCTCGACCATCCTGAACGCCTTCCAGGTTGCGGACATCCGCAAGAAGATCGCCTTCACGGCGGCGATGCTGCTGATCTACCGCCTGGGCTCCCACGTACCCGTGCCGGGCGTCAACCTGACGGCGGTCAACAACATCCAGAAGTCCTTCGGTGGCGGCGGCATCCTCAGCTACCTGAACCTGTTCTCCGGTGGCGGCCTGTCCAAACTCGCGATCTTCGCGCTGGGCATCATGCCGTACATCACCTCGTCGATCATCCTGCAACTGCTGCAGGTCGCCGTTCCATCGCTGGAGAAGCTCGCCAAGGAAGGCGAAGTCGGCCAGGCGCGCATCACCCAGTACACCCGCTACCTCACCGTCGGCCTGGCGTTCGCCCAGTCGATCGGCTACGTCTTCCTGTTCCACTCGCTGCAGGCGAAAGCCGGAGAAAGCGTGATCACGCACTTCGACGTGCCGCACATCTTCCTGATCGTCATCTGCCTCACCGCCGGCTGCGTGCTGCTGATGTGGGTCGGCGAGCTGATCACCCAGCGGGGCATCGGCAACGGCATCTCGCTGCTGATCTTCGCCTCCATCGTCTCGCGCCTGCCCAGCGCCATCCAGACCTGGTGGGACACACAGGACCAGGTGTTCAAGGTGCTCGCGCCATTCCTCGTGCTCGCGGTGGTCGCCGCGATCGTGTTCGTCCAGGAAGGCCAGCGGCGCATCCCCGTGCAGTACGCCAAGCGCGTGATCGGACGGCGGATGTCGGAGGGCGGGCAGACCTACCTGCCGCTGCGCGTGAACATGGCCGGTGTCATCCCCGTGATCTTCGCCGCCAGCCTCATGGCCTTCCCGCCGACCGTCGGCAGCCTCGTCAAAACCCACTGGGGCCAGCAGCTGTCTGACTTCTTCACCCCCAACGGCTGGCACTACGTGCTCGGCGAGTCGCTGCTCATCATGGTCTTCACGTACTTCTACACCGCCGTCACCTTCAACCCCGTCGACCAGGCGGACAACCTGAAGAAGTACGGCGGGTTCATCCCCGGTGTGCGGCCCGGGCGCCCCACCGCCGAATTCCTCGACCGCATCCTCGCGCGCCTGACGTTCCCCGGCGCGCTGTTCCTGGCGGCCGTCGCGGCGCTGCCGGCGATCCTGTTCTCGCAGACCCACCAGCAGTTCCAGTTCGGCGGGACCTCGATCCTGATCGTGATCGGCGTGGCGCTCGAAACGATGAAGCAGCTCGAGGCGCAGCTGATGATGCGGAGTTACGAGGGCTTTTTGAAGTGACGCTACGCCTGTCCATCTGGCGGCCGCGACTCCGCGGCGACCGCCAGATGGACAGGCTTCGCTTGGCCGGGGACGTGGGCCTGGTCCTCATGGGGGTGTGACCTGGTCCGTCGCGGCTGGTCCGCCGCGGCAGCGGCATCGCGTGAGCGGATAGGCTGCTTTGGTCTTGACCGAATTGAATTTGATTCTGCTCGGGCCTCCGGGGGCTGGGAAGGGGACGCAGGCTGAGCGCCTGCGGGGAGACTTCGGGCTGCCGCACATCTCCACCGGCGACATCCTGCGGGCGCAGGTCGCCGCTGGGACCGAGCTTGGAGTTGAGGCAAAGCGCTTCATGGACGCCGGCGATCTGGTGCCTGACGAGGTGATCGTGGGGATGATCGTCGCGCGCGTCGGCGATGGGGATGCGCGCGACGGCTTCCTGCTCGACGGCTTCCCGCGCAACCTGCATCAGGCGGACGCGCTCGAGGAGGCGCTGCGCGGCCTCGATCGGCGGCTGACGGGCGCGTTGCTGATCGAGGTGCCCGACGACGATCTCGTGCGCCGCCTGGCCGGACGGCGGGTGTGCGTGAAGAACCCCAGCCACATCTACCACGTCGACTTCGACCCGCCCAAGCACGAGGGCGTGTGCGACCAGGACGGCGCGCGCCTGATCCAGCGCGAGGACGACCGCGAGGAGGTGATCCGCCGGCGCCTGGAGGTCTACCACTCCCAGACTGAGCCGCTGATCGCCTACTACGACGGCACCGGGCTGCTGCGGCGCTTCGACGGGAGACGCAGCGCCGACGAGGTCCACGCGCACATCCGCGCGACCGTCGCCACGCTGCGCTTAGAGGAGGGCTTCTAGCGCGCGGCGCGAGCTAAGCTCCGTGGGTGATCATCAAGAAGTCCCCCGACGAGATCGACAAGATGGCGCAGGCGGGCGCCATCCTCGCTGCGACGTTGGACACGATCGAGCGCAAGATCCGCCCGGGTGTGAGCACCGCCGAGCTCGACAAGCTCGCCGAGAGCTTCATCCGTGGACGTGGCGCCAAGCCGACGTTCAAGGGCTACCGCGGCTTTCCCGCCTCCATCTGCGCCTCGCCGAACGCGATGGTCGTGCACGGCATCCCCGGGCCCTACCGCCTGAAGGCCGGCGACATCGTCTCGATCGACGTCGGCGTCACGCTCGACGGCTGGGTCGCCGACGCCGCGCGCACGTTCCCCGTGGAGGAGGTCACCGAGCAGGTGCACAGCCTGCTGACGGTCACCGAGGAGTCGCTGCACGCCGGCGTGGCTCAGTGCCGCGACGGCAACCGCATGGGCGACGTGTCCAACGCCATCCAGCGCGTGGTCGAGGGTGCGGGGTTCTCGATCGTGCGCTCGCTCGTCGGCCACGGCGTCGGGCGCAGCATGCACGAGGACCCGCAGGTGCCCAACTACGGCAAGCCGGGCAAGGGCCCCTTGCTGCAGGCGGGGATGGTGCTGGCGATCGAGCCGATGACCACCGCCGGGCGACCGGCGGTGCGCGTCGGCGGTGACGATTGGGCGATCTACTCCCAGGACGGCTCCGCGGCCGCGCACTTCGAGTTCACCGTCGCCATCACCGCCGCCGGGCCGCTGATCCTGACCCCGTGGCATCTGCCCGCGGACGCCCGCGCGGGCGAGCCGGCGCCCGAGCGGATCGCGAGCGCCGGTTGAGGTTGCTACCATCTGGAGTCCTGCCCTAGCGCGACGCCGTGTGCGCGTGCGAAGGTATATCCTCGACCCGGTAGCGGCGGCCGCAACGGCAGCCAGAGCCGAGTCGCCGGAACCCAGCCGCCGAAAGGGATCATGAAGGTAAGACCGTCGGTCAAGCCGATGTGCGAGAAATGCAAGATCATCCGCCGCCACGGGGTGGTGCTGGTCATCTGCCAGAACAAGCGCCACAAGCAGAGGCAGGGCTAGGTGGCACGGATCGCTGGCGTAAACCTCCCGCTCAACAAGCGTTCGGAGATCGGGCTGACCTACATCTACGGGATCGGGCGCTCGACGTCCAACAGGGTTCTCTCGCAGGTCGGGGTCAGCCCCGACACGTACATCCGCGATCTCACCGAGGACGAGGTCTCCAAGCTGCGCGACGCGATCGACGACGGGCTGACTGTCGAGGGCGATCTGCGGCGCGAGCGCTCCCAGGACATCAAACGGCTGCAGGAGATCGGCTCCTACCGCGGCCTGCGCCACCGGCGCGGCCTGCCCGTGCGCGGCCAGAAGACGAAGACCAACGCACGCACGCGCAAGGGCCCCAAGCGCATGCAGGTGGCGGGCAAGAAGCGGGCCGGTAAGAAGTAATGCCTCCAGCCCCCAAACGCGCACGCGGCCGCCGCAAGCCGAAAAAGAACATCCCAATCGGGCAGGCGCACATCAAGACCTCGTTCAACAACACGATCGTCTCGCTGACCGACACCGCGGGCAACGTGATCGCGTGGGAGTCCGCCGGCGGCGCCGGCTTCAAGGGCTCGCGCAAGTCGACCCCTTTCGCCGCCCAGGTGACCGCCGACGCGGCCGCCCGCAAGGGCCTCGAGCAGGGACTGCAGAAGGTCGAGGTCTACGTCAAGGGCCCCGGCTCCGGCCGTGAGACGGCGATCCGCTCGCTGCAGGCCGCCGGCCTGGAAGTGACAGGCGTCAAGGACGTCACCCCGCAAGCGCACAACGGATGCCGCCCCCGCAAGCGGCGGAGGGTTTAGCTAAATGGCCAGGGACACCAGCCCGCAGTGCAAGCAGTGCCGCCGCGAGGGGCAGAAGCTGTTCCTCAAGGGCGAGCGCTGCCTGACCGACAAGTGCGGGGTCGAGCGCCGCTCCTACCCGCCCGGCGAGCACGGACGCGGGCGCATGAAACAGAGCGAGTACCGGGTGCAGCTGCGCGAGAAGCAGAAGGCCAAGCGCTACTACGGCGTGCTCGAGAAGCAGTTCCACGGCTACTACGTCAAGGCCTCGCGTCAGACGGGTATCACCGGCGAGAACCTGCTGGCGCTGTTGGAGTGCAGGTTGGACAACGTGCTCGTGCGGCTCGGCTTCGGAGCCTCTCGCCGCCAGGCGCGCCAGCTCATCCGCCACGGCCACTGGACGGTCAACGGCCGGCGGGTGAACATCCCCAGCTATCAGGTGCGGCCCGGTGACGTGATCACGATCAAGGCGGACACTCCGGCCACACAGGTGGTCAGGGACGCGACCGAGCTGACAGGACAGATACCCGCGTGGCTACAGGCCGATCACGAGTCGCTGACGGCCAAGGTGCTGCGCAAGCCGGAGCGACGCGAGGTCGCCGCGCCGGTGCAGGAGCAGCTCATCGTCGAGCTGTACTCGAAGTAGTAGGACTTTTGCCCGCGCCGCGGCCCACCCGGGTGGCGGCGCTCAGAGCCGGCGCCCTAACTGGCGCCGGTGCGACACCAAATCGACGTTAGGACTCTCATGCTCGACTTCCAAATCCCCCGGATCACAAGCGAGTCCGTGGAGCAGAATCGTGGCACGTTCACGATCGAGCCGCTCGACCGCGGCTTCGGCTACACGTTCGGCAACTCGCTGCGGCGCGTATTGCTCTCCTCCCTCGCCGGCGCCGCCGTCACGAGCGTGCGTATCGAGGGCGTCGCGCACGAGTTCTCGACCATTCAGGGCGTCAAGGAGGACGTCACCGACATCGTGCTCAACCTCAAGGGCGTGGTCTGCCGGATGCACTCCGACGCCAGCGAGGTCGAGGCGCCGCTGGTGGTCACCGGCCCGGGCGAGATCACGGCCAAGGACATCGACCTCCCGGCCGGCGTGGAGATCCTCAACCCAGATCTGCACATCGCCACGCTCGAGAAGAAAACCAAGCTCGAGCTTTACATGACGATCGGCCGCGGCCGTGGCTACCGCCCGGCGGAGGAGAACAAGTCCGCGGACCAGCCGATCGGCGTGATCCCGATCGACTCGATCTTCTCGCCCGTGCGCCGCGTCGCCTACGCCGTCGAGCAGGCGCGCGTGGGTCAGAAGACGGATTTCGACAAGCTCACCCTCGACATCGAGACGGACGGCTCGATCGACCCGCAGGCGGCCTTGCGCGAGGCGGCCGAGCTGCTGATCAGCCAGCTGGCGATCTTCACCGACGCCGACCGCATCCAGGAGCTGCGCGCGAGCCCCGGCGGGCAGCTGGACGGCCACGGCCTGGCCGTCGGCGGCGGATCGCAGGCGGCGCTGCAGGGCGAGGAGTGGGGGATCCTGATCGAGGAGCTGGAGCTTGGCGTGCGCTCGTACAACTGCCTCAAGCGCGCCGGCATCCAGACGGTCGGCGACCTCATCTCCAAGTCCGAGGCGGAGCTCAACGCGATCCCCAACTTCGGCAAAAAGTCGATCGACGAGGTCATCGAAACGTTGCACGCGCGGGGGCTGAACCTGCGTCAGGACTGACGCGTCGAGGCGATGCGTTGCGTCGGGGTGCTTGATAGTCCTCTTACGTGTGGTGTATAGCCATGGTTATACACCACACGCAATCGTAGACACCACGCCGACGCTCTCCACGCTCTCCGCCTACACTGACCAACTGATATGCGCCACCAGAAGACACGCAACAAGCTCAGCCGCGACTCCGCGCACCGCAAGGCGCTGCTCATGAACCTGAGCAAGCAGATCATCGAGCACGAGCGGATAGAAACGACCCAGGCGAAGGCCAAGGCGGTCAAGCCGGAGATCGAGAAGCTGATCACGCTCGCCAAGCGCGGGGATCTGCACGCGCGCCGGCAGGCGCTGTCGACGCTCTCGCAGGACAAGTTCGCCGTGCACAAGCTGTTCGCGGAGGTCGCGCCGCGCTACGCCGAGCGCCCGGGTGGCTACACGCGCATCCTCAAGCTCGGGCCGCGTCGCAGCGACGCCACGGAGATGGTGTACATAGAGCTCGTCTGAGCTTGGTCACCAAGCTCACGATCGAGTACGACGGGACGGACTTCGCCGGCTGGGCGCGCCAGCCGGACAGACGCACGGTGCAGGAGGTGCTCGAGCGCGCGCTGCGCACGGTGCTCGGCGAGCACACGCACGATGGGCGACCGCTCGGCCTGACGGTCGCGGGACGCACCGACGCGGGCGTGCACGCGTGGGGCCAGGTCGCCAGCTACGCGCACGAGGCGGTAGACCCGCTGCGCCTGAACGGGCTGCTCGACGACGACGTCGCGGTGCTCGCCGCCGAGCCCGCGCCGGAGGGCTTCGACGCTCGCCGCGACGCCACCAGCCGCACGTACTGCTACCGCGTGCTCGCGCGGCGCACGCGCTCGCCGTTCGAGCGCAGGCGCGCGTACTGGTGGACCGCGCCGCTCGACCGCACGGTGCTCGACCAGTGCGCGCACGCGCTGCTCGGCAGGCACGACTTCACCGCGTTCACGCCCACCGAAACCGAGCACTCGTACTTCGCCTGCACGGTGCTCTCCGCTGAGTGGCGAGCGGACGGCGATCTGCTCGAGTTCTGGATCGAGGCCAACATGTTCCTGCGCCACATGAACCGTGTGCTCGTCGGCACCATGCTCGACGTCGCCAGCGGGCTGCGGACGATCGAGGAGTTCACGGAGCTGCTCGAGGGCCGGCCGCGAGCTGAGGCCGGGAGGACGGCGCCGGCGCATGGGTTGGCGCTGGCGCGGGTGTCCTACGCGGATCACTGATCTTCACCCGCGAGGACCGAAGCGGCCCCTATGCTGGACACGCGGATGCTCAACGTGCTGCTGACGAACGACGACGGGATCGAGGCCGATGGCCTGCAGGCGATGCGGCGCGCGCTGCTGGAGCTGGACGGCATCCGCTTGGCGGTGATCGCCCCCGACGGCAACCGCTCAGCGATGGCCCGCTCGATCACCACGCGGCGGCCGCTGTGGGTGCAGGAGGTGCCGTTCGCGGACGGCACGCTCGGCTACGCGACCGACGGCACGCCCGTCGACTGTGTGCGCCTGGCGAGCCTGGGGATCGTCGAGGACTTCGAGACCGAACTGGTGGTCGCGGGCATCAACCACGGCGCCAACCTGGGTGATGACATCACCTACTCGGGCACGGTCGCGGCGGCGCTCGAGGGGGTCGTGCTGGGGCTGCCGGCGATCGCCGTCTCCCAGCAGTCGCGTGCGGGCGCCCTGGACTATCGCTTCGACGGCGGCTTCGGCTTCGACACGGCGGCGGCGTTCGTCGCGCGGCTGATCGATCGCATCGAGGACGTGCCGCTGCCGGCGCGGACGCTGCTCAACGTCAATGTGCCCGCGGGGGACCCCAGCGGCGTGGAGGTGACGAGCCTCGGCAAGCGCATCTACCGCGACGAGCTGAAACTCGAGCGCGAGGAGGAGCACCGCCGGCGCTACTGGATCTACGGCTCGGATCCCGGCTTCCACGACGAGCCGGGCACCGACCTGGCGGCGATCGCGGCGGGCAGGATCGCGGTCACGCCGATCCACTTCGACCTGACCGACCGCCCAAGCCTGGAGGCGCTGCGGCGCTTCGATCTGGAGGAGATGCTCACCCCGGCCGACACAACGCCGTGAGCGCCCAGGCCGGGACCGATCTCGAGGGGCGCGCGCAGGAGCTGCGCACGCAGCTGGAGCACCACGCCTACCGCTACTACGTCCTCGACGATCCGGAGATCGGCGACGATGTCTACGACCGCCTCCTCGACGAGCTGCGCGCGATCGAGCGGGAGCATCCGGAGCTCGTCACCGCGGACTCGCCCACGCAGCGGGTCGGCGGCGAGCCGGTGGGGCGGCTGGAGAAGGTCCGCCACCTGGAGCCGATGCTGTCGCTGGGCAACGTGCGCTCGCCGGAGGAGCTGCGCGCGTGGGTGGAGCGGATGCGCAACCACCTGGCGCGCGAGGGGATCTCCGACCCGGCGTTCACGTTCGTGGTGGAGCCGAAGATCGACGGGCTGGCGATCAGCCTGGTGTATCGCGACGGCGTGCTCGAGCGCGGCGCCACGCGCGGCAACGGCGAGATCGGCGAGGACGTCACGCACAACCTGCGCACGATCGGCGCCATCCCCCTGCACATCGACGACGCGCCGGCCTTGGTGGAGGTGCGCGGCGAGGTGTACATGTCACTGAAGGACTTCACCGTGCTGAACGAGCGCCGCGCCGAAGCGGGCGAGTCGACGTTCATGAACCCGCGCAACTCCGCCGCGGGCACCATCCGCCAGCTCGATCCAGCGGACGCGGCCAAGCGTCCGCTGTCGATCTGGTGCTACCAGGTGGGCGTCACCGAGGGACTGTCGTTCGAGCGCCACTCGCAGGCGCTCGAGTGGCTGCGCGAGCACGGCTTTCGCGTGAACTCCGGCATCCGCGTGCTGGGTGGCGAGGACGAGGTGATCGCGCAGTGCCTGGAGTGGGAGCGGCGCAGGGGCGAGCTGGACTTCGAGATCGACGGGGTCGTCGTCAAGGTCGATGACCTCGAGCTGCATCGCAGGCTCGGCGCCGTTGGGCGCGATCCACGGTGGGCGGTGGCGTGGAAGTTCGCGCCCACGACCGCGGTCACGCGTCTCGAGAAGGTGATGTGGAACGTGGGCAAGTTCGGCGACCTGCGCCCGTATGCGGTGCTCGCGCCGGTGGAAGTGGGCGGCGTGACGATCAGGATGGCGACGCTGCACAACGAGGAGGACATCGTGCGCAAGGATCTCCGCGCGGGCGAGGACGTGATCGTGGTGCGCGCTGGCGACGTGATCCCGCAGGTCGTCTCGCCCGCGCCGCACGTCGTCGAGGCCAAGCGCCGCCCGCCGGTGCCGCACCCGCCCGAGCGCTGCCCGTTCTGCGACACGCCCACGATCAAGCCGGCGGAGAGCATCTTCACCAAGTGCCCCAACCCCGATTGTCCCGCACGCGCGTGGCAGCTGCTCAAGCACTTCGTCTCGCGCGGCGCGATGGACATCGACGGCCTCGGTGAGAAGCAGGTGGCGCTGCTTCAGGAGCACGGGCTGGTGCGCACGGCCGCCGACATCTACGGCCTGCACGAGCACGAGCAGCAGCTGCTCGAGCTGGAGGGCTTCGGCGAGCTGTCGGTGAAGAACCTGCTGGCGGCGATCGAGGCGTCCAAGCAGCGGCCGTTCGCGCGCGTGCTGTTCGCTCTCGGGATCGAGGAGGTGGGCGAGGTCACGGGCCGCAACCTCGCGCAGCGTTTCCGCGACATCGAAGCGCTGACGAACGCCTCGCCGGAGGAGCTCTCGCAGACCCCCGGCGTGGGCGAGAAGATGGCGAGCTCCATCCACTCTCAGCTCCACGAGGAGCGCATGCGCAAGCTGATCGAAGGCCTGAGCAAGCAGGGCCTGCGCTTCCACGAAGAGGGACCGCCGCCGTCGCAGGGGCCGCTGGCGGGCAAGACGCTGGTGCTCACGGGGACGCTCCCGCAGCTCTCGCGCGAGGCCGCCACCGAGCGGATCGTCGCCGCTGGCGGGCGCGTGACGGGATCGGTGTCCAAGAAGACCGACTACGTGCTTGCCGGCGACAGCGCCGGGTCGAAGCTCGAGAAGGCGCAGCGGCTGGGCGTGCCGGTGCTCGACGAAGCGGGGCTGCTCGGGCTGCTCTCGTCCTAGCCGGGTTCGCGGCGGTACGGGCTCGAGATCGCCGCGATCGCCGCAGCGCGCGCACGCGCTCAAGCGAAGCGCCGTTTGGGCCGAAGTCATTCCCATGCCCCAAGGCCGCAGAAGCGTGTGCGCGCTCGTCGCCGTTGCCATCCTCGCCACGCTCGTGCTGTCCGGGTGCGGCGGCATCGAAAGCGTGGCGTCCTCGACGGCGGCGAGCGGTGGCACGAGCGGCGGCGTCGGCGAAGAACTCGCGGGTGGGCTCAGCCGCGAAGACGACGAAGCCGAACTGAAAGAAATAGTCGACCGCGAAACCACCCCTGAAGAACGCCAGGAACTGCGAGAAGGCCTGGAAGAAGGCGGGCAGTCCGAAGGGGCGCAGGAACAGGAAGCGCAGGCGCAGGAAGCGGAAGAACCGGCTGAGGAACAGTCTGGGCAGGCGCAGGAACGCGAAGAACCTCAGTAGTCGGCGACGGTGATCGCCATGTTGTCCTGGAACGTGTGCGCGGTTTCAGTGGGGATGCCGTCGGTGAAGATGGCGAACACGAGCGTGTTGCCGTCGGCGGCGTTGCAGTAGCCGACGAGGTTGGACACGCCGGTGAGCGTGCCGGTCTTGCCCTGGCAGCGCCCGTAGGCGCCGCTGCCGCGCATGCGCAATTCCAGCGTGCCGCTCTGCCCGGCGATGGCCATGTGTTCGCGCAGGACCTGGCCGATGGGGGTGGGGGCGAGCTCGGACAGCAGGTCGGCGACCTGGTAGGGCGAGGTTTTGTCTTCTTCTGAGAGCCCGGAGCCGTCGACGACGTGCGGGTGGATGCCGAGCAGCGAGGAGATGGTCCTGGTGACGACGGCGGCGCCGGCGGCTGTGGTGCCTGCGCCGCCGAAGCGCGCGCCGAGGTCCTTGACGAGCATCTCGGCGAAGAAGTTGTCGGAGGGCGGGAGCATCAGGCCGAGCAGCTGGGCGACGGTCGGCGAGGGCACCTGCGCGAGCTGGGTGGCGCCCGCGGGGGTGGTGGCGGCGCCGCTGACGCCGCGGATGCTGACGCCGTCGGCCTTCAGCGCTCCCCACAGGGCTTTGGCGGCGAACGCGGCGGGCGCGTGGGGGCCTCTTGCGGAGCCGGTTTCGCCGCGGTTGAAGGCGAGCCCGCTGAGCGTGCCTTCGAGGAACGGGTCCTGGAGGTAGTCGCTGGAGGGCTCGCCGCGCAGCGAGTCGAAGTAGGACTCGTCGCCGTCGATCGAGCCGGTGACGTGGTGGATGCCGTCGGTCTTGACGAGCTGGGTGACGAGCGTGGAGACGCTGGCGCCGACGCCGCCGTAGTGGCTGTGGATGAAGGCGGTGGTGCCGAACGTGGGATCGCCGCCGCCGCGCAGGTACAGGCTGCCTTCCCACACGCCGCCGGGGGCCATGTGCCCTACGCCGTAGACGGTGGTGTCCAGGTGCGTGTTGGCTCCGAGCTCCTGCAGGGCGGCGGTGGCGGTGTACAGCTTCTCGACGGACGCGGGCGGGCGCATGACGCTGGCGCGCTCGGAGAACAGCGTCTGCTTGGTGGTGAGGTCGTAAACGTAGGCGCCGTCCTGCGACCCGGCGAGCGCGAGCTGGTGGCTGAAGTCGGCCTGCAGCTGCGCGAGGTTGTCGTGGGCGGCCGCTGTGGACGGCGCGAGAATCGCCGCAAGCAGCGTTCCACACAGCAGAATCGTGAGTTTTGCTGCAGATCGGCGCCGCACGTAGCCGTAGAATGTCGCTGGCATGGGCAAGGTTGTCAAGCTGGAACCGACCGCCAAGTCGGAGTCCGCCGCCAGAGCGCGGTCGCGCCGGCTCGCCCCCCGCGGCGTGGGAAGGCCGAGCTCGGTCGATCGCAGGCGCCGGCCGAGGCGCGACAAGACGGCGCTGGTGCTGGGCGGCGGCGGCTTCACGGGCGGCGTGTACGAGATCGGCGCGCTGCGCGCGCTGGATCTGCTGGCGGTCAACAGCACGGTCAACAACTTCGACGTGTACGTGGGCACCTCCGCGGGCTCGTTCATCGCGGCGTTGTGCGCCAACGGCGTGACGCCGGAGGAGATGATGCGGGTGGTCACCAGCCAGGGGGAGGCGGCGTTCAAAGACATCGACATCGGCGACCTGCTGCGCCCGAACCTGCTGGAGTTCGCGCGCAAGGGCGCGCTGATGCCGCTGCGGGCGGTGTCGCTGGCGCGCCAGCTGCTCTCCCAGCCGGGCGGGATCTCGCTGATGGACATCGTGATGGGCCTCGCCGACGGCCTGCCGTCGGGCTTGTACACGGGCGCGGGCATCGAGCGCTATCTGCACGACGTGCTGAGCGAGCCCGGGCGCAGCGACGACTTCGGCGCGCTCGACAGCGAGCTGTACCTGACGGCGACAGACCTGGACACGTGCGAGCGGGTGGTGATGGGCGCGGATGAGTTCAAGGACGTGCCGATCTCGACGGCGGTGCGCGCGTCGGGCGCTCTGCCGATGGTGTACACGCCGGTGCGCGTGAAGGACCGCGAGCTGATCGACGGCGGGATGGTGTCGACGACGAACCTGGATATCGCGATCGAGGCGGGCGCGAAGCTGGTGGTGGTGATCAACCCGCTCGTGCCGTTCGTGAACGACTTCTCCAGCACCGTCAACACGCTGCACGGCAAGCGCCCGCGCCGCGTGTCGGACATGGGCTTCGCGCAGATCGGCTATCAGGCGTTCAAGCTGCTGGCCCACCAGCGGCTGCACGAACTGGCGAAGGGCTGGGAGCAGCGCTACCCGGGCGTGGACATCGTGCTGATAGAGCCGGAGCCGAGCGACGAACTGATGTTCCAGACGTCGATGATGAGCTTCACCTCGCGCGTGGAGATCGCGCGCCACGGGTTCGAGTCGGTGACGAAGCGGCTGGCGGGCGAATACGACCGCTATCAGGCGGTGGCGGAGAGCCACGGCCTGGAGATCTCGGCCAAGCGCGTGCGCAAGGTGGTGGAGCACTTCGACGAGGAGCGCGGCGAGGTGAGTGCATGGCGCAAGATCCTCGAGAGCACCACCGGGGCGCTGTTGCGCCAGGCGGGCTCAGCCAGCTAGCTCCCGTGACGTCCCCGTCGTCTGGTGTATCGCTATGGCTATACACCATACGACGGGGTGTTGGCGGGTACCGCCGCGTTGGCGGCGCCCGAGAACCTACAGCGCTGTTTACAGCGCTTTTTCGACTGCGCTGATGAGCCGCTCGGTGGCGGCGGGGGAGCGTATGGCGATGCGCACGCGCTGGGGCTCGCCGAGGGCGTCGCCGGCGGCGACGAGCACGCCGGCGAGCGCGAGGCGTCCGGCGAGCTCTGCACCGGTGACGGCGGGGTGGGCGGCCCAGACGAAGTTGGCCTGGCTGTCGGGGACGTCGAACCCGAGCTGGCGCAGCGCGGCGGTCAGGCGCGGGCGCTCGTCGCGGATTGCTTGCACGCGGCGCTCGATCAGATCGGAGCAGCTGTGCAGCGCCTCGAAGGCGCCGGCCTGGGAGATCTCGGAGACGCCGAGGTCGGGCTCGAGCTGGGCGAGCAGCTCGCCGGACCCGGGGGCGCCGAGCGCGTAGCCGATGCGCAGGCCGGCGAGGCCCCACGCCTTGGAGAAGCTGCGGAAGACGAGCAGGCGCGGGTGGTGCGCGAGCAGCTCCAGCGACGCGCTTCGGGGCTGCGCGTCGGCGAACTCGACGAGCGACTCGTCGAGCAGCACGGCGACGCCGGCGGGCAGCTGCTCGAGCAGTCGCTGCAGCTCGGATGCGGCGAGCAGCTCTCCGGTGGGGTCGTTGGGGCTGGCGAGGGCGATGGCGCGCACGTCGGGGTCCTGGGAGGCGGCGTGGATGAGGGCGTCGACGCCGCCGCTGACGCGCACGGCGCGCCCGTGCGCGCGGCGGGCCATGATCGGGTATAGCGGGTAGGAGGGCCAGTGCGTGAGCAGCTGCTGCCCGGGCTCGAGCAGCGCGCGGGTGGCGGCGCTGAGCAGCTCGGCGGCGCCGTTGCCGAGGATCAGGCGCTCGGCGTCGACGGAGTGGCGCTCGGCGAGCGTGCGGCGCAGATCGGAGCCGCTGGGCTGCGGGTAGCGGTGCAGGCCGCGGCGGGCGACGAAGGTGATGGCGTTGACGATGCGCGGGTGCGGCAGCTCGGGCCAGGTGGTGAGGGAGAGGTCGAGGGTGTCGACGCGTGTGAGCGCTTTGCGCCGGCGCTCGGCGGCCTGCTCGCGCAGGCCCTCGTTGACCTCCTCCTCGGACATCCCCTCGAATTGGCGGTAGTAGTCGAGCAACCCCATGGCGGTGGCGTCGTTTCTAACGGAGGGCTGGCGGTGGCGCCGGCTGCCCGGCGGGCCCGCGTGCGCGGGGCGTCGTCACGAGATTTCGCCGCCGGAGGACACGAGACTGTAGCCGGGTCCGTGGATGACGATGAACCAAAGCATGAAGCCGAGCGCGCAGACGACGGCGGTGGCGGCGAAGATGCGCCCGAGCACGCCGGTGCGCTGGTCGTGGCCGGCGGCGCGGCGGATGAGGATCCAGGCGCTGTCGAGGCGGCGCATGAGCGACAGCGACCCGAACAGCAGCGCGAACAGGGCGACGAAGGCGACGAGGATGCCGAGGCCGACGCTGCCGGCCAGGTAGTCGGCCTGCGAGCCCACCCACAGGCAGGCGATGGGGATGGGTCCCCAGCAGAGCAGGCACAGGAAGGTGATGCCGCTGAGCGTGAGGCCGGCGAGCGAGCCGTCGATGCGCTGGCGCAGCTCGCTGCCGCGCTGAGGCAGCGAGCGGTAGTGGACGGGTGCGGTCCCCGGGCGCCTGCCTACGAACAGCCCGCCGTTGTCGGATGGGTCACTGCGCATGGCTCCCATGTTCGCAGCTATGACGCGGGTTGCACGTCAGCCGGTGTACAGCGCGTCGAAGAGGTCGGCGTATGTGTGGTTGACGACGTTGCGCTTGACCTTGAGCGTGGGTGTGAGCTCGCCGGTGGCCTGCGAGAGATCGTGGTCGAGGATGACGAACTTCTTGACCTGCTCGACCTGTGCGTATTTGGCGTTGGCGCGGTCGATCTCGTGCTGGATGAGCTCGTGGATGGCGGGCTCGCGCGAGAGCGAGGGGATGTCCTCGGGCAGGCCGTGCTCGCGGGCGAACGTGGGGATCTCTTCCTCGTCGAGGGTGATGAGCACGACGGGGAAGGGGCGCTGGTCGCCGTGCATGACGGCCTGGGAGATCCAGCGGCACTGCTTGAGGTCGTTCTCGATGTTGGCGGGCGTGAGGTTCTTGCCGCCGGCGGTGATGATGATGTCCTTCTTGCGCCCGGTGATGGACAGGTAGCCGTCGTCGTCGATGGAGCCGAGGTCGCCGGTGTGCAGCCAGCCGTCCTCGACGGCGCCGAAGCTGGTGGACGCTTGGTTGTGGTAGCCGTTGAAGATGTTGGGGCCTTTGATGAGGATCTCGCCGTCGTCGGCGATCTTGAGCTCGACGCCGGGGAGCGCGCGCCCGACGGTGCCGAAGCGGTGGTTCTCGACGGTGGAGGTGGTGGCGGCGGTGGCGGTCTCGGTCATGCCGTAGCCCTCGAGCACGGGCACGCCGCACGCCCAGAAGAACTCGAGGATCTCGCGGGCGATGGGGGCGGCGCCGCTGGTGGCGTGACGCACGTTGCCGCCGAAGATGGCGCGCACGTTTTTGAACAGCTTCTCGTCGGCTTCGTCGAACGGCGCCTGTAGCTCCGGCGGCACGGTTTCGCCGCGGTTGATCATGTCGCGCACCTTGACGCCGAGCTCGATGGCGGCCTGCGCGCGCTGGCGCTCGTCGGGCGGTTGCGCCTCGATGGCGCCGTGGGCGAGCGTGTAGATCTTCTCGAACACGCGCGGCACGGACGGCAGGTAGGTGGGTTTGACCTCGAGCAGCTCGGCGACAATCTGCTTGGTGTCGCCGCCGAAGTACGCGAGGGTGCCGCCGAGGTCGAAGACGGCGAGCTGGATGAGCAGCGCGAAGGAGTGCGCTAGCGGCAGGTACAGGTAGATGACCTCGTCGTCCTGGATCTCGCCGGCCTCGCTGACCATGTCGATGATGGAGCGGTAGTTGCGGTGTGTGAGCACGCAGCCCTTGGGCGGTCCGGTGGTGCCGGAGGTGTAGATGAACGTGTAGGGGTCCTCGGGTCGCACGGCGGCGATGCGTGCGTGCAGCTCCTGGGGGGAGCGGGTACGCCCGCGCTGGCGCACCTGCTCGAGCGTTACGGGATCGATATTTGGATGGCCGGTGGAGGACCCGTTGCTGGCGGTCTCGTTTGCCGGGTGGTCGATGACAACGACGGTCCTGAGATTGGGCAGCTGGTCGCGAATGGCGGCGATCTTGGCCAGCTGTTGGTGGTCCTCACAGACGATGGCGCAGGCGTCGGAGTCGGAGATGACCCACAGGCACTCCTCGGGCGAGTTGGTCTGGTAGATGGGCACGACGACGGCGCCGGCGGAGGTGGCGGCCATGTCGACGTAGGACCACTCGGGGCGGGTGTTGGCGAGGATGCACAGGCGCTCGCCGGGCTGGATGCCGAGGTCGATGAGCCCGAGCGCGATCTCCTGGACGATGTCGGCGAGCTGGCGGTAGTCGACGTCCTGCCAGGCGCCGTCGCGCTTGTAGCGCACGGCGATGTGCTCGGCGTGCTCGGCGGCCGAGCGCACGATCAGGTCGGCGATCGTCTGCGACCCTACGCTAGACGCGGTGGCCGTGGCCTCCATGGGGACTCCCTCCTCGTAACTCCGGCGAAATGTAGCTTGTGATGTTAGACGTTGCCGGCCCGTTTGGACAGGCAAACTGAAGGTCGCGGGATCAGACGGGGTTGGGCACGTCGAGGAAGACGTGGCGCAGCTGGAAGCGCTCGGCGAGGTGCTCGCCGAGGCGCCTGACGCCGAAGGTCTCGGTGGCGTGGTGCCCGGCGGCGATGAGGTGCACGCGCGACTCGCGCGCGAGCGCCATGGAGCGCTCGGCGGCCTCGCCGGTGAGCAGCGCGTGGGCGCCGGCGGCGACAGCGTCGGCGATGTAGTCGGCGCCGCCGCCGGAGACGATGGCGAGGCGGCGCACGAGCGGCGGTCCGGCGTCGAACACGAGCGGCTGGCGCGCGGTGAGCTCGCCGACGCGAGCGAACAGCTCCGCCGCGGGCATGCCGTCGCCGGGTAGCGTGGCGATGAAGCCGACGGTCTGGCCGTGATGCGGCGCGAACGGCGTGAGCTGGTGGGTGTCGGCGCCGAGCGCGCCGGCGATCAGCGCGTTGTTGCCGAGCTGCGGGTGGGCATCGAGCGGCAGGTGGTAGGCGGCGAGCGCGATGTTGGCGTGGAACAGGATCCGCAACCGGTGTGCGAGCACGGCGTCGATGGCGGCGACGCCGTCGCCCCAGAACAGGCCGTGGTGGACGAGCAGCAGCTCGGCGCGCTCGGCGGCGGCGAGCTCGAACAGCTCGGCGTGAGCGGACACGCCGGTGGCGACGGTGCTGACCTGGTCAGGCCCGGGCACCTGCAGCCCGTTGACGCAGTAGTCGCTGAAGCGCTGCGGCTCGAGCAGCCGGTCGACCTCGGCGAGGATGTCGGAGGTGGCGGCGGGCATCGGGCGACGATAGCGGGCGGGCGCGGTTGCTGGACGGCGCGCGTGGCTGGCCCGTCCGCGTTGTTGGTGGACGTCCGCGTTGCGGTGCTGGACCGCGCGCGTCGGCTCGACGGCCGCGCGTGTGGGATACTGCTGGGGCGTCGGGGCGTGGCGCAGCCTGGTAGCGCGCGCCGTTCGGGTCGGCGAGGTCCCCGGTTCGAATCCGGGCGCCCCGATTGGTTAGAGAACCGCGAAGGCCAGCAAACACGGGCGAAAGGCCCTGAAAACACGGGGGATCGGCGTCGGCCGTTTCGCCTGTGTTTGCGGGCTTTCGCTGGCATTCCCGTAGGAAGTCCGTAGACGCAGGACGCCCAGTCCGTAGGAAATCCGTAGACCCCGCCGACGAGAGCGCGACCACCGCGATCGACGCGGTAGAAGCCGGAAGTACGGCCTCCGATTCGCTCTACCAGGCATCTTCCTGCAAGCGGCTGACTAGGGCATCGCAAACGACGGCAGCGTCCCGTGGCGTCTTGTCTCGGAGCGTGACCGACCAAGCCGTGCAGCTCTTGGCGGTACGACGTAGGGGCCGGTGCGACCGCGACTCGTCTTTGTCGATGCACCGAGACACACGAGCGCGGAGAGCTTCCAGGCTGTCGCTGTCCGCCCAGCACTTCACGCACAGCTCGCGGTCTTCGCCTGCGTGCCCCATCAGCTCGATATAGACGCCGCCGGGCGCGCCGTGGCGTTCAATCCAGCGCGTCAGCAACGGGCCGCTGATGAGCGTCTTCCGCTCCCAGCTCCCACTAGAAGGGTCGAGCGCAGAGTGCGCAACGACCTCGCAGAAGTACGCCCAATGCCCAAGCGCCGAGCCCTTCCGCGAGGGTTCGACGGGCCGCCCCGCGTTCAAGGCTTTGCGGGCGCGCTCATGCGACTCGGCCTCGTCGCGGACGTGCTTGGCGTATGCGGTCAAGGTTTCGTCGCCGTGCGTGCGCGCTTCTACGATCGCTGCCCATTCTGCTGGGCACGATCAAGAAGGAGCTCGTGCACCGACAGTCATGGCCGTCCCGACGAGACCTGAGCTCGGCCGTGTTCGAGTACATCGAGGCGTTCTACAACCGACAGAGACGACACACCACCCTCGAATACCTCTCCCCAGAGGAATACGAGAGAGAGCACAAAACCACGACCAAACAGATCTAGCAACTAAAGCCCACGACAGGCCGCGAAACGGGTGCCACTCCAAACGCCGGAACCGAGCACGCATTTGCGCCGAGTGTAGCTTGGCGCGATCCCGTCCCAACCCGGCGTTGTCGTCAGTCACGAGCACCCAGGGCAGACTGCTCGCAGTTGAAAAAAACCGAACTACCCCGATGTGGCTTTTGACGAGCGCAGTCAGCAGCCCCGTGACGACGCCCTTGCCGACCTCACCGAGCGTCTGCCGCAAGCGCTCCTCGATGCACAGTGGTATGGAGCGGAGGAGGGGCAGCTCTGCGATGGCCGCAAGGCAATCACCGAGGTGATGAGTCGGAACCTCGCTGGCCGGGTGCGAGGCCGGATCGAGGAGACGATCCAAGACGGGTCGCGCGTGATCGTGGCGTTCCGTCCCGAGCAGCCGGGGCAGCTTGATCGTCCGGTGGACGATGGGATCGCCTATGTGGTCGTGACGATCCGCGACGGGCACATCATTGAGCTGAAGGGGTGCGCGGATCGTGCGATGGCGCTCGCCTACGTTCAGGCCGACGGGCAGCCCTAGCGTTGTCAATGCGAGTGGTGGCCGCGCAACGTTACCCATGACTGCTAGCGCGGGTCGTCCAGTCGCCGCTCGGCGTCTGCGCCGGTCCCTCACGAGACTCTTGACAAGCCTGCTACTGACAAGGTCGGCGTCGCCAGGTCCAGCCGCGGAGTGCTTGCAAGCGGGCGATCCGCTGTGGGTGGTGAGCTTGCATCCATCCGCTCCGGTATCGCTGGCGTTGGTTGCCGATCCACTGGCCAAGCATCACGCCTCCCTCGACATGCTTCGTCGGCACGTTCGCGTGCCGTTCACGTTCTACGAACTTCACCAGTGCGGCGTAATGTCGGTCCCATCGCTCCTCATACGACTCCGACCATTTCCAGCCAGGAATGCCTTCGAGACGAGCCATGTGATCTCCCTGCCGTTGGATTCGGCCCATGCGATAGTGCTGTCGTTGACGGTCAATCCATGCATCGAGGTTCACACCGTTCTCGATGTGTCCCGCTGGGGCCTTGATGTGTCCTTCGCGTCTCTGAAACGCCACAAGCGCGCGATAAGCCCGCTCCCACTTCTCGGGACCAGGTCCCCATGTCCACCCTGGGAGAGCGAGCAGCCTTTTCCACTGCGTCCTTCTAAGCCGTCCCCCGCCGTGAACACCCTTATACACGTCGCGCTGCTTGCGAACCCAGCGGCCGAGCGGCCTGCCTTCCTCCAAATGTTCACGTGGTACTAGCGCGGTTCCTTCACGTGCGACGAATCTCTGCAACAAAGTGAACATGAACTCCCAATTCGCATCGTGGCGATCCCACTCCCAGCCTGGCAGCACCCGCAGTCGCTCCGCGCATTCATCGCTCAGCTTGCCTCGACCGTACAGACTGCGCTGCTCGCTACACCACTGACCTAGATCGAGCCCGTCGATCAAGCTGCTAGAAGCCATCGCTGCCGTTCCCTTGCTCTGGACGTAGCGCTCAAGCAGCCCATACCAGAACTCAAAAGATCCCACATCCCCCTGTAGAGATGCGTGCGCGGCGATACGATCCTCCAGAGGCCGGTCGTCGGCACCGGCTGACGAGCTGACGACCGCCGCGCCAAGCCGTCGTTCGAGATGGTCGTTCATTGAGGTCACCAGTTCGGCGGCGACCGCTCTGCAATCGGAGCGGTCTGCGTAAGCCCACCGCGTGTCAGCCAGGAAGCTCGGTACCACAGTTTCGTCAAGCCGGACCGGCAGAACCTTGACCTGCTCGTACTGAATGCCAAGCGCCACAGCCAGCGACCACTCCTTTAGACACCACGACGAATTCACCGAGTGCTCAGAGATAACGGCGATAACGAAGGGCTCCTCGTGAACGGCATCGCATACCCTGAGGATCATCGAATCTCCGACCAGCACACCCTCTATGTCCATCCACACCCAGACGCCGTGCCCTCTCAGCCTTTTCGCCAAGGCCAACACAAACGCCCTGTCAAGGTGCGAATAACTCATAAACGCTCGCGGCTGCCCCTGGGCGACACGCCGCTGCTCGCGGTCAGGCTGGGCTGTCACGTGCTTCTCTCCTTTCATCGTGGCGTCCGATGCTCGCCATGAAGCGTTAGCGCGGATCGGCGTGGCTAAAGCGGGACTCGAAGATAGAGCGAGGCGCGGACAGATTCCGGTCCCGTTGAAGCTGGGAGCCTCGCCGGCTGCTTCCAGAGCGTCACGGCAGCAATCGTGGCCGGCGGTCTCGGTTAACGGCCGCTTAGCTACCGCGAGAAGGCAGAGGTGCGGCATCGCGCGGGCGCGACGACGTGCAGGCGGGGGCTCGGCGGTCGCGGCGGCTTGCCGTTCCTGTAGGCCGCCATAGCTTGCTGGGCGTGAGCCCTAGCTTTGGTGTAAATGGGCGACGAGATAGCTGCCGTCGTAGTGCCCGACCAGGATCATCTCCACGAACTCCTAGCGCCATAGGGCTATCCCTGTATATACTGCTCGTATGAAGGTCGTGAAGATTCGTCGCGTCGGCAATAGCAACGTCATCTCGATCCCGCGGGAGTTCGAGTCTCACGGCTATGCCCCAGGTTCATCGGTGCTCGTGGAGGAGCTTCCGGGAGGCGATCTGCGGATCGTGTCCACCGAGAAGGTCCGTGAGCGGATCCGCGACATTGGAGGACGTCTGGTGGCGGAGCATGGCGAGGCGCTTGAGATCCTCGCCAACCACGATCCCGACGCTCCCCAGCGATAGGCGGTGTCATGGTTGAGGGGCAGTCCGGCGAGTTCGAGCCGGTCTATCTCACGCTGGCAGACGTCCTTGAGCTGCACGCGCTGATCATCGGGGCGACCGCCATCAAGGCGGCGGACCCAGCTGCGCAACCGCGCCGGCTTGGAGAGCGCAATCGCGCGGCCCGAAACGTATGCCCACTACCAGGACGCAGACCTGGCGCTCCAGGCCACCGTCCTGGCGCACGGGATCGCAGAGGGCCAGCAGTTCATCGATGGCAACAAGCGCACGGCGCTGATCGCGATGCTCGTCTTCCTCGAGATCAACGGCTGGCGCATCGAAGCCTCGGACACCGAACTGGCCGACTGGATCCTCAGCTTCAGCCGGGGCGCGACACCGGAGGCGGTCGCCAGGCTCGTGAGCGCGGCGATGCGCCGCACCGGGTAGCCGCGACGATCTGCCCAACGGTCGAAACCCGTCTTCGGGACCGCAGAGGACCGCAAACTGCGGTCCGCAATCGCGCTGAAGCCGCCGACCCCGGGGACGGCCTGTGATTCCAGACCGCAAACCGACCGCAGACCCTCGAAAAACCGCATCAGAAAGCCAATCCGAACCGTTCGCCCCGATTGCCTTAGAGAAGCGCGTACAGCCGCGAACACGCGCGAATATCCCCCGAAAACGTTGGGCCCTCGGGGAGCGTGTTCGCTCGTGTTCGCGGCTGTTCGTGGGTCTGGAGACCGCAAACGGACCGCAGCGGGCGCCAAAGGGGACCGCAAAGGACCGCAGCGGCCGAGTAGATTGCGGTGGTCATTCACGGCACTTGCCTTCGACGCAGCAGCCAGTTGGCTCCGGCTAGGCGCGCGATCATGAGTGCCCCTTCGCCGTCCTCGCGCTCGCCCCAGGCCTTCGGCACGAAGTCCCGGAAGGCAAGGTGTCGCAACTCCCCTGTGAGCAACGCGCCACCATGAGCGAGCCTCGACCTGGAGCGGTAGAGCAGATCGCGATATCGGGCATAGCTCTCTCCTGGGGCATACGCCTCCAAGAACTGCCTGAAGCGCATCCCGATGCTCGGACCGATTGTCCGGCCGCAGGTCTCGCAGTGCTCGGGGGCTACCACGGGGGGCAGGAGCGCCTCCACTGACTGGACCGCCGCGATGATCGAAGCCGACGGCGAGAGCGCCGCGACTTGGCGGGCGTGGTTCAGCCAGTGGCACCACCTAAGCGCCTTGTCCTGTTCGTTAGCCGGCAGCTCGAAGTAGCTGTCGAGGCATGCCTCCAGGCTGTCGGGCAAGGCGAGCACGTCAAGCTCGCTGATCCCCTGTTTGGCGTAGTAGTCGTCCTTTGGGACGGTCCCCAGTTGGATCGTGCCGTCCGGTATCGGCGTGAAATTGGGCTCCCGTGTCGCGCGTCCTCCGCGCCAGGTGTAGCCGAGTTGCCCAAAGTGCGAGCGCCAGCGCTGAGAATCGTCGTCATCTGTCTCCGCCAGGACCACCCAGTCCTGGCGCGCGAACTGGCCGAGACGGTCCTCGGTGCCGCGAAGCAGTGCGGACAGCAGCCGGTTGACCTCCCTGGCAGCCACGGCGCCCCGGAACTCGTCCAGTGCGTCGATCTCGGAGCCGTTATAAGGCACCTCGAGCAGCGCCGGATGTACCCCGGCGAAGACGTGAGGCGGCCTCGGCGCCTCCGGTGGCATCGCCAAGATCTGAAAGCGGTCGCGGTAGCGCCACCACCCGGTCGTGGGCGCGGTGCTGAAGAACACGACCGACATGACGTGTCGAGGCCTGGGCGCCCTAAAGGCAGCTGTCAGCTGGACGAGATAATTGTCGTCCAGTCCTGGGCCGAAATGGATACCCGCGTACCCGCCGTCACGCTTGAAGGCGAGCACGAGCGCATCCTGGCCGTTGCGGCGGTAGACGACCGTGTTCGCGCCCGGCGTCTGCATCGCCTGGTTGAGCTGGCACCCGAGGACCTCAAGCGCGTCCGAGAGACCCAGAACATGCCCCTCGAACACTCGCCGGAACTCCTCCTCAGTACCGCTCACGATCTTATTCTCGCCTGCGGTGCGGCGTGCAGCGCTCTCCAAGCCGAACACGCTCGGACTGCGCGAGTCGATCGCGCGCCGCTACGACGAGCTGACCCGCTCCCTCGATGAACAGCTTGGCCTTGAGCCGGCGCGCGAGACACGCCTCGTCTACCGGCAATTGCTCGGGCAGACCTAGCACTAGGCCCGCCATACGCAGGGGCGCCAGCACGTATAGCTGACGCCCCCACGACTGTCATCGCCCAAGGATTCGAGCGATGAGTACGAGTGTCACTATCAATTCGAGAAGTGGGCCGTGCATCGGAACTCCGATCTGTCGGTTTCCGATTACGGCGTGGCTATCGGCCGCTTTGTAGGGACCCACTCTCAGGATGCCTCACGTCTGGGCCGCCTACCCCTTATTGAGTTCACCGATACCGAGTATTTGGCAAAGGGCTACTTGCCTTCTGCACGTTCCCGTGCGGCTATTTCCTTGGCGATTGCGGCCGCTCTCGCGGTGGCCTCCTGATGGCTCCATCCTGCCTTTCGCTCTCTGTCGATGGACGTGCGCTACGAGGCGCCCGATGGCTCGCCGCGCGTGGCTGAGGGCGTGGAGATCGAAGCGAGCTGAGCGATGGCCGGCCGCGCGGTCGGGGCCCTGCCGGCTACCACGGCTTTGCGATTCTCAGCGCGCTGAGAATCGCGCGCGTGGCGGGGGAGCGGTTGAGCGTGATGAAGTGGATGCCGGGCACGCCCTCGCGCAGCAGCTCCGCGCACTGCAGCGTGGCGTAGGCGACGCCGAGGTCGAGCACCGCCTCGGGGTCCTCGCCGCGCGCGTGCAGCTCGCGACGCAGGTCGTCCGGAATGGAGGCCCCGCAGAGCTTGGCCATGCGCTCGACCTGCCCCACCTGCGTGATGGGCATGATGCCGGGGATGATCGGCACGTTCACCCCCGCCGCGCGTGCGCGCTGGACGAAGTCGAAGTAGAGGGCGTTGTCGAAGAACAACTGTGTGATAGGAACTGCACGCCCGCGGCCACCTTCTCCGCGAGATGTTCCAGGTCCTCCTCGGGGCTGACTGCGTGGATGTGCGTCTCGGGGAAGCAGGCGCCGCCGATCGCAAAGGGGTAGTCGGCGGCGATCAGTTCCACAAGTTCGCGCGAGTACTCCAAGCCACCCTCCGTTTTGCGCCACTGCTCCTGGCCCGCGGGCGGGTCGCCGCGCAGCGCGAGCACGTTTTCGATGCCCGCGCTCTGCATCTCGTCGAGCGTGGCGCGCAGTTCCGCCACGGTGGCGCCCACACAGGTGAAGTGCGCCATCGCCTCCAGCCCGTACTGCTCGCGGATGCGCTTGACGATCGCGATCGTTTTGCCCCTGGTGGAGCCGCCGGCGCCGTAGGTGACGGACACGAACGACGGATCCAGGCCACGCAGCTCGGCGAGCGCCGTACGCAGGTTCTCCTCCCCCGTCTCCGTCTTGGGCGGGAAGAACTCGAAGGAGAACGTCGGCCCGGAGGAGGCCAGGCGGTCGATGCGCATCCGGGAATTATGCAGCCCAGCGCTCGATCTGCAGGCTGTGATGCGGGGAAAGACCTGACAGAATGAACCGATGCTGACTCAGGTGGCCGACGGCATCTGGGTCCGGCAGAGTGAGTGGGTCTGGACCAATTCCATCGTGGTGCGCGGGGAGGATGGGTTGATCGTGGTCGATCCCGGCATCGATGGTTCAGAGCTGAGCCAGCTCGCGGATGACCTGGACCGGCTCGGCATTCCGGTGGTCGCCGGGTTCTCCACCCATCCCCACTGGGACCACCTGCTCTGGCATGCCCGGTTCGGCGACGTGCCGCGCTACGCCACCCCTGCGGGCGCCAACGCTGCCGGTGAAGCCCGAGAGCGCGCGCAGGCGGTCGCGGCGGAGAGCGCGTCGGGCATCCCTCTCGAGCTGATCGCGCTCGTCACCCCGCTGCCCGCGGACGGCGGACCTATGCCGGGTGAGATCATCGAGCATCAGGCGCACGCCGTCGGCCACGCCGCGGTCCTCCTCGCGGACCGTGGTGTCCTGCTCGCCGGCGACATGCTCTCCGATGTCCTGATCCCTCTCCTCGACGCTCGCCGCCCCGATCAGATGGGCGCATACGAGAGGGCACTCGACCGGCTGGGAGAGGCCGCCAGGCACGTCGATGTCCTGGTCCCCGGCCACGGCGCCGTTGCCGAGGGTCCCGCGGTGGCGGCCCGCCTAGCCGCCGATCATGCCTACATCGACGCGCTGCGGCGAGCAGAGGAGCCGGTCGACGCGCGTCTGGGGCCGGATGCGGACTGGCTCTGCGGCCCCCACCAGTCGAACATGGCGCAGGCCCGAGGGCGGTAGGGGTCTGCTGATGGCTCGGGGTCGCCGTCGGGTCTGCCGCGCCGGTCAGGAAATGCGACGGCGCCCCGCTGAGCGTCAAAGCTAACAGCGCTCTCGCGCACCACGATGCGGCAGGCTGTACGACATGACCAACACATCGCTTCTGGGCGACAAGCCCGTCAACCGCATCGGCTTCGGTGCTATGCAACTCGCTGGACCTGGAGTCTTCGGACCTCCGAGCGACCCGGACGCCGCTCGCGCGGTCTTGCGCCGCGCGATCGAGCTTGGCGTTGACCACGTCGATACCTCCCAGTACTACGGCCCGGACGTCGTCAACGAGCTGATCCGGGAGGCGCTGTACCCGTATCCGGAGAACCTGAAGCTCGTCACCAAGGTCGGCGGCCGCCGCGACGATGTCGGCGCCTGGCTGCCCGCCTTCTCGCCTGATGAGCTGCGCTCAGGTGTCGAGGACAACCTGCGGACGCTGCGAGTCGAGCGCATGGATCTCGTCAACCTGCGCCTGTTCGACGAGCACGACGCCGACGGTCGGCTGGCAGAGCAGCTGGGGACGCTCGGGGAACTGCGCCAGGAGGGCAAGCTCGACCTGATCGGAATCTCCAACGCCGCCACCGACACCGTCCGCCGGGCGCTGGAGCTGACCGACATCGCCTGCGTACAGAACGCCTACAGCATCGTCAACCGAGCCGACGACGACAATCTGGCGTTGTGCGAGGAGCGTGGGCTCGCGTTCGTGCCGTTCTTCCCGCTGGGCTCGGCGTTCACCGGCGGCCCCAAGCAGCTGGCAGCCGACCCGGCGATCGCCGAGGTGGCTGCCAGGCATCAGGTCACCGCCGCGCAGATCGCGCTCGCGTGGCTGCTGCACCGTTCCGAGCGGATCCTGCTGATCCCCGGCACCACCTCTGTCGGGCACCTCGAAGAGAACATCGCCGCCGGCGACGTTCAGCTCGATGAGCACGACATGCGACGGCTCGACGATGCCACCCAGCTCGGCGACCCGCTGGCCGCCGCCGAGCACTGAGGTGAGAAGGCCCCCCGTTCTTAGGGCTCCCGTGGGGGGTGCAAGGCGCGATAACCGAGGTAGAAATGGAGCGCCGCGGGCGCCACGAACAGCGCTCCCCACCAGACGCCCCGAGAGCACGCATATGCCCCAAGCGCGAGTAGCCACACGCCAACGCCGAAGCGCACTCTCGCGACTGCGTGACCGTGGCTCTGGGTGTAGGCATGCAGAGGTCTCATCCACACGAAGTCTAGAGCCCGGAACGTGCTGAGCCGAAGGTCCGGCGGCTCGATCTTCGCCCACGCGCTACAGCACCCGCCGGTGCCTACAGCACGCGCCGCGCCCACGTGAAGCTCTGGGCGAGCCAGCCGGAGGTGAGCGGCAGCACGTACACGCCCTGGCCGGAGGAGTGGATCGCCCATTGGCTAGAGAGCGCGAGCCCCTCGTGGATGACGTTGGCCTCGGTGGCCTTCGAGTCGAAGTGCGCGGAGCCAAAGAACAAGAGATCGCCCGGCTGGACGTCTTCGAGGTGGATGCGCGCGCTCTTGGGGATTTCGCCGGCCTGTTCGGCGGCGGTACGCCCAAGGATCTGCGTGCCCCACGACAGCCCCGATACCTTGTACACGCGCCACACAAAGCCCGAGCAGTCATAGCCGCCGTGTTCGAGGCCGTCGGCGGTGTTGTCGGTGGTTCCGCCCCACACGTACGGCATGCCGATCTTGGACACCGCGATGCGCAGCACCTCGAGCTGGTCGGCGTCGTAGCGCGGCAGCGAGAAGGCGGACAGCGTTTCGCGCGCCGAGTCGATCGCCCACCGCTCGGTGCTCGACGCCGAGCCGAGCACCTGCGCGAACGAGTACGCGGCTTCGGCGCGCGTGATCGGGCTCCACGGATACAGGTCCAGCGACTGCGTGCCGACCGGGTGCTCGTAGCGCAGTTCCAGGTAGCGCGCGACCACCTCGCTGCCGAAGTAGCCGGGCGGCTCGAGCCCTGCGGCCTGCGCCACCTGCTGGACATGCCCGGCGACTTCGCCCAGGCCGAGCTGCTCGACCAGAAGCGCGTCGAAGCGCACCACCGTGACCGGCACGCCGGCGCCGACGCTCACCGGCGCCGCCCCCTCGCGCGCGGCCAGCGCGGCCAGCGCCTGGCTCTCCGCCTGCGCGCTCAACGGCACGGCGCCGAGGAAGCCGGAGCCGGATTCTTCGCTCATCAACCCTTCACCCACGACCGTGCGCTGCGCCGCGGCGTCCCAGTCGGCGGCGTTCAGCTTCACGCTCGGCGCGTGTGCGGATGCCGACCGGGCGGATCCCGCCGACACCGCCGGCGCCGCCCGTCCGAACCCCGCCGCTGGCACGACCAGCGCACACGAGGCCACCACGGCGCATGCGAGCAGAGACAGCCGTCGAGGGATCACAGCCGGTTTATCGACGCGGAGGGCGCCGATGTGAGGGCGAATGCCGCGTCTTGGACGCCTCGCCGACTGAGCGGCGCGCACGCACTGGGCGGGGCTATCGACGAGCGCACTCGCCCGCGGTCAACTCGGCGCCTTTTTCTTGCTTGCTCGAGGCGAGTGAGTGGTTGCGTGGGATCAACTTGCGGTCGAGTGTGTGGTTCAAGGGCTGTCGGTAACTGGTCTTGGTCCCCATTCGATAGTGCAAGCCTTGCCCGCTGTTCACACGGCGGTTCGACAGTGCGCCCTAAAGCCATTGTTGGGATCATTCCTTTGACCAGACTGAAGGATTCCTACCTGTGCCCGGAGTGGGAGACAGAGGAGGGGAGCCATTGACATCGGCGGCACCACTACGTTAGGTTCGGTACAGCGTCTCTTTTCGCACACTCTGAACGCAGGGGCGCATCTGATCACATAACTGGCTGTCTCCGGCGGGTTCGCCGGGCGGCTCTCGATCGCTAGGGAGAAGATATGGGAATCAAGCTCCGACTCATCGGCTGCTGCACGGCAGCAGCGCTGTTGGTCATGGCGCTGCTCGCGTCAGGTGCCAGCGCTTCAAAACCGGAAACCAACTACATTGGCCTGGGTGACTCGCTGGCCTTCGGATATTCGCAGCAGAAATTCGAAGAAAACTACCCCACCGAGAATCCAGCAGCCTTCGAAGAAGGCTACGTTACACTGCTAGGAAAAAAACTGCATAAATTGGAAAAAGAAGCCGGCAATGACCTGAGCACCATCAATCTGGGTTGCCCCGGCGAGGTCAGTGATGGGCTGATCGGCCACAACGAAGCGTTCGGTGGAGGTCCGGGTGCTGAATTCGACCCGTGCGCCTGGCATAACGTGGATGGCTTCCCGCTCCATTTCGAACATGGAAGCAGCTCGCAGCTCGAAGCGGCATACGGCATCGTCTCAGCGGCGCCGAGCGCAACAAAGGTGGTCACGATCAACATCGGGTCCAATGATGAGTTGAAGGTAGTGCACCTGTGTGAGGAGCCGGCCTACCTGGCAGAACAGGGATACGGCTCCACGGAAGAATGTATTGCCCGTGAAGCCGGTGAAGAAGGTCACTACTACTCAGGCGGAGTATTCCACCACATCATCGCCAACGTCGGTGATGTGATTGGTGTGCTGCGTGCAGCTGGCTACACCGGGCCGGTCGCGATACTCGGCTTCTACAACCCAGACACGTTCATCCTGCCCAGAAGCGACTCGCTGCAGGAGATTTTCAACGAGTTCTTCGAAGAGACCATCGCTAATGGCGAACTCGGGCCTGGAGTTGTCTACGCGAACCCATTCCCAGACATCAATCCGCAAGAAAACGAAAAACTAGAGCACAAAACGATCTGCAAGTACACCGAAATGTGCAACGAACACGACATCGAAGTTAACAACAAAGAAGAGGAAGCAAAAGGCGAAACGCCCCGCAACGAAGGTGATATCCACCCGACGCCCAAAGGCTACAAACTCCTCGCCAATCTGCTGTTCGAAGCTCTCGGTCACTAGCCCGAGCTGAAGCACTCAGGCATGCGGGGCGCTCCGTCGGTCGGCGGAGCGCCCCGCTTGGTGTAGGCGGCCTGTCACGGCCGTCGACATGCCCGGACCGCAGAAGGACCGCGGCCGAGCCGGCGAAACACGTTCAGCCCGTAGGTGCCGGCCTCCAGCCGGGTCAGCCGCTGGCAGGAGGGCCGTGAGACCACCGAGCGGCTTGCGCCCGTCACATGGTCTGACAAGACGCTCGCCTCCGCCGCCGGCATGGCGCTCGCCCGCCCGGCATGGCGCTCGCCCGCCACCAGATGCGCCGCATCAACCCCACCGCCGCCGGTGACGAGGCCGGCGCTTCGCCGACTGCGGCCTGACACGGAGCTGCTTGCTATCGTCATCCGCGCCCAGCCGAGGGGGCGCTCGCTACTTGGGACTCGTTCGCCAACATCGCCGGTCTTCCCCGAGCCCTGACCGCCGCGCTCTGTCGGGGGACGGCCAGGTCCCGCTTATCGGTCGTTTCTTCCCCGCCCCTGTGGCGGCGAAGGTCCCGGAGGTCATCCTCGTCTTCTGGGTGGTGAAGATCCTGACGACCGCCGGTGGGGAGGCCACGTCGGATTACCTGAAGACGTACGGCAACATCGGCGGCGGCGGCCTCGAGGTGCTGGTGATCGTCGTCGGACTCCTGCTGCAGTTCGGCACCCGTCGCTACCGGGCCTTCGCTTACTGGTCCCTGGCCTTCGCGATCGCGATCACCGGGACCGGTGTCTCGGATTTCCTGCATCTCGATGTCCATATCCCCTATGCGGGGACGACCCTGCTGTGGGCGGTCGTCCTGGCAGCCATCTTCTGGCTTTGGCAGCGCAGCGAGGGCACGCTGTCGATCCACAGCATCACGACCCAGCGACGCGAGGCCTTCTATTGGGCGACGGTGTTCGCCACCTTTGCCCTCGGCACCGCGCTCGGAGACTTCACCGCGACCTCGCTGAACCTCGGCTACCTGGACTCGGGTCTGCTCTTCACGGTCATCATCCTGATCCCCGCACTCGCGCGCTGGCAGCTTCGCCTGGACAGCATCGCCGCGTTTTGGATGTCCTATGTCGTCACGCGGCCGCTCGGCGCGTCCTTCGCTGACTACATCAGCAAGCCCAAGAACATCAGCGGGATCAACTTCGGCGACGGCCCCACGGCGATCGTGTTCGCCGTCGCCGTCTTCGTCCTGGTCTCCTACCTCGCGCTCGCCCGCCCGGACATCCAGACGCCACTCGAAGCCCCCACGGCACAGACACGATCGACGCCCGCGCTGCCCGATCTCCTCCACACGGGTGAGCCCGAGCTCGAGGTGGACTAGCGGCCAGCACCGTCCGTCTCATACCGTCCGTAGCGCTTCGGTGGATGAGAGTCGCGCGGCGGAACAGGCCGTTGAAGGCCGTGTTGGGGTGCCCGTTGAACCGCATGTAGCGTTCCGCGGCCTTGAAGCCGACGAGCATCGAGCTTTCGATTTCCGTCGAGCCAGCGAACGGATCGGATCGGTCGCGATCAGGACGACGACAGCCACCACGAGCGCCAGCCCCACCCCGCGAGCAGCCTCTGGTTGCGGGCGCGGGGCACTCGGCTCACCGCCCGGGCCCGAACTTGCACGCGGCTGCCGCCCGCTCGAAGGCCGGCGAGCTCGTGTCGATCGACTTCGGGATCGCGAGGAAGTACCCATCCTTGCTCATGATCCCGCTATAGCCGGCCGGGTTCGACGGAGGCGAGGAGCTCGGGTCGGGGAAGCCCGAGATCCCGTGCTTGCGTATACACGCGGACACGTCGAGCATCTGTGCCTGCGCCTGCGCGGACGGGGGTTCGGGACCCGGAGGGCCCTTCGGCAGCAGGCGCTGGCACGAGTGCACGGCGGACTGGAACGCGGGCGACTGCACGGTTCTCGGCGAGCCCATCCGGACCGTTTGGCCGCTGACTTTCGGGTCGGGGAAGTCCGGCACTCCGTGCGAGCGGATGCACCTCGCGAACGCTACCCCCGACTCCACCGCGCTCGCCGCGGACGTCGAGCTGCTCGCGCCGCTCGCGGGGCTTGGAGAGCCTCCGCCGCATCCCGTCACCAGCACCGCGCCCAGGAGGGCCGCGACGGTGAGCGACCGGGCTCGCGGCGGGGCGAGCCTGTTGGTGTCGACGCTGTGAACGGGCGGCATCAGCTCTCCTTGACGGCATGCTTTCCGGGTCAGTGGTTGTGCAGCGGGAACGCGCACGCGGCCGCCGCCCGTTGGAATGTCGGCGCTCGCTGGTCTATTGCGCTTGGAAACACGAGGATCACTCCTTCGATGTCGCTGATCACGCCCGCGCCGCCGGAGCCGAACGGGTTGGGCGGGACGGAGGTCCGAGGGTCGGGGAAGTCCTGGACGCCGTGCTCGCGCATGCACTGCGCGACCTTCAGAAAATGCGCCAGCGTCTGTGCGGAGGGTGGGGGCCCCGACCCGGGACCTGCCGGCAGCAGCTTGTGGCACTTCGCCTGCGCCGTCTTGAACAGGGGCGAGTTGACGATCCCGGCGCGCGCGTGGAAGAGGAAGCCCCCGCCGGCGGTCGGGTCGGGAAAGTCGGGCACTCCGTTGGAGCGCATGCACTTGGCGTACGCGAGCGCCGCCTGCTCGGGAGTCGCGGGACCTTCGAGCGAAGAGCCGCGGCCTTCGGTCGCCGACGAGGCGCCCTTACCGGAGGAGAGGTGCGCGACGCCGGCGCTCATCGATGAGCCTGCGCAGCCGGCGACGGCGAGCGCGACGCTCACGAGGGCTGCGCCGGCGAGCGGGCGCGCCCGCGGTGCGGCGAGCCTCTTGGCGTGGATGCTGCGCGGCATCTGGTCTCCTTCGGGGGTCTGCTTGCGAGAGCTCGCGTCCCGTCTCCGAACGGTTCTACGCGGTGGGTTGTTTCGGCGCTGTTTCGCTCTCAGAGCAGGCGGCGGCTTTGTTTGACGGAGCGGGCGAAACAACGTTGAAACGCTACGGCGCTACCTTGACCACAAGGAGCTATGGATGCGGGTGCTTGTGATCGAGGACGACGAGGAGCTGGCGGGGACGGTCGCCGCCGGCTTGCGCCACGCGCGGATGGCCGTCGATGTCGCGTTCGACGGCCGAGCTGGTTTGACGCGCGCGCTGGTCAATGACTACGACGTGATCGTGCTCGACCGCGACCTCCCCGCGCTCCACGGCGACGAGGTGTGCGCCAAGCTCGTGGCCGCCGGCGGGCGCAGCCGGGTGCTGATGCTGACCGGCGCGGCAGATAGTGAGGATCTGGTCGACGGGCTGGGGCTCGGCGCGGACGACTACCTGGCCAAGCCGTTTGACTTCCCCGTGTTGGTGGCGCGCATCGGCGCTCTCGCCCGCCGCGCGCAGCCGAGCATCCCGCCGGTGCTCGAGCACGGCGACGTCGTGCTCGATACAGCCAGGCGCCGCGCGCACCGGTCTGGCCGCGATCTCGAGCTGACACCCAAGGAGTTCGGGGCGCTGGAGCTGCTGCTAGCCGCCCAGGGCCGAGTCGTCTCAGCCGAGGAGCTGCTCGAACGCGTGTGGGACGAGAACGCCGACCCGTTCACAGGCGCGGTGAGGATCACCATGAGCCGGCTGCGCGCCAAGCTCGGTGATCCCCACGTAATCGAGACCGTCGCGAAGGCGGGCTACTGCATCGGAGGCCGGTGATGGGCGTCGCGCACCCCCGGCTCGCGCCACGCGCCTGGCTGCGGTTGCCGCGCCGCACAGCCCGGCTGCGGCTCACCGCTCTCTACGGCGGCCTGTTCCTCATCTCCGGCGTCGCGTTGGTCGCCGTCACCTACGTCCTTTTCGAGCGGGCGACCGAATACAAGGCGCCGCACCTACCGACGATCCCTCACACTGCCGCCATCCAGCATCTCCAGCTCCCGCTTGCGCCCGCCAAGCCGCCCATCGCTCCAGGACAGTCGGTCGTCATCCAGCATCCGCATCAGCTCGCACAGGCTCAGCAGGATCTGGGGCAGGCTTATCAGGAGCTGGGACAGGCTGGACCTCGGCTGACATTCGGCGTGCCGGCTGAGCTGACACGGATCCGACATCAGCTCGCACAGGCCCAGGATCAACTGGCGCAGGGCCAGCACCAGCTGGCAGACGCAGTGCACCAGCTGGCACAGGTAGGACCCGTCCAAGCCGCACAGCGCGCCGCCGACTCGCACGAGCTTCTGGTCAACTCGGGAATCGCCCTGGCGATCGTGGCCGTCCTCGCCGTCCTCGCCGGCTGGGTCGTCGCCGGCAGGATGCTGCGACCGATCCGGACCATTACCCGCACGGCCCGAAGGATCTCCTCCACCAGTCTGCACGAGCGCCTGGCCCTCGACGGCCCACAGGACGAGCTCAAGGAACTCGGGGACACCCTCGATGACCTGTTTGCGCGGCTCGACGCCGCGTTCGAGGCGCAGCGCCAGTTCGTCGCCAACGCCTCGCACGAGCTGCGCGCGCCGCTGACGCGCCAGCGAGCCCTGATCCAGGTCGCGCTCGCCGACCCGGACGCGAGCTTCGCCTCGTTGCGCGCAGCCCACGAGCGCGTGCTCGCCTCAGAGCTTCAGCTGGAGCAGATGATCGACGCGCTGCTGAACCTCACCCGCGGCCAAGCCGGCCTGCAGCGCCGCGAGCAGCTCGACCTCGCTGCCCTCGCCACCAAGGCAGTGCTCGCGCGCGAGTCAGAAGCCGCGGTTCACGGCCTCGACGTTCGCGCGACGCTCGCCCCGGCGCCAACGGCCGGCGATCCGCGACTCGTGGAGCGTCTGATCGCCAACCTGCTCGATAACGCCATCCGCCATAACGTCCGTGACGGGCACGTCGAGATCACGACCGGCTCCCGGCACCAGCGCGCGTTCCTGACGGTCGTCAACAGCGGTCCCACGATCCCCCCGGAGGAGGTGCCGCGCCTGCTGCAACCGTTCCAACGTCTTCACGGAGCCCGCGCCAACCACGCCAACGGGAACGGGCTCGGCCTGGCGATCGTCGACGCGATCGCCGCCGCCCATCACGCCACGCTGAGCGCCCAGCCGGGCCCCGACGGTGGGCTGAGCGTCGAAGTCACCTTCCCCTTCCGTTCTCGCGAGGCGGTGCAGATCGACGCGACCACACAGCGGCCAGCGCTGGAGACCTCCATCGGCACTTGCTGATGGTGCCCGGTCCCGGGCTCGGTCCACTATGGACCCTCCTCAGCTATCGGCGCCGACGACCTTGAAGTCCTGGTTGACGAAGATGTGGTGCGGCCAGCTGACGCCGATGTTGTGGACCTCATATTCGCCGTTGTTCAGCCTCATAACCCGATCGACGACGCCTCCCGGGTAGGCGGCCAACGCAGCTTCGGTCGCTTTGCTCGCTGTCGCTCCGCTGACTATCGTCCCCGTCCCCTGCTTGTAGCTCGCGGGGGAGGCCGGGCGGGGGTAGAGCTCGCCCGACCACGCATCGCCGAGACAGTCGCCAGCGCGCCCGCCACGTGCAGAACTGCCGCCCCTTGCGGGGGCGGCAGTTCGCATCGCATCTGTCCGTCGAACCTTCCCGACGTGCTCTGCTCTCGCTACGCCGAGGTCTGCAGTTCCTTCACCGACTTGAAGCCGGCGGCGAGAACGACCTTGGGGATCGGAGCGAAGTCCAGCGTCGCCCCGAAGCTCTGACCGATCGTCATCGCGTAGTAGATCCAGCTGGCGAGCGCCGCCGCCTGCGGCGCGTGCTTGGGCACGATGCAGTACGTGAAGGTTGACAGCGGGTAGGCCAGCTTGTCGCTCTTCGGCGGGTTGACGATGTGCATTTCGTTGTTCGCCGGTACCTTTTTGACGATCGACGCGGCCGCCTCGATGTTCTTCAGGTTGGGGAACTCGTAGTTACCTGCGGCGTTCTGCAGCTCGGCCGCCGACAGGCCCTGCGCGATGATGTAGGACGCCGAGATGTAGCCGATCGAGCCGGGGGTCGAGGACACGACCGCCGTGACGCCGGCGTTGCCCTTGCCACCCACTCCGGTCGGGAAGCTGACCGAGGTGGCGTTGCCGACCTGCGCCTTCCACGTCGGGCTGATGCGGGAGAGGTAGTCCGTGAAGGCATACGTGTCCCCGGATCCGTCGCTGCGGTAGACGGGCGTGATCTTGAGGTTGGGGAGCTTCTCGCCCTTGTTCAGCTTCGTGATCGCGGGAGCGTCCCAGTTGGTGATCTTGCCGAGGTAGATCTCGGCGAGCACCGGCCCGGTGAGCCGGACACGGCTGATGCCGGCGAGGTTGTAGGAGATTCCCGTCGCCGTCAGGGCCCACGGAATCTGGATGCATTCTTTGCATTCAGCCGCCTGGGAGGGCGTCAGCGGAGCATCAGACGCTCCGAAGTCGACCGTCCGAGCGGTGATCTGGGCGATTCCGGCGCCGGACCCGACAGCGGAGTACGCGACATGGTCGCCGTAGCGCTTTTCGAAGTCCGCGGCCCAGTAGGCCTCGAGTGGGGCGACCAGCGTCGACCCGGCGCCCGTGAGCGAGTACGCGCTCGCGCCGGACGTTGCAGGCCCGAGTAGAGCGGCCGCTATACAAGCGGTCATGATGGCGACGATTGGCAATCTTTTGGCCGTCAAAGGTCCTCCTCGACGTATTTCGAGTTTTCGGCGGGTACCACATCGCACCCGCTCCGATTCCGTGTGAATAAGAGATGGATAATTTGTTGTCACGCCGATGTTGGGGCCTTGTGAAGCACACGAGGCCCCGCCGACGGCTCGACACCTATGTTCTAGCCATCGCCCGGCGCGCAATGTGAACATGTCGTGAATGACGTGGCGGCGATGTGAACATCTCGTGAAAGTGGGCTTGGTCGGGGCGCCATCGCGTTAGGGTCCGGGCGATGTCTGTGGGAACAAGGGTCGCGGGCGGGCGGCCCGCCAACACGAGATCCGCCAGCCGCCCGTCCGATCGGCTTGGCGACGGCCTGCTGCGGGGCGTGTGCATGCTCGCCGCCCTGCTCGCGGTTCTGGCCATCGCGGCGATCTCCTACCAGCTGATCCACGGCGCCAGCCCGTCCATCGCGCGCTTCGGGCTCGGCTTTCTCAGCCACTCGACATGGCAGCCCAACTTCGGGGTCTTCGGGGCCGGGACGTTCATCTACGGCACGGCCGTCACCTCGCTGATCGCGATGCTGCTGTCGGTCCCGCTCGGGATCTCGATCGCGCTGTACCTCAGCATGATGGCGCCGCGTCGGGTGCGCAGCGTGGTCGGACCGCTGGTGGAACTGCTGGCGGCGATCCCGAGCGTGATCCTCGGGTTCTGGGGCATCCTCGTGCTCGGGCCGTTCCTGCAGGCGCATCTCGAGCCGTTCCTGCACAGCACGCTCGGCTTCCTGCCGATCTTCGGCCCCACCCCCACGACCGGCAGCGGGCTGTTCATCGCCGGCCTGATCCTGACGATCATGGTGGTGCCGATCATCGCCTCGATCAGCCGCGACCTCTTTCTTTCCGTCCCACGCGATCTGCAGGACGGCGCGACGGCGCTCGGAGCGACGCCCTGGGAGGTGCTCCGCGGCGTGGTCCTGCCGTCCTCGGCGTCGGGGATCGCCGCTGCCGCGTTCCTTGGCCTGGGCCGTGCGCTCGGCGAGGCGATAGCGGTGACACAGGTGATCGGCGCCGGCAACTTCATCCACGCCTCGCTGTTTCAGACCGGCGACACCCTGGCAAGCCGCATCGCCGACCAGTTCCAGGGAGCCGCCACCAAGCTGACGATCTCCTCGCTGTTCTACCTCGGCCTGATCCTCCTGGTCATCGGGCTGTTGGCGAACCTCGCCGCCCAGTTGATCACCCGACGCTTCGACGTGAGCCGGGTGTCGGCCAGATGACCGACCCCTTTGGCGTGCCGCCGGAGACTCGTCTCCCCGGATCCGCCGATGACAGCGCGCAGGGCGCCGACCCCCTGGGCGTGCTCGGGACAGACGCGCCGGATCTCTCCGGTCCGTTGACGCCATCCGGGCACCTGCGCCGTCGACAGCTCATCAGCCGCTTCGCCGGGGCCGTCCAGACCGCCTCGGCGTTGCTGGCGGTCGCGGTGTTGGGGATCGTCATCTACTCGGTCGGGTCTCGCGGCGCGAGCGTGTTGAGCTTCGGCTTTCTCACCAAGGACCCACCCGCGTTCGTCGGTCTCCCAGGTGGCGGCATCGCGCCGGAGATCGTCGGCACGGCCGTCATCATCGCGATCGCCACGGCGATCGCGATGCCGGCGGGGATCCTCACGGCGCTCTACCTGACGGAGTTCGCCGGACCCTGGTCCGCGCGCGCGCTGCGCCTGGCCCTCGACCTGCTGAACGGCCTGCCGACGATCGTCGTCGGCCTGTTCGTGTTCGGGTTGCTCGTGGTGGGCCACCACCAGACTGGCTTCGCCGGCTCGTTCGCGCTGGCGATCATCATGCTGCCGCTGGTCGCGCGGGCGAGTCAGGAGGTGCTGCTGCTGGTCCCGTCGGGCATGCGCGAAGCCGCCGACGCGCTCGGCGTGAGCCGCTGGCGCACGGTGCTGGGCGTGGTGCTGCCGAGCGCGCGCGGCGGGATCCTCACGGCCACCGTGCTCGCGCTCGCGCGTGCGGCGGGGGAGACGGCCCCCCTGATCTACACGACCTCGATCTTCAGCGCCACGGTGCAGACCAATCCGTTGGCTCACGAAGGGCTCGCGAACATCCCGGTCTACATCTTCACGGCGTCGGAGGAAGCCAGCCGGTACGGCTTCGCCCGCGCGTGGGGCGCGGCGTTTATCCTGTTGATGTTCATCCTCCTGGTCAGCCTTGGCAGCAGGGCCATCAACAGCCGCGCGACACTGTCTCGATGAAACAGCCGGACCCGATCGACACTGCTGCTCCAGGCGCGGCGAACGTCCGCCAGCGCGTGCGGATCGCCACCGGTCCGCCGCCATCCGCGGCGGCGCTAGCGGCGCGCAACGGCAGCACGGCCGAGGCCGTGCGCGGGGAGGGCCACGCGGGCACGCGAGAGAGCGTGCGCACGGTCGGGCGCGAAGCCATCTTCGACGTCCAGGATCTGTCGGTCTTCTATGGCAGCGCTGAGGCCGTCTCGGGCGTGACGCTCGAGATACACCGCAATCTCATCACGGCCATCATCGGCCCGTCCGGCTGCGGCAAGTCGACGTTCCTGCGCAGCCTCAACCGCATGAACGACTCGATAGCGGGCTTCAGGATCGCCGGGAAGATCCGCTACCACGGCCACGACATCTACGACAGCGCGGTCGATCGCGTAGAGGTGCGCCGGCGGATCGGCATGGTCTTCCAGCGTCCGAACCCGTTTCCGAAGTCGATCTACGACAACGTGGCGTGGGCGCCGCGCAACCTCAAGATGAAGGCTGGGCTCGACGAGCGTGTGGAGCGGGCACTGCGCGGCGCGGCGCTGTGGGACGAGGTCAAGGATCGGCTGAACCGCAGCGCGCTCGGCCTTTCCGGAGGACAGCAGCAGCGGCTGTGCATCGCGCGCGCGATCGCCATCGAGCCCGATGTGCTCCTGCTCGACGAGCCCGCGTCGGCCCTCGACCCGATTGCCACGGCGGCGATAGAGGAGCTGATGCAGACGCTCAAGAACCGCTACACGATCGTGATCGTCACACACAACATGCAGCAGGCGGCGAGGGTCTCCGAGCGCACCGCGTTCTTCAGCCTGGATGTGAGCAAAGGCAAGCCGACGGGGGTGCTGGTCGAGTACGGCGACACGGATGTGATGTTCACCCGACCGGCCGATCAGCGCACCAGCGACTACGTGACAGGCCGCTTCGGATGAGCGCGCTCGCCACGCGCCGGTGGGCACCGCGCGGGCGAGGCTAGCTGCTGATGGAGTCGCCCGTCACATGCTCGAGCAGCGGCCGAGCGCACTGCCAGCAGTAGACCGCGCCGCTGCTGTGCGGCGCCCCGCAGGAACCGCACCAGCCGGCGGTGCCCGTCTCCTCGAGGTGCAGGATGCGCTCCACCTCGCTCAGCTCGGCGTCGACGTCCTGCAGGATCGCGGCCCGCTGCACGAGCACCTCCACGCGAACGTGATTGCGGATCGCCATCTCGTAGGCGAGCCCACCCAGATCGCATTGCAGTTCGGCGAAGCGCGCCGCCAGCTCATCCCGGCGTTGTGCGAGATCGGTCATTCTCCGAAGAAGTTTCCTGTGAAGTGGCCGTTCTGGTAGCCCCGTCCGTGCCCTGGGGTGCCGACTTTGACGGCTTTGGGCAGAGGGACTTTGGACGCGGCCGGTTTCGTCTTCGCGGACGCTTTCGATTTTGCCTTGGTGGCGCTGGATTCGCTCGCCGTCGTAGCGCCGGTGCTCGTCGCCGGCGTCGTGGCCGCGGCGCCCGTCGACGGTGCGCCCGAGATGGTTACCACCTGCGCGGGAGGGCTTTTGACTGTCGTGTCGCCCGAGCGCCCGATCAGCACGCCGACCCCAACCGCGAGTAGGAGCATCCCGATAATCGAGATGAGCGTGCTGTTGACGGTCGCGATCCGCCGCCGCTGCGACGGCGCGCTCTGCGGGGTGCTCTCGCGAGGGCGACGTGCCGGCCCTTCGAGCAGGCTCACGCGTGGCGCACCCCGACGCTCCCCACACTCCACGCAGTAGCGCTGGTCCGCTGCCATCGCCGCGCCACACGCGGCACAACCCTGGCGGCTGGCGGCGCTCGTCAAATGGTGGAGCTCGGTGCTCGCCGTGCTCACCGGCTCCGGCGCGTCGCCGATCGCGAGTTCTTCGGTGGGAGTGCTCGAGTCCATAGTGGGGGACCTGCCGGTCACAATGGTCGAATTGGCTCCGACCGCGGTGCCCAAACGGCGGTCGCTAGCAGTATCAGCGCGAGTCGCAAACAACTTGTGAACAGATTGTGATCACAAGGCGCCCCGCGCAGATCGGCGAGCGACCGACGCTAGGATCGCCGCGATGCTATCGCAGCGCCCTTCGCCGAGCGCACCCTCGCGCCTGTGCTGCGCGGAGTGTGGCTCGCGGCTTGCACACGATCAACGCTATTGCCTCGACTGCGGCGCGCGGCGCGGCGCACTGGCGCCGGCGACGGCGCGGTGGATCGGGCTCGAGAAGCACGCCATGCGCCTCGCCGCCCACCCGGGCGCAGACGCTACCGAGGACTCCGCGGGCTCCGAGGTTGTGCGCCGCGAGTCGTCGCTGCCCTCGCCACGGATCCTTGGGGTTGCGGTCATGGCGCTGCTGGCGTTCGGCGTGCTCGTGGGCTCGGCCGTGCGCCCGGCGCGGGAGGGCGCGAAAGGGCCGCTGGTGGTTGCGGTGGCACACACGACGCAACCACCGAGCGCCGCGGCGGTGGCCGAAGCGCCGACGCTGCCACCGTCGGCGACGCCGGAAGAAACGCCGGCGCCGACCACCCCCGAAAGCACCACGCCGACGAGCACCCAGCCGGCAACCAAACACAAGAGCACTGAACCGAGCAAGACGAAGAGCTCGCAACCCGAAGGTGGGCCGGGCACGCAGGCGCTGCCCCCGATCAAACACGTCTTCCTGATCGTGCTCTCCGACCAAGGCTTCAACGAGGCGTTCGGGCCGGGCGCGCCGGCCACGTATCTGTCGAAGACGCTGGTGAGCGGGGGCGAGCTGCTGGACGATTACTACGCCGTGAGCGGCGGTGAGCTCGCCAACGAGGTCGCGTTGATCAGCGGCCAGGGGCCGACCGTGCAGACGGCCGAAGACTGCCCTGTGTACACGGCCATCACGCCGGGCACGGTTGGCGCGCTTGGTCAGGTTCTTGGCAGCGGCTGCGTGTATCCGAGCGATACCGCCACGCTGGCCGAGCAGCTGTCGGCCGACGGCCTGACGTGGGGGGCATACGTGGAAGGCATCGGTGAAGGAGCGACTGAGCCCAGCACGTGCCCCCATCCCGCGCTCGGCGGTGCGGATGGCAATCACGTCGCCAGCCCCGCGGATCCGTATGTCACGTGGCGCGACCCGTTTGCGTACTTCGAAAGCGTGACCGACAACGCGAGCTGTGCGAGCAGCATCGTGGGCATCGGTCAGCTAGCGCCGAGCCTCAAGGCGGCCAAGAGCACGCCGGCGCTGGCCTACATAGTCCCCGATCGCTGCCACGACGGCTCCGAAGAACCATGCGCTCCGGGACAGCCGTCGGGTCTTGCCGCGACCGACAGCTTCCTCAGCACGGTCGTGCCCGAGATCGAGAGCTCGCCCGCTTACAAGACGGGAGGTCTGATCGCGATCACGTTCGACCAGGCGCCGCAGAGCGGACCCGACGCCGACACCAGCGGCTGCTGCATGACATCGGCGTTCCCAAATCTCCCCGCAGGCGCCGCGAGCGCGACCCCCACGACCGGGGAAGCGGGCGCGACGAGCACCACCGCGGCGCCCGGTGCGACGGGCACGACAGGCGAAGCTGGCACCACCGGCACTGGCACGCCCTCAGCCACCCCCACCGGCGGCGGGCGCGTGGGGTTGCTCTTGATCTCCAAGTACACGAAGCCCGGCAGCATCAACGTCACGGGCGAATACAACGACTTCTCGCTGCTCGCGTCCATAGAGGATCTCTTCGGACTGAGCCATCTGGGCTACGCCGGCAGCGAGGGGCTGCTGATGTTCAACAAGAGCGTGTACAACACCCATCCGTAGGGCCGGCGGCTGTATCGTCCGGGCCGAGCACTCCGAGGAGGGCATCTTCGCCAGCTATCCGCTTCGCGCCGTGTGACCTTCGGCACGCCGAGCGTGTGTGGGGCCGCGCACACGGCCCCACACACATCCCCTACGGCTTGAGCTCGACCTTCTTGTCCCCCTTGGTGACAATGTCGGTCGTCTCCACAATCGGCCCGATCGGTTCGTAGGTTTCTCCCCCGTTTTCGGAGTATTCCGACTGCAGGTCCTGCAGCGCTGACCCTGGTCCGTACGATGTCGTCAGCTTCGTCTCCATCGCGTTGACGCGGCTGATGTCTGTTCCCGCGATCGCCCCAATCGTCTTGAACGTTACGCCGCGTTCACATCCATATTCCGCAAAGGGTTCGCCCAGGGCCGGCGAGTATTCGATCCATACTTTGCCTGCGGTCGGCCCTACCAGATATTCTTCCAGTTCGCTTGTCGTTTCGTTGAGCTTGATCTGCTCTCGTTCCTCTGGGTTGCCGACCAGTGAGGAGTTGAGCCGGGAGGTTTGTATTTCTCCGGCGCTTCGTCCTGCGCTCGTACACTTTCCCTCGGCAACCCCGCTGATGGTCAGGGTGCATCCCGCGAACACGATCGTGTCCACATCCGTGCCGGGCCCGGTCCATTCTCCGCTGCCGGTGCTCGACTTGCACAAGATTTCCGCTTCATCGGTGTAGTGCCCGAGAACCTTGATGATCGTCGACGGCATTCTCAGGTGAACGATTTTGCTCTTGGACGTGTACTGAAATGTCGCCGACGTCGTGCCATCGACTCCTATGGCGGTGATGCCCGGGTACCATTCGTATTTGTTGGTTTTGCCCTCTGCGACTTCTCCGCCCGTAGCGAGCGTGAGGCAGCCCTTTTCGACGTATTGGCCGGTGAACTTCTTGTCCACCTTCGGGGTTTTCAAGCAGACCCCCACTTCCGCGGCTTGCGCCGCCGATGCGACCATCGCGCTGAACGTCACCACCGCCACGAGGCACAGCCCCACAATCTGAACGCGTCTCATCGTCTCCACTGCTCCTTTCCCTCTCGGGCTAATCATCAACGAGCACCCCAACACTTCGATGGGGCGCCCCGCGAAGGGCGCCCCATCGTCGTCGCTCGCGCCACCGGACGGCCATTGCGCGAGCGCCTGATCTCTCCTTGCCTACCCTCCTCACCCGAGCGGTAGATAGAGCGTGAACAGGGATTCCAGAACCGTGTTCGCCGCCACACCCCACTCCTTGCCAGCTGGGACGATGAACGTATACACGGAGCCTTCTTTCGCGACGCCGGACTTCACCACGTTGATGATTTCCGATCCCGATCCACCACCAACCTGCACGTCGATGGTCGTTTCTTTCGTGCTCGAAGCTCTTGCTTCGAGAATCACCTCCGTGGGTTCCGTGGCTGACGGCTCGTACATAGTGCCGACCGCCCTTTCGGTCCGCGGGCCGTATGCGCCCACAGAGAACCCTTTGCCTTCTTTGCCTTCGGCTCCGGGCCTTCCTTCTTTGCCTTCGGCACCAGGCTTGCCTTCTTTTCCTTCTGGGCCAGTCGCGCCGGCTTGGCCTTCTGCGCCAGCGGGACCGGCTTTTCCTTCTTTTCCTTCCTTACCTTCCGCGCCCGGCTCTCCCTGCACGCCCTGAGCGCCTTCTCTTCCTTCTTTCCCTTCCGTCCCGTCTGCTCCCACGGCGCCGGCTTTACCTTCTTTACCTTCCTTACCTTCGGCACCTACCATGCCCGTCACGCCGGCGGCGCCTTCTTTGCCTTCGGCACCCGTTGCTCCGGCGGCGCCTTCTTTGCCTTCCGCTCCCGTTGCTCCGGCGGCGCCTTCTTTGCCTTCGGCACCCGTTTCGCCCTGTATGCCTTGGGCGCCTTCTCGACCTTCGTCGCCTTCTTTCCCTTCTTTTCCTTCTCTACCTTCGTAGCCTTCTTTTCCTTCCCTGCCTTCTTTGCCTTCTTTTCCTTCTTTGCCTTCTTTCCCTTCCGCGCCTGTTTCGCCTTGTACGCCTTGGGCGCCTTCTTTGCCTTCTTTTCCTTCTTTCCCTTCTTTGCCTTCTTTCCCTTCGGCTCCTTCTTTGCCGGCGGCTCCTTCTTTCCCTTCGGCTCCTTCTTTACCGGCGGCTCCTTCTTTGCCTTCGGCTCCTTCTTTGCCAGCCGCTCCTTCTTTGCCAGCCGCCCCTTCTTTGCCGGCGGCTCCTTCTTTACCGGCGGCTCCTTCTTTGCCTTCTTTGCCTTCCAGGCACACCAGCAGGCTGATGTAGGTGAAGCTGGGCTGCTGGATACCACCGCTCCAGCCCGCGTAGTTGATTTGGCCGGTGCCGTTGCCCCCTGTCTGGAGAATCATGGGCACGACCGCGGTGGCCTCGGTTTCGCTCACGACGGTGGCTTCGCCGCCACTATCCTCGCCAGCGGTATTGTCCACCCAGGTGAGCTGAGACGTGCCCGGGTATCTGAAGCCAGTCGGCTCGAAGTGTCTTCCGGTGATCGTGACGACCGTTCCCGGGCATCCCGAGGATGGCGAGATTTTTGTCACTTCGAAGGTTGCTGCCGCGGCAGCCTGTGCACTACCGAGAAACGCAAGAACGCTGAGCGCGCTGACCAGAAGGCCGATTGGCCCCATCACCCGCCGCGCTCTCAGGGCATGCTCGGACCTCCAGCGCTGGCTGGTCCCCCAATACTGACGCATTCGTATTCTCCTCCGTGTCGTAGCGCGTCTATTTCCCTCCTGCTGGGCCCGCCGTCCTAGCGGCCCCAAGGGGCGCTCGGCGCAAGCTGGCGGGTAAAGCTAGCAGAAAGGGAGCAGTATGTAAACAGGCGATATGCGTGTAGTCAAGCTAGGTTTTCCATCGGCTGCGGACGGCGCTGCGAGAAGCGTCGAAGCTCGCGGTCGCGCTGAGTGACCGATTGACGTCACTGTCACCAGCCGACGGCGCTGTTAGCATCCCCATCCACCTATGGGAACGCTTGGGTCAGCTCGTGCCGGTGTGGTTGAGGTTCGCCGCAGAGCCGCCGTGGCAGCTGCGGCGTTGGTCTGTGCTGCGCTCCTCGGTGCGTGCGGCTCATCCGCTGGATCCTCGACCGCCACAACAGCCAGGACGGTCGACCTCGACATCGCTCGCGTGGAGCACGCCATCGAACGTAGCATCCTGGCGCAGCGCCACCTGAAGTCAACGGTCGTGTGTCCCACAACGGTCCCGCAGCGACCGGGCAAGTTCCCGTGTATCGCCACGACCCTCAGCGTGAAGAAGCCCCACAGGGCGATCAAGACCCCATTCGTCGTCACGATTCACAACAGCAAAGGCGTGGTCAGCTACGTAGGTAGGTAGGCGCGGCCGAACGTGGCCGCGAGCTGTTGGCGGGTCATTCGCGCGCTCGCAACCCCGGAGCGAGAGCGCGCAAGCTAGTCGAGCTTGAACTCTCCGTCGCGGTAGATCACGCGCTCGCCGCCCCCGCGAAGCGAGGCGGTGACGACGCGGTCGGTGGTCGAGACGATGTCGGTGTGCACGCTGGAGCTGTTGAAGCCGAGCCGTTGCCAATCCTCCTGGCTGAGTGATGCGGGGTCGCCTGCGTAGGCGTCCTGGTAGGAGCGCCCGAGCGCGATGTGGGTGTTCCCGTGGGCGCCGCCGACGTTCTCGTCGTACAGCGTCTGCGCCATGAAGCGTGTGATCCGCGAGAAGCGCCGGTCGGTCAGCGAGAACTCACCCACGCGGTCGGCTCCCTCGGTGGCGATCATCTCCAGCAGCACGCGCTCGTTCTCCTGCGCGCTCGCCTCGGTCACGCGCCCGTCCGCGAACGTCAGGCGGATTCCCTTGACGAGGCTCCCGTAGCGGTACAAGGGCTGGTTGCAGTAGATCCAGCCGCTCGTGCCGCGCCAGTCCGGGCTGGTGAACAGCTCGAAGCTGGGGATGTTGCGACCGCGGCCTCCGAGCCAGCGCCGTTGCTCGCCGATGCTCACCCACAGGTCGGCGTCCTCGCCCTCGACGTGCACCCGCTCGACGTCGAGCGCGTCGAGCCACCGGCGCGTCTGCTCCAGGCGCAGCCCCACCTCCCGCCAGCGCTCGAGCGGCTCGTCGCTGTCGAGGAAGCATGCGTGCACGATCTGCTCCCAGTAGTCCTCGATCTCCATCCCCGCCTCCGCGGCCATGCCGGGGGTGCCGTACAGGCCGAGTGTCCACGTGAAGCGTCCCGCGTTCTCCTTCTCGCCCCGCCAGTCGAGCAGCGGGCGCATCGACTCCCCCCGGCGCATGATGCGCGCCGGATCGACGGTGTCGAGCGAGCGCGGGTCGCTCGGCGCGATGAGCGTCACCTGATGATCGATCTGGTCGACCAGGCCGCGCATGTACAGGCCGGGGAAGTAATCCAGCTGCTCCGCGCTCGCCGCCTCGTAGAAGTCGCGCGAGAGGTTGAACGCCTGATCGTCGTCGGGCACGTAGCCGCCCAGCACGTGCGCGCCGGCACGCCACACGGCTCTGTTCAGCGCCGCGTACAGCGGCTTGGCGCTCTCCGGCGCCACCACCCGAACGACCTCGCCAGGCTGCACGCCGCGGCCGCCGCCGAGGGCGAAGTCGACCAGCACCGACGCATACCGGTCGAGGATCTCCTGTGCGGGGGTGAAGGGCATCCGCAAACCATAGTGTCGGTGCGAGGATCGCCGCGGCGAGGCTGTGCTAGCGGCTGAGACCGTCGAGCATGGCGTTGACGCCCAGCGACCAGCGGCGCTCGACGGACGCCCGCGTGCTGCCGAGCCGCTCGCTGTTCTCGGCGGCGACGAGTCCCTGCACGAGCGCCACCAGCGCGTGCGCGACATCCGTCTCATCGCCGTGCAGCAGCCCGGCGTCGATCGCCCTACGCACGCACGTGATGATGAACGTCCTCACCGACGCGCCCGCATGCAGCTCGGATTGGCTTGGGTCGAAGTCGGTGAACGGGCGCGAGAACATCAGCTGCGCGAGCGCGGGATGCTCGCGCAGGAAGCCGCGATAGACGTCGGCGAGCGCGACCAGGTCGGCGCGCGGGTTCTCGGACCGTGGGAGCGTGTCGAGCTCGCGCCGCAGCAGCCGGAAGCCTTCGAAGAAGACCTCGCGCAGCAGGCCCGCCCTGTCACCGAACAGCTCATACACAGCCGGGGGGGAGGTGTCGGCGCTGCGCGCGACGCTCCTGGCGGTGAAGCCGGAGACGCCTTCTCTGGCCAGCAGCTCGACCGCCGTCGAGAGCACGTGGTCGCGGAGCTCTGGTGTTCGCTGCTTCGGCCTGGGCATGCGCGTGCCTATCCCTACAGCCGCCGTCGTTTCAGAACAATGTTTCGGAACATCGTTACATTATACTTCCACATCCACGCGAAGCGAACAGGAGATGTCCATGAGCGAGCTGGCGGGGTACGAGCTGGAAGGACGAATCGCCACGATCACGATCGACGACGGGAAGGTCAACGCCCTCTCGACCCCGATGCTGCGCGCGATCCACGCGGCCTTCGATCGGGCCGATCGGGAGGGCGCCGTGACGGTGCTGACAGGGCGCGATGGCTGCTTCTCGGCGGGCTTCGACCTCAAGGTGTTCGCCGGCGGCGACGTCGACGAGGTGGTCGAGATGCTGACGCTCGGGGCCACGCTCGCGGAGCGGATCCTGGCATTTCCCACGCCGGTGCTCGTGGCGTGCAACGGCCACGCCGTCGCGGCCGGCTCGTTCCTGCTGCTAGCGGCGGACCTGCGCATCGGAGTCGACGGGCCCTTCCGTGTCGGCCTCAACGAGGTGAGGATCGGACTTACGATGCCGTGGTTCGTGATCGAGCTCGCACGCCAGCGCCTGCAGCCGGCGGCGTTCTCGCGGGCCGTCGTCAACGCCACCATGTACGGGCCCGACGAAGCTGTGGACGCGGGCTTCCTCGACCGCGTCGTCGGCGCGGGCGAGTTGCGCGCAGCGAGTCTCGAGGCCGCGGGGGAGCTCGCGGAGCTCAACGCCGCCGCGCACACCGCGACCAAGCTCCGTGCGCGTGGCGACGCGATCGCCGCCGTGCGCACGGCGATCGAGACCGAGCTGAGCGCCGAGGGGCTGCGCGGCGCGCTCTAATCTTCTTCATGTGGCGGAGCAGGTCCCAGCGGTTTGCGACGTGCTCGACGCGATCGAGCGTCGCGACTGGCGGCGCCTGCAACGGCTGCTCCATCCCGACGTGCACTGGACCACCGCCGTCGAGGAGCATCTTCACGGCGCTCGCGAGGTCATCGCGCTGCTCGCTGAGGACCCACCGCCGGCCCCGCCCTCCTACCACGAGGTTCGAGACGGGCTGATGTACCGCTGGATCGACTGCCCCGGCTGATCTCCTCGCCCGTCGCGGGGTTAGCCGCAGGCGCTGATTAACACAGCGCTTGTAACTCCAACCACAAGCATCGGTGACTCACTCGACTGCTCGAGCCAGGTCACTCTGGACCTGTTGCCAAGCGGTGGGGGAGGAATCCTGGACGTTTGTCCATGCTGGCGAGATGATGCAGTACGCCAAAGTTCACTCACTTCAAGGGCGGCGAGAACGAAGGCGCCGCTTCACACCCACATAGACAGAGTTCACAACTCATCGCGGCGGTGGCTGAGCTGTCCGGCTGGCTGCCTAGCTCTGCCATGAGCACATCCATCACATCCATCACATCCATCGCCTCCAAGGAGGGACACGCCGTGATCGCATTCCCGCTCCGTCGCCTGCTCGTCACCGGGCTCGCCGCGATCGGACTACTCCTCACGCTCGCGCTGGCCGACGTCTCCTCGGCTCTCGCATCGACGCTGAACCTCGAAACTCTCACCGGCGTACAGGCCGAGAAGATGCTGGAAAGCGGCGAAGTGACATCGGTGGAACTCGTCAAAGACTACCTCGCGCGGATCGCGGCGCTGAACAAGTCGGGCCCCGGAATCAACGCGGTGACGCAGATCAACCCCGACGTGATGGAAGAAGCGAGGGCCGCAGATCGCGATCGCAAGAAACACGAGGATCTCGGACCGGCGATGGGCTTGCCGATCCTGCTCAAGGACATCATCGACGCACCGCCGATGTACACCTCGGCGGGCGATTGGGCATTGCGCGAATCGTTTCCCGAAAAGAACTCAGGCGTCGCCAAGGAGCTGCGGGCGCACGGTGTCGTGATCCTCGGCAAGACCGGCTTGTCGGAGTGGGCGAACAGCTTCGGCAGCCAGCCCTCGGGCTTCGGCAACCTCACGGGCCAGGTGCTGAACGCGAACGACGCCGCGGAGGGTCCGAGCGGCTCCTCGTCCGGCTCCGGCGCGGCCGCCGCCGCGGGACTCGCGGCGCTCACGATCGGCACCGAAACCTCGGGTTCGATCATCAGCCCGTCCACCGCTGAGAACGATGTCGGGCTACGGCCCACGCTGGGGCTCGTGCCGGGCTACGGCATCGCCCCGATCGACGCCTCGCAGGACACGGCCGGCCCGATTGTCAAAAGCGTCGAAGACGCGGCGATCACGCTGCAGTCGATCGCCGAGGTGCCAGGCTCCGATCCGGAATCCAACGCCGAGTACAAAGACATCATGGGCCCCGAATTCTATAAGAACGGCGACATCCTGCTTGCGCCTTTCACCACCCTGCCCAACTACTCATCGGCGCTGAGGATGAACTACGTGCAGGGCAAGCGCATCGGGTACAACGGCAACACATGCACCCCCGTTCCGCCGGCCACGACGTGCACGCCCACCGTTCAGCAGGAAGCTGTGCAGAAGGCCGTCAGCGCTCTTGAAGCCGCCGGCGCGACCATGGTTCCGGACGCGTCCGTGACGGTGTCGGGTCTGCCGACGCTGCCGGCTCATTACGAGGAACACGCGACCATCGACGATTACTACAAACACCTCGGTGCCGCCGCGCCGGTCAAAAGCCTCGTGCAGGAGGTCGAAGTCGACGGCACCGATCCGCAGGAGGCGCTGAAGTTCGGCAACTCCCAGCACGCCGCAGAGGCCGCGGTGGAAGACACCCCGGGCGGCGCCAACCAGCAGGCATATGACAAGGCGCTGCCGGAACGCAAGAAGATCTACCACGAAGCGATCGAAAAGATGATGAACGAACCGAGTGGTGGCGGCGGTCCTGTGATCGCGGTCGTCGGATCGGTGCCCGACGGCCCGCAGGCGGGCCTTCCGGAGATCGCGATCCCGATGGGCTTCACCCCGACGCAGCGGCGCTCGATCGACATCGACGTCAACGGTGGCGCCTACGACGAGCTCAACCTGCTCGGTGTCGGCTACGTGATCGAAAAGTCCACGAAACTGCACAAATCGCCCGCCGAAGTTGACCCCGCGATGTATCGGTGCGCCCACACGATCCCCGCGGAGCCGTTCGCCGGACGCGGCCACTGCAACCCCGACCGTCAGTCGATCAGGAGCATCACCGATGCGAAAAAGGTGCTCGGATTCTCGCTGGAAACGACCTCGGCGGCGAGTCTCGAGGAAATGATGAATGCCGGGACGCTCACCTCGACGGAGCTGGTGCGGGCCGAGCTCTACCGCATCGCTCTGACCAACGCCGAGGGTCCCGCGATCCAGGCGATCCGCGACATCAACCCGAACGCCCTGCAGGAAGCGAGCGAGAGCGACAAGCTGCGGGCGAGAAAGGAGGCGAGCTCGCCGCTGGCGGGCATCCCGGTGCTGGTGGACGACTCGATCGACGTGTCGGGTGTGCCGACCAGCGCGGGCTCGATCGCGCTGGAGGAAAACCTGCCGGCCGCTGACGCGACGCTCGTCAGCAGACTGAAGGCCGCAGGCGCGATCATCCTCGGCGACACAAACACGACCGAGCTCGGAGGCGTGCTCGAACCGACGAACATGCCGCAGGGATACTCCTCACTCGGCGGCCAAGTGCTGCTGCCGTCCGACACGAACAAGTCGCCTGGCGGGTCGTCGGCCGGCTCGGCGGCGGCGGTCTCGATCGGCCTCGCGCCGTTGGCGATCGGCGTCGAGAGCTCGACGGAAGCCGCTCAGATGATCGCGCCAGCGGGCAACGCCGGCGTCGTGGCGCTGAAGCCGACCGTCGGGCTGGTCAGCCGCGCGGGTGTGTTGCCGGTCGCCAGGTCGCAGGACTCGCCGGGCCCGATCGGGCAGACGGTCGGCGACGTGGCCGCCGCGCTGAACGTGCTCGCCGGACCTGACCCCGCCGATCCGGTGACGCTGGGCCAGCCGAGCCCCCTGCCGAACTACACCGAAGGTCTCTCCTCGACGGCGCTCAGCGGCAAGAAGATCGCGGTGGTATCGAGCACCGCGGCGCCGTACCCGACCGCGGTCAGCGAGCTCGAAACGCTCGGCGCCACAACCGGCGTGGTTACTCTCGGCACGGCCACGACCGCGCCGAGCATCGTCCCGTATGAGTTCCACCGCGACCTGAACGCCTACCTGTCGGGCACCGGCGCGGAGGTCCCCAAGTCACTCCAGCAGATCATCGAATACAACGAAGCCAACCCCGTCGAGGGTCTGAAGTTCGGTCAGAACGGGCTGCTCGCGGCCGAGGCGGTGGAAACCGCCAACCCGGCGACGACAGCGACCTACGAGGAAAACCTCACCAGGGGTCAGGCCGAAGACCGGGCCGTGATCGACAGCATCCTCGACGAGGGCTACTCGGCGATCATGGTTCCCAGCGGTAGCCCGCTCGTGGGCATCGCCGACCGCGCCGGCTATCCGGTGCTGACGGTCCCGGCCGGATTCGCCGCCGAGAACAGCTCCACAGGCGGCGACCCGATCGGGGTCGACTTCATCGACAGCGCCTACGGCGAGCCCGAGCTCCTCGACGACGGGTACGCCTTCGAACAGGCGACGCACGCGCGCCAGGACGGGCCGGCGTACATGCTCTCGACGACGATCCCGAACGAGTTGTTCTCGGGGGCGCCGAGCGAGACCAACCAGAGCATGTGGAGGTGCGTGCCCGGGAGCTCGTTCGTCAACCCATATGACTGCAACCCAGGTGAAGCGGGGAGCAGTCTGAGCGGCGACTGAGCGGCGTCGCTCGCGCTGAGGCCGCGTCGCGACCGCCTCCCGGGCTGATCGGCCCGGGAGGCGGCGGCGCGCCTGAGCGAGCTACCCTTGCACGGTGGCCGCTCCGCTCACCGCCATCCTGTCGGCATCGCAGATGGCGACGCTGCGCGAGCACGGCGAGGAGCGCGTGGCGGCTGTCGGCGACGTGCTCTACCGGGTCGGCGACCTGCGCTATCCGCTGATCGCGATCATCGAGGGCGAGGCCGCCATCCTGGATGAGACGGGGAGGGAGATCGTCCGCCATGGCGCCTCGGGCTTCCTCGGCGAGCTGAATCTCCTCAACGGGCAGACCGTGTACGTGACGGCGGTCGCCACCCAGCCGATGCGCTACATAGCCGTCGACCGCGAGGATCTGCGCCCGCTGCTGTTCGAGGACGCCCTGCTGGGCGACCTGCTGCTGTCGGCCTTCATGGCCCGGCGCGAGGCGCTCCAGCAGGCGGGCGTCGGCATGGAGGTGATCGGGCCTCGCACCTCGCGCCAGACGCGAGCGATGCTCGAGTGGGCGGGACGCAACCGCCTGCCCTACGTCTGGCGCGACCCGCAGGACCCGCAGGACCCGGAGGTCACGGCGCTCACAGCGACGCTCGCCGTAGACGAGCTGCCGCTCGTACGGCTGCCGGGCGGCAGGGAGCTGCGCAACCCCACCAACGGGGCAGTGGCGCGAGCGCTCGGCATCGGGCTCGAGCTCGAGCGCAGAGAAGAGGTCGACCTGGTTGTCGTGGGAGGCGGTCCGGCGGGTCTCGGGGCGGCCGTGTACGGCGCGTCTGAGGGCCTGGAGACGCTCGTCGTCGAGGGCACCGCGCTCGGCGGCCAGGCGGGCACGTCGCGGCGGATCGAGAACTACCTCGGATTCCCGGCGGGCATCAGCGGCATGGAACTCACCAGCCGCGCGGTGACGCAGGCGCGCAAGTTCAACGCGCGAACCGCCACGCCCTACCGCGCCGTTTCGCTCGAGCCTGGAGCCGAGCGCCACATCCTGCGCCTGGAGGACGATCACGAGGTGTCCGCGCGCGCCGTCGTGCTGGCCACCGGCGCCGAATATCGCCGGCTGCCGGTGGAGGATCTCTCCGACTACGAGGGCGTGAGCGTGTTCTACGCGGCCGGGCCCCCGGAGGCGCAGCGCTGCGGCGCGACGCGGGTCGGTGTGGTCGGCGGCGGCAACTCGGCGGCCCAGGCGGCGGTGTGGCTTGCGCGGGGAGGCGCGCTGGTGACGCTGTTGCATCGTCGCGGCGACCTGCGCGAGACGATGTCCGACTACCTGGTGCTCGAGCTGGACCGCTACGGCGTCGCCGTGCGCGACCGCAGCGAGATCGCGCAGCTGCACGGATCCGACGGTCAGCTCGAGGCGGTCACACTGCGCGACGGCACGCGCATTGCGTTCTCGTTCCTGTTCCTGTTCCTGGGCGCCGTCCCCTGCACCGGCTGGCTGCACGATGTGGTCGCGCGCGACGAGAAGGGCTTCATCCTCACCGGACCGCACGCCGGCACCGAAGGGCTTCTGGAAACCAGCGTGCCTGGGATCTACGCTGCCGGCGACGTCCGCTCAGGGTCTGTGAAGCGCTGCGCCACCGCCGTCGGCGAGGGCGCGATGGTCGTGCGCTTCGTGCACCAGCGGTTCTCAGCCGTTCCGGCCTGAGCGGGCCTTCTACTCAGCTTCGAGCAGCTCGGCAAGCGGGGCGTTGGGAAGGTAAGCCGGAAATGCTCGGGCCTGTCGCGGACTCTCTGGCGATCAGGCTGACGCCTGGGGGATTTCCCTACCACGCTCCTCCGGGCGCTCGGAAGCAAATCTCGGGTGCATACCCCTGGAGCCGTGCGGCGGCTAGCGAGAGGTTGTGTCGGTAAGCGAATACCGGGATCTGATGCAAGTCGCGTCGCGATCAGCTGGCGTGAAGCGCAGATCGACCCGGTCGTCCAACGTCGAATGAAAGAGGCGGTACTCATGAACAGCCGGTATCTCACCAATCATCGCGTTGACCGCAGGCTTCTCCATCGTGGCCTCACAGGCATTCACAAACGCAACCTACTCGTGGCTGATGTTCGGTTGTGGCGTGGCCATCGGCGCGGTCGCCCTCGGCTCCATCGCGCTGCGCGGGCGCGGTCTCGTGCAGCGGTCACTCGATGGCGCCGTCGGCGTGCTGTCGGCCTGGACGATCGTGTCCAGCCTGGTGTTCGGCAGCGTCGTCTGGCTTGGCTTCAGCGCCGCGGTGGCGGTGGCGGCAGTGGCGATCGCCGGTCTTACGGCCAACGAGCTGGCGACCGAGCGGGTGGTGCACTCACTCGAGCCGAGCTCGTATTCCCATGGCCATGCCACACACGACGGTCGCGCGGTCGTACACGCGTGATGCGGCAAGCGTTGCTGGCCGAGCCCGCGCGCGGCGTGCGGGCTCGGCCAGCCGGCATGCGGACGCGCTATTTGCCTGCGCCGCGATGTGGCCTATTGCAGAGCAGCGAGCAACCACCAGACAGGAGGAGGACGGGCGATGGCCATAGCGAGTGACTCCACGCACCTACCCCCGCTCGGCACGCACCTGCGAGAGGAAGTCGGGAACGAGCTGCAGGCGACGCTGCTCGAGCTGATCGATCTGTCGCTGCTCGGCAAGCAGCTCCACTGGAGCGTCGTCGGTCCCCTGTTCCGGCCGTTGCACCTCTACCTGGACGAGCTGATCGACTCGTGGCGCGATCTCGCCGACACCGTCGCCGAGCGGGCGGTCGCCGTTGGCTTCTGGCCAGATGGTCAGGCGGACGCGGTGGCGGTGCGCAGCCCGCTCGCCGGGGTCGAAAGCGGCGCCGTCGAGGATCGCGTCGTCGTGCGCGAGCTCGTGAAGCGGGTGGCCGACGCCGCCGAGCGCGCGCGCGAGCGCATGGATCGCCTCGCCGAGCTCGACTCGGCCTCCGAAGACGTCCTCGTCGGCGTCGTGCGCGCGCTCGAGGAGCAGCTGTGGATGATTCGCGCGCAGCTTCCGCGGGAATAGCCCATAGACGAGAACAGAGCGGCGAGAAAAGGAGAATCACGGATGTCGAGCACGATCGCAGACCTGATCGTCGAGACGCTCGAGCGCGCGGGCGTGCGTCGCGTGTATGGGCTGCCCGGCGATTCGCTGAACGGCTTCACCGACGCTCTGCGCCGCGCCGGCACGATCGCGTGGGAGCACGTGCGCCACGAGGAGGCCGCCGCCTTCGCCGCGGCCGGCGAGGCGGCGATGACGGGCGAGCTCGCTGTCTGCGCGGGCAGCTGCGGTCCGGGCAACCTGCACCTGATCAACGGCCTGTTCGACGCCAATCGCAGTCGCGTGCCGGTGCTCGCGATCGCGGCGCACATCCCCAGCGCGGAGATCGGCGGCGGCTACTTCCAGGAGACCCACCCGCAGGAGCTGTTTCGCGAGTGCAGCGTCTACTGTGAGCTGGCGAGCGTCCCCGAGCAGTTCCCGTACATCTTGGACATAGCCGTGCGCAGCTCCGTCGAGAGGCGCGGCGTCGCCGTGCTCGTCGTGCCGGGCGACCTGCTCGTGCACTCTGTCGAGCGGCCGCGCGCAACGTCCGTGATCCGCCCGAGCACGACGGTCGCCCGTCCGGGCGACGCCGAGCTGGACGCCGCCGCGGAAGCGCTCAATCGCGAGGACCGCGTGACGATCCTCGCGGGCGCCGGGTGCGCGGGCGCGCACGACGAGGTCGTGGCGATCGCCGGCGCGCTGCAGGCGCCCGTCGTGCACGCGCTGCGCGGCAAGGAGCTCGTCGAGTACGAGAACCCCTACGACGTCGGCATGACGGGGCTGCTCGGCTTCAGCTCCGGCTACCGGGCGATGGAGCGCTGCGAGGCGCTGCTGATGCTCGGCACCGACTTCCCCTACCGCCAGTTCTACCCGAGCGACGCCACGGTGGTGCAGGTCGACTGCCGCGGCGAGCAGATCGGGCGGCGCACCCACGTCGACGTGCCGCTCGTCGGCACCGTCAAGGACACGATCCAGGCGCTGCTGCCACGGCTGACGGCGAAGACCGACAGCGAGCATCTGGAGCGGATGCTCAAGCACTACAAGAAGGCCCGCGAGGGCCTTGACGAGCTCGCCGTCAACGACCGCAACCGCGCGCCGATGCACCCGCAGTTCGTCGCCAGGACGATCGACGAGCTTGCGGCCGAGGACGCGGTCTTCCTCGCCGACGTCGGCACGCCGACCGTGTGGGCGGCCCGCTACCTGCACATGAACGGCAAGCGGCGCCTGATCGGCTCGTTCAACCACGGCACGATGGCCAACGCGATGCCGCAGGCGATCGGGGTTCAGGCCTCTCATCCCGGGCGCGAGGTGATCACGCTTTCAGGTGACGGCGGCCTGGCGATGCTGCTCGGCGACCTGCTCACGCTGAAGCAGCTGAAGCTGCCGGTCAAGGTCGTCGTGTTCAACAACGGTGCGCTCGCGTTCGTCGAGCTGGAGATGAAGGCCGCGGGTTTCGTCACCTGGGGCACTGACCTGGAGGATCCGAATCTTGCCGCCGTCGCGCAGGCGGTCGGCATTCACGCTCAACGCGTCGAGCGCCCAGACGACCTCCGCGAGGCGCTGCGCACGGCGTTCGAGCACGACGGGCCGGCGCTGGTCGAGGCGATGGTGGCCCGCCAGGAGCTCTCGATGCCGCCGACGATCACCTTCGAGCAGATCAAGGGCTTCACGCTGTATGCGACGCGCACGGTCCTGTCCGGCCGTGGCGACGAGCTCGTGGACCTCGCCGCCACGAACGTGGGTCGCCGAATCCTCTCGTGAAAGCGCGATAGTTTCTCACGACCATGACGGCGCTCCTTCACGCGTCGGCGGTGCTCGCTACAGCTCGTGAGGTCGTTCCGGCGCGCGCGCAGATGGCGAGCACGTTGGGCTTTCACATCATCCTCGCGTGCTACGGGATCGCGTTCCCGACGATCGTGCTCGTGGCCGAGTACATCGGCCTGAAGCGCTCCGATGAGGTGGCGATGACGCTCGCGCGACGCTGGTCGCAGGCGCTGGGGGTGCTAGTCGCCGTTGGCGCCGTCACGGGGACCGTCCTGTCGTTCGAGATGGGGCTGCTGTGGCCGGGGCTGATGCGCAGATACGGCCCGGTGATCGGGCTGCCGTTCAGCGTCGAGGGGATCTTCTTCTTCCTGGAGGCGATCTTCACCGGGATCTACCTGTACGGCTGGCGGCGACTGCGCGGATGGGCGCACTTCTGGTCGGGCATCCCTGTGGCCGTGAGCGGGATCTTCGGCGCGATCTCGGTGATGGCGGCGAACTCGTGGATGAACCAGCCGGGCGGCTTCACCCTGCGTGCCGGCCGCGTGGTCGCGGTGGAACCGTGGGCGGTGTTCTTCAACCGCGCGGCGATCTACGAGATGCCGCACATGCTGCTCGCCGCGTACATGGTCGCCGGCTTCGGCGTGGCGGCGGTCTACGCCGTCGGCTTCCTGCGTGGCCGGCGCGACCGCTACCACCGGCTGGGCTTCGCGATCCCGTTCGTGATCGCCGCCGCGCTCACGCCGTTTCAGATCTTCGTCGGCGACACCGCGGCGCGTGCGATCGCCGCTGATCAGCCGATCAAGTTCGCCGCGATGGAGTACGTAACCCACACCGCGCGCGGCGTGCCCGAGTACCTCGGCGGCGTCTACTCGGGCGGCCACGTGTACGTCGGCGTGGCGCTCCCCGACCTCGACTCGCTGCTCGTCGGGTTCAGCCCGCACACGAAGGTGATCGGGCTGGACTCTGTGGCGCCCGTCGACCGTCCGCCGGCGCCGACGCTCATCCACCTCTCCTTCAATGTGATGGTGGGACTCGCGTTCCTGCTGCTGCTGGCGGGGCTGTGGGCGCTGTTGGTGTGGCGGCGTCACCGCGCGCTGCCGGCGCACCGTTGGTTCTGGTGGCTGGCGGCGGCGTGCGGGCCGGCGGCGCTCGTGGCGATGGAGTGCGGTTGGATCGTCACCGAGGTCGGGCGCCAGCCGTGGGTCGTCTACAAGCTGCTCACGACCGCGCAGGCGGCCACCACCAACCGGGGCGTGATCGACAGCCTGAGCGCGGTGATCGTCCTGTATGCGGTGCTCGGCATCGCCACCATCGCGATCCTGCGACTGCTCGCACGGCATTGGCGGGCGGGCGACGAAGGGGAGAGCGCCGTCCCGTACGGTCCGCCGAGCGAACACCACTCGCCCCTGGCCGGGGAGGGCGCATGACCGCCGAGGTGGTCGGCGCGATCCTGATCGCGGTGCTGACGCTGTACGCGATCCTCGCGGGCGCGGACTTCGGCGGCGGCCTGTGGGACCTGCTCGCCGGCGGCGACCGGCGGGGGCGCGCGCCACGAACGCTGATCGACGAGACGATCACTCCGGTGTGGGAGGCCAACCACGTGTGGCTGATCTTCGCGCTGGTCGTGTTCTGGAGCGCCTTCCCGACGGCGTTCGCCGCGGTGATGACGGCCGCCGCGCTGCCGCTGTGGCTGGCGATCCTCGGGATCGTGCTGCGCGGCGCCGGCTTCGCCTTCCGCAAGGAGGTGGAGGGCCTGCACTGGGAACGCCTGCTCGGCGCCGTCTTCGCTCTGTCCTCGCTGCTGACGCCGTTCTTCATGGGCACGGTCGTCGGCGCGGTGGCGGCCGGCAAGGTCGCGCTCGACGCCCAGCGCACCACGCTGGCGACGTGGACCAGTCCCACGTCGCTGCTGATCGGGGGGCTGTTCGTGGCGGTGTGCGGGTATTTGGCCGCCGTGTTCCTGGTCGGCGAGGCGATCCGCCGCGATGACGACCGGCACGAGCGCTACTTCAGGCGCCGCGCGGCGCTCGCCAGCGCGGCGGCGGGCGCGCTGTCCCTCGCCGCGCTGGCGGAGCTCCATCACTCCAATCACCAGCTCTACCACGGCCTCACCGGCCGCGCGCTGGCGCTCGTGCTGCTGGCTGGAGCGTGCGGCCTAGCCGTGCTCGCGCTGCTGGCGCTCGGGCGCTCGCGCGGGCTGCGCCCGCTGTCCGCGCTGGGCGTCGCGGCCGTGGTGTGGGGCTGGGGCGTGGCGCAGTACCCGACGCTCCTGCCCGGCACCGGCCTGACGCTCGCGAACGGCTCGGCGCCCCACGCCACGCTGATCGCGCTGATCGTCGTGTTCGCCGCTGCGGTGCTGCTCGTCGGCCCCTCGTTTCTGCTGCTCTTCTGGCTGCACGGGCGGCGATTGCTGGAGTCCGAGCACTCCTCACACGATCCTGAGCGCGTCGGCTGGCGGTAGGCGGGCGGCGCGGATCGCTTCTGTCAAGGCGGCGCGTCCCAATGAGCCAGCATATCCGTATTCATGAATAGTCCGGGATGTGCACCAGCCCGCTGATTGATATCTGTTGATAAGGTCGCACTCGTGCGGCGCAGTTCATCCCTGGGTTCGCGAGCGTAGGAGCGTGGAGGCGGCTTCTCGCGGGGCGATTCGTCCCCGGTCCTTTGACGCCGTCCGCCAGCTCGTGGGCGCGTGGGCGCTCGTTGCGCTCCTCGGGCTCGTCGGCGTCGTCAACCTCGTGGTGCTGCTCGCTCAGGCGCGCGCGCTCGTCCACAGCCTCTACCTGAACGCCGACAACGCCTCCGCGCTGGTGCTGCCCCCGGGCACATCCACGATGAGACCGGCAGCATTCGATGATCACTCTCCTCCGTTGACCGATCCGTCGTCATGGCGCATGGACGTCTAGTCAAGCCATGCGAAATGTGGATCCAGAAATGGTGACCGTTGTAGCTGGCTTACTCGATCCCTTGGTGGGACACGGTCTGTTGGGCATTCTCCGTCAGGACCGAACGGTGCAGATCCTCGCGGGCGGTCTAAACTGGGCAGCCTCCGAGATGTGCCGACAGGTGCGGCTCATCCTGCCTCCATCTTTTGGGCACGGTAGACGATGTCTGCGGGGATGCGTCCTTGTGTGAGTCTGCCGTGGTGTGCGCGGTCGGTGTTGTAGAAGCGCAGGTAG
>DATHPE010000008.1:0-168929 GCA_035484215.1 Solirubrobacteraceae bacterium | reverse complement strand
TCGGCGGCTTCGGCGGCTTCGGCGGCTTCGGCGGCTTCGGCGGCTTCGGCGGCTTCGGCGGCTTCGGCGGCTTCGGCGGAGGCCAGCGTAGAGCCGCCCTGAGCCTGAGCTGACGCGCCCGCGGTGAGAGCGGTTCGTGTCGCTTCGGAGGCTGTGGACGGTGTGGGCCCGGTGGACGCGGAGGAGGCGCCCGATTCCGTAGCTGCCGACCCGGTGGACGCGGACGCGGCGCCCGATCCCGTCGCGCTCGCGGAAGCGGACGCGGCGTCGGCCACGCCCGCGTGTTCGGGATGGCGGGCGAGGGATCGTTCCCTGCGGCTGGCTTCGTCGCTTCTCTGCTGTTGGCCTTCCGCGTTTGCGGTCCGGGCCGATTGTTCGGCGAGCGCGCTGTGGAAGGGCGCGCCGCCCGGTGGATCGGGCGAGCCGGGTGACGCTCCGGAGCTCGGCGGTGGCGCCGACGGCGCGACTGGCAGCAGGGCGGGTTGCACGGTCATGCGAGGCTCTCCGCGGTGGCGGTCGCGGGGTGCGACTGCCGGTAGGCTTCGGCGTTGGCTAGCACGTTGGAGACGTAGCTCCGGGTTTCCGCGTACGGGGGGACGCCGCCGTACTGCTGGACGGCACCCGGCCCTGCGTTGTACGCCGCGAGCGCCTCTTCGCTGTTATCGCCGAACTGCGCCATCAGCTCGCCCAGGTAGCGCGCGCCGCCTTCGATCGATTCGCCGGGGTTCAGCGGGTCGGCTACGCCCAGCGAGGCGGCGGTCCCGGGCATCAGCTGGGTCAGGCCCGACGCGCCGGCGCTGCTGGTGGCGCTGGGGTCGAAGCCGGACTCCTGCTGGATCAGCCCGTGCAGCACGGCGGGGTCGAGGCCGTTGCGGGCTGCGGCCTGGTCGATCTGCGCTGCGTATTCGCCCGATTCGCCACCGGCGCTGCCGCCCTGGGCTGCCTCGTAGGCGATGTCCGCGGGTTCGGCGACGCCGGCGGCGTCGGCGCTGGTGGCCGCCTGCAGCGCGGAGGCGAAGTCGCTGCCGGTGGCCTGGGAGTAGGAGGAGGCGGTGGCGCCCGTCGACACGACACCCCCGGAGGAGACCTGCCGAGCGGATTCGATCAGCGCCTGCAGCTGCTGCACGCGCTGGAGGACCGCCAGCTCGCCCGGGGACGTGGCGGCGCCGGCGCCGGACACCGCCTGGGCGCTCACGCGCGACTCCCGCGAAAGCGCGCGGCGGCGATTTCGTCGAGCACGCCGACCTCGCGGCGGGCGACCTCGAGGTTGTGCTCGCCGCGGTGGCGCTCTCTGAGACGGTTGAGCATCTCGTGCTCGCTGGCCGCCGCCGCCAGCTCGGCGTCGCGCTCGGCGACCTCCGCGTCGCGCTGCTCGAGCTCGCTCACACGGATGCGCCGCTGCGCCTCGACACGCTCGAGGAACGCCTGTCGGGCGAGCAGATCGGTGGCGCTGACGGTCTCGCGCCCGGCGGCGATGGTCCGCTGTTCGTCGTGGGCGTGTTCGAGGCTCGCGTCCGCCTCGCGCACCTCCGCGGCGCTGCTGGAGCGGCGCGATATGGCGTCCGCCAGATCGCGCTGAGCAAGCTTCTCCTTGCGCTCACGCACCGCGCGCACGCGCTCGAGACGGAAGCGAAACGCAGATCCGGACACGCCCTGGTTATCGGAAGGCCGGGCGGGTTCTTGAGGCGTGTCAGATGCTCGAGCCGGCACGTGCTCAGATGCTCAGCCCGAGCGCTGGGATCGCCGGCGCCCCCGAGGCGTCGTAGGCCGGGGCGTCGGCGCTGACGGCGGCGTCGAGCTCGGGGGTGACCTCTTCGGCGTCGGGGATCTCGCCGCTGCGGCGCTCGAGCTCGCTCGCCAGCGAGGAGCCGAGCTCGAGCAGTCGCGCGTCTGTATCAAGCGGGTCGCTGCGCTCGTGCACGGGCTGGCGCAGGAAGCGCTCGATGCGCGTGCGGTGCGCGAGCGCGGTGTCGAGGGCGTGGTCGCTGCCGGGGTGGTAGGCGCCGATCGCCACCAGGTCTTCCTTCTCGCGCAGCACCGCCAGCGCCGCGCGCAGCCTCTGCCCGGCCTGCTCGACCTCGGGCGTGACGATCTCGCCGATCAGGCGCGAGACGCTGTGCAGGACGTCGATCGCCGGGTAGTGACCGGCGTGAGCGAGCGAGCGGGTGAGGATGACGTGCCCGTCGAGGATCGAGCGCACGGCGTCGGCGATCGGCTCGTTCATGTCGTCGCCGTCGACCAGGATCGTGTACAGCGCGGTGATCGAGCCGCTGGTGCTCGTGCCGGCGCGCTCGAGCAGGCGCGGCAGCAGCGCGAACACGCTGGGCGTGTACCCGCGCGTGGCCGGCGGCTCGCCGATCGCCAGGCCGACCTCACGCTGGGCCATGGCGAAGCGCGTGACGGAGTCCATCATCAACATCACGTCGTGGCCCTGGTCGCGGAAGTACTCGGCGATCGTGGTCGCCGTGAACGCAGCCTTGATGCGCACGAGCGCGGGCTGATCGGAGGTGGCGACGACCACCACCGAGCGCTCGAGCGCGTCGCCGAGGTCACGCTCGACGAACTCGCGCACCTCGCGCCCGCGCTCGCCGACGAGCGCGATCACGTTGATCGACGCGCTGGTCGAGCGCGCGATCATGCCCAGCAGCGAGGACTTGCCGACACCAGAGCCGGCGAAGATGCCCAGGCGCTGCCCGCGCCCGCACGGCACGAGTCCGTCGAGGGCGCGCACGCCCAGCCCGACGCGCTCGCGGATGCGCGGCCTTGAGAGGGCGTTCGGGGGCGCGGCGATCGTCGAGCGCGCCTGCGCCCGAGTCCCACCCGGCCGAGTGGGATCGCATTCATCGGCCGCCGGGCGCCCGTCCTCGGGGATCCCCAGCCCGTCGACGATCCGCCCGAGCAGGCCCTCGCCTACGGCGATGCGGAACGGCGCGCCCGTGGCCAGCACCCTCGTGCCCGGGCCGATGCCGTGCAGTTCCCCGAGCGGCATCAGCAGCGTGCGCCCGTCGCGGAAGCCGACGACCTCGGCGGACACCGCCGCGCGGTTGCGATCGGTGCCCACCAGGCACACCTCGCCGACCTCCGCCTGCAGGCCGGTGGCCTCGATGATCAGCCCGATCAGGTTGGTGACGAAGCCGTGGCGGCGCGCGAGATCGGCCTCCATGATCGCCTCGGCGGCCCGCCGCAGCCGCGTGCCGGGCTCGCTCATGCCGCACGCTCGCCGGTCTCGAGCGCGGTGCTCACCACCTCGCGCGCGCGCTCCAGCTGCGTGTGCACGCTCGCGTCGACCTCGCCCTCGGCGGTGCGCACGATCACAGCGCCTGCGCCCACGCGCTCGTCGGACTGCACCTCGCAGATCTCCACGCCGCTGCCCTGCGAGGTCAGCTCGCCGAGCGCCGCCCTGACGGCCTCGAGATCGGCGGGGTTGACCAGCACGGTGATCCTGCGCCGGTCGCTGATGCGCCGCAGCGCCCCCTGCACGACCTCGACGACGAGCTCCGGGCGCGCCTGGAAGGCGCCCGCGAGGATCTTGCCGGCGAGCGACAGCGCCAGCTCGATGGCGTCCGCTTCGACCGCCTCGACGATCTCCGCGCGCAGCGCGTGCACGCCGTGGACGGCCTCGCCGAGGGTTGACGCGGCGGCGGCGATCTCTGCCGCGCCGTGCTCGTAGCCAGCGGCGCGGCCCTCCTCGAAGCCCTGGGCGCGCGCCTGCTCGCGGATGCGCTCGGCCTCGACGCCGGCCCGCGCGATCAACCGCGCGGCGGCGTCGCGCGGCGCAGGCGCGGAGGGCTCGAGCTGCTCGAACGCGTAGCTGACGGTGGCGTCAGACAACCGCTTCGCTCTCGTCCTCGCTGTTGCCGGCGATCACGATCGTGCCGGCCTCCTCGAGCTGGCGCACGACCGCCACGATGCGGCTCTGGGCGGCGTCGATGTCGCGCTTGCGCTGGGGCGGCTGGATCTCCATCTCTTCCTTGAGCATCTCCGCGCCGCGCTCGGACATGTTGCTGAGCACTACCTCCTTCACGTTGTCGGGCGCGCCGCGCAGCGCGAGCACGAGATCCTTCTGGTCGGCCTCGCGCAGCACCTGCTGGACGGCGCGCTCTTCGAGCGTGACGATGTCCTCGAACACGAACAGCATCGCGCGCACCTCCTCGGCGAGGTCCTTGTCGGTGGAGGCGAGCTTCTCGAGCACGTTGCGCTCGGTCGTGCGGTCGGAGTGGTTGAGGATCTCAGCCAGGTTCTTGGTGCCACCGGCGGCGGAGTACTCGCGCTCGGCCACCGCGGTCAGCTTGTGGCGGATGACCTCCTCGACCTGCTGGACGACCTGCGCGCTGGTCTCGCCCATGCGCGCGATGCGCAGGGCGATGTCCGGCTGCTGGCGCTCGGGCAGGCGCGCGAGCACGTGTGCCGCGAGTGTCGTCTGCAGGCTGGCGAGGATCAGCGCGATCGTCTGCGGCGACTCGCTGCGCAGCAGCGCGGCGGTGCGCTCGGGTGGGACGCGCTGCAGGAATTCGAACGGCGGCGTCTCGGTGCGGGCGGACAGGCGGCTGAGCACCTCGGCCGCGCGCTCGGGTCCGAGCGCGCGTTCGATCACCCCGCGCGCGAAGTCCATCCCGCCGGCCGCCCCCAGCTCCCCTGCGCTGGTCAGCGCGGCGAGCTCGTGGAAGATCGAGTCGGTCGTCTCCGCTCCCACCGAGCTGAGGCTGGCCATCTCCATCGACAGGCTCTCGATCTCCTCTTCGCCGAGGCGCTGCAGCACTTTCGCCGCGCGCTCGGAGCCGAGCGCGGCCATCAGCACCGCGGCCTTGCGGGCGCCGGCGATCGGCTCCCCCTCCGGGGACGATGCCACGGTGGCTGGCAGGACCTCGGTGGGGGCGGCCGGCAGCGCCGGGACGGTGTCCGCTGGAGCGTCGCCGGCCACCGGCGCTAGTCCTCCTGCATCCAGCTGCGAAGCTGCTGGGCGACCCGCTCGGGGTTGCTGTCGACGAGCTGCTCGACCTGCCGGCGGATGCTCTCACCGCCGTCCTGCTCGTGGCCGTTGGCGCTGGGACCGCCGGCGCCGGGCGCGACGGCGGCCATCGCCGGCGCCGGCCGCGGGGTGGTCTCGCGTTCGAGCTCAGACAGGCGCATGGGAGCGTTGAGCTCGCGCAACCACACGGGCTCCTCGATCGTCTCCTTCTCGCGCTTGCGCAGCGAGCGCGTGGTGAAGAACAGGAACATGATCGCGCCGAGCCCGAGCAGCACGTACTTGGCGTCGGCGAGCGGGCTGGCGGCGGCCGCCGCGGCGCTCGTCTGCTTGGCGAAGGCGACCTGGCCGATCGAGATCGTGTCGCCGCGTTTGGTCTGGATGCCGGCGGCGTTGGTGACCGCTTCGCGGATCGCCGGCAGCGCGGACGCGGGCACGGATTTGTCGAGCAGCACGGACACGTGCTGGCTTTCGACCGTGCCGGGCGCAACCGTCTGGTGCGTGACGATCTTCGATACACCCAGCGAGGAGCTGGTGGTTTCGTGTTTGTAGTTGGACTTGCCGCTCGTGCCGGTGGCGGCGGCCGGGACGTTGGCGGTGCCGGTGGCGCCGCCGGCTCCGGTGCCGTTGCCGGTCAGCGTTTCGACGGTCTTGCTCTGCTGCGTGGGGGTGCCCGCCTTGCCGTATTCGAGCGATTCCTTGCTCGTCTGATCGACGTTCATGTTGGCGTACACAAGCACCTGCGCCTTGCCCGAGCCGAGCGTCTGCGTGAGCATCGCGTCGAGGCTGGCCTCCATGCTCTGGTCGTAGCGCTGCTCGGCTTCCTGCAGTTCGCCGCCAGATCCGCCGGCGCCGCCGCCGGCCTGCGGCCACAGCAGCTCGCCCGAGGCGTCGGTGATCGTGACCTTGCCCAGCTGCAGGCCGGGCACGCTGGAGGCGACCAGCTGCGCGATCCCACGCACGGAGCTCTGGTCGAGCGAGCTCGTCCCGGACAGCAGCACCGCAGCCGAGGAGGCGTTCTGGTCTTCGCCGAAGATCTGGCTCTGGGAGCTCGGCAGCACGAGCTCGACCTGCGCTCCGGAGACGCCCTGCACGCTGTCGATCGTTTCGTCCAGCTGCCCCTGCAGCGCGCGCTGGTAGTTGACCTGCTGGTCGAAGTTGCTTTCGCCGAGGTTCTGCTTTTCGAACAGCTGCTTGAAGCCCGGCTGGCTGGCGCCGAGCAGGTTCGCGCCTGCCAGCGCGACGCGTGCCGCGGAGGCCTGATTGGCCTGCACGGCGATCGCGCTGCCGTTGTCCTGGAGCTCGTAGCTGATTCCCTGCGCGCTGAGCGTGCTCGTCATCTTGCCGGTCTGCGACGGTTCGACGCCGCTGACGACCGTCGTGTAGCTCGGCTGCGAGACCGTGTGCACGAACAGGTAGATGAACAGGATCGCCGCGACGGCCGTCGCGCCGGCGATCATCCATCCGCGGGGGGTCAGCCTGGAGGCGAGCTGGGCTGCGGGCGGCATCGATCAGACCTGCGTGTTGAAGATGCTCTGGGTGGCTTCGGTGGCCTTGTTGCGGATCTGCGACGCCATTTCCATCGCCAGCTGCGCGTCCTCGACGGTCACCACGGCGCTCTCCGGGTCGCTGACGTTCCCCGTGGCGAGGGCCTGGGAGGCGCTGGAGGCGCTGTCCTGCGTCTGCTCCAGCGAGGAGATCGCTTCCGTGAGCTCGCCGCCGAATCCACCCGCTTCACCGCCGGCGGCCACGCCGGTCGACTGGCCGGCCTGAGCAACGCCTTCCGCGCCGCTCACCGACAGCTGGCCTGCCAGCCCTCCGACCGGCGGGATGATCATTTGAGCAGGCCGAGCGTCGAGGTGAACATCGACTTGGCGGTCTGCATCGCCGTCACGTCGGACTGGTAGGACTGCGACTCGGAGATGAGGTCGGTCATTTCCGTGACCGTGCTGATGTTCGGCATCTTCACGTAGCCCTGGGCGTCGGCTTCGGGGTTGCCGGGGTCGTAGACCTGCTGATCGGGAGTGCTGTCGCTGACGATCCCGGTGACCTCGACGCCGCCGGGCGGAGCGCCGCGGCCCTGCTGGATGGCGCTGGAGAGCGCACCGCCGAAGTCGCTCGCTCCCATCTGCGCGAGCTCCACCTCCTGGCGCTGATATGGCTGCCCGTTGGCGGCTTTGGTGGTGTCCGCGTTGGCGAGGTTCTCGGCGGTCACGTCCATGCGCATGCGCTCGGCCGTCAGGCCGGTGCCGGCGATACCGATCGCGTCGAACAGCCCCATCAGGCGGCGGCGCCCATGGCCGAGCGCAGGATGTCGTCGCGGGCGCCGAGCACCTGCGTGAGCGCCTGGTAGTCGAGCCCGTTTTCGGCGAGCTTCGCCGATTCCTGATCGATGCTCACGGCGGTGCCGTTCGGCCCCGCTTCGATCGGCTCGGTCACCGTCTGGAACTGCGCCTGGCTCACCGATTCCGGTTCGCCGCTGGCGACGGCGCTCTGCAGCGCCGACTCGAAGTTGACTTCCTGGGGCTCGTAGCCAGGCGTGTCGGCGTTGGCGATGTTGTTCGTCAGGGCCGTCTCGCGCTGCCAGGAGCCGCGCATCGCAGCCTGAAGCAGCTGCTGGGTCGAGTCGACGAGAGCCATGTTGGGGGTGTCCTTTCCGCCCTCCCTGGGCTGAAACCGACCTCTCCCTGAGGTCGCCGACTTCATGGCCATCGAGGGGCCGCCCTCTTGATCGGCCGCTTTGCAGGGATCTTTAGGCACTCGCGCATGCTGGCCCACACGTCCACCCGCGCGGCTAACCGCTCACGCGCGCGGGCGTCGCGACCGACCCTGGGGCGAGAAATCGCCAACGAGTGATCGGCACGTACATGAAGAGACCAGCTGCTCGAGTCCAACGCCACAGCCACATGTACCGCAGGCGAATGGTGATAGCCCTGCTGGGCGCTTGCGCACTGGCGCTTGCGGCGAGCCCGGCCGCATCGGCCTCCTCGCTGCGCTCCTCCTATCGCGCTGAGAACCTGTGCTCGGTCCCGCGTGCCGGCTCCGCCGGCTGTCTGGGAGTCAGGCTCGTCGCCGATTCCGTCACGGGAGCGGATCTCAGGGCGAACGCCAGCAGGCAGGCCGCGGAAGCCGCCACCGGCACGATCCCAGCGGTCGCCAACAAAACGCCGATCTCGTGGGGCCTCACACCTGCGCTGCTGCACGCCGCCTACTCGCTGCCGAGCGAAACGTTCCCCGCCTCCCAGCAGACCATCGCGGTCGTCGACGCGTTCAACGACCCAACCGCAGAAGCGGACCTCGCGGTCTACGACACCGAGTTCAAACTGCCCGCGTGCACGACCGCCAACGGCTGCTTTCGCAAGCTCAACCAGGAAGGCCACACGAGCCCGCTGCCGGCCACCGAAGGCGGCTGGGCGACAGAGATATCGCTCGACGTGCAGATGGCCCACGCGATCTGCCAGGGCTGCAAGGTGATGCTCGTCGAGGCCGCGAACACCTCCTTCGCCGCGCTGGGAGCGGCGGTCGACGCGGCTGTGAAAGCGGGCGCGACGGAGGTGAGCAACTCCTACGGTGGGGCGGAGGAAGCTGGCTACTCGGCCTACAACGCCCCCTACGACCATCCCGGCGTGGTGATCACCGCGTCCGCCGGCGACTGCGGCTACTTCAACGAGGGCTGCGGCGGAGCGGAAGCGGCCAACTTCCCGGCCAGCTCCCCGGACGTGGTCGCGGTCGGGGGTACGTCCGTGAGCGACTCCGAAGGGAGCTGGAGCGCCACCGTGTGGGCGGGCGGCGGCAGCGGCTGCAGCATCGCGTTCACGGCGCCGCTGTGGCAGCTCGACGTGGCGAACTTCGCGGCCACGGCATGCGACAGCGGCCGCTCGGTCGCCGACGTGGCGGCGGTGGCCGACCCGTACACGGGCGTGGACGTGTATGACAGCACGCCGACGCCCGAGGGCTACCCCACCGGCTGGGGCGTGTGGGGCGGCACCTCGGTGGCCTCGCCGGTGATCGCCGCCGAGTTCGCCCTGGCGGGCGGCGCGCAGGGCGTCGAATATCCCGCGTCGACCCTGTACTCGCACATCGGCGACGCGAACGACCTGTACGACGTGGTGTCGGGGAGCAACGGCTCCTGCACCGAGGCCACCTCCTGCGAGGCGGCGGTCGGCTACGACGGTCCCACGGGGGTCGGCAGCCCGATCGGGCTGGGAGCGTTCGCGAAGGCCGCGAGCCCGGCGAACGTGTCCGTGCCCACCATCGCGGGCACCGCGGAGGAGGGCCAAACACTGACGGTGACGCACGGCGACTGGAGCAACGACCCCACGGCCTACGGCGAGCGCTGGCTCCTGTGCAACGCGTCAGGCGCCGGCTGCTCGGCGATCGCCGGCGCGACGAGCACCGGCTACACGCTCATCGCCGGCGACGTCGGCTCCACCATTCGCGTTCAGGAGATCGCGAGCAACTCCGCCGGAAGCGGATCCCCGGTGATCTCCACGCAGACCGCCGGCGTGATCTCCGACGCGCCCGCCATCACCAGCTTCACGCCGACCTCCGGCGTCACCGGCAGCTCGGTGACGATCACCGGCACCGCGCTCACGGGCGCCACCGCGGTGAGCTTCGACGGGCTGAAGACGACGTTCACCGTGCGCTCCTCGACGCAGATCGAAGCGACCGTCCCCAACGGGATGCTCGCGGGGACGATCGCTGTCACCACTCCGGTGAAAACGGGGACGAGCAAATCCAAGTTCACGCCGACGCTGTCGCTGAGCTCGTTCACGCCGGCGAAGGCGGCCCCCGGGGCGATCGTGACGATCAACGGCGTCGGCTTCGAGAAAAGCTCGACGGTCGACTTCGGCACCGTCAAGGCGACGAGCGTGACCTACGAGTCGGCGACCAGGCTGAAGGCGGTCGTACCCGCCGGCGCGGGCAGCGGGTCGATCAAGGTGATCAACACGTCCGCGCCGATCGGCACCGCCGTCAGCGCGAGCCTCTTCACGGTCACCTGAGAGCGGTCACCCGCAGCGCGACCGCCGGCGGGGAAGCTCGCCTACGCGCTGCGGTCCAGGCGCGGGCGGCGCCGGAGCTGGCCGGCGTAGCCGTCAGCCGCCCGCCTGGCCCGCGTGGCGGTGGATAGGTCCGTGAGCAGCGCGTCGCGCAGGCGGATCAGCTCGATGCGCGTGCGCTCGTGGATCAGGCGCGCCCGCTGCAACAGCTCAGCCGCCGCCGCGGGCGGCGTCGCGGGCAGCTCTGCGACCAGCTCATCCCAGCGCGCGCCCAACGCGACGAGGCTCTCGACGTCGCCCCTGCCGGCGAGCTCCAGTTCGAGCTCGGCGTGCTCGCCGACCGCTTCGTAGGGGCGCAGCGGGGACCGTGCGTCGCCGCCGAGCGCCGGCGGGCTCACCCGCGCTCCACCTCTGCCACGACCTGGTCCCATGCGTCGCGCAGCTCGTCGAGCAGCTCGATCACCTCTTCGACCTTGCTCGTGTCCCGGCTGATGCGCGCGGCGTTGAGCGTGGTCAGGCAGAAGGTGTAGATCGCGTGCAGCTGCTGGGGCAGATCCCCCTGCTCGAAATCGAGCGTGCCGTCGAGCTGCCTCAGGATCCGTTCGCCGTAGCGCAGCGTGTTGTGTGCGCGCTCCACCTCGCCCTCGCGCATCGCCACGACGGCCTGGCGCAGGAAGCGGCGGGCGCCGTCGTAGAGCAGCACGACGAGCTCCCCGGGCGTTGCCGCCAGCACGGTGCCCCGGCGATAGGCGGCGTGCGATGCGGTGACGTTACTCATCTCACCACCCTTGATCGACCTGCCGCGGAAAAGATTGAGAGCTGGCCCGTCACTAAATGCCCGACTTGCTCAACGATTCCTCCTGGCTGGTCAACCAGTCGCCCTGTGTTGTGTTCTTCGAGATGACGCCTTCGAGCGCCGCGTAGGTGGCCTTCAGCGCCTTTTCGCGCTGGGCGAGCATTTCGTTCATCGTGCTGATCTGCGTGCTCAGCTGGGTGATCTGGTCACCGTCGCCGTTGACCCTCGCTTCGATCGTCCCGCCGGGCGCGCCCGCGCCTTCGACCATGCTCTGGAGATTCTGCGACCACTGCTCGAGCATCTGCTCAACCTCGGCCGGATTCGCCTTGACGGCTTCCGCGAGCTTGGTCGGGTCGACCGTCAGCAGCCCTTCCAGCGAGGCCTGTGAGGAGGTCCCGCCGCCGGTCGGCCCGCCCGTGCTGATGCCGATGTCGAACGGGCTCGACATTTCGGTCGGCAGGCCCGCGATCGGTTCGTACATCGAGTCGCGCATGTTGTCGAGCAGGCTCGTCAGTTCCACGTCGCCGAACAGGACCCCGGTGGAGTATTCGCCGGCCACCGGCTTCGTGGGAGGCTTGGTCGCGACCTGCGTCTGGATCGCCGAGACCGTCGAGTTGTAGAGCTTGACGAAAGACTGCACCTGGGCTTCGACCGCACTGGGATTGGGACCGGGAGCCAGCACGTCGATCGTCACCGGGCCGTCGGGGGTGACACCACCAAGGGTCAGCGTGACGCCGGGGATCGCGTCGGTGACGGTGTTGGAGCTGGACGTCCCCGTCACGCCGTCGACCTTGAATTCGGCGTCTTTGCCTTCCTTCGCGGTTCCCGCCTCTTCCACGAGCGCGCCGCCCGGATCGCTGACTTTGATGAACTCGCCGCCGGTGCTGCCGGTCTGACGGTCGGACAGCACGATCGTGCCGCCTTCCACGACCGCCGCATACACGGTCGCACCGCTGGTGGAGTTGATCGCGTCCGCCAGCGACTGGGCGCTCTCGCCCGCGCTGACTTCGAATTCGTGGCCGTCGACCGTGAGCTTCTGTGCGCTGCCAGGGCTGGTGAAGGTGAACGTCCGCTGTGCGGAGTTGGCGAGCTGCGTGACTTCGACCTCGTAGCCGCCGACGCCGGCGCCCGAGGTGGTGGCGGCGCTCACCCGCGCCGGTTCGCTGGAGGTGACCGTCTGCGCGCTTTCGAACAGCGAAGGCAGGCTGAATTCGGAGACCGTGAACGCGAGCTGCTGCAGGCTGCTCTGGACGCTCTGCAGCGCCGCCTCCTCGGCCTGCAGCTTGCCCTGCGTGTCGGTCAGGTGCGTGACGGGCTCGCGTTCGGCGTCCATCAACGCGGTGATGATCGAGCTCGTGTCGAGGCCGTCGGCGAGGCCCGACACAGTGATCGGCGCGCCGACGGTGGAGCCGATGGAAAGCGATGACATGAGAGCCCTCTACCCCGCGGGCCGTCCGGCCGCGAGCTCGAGCGCCTCGGCGATCGACAGGGGTCTGACGACGTTGCGCTGGGAATCGTGCAGCTCGACGCGCACTTGCTCGGTGGGCGTCGCGGCGCAGAAGCGCAGCTGCTGCCCGCTCTCGCGCAGCTGTTCCTCGATTCTGCCGGCGGCGGCGATCTGGTCGAGCACCTCCGGCGGCGGGCCACCCCTGCTGGCGTCGACCGACAGCGAGTCGGCGCTCGCCGCCAGCTCGGACAGGAACGCGCCTACATCGTCCACGCTCGAGGGCGCCGAGGGCGTGAGGGTTGCTTGGCCCAAGGGGCCGTCTATTGGCTGGGTCGGCGAGCTCATATGGCGTTTTCTCCCTGAAAACGTGGGGACGCGGTCCGGTCCATGGGCCGCCTCGCGCTGGTGTTCCAACATTGTCATCGACGCCCTTCGCGGAAACTTGAAGGATCTCCTGCCGCTGCCAGACGCGTTGCGCACCCGCACCGGCGTCCGCCCGCTACGCGGCCGACGCCCGTGACAGCAGGCTCGCGGCCGCCTCGCTGCGCGGATCGCGCGACAGCGCCGCCGCGGCGAAGTCGCCCGCCTCGCGTGGCATGCCCCTGGCGGCGGCGACGCGCGCGAGCCCGACCAGCGCGCGGACGTCCGGCTCCTGCCGGCAGACGGCCATCCACTGTTCCGCCGCCGAGGCCGCGAACCCGCGCCGCATGTACATCTCGGCGAGCAGCTCGCGCCTCTCGCGCTCGCCCATCGGCGCGCGCTGGAGCACGCCGAGCAGGACTTCGAACGCCTTGAAGTCGTGGACCCGCAACAGTGCCTCGAGCATCGTCGCCAGCAGCGGTACCGCCTCGCGGGAGATCTCCACCGCGCTCGCGCCCGAGCCGGCGAGCTGCCGCCACGCGGTGAACAGGTCGAGCTCCTCCCGCGCCATCCCCGCCGCGCGGGCCCGTTCCAGCGCGCCGGCGACGCCAGCCGCCTCGCCCTCGACGATGCGCGCGAACAGCTCGGTGCGGCATGCGATCGCGGCGAGCGGATCGTCGCTCGCCACCACGGCGGCCTCGCTGGCCGCCTCGCCGTAGCGCCGCTGGGCGAGCAGCGCCTCGGCCAGCGCCACACGCGCGCGGCCGGAGTGCGGCTGGCGCGCGAGCACGAGCCTGAACTGCGCCTCGCCGGCGGCGCTGGCGCCGTGCTCGAACAGGGCGGTGCCGAGCATGAAGCGGGCCGCCGGCACGGGCTTGGGCGTGAGCCGCTCCAGCCTGCTCACGACCGCGTCGGGCTCGGCGCCGCCGGCCAGCAGCGCACCGGCGTACGGCAGCACGGCATCGATGAAGCGCGGGTGCTCGCGCAGGCACAGCTCGAGCTGCTCGATCGCCTGCTCGAGCTCTCCGCCGGCGCGTCTGAGCTCGGCCAAATACAGCCTCGGCAGGTGGGAGCCGGCGCCGACGGTGGCCGTGTAGTGGCGCGGCGCGTCGCCCATCTCGATGCAGCGCTCGCACAGCTCGATTGCGCGCTCGCGCCGTCCGAGCGCGATAGCGGCGAGCGCCTGCTCGAGCACGAGATCGGTGAAGTCGGGAAAGCGCTCACGCCCGTCCTCGGCGCGCGCGAACGCCTCGCGCGGGCGCTCGCACAGGCGCAGGGTCTTCACCAGGCGGCTCAACAGCGCCGGCGCGAACCTCGCGCTTTCGCGATCGGGGAGCCCCTGCAGCAGCTCCCACGCGCGCTCGAGCTCGCTCAGCGCGGCCGCGTGCTCGCCCGCCGCCGCGTGCTCGCAGCCAAGGTTGTAGCGCAGGAACGGGGTCTCCTGGCCCTCGGCCTGCTGCAGGCGCAGCAGCTCGATGTTGCGGCGCGACTTCTGACGTTGCTCGCGCACGACGCCCAGGTAGCCGTAGTGCTCGACGCGCACGCCGCTGGCCTCGACGCGCTCGGGCAGGTAGCCGGGAAGCCGGTGGGCGATCTGCTCGTGCAGGCGCCCCTCGAAGCGGTACTCCGGCCGGTTGCGGAACACGCGCAGCGCATTGTGCGCGACCGCGCCGCCGGCTTCCAGATCGCCCGTGTAGTTGGTCTCCGACAGGTAGAACGCCTCGCGCCACGTGCGTCCCGTGAGCGAGCGCAGCAGCTCGGCATCCTCGCGCACGAGCACCTCGTCGGCGTCCAGGTACATCAGCCAGTCGCCGCTCGCCGCGTCGAAGGACACGTTGCGGGCCTCCGCGAAGGACCCCGTCCACTCGCGCTCGATCACGCGCGCGCCGAAGGACCGCGCGATCTCCATCGTCGCGTCCGTGGAGCCCGTGTCGACGACCACGATCTCCTCGACCGCACCGGCCACCGCCGCCAGGCAGCGGGGGAGCATCTCCTGCTCGTCGCGCACGATCATGCACAGGCTCAACCGCAGGCCCTGTGCCGGCTGGGCGCGCGCGGCGATCTCCAGCGCGCGGCGCCTGAGGTCGGGCAGCGCCCCGCGCAGCGGGGGGCGCGCACCGCTGCCGCGCTGCAGACCGCGCCGCACCGCCAGCGCCTCGAGGTCGCGCTCGAGGGCATCCAGCTGCGGGTCCAGGCGCTTGGCGGCGATGAACATCGCCTCCGCCGCATCCAGGCTCCACAGTTCGTGCAGGGCGACCCCCGCGTAGTTGAGCAGCGCCGGCTCGCTGGGCTCGCGTTCGAGCAGCTCCAGCGCGCCTGCGGCAATCGCCACCAGCAGCGCCGGCAGGCGCGGGGGGGCGCTGCTCGCGCACGCCGCCAGCCCCTGCTCGACCACGCCCATCCCCGCCCAGTAGCGGCGGTGGGGGTCCGCGATCGGCTCCACCCGCTCGAACAGCCGGCGATACCCGTCGAGATCGTCCGCGGCGAGCAACCGCCGAGCACGCGCCGGGAGCTCGCTGGCGGCGTCGGCGGCGTCCTGCGGAGCCGAACCTGGAGCGGGGGAAGGCGAACCTGGGGGGCGCACAGCCATTTCTCGGCCCGGTCATCGGCCGCGGGCCTGGATATATGAGCTTTGGATACGACCGAGGCAGGGGATATCGTCGCGCCCTCGAATCTACTGCCGGTTAGACCGCTGCAGACGCTCGGACGCGAGCAAAGTGCCTCAGCAGGCGGGCCATCCCCCTGTCAGTTCCCTCGATATCAGAGCAGGAGAATGGAAATAATCGGAAAGCGTGCAGTCAGGGCGCCGGCAGCAGAGGTACTGGCGACCTGGCACGAGTATCGGCGAAGCGGAGATCGCGAGCTGCGCGACCGGCTGATCTTCATGTTCATGCCGATGGTCCGCTACATCGTCTACCGCAAGATCCGCGAGGTTCCCGCGCAGTGCGATGTCGAGGACTTCCTCTCCTGCGGACTGGAGGCGCTGATCCGCTCGATCGAGCGCTATGACCCCGACAAGGGCGCCACGCTCGAGCAGTACGCCTGGACGCGGATACACGGCGCCGTCCTCGACGAGCTGCGCCGCCACGACTGGGCGCCACGCTCGCTACGGCGCGACGAGCGTGCGATCAACAATGCGCGCGAGAGCTTCGTCGCGCTCAACGAGCGCCAGCCCAGCCGCGAGGAGCTCGCCGCCCAGGTGGGAATGACGCCGGTCCAGCTGAGAGATCGGATCGACCAGGTGGCGCTCGCCGAGGTCGGCTCGCTCAACCGCATCGTGCGCTCGGACGAGAGCGCCACGATAGAGCGCATCGACACGCTCGAAAGCCTCGACGAAGACTGCGATCCGATCGCGCACGCCGAGCGCCGCGAAGCCAAGGAACGCTTCCGCACGGCGTTCGCGCGGCTGACCAAGCAGGAGCGCGAGGTGGCGGTTCTGCTCTACGTCCAGGACTGGACGCTGCGCGACATCGGCGCGCGCATAGGCGTCTCGGAGAGCCGCGTCTCCCAGATCCACACCCAGCTGCGCCGGCGCCTGTACGAACAGCTCTCCGGCGAGCTGGCGCTGTTCACGGGCGTGCACTGAGCGCGAGCGCCACGGGCGCGGCGCCGGGGAATCACTGTTCCGTTCAATGTGGTGTATCGCTACGGCTATACACCACGCGCCGCGCCGCCGCGAAGACCACTCCTCCGTTCAACGTGGTGTATAGCAATGGCTATACACCACCCGCGAGGGGCTAGCGAAACTCCAGACCCCTCTATCCATGCGGGGTCGGGGCACCCCGCTTAGCGCTGGCACCCCATTCTGCGTCGATAGCTACCCCAAAGCCGAGCGATGAGCCGGCGATCAGCGCAGGAAGACGGCCAGGGGACCGAACACGTCCTGGGCGATTCTGCCCGTGATCGCATTGAGCGTGGCGATCACGGGTTCCCCAAAGGCTGGCGAGTCCTCGCTGAAGGATACGAAGTAGGGGAGGTGGAGCTGCACCTCCATGTTGCCCTGGTCGTCGGGCGTGAGCGAGAACCGAATTACCTCTGCGCCGTGGTTAACCGGGCCGCTGGCGTATTGGACGTTTCCGATCAGGCCGGAAATGAGATTGAGCTTGATCCCCTTCTTGGCGGGGACGACTACATGCAGCGTTCGGTGCTTGTCGAGATTGCAGAGCTGGCTGAGAATCCAGAGGGGGTCCCGCTCAAACGCCGGGTTCCCTCGGTGATGAGGTTGCAGGGCTTCGATGATTGCCTTCGCGGCTGGGTCAATTGCCCCGATCTTCTTCGTGAGGAGGTTCTGGTCGGGAGCCATCGGCCCGTAGATCGGAAATTCGGTGTCCTTGGCGATATTGCTGGGAAGGGGGGCGGCGGTGTGATGCTCGGCGAGTTCAAAGGCCAGGTGGTCGAGCGAGGACCGGAAGCCGTAGAGGCAGTCGCCGATGTCGAGCGCCCATTGGGGGTTGGGTTGTTCCCTGAGCATTGCGACGCCGACCCGTTCGCCGGTCTGAGCTTCTACGTGAATGTCAACCGTGTAGGGTTCTGTGGCGATCCAAGCATCCATCCCGGCCTCAAGCGTCTTCATCTGCTGCACCGCGTGAAGGAACTTGGCTCGGAAGCTCATCGAGAATCGCAGCCTACTGTCGCTATGCCGCGAGCGCCAAGGCCCGTTCCCGATTCAGCGCCGAAGTCAACTGCGAGAGGATCGTGAGGTTCGCGTGAAGCTGCACACGCTCGATCCTGCGCACACGGAGTGGCCCGAGGCCCCATTCGTGCTTGAGCCGGCCGAACGCCCGCTCGACGGAGCCACGGCCCCGGTACAGGCCCTTCCAGCGCTCCCCGTCGCGGGGTATGAGGGGTTTCAGGCGGTTGGCCTTGATCCACACGGACGCGGGCTGGCACTCGCCGGTCGGGCAGCGCCACTTGGATGCTCCACGCTTGCGGTCTGCCCCGGCGAACGTCCAGTCGCCGTGCTCGCAGCTCGGCGGTCCGTCCTCGCCGCGCTTGACGTCCTGGGTTTCGCGGAGCGGGATCACGGGTGCGATCTCGCGCATCGCGCACTCGAAGTAGCTCACGGCGTGGTCGTAGCCCTTGTCGAGAGCGGCCGTCTCGGGGTCGATCCCGAGCGTGTGCAGCTTGTCGAGCAGCGGCGCGACTGCCTTCGTTTCGTGCTTGCGCGCCGTCTCGATGCGCCACGCGAGCGGAAGGTCCGTCTTGGAGCACACGGCCATGTGCAGCTTGTAGCCGTAGAAGCCGCCGCCCTTGCGCGTCGAGATAGCCGAGCGGTGCCCCCACGAAGCGTCAGGGTCCGCGCGTTCCTCGCTCTCCAGCTCGTCTACGTTCATGCCCTTGGCATAGGCGGGCATGTCCGACGCGTCGATCGCTACGTCCCAGCCGAGCAGGGGGTTGGCCTTCTTGAGCGCACGGACCACGTCAGCGATGCAGCGCTCAAGCACAGGCGCGTGCTCGCGCAGCTTCGCCGTGAAGCGGTAGCAGGCGTAGACGGACGGAGTTTCGCCATTCGGGGCGATAACGGCCGCGAGCGCGGCGTGCTCTCTCACAAGCGCGACGGTGCGCGTCCATGTCGGCAGGGCGTACAGCGACTTCGCCAGCGCCATGCCGACCATCGCCCTGAGCGGGTAGCCGGGTCGGCCCGTCCAGCGTGTGGCTTGAAGCTCGTCTATGAGTCGGGAGACCTCCGGTGAGGCGAGGATGTCCGACAGGGTTTCGGCGACGGGTCGCCGTGCTACGTTCTGCGTGGTCATGGAGCGCTATCTCCTTGATCCAGACCCCCGGACGTTGGCGCGTCGCGGGGGTCATCTTTGGCATTAGAAAGCCAAAAACTACAGGTCGCGTCGGACGGAAAGACCGGCATTTGAGTCGGGGTGGAGGCATCCCCGAGCGATGGTCAGGGCGTAGTCTGAGGCGCGTATGCGATGGCGCCCCGATCCACAGCACGCAGGCGCTTGGAGCGCCGCAGGGGGCGCTGTGATGCTCCTGGCTGGCACATCAGCGGTTCTGCTCGCGGTCCAGCCCATGTCGGCACAGATCCCCGTGCTCGTTGTCTACCTCTGTGGCGCTCTTGCCTTGCTCGGGTTGTGTGGAATGTTGGCCCCGCTGCTGCATCTCGGGCCTTGGGGTGAGCGGGCCGCGGACTCCCAGGATTCGGCTCCCGGTGGCGGTGGGGGCGGAGGCGGAGGCGGAGGAGCAGGGCCGCGCGGTGGCGGTGGCGGCGAGGGAGGCGAGTCGGGACCATCCGGGGGCGGCGGGGGCGGAGGCGGCGGTGCCGGTGCGGCGATCCTTCCCTACATCCGAGAGGAGGCCGCTCGGCTGGGAACCTCCGTAGAGGAGTACGCAGCGAGGGTGGGAATTGACCTTGACGACCCGATCGTGCGACGTGGCGCTCGCGGTGGAAGGGGCGGCGACGGGGCTGGCCCCCACGGCGGCGAGGGAGGCGGAGGCGGCGCAGAACTTGAACGCCAGGACCAGCGACAGATCGAGCGCGGGGAGGGCTTGTTGCACGCGATCGAAGCCGAACAAGTGGCGTGCAACGTAACGCCTTGGAACATCGCGACCGGCATGCTTCTTCGCAATCGAACCGCCGAGGTCGAGAGATGGGCTACCGCAGCGGGCAGCGCCGAGGCGGTCCCTACGGCCCCCGATGGGAGGCCGACCGAGATGGACTACGCGCGGCTCATTGCCTACGTCAAAGACGTGATCGACGCGATGGAGGATCGGTGAGCGCCACGTCCAGCCCTGCGACGTGGCGCTCTCGGCGGTCGTCAGACGTCGTGCCCGACCAGCGCCGCCATGTGGAAGGCGGCAGGCGTAGCGAGCACGAACCCGTCGCTGGTGCGGTGCAGCAGCCCGGCGCGGACGAGCGGGTGTATCAGCGCCTCCGGGTCGAAATACTCCATCTCCCGGCCGATATCCGGCACCGTCCAGATCGTCGGCAGGCGCGACGGGTCCGTGAGCAGGTAGATCACGTCGCGTTCCATATCGCCGAAATTGCGGTTGCCACGGGTCAGGCGCTGAGGGGTAGGCTCATCGGGCATCGGAAGGTCCTGCCTTTCGGTGTCACGGCCGGGGGGCAGTTCGCGCTGTCGCCCCGGCCAACTTGTATTGAGCCGCCGACGCTACCCTCTGCCGGTCATGTCCGGGCGAGTTTCGCTAGCCGTTTCGCTCGCCCCTCCCGCCGCAACGAGGCTCTCAAGAATCACCGCGGGCGGTCGAACACCCGTGGGGAGATGGATCTCGGCCTGTACATAGCCGCCTCGGGCATGGTCGCCGAGCAGGTCCACCAGGACCAGCTCGCGAACGACCTGGCCAACGCCTCCACTCCGGGCTTCAAGCCAGACGAAACCTCGCAGCACAGCTTCGGCGAGGTGCTGCTCGCGAACACCGAGGGCGGAGGGGCGGTCGGCTCGGTCGACGACGGAGTGGCGCTGGGGAAGACCTACACGAACATGACACCCGGGTCGATGCAGGAAACGGGCGAACCGCTCGACTTCGCGATCGAGGGCGGCGGCTTCTTCGCGGTCAAGACCCCTCAGGGCATCCGCTACACCCGTGACGGGCAGTTCGTCACGTCCGCCAAGGGCATCCTCACGGACGCCAACGGCGACCCCGTGCTCGGTGCGAAAGGGGCGCAGATCAAGGTCAGCGCTGACGGGACGGTGGCGCCGGGCGCGGTCGGCGTCTTCGAAGTGCCGGGTGCGGTCAAGCAGGGGGAAAACCTGTACACGGGCACAGCCGCAGGCAAGCCGAGCGGCACCGTGCGCCAGGGCTCGCTCGAGGGCTCCGGCGTGGACGCTGCCAAGGTGATGGTCGAAATGATCACCTCGATGCGCAGCTTCCAATCCGGCCAGCAGGCGATCCAGGCGATCGGCGAGACCTTGCAGGAGGCCGCCTCGCAGGTCGGCTCGGTGAGCACCAGCTGAGCTGCGGTGCGCCGCTCAAGTCCGCTGCGCGACGGTCGATCACCGGGAGGAAGAGCTACGAGCCGGGCTGGACCGCCATGCGGAAAGCCCGACTCGCCGACGACCACGAACACAGGATGGGCTGATGCTCGAAGGTCTCTATTCCGCAGCAGCAGGCATGTCAGCGCAGCAGGAACAGCTGAACGCGATCAGCAACGACCTCGCGAACCTCTCCACGAGCGGCTACAAGTCTGAGCGCGTCGCCTTCAGCGACCTGCTGTACAGCCCGGTCGACATCGCCGGCACGGTCAGCACCGACGGCGCCGGCGCCAGCGCCAAGGTGATCGGCCGAAGCGAAACACAGGGAGCGATCACGGAAACCGGCGACCCCCTGAACCTGGCGATCGAAGGCGCGGGCTACTTCGAGATCACCCGCGCCAACGGGCAGAAGGCGCTCACCCGCGACGGCACCCTCGGCGTCGACGCGAGCGGCACGATCGTCAACTCGGAAGGCAACCGGCTGACGCCGCCGATCAAACTGCCGGCGGGCGTCTCGCCCAGCGAAGTGACGGTCTCACCCAACGGGACGGTCACCGCCGGCAAGCGCATCGTTGGCCAGATCAAGCTCGTCACCGTGACCTCCCCCGAGCACATGCTCGCGAACGGGAGCGGCGAGCTGACACCGACAGCCGCCAGCGGCGCGCCGCACCCCGCCACGGGGAAGATCCACCAGGGGGCGTTGGAGGCCTCCAACGTGAACATCGCCGGCGCGATGGCGCTGATGGTGAGCACCCAGCGCAACTACCAGATGGACAGCACCGCGATCCAGAACGAGAGCCAGATGATGTCGATCGCCAACGAGCTGCGTCCGCCCTCATGAGCATCCCGGCCGCCGCATCTTCCGACGCCACCACGACCGGTCTGCCGGCGGTCAACCAAGCGCTCGAGCCCAAGTGGGTGCGCGACGGCTCGGCAGCCACGCAGAAGGCCTACGAGACGGCGCTGTCCTTCGAACAGACGCTCGTCGAACAGCTCGCCAAGTCGATGACCGCCGCGAGCGGCCTCGAAGGCGAATCCGCGCAGGGCGAATCGGGCTCCGAAGAAGGCGGCTCGTTCGGGGCGGGCGCGAACAGCAGCGAGCTCTCCTCGATGCTGCCGCAGGCGCTGGCCAGCGGCGTGATGAGCGCCGGCGGGCTGGGCCTGGCGGCGCAGATGACGCGCGAGCTCGAAGGCACGCAGAGCGAGGCACAGACACGCGCGACCGGCGGCACCGCGCCCGTGGCGAGCGCCGCTCCGGCCGCAAGCGCCGCCCCGGCGACCAGCGAAGGCGCGGGCGGCACCGGAGGCACGTCATCGTGAGCCCGGGGATGCTGGTCGCACACGAGGCCTCCCAGCGCGATCGCGCGCTGACGGCCGACGTGCTGGCGCACCTGGACGCGCAGATCGCCTCCGCGCGCAGCCTGCTCGAGGTGATACTCGAGCAGGGAGCGGCAATCCGTACCCGCGACGTGCACACGGTCGTGCGCCTGGCGGGGATCCTGCGCGGGGAGATGGGCCGCAGGCAACTGCTCGAGGAGGAGCGCTCGCGCCTGCTGGCACGCAGCGGCGAGCGGTTGGGCGTGCCCGCCGAGGCGGTCACGCTGGCGCTGCTGAGCACGCTCATGGACGACGCCGCGGCGGGGCGGGCGAGCACCCGCAGCGCGGAGTTGCGGGGTCTGCTGCACGAGCTGCAGCGCGAGCACTCGACCAACCGCGCGCTGATGCAGATCGAGCTGGGTTTCCTCGACCACCTGATGGGGATGCTGTCGCTCGACGGGGTCAACGGCTACGACACGCACGGCTCGTCCAAGTCCATCACGCGATCACGCCCCCACGGCGCTCTGCACGTACTCGACCTGCACGCCTAGAGCCATGTCGATCCCCACACTGCAAGGACTGCAGACCGCGCTCAGCGGCCTGATCGCAGAGCAGACGGCGCTGGACACCACCGGCAACAACATCGCCAACGCGAACACCGAAGGCTACTCGCGCGAGACGGCCCTGCTGGAACCGAACCCGCCGATCCCGATCCCCGCGATCTCCGCTCAGACGGGTGACGGCGCGCAGCTCGGCACCGGTGTCACCGTCGCGAACATCACGCGTATCCGCAACGTCTACCTCGACGCCCAGTACCGCGCGCAGAACAGCGCCCTGAGCGCCGCGACCACTCAGGCGGAAGTGCTCGAACAGGCCCAGAGCGCGTTCAACGAACCGTCGAGCGCCGGGATCGCCAGCCAGCTGTCGAAGTTCTGGAGCTCTTGGAACAACCTCGCCGAATCGTCCACCGAAGAAGCCGCCAAAGACGCGATCGTGGGGGCGGGCAAAGCGCTGGCGACGACGTTCAACGAGCTCAGCTTGCAGCTGTCGACGATCGCCACGCAGGCGACCGAACAGTACAACTCGCTCGCCGGGCCAGGGGGAGAAGTCGAAGACTACGCCAACCAGATCGCGCAGCTCAACGGCCAGATCAAGCTCTCAGAAGAAGCCGGCCAGCAGCCCAACGACATGCTCGACCGCCGTGACCTGCTGCTCGACAAGCTCTCGGCGTTGGCGAACGTGACGGTCACCGAACAGCCGGACCACACCGACACGGTCACTTTCGGCGAAGCGGCCAAGCCGCTGGTCGAAGGCACAACCGTCGACTGGCCGCAGGAACTGACGGAAGCGGCCGGTGGCCGGCTGGGCGCCCTGATCGGCCTGACCGGCCCCAAAGGCGCGCTGACCGCGCTGCAGACGGGGCTGAACGCCGTGGCCGAAACGCTCGCGGGCACAGTCAACGAACACCTGACCAAGCCGTTCTTCTCGGGCACGACCGCGGCGACGCTCGCGGTGGCGGTCGCGCCCGGCGAAGTGCCGGCGTCCGGGACCAAATTCCCCGGCGGCAATGAAGTCGCCCAGGCGATCGCCGCGCTGCGCGGCGGCGCGGCCGAACAGGGCTACGCGGCGCTCGTCGAGGAAGTCGGCAGCGTGGTCCGCACGGCGAAGGACGACCAGACCAACCTGCAGACGACCGTCACCGCGATCGGCGACCAGCGCCAGGCCGTCTCGGGCGTCTCGCTCGACGAAGAAATGACCAACCTGATCAGCTTCCAGCGCGGCTATCAGGCCTCGGCGCGCACGCTGACGGCGATGGACGAAATGCTCGAAACGCTGATCGAGCACACCGGAACGGTGGGGCTGTAGGCGTGAGCGAGCGCATCACCCCAGCGATGGTCACCAGCGCGACGCTGAACAACCTCAACTCGTCCCTGGCGGCGATGGAGCGGACCAGCGCCGAACTGTCCTCCGGCACGACCATCCTCGAACCGTCGGACAACCCATACGGCGCCAGCCAGGTGATCGACCTGGAGAGCCAGCTCGAAGGGCTGAGCTCCTACGAAAGCGACGCGCAGAACGGGATCTCCTGGGAGAACACCGCCAGCAGCGCGATGTCGAGCATCGGCCACGCCGTGCAGCGGGTGCGCGAACTGCTGGTACAGGGCGCCAACGGCACCTACAACCAGAGCGACCTCGAAACGATGGCGCTCCAGGTCGAACAGCTGGCGGAAAGCATCAAGCAGGACGCCGACACCCAGTACGCGGGCCAGTACGTGTTCTCCGGGACGGCGACCACGACACCGCCGTACGAACAGGGCGCAAACGACGAATACAAAGGCAACGCCGAAACCATCAGCCGCGCGGTCGGGCCGGGCGCGTCGGTGACGATCACAACCAACATCTCCACGCTGCTCGGAAACGGCGAAGCCGCCGAAGACGGCAAGCTGCTCGACACGCTGCGCACGATCGCCAAGAACATGCGCGGCGGCACGGTCGAAGACCGTGAAGCGCTCGGCAGCACCGATCTGCAGAAGATCGACGGGAACATCGAAACGCTGACCCAGCTGCAGGCGGTCGCGGGGAGCGCGACTGATCAGCTGCAGACGGCCCTCACCCGCAACGAAGACCTGCAGACCACCATCACGGGGGCCCTCGCCAACCTCGATGACACGAACATCGCCGAAGCCTCGATCGCGTACGCCAACGAGCAGGCCGCCTACGAGGCCGCGCTGCGCGCCGGCGCCACGATCGTCCAGGAATCGCTGCTCAACTTCCTTCAGTAGACGAACGCCAAGGAGACACGCATCATGTCCGTGACATTCCAGAGCATCCGCTTCGGCACCGTCGAGATCGAGGCGCAGGACGTGATCGAGTTCCCGTTCGGGCTGATCGGCCTCGGGGGCCTGCGTTACACGCTGATCGACCGCAACCCGGGCACGGGCTTCCTGTGGCTGCACGCGGTCGACGACCCCGCGCTGGCGCTGCCCGTCGTCAGCCCCTTCCAGTTCTTCTCGACGTTCTCGCTGCAGATCGCGCCCGAGGATCGCGAGCGCACGGGGATCGAGGACGCCACCGGAGCGCAGCTGTACGTGACCGTGCGTGCCACCCCCAACCCGCTGGACATCACCGCCAACCTGCGTGCCCCGCTTGTCATCCAAGAGGGTCGCGGATACCAGGTCATCAACACGAACGAGGACGCTCCGCTGCAGGCACCGCTGTTCGCGCTGCCCGCGCAGTCGCGAATTGCTTCATAATCGGCCTCGATGCTGATCCTGACGCGTCGTCCCGGAGAGCGCGTCGTCATCGGCGACGAGATCCTCGTGACCGTCATGGGCGTCAGCGGCCACACGGTCCGGCTGGGAATCGCGGCGCCGTCCGGCGTGCCGATCTATCGCGAGGAGATCTGGTTGGCGGTCAAGGAGGAGAACCGCGCGGCTGCCGCCGCCGCCGCCGATGCGCTCCCAGCGGCGCCGCTGGAGACACCGACGGAGGACTCCCCGGAGGATCCACCGCCGGTTGACAGCTGAAGCCCAGCGCGTATCATCAGCGACATAGACGTTGCTGGAGAGAACGCAGGGGAGAGCACCGGGGACTTGCTGACGCGGCGCGCGCTGCTGCAGCGAGCGGCTGTGCTCGGCGTCGCCGCATCCACCCTGGGGGCGCTGGACCTGCTGGCGGTGACACCGGCGCGGGCGGCATCCGCCGCGGGAAAGTCGGCACTGCCGGAAATCCAGTTCCAGATAGAAAAGTTCATCGCTCCGGCGCTCAAGATCGAAGGCGTGCGCGTGCGCTTCGCGCCCGTCTACACGACGTTCGCGACCTTCACCCTCACGCGCACCCCCACACTGGCCGACCAGGCTGCGCTCGCCGCAGCGCTGGCGAGAGTCGAGGCTGGCTACCCATTCAGCCCGAGCGGGGTCTTCACGACCATCGCCTACGGAGTTCCCTACTTCGAACGGCTCCCCGGCGGGATGGCCGGCGAACTGGTCGCCAAGCACATGCCCAGGCTCATCTCCGAACCGCAGCGGTATGCCTTGGAAGAGGCCGTGCCCGGACCGACCGACGTATCCCCCGAGAATCCGGAAGTCTCCAAGCTGCGCTTCAACATCCCCGTGCAGATCGAGTCCAACGACATATTCGTGTCGTTGCGCAGCGACTCGACGGAGATCATCGACGACGTGCTCACGTGGCTGGCCGGCGAAAGCACGACGCTGGCAGGTGAGAACGTGGGCGACTCGGGGCTCGGGGGGCTGCTGACGGTCACCTCGCGCCGGCTGATGTTCACCCAGATCGGCCTACCGCGCAAGGTCGCCGAAGAACAGGAGCTGCCGTACACGGAAATGGTCAATCCAGAGTCGCCCATGTGGATGGGCTTCGCCTCCCAGCAAGTCGAAAGCACCGGCGTGCCGGCGATCACCACGTTCCTCGGCAACGGGTCCGCCAAGCTGACCACCGCCAAAGGCCGCGACTACTTCAACCACGGCTCGATCGTGCACCTCTCGCACGTGATCCAGGACCTCGAGCAGTTCTACGACAGACCCAAGGAAACCTACGTCCGCCGCGCGGCGGGGATGTTCAGCGCCGATCCCGTCCCCAGGCCCGGAAACGCAGACCAGTACACCAACGGCGGCGGGCCGGCCTTCATCCCCGTCGCCTTCGACAATCCCGAACAGGCGACCAGCGAAGCCGAGGGGACGGACACGTTCGACGGGCAGCCCCACATAGCCCACACCACCGCTCTGCAGCGCACCAGCAGAGCATCCAACCGCAAGCCCATGCACATACGCGCCGACGGTCCCGGCTTCGACTCGCTCGACGTACCCGACGGCTCCCAGCAGCCCAAGCTGCATTTCAGCATCTTCGTACCCACCTCCGCGTTCTTCGCCACCATGCGCCGCAGCCAGGCGTCGCTCGATCTCGCGCAGAAGTACAACGTGCCAGCGGAGAACCTCGGCCTCGAGCGCTTCCTCACCGCCACGCGCAGGCAGAACTTCCTCGTGCCACCGCGCCGCAACCGAGCGTTCCCGCTCGTCGAGCTCGCCTGAGCTGGCGTCGGCTGGCCTCGGCTGGCCTCGGCTGGCCGGCCAGCTTGACCGGTGTGCCGAGCACGGGTAGACTGTCGCTGACTCGGAGGTCAAGCCGGGCAAGACTAGGGAGGGAGACTCGAGCATGCATTCCATCCGAAGCGCCTTCGGGCGCGTCTCGCTGCTGCCACGCACAGCGACCGTCGTGGCGCTCGCAGCGTTGACGCTCGGCGCCGCCGCGAGCGTCGCCAGCGCATCCAGCAGGCAGGTCAACATCGTCAGCCAGGGCGAACCGCCGGCGACGATCCCCAAGCACGTCACCTACTTCAAAACCATCCAGACCGCGATAAACGCGGTCAAACCCGGCGGCTGGGTGCTGATCGAGCCCGGCGTCTACGACGAAGAAGTGAAGGTCACGAAGTCCAACATCTTCATCCGCGGGATGAACCGCAACGAAGTGATCGTCGACGGCCAGGAAGAGAAGGTCCCGGGCGGGCGCAACGGCATCGAAGTCTACAAGGCGAACAACGTGTGGATCGAAAACCTCACCGTCCGCAACTTCGAACGCGAATCGCTGAACGGCGCAGGCGGCAACGAGATCTGGTGGAACGGCGGAGCGGAGTCCGGAAAAGTCGGCGCTCACGGCTGGTACGGGAATTACCTGACCGCATATGACACCGGGCTCGATGGCGGCTACGGCATCTTCACCGGCAACGAGACCGAAGGCGAATGGAACAACATCTACGCCTCTGGCTTCAACGACTCCGGCATCTACATCGGAGCGTGCCCCGAATGCAAGGCGCGCGTCAATCACGCGACGATGGAATACAACGCGCTTGGCTACTCGGGCTCCAACTCCGGTGGAAACCTGATCATCGAAAACTCCGTGTTCAGCCACAACACCACCGGAATCGCGCCGAACTCGGAAAACCCCGGGGACGGTCCGCCGCCGCAGAACGGCGCGTGCGAACACTCCAAACCGCTGCACAGGCACATCGGGCCCGACGGGCAGACCAACTGGAGGGGCCCGCTGCCCGAATTCACCTCAACTGAATTCGCGCACTGCACGATCATCCGCGACGACGTCATATCCGACAACAACGATCTCAACCTCCCCGCCAACACCTCCGCCGCGGCCGCACCGTGGGGCGCGGGTGTCGAGTTGCCGGGCGACTACGGCGACCTGATCGAACACAACACGATCACGGGCAACCCGAGCGACGGAGTGCTCGCCTTCGAGTACCCCAACCCATACCAGGAACCAAAACAAGAAGAAGAAGACCACGTCGCGACGATCGACTTCCAGAACGCGGGCAACAAGGTCGTCGACAACACCTTCTCGGGCAACGGCTATCTCGGCGGCGCGTACGCCGGGGACGTCGCGTTCGAGGGCGGCGTGTTCGGAACCCAGACATCCACGAACAACTGCATCAGTGACAACACCTATGAAGACGCCGTCTACCCGGCGGACATCGAAGGGACGTGGGGCTGCCAGAACAAAACCACGCCGAACCCCGGCGGCGGCCTTCCGTTCGTGATCTACCTGCTCGAACTGCAGGCTGAATCCGAAAACAGGCCGAGCGTCGAACCGGTCGCGGCGCCGCCCGCGCAGCCGACGATGCCCGAACCGTGCGAAGGAGTTCCCGCGGGAGAGTGCCCGTGAGGCTCTAGCCGGCGGTTGGCTCTCGCCGCTGTGACCATCGCCGCCGCTCTCCACAAGGGGGCGGCGGCGGCGTTCAATGTGGCGAGGCCGGACGAGCGGCGAGCGCACGGAAGCGCTCGCCGCGCTCCTCGAAGTCGCGGTAATGGTCGTAGCTCGGAGCGGCCGGAGAGAGCAGCACCACACCCCCCGCCCGAGCCTTCGCGCCAGCGAGCGCGACCGCATCGCGCATGTCCGCCGCATCCACCGCGTCGACGCCCGGCACGCCCGATTCGCGAGCGGCGGCGGTCAGGCGCGGGCCGGTGGACGGCACTCCGATGACGCTCGCCCCGCGCAGCGCCAGCGCATGGCCCAGCCCCGCAAAGTCCTGGCCCCTGTCCTGTCCCCCGGCGATCAGCACGATCTCGCGACCGGGGAAGCTCGCGAGCGCGGCAGCCGTCGACTCAGGCGTGGTCGAGATGCTGTCGTTCACCCACAGGACCCCGTCGCGCTCGGCGACCGCCTCCAGCCTGTGCGGCAGCGGAGCGAAGCCGGCCAGCGCCTGCGGCAGCGGCGACGGCTGGATGGAGAGGGCTTCGAGCGCCGTCAGCGCGCCGCACAGGTTCAGCGCGTTGTGCTCGCCGCGCAGCGGCAACTCGGCGCTCGCCGCGCGCGGCTCGCCGCGCAGCGCGACTCCCTCTGGCACCGCATCCCAGCCGCCTGGCACGCCGTAGACCAGCGTCTCGACGCTCGGGGAGACGCGCGCTGGCAGCTCGTCGCGGAGTCGCTCGTCGCGCGCGTTGATCACGGCGGCGCGCACGCCCGGCAGTCCCAGCAGGCGCAGCTTGTCCGCGCGGTAGGCCCGCTCGGAGCCGTGCCAGTCGGTGTGCTCGCGGAACAGGCTCGTGATCAGCGCCACCTGCGGCCCCGTCTGCAGGTCGGCGGTGTGGTAGCTGGAGAGCTCCACGACCGTCACGTCCGCGCGCTCGCGGTCGAGCAGGTCCAGCGCCGGCACCCCGATGTTGCCCGCGAGGTGAGCCGTGCGCCCGGCGGCACGTGCCAGGTGGGCGGCGAGCGCCGCCGTCGTGCTCTTGCCCTTCGTTCCCGTGACGCCGATGACCCCCTCGCCGCCGCGCTCCGCCAGCCACAGCGCAGTCGCGGTCGTCACAGGCGTCCCGGTCTCGAGCACAGCGCGCAGCTCAGGGCGGTAGATCGACACGCCAGGCGAGCGCACGACCACGTCGCAGCCGCTCAGCGCCGCGACCAGCGCGTCGGGCCCGACCTCGTCGCCGACGAGGACACGCGCCTCGGGCGCCTTCAGCGAGACACCGACGTCCTCGGCCGGACGCGCGTCGAAGGCCGCCACGACGATCCGCGCCGACGGCAGGCGACGCGCGAGCTGATCGGCGAACGAGCCGATCTCTCTGCCGGCGCCCCACACGGCGATGCCAGCGCCTTCAAGCTCCGAGAACCGCACGGACCTCCGCCAGCAGCGCCGCCGGCACAGCGTGCTCGTCGCTTAGCGCGAGCACCGCCTCGGGATCGCCCGCCTCAGCCGGGAATCGTGGCAGCACCTCCGCCGTCAGCCGTCGCACCACGAGCCGCTCGCGCCAGCGCCGGTCGCGTGCGAGCAGGCGCATCGCCGCCAGGCTCTCCTGCTCCTCGCCCACGCACTCGAACGGCTTGTGACCACCGGTGGCCGTGAGCAGCGCGAAGCCGTCGAACTGATCGTCCTCGTCGAGCAGATCCCGGCCGAACACCTCACGCAGGTGCGCCGGCTCGCTGAAAGGCGCGAGCGCCAGGAACACGAACCTGCACTTCGGGCAGTCGCAGCACCACGAGCTCGCGCGCAACGCGGGATCGAGGCGGAAGATCGCGTTGCAGCTCGTGAACGCGCCGTGGTAGCGCTCCATGCGCGCGAACGCGCGCGCGATCGCCAGCTCCGAGGCGGGACGCAGGACCGAGAACAGCTTCAGCCCAGGCGCAACCTCGTCGAGCGCCGCGCTCAGCAGCCGCTCGGCGCGCAGGCTCTTGCTGAACTGGTGGTTGACCTCCACGCCATCCCACACCACGTTGCCGACCGATGCCGAGCGCTCGTTCGCCATCGCCACCGCGTCGAAGCCGTTCAGCGCCGCGGTGAGGAGCGCCACGCACGAGACGATCGCCGTGATCGGGACGTGGCCGTTGATCGCGCCCGCCACGTTCAACGCCGCCAGCCCCGGGTCCAGCGTGCGTCTGGCCAGCAGGCGCGGCAGGGCGGCGGCCGCCACCGTGCGCGCGATCGGCGGGGCGTCGCCGAGCGAGAACAGCGCGAGCTCGCACCCGGAGCGGCGCACGATCTCCAGCGCCACCGCCGAATCCTTGCCGCCGCCTACCGGGACCAGGATCCTTTGCGGCATCGTTGGGGGCTGCGCGATCGTCGCCACGGCCGTCTCCGGCCGCGTCGACGACGCTCCGCCGCCGAATCTCGGGCGCGGCAGCCCTTGCAGGCCGTTGGTGTACGCGAGCTCCGCCAGACCCTCCGAGTACAGGGCCTCCAGCAGCGCCACCACCGCCGGCGGGGGGGCGTCCGTCTCGCATACGACCCGCGAAGGGAGCACTGTCTTGAAGTAGCTCACTCCCGCTACCCAGTGCAGGAGCGACAGCAGTCCTTGCACGCGCTCGATGTCCGCCACGCGCAGCCCAGCACGTTCGACCGGTAGGTCGAGCTCCTCAACGAAAAAGATCTCCTCGTCGAGCGCGTAGCGCAGAGTGACGCGGCCGCGCGCGTCCAGCTCGCGCGACACGAAGCGAAAGGTCTCGAACGCCGTGGGGTCGAACAGCACCGGCGACTGCTTGGCATCGGCTGCCATCGCGTCAAGCCTAGAGCGTCGCCCGCCCACTACTCCAGGCCCAGCCCCCGCGCGCCACGGTCGAGCACGGTGCGCACAACCCGTTCCACCGCCTCGCTGCGGCCCCGCTGCAGGTACCAGCGCGCAAGCTGGACGACGTACCGGGCGAGCGGACCGGTGTCCAGGCGCTCGACGACCAGCCGCAGCTCGCTGCGGTGCAGCTCGGACTGCACGACCGCGAAGCGGTAGTCGGGATCCTCGGCGGGCTTGCCCGACGTCGCGGGCGCGCGACCCTCATGCGCTCGCGCTCGCGCGAGATCCCAGCCCGGGCTCTCACGCGTGCGCAGCAGCTTCTCTGGGAACAGGTCGACGCGCGGTGTCAGCGCGCGCGGCAGGAAGTACCCAAGCGCCACCTGCGCCGCCACCCGCTCCGCCGGACCCAGTCGCACGAGCATCTCCTGGCCTCGAGGGTGCCCTTCGATCTCCGCCCGCAGCCACTCGATGAGCTCGTCGATCAGCGGCAGGCTCTGCCCGACCGACGCTCGCACCTGCGCGCCCGTGGAGGGCCGCCCGTAGAAGACCTCGTAGGTCGGATGCACATCATCGACGCCTTCGGACATCAGCTCGCCGACGAGCGCGCGACAGCGCACGACCTCCGGAGCCCATCCTTCGCCGCAGACCCAGATCGAGGTCGTGCCCTCGAGCTTGGGCGCCGCGACCCAGTACGCGAGAGCGCATATGTGCCCGCCGGGCAGCCGCTCGCCCAGCGCCAGCGACCGGGCGGTCAGCTCCGCGGCATCAGCGCGAAAGTCGGACTCGCGGAAGGTCCTGTCGAACGCGATCCCCAGTCCTCTGAGCGTCCTGCGCTGGCCCGCCAGCCGACCGGCTCGGCCCTCCCCCGAGCTCGCGTCGGCGTCGGCGTCGGCGTCGGCGATCAGGTTGCGGCGCTCGACCGTCGCTCCCGCCTGCGCGAGCGACGCGGCCAGCGCGTTGCCGAGCGCGAGGTTGCGCAGGTGTCCCGTGTGCAGCTCCTCCGTCGCGTTCGCATCGCAGAACTGAACCGCGAAGCGCTGCCCGCGCGCCATCTCGGCAAGCCGCCCCTCGCCGCCGTCACCGTCCTGCAGGGCCGCGCCGAGCGTTTCTATCCAGCCGTCGTCCAAGCGCAGCTCCACCCCGTTGTCCACCTGCGTCAGGCGGTCTGCCCACGGCTCGCGCTCGACCCGCGCCAGGGCCTTCAGCGCGCTCGAATCGCTGCCGCGGGCGAGCGCGCGTGGCACGAGCTTCAGATCGAAGCGGTCGCTCGGGCGCTGCGGCGCGCGCACGGCCCAATGGGCACCCGCCCCACTCTCGTACGGCTGGTCCTCGAAGTAGTCGAAGGGGCCGTCTTCCCCCATCGGGACGACCATATTGTTGAACTATGCAGCATGTCCAACTGAAGTCAAGAGCCGGTATCGAACTACTAGCCTGGCCATAGGCTCGGCCGCGCTGCGGGTCAGTCGTTCGCCGTGACCGCCTCCAGCAGATCCCTGAAACGCTCGCGCGCGTGCTCGCGGCGCGTCGGCAGGTGCTCGCTGGGCACACCGTCCGCGGGGGCCTCGTAGCCGCGCAGCAGGTGCCGCGCGACCGACTGACGGTGGACCTCGTCGGGGCCGTCGTAGATCCGCGCCGCGCGCGCGAAGCGGTACATCTGCTCGAGCGGCAGGTCCGTCGAGTAGCCGAGTGAGCCGTGCGCCTGCAGCGCGCGGTCGACCACGTCGTGCAGCACCTTCGCGCCGTAGAACTTGATCAGCGCCACGTCCGTGCGCGCCGCGCTCGCGCCCTGCGTGTCCATCACCCACGCCGCGTGCAGCGTCATCAGCCGCGCAGCCTGCATCTCCGCCGCGCTGTCCGCGATCCAGTTCTGCACCGTCTGCTTCTCCGCCAGCACGGAGCCGTGCGCATGACGGTAGGTGGCGCGCTCGCACATCATGTCGAACGCCCGCCGCGCGACACCCAGCCAGCGCATGCAGTGGTGGATGCGGCCCGGCACCAGGCGATGCTGGGCGAGCAGGAAGCCCTCGCCCTCGCCGCCAAGCAACGCCTCGCCGGGGACGCGCACGCCCTCGTAGGCGATTTCCGCGTGCCCGCCGTAGGAGCCGAACTGCTCCCACGGGTGCTCCATCGTCGGCACGTCGCGCACGATCTCCACGCCCGGCGTGTCCGTCGGCACGACGAACATCGACGCGCGCTGCGACGGGCGACCATCGGGGTTGGTGACCGCCATCACGATCAGGAAGTCCGCGATCGAGCCGTTCGAGGAGAACCACTTGCGCCCGTCGATCACCCACTCGTCGCCGTCGCGTGTGGCGTGCGTGCGCAGCTGCGTCGGGTCCGAGCCCGGTGTGTCCGGCTCGGTCATGCTGAACGCGCTGCGCAGGTCGCCCGCCAGCAGCGGATGCAGCCAGCGGTCCTTCTGCTCCGGCGTGCCCGCCAGCGCCAGCAGCTCCGAGTTGCCCGAGTCCGGCGCCGCGTTGCCGAACGCCAGCGGCGCGATCGGCGAGGTGCCCTCGATCTCGTGCATCAAGCCCAGGCGCACCTGGCCCATGCCCTGGCCGCCCAGCTCCGGCGGCAGGTGCGTAGCCCACAGTCCGCGCTCCTTCACCTGCTCCTGCAGCGGCGCGATCGCGCGGCGCAGCCCGTCGAGGCCCAGCTCGTGCCAGATCGACTCCAGCGGCCAGATCTCGCGGCGGACGAACTCGCTCATCCAGTCCAGCTGCTGCTGGAAGTCGGGGTCCGTCGAGAAGTCCCAGCCCATGTGCGTAGCCTACGCCTTATGACCAGCTCCAATGCGCTGGATATGACCTTCCTGCCGGGGGCGCGGAAGCTGCTCGCCGTGCACGCGCGCGAGCTGCCCCAGCGCGATGACCTGTGCGGCGCGTTCTGCGGCGCGCTGGCGCTGCGCGCGGCCGGCATCGACGAGCACCGCGGCTCGCCCTTGGATCAGGACGACGTCGCGCTCGCCGCCGGCAGCATCGTCGCCGGCGTGCGCGACGCGGGCACGCTGCCGCACGGCGAAGCGGGACGGCGCGACTACCGCGTGGCGATCCCGCAGATCGACGATCCGGACGTGTCGGGAACAACCGCCGCGGGGCTGCTCGACGCGCTCGTCGCGCTGTCCGACGGGGCGCTCGCGGCGATCCCCTACACGGGGCCTTGGACGCCCCACACGCTAGCCGGCCTGTTCGAGCTGGCCGCCGCGCTCGAGCGTCCCGTCACGCTCGTCGCCAACTTCGCCACGCACCACCTGTGGGGCGGGCGCGCGAGCGTAAACCAGCTGCTCGACTACCTGTACGACGGTGCCCTCGACGGGCCGCCCCCGGACTGGCACGTCGGCCACTTCGCGTGCGTCTTCGGGCGCGTGCGCGGACCGCGCGGCAGCCTGTACGGCGTCGCCGACACCTACCCCGCGCTCGGCAACGCTGGCGTGCACGTACAGCCGCAGGAGCGGCTGGCGGCGGCGCTCGAGCGACGGGACATGCCCGCCGGCGGCGTGATCGTGGTGGCCTTCGCCCAGGACGCCACCAGCGTGCGCTCCGGCGCCGGCGCGCTGGGGCTGCGCGAGGGCATCTGGGACAACGGCACCGTGACCAGCGGGACAGCCGCGTGAGCGCCGCCTGCGAGAGGCCAACGTGAGCGCCACCGAACTCGTTGCGCTCGTCTGCTGTGACCTCGGCGCGGTCGTGCGCGGACACTCGGTGTTCTCGCGCGAGCTCGGCGAACACCTACAGTCGGGCGTCGGCTGGACGCCCGCCAACCAGGCGCTCACGCCGCTCGGCCCCGTCGCCGAGCCCAACCCGTTCGGCTCGACCGGCGACCTGCGCCTGCTGCCTGACGCCGACACGCGCGTGCTCGTCGGCTCCGACGGCGCCGACAACGCGCTCGAGCTGGTGCTGTGCGACATCATCGAGACCGACGGGCGGCCGTGGGACTGCTGTCCGCGGCAGTTCCTGCGCGAGAGCCTGCGCGAGCTCGAGTCCGAGCTCGGCGCGCACGTGGTCGCGAGCTTCGAGCAGGAGTTCCAGCTGCTGCTCGACCGGCCGGCGGCGCCGGCGTTCTCGCTCGAGGAGCAGCGTCTGGTCGAGCCCTTCCCGCGGCGCGTGATGGACGCGCTGGTGGACGCCGGCGTCGAGCCCGAGCAGTTCTTCGCCGAGTACGCGGCGCACCAGTTCGAGATCCCCGTGGCCCCCGCCGACGGGATCGCCAGCGCCGATCGCGCCGTCGTGCTGAGGGAGGTGGTGCGCGAGATCGCCCGCCGGCAGGGGATGCGCGCGAGCTTCACGCCGCTGCTCGACCCCGCGCACGCGGGCAACGGCGTGCACATCCATCTCAACCTGCTGGACGCGCGCGGCGACTCGCTGCTCTACGACGCCGCACGTCCCGCGTGCCTGAGCGAGCTCGGCGAGCGCTTCGCCGCGGGCCTCCTCGCACACGCGCCCGCGCTCAGCGCGCTCACCGCCGCCAGCCCGATCTCAGGCGCGCGACTGCAGCCGCACCGCTGGAGCGCCGGCGCGGTGTGCCTGGCCCAGCGCAACCGCGAAGCGCTGCTGCGCATCCCTCCCGTGATCGAGCTCGCGCACGCCGACGCCGCCGATCAGCTGCGCCTGGAGTACCGCGGCGCCGACGCCAGCGCCAACCCCTACCTCGCCCTCGGCGCGATCGTACGGGCGGGGCTGGAGGGCGTGCGCGCGCGACTGCCGGCGCCGGCGCTGCTCGACCGCGACCCCGCCGGGCTGAGCGCAGAGGAGGCACAGCGCTTCGGCGTGGGCGCGCTGCCGGCGACGCTCGAGCAGGCACTGCGCGCGCTCGCCGAGGACGACGCCGCGCGCGGGTGGATGACGCCGCTGCTGTATGACGCGTACGTCAGCGTCAAGCAGGCCGAGGTCGACGCCGCCGAGGACGTGGGCCTCCAGGAGCTCTGCCGGCGCTATGCCGCGATCTACTGACGCGGGCAACACCGCCGACGCCGACGGCGGGCTGCTTGACGCCCTGCTGGACGGCATCGAGCGCGAGCTGCCGCGCGCCGTCGAGCTGCGCCACCGGCTGCACGCCGAGCCCGAGCTGGCGCACGCGGAGGAGCGCACCGCGGCGAGCGTCGCCGCCGAGCTGCCAGTGGCCAGCCGCACGGTCGCCGGCACGGGACGGCTCGCACTGGTCGGCATTGGCGGCATCGCCCCCGTGGCCGTGCGCGCGGAGCTCGACGGCCTGGCGCTGCGCGAGCGCACGGGCGCGGCGTTCGCGGCCACCGGCGAGGCGATGCACGCGTGCGGGCACGACGTCCACATGGCCGCGCTGGTCGCGTTCACCCGCGCGGCGCACGAGCTCGGCGAGGCGCTGCCTGCGCCGCTGCTGGCCGTGTTCCAGCCCAGCGAGGAGGCCTATCCGTCCGGCGCCGAGCAGCTCGTCGACGGCGAGCTCGCGGTGGCCGCGCCCGCTGCCGTCGTGGCCGCGCACGTGCACCCCGAACTGCCGTGGCGCGCCGTCGCGCTGGATCCCGGCGCGGTCAACGCGTCGTGCGACGCGTTCGCCATCACCGTCGAGGGGGAACCCTCGCACGGCGCCTACCCCCACCGCGGACGCGATCCCATCCTGGCGCTCGCGCAGGTCGTGGTGACGCTGCACGCCGTCCTCGGCCGGCGGATCGACCCGCTGAGCCCCGTGTCGCTGACCGTCGGCGTGATCGAGGGCGGCAGCGCGGAGAACGTGATCCCCGCGCGAGCGTATGCCCGCGGCGCCCTGCGCGCGCACCGGCCGCAGGATCGCATCGAGCTGTGCAGGACGGTCGAGGAGGTCGTCGCCGGGGTCGCCGCCGCGCACGGCTGCCGTGGCACCGTCGAGTTGACGCCCGGCGAGCCGGCGCTCGAGAACGACCCGAGCATCGTCGCGCGTGCGCGCCAGCTGCTCGCGGACGTCGGCCTGACGACGGCCGGTGAGTGGCGCTCGTGCGGATCCGACGACTTCGCCTTCTTCGGCGCGATCGCCCCCGTCGCGATGGCGTTCGTGGGACTGGACGGAGCGGACGGCTTCGCGGCGCGTCCGCTGCACCACCCCGAGCTGCTGGTGCCCGACGCCGCCGTCGGCGCCGTCGCGCGCGTGCAGGCGGTCCTGTACGTCGCCGCCGCCCACACCGCCGCCGCCCACGCCGCCGCGACGCCGTAGGCCGCCTCCGCGCGAGCGGGCCGCCGATAGGATGGCGCCGGTGCCCGACCGCCTGTACTTCACCGACTCCGACGACGCCAACGCGCTGCTCGCGTCGGATCCGATGGCGCTGCTGATCGGCTTCGTGCTCGACCAGCAGGTCAGCGTGCAGAAGGCGTTCGCCGGTCCGCTCGTGCTGCGCGAACGCCTCGGCGCGATCGACGCCGCCACGCTCGCCTGCGCCGATCTCGACCCGGTGTTCCGCGAGAAACCGGCGATCCACCGCTTCCCCGGCTCGATGGCCCAGCGCGTGCACGAGCTCGCCGTGTACGTGCGCGACCACTACGACGGCGACGCCGCGCGCGTGTGGAGCGACGCCGCCGACGCCAGCGAGCTCCGTGCCAACCTGGAGGCGCTGCCGGGCTTCGGCGAGATGAAGGTCAAGTCACTGAGCGCCGTGCTTGCCAAGCGCTATGGCGTGGGCGCCGCCGCCGAGCTCGTGCCAGGGCATCCGACGCTCGGCGATGTCGACTCACCGCAGGCGCTGGTGGACTACCAGGCAGCCAAGCGGGTGCACAAGGCGGAGTGGTCGAAACTTAAAGCGCGTCGTTAGGCGACCGGCGGCGGCGTGCCCTCGGCGCTGCCCGCGAGCGTCTCATCCCAGCCGCACACCGCGCACGCATGGCGGAAGGCGGAGCGTGCGAACGCCAGCGCCGTCGCATGCGGCTCCGGACTCGAGCTGACGTCGTTCCAGTCCAGGACGTACTCGCCGAGATCTCCCGCCCACCGAGCGCTTGCGGGGGACAGCTGCGCATCGGCGAACCCCTGCGGCGCCGGGTGCGCGTAGGCGTAGAACGCGGCGTGGCCATACCGCGCGTCGCCCGGCCACCAGCCGACGGCGACCTCCTGCGCATCCATGGCGTTGCGCATGATGAAGTCCTCCGACGGCGGATCGGCGGGCAGCCCCGAGAACAGGTTGACCGCCAGGTCGAACGAGCCCCACCACGCGTTCACCGGCGTCGAGCGACCGCGGTAGGGCGCGCGGAACGCGGCGAGCACGAGCGCCGCCTGTGTCGCCGCGGCGAAGTACGCAGCCACCTGCTCGCTGTCATAGCGCGCGTGTTCCTCGTCCTCGTCGAGCGGCACGCTCCAGGCCACCTCCTGCGGCGTGGGGTTGATCTCGACGACCCCGGCCAGCTCGCCGATCGCCGCGAGCAGATCGCGCGTGACCTCGCCGACCGCTCGATCGGGCGTGAGCGTGACACGCCGCTGCCGCCCGTCGCTGTGCTCCACGAGCGCCTCATGCGCGCGCAGGTCGAGCCCCGCCACGATCGCGCCCGAGCCGTCCGGTGCGGGCAGCGGCGACGTCTCCCAGCCGCGCGCGGTAAGGCGCAGCGCCGCGTGCTGAAGCTCTGGCTCCGGCGGCGCGATCGCCACGGCGAGCTTGCCCAGGACCTGCGTGTGCGCGTGGAGCGTGTCGCAGGTCGCGCTCCACCGATCGTAGGCGGGCAACGTCGGCCAGCCGGAGGGCATTCCGGCAGCGTAGCGCCCGCGGGCGCAGCTCGGCGCTCCGTTCAGCTTTCTTTCACGTTCGTCCGTCAGCATTTGCGCCATGCGCCTGCTGGTCGTCGACGACGACCCCTCCGTTCGCGAAGCGCTCGCGCTCGTGCTCGACCTCAACGGCTTCGACGTGGCGACGGCGTCTGATGGCCGCGAGGCGATTCGCATGCTCTCGCTGGCACCGCCCGACGCGGTGATCCTCGACGTGCTGATGCCCGACCTGGACGGGCTGGAGGTCTGCCGACGGATGCGCGCCACCGGCGATCGCACGCCCGTGCTGATGCTGACCGCGCGCACCGAGGTGAGCGAGCGCGTGGCCGGCCTGGAGGCCGGCGCCGACGACTACCTGGCAAAGCCGTTCGCCCGCGAGGAGCTGATCGCTCGCCTGCGCGCGCTGCTGCGACGCACGGGCTGGGAGGGCGAGGAGCCGGTTCTGCGCTTCGAGGATCTCGAGCTCGATCCGGTCGCGCACGAGGCGCGCCGCGGCGGCCGTCTGATCGAGCTCACGCGCACCGAGTTCCTGCTGCTGGAGCTGCTGTTGCGTCATCCCCGCCAGGTGCTGACGCGCGCGTGCATCTTCGACAGTGTTTGGGGCTATGACTTCGGGCCCGCGTCGAACTCGCTGGAGGTCTACATCGGCTACCTGCGCCGCAAGACCGAGGCCGCCGGGGAGCCGCGCCTGGTGCACACAGTGCGGGGGGTTGGCTACGTGCTGAGATCGGCGGAGCGCGCGGCGGCCCGACGATGAGCTTTCGCCGGCGTATGGTGCTGCTGGCTGCCGGGGCGGTCGCCGCGGCGGTCGTGCTCGCGTCGGTCGTCGTGTATGTCGTGACTCGCGACGAGCTGCGCTCCGGCATCGACAGCAGCCTGCGCGCGAAGGTCACTCCCGGCCTGCCCCAAGCGGTCCAGTTGCTGGCCAAGGCGGCCCCTCAGGAGCTCTCCAAGCTGAAACGGGAAGGCCGGCTCCCGTCGGCCGCGTCCGGCGAATCCGGTTCCGCGCAGCATGCCCCCGCGTGGCGAGGCAGGCTGTCGCCGGCGGCGTCCGCACCGTTCGGCGGCGCCGCCGCCGGAGGCTTCGAGGAAGCGCGACCGGGCCCGAGCGGCTCGCGCAAGGCCGTGGTGTCGGAAACCGTCACGCTCGAAGGCGACAAGGTCATGACCCGCTCGCGGTCGGTCACCGCGCACGCGCGGCCCGAAGGCGCGCACGCTGGCTTCAGCGGCGGGGAACAGCGCACAAAGCTGGTGGTGCCCGCGCCGGGACTCGGGGGCGCCGCGGGCTATGCGCAGATCTCTCGCCCGAACGGCCAGATCCTGCGCTCGGAAGAAAAGGGCGTCCTGATCCCTACGTCGGCGGCGACGCGGGCCGTGGCCGAAGGCAAACGCGACGCGCTCTTCAGCAACGAGACCATCGCCGGCACGCCGGTGCGGGTGCTGGCCGTGCCGGCCGCGGGGGGCGGGGTTCTGCAGGTCGCCCTGCCCCTGACCGATGTCGACAGCACGCTCAGCCACCTGAAGCTGGTGCTGGCGCTCGTGTGCCTCGGCGGGATCGCGCTGGCGACCGCGCTCGGGCTGCTCGTCTCCCGCGCCGCGTTGGTGCCGGTGCGGCGGCTGATGGGCGCCACCGAACGCGTCGCCAGGACGCAGGACCTCGGCCACCGCATCGAAGCCGGTGAGCAGGACGAGCTCGGTCGGTTGGCCGCGAGCTTCAACACGATGCTGGCCGCGCTCGAGCGCTCGCGGCTGGCGCAGCGCCAGCTCGTCTCCGACGCCTCGCACGAGCTGCGCACGCCGCTGACCAGCGCGCAGGCGAACCTCGACGCGCTCGCGATGGGGGAGCGACTGCCAGCGCGCGAGCGCGGCCGCGTGGTGGCGGCTGCGCAGGCCCAGCTGCAGGAGCTGACGGTGCTGGTCGGGGATCTGGTCGACCTGTCCAAGACCGAGGTCGACGAGATCGAGGTCGAGGACGTGCGCCTAGACCTCGCCGTCGCCGGAGCGCTCGAGCGCGCGAGACTGCACGCACCCGCGTGCCGCCTGCACTTCGACGCCGAGCCCTGCCTGGTGCGCGCGGCGCCCGCGCGCCTTGATCGCGCGATCTCGAACCTGCTCGACAACGCGTGCAAATGGAACCCTCCGACCGCCGGTCCGATCGAGGTGCGCGTGCGCGACGGACGCCTGGAGGTGCGCGACCGCGGGCCGGGCATCTCCGCGGAGGATCTGCCCCGCGTGTTCGACCGCTTCTATCGCTCCCCCGAGGCGCGAGGGCGTCCCGGCTCGGGCCTTGGGCTCGCGATCGTCAGACAGACGGCAGAGGCTCACGGCGGCTCAGTACACGCGGCCAACGACCCCGGCGGGGGCGCGCGCCTGACGCTCGAGCTACCGCCGCTGGAGATGAGCGCCGACGAGCTTCGCGCGGCCAAGCGCGAAGCTCCGCCAGCTTCCGGGGCCGTTCAGGAAGCTCCTCAGCTCCTCTAAGGAGATTCTCAGGTTGGGCGGGTTTGATGTGCGCGCCGCCGTGAGCGATCGAAATCGCGCGGCGGCACCATCGATCAGCGATCGACCCGCAAAGGAGCCCCGTGTCCCGCCGTCCCCCGCTAGTCCCTCTCAGCGTCTTGTGTGTGGCATCGGCGAGTCTTGTACTGGCCGCCTGCGGCGGCTCCTCGAGCCCTAGCTCCGGCGTAGCGCACATCGGCACCACGAGCAGCTCCAGCCCTTCCAGCGGGTCGAGCGGTGGCATGCCCGAATCGGGCGAAACGAGCGCCGCCGTCCAGCAGAAGATGGTCAAATTCGCGCAATGCATGCGCACCCACGGGGAACCCGAATTCCCCGAACCGAACGAAGGCGGCTTCCGCGTCGAAAACCACAACGGCCACGGCCCCAACCCGGAATCGTCCCGGTTCCAGGCGGCCGAAAAAGCGTGCAGCAAGTACAGGCCTGTGAAGGTGGCCCCGAGCCCTGCGCAGCAGGCGAAAATGCAGGAAGCGGCGCTGAAGTTCTCAGAATGCATGCGCCACAACGGGGTTCCCAACTTCCCGGACCCGAAGTTCTCCACCAGCGGCGGCGGTGTGAGGGTGAAGATCGGCGGGCCCGGGTCGAGCGGCATCAACCCCAGCTCGCCGCAGTTCCAGGACGCCCAGAAAGCGTGCCAGTCGAACCTGCCGGGCGGTGGCAAGGGACTGCACAAGGGTCCTGGAACCAGTCAATCCTCATCGAGCGCGGTGGGCGCTGCTCCATGAGCGTGTCCCGCACGACCACGAGCGGATCCCCAGCACGCCCGGGACGCCGGCGTCCGGCGCTACACCGCCGCTTCCTCCTGCCAACCGCGATGCTGCCGGGGCTGGCCCTGGCGCTGGCGGGCTGCGGCGGCTCCTCGAGCTCGACTCCCGGCGTTGCCCACGTCGGTACCACGAGCGCCTCCAGCCCTACGGGCGGGTCGGGCGGCGGCACGCCGGGATCGGGCGAAACGCCCTCGGGCGAATCGGTCGCCGCCGCGCAGGGGAAACTGGTCAAGTTCGCGCAGTGCATGCGCACCCACGGGGAACCCCAGTTCCCCGAACCGAGCGAAGGCGCGATCCGCATCCAGAGCCATAACGGCAGCGGCCCGAACCCAGAATCGCCCCAGTGGAAGGCGGCGGAAAAGGCGTGCAGCAGGTACGCCCCCGCGAACGTCGCCCCGAGCCCGGCGCAGCAGAAAGCCCACCAGGAACAGGCGCTGAAGTTCTCGGAATGCATGCGCCACAACGGGGTCCCCAACTTCCCCGACCCGAAGTTCTCCTCCGGCGGCGGCGTGCAGATGAACTTGAAGGGGGTCGACCCCAGCTCGCCGCAGTTCCAGGCGGCCGCGGAGGCGTGCCAGTCGAACTCGCCGTTCGCGAAGATGATGGCGAAAGGCCCTCCGGGCGCCAAGGCGCCCGGAGGCGCTGGCAACAGCGGCCAATCGAGTGAAGCGACGGCGGTCGCTCCGTGAGCGCGCGGTCGCGGCGCGGCCGCTGGGCCGCCCTGGCTGCCATCGTCGTGATCGTGATCGTCGTGTTGATCATCGTGCTCGAACCGTTTCATGAATCGGCCAAGCCCAGCGCCGGCGTGGCCGACAACTCAACGCCGACGAGCCTCACGGCGGTGAAACGCGAATCGCTGTCCTCGCAGACGCAGGTCGCGGGGACGCTCGGCTACGCGGGCTCCTCGAAGATCCTGGTGGCGTCGGGGAACGCGCCGACGGCCGTGCAGCAGTCAGAACAGCAGCTCGCGAGCGGGGAATCGCAGCTGGCCTCGGCGCAGCGAACGCTTGAGAGCGACGGCGCGGCGCTCCAGCGCGCGCAGAGCCAGCTCGCGGCGGCGCGGGCCAAGGAGGCGGTGGACTGCGCCGGCGAAGGCGCCGCCGAAGCCGGCTCCTCCGCCGCAGGCGGCGCGGGCACGTGCGCGGGCGACCGCCAGACGGTGACGAGCGGCGAACAGGGGGTGACCGGCGCCGAAGCGAAGGTCACGGCCGACCGCACGCAGATCGCCTCGGCGCAGTCCTCGCTGACGCGTTCGCAGTCGGCGCTCGTGACGGCGCGCGCGACGGTGGTGAGCTACGCGCAGGGCGCGGTCTACACCTCGCTGCCCTCGGTGGGCCAGGTGATAGCCCGCAACCACAGCCTGTACGCGATCGACGGCCAGCCCACGATCCTGCTGTACGGCTCGACGCTAGCAACGCGGGCGTTCCTCCCGGGCATGTCCGCGGGCGCGGACGTGGCCGAGCTGAATGCCAATCTGGAAGCGCTCGGCTACGGCTCCGGACTGCTAGGCGACGAATTCACCGAAGCCACCGCCGCGGCGATCCGCGCCTTCCAGGCCGCGCACGGGCTCACGCAGACGGGAGATCTGACGCTCGGCGCGGTCGTCTTCAAGCCCGGACCGGTGCGCGTGACGAGCGTCACCCCGACCGTCGGCATGGGCGTCTCGCCGGGACCGGTGCTCGCGGTCAGCTCGACCGCGCGCCAGGTCACCGTGAAGCTCGACGCCTCCCAGCAGTCGAGCGTGAAGAAGGGCGACCGGGTGGTGATCACGCTGCCGGACAACCAGACCACGCCGGGCACGGTCTCGTATGTCGCGAGCGTCGCGGTGGCGCCTCCCAGCGAACACGGCGAAGAAAGCACGCCGACGATCGAAGTCGACATCACCCCCGACGAACCGCAGGCCACCGGCCACCTCGAAGCGGCGCCGGTGGAGGTCTCGATCACCACGGCGAGCGTGGAAAACGCGCTGGTGGTGCCCGTGGGCGCGCTGCTGGCCCTCGCGGGCGGCGGCTACGCGGTGGAGGAGGTCCAGTCGAACGGGCTGCACGGGCTGGTCCCCGTCACGCTGGGGCTGTTCGACGACGAAGCGGGCGACGTGCAGGTCAGCGGCAGCGAACTCGCGCCCGGCCAGCGCGTGGTGGTGCCGAGCACATGAGCGACGCGGTCGAGATGGACGGGCGGGCGGGCACTCCAGTCCTGGAGCTGCGCGAGGTGAGCAAGCGCTACGGCGCCGAGCCGCCCGTGTACGCCCTGCGCGACGTGAGCTTCGAGGTGTGGGAGGGCGAACTGGTCGCGATCGTCGGGCCGTCGGGCTCGGGCAAGACGACGCTGCTGCACGTGATGGGGACGCTCGAGCACCCGAGCTCGGGCGTGGTGTCGATCACCGGTGTGGACGTGGCAACGTTGAGCGACCGCGAACTGGCAGCCTTGCGCGCGACGCGCATCGGCTTCGTCTTCCAGCAGTTCTTCCTCGCCGAGCACTCGACGGCGCTCGAGAACGTCGCCGACGGGCTGCTGTATGCCGGCGCGGCGGTGGCCGAGCGCCGCGAGCTGGCGGCGCAGACGCTCGCCCGCGTCGGCCTGGCGGAGCGCGCGAGCTTTCGACCGAGCAAGCTCTCCGGTGGCGAGCGTCAGCGCGTGGCAATCGCGCGAGCGCTGGTGGGATCGCCCGCGATCGTGCTCGCCGACGAGCCCACCGGCAACCTCGACAGCGTCTCCGGCGCGGCGATCCTCGAGCTGCTCGAGGAACTGCACGCGCAGGGCGCGACGATCCTCGTGATCACCCACGACACCGCGCTCGCCGCGCGCCTGCCGCGCCAGGTGCAGATGCTGGACGGGCAGATCGTCGCGGACACCACATCGCAGGGCCTCCTGGAGGGGGCGGGCCGATGAGCTGGGTGAGCAGGCGACGGCGGGGGCTGGCGATGCTCGCGGCGGTTGGCGCACTGGGCGCGGGCGCGAGCTCGCTGGCGCCAGGGGCTACTGCCGCCGGCGAACCCGGCGGCTCTGGCTCGAGCTGTCCGGAATCCACCGTGCCCAACGCGATGACGCTCGTGGCGGGCACTCCCCAGACCGCGACCCTGAACAGCGCCTACGGATCGGGACTGCAGGTCGCGCTCACGAACACGGACGGGTGCGCGGTGACGAGCGGTGCGGCCGGCGTGGCGGTGACGTTCACGGCGCCCTCCAGCGGTGCGAGCGGCGCGTTCTCCGCAAGCGGCACGTACACGGCGACGGTGGGCGCCGACAGCAGCGGCATGGTCGCCGCGCCGAATTTCACCGCGAATGCGATCGCCGGCAGCTACACGGTGACCGCCGTCTCCAAATACGGGACGGTGACGTTCGCGCTGACCAACACCGCGGCGGGGACACCGGCGCGCCTGGTGGCGCTCTCGCCGGTGAAGCAGACGGCGACGGTCAACCACGACTACCGCCGGGCGCTCGCCGTGCAGGTGCTCGACGGCGAGGGCAACCCGGTGGCGGGCGCGAGCGTCACGTTCACGCTCACGGCGTCCACCGCAACCAGCCCCTGCGGCACGAGCTCCAACTCCAACAGCGGCGTGGGATCGGGCGCGGACGCGAGCTTCGCGGGCGGCGCGAGCGAGGCGAGCGCGACCAGCGACGCCGACGGCGTCGCGACCTCGCCGGCCCTGACAGCCGGCGGCGAGTCGGGGACGCTCACCGCGAGCGCCGCGCTGGGGAGCTCTGGCGCCAGCGAAGCGCACGCCGGAGCATCTTCCAGCAGCGTCGCTCCGGCGCTGTTCACCCTCGCCAACCTCGCAGGCCCGCCGGCCAAGCTCACGCTCGGGGTCGGCGCGACGCAGTCCGCACGCGTGGGCGCCCGCTTCCCGGTCAGCCTCGCTGTCACCGTCGCCGACGCCCAGGGCAACCGCGTCCCCGACGCGCTGGTGTCCTTCTCCGCACCTTCAGCCGGAGCGAGCGGACGCTTCACCGTACGGGTCGCGTCGGGTTCGCGTCGGCGCGGGCGTACGCGCCAGGCGCGCGTGGCGGACGCGAGGACGAACGCCTGCGGGATCGCGGTCGCGCCCGCGTACACCGCCGACCGCAAGCCCGGCGGCTATGTGGTCAAGGCACGCGCCGGCCATGCGCGGACGGCGGCGTTCGCGCTCGTCAACGAAGCCGCGTGAGCCAGCGGCCGTGAGCGCGACCGCCGAGACCAGCGAGCCGCCCGCCCCCAAGCTGGCTCCCGCCCGGCTGCGCCCCGGAGATCTCGCGCGGGTGGCGAGCGTCGGACTGCGCACGCGGCGCATGCGAGCCGCGCTGTCGGCGCTGGGGATCGCGATCGGGGTCGCGGCGATCGTCGCGGTGCTCGGCCTGTCCTCCTCCTCCCAGGCGGGGCTGCTGGAAGAAATCGACCGGCTCGGCACGAACCTCCTGATCGTCACCAACGGCCAGAGCTTCGCCGGCAACACCGCCGAGCTGCCGCTGGCGGCGCCGGCGATGATCGCCCGCATCTACCCGGTCGAACACGTCGCCGAGACGGGCAAGATCAGCGGAGCCGTCTACCGCTCGCCGCTGATCCCGGAAGTCGACACCAACGCCCTCAGCATCGCCGCGGCCAGCCTCAACCTGCTGCGCGCGCTGAACATCACGATGACGCAGGGGCGCTACCTGAACGCCGCCACCGCGACCGAGCCGGTAGCGGTGCTCGGCCCCGCCGCCGCCCAGCGCCTCGGGATCGACCGGATCTACCCCGGCGAGCGGATCTGGGTCGCGCATCAGTGGTTCTACCCGGTCGGCATCCTCGGCTCCTCGACGCTGACTCCGGAACTGGAAGACGACGTGCTCGTGGGTTTCGCCGCCGCGAAACGGTATCTCGGCTTCAACGGGCACCCCAACACGGTCTACGTGCGCGCGCAGAACAGCCAGGTGGCGGCCGTGCAGTCCGTGCTCGCCAACACCGCCGACCCCGAAGCTCCCAACGAAGTCGACGTCAGCCTCCCGTCGGCGACGCTCACAGCGCGCGCGGACGCACAGGGGGCCTTCAACGGCCTGTTCCTCGGGCTCGGCGCCGTGGCCCTGCTGGTGGGCGCGGTCGGCGTGGCGAACATCATGGTCATCTCCGTGCTCGAACGCCGCTCGGAGATCGGCCTGCGCCGCGCGCTCGGCGCCACCAAAGGCCAGATCCGCCTGCAGTTCCTGTGCGAAGCGATCCTGCTGTCGCTCGCCGGCGGCGCGGTGGGCATCGCCACCGGCATCCTCGCGACCGCCGTGTACGCCGCCACCAAGCACTGGACGATCGTGATCCCCACGCTCGCGTGGGCGGGCGGGATCGGCGCTGCGCTGCTGATCGGCGCGATCGCCGGGCTGCTGCCGGCGATACGCGCCGCCCGCCTCTCACCCACCGAGGCGCTCAGGACCGTATGAATCAGAGCGCTCGCGCGTGCGCGAAGAGCTCGCCCGCCGCGGCGCGTCGGCTCACCTGTCGAGGCACTCCGCGCGTAACGTTGAGAGCATCGCCCGGCGAGCTAGATTGAGAGACAATGGAACTCGGCCTGGCGACATTCGCGGACCTCGCAAGCGGCGTCAGCCCGCGCCAGCGCATGCGGGAGCTGATGGAAGAGGTCGAGCTGGCGGACCAGCTCGGGCTCGACGTGTTCGGAATCGGCGAGCATCACCGCCCCGACTTCCTCGTCTCCTCCCCCGCCGTCGTGCTCGGCGCGGCAGCCGTCAAGACCGAGCGCATCCGCCTGTCGAGCGCGGTCACGGTGCTCAGCTCCGACGACCCCGTGCGCGTCTTCCAGGACTTCGCGGAGGTCGACCTGCTGTCGAATGGACGCGCCGAGATCATGGCCGGGCGCGGGTCGTTCATCGAGTCCTTCCCGCTGTTCGGCTACGACCTCGACGACTACGACGCGCTGTACGCGGAGAAGCTGGAGCTCCTGCTCGCGCTGCGCGAGCAGACACGCGTGACCTGGTCGGGTAGGCACCGCCCGGCGCTCGTCGACGCGGGAGTGTGGCCACGGCCGGTGCAGGAGCGACTGCCGGTGTGGGTGGCCGTGGGAGGCTCGCCGCAGTCGGTCGTCAGAGCGGGAACGCTCGGCCTGCCGCTGACGATCGCGATCATCGGCGGGCAGCCCGCGAGCTTCGCGCCGCTGGTGGAGCTGTACCGAGAGTCGGCCGCTCGAGCGGGCCACAACCCGTCGCAGACGCGGCTGGCGATCAACACGCACGCGTTCGTCGCCGCCACCGCGGCGCAGGCCGACGCGGCGTTCGCCGCCCCCTACCTGGCGATGATGAACCGCATCGGGCGCGAGCGCGGCTGGCCACCGTCGGGGCGCCCGGAGTACGAGGCGCTGCGCTCGCCCAGTGGTGCGCTCGCGGTGGGCTCGCCCGAGCAGGTCGCAGAGAAGATCCTGTTCGAGCACGAGATGTTCGGCCACGACCGCTACATCGGCCAGATGAGCGTCGGTGCGGTCGCCCACCATGACGTGCTGCGCTCGATCGAGCTGTTCGCCACCCAGGTCGCACCGCTGGTGCGCGAGGAGGTCGCCCGTCGCGAGGCGGCGCTGCCCGTGCATTAGGCTTCGCGCCGCTGGCGAGCGGCGAAGGAGCCGACGGATGACTCCACGGCAGGGCAACTCCATGAAGGCGGGCGGCTGGTCGGTGATCACCGCGTACGCGCTGGTGTGCGCGGCGACGCAGATACTGTGGCTCACCTACGCCGCGATCACGACAGAATCGGCCAGGCGCTACGGCGTCTCGGTGGGCGCCGTCGGCTGGCTCGCGGAGATCTTCCCGCTGCTGTACGTGGTGCTCGCGATCCCCGCGGGCATCCTGCTCGACCGCTGGTTTCGCCCGGCGCTGGCGGCTGGAGGAGCACTGGTCGCGCTCGGTGGGCTGGTGCGCCTGGGCGGCGAGACGTTCGCGTGGGCGATGGCCGGCCAGGTGCTGGTCGCGGTCGCGCAGCCGGTGGTGCTGAGCGCGGTCAGCAAGCTCGCGGGCGAGTACCTGCCCGTGGATCAGCGCGCGACCGGCATCGCGGTCGGCTCGGCGGGCAGCTTCGTCGGGATGGTGCTGGCGCTCGTGCTTGGTCCGACGCTCGGTGCGCACGGACAGCTCGAGCGGCTGCTCGTGATCGAGGCCGTGCTGTCGGTGATCCCTGCGCTGGCGCTGGCGCTCGTGCTGCGCCGCCCGGGGCACAAGAGCGAGGAGCACGCGGCGATCGAGGGCAGCGCCGCGCGGGCGCTGTGGGCGATGCCGCCGATGCGCACGCTGTGCGGCCTGGTGTTCGTCGGCTTCGGCATCTTCGTCGCGCTGGCCACGTGGCTGCAGACGCTGCTGCAACCCTCGGGCATCTCTGAAACGACGGCCGGCGGGCTGCTGGTGGGGATGGTCGTCGCCGGCATCGTCGGCTGCGCCGTGCTTCCGCCGCTCGTCGCCCGCCACCGCGCCGAGCGCGGCTTCATGCGCACCGCCGTGCTCATCGGCTGCGCCGGCTGCGTCGCGTTGGGCGCGATGCCGTGGCTGGGCGTGCGCGCGCTGGCGATCGTGGCGATGGGCGTGGTGCTGCTGCCTGCGCTGCCGGTGATCCTCACCGCCGCCGAGCAGCTCGCGGGCGCCGCCGCGGGCACCGCCGGCGCGATCGTATGGCTGGCGGGCAACCTCGGCGGCCTGGTGGTCGCGCTGCTCGTGCAGATCCTCGTTCACCACCCGCTCGCCGCGTTCCTGGCGATGGCCGGCGTGTCGCTGCTCGGCCTGCCGCTGGCCGCTCGCGTGAGCTCGCTCGCCGCCGGCCACGGAAGGTGGGCACGGGCGCAATCATAGCCATTCCGTACGCTTCCGTACGGCTCTGCGGTACCATCCGCTCATGGCGACAATCAAAGCTGACGACGTCCGGATTCCTCGGTGGGCACGAGAGGCGGTGGCACATCACGAGAAGATCGTGGTCTTCAACCGGGAGCGGCCGGCCTACGTCATCGTCCACCCCGACGATCATCCACCGATGGCCGCCTCTCGTCACGGACGGCCCCTGAGCGAGGCGCTCGCCCTGCTCACACAGGCTGCGCCGCCCGATCCCGCCTTCGCCGACGACATGGAGGCCGTGCTGGACACCGTCGGACCGGTACCGGCCGATCCATGGGCACAGTCCTAGACACGACAGTCTTCATCGAGCTCGAGCGGGCAGTGCGCCGCCTACCCGTCGCGGGCGCCATGGCCACGATCGCAGAGCGCCTGCAGACGCAACTGGGCGCAGATGAGGACGTGGGAATCGCCGCGATCACGGCGTCGGAGCTGTTGCATGGAGTGCACCGAGCCACGGAGGAGCATCGCGCGCGGCGCGAGGCGTTTGTGGAGGCCGTGCTGGTGGCATTCCCAACGCTCTCATTCGATCTACTCGTGGCGCGGGTGCACGCGCGGCTCTGGGCCGGCCTGGCCGCATCCGGCACTGAAGTGGGAGCCCACGATCGACTTGTCGCGGCCACGGCGATGTCCGCTGGATGGCGGGTGGGAACCGCCAACATGCGTCACTTCGAACGAGTCCCCGGGCTGGACATGATGGCCTTGCAGCTCTCTTGATTGCCCGGACGGCGCAGATTGGCCAGCGTGTCGAGCTGGATGCGTGCTTCGACGGCCTTCGGTGAGCTGCACTCCGATCGCGTTGCGCAGCAGCAACGCGACCCGCAGCGGATGCCGATCTGCTCGTTCACGGCTGTAAGTATCCTTGGACAGCCAAATGCCAGGCATCCACTCGCGCACGATCACCTGGCGACGCGCCGGCGACGCGCGGGTCCTGATCGCGGCCGGCTATGCGCTGCTGCTGCAGGTCTCCCACCCGACGGTCGGCGCGGGCGTGAGCGAGCACTCCCAGTTCCAGCGCGACCCGTGGGGGCGCCTGCTGCGCACGCTCGACTACGCGTGCACGATCGTGTACGCCAGCCCGCGGGCGGCCGGCGAGATGGGCGGCAGGATCCGCTCGTTTCACAAGCAGATCAAGGGCACGCGGCCGGACGGCGTGCGCTACCACGCGCTCGAGCCCGCCGCGTATGCGTGGGTGCACGCGACGCTCGCCGAGGGAATCGTGGCCGCGCATGAGCGCTTCGGGCGACCGTTCAGCGACGAGCAGCGCGAGCAGCTGTGGGCCGAGTGGCGCTCGCTCGGCCGGCTGCTGGGCATCCGCGACGGCGATCTGCCGGAGGGCTGGCAGGGCTTCCGCGGCTACGTCGCGGGAATGGTCGGTCGCGAGCTCCAGCACACTGCCGCCGTCGACGAAGTGCTGACGGCGCTCGCACGGCCGGCGCCACCCGCGCTCTCGACCCTGTACCGCCCGCTGTGGCCCGTGGTGCGCATGCCGTTGGGGCATTTCGTCGGGCTGACGACCACAGGGCTGTTGCCGCCCGCGCTGCGTGCGCGCTTCGGGCTCGACTGGACGCGCGCCAACGAGCTGGAGCTGCGCGCGCTCGGCGCCGGGCTGCGCACGGTGACCCCGCTGATGCCCCGATCGCTGCGCAACACCGGACCCGGCTACCTGCGCTGGCGGCGGGAGGCGATCGCCCGCGGCGACGTCGCGTCGGGCACGCTCGAGCCGAGCGCCTGAGCGGCATGTAAAGTCGGCCGCTGTGGCAGGCGCTGGCAGCGCAAGGCAGACGTCCGTCGACTGGCGGGCGTGGCATGCGGGCTATGAGAACCCCGACTCCGACCTGGGGCGGCGCCTGGCCTTGGTGCAGGCGCAGCTGCGCGGCGCGCTGGAGCGCTCGCCCCAGGGGCCGATCCGCGCGATCAGCGTGTGCGCGGGACAGGGCCACGACATCATCGGCGTGCTGGCGGAGCATCCGCGGCGCGCGGACGTCAGCGCGCGCCTGGTGGAGCTGGACGCGCAGAACGCGCTGCTGGCGAGAGCGGCAGCCCGCGCGACGGGCCTGGAGGCAGTCGAGGTGGTGGCTGGGGACGCTTCGCTGACCGACGCCTACGCGGGCGCGGTTCCGGCCGATGTGATCCTCGTATGTGGCGTGTTCGGCAACATCTCGGCGGCGGACATCGCCAACACGATCGGCAACCTGGAGCAGCTGTGCGCCCCTGGGGCGACTGTCATCTGGACCCGCCATCGCCGAGCGCCCGACCTCGCGCCGTACATCCGCGAGACCTTCAAGCGCGAGGGCTTCAGCGAGCTAGCGTTCGCGGACGCGCAGCCGTTCGGCGTGGGCGCCAACCGGCTGGCGCTGGCGCCCCGCCCGTTGCAGGCCGGGGTGAAACTGTTCGACTTCATCGGCTACGAGGCCCTGTGGCCCCATCTGAGCGCGGGCGAACGCGCCGCCCTTGGCGCTCTGTTCCGCGCGGACTGCTCGCTGGTCGAGCTCGTGGAAGCGATGCGCGCACTGCCATACGGCCTACCGAGCGAGCCGACCGTGGAAGGCATGCTGTTGGAGGCTCGCGGCACAAGCGCCACCAAGCACCTGTTCCTCGCGCAGGTGCTCGCGCAGCGCTTCCCCGCGACCCAGCCGCAGCTCGCGCACCGCGTCCACCGGCTCGACCGCGATCGCGCCCGCGAGCTGTTCGGTGAGACGATCGCGGCGACGGTGCCGGACGGCGGGCTCATCGACGTGCACCGGTATCTCACGATCGAGCTGGACGGGCAGCGCATCGAGCTGGATGTGACTGTCCCGGGCCAGGCGTGGGACGGGCGCTCACCGCTGGCGCTCGCGTGCGGGCCCGGCGGACGGGACTTCCCCGCGGGCGCGAACCCTGACGCGGAGATGAGCGCGCTGGAAGCCGAGCACTGCGACCCCTCATCGCGCGAGCCTTTCCTGGCGGCGCTGGCGGCGGCGAACGCGCCGCCGGCCGGTTCGCCCCCGAGCTGACAAGTCAGCCCTGCCAAACCCCCAGCAGCACGACGCACACGGCGACCTCGGCGACGGCGACGGTGGCGCCGAGCGTGTCTCCGGTGCGACCGCCGAGCGTGCGCCGGGCGAAGGCGACCGACAGCCCGGCGACGACGACTGCCGCCCCGATCGCGGCGGCGCCCGGCACGGGGCCGGCGATGGCGGGCGCGGCGATCACGCAGACGACCGTGGCGACGACCAGCGCAGGGCGCCCGACGCGCAGCGCGGCGCCGAGGCCGTCGGATCGCGCGGCGGGCGTGGCGGCGGCATGCGCGAGCGCGGCCCAGCGCGCGAGCGCGCACGCGACGACGAGCGCGCGCAGCGCACGGTCGCCGTCGAGCGAGGTGAGCGTGGTGAACAGCAGCAGCGCCCACGCGATCAACGCGAGCGCCCCGAACACGCCTGTGGAGGAGTCGCGCATGACCTCCAGACGCCGGGCGCGGGCGCCGCGCGCGCCGAGGCCGTCGGCGGTGTCCGCCAGCCCGTCCTGGTGAAGCGCGCCGGTGGCGATCACGAGCGCGATCATCGCGAGCACGGTGGCGACGCTCGGCGCGAACGCCGCTCCCGCCAGCAGTCGTACGCCGCCGGTCAGACCGCCGACGGCGGCGCCGACGACGGGGAACCACACTGCCGCGCCGCCCAGCCCGGCGTCGGCGCCGACGGGCAGTGGCACGATCGTGAGGAAGGTGATCGCGCTGGCAAGGCCGTCCCTCGGGCGAAACGACCGCGTGACCGCCGCGGGCGTGTCAGCGTGAGCGGGCAACGCCGGACTCCTCGAACGTGCCCATGCCCGCGTGCAGCGTGCCGGCGGCCTCGATCAGCGGCAGCGCGAGCAGCGCGCCGGACGCCTCGCCGAGACGGAGCCGCAGGTCGAGCAGCGGCTCGAGCCCGAGCTCGGCCAGGAGGATGTCGTGTCCGGGCTCGGCCGAGCGGTGGCTGGCGATGAGCACCTCGCCGACCGCCGGGTCGAGCCCGACGGCGGCCAGCGCGGCGACGGTGACAGCGTAGCCGTCGAGCAGCACGGGCAGGCGCACGCGCACCGCCTCGACGGCGGCGCCGGCGAGCGCGGCGAGCTCCAGTCCGCCCACGCGGCACAGGGCCTCGCGCGCGGCCAGCGGCCGCGGCTCGCCGGGCGCACCGTGGCGCTCGAGCGCGGCGGTGACGATCGCGCGCTTGCGCTCGAGGCCGGCGGCGTCAACGCCCGTGCCGCGCCCGACGGCCAGCTGCGGTGAGGCGCCGGTGAGCGCGCACACGAGCGCGGCGGTGGTGGCGGTGTTGCCGATGCCGATCTCGCCGAGCACGAGGCAGTCGACGTCGCGCTCGGCCAGCTCGCGCGCGAGCGCCGCGCCCGTGTCCAGCGCGCTGTCCAGCTCGGCGGCGGAAAGCGCGGGTCCGGTGGTCATGTCGGCGCTGCCGGGCGCGATCTTCGCGTCGCGCACGCCTGGCGGCGTGGGACCGGCGAGACCGACGTCGACGACCAGCAGATCGTGCCCGCCACGGCGCGCGAGCACACCGACGGCGGTCTCGCCGCGGGCGGCGGCGGCGGCGACCTGCGCGGACACGGCGCTGTCGAACAGGCTCGTCCCGCGGCCGACGTGGCCGTGGTCGGCGGCGCAGATGAGCACGCCCGCGCGCGCGCGCGATGGCGGTGGTCCGCCGGTGACCGCGGCCCAGCGCTCGATCAGCGCCTCGAGCGCGCCAAGGCTGCCGACGGGCTTGACCAGCCGGTCGAGACGATCGCGCGCGGCGATCGCCGCCGCGCGGTCGGGACCGATGCGCGGTGCGACCGGTGCGCGGTCGGCGACCAGATCGGGGGCGTGCGCGTGCGAGGCCACCGGCTGACGCCCGCCGGCGGTGATCGGGCTCGCGTGATCCTCGCGCCAGCGCTCGTCCATGACGACGGCGTCGAGTGTCATACGCGAGGACCATCCGGCGGCCTCCAGGCCGGGGCGCAGCGGACGCTCGTCGGGCCAGCCGAGGCAGAGGTAGGCGATGGGGTCGACGCGGGCGGGGATGCCGAGCAGCGCGCGCAGGTCCTCTGGGCGGTAGAAGCTGACCCAGCCGACGCCCAGCCCCTCGGCGCGGGCGGCGAGCCACAGGTTCTGCACGGCGCAGGCGGCGCTGTAGATGTCGGTGTCGGGGATCGTGCCGCGCCCGAGCACCTCGACGTCGGGCTGGCCGTGGTCGCAGCACACGCACACGCCGATGGGAGCCTCGATGACGCCCTCGACCTTCTGGTCGAGGAACTGACGGGTGCGCTCGTCGAACCTGTCTGCCTGGCGCAGGCGCTCGCGCTGGGCGAGCCGTCGGACGGCCATCCTGGTGTCGATGTCGCGGATGACGATCAGCCGCCACGGCTGCATCAGCCCGACCGAGGGAGCACGGTGCGCGGCGGCGAGGACGCGGCCGAGGATGTCGTCGTCGACGGCGTCGGGGCGAAAGCGCCGCACGTCGCGGCGCTCGGCGATCACGCGGTGGACGGTCGCCCGCTCGGCGTCGTCGTAGCGCCAGCCGCGCGGGTCCGCGGCGCGCTCGGCGGCGCGCGAGCGATCGAAGCCGGGGGGCGTGGGCGGGCGCGTGAAGCGCTCGTCCAGACCTGCGGGGCGCTGATCGTCGGTCATCGCCGGCAACACTAGACCCAGCCGATCAGCCGCGCCGCCCGCCAGCAGGTAGCATCGGCGTGGTAAGCGTGGCGGTGCGAGGAACCCGGTGAGAGACCGGGGCGGTCGCGCCACTGTGACCGGACGTCGCTGCCGGGAGCCAGAGACTCGCCCGCCGCGGACCTTCCCACGACGGGACGCACGATCCCGAGGAGGTACCGATGGGCACGACGTCGGATCGAAGCCTCGCTCTCCGGGCGTGAACGCCGGTGCGGTGAGCGCGGCGCCGCTGCTGGCCGGCTACGCCGCCGACCTGGTGGCTGGCGACCCGCGCCGCTGGCATCCCGTGGCGGGCTTCGGACGCGCGACACTGGCGCTCGAGCGCGCGGCGTACGCGCCCACACGCGTGCGCGGAGCGGCGGTGACGGCAACGCTGGTGGCCACGGCGGCGCTCGGCGCGGAGCTGCTCGCACGCGGCGCCTCGCGCCTGCGCCCTGCCACGCGCGGGCGCGCTGCGACGCGCGGGGGCCTTGGGCGAAACGTGGTGCTGGCGGCGCTGACGTGGGTGGCGCTGGGCGGGCGCTCGCTGCGGCGCGAGGCGCTGAATGTCTCCGACCTGGTGGAGCGCGGAGAGCTCGACCGCGCGCGAGTGGCGCTGCGCGCGCTGTGTGGGCGCGACGCGACGACGCTGGACGGGGCGGGCGTGTGCCGCGCGGCGGTGGAGTCGGTGGCGGAGAACACGGGCGATGCGGTGGTGGGCGCGCTGCTGTGGGCGGCGATCGCGGGCCCGGCGGGAGTGGCGGCGTACCGCGCGGCGAACACGCTGGACGCGATGGTGGGACACCGCAGCGAGCGCTACGAGCAGTTCGGCTGGGCGGCGGCGAAGCTCGATGACGTGATGAGCTGGCCGGCAGCGCGCATGACGGCGACGCTGGCGTGCGTGACGGCGCCGCTCGTGGGCGGCTCGCCGCTGGAGGCGGCGGCGACGGTCCGCCGCGACGGCGGCGCGCATCCGAGCCCGAACGCGGGGCGCGTGGAGGCGGCGTTCGCGGGAGCGCTGGGTCTGTCGCTGGGCGGGCTGCTCTCCTATGACGGACGCGTGGAGTCGCGCCCGCGGCTCGGCCACGGCCGCACGCCGGGCGTGGAGGACGTCCACCGCGCGGCCCGCCTGTCGCTGGCGGTGGGGGCCGCGGCGGCGGCCGTTTGCGCGCTCTTCGCGGCGGGCCTGCGGCGTGTACTTCATCCCACCGCGAGTGGTGTATAACCATGGCGATACACCACGTCAAAAGTGGACACCGCCTCCCACGAGAACGCGAGCGAAGGCCCGGCCGTGAGCGGGCACGAAGGCCCACGCGAGGGAGCGCACGATGAAGGGAGCGCTGCTGGTGTGCGGCACGCAGTCGAACGCGGGCAAGTCGCTGGTGACGGCGGGCATCTGCCGCTGGTTGCACCGCGCGGGCGTGAGCGTGGCGCCGTTCAAGGCACAGAACATGGCGCTGAACTCGGTGGTGACGCGCGAGGGCCGGGAGATCGGGCGCTCGCAGGCGGTGCAGGCTCAGGCGGCGGGGGTGGAGGCGGAGGCGGCGATGAACCCGATCCTGATCAAGCCGTCGGGCGAGCGCCACAGCCAGGTGATGGTGATGGGCAGGCCGTATGCGGATGCGAGCGCGCGCTCCTACCAGGAGCTCAAGCACGCGCTGCGACCGATCGTGGCGCAGGCGCTGGCGGATTTGCGCGCGCGCTTCGATGTGGTGGTGTGCGAGGGCGCGGGCAGCCCGGCGGAGATCAACCTGCGCGACGCGGATCTGGTGAACATGGGCCTGGCGCGCGCGGCGGAGCTGCCGGTGCTGCTGGTGGCGGACATCGACCGCGGTGGCATGTTCGCGTCGCTGTTCGGCACGCTGGCGCTGCTGGACCCGGCGGACCAGGCGCAGATGGCGGGCTTCGTGGTGAACAAGTTCCGCGGCGACCGGTCGATTCTCGACCCGGGCCTGGCGCAGCTGCGGGAGCTGACGGGTCGCCCGACGCTGGGGGTGCTGCCGCACGTGGAGGACCTGTGGATGGACGTGGAGGACTCGCTGGCGCTGGAGGCGCCGCGCCCGGAGGCGCGGACGTCAGCGGACACGCTCGACGTGGCGGTGATCCGCCTGCGCTGGATGAGCAACTTCACGGACGTGGACGCGCTGGCGAGCGAGCCGGGCGTGCGCGTGCGCTTCACGCGCTCGGTGGCGGACGTGGAGCGCGCGGACCTGGTGGTGGTGCCGGGCACGAAGGCGACGGTGGAGGACCTGGCGCGCCTGCGCAGCTCAGGCCTCGCTGAGGCACTCCAGGCGCGCGCGGGCGCCGGGGACCCGATCCTGGGCATCTGTGGCGGATACCAGCTGCTGGGCGAACGGATCGTCGATGATTTTGAGTCTGGGGCCGGCGAGGTGGAGGGACTTGGCGTGCTGCCGGCGTCAACGCGGTTCGATGCGGACAAGGTGCTGCGTACGCGTGCCGGTCATTGCGCTTGGCTCGGCGCCGAGGTCGGGGGTTATGAGATCAGGCATGGGCGCGTACGCGCGGGCGAGTGTCTCTTCATCGCCGACGATGGCGAGCCGGACGGCTGCCGCGCCGGGTCGGTGATCGGCACCTCCTGGCACGGCGTGCTCGAGCACGATGAGTTTCGGCGGGCGCTGCTTGGGCACGTGGCCTCCTTGCGTGGACGGCGGTTCGTGCCGGGGACGACTTCGTTTGCCGCCGCGCGCGAGGCACGCCTCGACCTGCTCGGCGATCTCGTGGAGACGCACCTCGACACCGAGCAGCTGACCGCGCTGATCGAAGGCGGCGTACCCGGGGATCTGCCCAGTATCGCGACGGAGGTGCGACCTTGCTGCGCTTCATAACGACCGCGGACACGGAGATCCTGGCGGCCGCGACGGCCGTGGAACGCCTCCCGGGCGACTTTCCGGAGGTGCGCTGCGCGAACCCGGCCGGAGCGCCAGCGGAGGCTCTAGTAAATGACGTCCTCGACGGCGCGCGGGTGGTGCTTTGCAGGATCCTGGGTGGGCGTCGCGGCTGGCCGGACGGGTTCGACGTGCTGCGCGAGCGTTGCGGCGAGCGGGGGATCGCGCTGCTGGCGCTGGGTGGCGAGGCGCAGCCGGACGCGGAGATGACGGGGCTGTCGCTGGCTCCTGCGGGGGCGGTGGCGCAGGCGGGCGAGTATCTGCGCCACGGCGATGTGGAGAACGTGGAGCAGTTGCTGCGCTTCCTGGCGGACACGTTCCTACTGGAAGGGCACGGGTTCGACCCGCCGCACGACGTGCCCGACCTGGGCGTGTACCTGCCGGGCGTGGGCGACGTGGAGCTCGACGAGGTGCTCGCTCGCCATGACGCGGACCGCCCGACGGTGGGCTTCTGCTTCTACCGCTCGCACCGCCTGACGGGCAACACGGCGTTCGTGGACGCGATCTGCGCGGCGATCGAGGACGCGGGCGCGAACGCGCTGGCGGTGTGGAGCTACACACTGCGCCGCGAGCCGGCGAGCGCGGATCGGCCGGGCGGCTCGGTGCCGGCGCTGACGCTGCTGGACGGCCGTGTGGACGCGCTGGTGGTGACGATGCTGGCGACGGGCGGCTCGGGGGCGGCGGACGCGACGGCGGGGGACGGCGAGGGCGTGGGCGAGCAGTGGCAGGAATGGGACGCGAGCGCACTGGCGGCGCTGGACGTGCCGGTGATCCAGGCGGTGTGCGCGACGGCTTCGCGCGCGGCGTGGCTGGAGTCCGACTCGGGGCTGGCGCCGCTGGACGCGGCGACGCAGGTGGCGATCCCGGAGTTCGACGGGCGCATCCTGGGCGGCGTGATCTCGTTCAAGGAGCGCGACTCGGAGGGCTCGCCGGTGGGCGCGCCGGTGCCGCGCTACGTGCCGGACGCCGAGCGCTGCGCGCGCGTGGCGCGACTGGCGGTGCGCAGCGCGCGCCTGCGCCACGTGCCGGCCGAGCGCCGGCGCGTGGCGATGCTGCTGACGAGCTTCCCGACGAGGCACGCGAAGGTCGGCATGGCGGTGGGCCTGGACACGCCGGCGAGCGCGCTGGCGCTGCTCGACGCGCTGCACGTGGACGGCATGACGGTGGAGCGGCCGTTCGCGGACGGCGACGAGCTGATGCACGCGCTGATCGCGAGCGGCGGCCATGACCCGGAGTTCCTGACCGACCAGCAGCTCGCGGACTCGCCGCTGCGCCTGCCGGTGGCCGACTACGTCGACTGGTACCGCACGCTGCCGCAGGAGCTGCGCGCCGGGATCGAGGAGCGCTGGGGGCCGGCGCCCGGCGACAGGTACTTGGATGGAGAGGACTTCGTGATCGCGGGCCTGGAGCTGGGCAACGTGCTGGTGGCGATCCAGCCGCCGCGCGGCTACGGCGAGGATCCGGTGGGCATCTACCACGACCCGGAGCTGCCGCCGACACACCACTACCTCGCGTGCTACCGCTGGCTGGACGCGGTTTGGGGGGCGGACGCGATCGTGCACCTGGGCAAGCACGGCACGCTGGAGTGGCTGCCGGGCAAGATGCTGGCGCTGTCACCGGCGTGCGCGCCGGACGCGGCGCTCGGCGACATCCCGCTGGTGTACCCGTTCGTCGTGAACGACCCCGGCGAGGGCGTGCAGGCCAAGCGCCGCGCGCACGCGGTGATCGTCGACCACCTGGTGCCGCCGATGATGCGCGCGGACACCTACGACGAGCTGGCGGAGCTGGAGGCGCTGCTGGACGAGTACGCGCGCCTTGAGCTGCTCGACCCACCCAAGCTGCCGGCGCTCGCGGCGCGCATCTGGTCGGCGATCGAGCGCGCCAACCTGCAGGCAGACCTCGATATCCATCAACGCCCCGACGATCTCGGCGAGCTGGTGCAGCACATCGACGGCTACCTGTGCGAGGTGAAGGACATCCAGATCAAGGACGGCCTGCACGTGCTCGGCCAGGCGCCGGAGGGCGAGCAGCTGCGCGGGCTGACAGCGGCGATGCTGCGCCTCGGGTCGGGCGACGTGCCCGGGCTGAGACGCGCGGTGGGCGCGGCGTTCGGCCTCGACGAGCCGGCGCTGGTGGCGGCGCCGGGGACACCGACGGATGCGCCGGCCGAGCTGATCGAGCGCTTCCGCGGGCCGTCGGCCAGCGCGGGAGACCTGGTCGATCGCGTGGAGTCGGCGCAGATGGCTTTGCTCGACGCGCTGGCTGAGAGCGACTGGGACGCTGACGCGGTCGAGCGTGTGTGCACGGACGTGCTCGGGCGCTCGGACGCGGGAGTCGAGCGCGCGCTGCGCTTCGCCGCGCGCGAGGTGGTGCCACGCATCCGCCGCACGGGCGAGGAGATCGAGCACGTGCTGGCGGCGCTGCACGGGCGCCACGTCCCCGCGGGGCCGTCGGGCAGCCCCACGCGCGGGCGCCTGGATGTGCTGCCGACGGGGCGCAACTTCTACTCGGTCGACCCGCGCTCGCTGCCGTCGGAGCTGTCGTGGGAAGTGGGGCAGCGCCTGGCGGACGCGCTGCTGGAGCGCCACCGCCGCGAGACTGGCGAGCTGCCGCGGATGATCGGGCTGGTGGCGTGGGGCACGTCGGCGATGCGCACGCAGGGCGATGACATCGCGGAGATCCTGGCGCTGCTGGGAGTGCGCCCCAAGTGGCACCCGGAGTCGCGGCGCGTGACCGGCATCGAGGTGATCGCGCTCGAGGAGCTGGGCCGCCCGCGCATCGATGTGACGGTGCGCATCTCGGGCTTCTTCCGTGATGCGTTCCCGCACCTGATCGCGCTGCTCGACGACGCGGTGGCGGCGGTCGCCGTGCTGGAGGAGCCCGACGAGTCCAACTTCGTCGCCGCCCACGCGCGCGCCGACGCGGAGCGCCTGGCGGCCGAGCTGGGCGCGGACGGCGCGTGGCGGCGTGCGACGACACGCGTGTTCGGCTCGAAGCCGGGCACGTACGGCGCGGGGCTGCTGCAGCTGCTCGACGGGCACGACGAGTCGCCCGGCTGGCGCGGCGACGCGGACCTGGCGGCTGTGTACGAGGCGTGGGGCGGCTACGCGTACGGCCGCGCCCTCGATGGAACGCCGGCGCGCGAGTCGATGCGCGACTGCTTCGCGCGGATCGAGGCGGCGGTCAAGAACGTCGACTCGCGCGAGCACGACATCCTCGACTCCGACGACTACTTCCAATACCACGGCGGCATGGTCGCGACGGTGCGCGCGCTCACCGGCCGCGAGCCCGCGGCGTACCTGGGCGACAGCTCCGACCCCTCGCGCGTGGTCTCGCGCACGCTCGCGGAGGAGACGCGCAGGGTGTTCCGCGCGCGCGTGGCCAACCCGCGCTGGATCGCGTCGATGATCCGCCATGGCTACAAGGGCGCGTCGGAGCTGTCCGCGACCGTCGACTACCTGTTCGGCTACGACGCCACGGCGAACGTGGCGGAAGACTGGATGTACGAGCAGATCGCGGAGCGCTATCTGCTCGACGACGACGTGGCGGCGTTCATGTCACGCTCGAACCCGTGGGCCGCGCGCGCGATCGCCGAGCGACTGCTGGAGGCTGCCGATCGCGGCCTGTGGTCGGCGCCCGAGGACGGCACGCTCGCGCAGATCCGCGATCGCTTCCTCGCGCTAGAGGGTGAGCTGGAGGAGGCGGGGACATGATCGCCACGACGGCCACGGAGCGTTTCCCGCTGAGCGCGATCGTCGGCCAGCAGCCCTTGGTCGAGGCGCTGCTGGTCAACGCGGTCTCGCCTGAGGTCGGCGGCGTGCTCGTGCGCGGCGAGCGCGGGACGGCGAAGTCGACGGCCGTGCGTGCGCTCGCGCCGCTGCTGCCACCCGTGGAGGCGGCGGTCGCGGAGACGTACGCGTTCGGCCCCGGGCAGGCGGCGCCCGGCGGGATGGTTTCCTCCGACGCGGTCATGGAGCTGCGCGCGGCGCCGCTCGTGGAGCTGCCGCTGGGCGCGACGCTCGACCGGCTGGTGGGCGCGCTCGATCTGCGCCAGGCGCTCGCCGGAGACCACGTGTTCGAGCCGGGCATCCTCGCGCGCGCGCACCAGGGCATCCTGTACGTCGACGAGGTCAACCTGCTGGCGGACCACCTGGTGGACGCGCTGCTCGATGCCGCCGCGTCCGGAGTCGCGCGGGTTGAGCGCGAGGCGGTGTCGGTGGAGCACGACGCGCGCTTCATCCTCGTGGGCACGATGAACGTGGAGGAGGGCGAGCTGCGCCCGCAGCTGCTCGACCGCTTCGGCCTGGGTGTGGAGGTGCGCGCGCCGCGCAACCCGGGTGAGCGAGCGGAGATCGTGCGACGGCGCCTGTCCTTCGAGCGCGACCCCGCGACGTTCGTCGAGCGATACGAGCACGCCGAGCGCGAGCTGGCGGCACGCATCGCCGCCGCGCGTGAGCGCCTGGAGGCCGTGCGCCTGCCCGAGCGCGAGCTGCTGCGAATCGCCGGCGCGTGCGCCGAGCTGGGCATCGACGGCGTGCGCGGCGACCTCGTGACAGCGCGCGCAGCCAGAGCGTTCGCGGCACTCGACGGGGTGGAGGAGGTCGACGAGTCGCATGTCCGCCGCGCCGCGGCGCTGGCCCTCCCCCACCGCCGCCGCAGAGACCCGCTGGACGGCCACCAGCCCGACCCGGAGGACGTAGAGCGCGCGCTCGACGGCTCGCCGGGCGACGGAGGACCGGACGACGATGGGCCCGACGACGAGCCGCCGAATGGCACCGGTCCGGCCGGGACGAACGGCCGTGCACATACCGGCTCAGCACCGAGCGATAGCCATGGCTATACACCACGCGAAAGAGGTAACACCACCGCGCCAAGCGATAGCCATGGTGATACAGCACGCGCAAGTAGCAACACCGCTGCGCCAGGCGATAGCCATAGCGATACACCTCCCGGCGGGGAAGACACGAACGAGCAGGCGGGAGACACTGATCCCGCCGCACCGGCGCCCAGGCAGCGCCGCGATTCGCCCGCCCCCGCGCGTTTGCCGGCGGCGGCGCTCACACTGGTCGGCCACGGAACGGGGCCGCTGGGACGCCGCGCGCGCACGAGCGGACCGCAGGCGGGGGCAATCGACTCGCGCCCAGCGCACTCAGCCGACGAGGACGTGGCGATCGTGGCGACCCTGCACGCCCGGCTGCTGGGCGCACCCGCCGAGCACGTACGTACTGCCATCCGCGCCGGAAGCGAGGGCGCGTTCCTGTGCCTGGTGGTGGACGCGAGCGGCTCGATGGGCGCCCGGCGGCGACTGGCGCGGGTGAAGGGCGCGCTGCTGGAGCTGCTGCGCGACGCGTACGCGCGCCGCGACCGTGTCGGGCTGATCGCGTTCAGAAACCGCTCCGCAGAAGTCGTGATCGTGCCCGGAGCGCCGCTCGAGCGCGCCGCCGAGGCGATCCGCTCGCTCCCCGCCGGCGGGCGCACCCCCCTTGCCGTCGGCCTCGATGCGGCGGAGCGCCTGATCGCGAATGAGGCTCTGCGCGAGCCCGGTCGCCGCGCGATCGCGGTGGTACTCACCGACGGGCGGGTGCACGACCCCACTCGCGAGATTCCGGTCGCGGCCGCACGTCTCGGGCGCGCGGCGAGCGCGGTCCACGTCGTAGACATCGAGGACGGCCCGGTCCGGCTCGGGCTGGCCGGCGCCGTAGCGGCCGCGGCCGGCGCCCAGCTGCACCACCTAAGGAGGGTTGCATGACGGACCTCGGAAGCGCAGATCCCAAGCGGCGCAAACCGCGCGACAAGCCGCTGCTGATCGTGGTGACGGGCCACGGCAAGGGCAAGAGCACCTCAGCGTTCGGGATGCTGCTGCGCGCGTGGGCGCGCGGCTACCGCTGCGGGGTGTACCAGTTCGTGAAGTCGGGCAAGTGGAAGGTGGGGGAGGCGAAGGCGGCCGCGGCGCTCGCATCGTCCCCGGAGGGGGGCGGGATCGACTGGGAGAAGATGGGCGACGGCTGGTCGTGGCTGTCGCGCGATCTGGAGGAGTCGGAGGCGCTGGCGCGCGAGGGCTGGGAGGAGGTCAAGCGCGCGATCGCGGCCGAGCGCTATGAGTTCCTGCTGCTCGACGAGATCACCTACCCGATCAAGTGGGGCTGGATCGACGTGGAGGAGCTGATCGAGACGATCCGCGCGCGTCCTGGCTTCCAGCACGTGGTGATCACGGGCCGCGACGCGCCGCCCGAGCTGATCGAGGCGGCGGACCTGGTGTCCGAGGTGGTCAAGGTCAAGCACCCGATGGAAGCGGGCATCCGCGCGCAGCAGGGGATCGAGTGGTGAGGCGAGTCGACGTGAGGGTGATCCTCGACGGCGCGAGCGAGCCCTTGGGCGAGGAGCCGACGAGCCTGGAGCGCGCACGCACGCCGGTGCTCGACCGCCTCGCGGCGGAGGGCTCGGTGATCCGCCTGCGCACGGTGGCGCGCGGTCTTCCGGCGGGCTCGGAGAGCGCGATCCCGGCGCTGCTGGGGTGGGTGCCGCAGGCGCCGGTCGACCGCGCGGCGATCGAGGCGGCGGCGCACGAGATCGAGCTGGGCGAGGGCGAGCGCGCGTGGCGCGTGGACCGGCGCGACCGGGCCGACGCGGCGGCGGCGGCGCGCATGCTCGCCCGAGCGCTCGCCGCGCGCGTTCCGGTCCGAGGCGGCGTTCCCGAGCATCGCGTGCACCACCTCGGCGGCCACCGCATGCTGATCGTGGGGCCGGACCCGGCGGTGAGGGCGAAGCGCACGCCGACGCTCGAGGCCGAGCTGCTGGGGATCGAGCTTGGCGCGGGGATGCTCGGGGATGAGCTGCTGGTGTGGCCGAGGGGCACGATGCTGCCGCGTAGACTGAGCGAGGAGACGGTGGTGATCGGCGCTCGCGGCGCGGCGATCGGCATCGCGCGCCTGATGGGCGCGCGCACCGTGGTCCCGCCGGGCGCGACCGGCAGGCCTGGAACCGACCTGGCGGCGAAGGCAACGGCGGCGCTCGCGGCGCTCGACGCGGGCGCCACGCAGGTGGTGGTGCACGTGGGCTCGCCCGACGAGGCGGCGCACGAACACGACGCACCCGCGAAGGTGGCGGCGATCGAGGCGGTCGACGCGCAGTTGCTGGCGCGGCTGGCGGATGCGCTGCGGGCGCGGCGCGCGAGGCCGGGCGACGGCGCGGCGACACTGCACGTGTCCCCGGACCACGGCTGCGACCCGACGACCGGACGCCACGACGGCGCGCCGGTGCCGTGCCTGCGCTGGCCGTGGGCGGGCGTGCGCGAGGAGCCCGTGCCGGAGGGCTTCGTGCCCTTCGACGGCGCGTCGGGTGAGCGGCTGACCGAGCGCGCGGTGGCGGAGCAGTCGGTGACGGACCTGAGGAGCCTCGTCTCGGCCCGCTTGGGGCGGCCGCACGAGCGGCGGGTGGTGGCGTGATCCCGCGCGTGGTGATCGCGGGCACGAGCTCGGGCGCGGGCAAGACGACGGTGGCGTGCGGGCTGATCGGCGCGCTGCGCGCGCGCGGGCTGCGCGTGCAGGGCTTCAAGGTGGGCCCGGACTACATCGACCCGAGCCACCACGCGCTGGCGTCGGGGCGTCCGGGGCGCAACCTGGACGCGTTCCTGAGTGGTCCGGAGCTGATGGCGCCGCTGGTGCGCCACGGCGCGCAGGGCGCGGACATGGCGGTGATCGAGGGCGTGATGGGCCTGTTCGACGGGGCGTCGGGGCATGGCGAGCTGGCGTCGACGGCGCACGTGGCGAAGCTGCTGCGGGCGCCGGTGCTGCTGGTGCTGGACGCGGCGGCGATGGCGCGCTCGGCGGCGGCGATCGTGCACGGCTACCGCACGTTCGACCCGGACGTGGACGTGGCGGGCGTGATCTTCAACCGCGTGGGATCCGACCACCACGAGCAGCTGCTGCGCGAGGCGGTGTCTGATTTGAGCCCGCCCACCCCGCCGGTCCTGGGCGCGCTGCGCCGCGACGAGCGCATCGCCGCGCCCGAGCGCCACCTCGGCCTGGTGCCGGCGGGCGAGCGCGAGGCGAGCACGCGCGCGGCGCTTGCGACGCTCACGCGGGCGATGACCGGCTGCGTGGATCTGGATGAGATAGAGAAGGTCGCGCGTGGCGCGCCGCGGCTGGCGGGAGCGAGCTGGAGCGCGTCCGGGGACGGCGCGCCCGCCGCGGGCGCCGCAACTGCGGGCATGGAGGATCCGGCGGGGGGCGTGCGTATCGCGCTGGCGGCGGGACCGGCGTTCTCTTTTCACTACGAGGAGAACCTGGAGCTGCTGCGCGCGGCGGGCGCGGAGCTGGCGCCGTTCGACCCACTGGTGGACGAGGCGCTGCCGCCGGACTCCGGCGCGCTGGTGCTGGCAGGCGGCTTTCCGGAGGTGTATGGCGCGGAGCTCGAGGCGAACGCACCCCTGCGCGCACAGGTCGCGGCGTTCGCCGCCTCCGGGCGCCCGGTGCTCGCGGAGTGCGGTGGGCTGCTGTATCTGTCGCGGGAGCTCGACGGCCACGAGATGTGCGGCGCGCTGCCGGCGCGCGCGCGCATGACCGGCCGTCTCACGCTGGGCTACCGCGAGGCGGTGGCGGCGACGGCGACGCCGTGGCTGGCGGCGGGCGAGCGCGTGCGCGGGCACGAGTTCCACTACACGCGGGTCGAGCCGGCGCAGGACGAGCGAGCGCAAGCGGCCGACGACGACGCACCCGCGGCGTGGACGCTGTCGGCACGCGGCAGCGAGCGCGCGGAGGGCTTCGCGCGGGACGGCGTGCAGGCGAGCTACCTCCACGTCCACTGGGCCGCGCACCCGCGGCTGGCGTCGCGCTTCGTGGCCGCCGCGCGCGCCGCGCAGCCAGCGGCGGCATGACGCTGACGCTCGTCATCGGCGGTACCCGCTCGGGCAAGAGCGCGCGCGCGGAGCGCCTCGCGCGGGAGAGCGGGCTCCCCGTCCGCTACATCGCCACCGCGGACGCCGGCGATCCAGCGATGGCCGAGCGGATCAGCGCACACGCCGCGCGACGGCCAGCCGAGTGGAGCACCGTCGAGGCAGGACCGCGGCTCGCGGACGCGCTCGCCGGCGCGGACGGCGACGCTGGCCCTGGCGGCATGTGCGTGCTCCTCGACGGGCTAGGCGTGTGGATCGCCGGCGCGATGCACCGGGCGGGCGCGTTCGAGCACAGCGACGGCGACGAGCGCGACCATGCTGCCCTGGCCCGAACACGCGAGGAGGTGCTGGCGCAGGTCGAGGAGCTGCTGCGCGTGGCGGACACAGCCGCGACGCTGTCGCTGATCGTCGTCGCCGAGCAGGCGGGCGAGGGCGTGCTCCCGCCCGATCGCGCCTCGCGCGCGTGGCTCGACACGCTCGGCGAGGCGACGCAGAAGCTTGCCGCCCACGCCGCGCACGTCGAGCTGGTCGTGGCCGGGCGGGTGCTGAGCCTCGCTGGCGCTCCGCCGCACGGTAGCGGCGTGGGCGTGGCCGTGGGGCGAGCCGATGTCGAGCCGCATGACGTCGAATCGAGCGCCGTCGACGCGGGCGATGTGAACGAGCTGCGCGTGCACGGCGACCGCGCGGTGCGCCCCGGTGACGCCGACCACGCCGTCAACGTCCTCGCCGGCGGGCCCCCGGAGTGGCTGCGAGCGGAGCTGCGCGAGGCACTCGAGCGAAACGCCTCCCGCTACCCCGACGAGCGCGCGGCGGCGGCGGCGATCGCCGCGCTGCACGGGCGCGAGGGGGAGGAGATCGTGCCGACCAACGGCGCCGCGGAGGCGCTGTGGCTGATTCCGGCGGCGCTGCGCCCGGCGCTCGCCGTGTGCGTGCACCCCGGCTTCACCGAGGCGGAGGCGGCGCTGCGCGCGCACGGGGTGCCGGTGGTTCGCGCGCTACGCGAGCGCGAGCACGGCTTCGCGCTCGACCCGGGCGCGGTCCCGGCAGAGGCGGACGTGGTGATCGTCGGCAACCCCGCCTCTCCCTCGGGCACGCTCGACCCCGCGGCGACGCTGCTCGCGCTGCGCCGGCCGGGACGCGTGCTGGTCGTGGACGAGGCGTTCATGGACCTCGTCCCGGGCGAGCCGGCGACGCTCGTGCGCGAGCGCATGGACGATGTGATCGTCGTGCGCAGCCTCACCAAGTCGCTGGCGATTCCCGGACTGCGCGCGGGCTACGCGGTCGCGCCCGCGGCGCTCGCCGGGCGACTGCGCGAGGTGCGCCCGCCGTGGTCCGCGAACGCGCTCGCGCTGGCGGCGCTCGCGGCTGCCGCGCGGCGCCCCGACGCACTCGCGGCGATCGCCGAGCGGGCGGCGGCCGAGCGCGAGGATCTCGAACGCCGGCTCGCGGGCGTGTGCGGCTTGCGCACGTGGCCGTCGGCCGCGAACTTCTGCCTGGTGGAGGTGGCCGACGGGCCGGCGGTGCTGGACGCGCTGCGCGAGCGGCGAATCGCGGTCCGCGCGGCCGCCTCCTTTCCCGGGCTGGGGGCGGGCGACCTGCGCGTGACCGCGCGCGCGCAGCGGGAGAACGAGCGCCTCGTCACCGCGCTCGCGCAGGCGATCGACGCAACGACGACCGCGGGCGAGCGCGCAGCGCCGCTGCGGGCCGCGCGATGAGCGCCGGGGACAGCGCGACCCAGCGAGCGCAGCTGGTTGTCGTCGGCATCGGCGCCGACGGCTGGGCCGGGCTCGGCGAGGCGGCGCGCGGCGCGGTGCTCGCCGCCGAGGAGCTCGTCGGCTCGCCACGCCAGCTCGCGCTACTCCCGCGGACGAGCGCGACGCAACGGCCGTGGCCCTCGCCGATAGAGGAGCTCGTCGAGGAGCTGGTCGAGCGCAGCGACGCCGGGAGCGCGGGCGGTGTGTGCATCCTCGCCAGCGGCGATCCGATGCTGCACGGCATCGGCGCGACGCTCGCGCGCCGGCTGCCCGCGGGTCGGCTCGTCGTCCACCCGCATCCCTCGGCGTTCGCGCTGGCGTGCGCGCGGCTCGGCTGGCCGGCCGCCGAGGTCGAGCTCGTGAGCGCGGTCGCGCAGCCGCCCGACGTCGTCACGCGCCTGCTGCAGCCGGGGCGACGCGTGGTCGTCTACACATCGGGAGCGGGCGGCGCGGCGGCGCTCGCCGGCGTGCTGCGCGAGAGCGGCTTCGGCCCGAGCCGCTTCGTCGTGCTGGAGCAGCTCGGCGGCCCGGCCGAGCGCGTTGTCGAGGCCAGCGCCCAGGAGTGGCGAGACGCGGCGGCCGACCCGCTGCACTGCGTCGCGATCGAGTGCCGCGCGCAGGCCGGCACGCCACCGCGCCCGCTCGTCGCGGGCCTGCCCGACGAGGCGTACGAGAACGACGGCCAGCTGACCAAGCGCCACGTGCGCGCCGTCACGCTCGCCGCGCTGGCGCCCCTGCCGGGCGCGCTGCTGTGGGACGTGGGCGCCGGCAGCGGCTCGATCGCGATCGAGTGGCTGCGCGCCGAGGCGAGCGCGCGGGCGATCGCGATCGAGCGCCACGCCGAGCGCGCCGAGCGGGCGCGGGCCAACGCCCACGCGCTGGGTGTGCCGCGGCTGGAGGTCGTGCTGGGCAGCGCGCCGGAGGCGCTGTGCGACCTCCCGGGCCCCGACGCGATCTTCATCGGCGGCGGCCTGACCACGATGGGGGTGATCCAGCGCTGCTGGTACTCGCTGCGGCCAGCGGGCACGATCGTCGCGAACGCGGTCACGCTCGAGGGCGAACGGGTGCTGACGTTCGCTCGCGAGCGCTGCGGCGGCGAGCTGGCGCGCATCGAGATCGCCCACGCTGAGCCGCTGGGCTCGTTCGAGGCGTGGCGCTCGCAGCTGCCGGTCGTCCAGTGGTGCGCGCGCAAGGAGCGCATATGACCGTCGCAGCGGCAGCGGACTGAGGGCGCCGCGTGACCGTTCACTTCATCGGCGCAGGGCCCGGCGCCCCCGACCTGCTGACGCTGCGCGCAATGCGGCTGATCGCCGCCTCGCCGGTGTGCCTGTACGCCGGCGCGCTGGTGCCGCGGGAGGTGCTCGAGCATGCGCCGGCGGGCGCGCGTGTCATCGACACGCAGCACCTCGATCTGGATGAGATCGTCGCGGAGCTGCAGGCTGCTCACGTGCGCGGCGAGGACGTCGCGCGCCTGCACTCGGGCGACCTGTCGATCTACAGCGCCGCCGCCGAGCAGATGCGCCGGCTCGACGCGCTGGCTATCCCCTGGGACGTGACGCCGGGCGTGCCCGCGTTCGCGGCGGCCGCCGCCGCGCTCGGCCGTGAGCTGACGATCCCGGAGGTCGCGCAGACGGTGATCTTCACCCGCTACGGCAAGCGCGCCTCGGCGATGCCCGCCGGCGAGGATCTGGCCGGCCTGGCCGCGCACGGCGCGACGCTCGTCATCCACCTCGGCGCCCAGGCGATCGACGAGATCGCGGCGACGCTCGTCCCCCACTACGGCGTGGATTGCCCGGTCGCGGTGGTGGCGCGCGCGAGCTGGCCCGACGAGCTGATGCTGCGCGGCACACTGTCGACGATCGCCGGCCAGGTGCACGCGGCCGGCGTGCGTCGCACGGCGACGATCCTCGTCGGCCCCGCACTCGCCGCCGAGGGCTTCCGCGACAGCCACCTGTACTCCCACGAGCGCGAGCGGCCGGCGGGGTCGTAACCGTCAGGCGGGCCGCGGGTCGAGATCGCGTGCGGGCGCGCACACGCCCTCGAGGATCAGCTCGAGATGACGACGCCAGTCCGCACCGCCCGGTTTGAAGTACATCGTGGATGTGATCCCACACATCATCATCCCGAAGTCTTCGAAGGTGTAATCGTCGCGGACGACGCCGGCGGCGATTGCACGGGAGATGATCCGGGTGACGACCTCGGCGAGAGCGGCCTTCTCCTCCTCGATGCCCTCCCACTCGAGCTCGTCCGAGCCCATCATCGCGAGCTGGAAGCCCGAGTCGCCCTCGACCGCCTCGCCAGAGCTGCGCATGGCGCTCTCGAGCGCCTCCAGCGGATCCGGGATGTCCTCGGCACGGCGCGCGATCTCCGCGAACTCCTGGAAGCGGTCGCGAACCATCGCGGTCAGGAGCGCCTCCTTGGTGGGGAAGTGCCGGTAGACAGTGCCGATCCCGACGCCGGCGTGCGCGGCGATCTCGTCCATCTGCACCTGAGGGCCCTCACGGGCGAACAGCTCGCGTCCCGCGGACATGATCCGCTCACGGTTGCGGCGGGCATCGGCTCGGAGTGTTCGCTGATCTGTGGACATCACCTTGACAAACGGAATCTTAGCTCCGTATGCTGCTATAAACAAGAGGAACCGTACTTCCGCTTCCGCATAATCTTCGGCGCTCTACTCTGGGAGGACCGGCATGAACACCATCAAGACCCGATCTGCGGTGCAACGATGATGGCCTCGCGCGCGCCCAGGCCAGCCGCCGACCTCAGCTCCAAGCGCGGCAAGGATCTCGCGCTGATGCTGCTGGCGATGACGCAGTTCGTGATCGTGATCGACGCGTCGATCGTGAACGTGGCGCTCCCGTCGATCGGCGCCCACCTGCACTTCTCCCGCGACGACCTTTCATGGGTCGTGAACGCGTACACGCTCACCTTCGGAGGCTTCCTGCTGCTGGGCGGACGGCTGGCCGACCTGCTCGGGCGCAGGCGCATGTTCATGCTCGGCCTCGTGGTGTTCTCGCTGGCGTCGCTCGGCGGGGGCCTGGCGCAGTCGGAGGCGTGGCTGATCATCGCGCGTGCCGTCCAGGGCTTGGGCGCGGCGATCGTGTCACCAGCGGCGCTGTCGATAATCACGACCACTTTCGCGGAGGGCGCGGAGCGCAATCGCGCTCTGGGCATCTGGGGCGCGGTGGCAGGCGCAGGCGGCGCCGCTGGCGTTCTGTTGGGCGGCATCCTCACGAGCGGACTGAGCTGGCGCTGGGTGCTGTTCGTGAACGTTCCGATCGGTATCGTGGCGGCGACGCTGGCCCCCCGGCTGCTGCTGGAGAGCCACGCCGAAGATGGCACAGAAGGCTTCGACATCCCCGGCGCGGTGACGGTCACGGCGGGCCTCGCGCTGCTCGTCTACGCGGTGGTCGACGCCGTCAACGTCGGCTGGGGCTCGACGGGCACGCTGCTGAGGCTCGCCGGCGCGGTCGTCCTGCTGGCGGCGTTCGTAGCGATCGAGCGCCGTCAGCGCCACCCGCTGCTGCCGTTCTCGATCTTCCGCCTGCGCACGCTGCGAGGAGCGGACATCGTGGGCCTGCTGATCGGCATGTCGCTGTTCTCGATGTTCTTCTTCATCTCGCTGTACCTGCAGGACGTCCTGCACTTCTCGGCGATCAAAGCGGGGGTCTCCTACCTGCCGCTGGCGGTGGGCATCATCATCTCCGCCGGGGTCGGCTCGCAGTTGGTGACACGCATCGGCTTCAAGCCGGTCCTGACCGGAGGCCTGCTGCTGATCGCTGCCGGCCTGGTGTGGTTCTCACGCGTGCCGGCACCCGGCGGATCCTTCAGCGCGGACGTACTGGGCCCATCGCTGCTCGCCGCCTTCGGCCTCGGGTTCTCGTTCGTCTCGGTGACGATTGGAGCGATGACGGGCACTAAGCCGCACGAGGCAGGCCTGGCGTCGGGACTGATCAACACCTCTCAGCAGGTCGGCGGCGCGCTCGGCCTCGCGATACTCGCCACCGTCGCCAACAGCCGAACCCAGAGCCTGCTGAGCGCCGGCGGGCACAGCTCCACCGTCGCCCTGACGAAAGGGTTCGACCGTGCCTTCCTCGTCGGCGCGGGCTTCGCGATCGTCGGCGCGATCCTCACGACCCTCCTGATCTCCTCGCGTGACAGCCGCGAGCAGGCAGCCGCCGCCCGCCGTGGAGAGCTTGAGACGGTCGCCGCCTGAAGCGCAGATCGACGTGCATTACACCTTTGCCAGCCGCGAGTTCCTCGACCGAGCTCAGCTCATCGACGACACCCTGCTTCGGGAGGGAAGTTTGATCGTTCGTTAAAGCCGAAAAGCTTGACTTGCGTGGCAGCTGAATATAGCCTGTGAGCGGTACGAAGAACTCGATGGGGTCGAACGGCGTCGAGATGCTCGCCGACAGCGAGGCGCGTCGCATGGCTGACCCATGGATGGGCAGATGAGCGTGCGCCACGTCAGTGAAATCGTTTTCGTAGGAGCCGGATACCGGACGACCTCGTTTCTCGGGTCAGCCCCCGACCTCCTCGAACGCGATACAACGGTCATCGAGGCGTCGTCTCGGTTCGGCGCCGGTGCGTTTCGCGAATACGCGACAACGTCAAGCTCCATCGGCTCGCGGTTTTTCGCAAACGTCAAGCGCCAGGGCATCTGCAAGGCTCTCCTCGAGGCGCCTCAAGTGGCTGCCGTCGCACGCGCCGAACAGCCGGTAGAGCTTCAAGAGCTCGCGAACGCGTTAGATACGTTTGGCGCTGGGATTCGCAGCCACCTCGGGGATAGAGCGATCCTGAACCGAGCTGTGGCACGAATAGACGTGCGTGGCGGCAAGGGCGTGACCGTAACCCTCACCGACGGGCAGCGGCTCCGCGCTCGTCACTGCGTCCTGGCGACGGGCCGGCACGAGCGACCGCATCCGGCGCTTCGTCATCACGCAGACCGAGTCGTCTTCTCGAGCCAGATCCTCTGCGTCCGGCGCCGCGCGGTCCTGTATGAGCGGATCAAGCAGCTCGAAGGCGGCAAAGTCGTGATCGCGGGCGGATCGCACAGCGCGTTCTCAGCACTGCAGGTCCTCATGGACATCAGAGCCGAGCTCAGCTCCCGAACATCCTGGCGGCCGTTCGAGGTGACGGTGGTGCACCGCAGCCCCATCCGCGTGATGTACACACCGGAGGAGCGTGTCCGCGCGGAGCAAGACCCGCAGCGGGGTGCGACCTTCGACGCGAGGATGCACGTCTGTCCGAAGACCGGGATCGTATTTCGCGACACCGGCCTCCGTCACGCGTCTCGCCGGCTCTTTGAAGCCGTGGCCGCAGGTCGAGTGCCGGGCGCAAGCCTGCTGCGCGTCGAGCATCTCGACGACCCCGCATCGCGGCTGGCCGCCGCGGACCTCGTCGTTCAAGCACTCGGATATCGCGGCCGCACTCCCCGGATCGAAGTGGACGGTGAGCTAGTCCGCGACGTGGATTGCGACGACCCGCTCACTACCGACAGCACCGGCCAAGTCACCCTGCCGGGGCATCAGCCGCTCGCGTGCCTAAGTGCGCTCAGGGTTGAGCCTACGCCCCCGGAGCTACGCGACAACACGGCATATGGACAAGGCCTGTACACGGACCTCGCCCGACGACTCGGGCAGACCGAAGCCGACACGACAGGCGCTCACGCATCCCAGCCGCACTCGCTTCCGGTATGAGCGCGAGCGCAAGGCAAGAGAAGCCGGCGGCGGCCGGCGCCGAGCACTTCGCGAGCAATACGCGGCCGATCTACCCGCCCCTTATAAGCGGCCAAGGCGCCCGAATCGAAGACGCTGACGGAAACACGTTCATCGATTGCGCTGCTCAAACCCTCAACATGAACCTCGGCCAATCTCATCCGAGTGTGCTCGAGGCCGTTCAAGAGCAGCTGCGACGGCTCACGTACGCGTCAACGCGCTACTCCAGCGATGTCGCCTACCGCCTCCACGATCGCCTGATCGAGCTGCTCCCGGAAGGGCTTGAGAAGATCAACATGACCAGCGTGATCGGGAGTGCCGCCAATGAGTGCGCACTGAAGGCGGCGCGGAGCCGCACCGGCCGGGAGCAGGTGATCTCCCGGATCGGGAGCCACCTGGGCCAGACGACAGAGGCTATGCGGGTCAGCGGAAAGCACTGGGAGCGGAGCTATCTCGGCGAGCGACGAACGCACTTCCTACCCGCGCCCTACTGCTACCGATGCCCGTTCGGTCAAACGCCCGACACCTGTAGCGTCGAGTGCTTGGACGAGCTTGAGACCCTCGTCCGAGCAGACGACCACGACGTTGCCGCCGCGATCGTCGAGCCAATCATGGTTGACGCCGGGGTTCTGACACCTCCCCAGAAGTACCATCGTCGGCTCCGCGAGATCTGCGACGATTGCGAAATACCCCTCATCTTCGACGAGATCCAGACAGGGTTCGGCTGGCTCGGCGTGATGTTTGCGATGGAACTCATCGACACGACGCCCGACCTCGTCTCCCTGGGCAAGGGACTCGGTGCTGGATTTCCTATCGCTGCGACCGCATTCAAGCCCGAGTACGACGTCCTCAGCTACGGCGAGCATGAGATGACTTCTGGCGCACACGTGCTCTCCTGCGCCGCCTCGCTCGCGATGATCGACTACCTGCAAGCACCAGGAACCCTCGAAGCGATCGCGGCCAAGGGCCGTGCCGCGCGCGAGGTGATTGACTCGGCGACAGCGGCTCATCCATCGATCGGCGATGTACGTGGTCACGGCCTGCTCCTCGGCATCGAGGTGATCGATCCATCGGACGGCGCCGCCGACCCGGTGGGTGCGTCACGGCTGGCGACGGCCTTGCGCCAGCGTGGAGTTATGCTCAGGCTCTCAGGGGTCGGCGTGGCCAGCAACGTCCTGCAGTTCAAGCCGCCCGTGGTGATCACCGAAGACGAGATCGCCGAGGTCGCATACGCTCTCGGCAAGTCTCTCGAAGAACAGGCCCTGTGAGCGCGCGCCGCCGCCACGAGACCCATCCAGCCGAAAGGCGCACCCGCGTTCTGGTCGACTGCGCAGAGCGCGTCAACGCCAACAAGAGACCAGGATGGCCGCTGCTGGTCGCGATCACCGGGCCGGACGCCGTCGGCAAGAGCAGGTTCACTGAGCAGCTTGAACCACTCGTGCGGAAACCTGTCGTCGTCCATCTCGATGACTTCCACAATCCTCGCTCGGTCCGATATGGCGGAACGAGCGACGACGCCACCCGCTATTACCACCGCAGCTTTGACCTCACGAGACTCGTGGAGTGTCTTCTGGAGCCGGTAAGGGCCGCTGGTCACCTCACGGCAACACTCGACCTCATCGATCTTCCAAGCGACAGCCGAACCGTTACAAGAGACTATGAGGTCGAGACTGAGTCGACGTTGCTCGTAGAGGGCGTGTTCCTCATGCGCCCAGAGCTCGTCAGCTACTGGGACTTCTCAATCGTGCTCACAGCTCCCGAGCGAACGACGCTCGCCAGGGCCGCCGCTCGGGACAAAGCACTCTGGGGTGGCGCCGTAGAACAACGCTATGAACGCAAGTACATTCCCGCGCAACGTCGCTACGAGCAGGAATGCGACCCCATGGGCAACGCGGACCTGGTAATCGACAACTCGCGGTGGCAGGAGCCTGTGATCTGCGATGCATGATGGGCGGCTGGGAACCACTACCGGTCGGTTCGGCGCCGTCATCTTCGATCTTTGGAAGACTCTTATCCCGTTCCCCGACGAGCTGAAGTCAGCGGCCCTTCGCGCCACGGTGCAAATCGCGGGCGGCACGATCAGCGGATTGGGTGCCACGTGGAACCAGACGAGACACGAGCGCGAGACGATGGCCCTGCGCGACTATCTCAACTGGCTCAGCGACCGCTACCAACTGAAGCTAGACGAGCGCACGATGAGCGACATCGAACGGGCGCGCCGCACGATCCACGGAAGCACCTTCAAAGCGATCTCCGACGAAACAGTAAGAACGCTAACGGCCCTCAGGTCGCGCCGCGTACGTACGGCACTGATCTCCAACTGCAGCTCGGATGTCGCCGACATGCTCGCGTCGTCCCGGCTGGCTGGGCGTCTCGATACGATCGTGCTCTCCGCACAGCTCGGCGTCATGAAGCCAGACGCCCGTATATATCAAACAGCACTTGACCGTCTCGACGTCGACGCGCGCGACGCGATCTACGTCGGCGACGGCAGCGACCGAGAGCTCGAGGGTGCGGCTGCCCTCGGGCTGACCGCCGTCAAGCTCACGAGCCGAAAAGGTGACGGCTTCCCAGCGACGCAAATCGAGAACATCGCGGAGATCCTCACCCTAGTATGAGAGTTACGCCGGACACAGCTGCGTCGAAAGCCTCTTGATAACCGCCCTCCAGCAACCGCAAAGGATGTGTACGGATGAGCACCGGTGAGTCCACTCGCCGGCATTTGCTCCTGCCGATGCAGCCGACCCCGAACGGTCGTATGCACATCGGGCACGCCGCGGGCCCTTACCTTCGAGCTGACGCGCTCGCCCGTCGCCTGCGAAGAGACGGGTCTCAGGTACAAGTCATAACAGGCACCGACGTATACGAGAACTGGATCCTTGTGGAGGCACTGCAAAGCAACGAGACGCCAGAGCAGACATGTACGCGACTTCACGGGCTCATCGCCCAGGACCTAGCGAACCTCAACGTTGATCTGGACGCCTGGATCAACCCGCTCACGCCGGATCACGCGGGTGCCTACCGCCACATCCACGAGCAGCTCGTCGAGGAGCTACGCCGCGCCGGTACGGCGAAGCTCGTAGCTGAGCGCGTACCTCGCTCGGCCGCGTCGGGCCGGTACGTCGTCGGGGTCTGGATCCTCGGTCGGTGTCCGGAGTGCGGAAGCGATGTGGCGGGCAACTCGTGCGTGCGATGCGGCGCCGGATTCCAGCCTGCGGAGATCCTGGAACCCCGGTCTCGGCTCGATGAGGGCGAACTGCGATGGACGCACGAGGACAGCTGGTTTGTCGATCCCGGCAACACCGAGAGCATCCTGGCCAATCTCGCCGAAACGGGGCTGGATGACGAGTTCTTGTCGATCGCCCGCCGTCACCTCCATCGCTCCGGCACGAGCGTGCGACTGTCGCAGCCGGGAGATTGGGGCCTTCGGAGCCCACTGGTCAGCGAACGATGTGTCCTGACGAACACGTTCTACTCATACTGTTTGTACTGTGCCCAGGTCTCCACGGCGATCCGCGGCGAGGAGGGCAACGACCTGGACCGCGACTCCGCCACGCATGTCGTCGCCCTATTCGGAAAGGACAACGCAGGCATAGGGCTCGTCGCCCCATATGTGATCTCGAGCTGCTCTGATCGGTACCGCGGGTTCGACACGCTCGCCGTCAACCACCTCCTCAGCTTTGAGGGCAGCAAGTGCTCCACAAGCAAACGACATGGGATCTGGGTCAGCGAGCTGATCGAAGGCAGCTCAATCACCGGCGACGAGCTCCGCTACTGCCTCAGCCATCTTCCGCTCGAAGACGAATTGTGCTCACTTGCGATGGCCGAGCTGGTTCGGCACGTGAATCGGCTGCGGGACCTTGATGCCAATCGAGTCCAAACCGCGCTCGCCACCGCGGGCGCCGAGCACGCCCCAGCGTTGCTCGACGCGGCGATCACGCAAACCGAACGCCAAGCTGAGCAGCTGGACCCAAGCCATGTTCGGATGACCGAGGCGACGACGATCCTTGACCGATGGCTAGAGCGCCCCGACGTCGACCTCGCGAGCGCCGCGCAAGCCCGTTCGTGGCTCACAGGGGTCACGTTGCTAGCTGCCCCTGTGACGCCCGTGTTCGCCGGTCGAGTGTGGACTGAACTAGGGCTTCGCGGATCGCCACGTACAGCCGCCGCCCGACAGACATCGCCGACCACGCCCGAGCGCGTGGGGCCACGTCCCCACGCACAGCTCTCCGAGGTAGCGGCCCTCGCGCACATCGGCTCAGACGCGGCATGATCCCAGCATGAGCCAAGCGAGATGACCCATTCAGGGTCATTCATCAGCCGGACGGGGCCCTTGGATGACCCGTTCGAGTCCATGGTAGGATGGCCTTCGGGGTCCGTTCTGGGTGCCTATGAAGCGCCGACGCTGGCACTCCACTCGACTATATGTGCGGAATAATTGGCAGAGCCTCGACCCGAGACATCGTCACCGATGTAATGGAAGGGCTCGAGACCCTCGAGTACCGAGGCTACGACTCGTGGGGCCTCGTCAGTGTGCGTGGTGACACCCTTGACCGCCTCAGGGGTGTCGGCTCCGTAAGCAGGGCGCACCAGACAGGCATTTTTGGCGACGGCCCGCACAGCAATCTCGCGCCCGCCAATCTGGCGCTCGGCCATACCCGGTGGGCGACTCACGGCGGCGTCAGCGAGAAGAACGCACACCCTCACCTCTCATTCGACGGGAGGGTCGCCATTGTTCACAACGGGGTTATCGAGAACTATCTCTCGCTACGCCGCGAGCTAGAAGACGAAGGCGTCCAGCTTGCCTCCGAAACGGACTCAGAGGTCATCGCACACTTGATCGCAAGAGCGGTTCCCGAGGCCACCTCGATCACTACGGCAATCGCGTCCGTCATGCAGCGACTCGAGGGCGAGTACGCGGTCGTCTGTGTCACGCTCGATGATCCGCACGCCGTATATGCGTTCAAGTACAAGAGCCCGCTGCTCTTCGCGACCGGACCAGAAGACACCCTCATCGCATCAGACCAGCTGGCAGCCATCGCGATCGGCAGCGAAGTGACCCACCTCAACGACGAGGACATCGTACGAGCGACCGCCGGTCACGCGACGGTGTTCTCGGCCGCCGGTCACCAGCCAACAGAGGTCATCCGAGCAGCTGTTCTGCTCGATCAAAGCTACACAGCTCCCGACAAGGCAGGTTATGCGCACTACATGCTCAAGGAGATGCACGAAACACCTGCAGCGGTACGCGCCGGACTCGAACTCACCGACGAGCAACTCGCCGGTGTCCTTCCCGCCTCCTCCGCCCGCCTAACGCTGTTCGGCTCTGGGAGCGCCTTCTACGTGGCACGTCTCGGTCAGTACTTCTTCCGGACACTCGCCGGCATCCGCGCGGATGCCGTGCCATCAGACGAGGCAGCCGAATGGATCTCATTCGACGATCAGGACGCAGCCATTGCCATCTCCCAATCGGGAGAGACGTTCGACACGCTCGAGATTGGCCGCGAAGCGGTCGAACGCGGCGCATTCCTCACCTCGCTCGCCAACGTACCCCATTCAAGCCTCGACCGGCTCAGCCACCACCAACTGCCCCAGGCATCCGGGCCGGAGATATGTGTGCTCAGCACGAAGTCGATCGTCAGCCAGGTAACGATCCTGATCCGCTCAGCGCTCGAGCTCGGCCGACGCAACGGACATCTTCCATCAGAGCGCTACCGAACGATCTGTGACGCGCTCGAGCGACTACCCAGCGCGCTCGAGCATGTACTAGGCCATGATAAAGAGCAGATTCAGGCCCTGGCGGAGCTGCACAGCGAGTTCGAGCACTGGTTCTTCATCGGGCGCGGCCCCTACTATCCCCTAGCTCTCGAGTCAGCACTGAAGTTCAAGGAGGTCTCCTACCGACACGCCGAGGGACTACCAGCCGGATTCTTCAAGCACGGCACGATCTCGTTGATCGACGAGGAATTCTTTACCGTCGCGCTTCTCCCATCCAAGCTCGCCGCGCCACGTCGCTTCCATGCGACGCTCGCAAACGTGAGCGAGATCGCCGCGCGCAACGGACCCGTCCTCGCGTTCGGCCCCGCACATCTGGAATCAGACGATCTCTCTAATATTCGCTCCTATATCGCTCTACCGTACCTCGAGCAGGACGCTACAGACGTAATCATCCAGCTGCTGGCTGGCCAGCTGTTCGCCTACCACTGCGCGGTCTCGCTCGGCCGCGAGATAGACCAGCCGCGTGCCCTCGCGAAGTCGGTCACCGTCCGCTGACGCGAAGATGTGCGCTCACGGACTGCGTCGTGTTCGCCAGCCGGTGTCCCCGCGTAGGTTGCGGGCCTGGTGTGTCAGCAGCAGATAGGCGACGAGGCCGCCGACGAACGGCACTATGAGCCCGATCGCGCCGTAGATGACGGCCGCGCCAACCGCCGCGTTGCGCCCGGCGCCGTAGAGGATCAGGCAGCCACCTATCCCCCCGATCGCGCCAAGCCCGGCAGGCAGCGGCAGCGAACCTCCCAGCGCCCCGATGATGTAGGCCATCAGCACTGGAGCGAACGCGGGCACGCTGTGCGCATGCAACGCGAAGAACGCCGTCCAGAGCACGAGCACGTCGAAGAAGAGGTAGACGAGTGCGCCGAGCAGACTGCGCCAGTCGCCTCTGCCGAAGACGAGCGCGTCGGTGTCCTCGACGGCTCGGGCGACGGTTGCGATCCCCCCGGCGATACGTGGACGGCGGCCTTCGAGCTGTGCGGCGAAATGGTCCGCGCGGCGTGCGATCACGATTGCCGCAGCGACGCAGGCGCCAGCAACCACCGCGGGCAGGATTGTAAGCGTCAAATCGTTTTTGCCAGCGAAGATCCCGAGCCCGAGCAGGACACCGAACGAGATCAACGCGAGCGCGTCGATCGTCGTGTTCAGGAAGCTGAGGTTGAACTCGCGCTCGGTGACCGTCTTCAGCGGCAACCCGAACCGGTGTAGGAGAACCGCACCGGCGCCGACCCCCGAGAACGACCCCGCGGGAACGAGCAGGCCACCGCCGAGCTGCGCCCAGGCGAGTCGAGCGTCAAGCCGCCGGCCCCGCCCCTCCTGCTCGAGCACGCGCTCAGGGTCAACGATCTGGCGCCACGCGACCACGTATCCGATCTCAGACAGCGTCTCCAGCGCAAGCGCGGCCGCCAGCCACAGCCAGCTGACCCGCTCGAGATCGTGCAGCGCCTGCGCCAGGCTCGGGACGAGCCGCAACAACAGGAACGCGAGCACGCCGAAGACCAGCAGCCTGAGCGCGAACCTGCGCAGGTGGCCACGACCACACCTCAAGGCGCCCAGCGTGTGGTGGGACACCGCGTCCGGCGCGACTGGCTGGCTCTCGCGCGTCACATTTAGAAGTTAGTCGCACGCTGGCGGTCGCTCGCTGCTCATCGTCGGTGAGGTTGCGAAGAAGTGTGCGCTCAGAGACTGCGCCGCAGCAGGTACGCGTCCATGATCCAGCCCTTGCGCTCTCGCGCCTCGCGCCTCACGCGCTCGATCTCCTCGCCCACCTCGCGCAGCGTGCCCGACACGAGGATCTCGTCGTCCATCCCAAGGTAGGCGCCCCAGTGGATCTCGATCTCCCCGTCCTGCAGGTGCCTGAACGAGCAGTCTGCGTCGAGCATCACCACCACTTCGTCCACGCCCTCCGGGAAGCCCGCCGCGAGGCGGCGGCCGGTCGTTATCTGCACCGCCCGGCCGACGCGGTTGAGCGGGATGCGGTGGCGCGCGGTCAGCGCCTGCACGCTCGTGATCCCCGGCAGCACCTCGTGCTCGAACTCCAGGCTCCCCCGTGCGAGGATGCGATCGAGGACCGCCAGCGTGCTGTCGTACAGCGACGGGTCGCCCCACACCAGGAACGCTCCGCATTCGTCCTCCTCGAGCTCGTCCACGATCGCGCGCTCCCAGCGCTCGGCCCGCCGGTCGCGCCAGTCCTCCACCGCCCGCGAGTAGGCGGGCGTCGTGCGGTCGCGCGGCGGATCGGGGATCTCGACGATCCTGTAGGTATGCCCGTCGATGTAGCGCTCGCAGATCTCCCTGCGCAGGCGCACCAGCTCATCTTCCTGATGCCCCTTATCAATCACGAAGAACACGTCCACCTCGTTCAGCGCCCTGATCGCCTGCACGGTCACGTGCTCGGGATCGCCCGCGCCGATGCCGATCACCAGCAGCCGCCTCATCGCCCGCGCCCCCGGATCGGCTGCGCTCGCGCGTCGCGGCTGCGCTCGCGTCGAAGGAGCGCCGCGTGATCCTCGTGCTCGGCGGCACCGCCGAGGCGCGTGAGCTCGCCGACGCACTGGACGCTGACGGCGTGCACGTCACCTCCTCGCTCGCCGGTCGCGTCTCGCGCCCGCGCCTGCCCGCCGGCAGCGTGCGCATCGGCGGCTTCGGCGGACCCGATGGGCTCGCGCGGTGGATCACCGAGCGTGGCGCCGCGGCGGTCGTCGACGCCACGCATCCCTTCGCCGAGCGCATCTCCGAGTCGGCTGCCACCGCGTGCCAGCGCGCTGGCGTGCCGCTGCTGCGCCTGCAGCGACCGGGCTGGAGTGAGCGACCGGGCGATTACTGGCACTGGGTCGACGACCTCCACGCGGCCGCCGACGCGATCCCGTCGCTGGGCGAGCGCGTGCTGCTGACCACCGGGCGCCAGGGCCTCGCCGCTTTCGCCGGCGTGCGCGACGCGTGGTTTCTCGTGCGCTGCGTCGAGCAGCCCGACCTGCCGCTGCCCGCACATCACCTGCTGCTGCTCGACCGCGGCCCCTACACACTCGACCGCGAACTCGCGCTCATCGACCGGCACCGCATCGAGCTCGTCGTCACCAAGGACAGCGGCGGTGCGCTCACCGAGGCCAAGCTCGACGCCGCCAGCCTGCGCGGGTTGCCCGTGATCGTCGTGCGGCGCCCGCCGCGTCCGGACGTCGACACGGTCGCGACCGTCGCCGACGCGCTCGCCTGGTCGCTGGAGCGCGAGCGGGCTCACGCGGGATAGCGCCTCGGCGTGTACACGCGTGGCGGGCGCCCGTCGTGCTGCATCGTGCGCGTCGTCGACGAGCCCACGATCAGCAGCGTGCGCATGTCGACCACCTCCACGTCCAGCGCGCCCAGCGTCGTCACCGTGACCGACTCGTCCTGCGCGCCCACCGCCCGTGCCACCACCACCGGAGTCGTGTTCGCGCGATGGCGGCGCAGCACCGCCAGCGCGCGCGCAAGCTGCTCGCGGCGTGTGCGCGAGGCGGGGTTGTACAGCGCCAGCACCAGGTCCGCCGCGCCCGCCGCGTCCAGGCGGCGCTCGAGCACGTCCCACGGCTTCAGCTGGTCCGACAACGACAGCACGCAGAAGTCGTGGCCCAACGGCGCGCCCACGCGCGCCGCCGCCGCCTGCATCGCCGACACTCCCGGCACCACGCGCACCTCCACGTCCGCCAGCGACTGGTCCTGCTCCAAGGCCTCGAGCACCGCCGCCGCCATCGCGAAGATCCCCGGGTCGCCCGAGGACACCACCGCCACGCGCGAGCCCGCCGCCGCCAGCTCCAGCGCGTGGCGCGCCCGCTGTGCCTCCACGCGGTTCTCGCTCGCGTGCCTGCGCTGCCCGCGGCGCTCGGGCACGCGCGCCAGGTACGTCTCGTAGCCGACCAGGTCGTCCGCGCCCGCGAGCTCGCCGTACGCCTCCGGCGTCAGCCAGTCCGGGCCCGCCGGCCCCAGGCCCACCACCGCCACCGAGCCGCGCGCGGCGCCCCGATCGAGAGCCCCATCGGCCTCCGAGCGGGCCGCCTCGAAGCGCTCCTCCTCCACACGCTCGCGCGTCGGCACCAGCACCAGCGACATGTACGGCACCTCGCCGTCCACCTCGCGCAGCGGCGCGATCCGCTCCTCCTCCGAGCTTGCGCGCTCGACGTAGACGCCGCGCCCGCCCGCGCCCGCCGCCTCGATCGCGCCCCGCACCTTCGCGAACGTGCGCCCCAGCTTCATCACCACCGCCGCGTCCGCGCCGCGCAGCCGCGCCGTCAGCTCCTGCGCCGCCAGCGTCCCCGGCAGCGCCATGAACACGTCGTCGCGCTTGACCAGCGGCGTGCCCGCAGCCGCAGCCGCCGCGCTGAAGCCCGTCACCCCCGGAACCACCGTCGTCGCGTAGCGGTCCGCCAGGCGCTCGTGCAGGTACATATACGAGCCGTAGAACAGGGGGTCGCCCTCGCACAGCACCGCCACGTCGCGCCCGGCGTCGAGGTGGGCCGCGAGCGCCGCCGCCGCCTCGTCGTAGAACTCGCCCAGCGCCGCCTCGTAGCCGCCCGGGTGGTCTGTCATCTCCGTCGTCACCGGGAACTCCAGCGGCAGCTCTACGTGATCCGCGCGCAGGTGCGACGCCGCGATCCGCCTGGCCACGCTGCGCCCGTGGCGCGCGTTCGGGTACGCGATCACGTCCACCGCCGCGATCACCTGGCAGGCCTTCACCGTCATCAGCTCCGGATCGCCCGGCCCCACCCCCACGCCGAACAGCCTGCCCGCCCCAGCCGTGCCGGCTGTCTGCCCCGCCTCACTCATCACTCTCACTCCGTCTCGCTCGCGAGGGCGTTCACTGCCGCGACCGCCATCGCGCTGCCGCCGCGCCGGCCGTGGACGACCAGGTGCTCGAGCGCCGCCGGGTGCTCGGCCAGGGCGGCCTTTGACTCCGCCGCGCCGATGAAGCCGACCGGAACGCCGATGACCGCAGCCGGCCGGCCCTCCTCATCGTCGTCCTCCTCCATCATCTCCAGCAGACGGAAAAGAGCCGTCGGCGCGTTGCCCACGACCACCAACGCGCCCTGCAGCCGCTCGCGCCAAAGCTCCAGCGCCGCCGCCGTGCGCGTCGTCCTCATGTGCGCGGCCAGCTCCGCCACCTGCGGATCCGACAGCGTGCACAGCACCTCGTTGCCCGCCGGCAGCCGCGTGCGCGTGACGCCCGCCGCGACCATCGCCGTGTCGCACAGGATCGGCGCGCCGCTCCGCAGCGCCGCCTGCGCCGCCGGGCCGAAGCCGGGTGACGCGGCCACGTCGGAGACGAGATCGACCATCCCGCAAGCGTGGATCATGCGCACCACCACCCGTTCGAGAATCGCGTCGAGCCCGTCGAGGTCCGCCTCCGCGCGGATCGTCGCGAACGAGCGGCGGTAGATCTCCGCGCCGTCGCGCTCGTACTTGATCACGCCGGCACCGCCGCCGCCGCGACCGCCTGCGCCACGACGCGCTCCTCGCCGCCGTGCACCTCCGGGCCGTGCTCGCACGCCATCACGCGAATACCCGTGTCCGGCGGCTCGCCGCAGCGCCGCTCGCAGCCCGACCAGTGCTCCGTGGGCGATGCCTCGTCGCGCACCAGCGCGCGCCGCGCGGCCGCCGCGCGAACATCCATGCGCGCCCGCGCGCACGCGCCCAACCCCGCGCACGCCGACAGTCCCGTCCAACCCGACTCGTTGGAGACGATCAGTCCGATCTCCCGCAGGTCGTCCAGCAGCGTCGCCGCCGCGGAAGGGAGCACATCCACGAACGTCAGTGTGCGCCATGGTGAGACACGCACGCCTGCACCGAGCCCACGCGCGAGCTCCGCCAGGCGCAGCAGCTGCGCGTGGCCGAGTCGTGCCAGCGGCGGCAGCACCGCGACCGCGCACAGGCCGTCGCGCTGGAGGCTGACGCCAAGACGCCGTGCGTCGCCCGCTCCCGTCCCACTCGGCCGCTCGGAGCCGCCCAAGATGTCGGCGCCATCGAGGACTTCGAGACCGAGCTCCCGCGCCAGCCGGCGAGCGCCGCCCTCCAGCTCACGCACGCGCCAGGCGCGGCCCGCGTCCCCGCCCTGCAGTGCCAGGAACGCATGCGCGGCCCGCAACGCGGCGTCCGGTGCCCGCGCGGGCACGGCGACGAGGCTCGTGGCGAGGCCATCCAGGAACAGGCGCAGACCGTCGCCCTCCGCCGCCAGCTCGACGTCCGCGCGCAGCGACTCAAGCGCCCGCGTGCCGTCGTCGACGGCGAACAGGAAGCGACCTGGGAGCTCCGCCAGCGCCGCGTCCGCGCACAGCTCGCGGTCGAGCGCGTCCACGATCCCGTCCACCCGCGCCAGCGCCGCCGGGCTGCGCCCAGCCAGCGGGGCGGCGAGGATGTTGCGCACCCTCTCGTGGGTGAGCGACGGCAGCAAGCCGCCCGCCGACAGGATGCTCGCCAGCGCCGCCGCGCCGTCCTCGGGCAGCCCCCGCACCTGCAGCCCCGCGCGCGAGGTCAGCTCCACGATGTCGTTGCCGCACGCCGCCGCGTCCGCGAGCGCGTCCAGCGCGCGCGCGTCCAGCCGCCCACCCGGCAGGCGCACGCGCGCCAGGTGACCGTCGGCTGCGGCGTGCAGGCGCAGGATGCCCGGGCATGCGTCCCGCATCACTGCCCTCCCCGCTGCTCGACGCTGCGCGCCGCCGCCGCTTCCCAGCGCGCCTCGACCTTGCCGAAGCGCCAGATCGTCAGCGCGAGCGCCCAGATGAACACGAACAACCCGACAACCATATAGCCGGCCGTGTTCAGGTCGAACGTCGCCATGTAGTCGCCCAGCCAGCCGTGCAGGTGCAGCTCGTTCGACAGCAGGCCCGTGATCTCGATCCCGCCCACCAGGAAGGCCACGCCGATCGACAGCGCCGTGATCGTGATGTTGTAATAGACCTTGCGCACCGGGCGCGCGAACGCCCAGCCGTACGCGAAGTTCATGAACAGGCCGTCGATGCTGTCGCACAGCATCATGCCGCCCGAGAACAGCAGCGGCAGCGTCAGCACCGCGTACCACGGAAGCCCCTCCGTGACCGCCGCCGCCGTGCCCGCCAGCAGCAGCACCTCCGTCGCGGTGTCGAAGCCGATGCCGAACACGAAGCCCACGAAGAACAGCTGCCACGTGTGCTCGATCGAGCTCATCATGCGCCCGAAGAAGCGGTACATGAGACCGCGCGCGAGCAGCTGCGCCTCGAGCTCCTGTTCGTCGTACACGCCGCGGCGCATGTCGCGAAAGACGCGCACGATCCCCACCAGCACCACCAGGTTCAGCGCCGCGATCAGCCACAGGAACGTCGCCGACAGCAGCGTTCCCGCGACCCCGCCCGCGGTCTCGAAGCCCGAGCTCGGCGTCACCACCGCCTTGAACACCGCCTTCGCCGCGATCGTGATCCCCACGCCCACCACCATGATCACGCTCGAGTGCCCGAGCGCGAAGAAGAACCCCGTGCCCAGCGGGCGCCCGCCATCGGCCATCAGCTTGCGCGTCGAGTTGTCGATCGCCGCGATGTGGTCGGCGTCGAACGCGTGGCGCAGCCCCAGCGTCCACGCTGTGACCGCCACCCCGATCCCCACACCCAAGCCGTCGTAGCGGAAGTGGCGCGGCAGTATCGCCAGCGCGAAGATCCCCCAGCCCAGCGCGTTGACCGCGACGATGATCGACAGCATCACGGCCACGCGCGCGCGCTCCTTGCCCGTCAACGATCGCCAGGCCGATCCGATGCGCGCTGCTTTTCCCGTCATCGTCATCCTCCGCCTGGGCCTGGAGGACGAAGGAGCCCATGCTGGCCGATTGGAGACGCATCTGCTCCCACCGGTGGCGCACGAACCGCCCTTCATCCGAGGGACTGGATTCGCGACGCTGAGGTAGGCGACCGGGCTCGTCCCCAAGGGGGCTTTACCGTTGCGGGACAGCGCCGGAGTCTGACCGGACTTCGCTGCGCTCAACGCCACGCCGGAAGCACCCGACGCGCGCCGATCCTACCATCGCCGCGCGAAGGGGTCTACGCTGGAGGTCCTCGTCCGATGGCGAGGGAGAGGCCTTTTCCGAGGATATGGGGGTAACTGTCATGAGCACGCAAACGACCATCGACAGCGACGAGCTGTTCATCGGTGGCGAGTGGATCGAACCGCGCGGCTCCGAGCGCATCGCCGTGATCGCCGCCAGCACCGAGGAGCCCGCCGGCTCCGTGCCGGAGGGCACCAACGCCGACATCGACGCCGCCGTCAGCGCCGCCCGCGCCGCGTTCGACGACCCGAGCGGATGGTCATCCTGGCCAGCCGAGGACCGCGCGCAGGCGCTCGAGCGCCTCGCCACCGCGCTGGAAAGCCGCAGCGAGGAGAGCGCGCACCGCGTGTCGCTGCAGAACGGCATGCCGATCTCGATCGCGCTCGCCACCGAGGCCATCTTCCCAGCGGTGCTCGCGCGCTACTACGCGGGGATGATCCGACAGACCCCGCTCGAGGAAGATCGCCAGGGGCTGCTCGGCGGCACCATCCACGTCCTCTCCAAGCCCGTCGGCGTCGTCGGCGCGATCGTGCCGTGGAACTACCCGCAGTGCCTGACCATGTTCAAGCTCGCACCGCTGCTCGCCGCCGGCTGCACCGTCGTGATCAAGCCGAGCCCGGAGACCGTGCTCGACAGCCTGCTGCTCGCCGACGCGATCATCGAGGCCGGGCTGCCCGCCGGCGTCGTCAACATCGTGCCCGGAGGGCGAGAGCTCGGCGCGTATCTGGTGGAGCACCCGCGCGTCGACAAGATCGCGTTCACCGGCTCCACCGCCGCCGGGCGCTCGATCGCCCGGCGCTGCGGCGAGCTGCTGCGCCCGGTCACGCTCGAGCTCGGCGGCAAGTCCGCCGCCATCGTCCTCGACGACGCCGACCTGTCCGAGTCCGCCGAAGCGCTCTTCGGCGCGACGCTCGCCAACAACGGCCAGACGTGCTACCTCGGCACGCGCGTGCTCGCGCCGCGCTCGCGCTACGACGAGATCGTCGGGCTGTTCGGCGCGCTCGCCGGCGCGCTGCAGGTCGGCGACTCGCTCGACCCCGCCACGCAGATCGGCCCGATGGTCAGCGCCCGGCAGCGCGATCGCGTCGAGGGCTACATCGCGAAGGGGCGCGCCGAGGGCGGGCGGGTCGTCGTCGGTGGCGGGCGCCCGGATGACCACGAGCGCGGCTGGTTCGTGACGCCCACGATCTTCGCCGACGTCGAGAACAGCCAGACGATCGCCCGCGAGGAGATCTTCGGGCCGGTCCTCGCCGTGATCCCCTACGACGGCGTCGACGATGCCATCGCCATCGCCAACGACTCCGAATTCGGGCTCGGCGGCAGCATCTGGACGAGCGACCCCGAGCGCGGCCAGGATCTCGCCATGCGCGTGCAGACCGGCAGCATCGGCATCAACCACTACATGCTCGATCCCGCCGCCCCGTTCGGCGGCGTCAAGGCCAGCGGCATCGGGCGCGAGCTCGGGCCCGAGGGCCTGGCTGCCTACCTGCAGCTGCAGTCGGTCTACAGGGCGGCGGCGGCGTAGGGCCGACAAGTTGTGGTGGATGGTGTACTGCTATGGCTATACACCACGCTTGAAGGGGGCGCACCTCCGTGCACCCCCCTCGGTCACTCGCCAGCGTGGTGTATCGCCATGGGTATACACCATGCTTGAAGGGGCGCGGTCACTCGCCAGCGTGGTGTATCGCCATGGTCATACACCACGCTTGAAGGGACATGCCCCCGCGGTCACTCGCCAGCAGGGTGTATTGCTATGGTTATACACCACGCCGAAGGGGTGTCACCCCCGCGAGCGCCTGCCCTCAGGCCAAGACCCCGTCTTCGGGCTCCGTCCCGGCTGCCACTTCCTCCTGCGCCCCCGCGCGCAGGCCGGCGAACGCCGCGATCGCGGCGGCAGCCATGATCGCCGCCATGACGTAGAACACCGAGCGCGTGGCGTAGGCGAAGTCCAGGCGCACGAAATGGGGAATCGACGACACGCTGCCGTTCCCACCCTGCGACTGGGCGAGGCTCGACGCCACGGCGTGCGCCCGCGCAGGTGAGAGGCCGCGCGCGAGCAGCGAGCTGGTGACACGATCGCGCGTCTGAGAGACGAGGATCGTGCCGAGAATCGCCAGGCCGAGGCTGGCGGCGTAGTTGCGGACCGTCTGGGTGATGCCCGTCGCCTCGCCGTATGAGAGCCGCGAGGCGCGATTGACGGCGTCGGTGCTGGCGGGGCCGAGCATCAACCCCATGCCGGCCCCGGCGATGATGATGTCCCACTCCTGGGCGCGGAAGTCCAGTCCCGTGACCTTCCCGCCCCACAGCCAGAACCCGATCGCTGCGAGCGTGCAGCCGAGCACGACCGGGCGCTTGGCGCCGATACGGTCGAGCATCCTCCCACCGACCTGCGCCGCGACGACGAACCCGATGAAGAAGTACAGCAGCACCAGGCCGGCTTCCGCGGGCGTCTTGCCGAGCGCGATCTGCGCGTACTCGCTGCCGAAGAAGAACACCGGGATGAACACGAGCATGGCGATGCCGAGCACGACGTTCTCGACGAGGAACGGGCGGATGCGGAAGATGCTCACCTCGATCAGCGGCGAGGAGACGCCGACCTCGACGAAGTAGAACGCGACCAGCAGCGCCACGCCCGCGGCGATGCACGCACCCGTCGCGGGATCGCTCCATCCCCAGATCGCCGACTGCTGGAATCCGAACACGCTGAGGGCGACGCCCGCGGCGATCAGCACCAGGCCCCGGTAGTCCATGCGGGCCGGACGGTGCACCGTGACCGGCTTGGAGACGGCGATCAGCAACAGCGCGATGATCGCCACGGGAATGTTCACCCAGAAGATCGCGCGCCAGGTCCACTGCGTGAGATAGCCGCCAAGGATCGGGCCGATCGCGGTGAGGCCGCCGGCGATGCCGAAGAAGATCGCCAGCGCCTTGCCGCGTTCGCGCAGGGGGAACGTCTGCACCACGATCGCCAGCGCCGCCGGGAACATGATCGCCCCGCCCGCGCCCTGGACGACGCGGAAGACGACGATCCAGGCCTCCGCGATGCTTCCCTTCGGGGTCAGCCCGCACAGCGCCGAGGCGCCGGCGAACACGATCACACCGAGCGTCACCATCTTGCGATGCCCGACGGTGTCTGCCACGCGGCCGCCGAACGCGAACAGCGCCGCCAGCGACAGCAGGTAGGCGTTGATCGCCCACTGCACGCCCGTGCTCGTCAGGCCCAGCTCCTTGCGGATCTCGGGCGCCGCGATCGACACGATCGTCTGGTCGATGAACGTCATCGCGACCGCGAAGATCATGGCCGCCAGGACCAGGTTGCGCGATTGCCCCCCAGTGGCGTTGCTGGACATCGCACGGGATATACCACTACCGTTGTCGTAGATGTCCGCCGCCCTCGCGACCCCGGCTGAGGACGCAGGCGCGCCGCTCGGCGCCAGCAGCTCGCTGCCGCCCGGGCCGCGCATGCCGCGGTCCGTGCAGGCGCTGGCGCGGATCTGGCGCTACGCGCAGTTCAGCGATCGCGGTCACGAACGCTACGGGGACACGTTCACCGTCCGCGTCGGCAGCTCGCCGACGGCGGTGCTCACGCGCGACCGCGATGTGATCCGGCGCCTGTACACCGGCGACCCGCTGGGCAAGCGCCACGGCAACGACCTGCTGAGCACGTTCCTGGGCGAGCACTCGATGCTGATGCTCGAGCCGCCGGAGCACCTCACGCGGCGCAAGATGCTGCTGCCGCCCTTCCACGGCGAGCGCGTGCAGTCCTACGCGCGCCTGATGCAGCGGCTGACCGCCGCGGAGCTCGATCGCCTGCGCCCGGGCGAGGTGGTGAAGGTGCAGCCGATCGCCCAGGCGCTGACGCTCGACGTGATCCTGCAGGCGGTGCTGGGGGTCTCCGACGTGGCCATGCGCAGGCGGCTGCGGGACATCTTCGACCAGCTGAACACGCCGCTGAACAGCTTCGCGATGTTCGTGCCGCAGCTCACGCGCCGCGCCCGCTGGAACCTGCTCTCGCGGCGCCCGTGGCGCTTGAAAGACGAACTCGACGCGCTCCTGTTCGAGCACATCGCGGCGACCCGCTCGGACCCGCTGCTGGGCGAGCGCGAGGACATCCTCGCGCTGATGGTCGGCGCACGCGACGAGGACGGAGACGGTTTGAACGACGAGCAGCTGCGCGACGAACTGATCACGCTGATCGCGGCCGGCCACGAGACGACCGCCACGGCGACCGCGTGGGGGGTCGAACTGCTGGTGCACAATCCCGCCGTGATGGTCAGGGCGCGCGAGGGCGACGACGCCTATCTTGAGGCGCTCGTGAAGGAGATCCTGCGCATCCGCTCGCCGATCCCGATCACCAGCGCCCGCCACATGCTCGAGCCGTTCACGATCGGCCCCTGGACGATCCCGTTCGACGTGGCGGTGCTCGTCGACGCCTACGGCGTGCACCACGACCCGCGCACGTATCCAGAGCCGCACGTGTTTCGCCCCGAGCGCTTCCTCGACGAGCAGCCCGACGGCTACTCGTTCCTGCCGTTCGGCGGCGGCGCGCATCGCTGCCTCGGCGCGTCGCTGGCGCTGCTGGAGATGAAGATCGTGCTGCGCGAGATGCTCGCGCGCGTCGAGCTCGAGCGGGTGTCGGCGACGCCGGCGCGCCCCGTGCCGGGAGGGCCGACGCTCAGGCCGCGCGGGGGTACGCGGGTGCGGGTGCTCGCCAGGCGGACACCGGCGCGCTTGGATACGGTGGCCGTGGGGTCGGCCTGAGCGCCGCGAGCTGGTTACGCCGACCTACACCAGCGGTCCCTGCGAGGATGTCAACGTGCTTCCCGTCGAAGAGTTCACCGACGCCGAGCGCGCCACGCTCGCCCAGTTCGTCACCGATGTCGATGCTCCCGTGTTTGCGCTCGTTAACCTCCCCGAGACGGTCAAGGGTGCGCTGTTCGCGCGGTACTCGCGCTATCCCGGCACGCTGCGCCGACTTCTGCTCGACGAGTTCGCTGACGACCTCCCGTCTGACGTCGCGCCGAAGGTATCCGCGGAGGGAAAGCGCGCGTCCGCGCTTTATGACCGCATCTTCCTAGGTTATGGCGACGATTCCGTCGCACAGCTAGGCGGGGCCCACATCGCGTGCGAGTGGGTATCCAACATCATGACCAAGATCCTGCAGCGCCCACGACTCGGTTCGTATCTCGAGCAGTCGACACGCTATATCGCCTACGACCAGCCGGTGCCAGACGGCGGCTACCGTTACTACCGCAATTCCGAACTCGGGCCATCATATGAACAGGCGATGGATTACCTGTTCGATACCTATGCGTCATTGCTACCTCGCGTGTCTGCCTGGGCCGCAGAGCAGTTTCCCGCTGGCCTGGACGAGTCGCCGGCCGCTCACTCTAGGGCGATAAAGGCCAAGGCTTTGGATCTTGTCCGTGGCCTGCTGCCGGCCGCCTCACTGTCCCACATGGGTATCTTCGCTAGCGGCCAAACCTTCGAGTCCCTAATTCTGCACCTGCTGGCGCACCCGCTGCCGGAGGCGCGTAACTACGGCGAGATGATGCTCTCGGCCATGAAGGCGACAATGCCCAGTTTCGTCTCGCGCATCGAGCACCCAGACCGGGGGGGGCGATGGCTAGCGTTCCTGCGTCGGCGGACCGAGGAGGCCGGCATCATCGCTAGTCGCTTCGGACTCGATCGCGACGCCACCCATGAAGGACCAAGCGTGCGGCTTGTGCACGTCGACGGGACCGAAGAGCTGCTGCTGACAGCGCTGCTGTTTGAGGCCTCCGACGTCGGGGGGGACGAGATCCGCCGGCACGTCGCACAGCTGAGTGCCGACGAGCGGACCGCCAGCATCGCAGCGCTTATCGGTCTCCGCGAGAACCGGCGTCACCGTCCGGGGCGAGGCTTTGAGGCGCTACGGTACCGCTTCGAGATCGTCTCTGACTACGGAGCCTTCCGCGATCTCCAGCGCCACCGCATGCTCACGGTCCAGTGGCAGACGCTAAGTCCGCACCTGGGTGCCTCCGTGCCCGAGGAGATCTCCGCCGCCGGTCTCACCGATGACTATCGTGCGGCCGTGACACGCTCGCGCGAAGCTTGGCGGGCGCTTGTTGAGGCTGGTGACTCTCTCCATGCGCCTTATGCCCTGTGCTTGGCTTATCGCGTTCGATACGTGCTCGACCTCAACGCGCGAGAGGCTATGCACGTAGTCGAGTTGCGGTCCGGTCGCGAGGGGCACCCGAGCTACCGAGCGATTGCACATGAGATGCACCGCCTGATTCGCGAGGTGCATCCCGCTGTCGGCGACGCCATGAAGTACGTCGACATGACCGATGAGCCACGTCTAGAGCGGATTCTCTCCGAGATCCGGTCTGAGAGTCGCCGCCGGCTATTCGCTGCCGAGCAAGGCGAGTAGTAGCTCAGCGACCTCGCCGAGATCACTGTTCTCAAGGCGGTGCCGGACGGACTCGGGTGGCACCTTGCCGTTGACTGCAGCGAGCCCGGCCTCAATGAGCGTACCAGGCCGCATTTGGTACTCGCCGAGTGCGCGGTCTACCTCAGCGTCGTGCGTGACGTCTCGCAAGTCACGGCGATCGAATGTGCGCAGCAGCCCGGCCAGCACGATCGTGTCGAAGAAGGCATCAAGTGCAAGGGGGACATTGAAAACACACAGTTCGTTGACTTGGCGATCGCGCAGAAAGGTGTCCTTCTGGCGTTGCGCTACCGCAGTGGCAGCCGCAAAGGCAGCCTTGGGGTACAGAGCGCCGAAGTAGGAGCCGTCGGTCCGCGTTGTCCCGGCGTCGCCCACAAGCAAGAGCGGTGGCTCAAGGCCGCCGCTGGCCCTCAGGCGCGTAAGCCGAGCTTGCGCGACCTGCCGTGCCCGTCCTGCAAGACCGGCGAGCCGATTGTTGAGCAGGTCGCGCTCGGCGCACCACGGGCACGCCTGGCTCCCGGGAGCGGGCAGGAAGACCTCGAAGCCTGTCGCGAGGCGGACCTCGGAGCCGCCGTCGGCGGCAGGACCGCGAAAGGGACGACGGACGTGGTTGAGCTCGAGCTTGGATGGTGGGCGCATCACCGCCGTAAAGCCCCACACCTCGATGTCACCGCTGCCGCTCGTCGCGTCGTAGACGCGACGGCGCAGCGCCACCATGGTCTCTGCGGTGATCACGACGTCATCGGCAACAAGAACGCGTTCGCAGGTTCGCAACCTTTCGATGAGTTTCGGCTCAAAGTCGCCGATGGACACGTGGAGGACGGCGGACTGCTCGAGATGGTGAGCCTCGCAGACGAGCTCGGCCAACGGTGCGCCTGCGCTATGTCGTGGGATTAGCACGAGATCGGGGCACGGCTGACGGCGCAGCACCTCAAGGCATTGATCTCGGAACCACGGGTCTTCAAGGAGCCGGGGGACATCGAGGGCAACGGCGTGATGGCGGCTTCCGGCGGGGTTCCCATCGGCGGTGGGCACTTGTGCATGCAGGGAGACGGCGTCTTGGCGGTCTGCTGCCTCCCAGAACGGGGCACATCGACCAGCCTCGTCAATATCGACGCTCCGCTGATTTCCGTAAAGAAGAGTACGCACCTCATAGGTCTGCGGGTCGACCACGAGGCAGTGAAGACTTGTGCACTGAGGGCAAGACTGGTCGGAGCCGGCATCCCAACGCTCAACACAATGACGGGTGAAGCAAGTTGCGGGCCCCTCACCAGGCGGATCGGTGCCGCAGAGCACCACAACATCAATGTCGACATCATCCAGTGCGCTGACACGCGAGGCGATCGATCCACTCGAACTCACCGTGATCAGGAACAGCAAACGCTCCCAGTCCTGCGCACGGAAGCCATCGATGAATGAGCGAATCATCTCCGAATCGGATGGGTACTCGTTGAGTGTTGCCACGGGCACTTCCCAGTCGAAGCGGACCAGCGCCTCGCGGCTTACCACGCTTAGCAGGCCGATCAGAGACCCGTTGTCGCCGAGCAGCGCCGTCCCGTCATCGAGTCTTGGCAGAACCCAGTCTGCGACGCGGACCAAGTCAGTATGGTCATCAAGCGCATCGGCGAGGCGAATAAACGCCGCCGCGTGGAACCTGGACGATGGCAGGCGGAAGTGGCAACCAAGCTCTCGGTAAACAGCCTTGCTCTCAAGAATCAGCGTAAGGAGTTCGAAGGTTCGCAGCTGATCTAGGTCAAGCACGATGTCATTCGCGGACGCCCAGCTGGGGGCTCCGAGCTGTGGGGCTCGCTTGGCGGCATTCCAACTGCCCGTCAACGTGATCAATGGCACCTCGGCAACCGTGTCGCGTAGCAGTGTGTCCTCCTCGACACTGACCGCGAAGTGCTTGGTGCTGCCTCGGACGATGATCAGGTCTGCCGTTCGCTTCGCCGCATCGAGTTGACGCCAGCGCTCGCCGATCGACCGGCTACCGCGCTCCACTCGCGGATCGAACAGCATGACGCGATGGCCTGGAAATGGCTCGGGGCCGGTCGCGATGCTCTCCTCGTCGAACAGGTGCTCGTAATGTTGGAAGCTGAGACACCGCAGAGACACGGAATAGTCGCTATGGCTACGTGATGCGCAGCTGAGGGTCCAGCACGGGCAATAGGACCTGCATCGCTGTACCAGGAAGCCAGCCGAGGTCAGACTCATGGAGTTCGAATCGCTCGTGTCGCCACGGATCGAACTCCACCAGTCGTCGGCCGGTGCGCAGAGCAGCGTATGCCTTGATGCCCTTTAGGCACTCAAGCATGATGGACGTGCCGTAGCCTGGCTCCCCGCGGAGCTGGGCGTCGAGTGCGCGGAGCTTGACTGTGGAGCTGCTACGCAGTGCTTCGCGCAGTGCCTCATCCTCGGCGGAGATGGATCCCGAGTACATCGTCGTTTCATCGATAAGGGCATGGCGGGCAGCGATGCCCACGCCGTCATCTGCCACAACGATCTCCATCCATCCGGCAATGGTGTCCGTTGGCGCTAGGCCCTCGCGGTGCGCTGAGATATAGCTGCGCAGGCCGCCCAGCTCGTCGTTCTTAGCGCTTATTGTGCGATACCAACGGACGGAGAGGTAGCTCAGTAGCGTCCCGGCGTCGTGCCACGGTGCCGCAAACGCATGGTCGACCACGTTCGTGACTGCCTCGTGCGCCAAACGAGCAAGCAAGCGACGATCACCGGCTTCGATGGAAGCATAGGCGTGCTGCAAGTGGTGCCGTATCGCCTGAAGCATCGTGCTGACGAAACGATCCTGGGTTGGGACGAGCGCGCCGTCCTCTATGTCTCGGAACATCACGCAGTTGACAGCGTGTGATGATGATGTCGCCTCGTAGTACGCCCTGATGTCCTCAGCGATGTCCCGGCTGCCGGAGTACACAGCACAAGCGTGCGCGGCCATCGCCCAACCGAGCCCCGACCGCGTGAATAGCCGAAACCAGTCGCTGCCCTGCAGATCAACGTCCGGAGGCACCCACACAACCAAGCGACCTGCCGACCACCGCCGCATGGCATTCGTCAGACGCATGCCGGCACCTGGGTCCACGTGGCGGCACTCGGAGAGATCAAGCACCGTCTCCGCTTCGCCGTCGCTGTCCGCTGACCAGCTAAGAAGGCGCGCCTCGATCTCGTCGAGACTGACGCTATAGCGAAACTGGTGCGTGCGGGTGGTCAGCGTGGTCACGGCCGTGCCTTCCTATGCATCTTCGCGGTTGTTGGGAGCAAGCGGGGTGCCCATACACGCAAAAACCGAGCCTTTTCGGCTGATGGCAGATCGCAGCATCGAGAAACGTTAGCCGTCAACGCGGCCGGTACCGTCGCTCGGGTATAGGTACCTACGTCTAACCCCGATGAAATGCCCTGCCGGCGTCTTTGCCAACTCCGCCCGAACGAGCGACGTCTGGTGCGCCTGCGAGCGTCTGACAGCAGCCTGATCCGGTCGACGCCGTTCAACGCCCGGTGGCTCGAACTCACTAGCTCAGTCGAACGCCGCGCGCACAGCCTTCGCACCTGCAGCCGACAGCTCCGTGAAGCCGTAGGTCCCCTGGCCGAGCAGCTCGCTCGCGACCTTGACCGCTGCCCCGTAAGCCGCGAACGCGAACCCACCGCCGACGGAGATGCGCTTGACCCCCAACGCCGCGAGCTCCGCCACCGGCGGCGTGGCGGCGCGCGCGAGTACGTTGACCGGCAACTCGACCGCGGCGAGCAGCTCGCGCAGGTCCTCGGGTCGATCGAGCGCGGGGGCGTACAGCACGTCAGCGCCGGCCTGCTGATAGGCGAGCAGGCGCGAGATCGTGTCCTGCACGTCGGGGTTCCCACGCAGGTGGTTCTCGGCGCGCGCGGTGAGCACGAGGTGCACGGGACCGGCGTGCGCGGCCTCGGCTGCCGCCGCGACGCGCTCGGCGGCCTCATCGATGTCGTACAGGCGTTGCCCGCGCGGGTTCCAGTCCTCGACCGAGCAGCCGGCGAGGCCGACGTCAAGCGCAAGACGCACGGTCTCGGCGACGCCAGCGGAGTCCACGGCGAAGCACTCCTCGAGGTCCGCCGAGACGGGCACGTCGGTCGCGGCGACGAGCGCGGCGGCATGTGCGAGCGCCTCATCGCGGGTGACCCCGTAGTCGAGCCGGCCGAGGCTCGCGGCGTAGCCGCTGCTGGTGGTCGCTAGAGCCTGATAGCCGACTGAAGCCAGCAGCCTGGCCGAGCCGACGTCCCAGGCGTTGGCCAGCAGCAGCGGACGCTCCTGACGGTGGAGCTCGAGGAAGCGAGTGGCCTTTTCAGCGTGCGTGGTCATCTTGTCGCCCACAGATGCTGGACAGCGTACGCGCGATACGGTCGCCAGCGCTCGGCCAGTGCCTCCCTACAACTTCTTCCCCGGGTTCATCAACCCCTTGGGATCGAACGACCGCTTGACCGCGTGGTGCACCGCCAGCGTCGCGGGACTGCACTGCGCCACAAGCTGACCCCGCCTGACCCACCCGAGCCCGTGCTCGCCGGAGATCGATCCGCCGTACCCAACCGCGACCGCGTAGAGCTGATGCGCGGCTGCGCGCGCACGGCTCACCTCGTCACTATCACGCGGATCGACCATGAACGTGGAGTGCAGGTTTCCGTCCCCGGCATGGCCCCAGCTGCATGCCTCGAGCTCGTGCTCGCGGGCGATCTCGAGCGTCGCCTCGATCGCATCCCGCAGCCGATCGAGCGGCACGACGATGTCCTCGCTGATCTTGCCGCCCCGCCTGGCCTCGACCGCCAGCGACAGCCCGTCGCGCCAGCGCCACAGCGCCGCGATCTCCCGCGCGCTCGCCGGCGAGGCGACGTGCAGCGCGCGCTCCGCGAGCACCTCCAGCAGCTCGGCGACGCACGCATCGGTCTCAGCCGTTGAGCCGTCGACCTCAGCCACGACCATGAAACGAGCATCCGCAGCCAGCTCGAAGGGATACGCCCCGCGGGCGGCGTCCAAGGCGCCGGCGTCGAGGAACTCGAGCGCGGCGGGCACGATCCCGTTGGCGAGCACCGCCTCGATCGCCTCACACCCCTCCGCCGCGCTCCCATAGGCAGCGATCACCGGCGCGCGCGCAGCCGGGGCGGGCGTCAGCCGCAGCCACACCGACGTGATGATCCCGAGCGTGCCCTCGGAGCCGACGAGCAGGCTCTTGAGGTCATAGCCCGCGACGTCCTTGCGGATCGCGCCACCAACAACGATCACCTCACCCGGCGCCATGACCGCCTCCAGCCCGGTCACCCAATGGCCGGTGACGCCGTACTTGAAGGCGTGCGGCCCGCCGGCGTTGGTGGCGACGTTTCCGCCGATCTGCGACTGCTCGGCGGCGCCCGGGTCGGGGGGGAACAGCAGCCCGTTCTCGCGCGCCAGGCGGTGCACCTCGCTCGTGCGCAGCCCGGCCTCGACGTGCATGCGCCACAGTGGCGGGTCGAAGGCGAGCACGCGGCTCATCCGTTTCAGGTCGACGACCACGCCGCCGTCCACCGCCACGCTGCCGCCGGCGAAGCCGGTCCCGCCTCCGCGCGGCACGATCCCGACGTCGTGCTCGTAGCACCAGCGCACGACCGCCGCGACGTCCGTGCTGCTGCCGGGCAGCGCGACCGCGCTCGGGATCCCGCTGAGACCCTGCGCCTCGGTGGCGTCGCGATGAAAGCGCGCGTCCTCTACCGAGCCGACCCCGTCATCACCGAGGATGCGGCGCAGGGCGCGCTCGAGCGTCTCGCTCATCAGCCAAGCTCGACGACCGGGTTGCGCAGCGTGCCGATCCCCTCGACCTCGACTTCGACGACGTCGCCGGCCTGCAGCGAGCGAGGCGGCGACATGAACTCTCCGCACCCCCACGGCGTGCCCGTCAGCACGACGTCGCCGGGCTCCAACACAAAGCTGTGCGAGCAGAACGACAGCAGCTCAGCCACCCCGAACAGCATCTCGGAGGTGCTCGAGTCCTGCACCGTCTCGCCGTTGACCCGTGTGCGCAGCGCCAGCCGCTGGGGGTCGGGGATCTCATCGGCGGTCACGACCACCGGGCCGAGCGGGCAGAACGTGTCGAGGCTCTTGGCGCGCACCCACTGCCCGTCGGAGAACTGCAGATCGCGGGCGGACACGTCGTTGGCGACCGTGTAGCCGAACACATGATCGAGCGCATCCCCCACACCCACGCGCGACATGCGCGTGCCGATCACGACCGCCAGCTCGACCTCCCAGTCGACGCGGGCGGTCAGCTCGCGGTCGATCACGATCTCCTCGCCGTCGCCGATCACGCTCGTCGTGAACTTGGCGAACACCAGCGGGCGCTTGGGCGCCTCCAGCTTCGCCTCGCGGATGTGGTCGAGGTAGTTCAGCCCGATGGCGACGATCTTCCCCGGGCGCAGCGCCATCAGCCCGGCCGGTGACGTCATCGCACTGCTCCGCGGCCGGTGACCGGCCACCAGCCGGCGGCCTCCCCGCCGCGGTGGACGAGCACCCGCGGCTGCATGTACGTCGTGCCGCAGGCGTGGTTGGGCACGATGCTCACGACCTCGCCCAGCTCCAGCGGGGCTTCCTCGCTGGAGAGCTCCACGCGGGCGTGCTCCTCGAAGAGCTCGTCGATCAGCGCTCCGGGACGCTCGAGCAGCAGTCCGTAACCGTGCGCACCGGCCGCCTCCACCGGGTCTTTGGTGAGCACCTTGGAGCCGGCGTCGAGGATCGCCCGGCGAGGCGTCGGGCGGCTGACCACGGTGGCGTGGACGCGCAGCGCGCAGTCTTCGAGTGCGACGCTGCCGTTGGCGATGCACGCGCGATCGCCGAACACGTAGGTCCCCGTGCGCAACTCCGTGAGGTTGGCCAGCTCGTGCGTATGCAGGGCGGTCTCCGTGCCGCCCCCGCTGAGCGTGCGCACCTCCAGGCCCGCCCGCTCGATCCGCTCGCGCGCGTCGGCGAAGAACGGCTCGGTGCGCGGACTGGTCGGGTAGGTCATCAGCCCGGCGAAGCGCAGCCCCGGCAGGCCGTCGACGAGGGTCGCGAGCTCCAGCGCCTGCTCCGGGCTCTGCACGCCCGTGCGGCCCAGCCCGGTGTCGCACTCGATCAGGAAGTCCAGCTCCAATCCTCTGCGCGCGAGCGCGTGGGAGACGCCGACCGCGATCTCCGCTGAGTCGGCGGCGATCGAGATCCGCGCGAGCGCCGCCAGCCCGCAGAGGCGCTCGAGCTTGGCCTCGCCGAGCACGGGGTAGGCGATGAGCACGTCCTCGATGCCGGCCGCCACCATGATCGCCGCTTCGCTGAGCTTCTGGCAGGTGATCCCCACGGCGCCTGCGCGGATCTGCTGGTGGGCGATCGCGGGCAGCCTGTGGGTCTTGACGTGCGGCCGGCACGCGAGGCCGTGGCTGTCGCAGTACGCCTGCATCCGCTCGACGTTGCGCGTGACGGCGTCGAGGTCGACGCTCGCGTATGGCGTGTCTGCGCCACCGGGTGGGAGCGGCTCAGCGGTCAAGCAGCACTACCGCGTCGGCCTCGACGTCAAAGCCGGCGATGTTGGTCTGGATCGTGGTGCGCGCCGGGCGTGGCTCGCTGAAGATCTCGCGGTAGACACGGTCCATCGCGTCGAAGTGCTCCAGGTCGCTGAGGTACACGCCGACGCGCAGCGCTCGCGTGAGCGAGGTGCCCGCGGCCTCGGCCACGGCCTGGAGGTTCGCGAACACCTGGCGAACCTGCGCCTCGATCGAGCTGTCCACGAGCTTGCCCGCCTCGTCGAAGGGGCCCTGACCGGAGAGGAACAGGAATGGCTCCGCCACGATCCCCTGCGAGTAGCCGCCGGAGGGCGCGGGGGCGCCGGTTGTGGTGATCGGACGCATGCTCATCGTGACGCCTCCGGTTGTCCGTGACGGGGCAGCCAGTAGCTCTCGTACTTGGCCGCGTGGTCGGGGTTGCAGAAGATCCTTTGCTCGCCGGCCGCCAGCTCCAGCCAGTAGCGCCCCGGGACGAGCTGTCCACATAGCGCGCACACCACCCGGTAGGGCTGCAGGTAGGTGACCTCGCTGTCGCGCCACTCACCCATCCGCGCCGTCCCGCTCCAGCTCGTAGCCGTAGTGCTCGCGCGCGGCCTCGATGCCGACGAAGCCCTCGTGGATGTCGCGCTCGACGCGCTCGCGATCGCGCTTGCGCGGGTCGCCGTAGCCGCCGCCGCCAGGCATCACGATCTTCACCTGGTCGCCGTCGTGCAGGGTGACTCCCGAGAACTTCGACGGGGACGCCGTGCCGAACTCCTCCACGAACGTGCGCCACTCACCGTTGCCGGCGCGACGGACCCACAGCCCGCCACGGGCGCCGGCCGCGCCGCCGAGGGTGCCCCACGGATCGGCGCGCATGCGGTTCAGCAGCGCGCCCACGGTGACCTCCGCGACCGTGACCGTGAAGATCCGCTCGCCACCGAGGCCGCCGCGGAAGGTGCCCGGGCCGCCCGAGTCAGTGGTCAGGCGATAGGACTCGATCCGAAACGCCGGATAGCGGGTCTCGAAGACCTCGACGGGCGTGTTGCGGCAGTTGCCGTTGATCGTCACGATCATGTCGTTGCCGTCGGCGTCGTGGCGCCCGCCCCAGCCGACGCCCTCGAAGTGGAAGTGGGCGTACGGCTCGCCACTGCGGGCGTCGCGTCCGCCGAACAGGAAGGGCGAGGAGGTGCCGCCGCAGGAGGCGACCACGCGCTCGGGGATCGCGTCGGCGAGCGCGCCGAAGACCATGTCGGTGATCCGCGGGCTCGTCTCGGTGTTGCCGCCGGCGACGGGCGCGGGGAACTCGCAGTTGACGATCGTGCCGCGCGGGGCGACGATCGTGAACGGCCGGTAGCAGCCCTCGTTGCGAGGGATCGTCGGGTCGGTGAGGTGCAGGAAGGCGTTGTAGATCGCCGATGCGGTGACCGCGTAGATGGCGTTGACGGGTCCGACGGCCTGGCGCGCCGAGCCGGTGAAGTCGGCGATCACCTCGCTGCCGTCGATCGTCAGCTCGAGCTTCATCGGGAAGGAGCCCTCGCCGATCCCGTCGTCCTCGATCGCGTCTTCGAACCTGTAGACGCCATCGGGTATCTCCTCGATCTCGGCGCGCATGCGCCGCTCGGCGATCGCGATCAGCTCATCTCCGCCGGCCGTGAACGTGTCGAGGCCCTGCTCGGCGATCAGCGCGTGCAGGCGGCGCTCGGCGAGCTCCAGTGACGCCATCATCGCGTGGAAGTCGCCGTAGGTGACGCGCGGCGTGCGGTGATTGGCCAGCACCATCTTCCAGATGTCGGGGACGTCCTCGCCGCGGCGCTTGATCTTGACCGGCGGGATCAGCAGTCCCTCCTGGAAGATCTCCGTCGCGTCCCCCGACAGGCCCCCGGGCGTCTTGGCTCCCACCTCGGACATGTGGGCCACGTTGGCCACGAACGCGACCAGCTCGCCCTCCCAGAAGACGGGCCTCAGCAGCATGTGCTCGGGCACGTGACCGGATCCCCGGTAGGGGTCGTTGTGGATCACCACGTCGCCCTGCTCGAACGCCTCCAGGCCGAGCTCGGCGATCGTCCACTCGACGGTGAACTTGATCGTGCCGATCTGCGACGGGCAGAACTCCGCCTGCGCGAGCATCTGGCCGCGGGGGTCGAAGATCACGCACGAGAAGTCCAGCGACTCGTTGAAGATCGGCGAGTAGGCGGTGGTCATCATCGTCACGCCCATGTCGCGGCAGGTGCTCGTGAGGTAGTTGTCGAGCACCGTCAGCGTGACCGGATCGAGCGCGGCCGGCGCATCCGTCGCACCCTGGGAGGGCGTCATGGCCGCACCTCGACCAGCAGGCTGCCGTTCTCGCTGCGCCGCACGGTCATCTCGGGCGCCACGAGCGTGGTGGAGCTGTCCTCCTGCACGAGCGCCGGTCCGCGCAGGACCTGGCCCAGCTCGAGGCTCGAGCGGTGCACGAGCGCGGTGTCGAGGAAGCCGAGGCCGCGGAAGTAGACCTCGCGCCGAGCGGGCTCGCGCACGTGCTCGGGTGGCGCGTCCACGAGTCGCACCGGCGGCCGGCGGCCGATCGCGGTGACCTTGAAGCTGACCAGCTCGATCGTCTCGCCGTCGATCGCGTAGCCGTAGCGCTCCTGGTGCATCTCGGCGAAGCGCGTGAACGCGTCGGCGAGCGTCCTCTCGCTCACCTCGCCGTCGGGCAGCTCGAGCTCGTGCTCGTAGTTCTGGCCGAGGTAGCGCATGTTGATCGCGCGCCGCGTCTCCGGCTTCCCGCTGAAGCCCTCCTGGCGGAGCTCCGCGAGCGCCCGCTCGGCGATCAGCGCGAACTGGCGCTGCACTTCGCCGGCGTCGACGTCGGTCGAGCGGAAGGCCTTCGTCCAGATCTTGTCCACGCGCAGGTCCGCGAGCAGCAGCCCGACCGCGGAGAACACGCCGGGGAACGGCGGGATCAGCACGCGCGGGATGTCCAGCGAGCGCGCGACCGCGGCCGCGTGCAGCGGGCCGGCGCCGCCGAAGCCGAGCAGCGTGAAGCGCCGCGGATCGTGGCCGCGCTCCAGCGAGACCATCTTGATCGCGTTGGCGGTGTTCTCGTTGGCGATCTCCACGATCGAGGCGGCCAGCTCCAGGGGCTCCATGTCGAGCTGCCCCGCCAGGCGCTCGATCGCCGCTCGCGCGAGGTTGTGCTCGAGGCTCATGCGCCCGCCGAGGAAGTAGCCGGGGTCGAGGCGACCGAGCAGCAGGTTCGCGTCTGTCACCGTCGCCTCCTCGCCGCCGCGCCCGTAGCAGGCGGGGCCCGGCTGGGCGCCGGCGCTGCGCGGTCCCACCCGTAGGAAGCCGCCGCGGTCGACCCACGCGACGGAGCCTCCGCCGGCTCCGATCGACTTGATGTCGATGACCGGCACCGAGGCGGGCAGGCCCCACTCGATCTCGTACTCGGTGGTGTGTCGTTGCTGGCCGTCGACGATCAGGCCGACGTCGGCGCTGGTGCCGCCCATGTCGAACGTGATCACGTTGGCGATGCCCTCTCGCGCGGCCACGCGCTCGGCCGCGATCATGCCGCCGGCCGGCCCGGACATCACCGTCTGGATCGGCGACGTGGCGGCGGCCGAGGACAGCATGGCGCCGCCGTTGGACTTCATGATCGTCCACGTGCGCGTCATCCCGTATGCGACGAGCTCGTCGCTGAGGCTGGCCACGTAGCGACGCAGCAGCGGCTTCAGGTAGGCGTCCGCGACGGTCGTGTTCGAGCGCTCGTACTCGCGCCAGATCGGCGCGACCTCGTGCGAGACCGACACCGGTATCGCTCCGAGCTCCTCTTCGACGATGCGCTTGACGGCCTGCTCGTGCTCGGTGTAGGCATAGGAGAACAGCAGGCAGATGGCGACCGCCTCGATGCCCTGCTCGCGCAGCTCGGCGCAGAGCTCGCGCACCTGGTCCTCGTCGAGGGCGCGGACGATCTCGCCGCTGGCCGACAGCCGCTCGCTCACTCCGAGGCATGCGCGACGGGTGGCGACGAGCGGCTTGGGCTTGGTCCAGCTGAGGTCGTAGAGGACCTTGCGGTTGATGCGTTGGATGTAGGGCGTGTCCTCGAACCCCTGGGTGGTGAGCAGCCCGACACGGCAGCCGGTGCGCTCGATCAGCGTGTTGGTGCCCACGGTCGTCCCGTGCGTGAAACGCTCGAGCGCCTCCCCCGCGATCCCGGCGTCGGCCAGCGCGGTGGTGATCGCGCGCCCGGGCTGGTCGGGGCGCGAGGAGGTCTTCAGGGCGCGCAGCGTGCCCTCGGTCGCGTCCAGCGCCACCAGGTCGGTGAAGGTTCCCCCCGTGTCGATGCCGGCGTGCAGTGCCACTCGTGTCCGTTCGCTCGCAGGCCGCGTGAGCGCTAGCGCTCTGTCGGGAAGTGGCCGATGTCCATAGTCGAGGCGGCCTTGAGATGGCTTTCCATCGCCTCCGCCGCGGCGGGAGCGTCTCGACGTACGACCGCCTCGGCGATCAGCAGGTGCTGCTCGGCGACGTCGTGGAGCTCCTCGACGCCCAGGTGGGACTCCAGCCACACGACCGACAGCGCCTCCCAGAAGCTGCGGCTGACGGCGGCGAGCACGAGGTTGCTCGAGGCCTGGGCGATCAGCCGGTGGAACGCCTGGTCGGCCGCGAGCACGCGGCTGATGTTGGCGATGTCCTCGGTGAGCACGCGCATCTCTGTGGCGAGAGCGGACAGCTGGGCCAGCTCGCGGTCGGCGCCGCGCTCGGCCATCCACGCAGCCGCCGTCGGCTCTATCAGCAGGCGGAAGTCGTAGAGGTCGTGCCACAGCGGCTGCAGTCGATCCTCGCGCCGCAGCGCCTCCTGCACCACCGGTGTCAGCACGTTCCACTCCTCCGACGGGCGCACGTCGGAGCGCTTGCCGTGGTGCACTCGCACCAGGCCCACCATCGAGAGCGTCTGGACCGTCTCCCGCGCCACCGTTCGCGAGACCGCGAAGCGCTCGACGATCTCCTCTGCCGATGGGAACTGGTCTCCGGGAGCCAGGCTGCCGTTGATCACCTCGCACGCGAGCGCCACGGCCACACGCTCGTGCAGACGCGGTTCGCGCAGCCCCGCGGCGGCCAGCTGCGCCGACTGGGCGCGGGTGCTCACCGAGCCGCTCATGAGCGGCCACCGACCGGCGGTTGACGATCGAACCCGGCGTTGCTTTCCGCACGAGATGTCATATCAGCATTTGAGTATACAGCTATCGACACCGGATGACCCATAAGTTTAGGAACCCATACGAGTGGCTGCGCCAGCGGCTGGTTGCACTTAGCATCTCTGTCGCTTATCATCAGTGATGTTATGTCGAACATGCAAGCACTTGTCTTCAAGGGCACAGGCGAGATGGCCGCCGAGAGCCGGCCGTGTCCGGAGCCACGTGCGGACGAGGTGCTCGTGCGGGTGGCGGCGGCGGGCATCTGCGGCTCGGAGCTGACGAGCTTCACCGGGCACAGCACGCGCCGGCCGCCGGGGCGGATCTTCGGCCACGAGCTGGCGGGTGTCGTCGAGGCGCTCGGCTCGGCCGCTCCCAAGGAGCTGCTGGGCGAGCGCGTGGCGGTCAACCCGCTGCACCCCTGCGGCCGCTGCGAGCAGTGCAGATCGGGGCGCTCCAACGTGTGCCCCGAGCGCGTGCTGCTGGGGATGCAGGTGGATGGCGGCTTCGCCGAGCTCGTGGCGGTGCCGTACACGGGCCTCACGGCGCTCGGCTCGCTCGACGAGCTCGCGGGCGCGATGGCCGAGCCGATCGCCAACGCGGTTCACGTCGCCGCGCTGCTGCCGGCGACGCTCGGCCGTCACGTGGCCGTGCTCGGCGCGGGGGCGATCGGGCTGAGCGTCGTCGCCGTCCTGCGGGTCGCCGGCGCGGCGCGCATCACGGCGGTCGACCCGGTGCGGGCACGGCGACAGGCGGCGCTCGCCAGCGGCGCGCACGCCGCGCTGGCGCCGGATGACGGGGGCCTGGAGGGCATGCTGTTCGACCACGTGGTCGACGCCGCCGGCACCAGCGGCTCTCGCGGCACGGCGATCGAGCGCTGTGACGCGGGCGGCTGCGTGGTGCTGCTCGGCCTGCACAGCGCGGTCAGCGAGCTCGCCGTCAACGCGGCGGTCGCCAAGGAGCTGCGACTGCAGTGCTCCTACGCGTACACCCAGGCCGACTTCGATGCCGCCCTGGAGCTGCTGCGAGCCGGCGCCGTGCCCTACGGGCACTGGATCACCGAGCGCCCGCTCGACGACGGGCAGGCGGCGTTTCAGACGCTCGTCGAGCGGCCCGATGAGGCGACCAAGATCGTGCTGCGCCCGCCGGGCGCCTGAAGGGCGCGGACGCTGCGATGACAGACATGCCGACCGGCGAACGCGCCGCGCCCGTGCCGGGAGGCGTCCCCGCGGACGGGCGTCTCGGCGGGCGCACCGCGGTGGTCACCGGCGCGGCGCGCGGGATCGGGCGCGCGATCGTCGAGCGATTTCTCGACGAGGGGGCCAGCGTGCTCATGACCCAGCGCTCGATCGCGGCCGGCGAGGAGGCCTACGCCGAGCTCGCGCGCGAGCATCCGGGACGGGTCGCCTTCCACGCGGCGGACATCCGCGACCCGGCGTCCGTGGCCGGGCTGATGGACGCGGCGGTGAAGCGCTTCGGCGCGCTCGACATCCTCTGCAACAACGCCGGGATCGGCCTGCTGCGATCGGTGCATGAGACGAGCGACGAGGAGTACGAGCTGGTGATGGACACCAACGTCCGCGGGGTCTTCCTCGCCTGCCGCCACGCGATCCCGCGGATGCTCGAGCGGGGCCGCGGCAGCATCGTGAACATCGGCTCGGTCGCCGGGTCGGTGGGGTTCGAGCGCGACGGCGCCTACTGCGCATCCAAGGGCGCCGTGCTCGCCCTCACCCGCCAGATGGCGCTCGACTACTCCAGCCGGGGCATCCGCGTCAACTGCGTGTGCCCGGGCTTCGTGGAGACGGTGATGATGCGGCGCTTCATCGACAGCCATCAGGACCCGGCGCCGGTGCGCGAGCGGATCGTCGCGATGCACCCGATCGGCAGGGTCGGACGCCCCGAGGAGGTGGCCGGCGCGGCGGCGTTCCTGGCATCCGATGACGCGTCGTTCGTGACTGGCGCGTCGCTGCCGGTTGACGGCGGGCTGCTCGCGCGCTAGGGCTGCGCAGCTTCGATCTCGTCTTCGCCCGCCGCGCCGGCGCTGAGCGGAAGCACCACGCAGCGGGCGCGGCGACCGTCGCCGAAGTCGGTCAGCGGCTGGGCCTGCATGCAGCGCTCCTGCGCGTACGCGCAACGCGTGTGGAAGCGGCAGCCGCTCGGCATGTCCAGCGGCGAGGGGATGTCGCCGGCCACGGCGGGGGCGTCTCGACGTCTGGTCGGGTCGGGCTCCGGGTGGGCGTCCAGCAACGCGCGGGTGTAGGGGTGGCGCGGGGCGCTGAACACCGCCGCCGTCGGGCCCTGCTCGACGATCTGGCCGAGGTACATGACGGCCACCGAGTCGGATATCTGCGCGATCACCGCGAGCTGATGGGCGATGAACAGCGTGGCCAGCCCGAGCTCGTCGGTGAGCCTGCGCAGCAGACCGAGGATCTGGGCTTGGATCGAGACGTCCAGAGCCGAGACCGCCTCGTCGGCGATCAGCACGTCCGGTTTCAGCGCGAGCGCGCGCGCGATGACCGCGCGCTGGCGCTGGCCTCCGCTGAGCGCCTTGGGCGCACGCCCGTACGCGGAGGCCGGCAGCCCGACGAGCTCGAGCAGCTCCTCGACGTATCGCCGCTCGCCGGCGCGATCCACGAGTCGGTGCACGCGCGCTGCTTCGCCGATCGCCGCGCCGATGGTCATGCGGGGGTTGAGCGAGGCGTACGGATCCTGGAAGACCATCTGCACGCGCTTGCGCATCGATCTGAGCTCCGCGCGGCCGAGCGTGAGCAGCTCGCTGCCCTCGAGGCGGATGCTGCCCTCGTCGGGCTCGAGCAGGCGCAGCACGCAGCGCGCGAGCGTGGTCTTGCCGCAGCCCGACTCGCCCACCACGCCCAGCACTTCGCCGCGACGCAGCTCCAGCGAGACCCCGTCCACGGCCACGAGCGCGCGCGCCGGCTCCCGGCGCGCCCACTGCAGCGGGGAGCGTGACACGGCGAAGCTCTTGCGCAGCCCCTCGACCTCGAGGATCGGCGCGGCGTCGGGCCGCGCGCCGGCGGACCGCGCGTCTGCCGGCGCGCTCACGATGCCACCATCACGGTCTCGGCGAACGGGCAGGCGCTGTCGTGCCCGTCGCCCACGGCGACACGCGTCATGTCCACCGCCTGGCAGGCGTCGGTGGCGTATTGGCAGCGGGGCCCGAAGGGGCAGCCGGGCGGCAGGTCGTCGAGCGACGGCGGTTGCCCGGGGATCGGCTCCAGCCCGCTGCGCCGCTCCTGCACGTGGATCGTGGGCAGCGCCTGAATCAAGGCCGCGGTGTAGGGGTGGCGCGTGGCGGAGAAGATCTTGGCGGTCGGCGCGGTCTCGACGATCGAGCCGCTGTACATCACCGCCACCGTGTCGGCGTTCTGGGCGATGACCCCCAGGTCGTGGGACACGAGCACCATGCTCATGCCGTACTCGTCGCGCAACTCGGCCAGCAGGCCGAGGATCTGATCCTGGATCGTCACGTCGAGGCTGGTGGTGGGCTCGTCGGCCAGCACGAGGGCGGGCTTGCACGAGATCGCGATCGCGATCATCGCGCGCTGGCGCATGCCGCCGCTGAGCTGGTGGGGGTATGCGTTGACGCGCTCGCGCGGGGATGGGATGCCCACGCGCCCGAGCAGCTCGATCGCTTCCGTCTCGGCCGCCGAGCGGGAGAGCCCGCGATGGGCTCGCAGCGGCTCGGCTATCTGGTCGCCGATCGTGAACAGCGGGTCCAGCGCGCTCGAGGGGTCCTGGAAGATCATGGCGACCTCGCGCCCGCGCACGCGGCGCAGGCCGCTGGGGCTGGCGCTGGCGAGATCGCGCCCGCGCCAGAGGATCTCGCCGGCCAGGATCGCCCCGGGCCGGGGAACGAGGCCGAGGATGGCGCGGCAGATCATCGTCTTGCCCGAGCCGGACTCGCCCACGATGCCCGTGACCTGACCGGGCGCGATGCTCAGCGACACGTCGTTGACGGCGACCGCCAGGCCGTCGCGTGTGGGAAACGCGACCGTCAGGCGGCGCAGCTCCAGCGTGTTGTCGACCTCGGCGCGCTCCGCCTCCGGCCGGGCGGCTCCGCCGTGCCCGAGCGCGCTCAACGCGGGAGCTCCAGGCGCTGCCCGAAGCGGTCGGCCAGCGCGTCGCCGATCAGCGAGAAGCCGGAGCCCAGGAGCACGAGCACCAGGCCGGGCAGCGTCGCTATCCACCACGCGCTGAGCAGGTACTGCCCGCCTTCGGCGATCATCGCCCCGAGCTCGGGGGTCGGCGGTTGAACGCCCACTCCAAGGAACGAGAGCGAAGCCAGCACGAGGATGTTGAGCACGATGTCCGCCATCGAGAACACGAGGTTGGGGCGGACCAGGTGGGGCAGGGCGTGCTTGAACAGGATGCGTGGCGTGGAGTAGCCGAGCGCCTGCGCGGCGACGATGAACTGCTTCTCGCGCAGGACGAGCATCTCGGCCCGCGTGAGCCGCGCGTACAGCGCCCACGAGACGGCGATCTCACCGATGTAGACACCGGTGAGACCAGGCCCGACGATCGCGACGATCGCGAGGATCAGCACGATGAACGGCAGCGCGATGGTGACGTCGGTGAGACGCATGATCACCGTCTCGGGCCAGCCGCGGTAGTAGCCCGCCACCGCTCCGAGCGCCATCCCGACCACGAGCGGCACGTATGTCGCGATGATGCCGAGCAGCAGGTCCACGCGCAGGCCGTACAGAGCGCGCGAGAAGATGTCGCGGCCGAAGGCGTCGGTCCCGAACAGGTGCGCGCCGGATGGGTGCAGGAAGCCTTCGGTGAGGTGTTGCGTGTCCGGCTGGTAGGGCGCGATCACGCTGGCGAAGACGGCGGCGAGGACGAGCACCGCGAGGATGCCAGCACCCGCCCATAGCGTCAGGTCGGCCCAGCGGTTCTGGCGGTCGACCTGACGGCGCAGGGCGCGCGCGCCCGCGAGCACGATCTCCTGGCGAGCGGCCTGGCTCATGTCGCCGATGCCTGGCGCACCCGTGGATCGATCACCGCGTAGGCGAGATCCGCGAGCAGGTTGACGGCGATGACGAACGCGCCGAAGATCAGCGTGAGCGCCTGCACGACGGGGAAGTCCCGCGACTCCACGGCTGTCACTATCAGCGAGCCGAGGCCCGGGATGTCGAACACGACCTCGATCACCACGGTGCCGCTGATGAGGAAGCCGAGGTTGACGGCGAGCACGGTCACGGTGGCGATGCTCGCGTTGCGCAGCACGTGCTTGAGAACCACACGCCGCTCGGACAGGCCCCGCGCGCGGGCCGCCTCGACGAAGTCGCTGTCGAGCACGTCGATGACGCTGCTGCGCAGCGTCCTGATGAGCATCGGCGCGAGGTAGAGGGCGATCGTCAGCGCGGGAAGCAGGAGGTCCTTCAGCTTTTCCGCGAAGCTCCCGCCGTACCCGGAGACCGGCAGCAGGTGGGCGCGCAGGCTGAGCAGCTCGACGAGCACCAGCCCGAGCCAGAACGCCGGCATCGCGAAGGTGACCATGGTCACGATCCTGATCACGTGGTCGGGCAGGCGATCGCGCTTCAGCGCTGAGATCAGGCCAAGGGGCACCGCCAGAAGGACAGCGAGCACGGTCGCGTAGAGCACCAGCAGGATGCTCGGCAGGATGCGGTTGGCGAGCAGGCTGCTCACGCTCGCGCGCTGCTGGATCGAGTAGCCGAGGTTGCCGCGCAGCGCGCCCGTGACGAAGTCCAGGTACTGGGTGATGAGCGGCTTGTCCAGGCCCAGGGTGCGCCGTGCGGCGTCGACCGCCCTCAACGTGGCACGGGGGCCGAGGGCGATGCGCGCCGGATCTCCGGGCACTAGGTGAATGAGGGCGAACGAGACGATCGAGACGCCGACCAGGACCAGCAGTGACTGAAGGACACGCCGGCTGGCTTTCGCGCTCGTCACCGCTCGCCCGCCCCATTCACCCTTATCGAAGCCAGGTTTCGGCCAGTTCCCACCAACCGGTCCGCAGCGTCTGGAAGTGCGCGACGTTGCTGCGCACCGCGGTCAGCTCCGGCGGGAACACGACGGGCACCCAGGGAGCGTCGGCCAACGACTTCTCCTGGATTTCGGGCCACAGCTTGGCCTGTTCGGCTTCGCTGGTGGACCTGTCGGCCTGCAGCACGAGCGACTCGACCGCGGGGTCCTTGTACTGCGTGAAGTAGCTCTGGTAGCTGGGCGTGTAGACCAGCCAGGCGAGCGCGAGCTCCTCGGGCACGAGCACGTCGCTGGTGGTCGCCGGCTGCGGGATCGCGGCCTGGTAGTTACCGGAGGAGTATTCGGAGAACAGGGTGTTGGTTTCCACGGGCTCAATCGTGACGTTGACGCCGATCTGGCTCCACTCTTCCTTGGCGATCAGCGCCAGGGCGCCGTAGACGGTGTCGCCGGCGGGCACTTTCAGTGACAGGCTGAAGCCCTTGGGGTACTTCGACGCGGCCATCAGTTCCTTGGCCTTCGCCACGTCGTAGGCGTAGGCCGAGACTTTGGAGGACCAGAACTTGGTCTGGGCGAGCGTGCTGTTGTTGACTTCGGCCTTGCCGGCGTAGACGGACTGGTTGATGGCCTGCTTGTTCAGCGCGTAGTTGAGCGCTTGGCGAACCTTGACTTCCGAGAGAGGGCCGTAGCTGTCGTTCAGCCAGATCGCGTCATACGCGACGATCGGCGCGCTCTGCACGCTCACGTCGGGCTGCGCGGAGAGCTCCGACACCTGCGTGTAGGGGATCGACTCGGCCACGTCGGCCTGTCCGGAGGTCACCTGCAGCACGCGCGTGTTGTCGTTGGGCACGTAGTTGATCGTGACGCTGTTCAGATACGGCAGACCGGTGCGCCAGTAGTAGGGGTTGCGCACGAGCTTGACGTACTGCCCGCGCACCCAGCTGGCGAGCATGAACGGCCCGCTGCCGACCGGATGGCTGCTGAATTCGCTGCCCTCGCGTTCCACGACGGCCTGTGGCACGATCGAGGCGACGGGCACGGCGAGCGCGGCGAGAAAGCCGGCGTCGGGCTTCTTCAGTTCGATGACGAAGGTTTCGGGGTTCGGCGCCGAGCTCGACTTGAACTCCGCGGCCAGGAATTCCGCGTACGCGGCGTCGGTCTTGGGGCTGGCGAAGCGGTCGACCGAGAACTTGACGTCCTGCGCGGTCACCGGTTCGCCGTTGGAGAAGCGCGCTTTGCGCAGCTTGAACGTGTAGCGGAGGCCGTTGGGGGAGATCGTCCACGAGCTCGCCAGCCCGGGCTGGACGTTGTACGTGCCCGGCCGGTACTCCACGAGCTGGTCGTAGATCTGCATCATGTCCCAGAGCGAGCCGTTGTCGCCCTCGGTCTTCAGCGGATCGAAGGTGATCGGCTCGTAGGCGCGCGCGAAGATCAGGTTGCCGCCGCGATGTGGCGCTTCGGAGCTGGTGCTGGCCGCGGAGTTGCTCGTCGAGGAGCTTCCTCCACATCCGGCTGCCAGCAGCGCGGTCGCGATGGCTGCCAGGAACGCCACGCAGTATCTGCTGTTTCTCATGATCTCCCCTTGTCTCCCCTTGAGGCTCGAACTGCTTGTCTCGAACGTGGACAAGCATATATAGTCATATGCAGAGATGTCAACATTCAGCTTGTGGATCGCAGATTTCACGACCCAGGGCCTTGATTTCCAGGACGCCAGCGTGTAGCCTGGGCGCTGACCATCTCACATGGTGATCATATGTCTATGACCGAGGCCCAACATCCCACCGCGTGGCGAGGCATCTTCCCGAGCCTTGCGACACCCTTCACGGACACCGGGGATCTCGACCTCGCGGGCCAGCGGGCGATCACGAGGTTCGCTCTCGACGGCGGCGCTCACGGGCTCATCTGCTTCGGGCTCGCGGGCGAGGTGTTCCGCATCACGCCGCAGGAGCGCATCGAGCTGCTGCGCGCGATCGCGCAGGAGACCAACGGAGCGGTGCCGGTGCTCGCCGGCGTGGGAACGGAGGCCACGCACACGTCCGTGCGCCTCGCCAAGGCCGCCGCGGACGCGGGCGCCGACGGAGTGGTGATCCCGCCGCCGCTGACCGCCCCGGCGTCGCGGCCGGCGCTCGTGCGCTACTTCCAGGAGATCGCCGCCGCCACAGACCTGCCCGTGATGATCCAGGACGCCCCCGAGTACCTCAGCGTCGAGGTCGGCCCGGAGGTCGTGCAGGAGCTGCTCGAGAGCATCCCCAACCTGGCGGCGGTCAAGCTGGAGGTGGGCGCGTGCGGTCTCGCCAGCTGGTCATCCGTCTTCGACGGGCGCGTCACGCTGTTCTGCGGCAGCGGCGGGCTGTACCTGCTCGACTGCCTTGAAGAGGGCGCCGGCGGCGTCGCTCCGGGCGTGGATCTCGTCGATCGACTGGTTGACGTCTACGAGCTGTGGAGCGCCGAGAACGTCGAGGAGGCACGCGCGCGCATGCGCGCGCTGCTGCCGATGCTCACCTTCCAGATGCAGACGATCGACCACTACAACGCCACGGCCAAGTACGTCCTGTGCAAGCGCGGCGTGCTGACCGTCGCGGACCTGCGTGCACCGGATGTCCCGCTCGACGCGGTGGGCCGGCGTATCCTGGATCGCTATATGGACGAGCTCGGCGTGTGATACTAGTATACTAGTCTGATGCCGGCCGATGGGGACGTTGAGCTGGAGACGAGCGAGTGGTTGAGCGCGCTCGACGACGTGCTCCGCCACGAGGGCCACGACCGCGGCGCGGAGCTCCTGGAGGCGCTGCTCGAGCACGCACGGATCGAAGGCCTGTACCCGCTCGGTGATCTGACGACGCCGTATGTGAACTCGATCGCGGTGGCTGACGAGCCGGCGATGCCGGGTGACGGCGCGATGGAAGAGCGCCTGCGCGCGCTCGTGCGCTGGAACGCGATGGCGATGGTGGTGCAGGCCAACCGCGAGTCCTCCGAGCTGGGCGGCCATATCGCCAGCTACCAATCAGCGGCGACGCTGTACGAGGTCGGCTTCAACCACTTCTGGCACGCGCCGCACGAGGGCCACGGAGGGGATCTGATCTACATCCAGGGCCACTCCGCTCCGGGCATCTACGCACGCGCGTTCCTGGAAGGCCGCCTGGACGAGCGCCGCGTGCGCAACTTCCGTCAGGAGATCGGCGGCGAGGGGCTGTCCTCTTACCCGCACCCGTGGCTGATGCCCGACCTCTGGCAGTTCCCGACGGTGTCGATGGGGCTCGGGCCGCTGATGGCGATCTACCAGGCCCGCTTCATGAAGTACCTGTCGGCGCGCGAGCTGCGTGAGACGGAGGGGCGCAAGGTGTGGGCGTTCATGGGCGACGGCGAGATGGACGAGCCGGAGTCGATGGGCTCGATCTCGCTGGCGGCGCGCGAACACCTCGACAACCTGGTGTTCGTGGTCAACTGCAACCTGCAGCGCCTGGACGGCCCGGTGCGCGGCAACGGCAAGATCATCCAGGAGCTGGAGACCAACTTCCGCGGCGCCGGCTGGAACGTGATCAAGGTGATCTGGGGCTCGCGCTGGGACCCGCTGCTGGCGGCGGACACCGATGGCGCGCTGGTGCGGCGCATGGACGAGGCGCTGGACGGCGACTACCAGACGTACAAGTCGCGCAACGGCGCGTACGTGCGCGAGCACTTCTTCGGCGCCTCGCCGGCGCTGCGCGAGCTGGTGGCGGATCTCAGCGACGAGCAGGTGTGGGCGCTGAACCGCGGCGGCCACGACCCGCGCAAGGTGTTCGCGGCGTACCGCTCGGCGTCCGAGCACCGCGGCCAGCCGACGGTGATCCTGGCGAAGACGATCAAGGGCTACGGCATGGGCGCGGCGGGCGAGGGCCAGAACATCACCCACCAGCAGAAGAAGATGACCGAGGAGGCGCTGATCGCCTTCCGCGACCGCTTCGAGCTGCCGCTGAGCGACGAGCAGGCGCGCGCGGGCGACCTCTACCTCCCGCCCGCCGACGGCCCCGAGCTGAGCTACCTGCGCGAGCGCCGCGCGGAGCTGGGCGGCGCGCTGCCCGCCCGCCGCCGCCGCGCCGAGCGCCTGCACGCGCCGGCGCTGGCGAGCTTTCAGTCGCAGCTGGACGGCACGGGCGAGCGCGAGATCTCGACGACGATGGCGTTCGTGCGCATCCTGTCGGCGCTCGTGCGCGACAAGCAGATCGGCAAGCGGGTCATCCCGATCGTGCCCGACGAGTCGCGCACGTTCGGGATGGAGGGGATGTTCCGCCAGCTGGGGATCTTCTCGCAGGTCGGCCAGCTGTATCAGCCGGAGGACTCCGAGCAGCTGATGTTCTACCGCGAGGATCGCGGCGGGCAGATACTGCAGGAGGGAATCAACGAGCCGGGCGCGTTCTCCTCGTGGATCGCGGCGGCGACGTCCTACTCCAACCACGACTTCCCGACGATCCCGTTCTACATCTTCTACTCGATGTTCGGCTTCCAGCGGATCGGCGATCTGGCGTGGGCGGCGGGCGACAGCCGCGCGCGCGGCTTTCTGATCGGCGGGACGGCGGGGCGCACGACGCTCAACGGCGAGGGTCTGCAGCACGAGGACGGCCACAGCCACCTGCTGGCGTCGGCGATCCCCAACTGCCGCGCGTATGACCCGGCGTTCGCGTACGAGGTTGCGGTGATCGTGCAGGACGGCCTGCGCCGGCTGCTGGAGGAGCAGCAGGACGCGTTCTACTACCTGACGGTGATGAACGAGAACTACGCGCAGCCGGCGATGCCGGAGGGGGCCGAGGAGGGGATCCTGCGGGGGCTGCACCGGATCCGCGCGGCCGCGGGCGCGCCGGCTGTGCGCCTGCTCGGCTCGGGCACGATCCTGCGCGAGGTGATCGCCGCGGCGGCGCTGCTGGAGGGCTTCGGCGTGGACGCGGAGGTGTGGAGCGTGACGTCGTTCTCGGAGCTGGCGCGCGACGGCATCGAGGCCGACCGCGCGAGCCGCCTGCACCCGACGGCGCCGCCGCGCGGCAGCTACGTCCAGGACTGCCTGGGCGCGGGCGGGGTGCCGGTGATCGCGGCGACCGACTACGTGCGCTCGGTGCCCGAGCAGATCCGCCCGTGGGTGGGCGGGCCGTACTCGACGCTCGGCACCGACGGCTTCGGACGCAGCGACTACAGGCGCGTGCTGCGCCGCTTCTTCGAGGTCGACCGCCACCACGTGACGGTCGCCGCCCTGCACGCCCTCGGTCGCTCCGCGGACGCGCAGAGGGCGATCGAGGACTTCGACATCGACCCGGAGGTGGCGCCGCCATGGACACGCTGACAGAGATCGCCGTCCCCGACATCGGCGACTTCGCGGACGTTCCCGTGATCGAGATCCTGGTCGCGGTGGGCGACGCGGTCGCGGTGGAGGACCCGCTGGTGGCGATCGAGTCCGACAAGGCCACGATGGAGATCCCGGCGCCGCTGGCGGGGGTGGTGCGCGAGATCCTGGTGTCGGTCGGCGACAAGGTGTCTGAGGGGACGCCGATCTTGAGGATTGATGTGGATGGCGCGGCGGTTGACGATGCGCGTGGGAGCGGAACCGAGCGCGCGGTCGAAGTCCGGCCCGGCGCCGACACGGCGAGGGGCGAGGATTTGGCCGGCGACGGCGCCCTCGTGGCGGATGCGCCCACGGATGGCGCCGACGCCGCGACGATCCCCGGCGGCGAGGACGAGGCACCGGCCGAGCCGGCACGCGACTGGGGCGACGTGTACGCCGGCCCGGCTGTGCGCCGCGTGGCCCGCGAGCGTGGGATCGACCTGCGCACGGTGACGGGCAGCGGCCGGCGCGGACGGATCACGCTGGAGGACCTCGACCGACCGCTGGTCGCGGCCACCGGCGCGGCGAATGGTGCAGGCGGCACTCCCGGCGCGGGCGCGGACTCGCTCGGCCTGGCGCCGTGGCCGAGCGTGGACTTCGCCAAGTACGGCGAGATCGAGCGGGTGCCGCTGACGCGCATCCAGCAGCTGACAGGGGCGAACCTGGCGCGCAACTGGGTGAGGATCCCGCACGTCACCCACGACGAGGACGCGGACATCACCGACCTGGAGGCGTTTCGCAAGCGGCTGAACGGGGAGCAGTCGGAGGTGAAGGTGACGATGGTGGCGCTGCTGTTGAAGGCTGCGGCGGCGGCGTTGCAGGCGTACCCCCAGTTCAACGCGTCGCTCGATGGCGAGGAGCTGGTGCTCAAGCGCTACTACCACCTGGGCTTCGCGGCGGACACCCCCCAGGGGCTGGTCGTGCCGGTGATCCGCGACGTGGAGCGCAAGGGACTGCTGGAGCTGGCGGGGGAGCTGACGGAGCTGTCGGCGAAGGCGCGCGCGCGGCGCCTGTCGGCGGAGGAGATGAGCGGCGCGACGTTCACGATCTCGAGCCTGGGCGGCATCGGCGGGACGTCGTTCACGCCGATCGTCAACGCGCCGGAGGTCGCGATCCTGGGCGTGGTGCGCGCGGCGATGAGGCCGGTGTGGGACGGCCAGCAGTTCCAGCCGCGCCTGATGCTGCCGCTGTCGCTGTCCTACGACCACCGCGTGATCGACGGGGCGGCGGCGGCGCGCTTCTGCGCGCATCTGGCGGGGCTTCTGGCGGACATGCGCCGGGTGCTGCTGTGAGCGCTGGCGAGCGCTCGCGGGGCGCGGCTGGCGAGGCGGTCGAGCGGGGCGGTGAGATCCACGCGCAGGTTCTGGTCCTCGGCGCCGGCCCGGGCGGCTACACGGCCGCGTTCCGCGCGGCGGACCTCGGTCTGGAGGTTGTCCTGGTGGAGCGCCACGAGACGCTGGGCGGGGTGTGCCTGAACGTCGGCTGCATCCCGTCGAAGGCGCTGCTGCACGTGGCGAAGGTGATCGCTGACGCCGAGCGCGCGGCGGCGCACGGCATCTCCTTCGGGCCGCCGCGGATCGAGCTGGGGCAGCTGCGCGACTGGAAGCGCGAGACTGTGGAGAAGCTGACGGGGGGCCTCGCGGGGATGGCGAAGCTGCGCAGGGTGCGGGTGCTGCGCGGCGAGGGTCAGCTGACCGGCCCCCACACGCTGGCGGTGGGCGAGACGACGGTGTCCTTCGATCACGCGATCCTGGCAACTGGCTCGCGCGCGATCCGGCTCCCGGGCATCCCCTACGAGGACACGCGCGTGATGGACTCGACCGACGCGCTGGAGCTGGAGGAGATCCCCGAGCGGCTGCTGGTCATCGGCGGCGGCATCATCGGGCTGGAGCTGGCGACGGTGTACGACGCGCTGGGCTCGCGGATAACGGTGGTGGAGATCGCAGAGCAGCTGATGCCCGGCTGCGACCCCGACCTGGTCGAGCCGCTGCGCCGCCGTCTGACGGACCGCTACGCGGGCATTCACCTGCGCACACGCGTGACGTCGATCGAGGCGGTCGAGGGTGGCCTGCGGGCGAGCTTCGCGAGCGCGGACGCGGGTGAGGATGCGAGCGCGTCGGGTGCGTACGGCGCGCGGGGCGAGTCCGCCGCGGCGCCCTCCCCGCCGCAACCGCAGGTGTTCGACGGCGTGCTGGTGGCGGTCGGGCGCGCGCCGAACAGCCAGTCGCTGGGCCTGGAGCACGTGGGCGTGGCGGTGGACGGGCGCGGCTTCGTGGCGGTCGACTCTCAGCAGCGCACGAGCACGCGGCACATCTACGCGATCGGCGACCTGGTGGGGCCGCCGATGCTGGCGCACAAGGCGACGCACGAGGGCAAGGCGGCGGCGGAGGTGATCGCGGGCGAGGACGTGGAGCTCGACGTCCGCGGGATCCCGTCGGTCGCGTACACGGACCCCGAGATCGCGTGGGTGGGCCTGACGGAGACGGAGGCGAAACTCACGGGCGTTGAGTACAAGCGCGCGGTGTTCCCGTGGAGCGCGTCAGGCCGGGCGCTGGCGAGCGACGCGACGGAGGGCATGACGAAGCTGCTCGTCGACCCCGACACGAACAGGCTCCTGGGAGCGGGGATCGTGGGCGCGAACGCGGGCGAGCTGATCGCGGAGCCGGGCCTGGCGCTAGAGCTGGGCGTGGACACGCAGGACGTGGCGCTGACGGTGCACGCCCACCCGACGCTGAGCGAGACGGTCGCGCTGGCGGCCGAGGTCGCGGAGGGCACGATCACGGACCTGCCGCCGGCTCGCCGCCGATAAATGCGACCGGTACAACCACGCCCGCAGAAACACCGCCGGCCATAAATACGGCCGGCGGGACGACGTTCGGTCGCCCCGCCGGCCGCGAGGGGAGGAGAGGGTGCTACTACTACCGGCGGGATATGAGGCCGGCAGTTCTACCCGCAGCGCGCCCCTCTCGGACGGCGCGGGGGAAGCTGGTCAACTTGTATGCAAGCATACAGGTATGGCAGAGCTAGCGATCACACGTGCGCACCGCCTCCGCGGCGGCGCGACCTGGCAGCACGTGTACGCGCTCCTGCGCGAGGCGATCGTGTCGGTGGAGCTCGAGCCCGGACACCAGCTGTCGGAGAACGACCTGGCGCTGCGGATCGGCGTCAGCCGCACGCCGATCCGTGAGGCGCTGGTGCGCCTGCGCGACGACCGCCTGGTGGAGATCGTCCCCCAGCTGGGCACGTTCGTGACGCGCATCAGCCCGGTGGCGGTGGCGGACGCGCAGTTCGTGCGCGTGTCGCTGGAATGCGCGGCGGTGAAGCTCGCGGCCAAGCGCGCGGACGCGGAAGCGGTGGAGGCGCTGCGCGCGATCCTGCGCCGCCAGGCGGAGACGAGCGCGGACGGCGATCTCGATCGCTCGTACGTCCTGGACGATGAGTTCCACCGCGCGATCTGCGACCTCAGCGGCCACGGCATCGCGTGGGCGCTGAGCCAGCGAGCGAGCGGCCACCTCAACCGCATCCGCCGCCTGAGCCTCACCCAGCCCGACTACCCGAGCGAGATGATCGCCGAACACCACGCGATCCTGGACGCGATCGCGCACAACAAGCCAGCCCAGGGCGAGAAGGCGCTGCGCCACCACCTGGAGATGGTGCTGGCGAGCCTGCCGGACATCAAGGCGGCCCACCCGGAGTTCTTCGCGGCGGAGTAGGGGTTCGCCCGGGCGACCGCGGAGTGCGGCGCTGGCGCAGGCGGCGCTGAGTGGCGGTGGCTGTGATGGAGTGGCCGGTGTGTCGTAGTTAAGGTGATGAGCCCGCTCGTATCCGCAACTGAGGAGCCAGCGCCACAGCCCGCGGCGGGACCTGCGCGGGGCGTGCTGGACGCGGGCGCGTTCGAGGCCTTGTTCAAGGAGTGCGCGGCGGACGTGCACGGGTACCTGATCTCGCTGCTGGGCGACCGTGCGGCGGCGGAGGACGTGACGGCGATGGCCTTCGAGCGCCTCTACCGGTCGCGCGGGCGCCTCGACCATCGCCGGGGAACGCCGCGCGCGTGGCTGTTCGCGATCGCGCGCAACGCGGCGCTCGACGAGCTGCGCCAGCGGCGGCGCAGGAGCCGCTACGACGTGGGAGACGATCTCGCGGCGGGCGGTCGCGGGTCGGATGACGCGCTTGAGGACGTGGAGCGACGCGCGAGCGTGCGCGACGCGCTGGCGTCGCTGCCGCTGCGCGAGCGCGAGCTGGTGCTGCTGAAGTTCCACGGTCAGCTGTCCAACGGCGAGCTCGCTCGGACCATGGGGATCAGCGAGTCCAATGTGGGCACGCGTCTGCACCGCGCGCTGACGCGGCTTCGCGAGCAGTGCGCGGACGGCGACGGGGAGCGGGCGGCATGAGGATCGTCCCCTTCCCGACCGACGAGCCGCTGCCCGGGCAGGAGGCGTGGATCGCGGAGCTGGAGGGCGCGCTGGGCGGCGAGCTGCACGACCCCGCGGCGCAGGCGTGGCGAGAGCTGCGCGAGGACGTGCGCACGCTCGCCCCGCCGATGACCCCGGAGTTCGAGGCGCGCCTGGCGGCGGAGCTGGAGCGACGGGGAGCTATCCGCCCCGGCGGCGTGGACGGGGACGATGTGGATGTGCCCGCCCGCCGGTCGCTGGCGGCCCATCGCCGCTCGGCTCTCGCCGCGGTCGCGGCCGTTGCCGCGGCGCTCGTGGCGGTGCTGCTGATCAGCGGCACGCCGCGCGGGTCGGGCCCGGTGATCGCCACGCCGAAACCCGTCGAGAGCGCACCCGCCACCGGTCAGGGCGCCGTCAGCCACGGGACGAACGGCGGAGCGGCGTCGCCCGTGGCGAGATCGAGCTCCAAAAATGCTCAGCTGGAGCCGTCCGCATCGGCAGGCTCCTCTGCGGGCGAAGCGGCATCGCCTTCGATCCTCTCCCCGAGCCCCACGGGTGCGGCGTCGGCGCCGGGGCGCGAGCAGCAGCTGGGGGCGTCGGTGACGCTGAGCACGACCCCCGCGAACGTGCAGGCGACATCCGACAAGGTGTCGCAGCTGGTGGTGCGCGAAGGCGGCTACGTGCAGACCTCGAACGTGCAGGTGCAGCAGCAGGGCGCGAGCGAAGCGACGCTGGCGCTGAGGCTGCCGAGCGCGCGACTTGCGGCGGCGCTGGCGGCGATCGGCCGACTGGCTCCGGTGCGCGCGGAGAGCCAATCCCTGCAGGACATCACGAGCTCCTACGACGCGGCGCACCGGCAGCTGAGCGACGCGGAAGCGGAACGCCGGGCGCTGCTGCGGGCACTGGCGGCGGCGACGAGCGAAGGCCAGATCGACAGCCTGCACGAACGGCTCGCCCAGGCGGCGAGCGCGATCGCCAGAGCACAGGCCTCGGTCAACGCCGTCTCCCAGCGCGCGAGCACAGCTGAAGTGGAAGTCAGCGTGCTCGGCGACGCGCACGCCGGCAGCGAAGGGCTGACGCTCCACAAAGGCCTTCACGACGCGGGCCGGGTGCTGCTGGTGGCGTTGATCGTGATCCTGATCATGGCTGCGGTGCTCGTGCCGCTCGCGCTGGTGATCGCGGCGCTCGTCGGCGGGCGGCGATCGTGGCGGCGCTACCAGCGCGAACGGGTGCTGAGCGCGCCGTGAGGCGCGCGCGCCGACGGCAGCCGGGCTGTGTCGGGCTTTGTTTGCGAAGGCAGACAAAGTATGGCACAGACGTGGCATAATAGTGGCATGGCAAGGACGAGGGTGAGCACTACCGTTGACGAGCAGCTCTTGGAGAGGGCCCGTCAGGCACTCGCGCCGCTGACGGATGCCGCCGTCCTCGACCAAGCGCTCGCGGCGCTCTTGGACCGCCATCGTGCGGCCGAGATCGATGCTGCATACGCGGCCTACGACAAGCACCCTCTCGAGGAGCCCGATGCGTGGGGCGATCTGGCGTCGTTCCGAGAGGCGGCCGCGGCATCGTGAGCGGCGGCCCGCTTCCCGCGAGGGGAGAGATGTGGTGGTGTGAGTTGCCGGAGATCGGCCGGCGGCCTGTCGTGGTGCTCTCACGCGACGCGGCTATCCCTCGCTTGCGACGAGCGCTTGTCGCGCCATGCACGACCACCATTCGCAGCCTGGCCAGCGAGGTCGTTCTAGAGCCCGACGACGATCCAGTCCCCCGCCGATCCTCGATCAACCTCGACTCTGTGGAGAGCGTGTCGGTCGCGGTCCTCGTGGAGCGCCTCGGACGACTGAGCGATGACCGCATGCGGGAGGTGTGCGCGGCGCTCGAGGTGGCCGTCGAATGCCATGGCTGATGGGCGGGCAATCGTAGACGTGCCGATGCTGGTGGCCTGGGCTCAGAGCCTGTCGATGGCGCGGTGCAGGTCCCGACGGTCGATGATGCGTGCCACCAGGTAGCGCGCGTCGCGCGACCGGCAACATCTGCTTTTGTCTGCGTTTACAGATAGAGATGGATCAACGCCTCAATCCGTACACGCCCGGGTCGGGCATCAAGCCGCTCAAGCTCGCGGGCCGCGATGGCGACTTGGAGGCTTTCCGGAGGGCATCCAATTCGAAGCAGAACCAGTTCAATAGCCGACGAGCAAGACGCCCTTGAAAGGTAGCTTGAGACGCTCGCTTGCGTAGATCGCGTCAAGCTGGTCGCGTGTCCGCTTGTAGCTCGGGGTGACCGCGTCTTTCTTGCCAGCTCTGTATTCGAGCATCTGGCCGAGTATCAGGAACTCGGCGTCGACGATCAGGCTACTTCTCACGAGATCGCGATAGTCGGCATTGTTCATCGCGCCGCGACCAGCCTCGATCTCGAGGATGATGCCGAGCTCTTGGTGGAAGCCGTCCACCTCGTAGGCGACCACTGATTCGCCGGCCTCGCCAAAAAGCACTGGGCGCCAGATCTTGTCCGCCTTCTTCTTGCTGGACTCAATCGCAAAGCCGAGCTCGACGAGCGCGGGACGGAGTGCAGCGAGTACCGCATCGCTGCTAACGCCGTGATTGGACTTGGAGTCGATCTTGCTCGCTGCATGTGCGAACACGGCTATCACCCGCGGGACCCACTCGGGGGCAGCCATGCGAGATGGGTAGAACTTCCACATCGGATAGGTCGCGGGTCTTGCGTTCGGCATCGGTGGAGGACATCACATCGGCCATCACCGCGTCGGTATAGGCCGACGTGACCTCGCGTGAATGGCGGCCATAGTCCCCATCGCGGTGGCCTCCACGAACAAGTGCCTTCGGTCTACCCGGCGCCGACATCTGTCCTCGTACCTCGTCTGCGAGCTGGGCCGACTGGCTTGGACAGGTCTTTCGAGGATCTCCGCCGGTGCCGCCCCACGATCGGTCCTAGACGCCGTGTAGTTTCCATCGGCCGTGGGCGATTCGACACAAAATGCACGTGGCACAGGTGCGCGACCTATGGTCGCGCACCATCGGGGTGCACCCAAGCGGCCAGCGAAGCACCCGCAGACACCCGACGGCTCCGATCTGCAGGCCATTCGTTCCTTCGTCTCGCGCTCGTCGGGACGCCCAACGGCGATCGAGCTCTTCTGCGGCGCCGGCGGTCTCTCGCTCGGCCTCGAGCGCGCCGGCTTCGACGTACTCGCCGGAGCAGACTCAGACCAGTGGGCCGTGCGCACACACGATGCCAACCTCCCCGGGCTCAGCTGGTGCGGCGACCTGTCAGACCCGACAGAGTTCCTCACGACACTAAATGTATGGGGGGTCGGCCAGATCGACCTCTTGGCAGGCGGCGTGCCTTGCCAACCGTTCAGCCGCGCCGGCAGCTCGCGGATCCGAGACTTGGTCGACACGGGCGAGCGTGCCGCCCACGACCACAGGGCCGACCTGTGGTCATCGTTCGTAAAGGTCGTCGAGGCGCTCCGGCCAGCAGCGGTACTCGTAGAGAACGTGCCCGACCTCGTGCGCTGGAACGACGGCGCCGTTCTGATGGGCCTTCATGACTCGCTGGACGCCCTCGGCTACCAAGTCGAGGCACGTGTCCTCGACGGCTTCCGGTACGGGATTCCCCAGCATCGCCAACGGCTCATTCTCATAGGGATCGACGGAAACCGACGCCCTCGCTGGCCCGAGCCCACGGATCAATATACGACCCTCCGCGACGCGATCGGCGACCTACCGCCAATTCCCAGGGCACAACGCTGCGAGCGCCTCCCCTACGACGTCAGGCGCCAGACTTCCGACTACCAGCGGCTCATGAGACAGGATCTCCCGACCGAGGACCACGATGTCGTGCTCGAACATATATGCCGCGACGTGCGGCCAGACGATATGGAGGCCTTCAGGCTGCTGGGCGAGGGGCAGACCTATATTGATCTGCCGGACCGTCTACGTCGTTATCGCTCAGACGTCTTCACAGACAAGTACAAGCGTCTGTCCTGGTCCGAGCTGTGTCGTACGATCACCGCTCACATCGCGAAGGACGGCTACTGGTACATACACCCTGACCAGCACCGGACTCTCTCGCTTCGCGAGGCTGCAAGGGTGCAGAGCTTCCCGGACAACTTCCGCTTCGCCGGCACACAGTCACACAGGTATCGCCAGGTTGGAAATGCGGTGCCGGTGCTTCTCGGTGAGGCCATAGGCCGGTCCGTGAAGACGACACTCGAACAGTCCCGCCGGCTTCGGTCGCCGGAGCGCGAGCGCTTCCGGGAGCTCCTAGTCGGATGGCGCCGAGCGTCAGACACGTGGTCGCCGCCATGGAGAAGGGATGGTAGCGATCCCTGGCTGGTGCTTGCAGCGGAGCTGGTGCTGGCACGGATGCGCCCGAGCGATGCCGAGGGGACGTTCGAGAGGCTATCCGAGATCGCCCCACGTCCCACTGCACTGCTGGCTCACGACGACCCGAAGCGCCTCTTGGCCGAGATCGGATTGACGCAGGAGCGCGCCGTCGCGCTTCTCGCGCTTGCGGAGGATCTCGTGACCTACTTTGACGGGGCTGTCCCCAACGACGAGACCTTGCTGCCGCTGCTCCCGGGTGTTGGCGAGTACACAGGGGGAGCAGCCCTGACCTTCGCATTCGGCCGCCGACAGGTGCTGCTCGATCAGACGACCGCGCGTGTCGCTGGGAGACTGGCCCGACACGGAGATACCCGACGGTTCCAGGTCAGGCTAGATCTGCACCGTCTCGCCGGATCGGCAGGTCCTGACGCCGAATTCAATCGGGCGTTGCTCGACCTCGGGCGCGAGCTGTGCCGCCCGGCAAAACCTCGCTGCGAAATGTGCCCACTGCACGTCGGGTGTGCGACGGGCCGAACGAGAGCCGCTCAGGCCGACCGCAGTTTGGCCTCCCCACGGGCCAAACATGAAGGGCTCGTGGCCGCATGAGCCGTGAATCCCGCATTGCGATCGTGCCGTCGGCAGGTCGTCTCATGTCTTCCCTTCGTGACATCGGCTATGACCTGCCGAGCGCGGTCGCAGATCTTGTTGACAACGCCATCGATGCCAGCTCCAGCACGGTCAACGTGGATGTCGTGGCAGATGGCTCAGAGTCATGGATCCGTGTAAGCGATGATGGCATCGGCATGTCGGCAGCCAGGCTCGATGAGGCCATGCGCTACGGAACGCGCGTGGACTACTCACCTGAAGCACTGGGGCGTTACGGCCTCGGCCTCAAGACGGCCTCGCTGTCGCAGTGTCGACGCCTCACGATCGCGTCGCGAGAACGCGGAGCATCCAAGAGGGCGATCCGCCGCTGGGACCTCGACGAAGTCCTGAGACGCGACACCTGGGAACTTGAACGCCTATCACACCGCGCCGCGTCCGAGCGTCTCACAGGCCCGATCGCGGAGACCGGCCACGGAACGGTAGTTCTCTGGGAGCACCTGGACCGCGTGCTTCCGCGCAGGCCCACCGAGGGTATGACAGCACGTGTGCTGCGGACGGCTGTGGACGAGATACGCGACCACCTCGCCATGGTCTTCCACCGCTTCCTCGACGAAACGGCGTACGACGGCCGTGGTCGGCTGGTCCTGACACTCAATGGCGACCGTATAGAGGCCTGGGATCCATTTGCGAGGCATGAGCAGCACACGCGGACGCTGCCGCGGCAGGTGCTCGAGTACCAAGACTCGGAAGGGCGAACCGTCGCCGTGGATGTGCAACCGTATGTGCTCCCCAGTCAGCAGTTGTTCTCATCGCCCGAGGCACATCAGGCCGCTGCCGGACCTCGTCGCTGGAACCGACACCAAGGCTTCTATATCTACCGTCGCGACCGGCTCATCCAGCCAGGTGGCTGGAATCGTCTTCGGACACTCGACGAGCACGCGAAGCTGGCCCGCATCGCCGTTGACCTGCCCCTCGGCGAGGAGCAGGGGTTCGGGGTGGATGTCGCGAAGATGCGCGTATCGATCCCCGACGAGCTCAGACCTGCGCTTCGGACCGTCGCCTCAGGAGTAGTAGCGGTCGCTCAGGAGCGCTACAGGGATCACCTCGACGCGATCGATCCGGGACTCAAAGAGCAACCGTTCCGCGCGGCCCCAGAGGCGATAAGCATCAGTCGCGACTGGCCTGCCATAATCGCAGCGCTCGACGATGTCCTCGGACATGATCCATACCTGCGCGATACCGTGCTGCTTCGTCTCGCCAACGCGGATCCCGACGATTCGGCGCACGTGAACGATGCTAGGACGAAGCGCCAAGCAAGGCACGCCTCCGGCGTCATCACCGGCGGCAGCAGCAACCATGAAGGCCAACCGGTCGCGGAACACCTCACCTGAGATACTCCTGCGCTCCGCACTTCACCGGCGTGGCCTACGATTCAGAATCCATCGCCGCGCAGAGCCCGACCTACGCACTACACCAGACGTCGTCTTCGGACCCACAAAGACCGCGGTCTTCGTGGACGGATGCTTCTGGCACAGCTGCCCGTCGCACGGAACCATCCCTAAGAGCAACGGCCGATGGTGGAAGGAGAAGCTGGAAGCCAACGTGGAGCGCGACCGTCGGGCTGATGCGGCGCTGCGTGCCCGTGGATGGCACGTAATCCGCGTGTGGGAGCATGAGCCACCCGAGGATGCCGCAGCACGCATTGCTCAGGTGGTCAGGAACTTCGTGGCACAGCCCACGCTGGCTGCAACAGCGAAGGTCGACCACCAGCGCTCGGCGCAATAGACCCGTCTTCCATGTGAGGCACCGTGCGGAGTCATGAGTGCAAGCTCTCGCGCAGCTGCCGCGCCTGGGAACCCGGGGCGGTGGCGATACGCCAACGCACGCACGCGACGAGCTCCAGATCGTATCCGATGCGGTCCACCCCGCTGGGCACCTCACCCTCGACGAAAGAGCTCCTCGTGAGACGAGGAAATTGCCCATCAACTCGGAATAGCTCCTCTGCGACGACTCTAATCGGCGCGTCGTATCGATCTCGGTGCACGGGGCCGTAGCCCAGCAGAGCGAGCCGTTCGTCGAATGCATGCAATAGCTCGGCACGATCGGAGAGCGTTCGCCTGATCCGCTCGACGCTCGCATTGAGACTGTGCGCCGCAATCGGGTCGGGCCTAACGCGGAGGCTAAATAGATACAGCTGACCCCGCTCTGGATCTTCCAGCTGCTCGAGTGCTGAAATACGGTGACTCGCGGACCCGTCGCTTCGGGCTCGCGTCGCCTTCACCTCCACTGAGGCGGCGGGCCACTTGAAATCGTGGCGGTCGCGGTTCGGACCCGTCCACGCTTGTAGCACCGCATCGTCGATCGGGTCAAGCCAGTACTCCAAGAACCACAACTCACCGAACAGGCCGACGGCCTCCGCGTCCGTGAGCCCCTCCGGCGGCGTGTCCCAGAACCAGCGCCAACGGGCGAGGATACGCTCAAGTATCTTCCGGCTGTTGCCTGCCTCGGCTCCCAGCTCCTCAACGATCTCGGCGGCGACCACGGTGAAGTTCGCGTGCATCGTGGTATCGCGGCACGCGATGTCGAGGTAGCGTCTGGGAGGCCTGTCATCAGCCTGTAGATCATCAACGGTGACCTCCAAGCCCTTGGTCGCGACTGTCGCCGGCGGCTCAGCCGCCTCATCGACCGGGATGAGGATGTGGCGGAGCTGCCTTGAGTCGAGCGCCAGTAGTACACCGAGCTCTGGGTCGAGGCCGGGCGCGGGCTTGCCCGCTAGGCCACCAGCCACGGCCGGCGTATCGACGGCTCGCCAAGCTGCGTCTAGGTCGGCCGTATTCACTCGTCTTTCTCCTGTGCAACCGAACCGGCGACATATTCGATCGTGGCCTCGCTGGCAGATGGCGGAAAGCCGAGCGCGACTCCGATCACGGTCTCACCCCCTTGGTGGGGGTCGTCGAACAGCGCGAGGCGTGTGCTGCTCGCCGGGCGAGGCAGCGAGTAGCGGCTGATGGGGTAGAGAACCAGCAGTCCTTCCTCTGAGGTGCGCTGTGCGAGGAGCGCGTCGCGTATGCGCTCGTACTTCTCGTCACCGAATTCCTGCCGTGCGCGCAGAATGTCCTCGTCGGTGAGTCCGATCTCCTCGTCTCCTCGCCGCGTCGCCCCGCCGCTTTGCGCCGGATTGGTCAGGACACCAATCGAGTTAATGTCACTCTTCAGGCGGGTGCGTGAGATTGCGTTCACAGGCTCGACGTCGTCGATTTCGAAATCGACAGAGCCGAGCCGCTCGACGGGCCGCGTCTGCTCCGCGATGGCGACACTCCAGCGCACAAGCTCGTGGTGGCGTACCTGTGCCTCAAGGTAGCTGGCTGCCGCCTCCGCATCGAACGAGGTCCGATCCTGCACGGTACGGTAGCGACTCAGAAATCTGTGAACGGACTCCCATGGGACGTTATTCCAGAGCGGCACCCCGCTTGGATCTCTCCCGGGCTCGCCGAGTCCGCCCAAGAGTTCGCGAGCGGCCGCGAAGTTTTCCTCGAGCCACTCTCGCTCGTGGAGTCGGAAACGTGTCGTCTGGATCATGCGACCGGCGTAAGACAGCCGCTCTTGGCGTCCCGCACCGATCTTGTTCTGGGCAGTGACCATCATCGCGGGATGTGACCGGATGCGGTAGCCGACCTGCAGCGGGGAGAGGTGCTCGAGCTCAGCCTGCATGATCTGCTCGCGAAGCTCATCCTCGCGGAGGGATATGTCGCGGAACCAGCTCGCGAGCGTTGGCGTTGTCCACAGACGTGTCAGGTCGACATACCACTCACGGTAGCCGAACCAGCGGCCCATCTGCAGCAGCGTGTCCATGTAGGGGGTTTCGCGTACGTAATAGGAGACGGTGAGGCCTTCGAGCGTCATGCCTCGTGAGAGGCGGTTTCCACCGATGAGCACGGCCTTTATATTGGGGTCCTGCTCGTAATCGAGCACGTCTGTCGACCGCGAGTTCAGCGCGAGCACCGACACCCCATCCTTGAGCAGTTTGTCGATGTGCTCCTCGATGTCGTCGAACTGCATGTCGCGGTCAGCGTCTATCCGGCGGGTGACTGTCCGGAAGTCATCGTCCCACCGGGCCCGCATCTGCTCGCGCAGGGGTCCGTCTCTGTCGTAACGCCACTCGTTGCGCAGAGCGCGCACCGCATCCGCGACCTGTGGCGCCAGTGCGTTCTGAACGTCGGTACGCTGGTGGATGTGGATCAGCATGGAGGAGGGGTGGTCACGGCCCGCGCGTGCCAGCAGTCCACCGGTAGCCAGCAGCCAGTCCACGATCGCTTCGTCGAGTGACGGCGGCATCCCGGGTACGAAGTCGACAAGCTTCACACCCTGGGGAGTCACGATCGGCAGGTCGACTTCGGGGATGAATCGAATGACATCGAGGCCCTCGGCCGTGCCCTCGGGCGTGCCGTCCAGGCTGTCGTGGCCGAACAGGCGGGAAGCTCCGACATATCCTGGGCGGGGGAACAGCGTGAGCAGGAAGTCACGGGGATATAGGTCTTCGTAGACCTCGCGATCCTCCGCACGGTGGTCGATGAGCACGTTCGCGAAGGGCGTCGCGGTGTAGGCCACGTAGGCGACGCGGGGAAAGAGGGTCAGCAGGTCACGGATGAGGCGGTTGGTAGTCGACGGATCGGTCTCGTCCTCCAAGTCCACGGGCGGGTCGTCGGCATCGATCAGGTCACTGAGCGGCTGCCTGTTGCCGCCTGTGTTGACAGAGGCTTGGTCGGCCTCGTCGTCGATCACCAACACCGGCAGGTTTGACGGTGCCTCCGCATCTCTTATGAACCGGATCAGCCTCTCGAGTACGGTGTGCCACTTCTTGACGATGAAGATGACCTTCTCGTTACCCTGGAGGATGCTCGGGTCGCTGGTACCCGGAACGAAGTCGCCGTGCAGGTCGGCAGTAGTCGGGTTATTCCAGCGAAGACCGGGCTCAGGAAGACCGACGCCGGGGGTCACGTTCTCGAGCCCGAGCTCTCGCTCAAGTCGGCGCTGCGTCTGCTGGCGCAGCCCGTTGTGGACCCCTGCGAGGACGATGATGACCTGATAACCGACATCCGCCGCCTTCGCGATGAGGGCGCTGAAGTTCTCGGTCTTGCCGCTCTGTACGTGGCCGATCACGAGCCCACGTGTATTGAAGGTATCGGGACCACTGTCGCGTGGATCCTCGAGATAGGACAGGACGCGGTCACTGTCGTCATCTGTTGCCTCGACAGCCTCGGGGCTTCTGCCAATCTGGTCGAGCAGATACCGTCGCTGACGGGGCCAGTAATATCTTTCGGCTGGATCCCAACCGGCGAACCAGGCCTTGGGACCGCCATCCACCGCCACCCCGCGCACTCGCTTGATCTGCTGTGTCGTTTGCTGTTCGTGAAGCTCACGGACCGTGCTTCGCATCGCCGCGGGCACGATCGCGGTCAGCGCGTCCTCGAAGGATGGGTGAACACCCGAGTCCAGTGCGGTGTTCACGACGCGTAGGTAGGCGTCGGCGCCAGGTTCAGAAGCCAAGGTCTCTCGCTACCTCTGGTGCCTCTTTGGAGAGTGCGTTGATGATCCTCCTGAGCGCGGCCTGCTCCCCTGCAGCGCCTGCGGCGCTCTCCAGAGCCTCTCGACGCATCTGAGCGACCGTAATGGTGGCCGCGACCGCACGGTGTTCGTCGCCGCTCACGATGCTTTCACCCACATGACCGTTCCCGTGCGAGCCAGGCCCGCGCGCCGCCGCGGCGTCCGTCGCTTTCCCGGAAGGCCTCTGGGGCCTTGCTTGGTCGGGCTTGGCGTCGTAAACGGTGCGGGCACGCTTGACCGCCCTATTCACCGGTGCCTCGATTCGATCGCTCAGCTCGGGGGGAAGCGTTACTCGCATCTTCGCAACGTTGATCCCGAAGGCCGCATCGAGCTCGGGGGAGAAGAGGAGCGCAATCCGGGCGAGCTTGGTGTGCTCATCAGCGGTGCGCATGTTCGACCAGCCACCGCTTTGGATCAAGCGGCTGGCTCGGTAGATGTAAAATCCTTGCTGGCGATTCCAGGAATTTGGGCCTGACATCCGCCGCCATGCCGGATCGCTGCTGAAGCTCGCCTTCGGGGGAAGGGTGTACGGGGCGAAGTGCACGATCCCCGAACCGGCGGCGGTGTTGAGCTCGACATCCTCGGATCTGCCGGCCTCCGTCTGCGGCTCGTCGCGTGCGAACGGATCCCACGGATCGACCATCACATCGTTGATCGTGATCTTGAGCTTCTTGCGCGGCACCTCCCCAGCAAGAAATCTGTGGAACACCATTCCTAGATGCGCGTCAAGGCGCTCGGCGAGCTTGATCATGTGACGACGCGCCCAACCGCCGCCAGGGTCCTGGTAGGTCAGGATCCGATCGAGGTCCTCCCAGAGGACAACTGTTCCGCGGTGCTCCTTGAGGGGACCGATGAGCGACTCCGAGCGTTCGGCAGCACCGACAATCAGGATGTCCCAGGCATCGTGGTCCTCGATGTAATCGAGGTCGAGTTGGCGCGCCTCCACGCGTGCCACGGACTTCGAGGTTCGGCTCGCGACAGTGAGGCAACGGCATTGGGACATCGATGCCGTCTTGAGGCCTAGCCCGAACTTGCCGAGATCATCGGCCCCGTAATCGCGCGCCGCGCCGTATCGCATCGCCTCCGTGATCATCTCAGCGTCCATCCCTCGACCGTCATCGGCGATCCGGATCCAGGAGTCACCACCATCGAAGTGGAGAGTTATCTCCACGCTATGAGCGCCCGCGGCGACGCTATTGTCGACCAGATCCGCGATGGCCTCTGTGGGGCCGTAGCCGAGGTCGCGCATTGAGATGATCAGCCGTCGCGCGCCCGGTATCACCCTGGCCGTCTTGCGATGCTTAGTCAAGAGATCCGCCGTCGGCCATCGAGCCCGCGTCTTTCTGTGTCGCCCATCGCCTCACCGGATTCGAAAGACTAGTCAACGCTTGGGCTGGGCGTCCTCAGCGTGCGATCACGGCGGCGATTGCGCGTCAACGAGCTCATCAGCCCGTCCCCAGGCAACTGCGCCAGCGCGACCTCCACGGGAAACCACAAGCTGTGCCGATCTCGGGACAGAGCGGCTGACTGCCACAAGCATGTCAGGCTCGCCTGCCTCGCCGCTCGCGGGCGTCTCTTCGCGCACATCCTGCGCCCGCCTATGGCCAGCGGCCAAGAACCCCAGCCCGCCCACCTCGTTCACGGCGATCCTCAGCTCGGCATGGCGGGCCCTCCGGCCATCGGCGCCTGCACGATCGGCTCCGCCAGCGTGCTCGGATCGACCACGCCCGCCATCACGCCTTGAGATGCGCGGCGGCGTCCTCGAGCCGATCGTCGCCCCAGAACAGCTCATCGTCGATCGCGATCGTCGGAACACCGATCACGCCGAGCTCGTACGCCGCATCGGTGGCCGCACGCAGCGCCCGTTTGACCTCCGCATCCTGCGTCGCCGCCTCCAGCCGATCCCGATCGAGCCCGACCTGCCCGCCGACCTCGAACACGCGCTCCGGCACACTCAGATCCGACCCCTCCTGAAAAGCGTTGCGAAAGGCCCGCAGCGCAAACTCCCGCCCGCGCCCGGCCCTGAACGCGAACGTCGTAGCCAGCATCGCTGTCAGGTAGTTCGTCGGCCACGGCTCCGGCCAGCGCACCGGCGGCAGCCCGTACGCGCGGGCACGGCGCTCGATCTCGGCCATGCCCGCCCGCCTGCGCCCCTCGTCGCCCAGCGACCACGAGCTGCGCCCCGTCGCCTTGAACAGGCCGCCCAGCAGGATCGGCTGCCACTCGACCGGCTCGGGCAGCAGCGTGTCCAGCCGCTCGGCGGCCAGGTACGCGTACGGCGAACCCAGGTCGAAGTAGAAGGTCACCTTCGGCATCGTGCTCTGGCTTCATCCTCGCGCTTTCCGCCCGCCGACGCCCCCACCTCGGTGGGGGCGCCCTGTGCCTCCGCCCTGCCTACGCCGCCGCGAGCGCCTCCGCCGGGGGAACCGCCGTCTCGCCGAACGCCTCCGCCACCGGTCCATACGTGATCGCGCCGGCGCACACGTTCAGCCCTTCGCGGAAGCCCGGGTCGCCGGCGGTCGCCGTCAGCGCGTCCCCGTCCGCGTCCGCGAGCCGCACCACGTAGGGCATCGTCGCGTTCGTCAGCGCCCACGTCGAGGTGATCGGCACCGCGCCCGGCATGTTCGCCACGCAGTAGTGGGTGATCCCGTCGACCTCGTACGTCGGGTCGGAGTGCGTCGTCGGGCGCGAGGTCTCGAAGCAGCCGCCTTGGTCGATGCTCACGTCGACCAGCACCGCGCCCGGCTTCATCAGCGCGAGCTGCGCGCGGGTGATCACGTGCGGAGCCTTCGCGCCGCGGACGAGGACAGCGCCGATCACGAGGTCGGCGTCGGCCAGGCCCTGCTCGATCGTCAGCGTCGAGGCGAAGCACGTCGAGCACGCGCCGCCGAGCTGGATCTCAAGTTCGCGCAGCCGGTCGATCGAGCGGTCGTACACGTACACCTCCGCGCCGAGCCCGATCGCCACCTGGGCGGCGTTCTGCCCGACGATGCCGCCGCCGATCACCATCACCTTGCCGGCGGCCACGCCCGGCACCCCGCCCAGCAGCAGTCCGCGCCCGCCCAGCGGCTTCTCCAGCATGAACGCGCCCGCCTGCGTGGCGATCTTGCCGGCCACCTCGCTCATCGGCGCTAGCAGCGGCAGGCGCCCGTGGCTGTCCTCGACGGCCTCATACGCGACGCACGTCGCGCCGGAGCTCATCAGCGCGCGCGTCAGGCTCTCGTCGGCTGCCAGGTGCAGGTAGGTGAACAGCGTGTGGCGCGCCTCCAGCAGGGCGACCTCCTGCGGCTGGGGCTCCTTGACCTTCACGATCAGATCCGCCTGCGCGAACACCGCCGGGGCGTCCGCGACGATGCTCGCGCCCTGCTCGGCGTAGTCGCCGTCGGCGATGCTCGAGCCCTCGCCCGCGCCCGCCTGGATCAGCAGCCGGTGGCCCCGGTCGGTCAGCTCGCGTACGCCCGCCGGCGTGATCGCCACGCGGTACTCGTCCTTCTTGATCTCGCTCGGTACTCCAATGGTTGTCATCGCGCTCCTGTCGTAGTCATGTCAGCTCTGCTCCATCGCCGCCACGAGCGCGTCCGCCACCTCGGACGTGCTGGCGGTGCCCCCAAGGTCACGGGTGTGGGCGCGGCGGCTCTCGAGGACCTGCTCCATCGCCTCGCGCACCGTCTCGCCGGCGGCGCTCTCGCCGAGGTGCTCGAGCATCATCGCCCCCGACCACACCGCGCCGATCGGGTTGGCGATTCCCTGGCCGGCTATGTCGGGTGCTGAGCCGTGCACGGGTTCGAACATGCCCGGCACGCCGCCCTGCGGGTTCACGTTCGCGCTCGCGGCGACGCCCATGCCCCCCTGGATCACCGCGCCGAGGTCGGTCAGCACGTCCATGAACAGGTTCGAGCCGACCACCACGTCGAAGCGCGCCGGGTCGGTCACGAAGTGCGCCGCCGCGGCGTCGACCAGCACGCGTTCCAGCTCGACGTCGGGGTAGTCGCGCGCGACCTCGGCCACGATCTTGTCCCAGAAGACGAACGCGTGGCGCCCCGCGTTGGACTTGGTCACGCTCGCGAGGCGCTTCGAGCGCGTGCGCGCCAACTCGAAGGAGTAGCGCGCGATCCGCTCTACGCCCACACGCGTGAACACGTCGGTCTGCAGTCCGACCTCCATGTCCAAGCCCTCGTGCACGCGCCCGCCGGCGCCGCAGTACTCGCCCTCGGTGTTCTCGCGCACGCACATCATCTGGATGTCCTCGACGCCCTTCTCGCGCAGCGGGCCGTCGATGCCGGCCATCAGCCTCACCGGGCGCAGGTTCACGTACAGGTCGAACACCTGGCGGATCGGCAGCAGAAGGCCCCACAGCGTCACGTGGTCGGGCACCGCCGGCGAGCCGACCGCGCCCAGGTAGATCGCGTCGTAGCCGCGCAGGGTCTCGAGGAAGTCCTCCGGCGCCATCGCGCCGTGCTCGCCGTAGTAGTCGCTGCCCCAGGGCAGCTCGTCGGTGACCAGTTCGAAGCCGCCGTCGAGCTCCGCCGCACGGCGCAGCACGCGCAGGCCCGCCGCGACCACTTCCGGACCGACGCCGTCGCCGCCGATCACGGCGATGCGGTGGCGTCGCACGCCGTCGTTGGGTTGTGCTGGTTGCATGTTCACCTTTCCTGGATTGCGTGAGGGCGCGCGGGCGGCTAGGAGGCCGCGGCGCTGGTGGTCAGCATCCGCTGCTGGGCCTCGAGCAGCACCTCGCCGAGGATCGCGACGATCCGGTCGAACTCGGGCTGGCCCGCGATCAGCGGCGGGGAGAGCTGGATGACGGGGTCGCCGCGATCGTCGGCGCGGCAGATGAGCCCGGCGTCGTACATGCGATGCGAGAGGAAGCCGCGCAGCAGCCACTCGCTCTCCTCCGCGGTGAACGTCGTGCGCGTGTCCTTGTCCGCGACGAGCTCGATCGCCCAGAAGTAGCCGGCGCCCCTGATGTCCCCCACGATCGGCAGCTCCGCGAGCTGCTCGAGCGTGGCGCGGAAGGCCTGTTCGTTCGCCCGCACGCGGGGGATCAGCGCTTCGCGGCGCATGATCTCGAGGTTCTTCAGCGCGATCGCCGCCGCCACCGGATGCCCACCGAAGGTGATCCCGTGCGCGAACACCGCCCCCTGCTCGGTGAACGGCTCCATCACCGACTCGCTCGCCGCGACCGCGCCGATCGACGCGTACGCCGAGGACAGGCCCTTGGCCATCGTCATCAGGTCGGGTTTGATGTCGTAGCGCTGCGAGGCGAACCACTCGCCGATGCGCCCGAAGCCCGTGATCACCTCGTCGGCGCACAGCAGGATGCCGTAGCGGTCGCACAGCTCGCGCACGCCCGCCCAGTAGCCGGCGGGAGCGGTGAACGCGCCGCCGGAGTTCTGCACGGGCTCCATGATCACCATCGCGATCGTCGACGGGCCCTCACGCAAGATCGTGCGCTCGAGCTCGTCCAGCAGGAAGGCGGCGAACTCCTGCTCGGACTCGCCATCGGGCCGGCGGAAGGAGTTGGTGTTCGATACGCGCGCCACCGACGGCACGAGCGGCTCGAACGGCTCGCGCAGCGCGGGCACGCCGTTGATCGACAGCGCTCCCATCGTCGTGCCGTGGTAGGCGACGTCGCGCGAGATCGCCTTCCAGCGGCGCTCTCCGCGCAGCGTGTGGTACTGGCGCGCCATCTTCCAGGCGGTGTCGACCGCCTCCGACCCGCCGGAGGTGAAGAACACGCGGCTGCGCTCACCGTGAGAGAGCGCGGAGATCTCGCTGGCGAGCTCGATCGCGCGGGGGTGGCCGTAGCCCCAGACGGTGTAGAAGGGCAGCTCGCGCATCTGCTCGAGCGCCGCCTGCCCGATCTCCTCGCCGTGGCCGTAGCCGATCTGGACGGCGAACAGGCCGGCGAGCGCGTCGAGATAGCGCTTGCCGTGCTGGTCGGTGACGTAGCAGCCATCGCCGCCGGCGATGATCGGGATCTCCGCGTCGGCGCCGTAGGAGCCCATGCGACTGAAATGCATCCACAGGTGCTCGCGTGCCACGCGCTGCAGATCCTCGGCCGTGCGTTGGGTGCCGTTCACAGCTTCTCCCCTCTCTGGTCGTGCCTGACCATCACATGCTTGATCTCGGTGTACTCCTGCACCGCGTAAATGGAAAGGTCCTTGCCGTAGCCCGATTCCTTGAAGCCGCCGTGGGGCATCTCCGACAGGAACGGCAGGTGGTCGTTGACCCACACCGCGCCGAACTCGAGCTCGCGCGTCGCGCGCATCGCGCGGTCGAGGCTCTGGGTCCACACCGATGCCGAAAGGCCGTAGCGGACGTCGTTGGCGAGCGCGATCGCCTCGTCCTCGTCGGCGAAGCGCTGCACGCTCAGCACCGGGCCGAAGACCTCCTCCTGGACGAGCTCCGAGTCCTGGCGCACGTCAGCCACGACGGTCGGCTCGACGAAGAAGCCCGCGCGCCGCGGGGCCGAGCCGCCGCACAGCACGCGCCCGTCGGCGCTCGCGCGATCGACGAAGCCGAGCACGCGCTCGCGCTGGCGCTCGGAGATCACGGGGCCCATCTCGACGCTCTCGCCGTCGGCCGGGTCGCCCACCACCAGCGAGCCGGCCGCCGCGACGATCTGCTCGAGCGCGCTGTCGTAGATCTCCTCGGCCACCAGCACGCGCGTGGCCGCCGTGCAGTCCTGCCCGGAGTTCGTGAACGCTCCCGCGCGCGCGCCCGCGGCCACCGCCTCCAGATCGGCGTCGGCGAAGACGATCATCGGCGCCTTGCCGCCGAGCTCCAGGTGCACGCGCTTGAGCGTGCGCGCGGCCGCCGCCGCCACGCGCCTGCCCGTCTCGACGCTGCCGGTCAGCGAGACCATGCGGATATCGGGATGCTCGACCATGGCCGCCCCGGCCGCGCCGTCTCCGCAGACGACGTTCAGGACGCCCGCCGGCAGCACCTCCCCTGCCAGCTCGGCCAGGCGCAGCGTGCTCAGCGGCGTCAGCTCGGAGGGCTTCAGCACGATCGTGTTGCCCGTCGCCAGAGCCGGGCCGATCTTCCACACGGCCATCATCAGCGGGTAGTTCCACGGCGTGATCTGCCCGACCACGCCGAGCGCCTCGCGGCGCACCATCGAGGTGTAGCCGCTGAGGTACTCGCCCGCCGGCAGCCCGTCGAGGCAGCGCGCGGCGCCGGCGAAGAAGCGCAGGCTGTCCACGCACAGGGGCAGTTCTTCGCCGGTCAGGGTGGCGGGCTTGCCGGTGTTGCGCGACTCCAGCAGCGCGAGCTCCTCGGCGTGCTCGTCGAGCAGCTCGGCGAGCTCCAGCAGCGCGTTGGAGCGGCTGGCCGGCGTGAAGCGCCTCCAGGCGCCGAGCGCGCCGCGCGCGGCGGCCACCGCGCGCTCCACGTCCGCCGCGGCGCCCTCGGCCACGCGCGCGATCACGCTCGCCGTCGCCGGGTTGAGGATCTCGCGCGCGGCGCCCGCGAGCGACTCCACCGGCTCGCCGTCGATCCAGTGCGCGAGCGTGGGCACGCCCGCCGCCGCGTCGGCTTGGTCTAGGACCATCTCGTGGTCACGACCTTCTTGCGCGTGTAGAACTCGAACGCGTCGTTGCCGTTGGCGTGCAGGGCGCCCGCGAAGGAGTCCTTCCAGCCGGCGAACGGGAACCACGCCACCGGCGCGGCGACGCCGACGTTCACGCCGAGCATGCCCGCCTGCACGCGCTCGCGGAAGCGGCGCGCGGAGCGCCCCGCGGAGGTGAAGATGATCGCCGAGTTGCCGTAGCGGCTGGCGTTGACCCAGTCGATCGCGGCGTCGAGGTCGGGGGCGCGCACGAGGCACAGCAGCGGCCCGAACAGCTCCTCGCGCAGCCACCGGCTCTCCGGCTCGAGCCCGTCGATGATCGTCGCTCCCAGCAGCGTGCCCGCCTCGCCGCCGTCGGGCACGCGCCCGTCGAGCACCAGCTCGGCGCCCGCCGCGAGCGCGGCGTCGATCTCTCCGTCCAGCCGCACGCGACTGGCGGAGTTGACCAGCGGGCACACGTCCGTGTCGGGGTCGGCGCCGGCGCCGCAGCGCAGCTCGCCCGCCGCCGCCACGATCCGCTCCTGCGTCGCCCGCTGCTGCTCGGGCGTGCCCACCAGGACGGCCACCGAGCCGGCCAGGCAGCGCTGGCCGGCGGCGCCGAAGGCCGATCCGAGCAGGCCCGAGATCATCAGCTGCGGGTCCGCATCGGGCATCAGGATCATCGAGTTCTTGGCGCCGCCGAGCGCCTGCACGCGCTTGCCGGTGGCCGTCGCGCGGGCGGCGATGTGGCGGGCGGTGGCCGTGGAGCCGACGAACGAGACGGCGTCGACGCGGGGGTGCTCGAGCAGCGCGTCGACGGCGCTGCGCCCACCGTGGACGAGGTTCACCACCCCCGCGGGCAACTCGTCGACCTCGCTTGCGAGCTCGATCAGCCGGCGCGAGGGAAGCGGGTCCTGCTCGGAGGGCTTCAGCACGAGCGTGTTGCCGGTGGCCAGCGCGTAGGGCAGGAACCACAGCGGGATCATCACCGGGAAGTTGAACGGCGTGATCGCGGCCACCACGCCCACGGGCTGGCGCACCATCTCGACGTCGAGCGCCCTCGCGACGCCTTCGAGGTTCTCGCCCTTCATCAGGTGCGGCACCGCGCACGCCGCCTCGACGGACTCGATGCCGCGGCCGACCTCGGCGCGGGCGTCGTCGAGCGTCTTGCCCATGTCCTGGGTGACGAGCTGCGCCAGTTCCTCGCGGTGCTCGACGAGCAGCCCGCGCAGGGCGAACAGCGCCCGCGCACGCTGCTGTGGCGGCGTGGAGCGCCAGGCCTCGGCGGCGCCCGCGGCGACCGTGACGGCCGCGTCGACGTCCTCCGCGCCGCTCAGCGGCACCTGCGCGATCAGCTCGCCGCTGGCCGGATCGCGGTCCTCGAGGGTCTCTGTCGCGAGCGCTGGCTGCCAGCGACCGTCGATGAAGTTGTGCAGCGGCGCTGTGGCCGCCGGAACGGCGCTGATGCTCATTGGACCATCCTTGATTGGCTCGCCTCGATCATCGGGGCTCCCACGGCCGCGCTCAACCGGCGAGTCGTCGCTCGATCGCGGCCCCGCCGTGACGTTGCGTCAGGGCGTGGCGATCCACTCCGAGCCGCTCAGCACGACCGTCAGCCAGTCCTCCAGGTCGGTGCGCTCGGCGGGCGTGAGCTGGCGCAGCGGCGGGCGCACCCACGGCTCCAGCGCGACGTTCTGCGCGATCAGCGCGAGCTTCCCGGCCGCGTGGAAGGGATAGCGCTCGAGTCCCGCGCGCAGCGCGCCGAGCGTCGCGCCGCGATCGCCCGGATCCTCGACGGAGCGCACCACGTCCGCGGGCAGCGCGCCGGCCAGGCCCGAGAGCGCGCCAACGGCGCCCCGCGCGAGGCCCTCCTTGACCAAGGACTCGGTGCCGACGAGCACGTCGAAGTCGGGGAGCAGATAGCGCTCGAGATCCTCGATGGTGGGGTCTGAGACCTTGATGCCCACGAGGTTCTCGGCGCTCTCGCGCAGCGCTTCGATGACCGCGACGGAGATCGAGTAGCCGGTGCGCTGGCGGATCTCGTACAGGTAGAAGGGCAGCGGCGCGCACGCGTCGGCGAGCGCCTGGAAGTGGGCGATCAGCGACGGCTCGTCGAAGGCGAAGAACGGGGGCGCCGCGACGGCGACGGCCGCGGCGCCGGTCTCGGCGGCGTGCACCGTGAGCGCGAGCGCATCCGCGGTGCTCTGCGCGCCGGCGTGGACGGCGACGGGGAAACGGCCGCGAGCCGCGTCCACGACGCCCGCCGCGAGGCGTTCGCGCTCCGCGCGCGAGAGCAGCAGGCCCTCACCGGTGGTGCCCGCGACCAGCGCCCCGCTGACGCCCGCGTCGGCGTAGAAGTCGACCAGCGGCTCGATCGCGCGCTCGTCGAGCTCGCCGCCGCCGTCGCCGAGCGGCGTGAGGGCGGCGACGAGCACGCCGTGCAGGGGACCGCGAGCCATCGCTAGCGCGCGCGGACGTCGATCAGGAACCCATCCGCGGTCGGGCGCGCGAGCGTGTCCCCGGGGTGGAGCACGATCGTCGTCGTCGGCGCGACCACCAGCGCCGGGCCCTCGACCTGGACGCCGACGACGAGGTCGTGGACATCGTGGACGGGGGTCTCCACGAGGCCGCCCGCGGCCGCGAAGAAGGCCTGGCGCGTGCGCGCCGGCTGCGGCGAGACGCTGTGCGAGCCGTTGAGCTCGACGGTCTGGCGCGGCCAGCCACGACTCGCGCCGACGGCCGCCACGCGCCAGTGCAGGCACTCGACGGGCATGTTCTCGCGGCTGTAGGCGAACTGCGCGCGGTGGCGCTCGTGGAACGTGCGCTCGAGCTGGGCGACGTCCTGCGCGCTGAGCGTCGGGCTGTCTGGCACGGGGACGGTGAGCTCGTGCACCTGGCCGGGGTAGCGCGCGTCGACCGAGCGCTCCAGCCTGATCTCCGTGGGCTGGAAGCCCTCCTCCGCCAGCTCGCCCGCGGCCTGACGCTCGAGCCGGCCGAGCAGCTCGTTGACGGTGTCCAGATCGATCGTGTCCGAGACCGTGTGCAGCGCGGCGAGGTGGTCGTGGCGAACGTCCGTCACCGTCATCCCGAAGGCGCAGAAGACGCCCGCCTCCAGCGGCACGAACACTCGCTCCATCCCCAGCTCGCGCGCGAGCTCGGTGGCGTGCAGCCCGCCCGCTCCACCGCCGCAGACGAGTGTGAAGCGGCGCGGATCGAGGCCGCGCTCGATCGAGACCGCGCGGATCGCGCCGACCATGTTGGCGTTGACGACGCGCACGATGCCGGCCGCCGCCTCGACCGTGGATAGCCCCAGCGGCGCGCCCACGCGGGTGTCGACGGCCTGCGTTGACAGGTCGTCGCGCAGGCGCCGGCGCCCGCCGAGGAAGGCATCGGGGTCGAGATAGCCGAGCACCACATTGGCGTCGGTCACCGTGGGCTCGCTGCCGCCGAAGTCGTAGCAGGCCGGTCCGGGACGCGATCCGGCGCTGCGCGGGCCCACGCGCAGCGCGCCGCCCGCGTCGATCCACGCGATCGACCCGCCGCCGGCGCCGATCGAGTGCACGTCCACCGCGGAGACGCCGATCGGCTGCTCCTCGACTTGGATGTCGCGGCTCATCGCCGCGCGGCCGCCCTGGATCATGCACACGTCCAGGCTCGTGCCGCCCATGTCGACGGTGATCAGATCCTCCCCGACGCTGCCGGCGAAGTACATCGCGGCGGCCGGCGCGGCGGCCGGGCCCGACGCGAGGATGTTCACGGGCACGCGCAGGATGTCCGGGATGCGCGCGCAGCCGCCGTTGATCTGCATGATCAGCGGCGGCCGCTCCAACCCAGCCTGGACGAGCTCGCGCTCGAGGTTGGTGAGGTACTCGCTGATGCGTGGGATGATGTAGGCGCTGATCGCGGTGGCGGACGTGCGCTCCCACTCGCGGATCTCCGGCAGCACGACGTGCGAGCAGACGACCTGCACGCCGGGAAGCTCCTCGGCGAGGATCTCGGCGGCGCGCAACTCGTGCCGGGGATGCAACATCGACCACAGGAAGGCGACGGCGACGGCCTGCACGCCCGCCCGCGCGAAGTGCTGGGCCGCCTGCCTGACCTCCTGCTCGTCGAGCTCTGCGACCTCGCCGCCGTCGGGCACGAAGCGCTCGGTGACTCCCACGCGCAGCCAGCGGTCGACCAGCTCCTGCGGGTGCGGAAGTTTCATGTTGAAGCGCTGCGGCTTGTAGCCGTCGCGGAAGTACAGGACGTCGCGGAAGCCCTTCGTGCACAGCAGCCCGATCGTCGGCCCGTTGCGCTGTATCAGCATGTTCGTCGCCACGGTCGTGCCGTGGACGAGCAGCTCGGTGGCGGAGAGCAGGCCGCCGAGGTCGGTGTCGAGCTGCTCGGCGAGCGCGTGCAGGCCGCTGAGGACCGCCCGTCCGGGATCGTCGGGCGTCGTGTCCTCCTTCCATAGCAACAGCTCGCCGCTCGAGCGGGCCACGGTGAAGTCCGTGAACGTGCCACCGACGTCGACCCCGATTCGGTATTTCATAGTGTCGGTCTCTCCACTCATAGCTGGGGGTTCAGGAAGTACTCATCGCCGTCGCGCATGTGCTGCGAGAGCCACGTGGATGCGTCGGGCACCGTCGGCGTCACCGGCGCGCTGGCCTGCTGGCGAAGCGGCGCGCGCAGTCGCTCGGTCTCCGCCTCGTCGAGCACGGGATCGGCGTCCTGTGAGAGCGCGACGCCGAACACCTCTCTCGCCGTCTCGCGCGAGACGAAGCCGTCGCGCACGTCGAGGCGGACCTGCTCGGCCGGGCGCTCCCACGGCGCGCCCCAGCCTCCGCCGCCGGTGGAGATACCGACGTAGAGCTCGCGGCGGTGATCGACAGTGAAGGCCCCGCTCGAGGAGACGTAGCGCCGCCTGCCGGTCTTCAGGTCTTCGACGTACTGCCCGCCGCCGCTGCCCGGCGATCCACCCATCGCGCCGTGCGGCGGGTTGGAGGCGCCGTCGCCGAAGGTGATCGTGATCATCTCGTCGACGAGCGGCTTGATTGCGACGACGTTGCCCGGCCCGCCGAGCCACTGCCCGAAGCCGCAGGAGTCGGTCTCGATCTCCGCCCGCTCGATGCGCACCGGGTAGAGCAGCTCAAGCTGCTCGATCGGCTGGATCTTCATCCCGCCGAGCGCCGCCTGGTTGTACCAGAGCGGCCAGCCGTCGTTGTCCATCGCCGCGCCGCCGGCGCCGGCGTTGTTGAACAGCATGAAACCCCATGGGCTGTTGCCGTCGGCGCCATTGCCGGCGAACTGGGGGATGTTGGCGCAGCGCGCGCCGCCCGCAGGGACGCGCTCGGGCATCGCCGCGACCATCGCGCGGTTGACGGCGTCCTGCATCGCGTCGGAGGGGACGATCGTGGCGCAGCTCGTGCACCCCGGATACCTCGCCCAGCAGACGGTGCCCTCCTCGGCGGAGACCTCGACGTGTTCGATCACCCCGTGGTTGTGCGGGATGTCAGCGTCTATGTAGTACAGGAACGGAACCGCGCCGGCGGCCTGCGAGGTCGCGTAGCTGCCGTTGGCGCCGCCTCTGGCCTGGGGGCCGCTGCCGGCGTAGTCGACCTTCACCTGGTCGCCGGCGATCGTGACGGTCACCTTGATGGGAATGTGCTCGACGTCGAAGCCGTCGCTGTCGATCCAGCCTTCGCCCGTGTACGTGCCGTCGGGCATCGACTCGATTTCCTGGCTGGTGCGCCGGCCGGCGTAGGCGATTATCTCATCGACGTAGCGCAGCACCGTGTCCGTGCCGTACTCCGCGCACAGCTCGTTAAGGCGCTGGCGCGCCTTCTCGATCGAGCCGATCTGCGCGCGCAGGTCGCCCTCGACGAGATCGGCGTAGCGGAGGTTTGACAGCAGCATGCGCAGGAAGTCCTCGCGCATGACGCCCGCTTCGACCATGCGCATCGGCGGGATCGTGACTCCCTCCTGGTAGACGTCCTGGGCGGACGCGACGACGCTTGAGGGGATGTAGGCGCCGGTGTCCATCTGATGTCCCTTGGTGACAGACCAGAAGACCAGGCGGCCGTCCGCGAACACGGGCGCAGCGGTGACGTAGTCGCCGACGTGCGTGTTGTTGGAGTAGGGGTCGTTGCACAGGAACACGTCGCCCTCGTTGATGGTGCCGGCGAAGGCGTCGGCGATCTCCTTGACGACTAGGTGCAGCGAGGTGGTGTGAATCGGCAGCGCGTCATACATCGAGACCTGGCGCGGCACGGCGTCGTAGATGCCACAGGAGTAGTCGTGGGCGAGCGCGAGGATTGAGGTCCAGGCGGAGCGCTCGAGCACCCGCGTCATCTCGTTGACGATCGCGTCGAAGCGGCTGAGGATCACGCTGAACGTGATCGGGTCCAGCCCATCCGTGTGTGGCCCCTGCGCGATCACTGCCGCGGTCGTCTCGTCGGATGTCATCGCTGCACCCCGGCGTAGCCCAGCCGGATTCCCGGATCGCCCGCCTGCTCGAGCGCGGCGATGTCCTCGCTGTAGCGCGGGTACTTGTATGTGTCGTAGATACGCTGGCAGCGCTCCGAGCAGCTGATCAGCTGGCGCTCGTGATGTGTGAAGCGAAGCTCCTGCGTCGGGATCAGGATCCCGCAGTTGACGCACTTGGGCATTTCGTTGACCTCGCGATACATGCTCAGCTCCTGTTCTGGTCTGTCTCGGCCTGCATTACCTCGCCGCTCGCGGGGTCGAGTGACACGCCATAGATCTCCAGCGCCTCGGCGGGTGTGTAAAGGCCGTTGCGCACGTCCTCGGCGACGAGCTCGGGGTCGCGGGCGGCGGGGTCTCCGTAGCCGGCCCCGCCGGGCATCCCCAATGAGACTTCATCGCCCTCGCGCAGCTCGACGTTGGCGAACTTGCCCGATGAGATGGTCCCCAGCAGCTCGGGAGCGGTTTTCCACTCCTCTTCGCCGCGACGGCGCAGCCGCACGGCGCAGTTGCCGCCCTCCTCGCCACCGGCCTTGCCCCAGGGGTGCACGCGGTTGCGGTTGGTGTGAGCGCTCAGCGTCATGCTCTCGGACGTCACGCGCATCACGCGCCTGGTGCCGAAGCCGCCGCGGAACTCGCCCGCGCCCGGACGTCCCGTGACGGCGGTGTTGAGGCTGTATTCGACGCACTCCAGCGGGTAGCGGGTCTCCAGCACCTCGACCGGCGTGTTGGCGCAGTTGGAGGTCTTGGGCACCTGCGCGGAGTTGCCGTCGTGGTCGTGTCGCCCGCCCCAGCCGCCGCCGTCGAAGTGCAGGTGCGCGAACGCCTCGCCCGAACGCGGGTCCATGCCGCCGAGGCTGAGGATCCCGCAGGTGTCGCCGTCGCTGGCGGTGCCCTTGCCGGCGATCTCGGAGATCGCGGCGAGGATCACGTCGACGGTCGTGGGCGAGCTGTCGGAGTTGCCGCCCACGCACGAGCCGGGGTACTCGACGTTCACGAACGAGCCGACGGGAGCGATGATCGAGATCGGGCGGTAGGCGCCGTGGTTGAACGGGATCGCGCCGTAGATGTTGAACATCGCCGCGTACGTCGCCGACGCCGTCACGCCCCACGTCTGGTTGGGCGGCCCGGGCGACTGCGGGCTCGATCCGGTGTAGTCGACGATCACCTCGTCGCCGCGAATGACGACCGTCGCGTGGATCCTCCACTCCGCGTCGGGCTCGACGCCGTCGTCCTCGATCACCGCCTCGAACGTCCACTCGCCGTCGGGCAGGTCGGAGATGGCGCGCCGGGCGAGGATCTCGGAGACCGTCTTGATGTCCTGTGCGCAGCGGGTGAACTCAGCCTCGCCGTATCTCTCCACCAGCTCGACGATGCGCCGCTCGGCGACGTACAGCGAGCCGATCATCGCCTTGAGGTCGCCGTAGCCGAAGCGCGGGCTGCGGATGTTGGAGACGAGCACGCGGAACAGGTCCTCGACCTCCTCGTCTTCGCGGTAGATCTTCACCGGCGGGAAGCGCAACCCCTCCTGGAAGATGTTGCGGGTGTCACCGAAGGCCGCCGGCACGAGCCCGCCGATGTCCACCATGTGCGCGATGTTGGCCGTGTAGGCGACGATCTCGCCGTCGACGAAGCACGGCTTGAGCACCATGAACTCCGGCAGGTGGCAGCCGCCGCGGTAGGGGTCGTTGTGGAGGATCACATCGCCCGGGCTCATGTTCTCCGGCCCGACCTCCTTGATGCACCACTCAACGACGTGCGGGATCGCGCCGATCTGCGCCGGGCAGAAGTCGGCCTGGGCGATCATCTCCCCCGCGGCGTCGAAGATCACGCACGAGAAGTCCAGGCCCTCGTTGAAGATCGGCGAGTAGGAGGTGCGCATCATCGCGATGCCCATCTCACGGCAGCTCGTGATCAGGTGGCTGCGCATGACCTCGAGCAGGATCGGATCGGTCTCTATGCGCGTATCCAGCGGGGTTGATTTGGTGGTTGCGGCGCTCATGCGGTTGGCCCTCCGACGGTGATGATCAGGTTTCCGAAACTGTCGACCTCGAGCCGGTCGCCTGGGGCGAGCAGCACCGTGGCGTCGGGCTCGGCGATCAGCGCCGGCCCCTCGATGCGATTCTCGGCGCACAGGTCCGCGCGCCAGTAGACGGGCGTGGAGTCGTGCGTCTCGCCGTCGTCGAAGGTGACGGCGCGGCTCGACACGGGCTCCGGCAGCGGACCCGTCTGCAGCTCGGGCAGCTCGGGCGTGGCGCGGGCGGCGATCGCGGCGAGCTTGAAGTTCACCAGCTCGAGATCGCCGTCGGGCAGGCTCCAGCCGAAGTGCGCGTCGTGCTCGGCGTGGAAGCGACGCTTGACCGCGTCGATCGACTCCGTACTCGGCTCGCCCTCGAGCGGAACCTCCAGCTCCCAGTTCTGCCCGGCGTAGCGCAGCTCGACGGTGCGCACGAGCGTCGGCGCTTCGAGGATGCCCTCGCGGGCGAGATCGCTGGCGGCCTGGTCCTCCAGGTCGGCGTAGATCAGCTGGATGCGCGTGAGGTCCGCCGCGCGGGCGGCCATCACGGAGGTGCGCATGTAGTCGAAGCGGGTGTCCGCGATCAGCGCCCCGAACGCGGAGAAGGCGCCGGGGAATATCGGCACGACGACGTCGCGCATCGACAGCGCGCGGGCGATCGCGCTCGCGTGCAGCGGCCCGGCGCCGCCGAAGGCCATCAGCGCGAACTCGCGCGGGTCATAGCCGCGGTCGATCGTCACCAGGCGCACGGCCTGCGCCATGTTGTTGTCGGCGATCCGCAGGATGCCCAGCGCGACCTCCTTGGGGTCGCGCTCGAGCCCGGCGGCCAGCGCGCCGATCACGCGCTCGCTCGCCTCGACGTCGAGGTCGAGATCGCCGGCGAGCGGCAAATCGTGCGGAAGCCTGCCGAGCACGAGGTTGGCGTCGGTGACGGTGGCGCGCTCGCCGCCGCGCCCATAGCAGGCGGGCCCGGGGTCGGCGCCCGCGCTCTCCGGGCCCACGCGCATGATGCCCGCGGCGTCGATCCAGGCGACCGAGCCGCCGCCGGCGCCGACCGAGCGCACGTCGACCATCGGCACGGCGATCGGTATGCCCCACTCGAGCTCCGAGAAGGTGGTGAGCGCCGGCTCGCCCGCGCGGATCAGCCCCGTGTCGAAGCTGGTGCCGCCCATGTCGGCGATGATCAGGTTCGCGAACTGCACGAGCTTGGCGACATAGGAGGTGGCGATCACGCCGCCGGCGGGCCCCGAGCGAACCATCGAGACGGGCTTCTCGCGCGCCCCCGCGGGTGTCATCACGCCGCCGTTTGAGCGCATCACCAGCAGGTCGCCGATGCCGCGATCGCGCCCGAGCTCACTGAGCTCGGCGGCGTAGCGGGCGACCGTCGGCTTCAGGAAGGCGTCGATCACACACGTGCTCGTGCGCTCGTACTCGCGCCACTGGCCGAAAACCTCCGAGGAGATGGAGACCTCGAGCTCAGGGAACCGCTCGTGCACCGCGGCGCGCGCCTGGCGCTCGTGATCGCTGTTGAGGAACGAGAACAGGAAGCTGATGGCGATCGCCTCGACGCCCTGCTCGACCAGCTCAGCGGCCGCACGGCGCACGTCGTCGAGATCGATCGGCACGGACACGCGGGAGTCGGCCGCGATGCGCTCGCGCACCTCCCTGACGAGACGCCGCGGTACCAGGTGGCTCGGCTTGACCCAGTGCAGGTCGAACGAGCGGGGCCTTGAGATCCGCTGGATCTCCAGCAGATCGCGAAAGCCCAGGGTCGTGATCAGCCCGACCACCGCCCCGCGACGCTCGATCAGCGCGTTGGTGGCGATGGTGGTCCCGTGCACGAGCGTGTCCACCTGGCCCTCGTCTCCGATACCCGCCTTGGTGAGCGCTTCGCCGGTCGAGCGCGCCGGGTCTGACGGGGTCGAGAGGGTCTTGGCCATGCGCAGCACGCCACCCTCCGCGGCGATCAGGTCGGTGAAGGTTCCACCGGTGTCGATGCCGACGCGCGTGGCGCTCGTCGTTGATTGCGTGACTGTGTCTGGACTCATCGCTCAGCTCCTTGCTAGGTCTGCGGCACCGAACTTCGACCAGAACCCGATCGCGACCAGCGAGAACACCAGGACGAGCGTGCCGATAGCGTTGATCTCCGGGGTCAGGGTTCGCCTCAGACCGGAGAGCACCACTATCGGCAGGGTGTCCTTTTCGCCGACCACGAACGTCGTGCGCGCGGTCTCTTCCAGGGAGACGGCGACGCCCAGCAGCGCGGCGCCGAAGATCGCGGCCTTGATGTTCGGCCAGGTGACATGGATAAAGGTACGAATCTCGTTGGCGCCGAGATCGCCGGCGGCCTCCTCCAAGGAGTGATCCCAGCGCGCCATCACCACCGCCATCTGGATGACGACGACCGCGATCAACATCGTGGCGTGAGCGACGATCACCGTCTTCAGTGACAGTTCGAACTGGAAGTCGAGGATGACCGTGAGCAGGGTCAGGCCGCCGATCACTCCCGGCAGCACGAACGGCAGCATCAGGATTCGCTGGAAGGTGGTCTTGCCCCAGAAGTCGTAGCGGTCGATCCCGAGCCCGGCCGGAAGTCCCAACGCGATCGCGATCACGACACTGACGACGGCGACGAAGGCCGAGTTCTTCAGCCCTTCCATCATCGCCGTGTTTGCGAAGACCTTGCCGTACCAGCTCAGGGTTCCCGGGTCCGGCGGCCAGCCCATCAGCGAGCTCTTGTTGAACGAGTACAGGGCGACCACGATGGCGGGTGCGAACAGGAAGATCATGATCGCGGCGATCCCGACCCAGACCCCCACGCTCGACAGACGCGCTCTCATCCGGCCGCCCCGTCCCCTGAGAGCGTCGCGGGGACCGCGACGCCCTGAACGTTGCGCCCCATGCGCAGGCGCGACATCTGCTTGTAGATGACGGCCACCAACGGTGGCAGCATCAGAGCGAGCAGCACCACGACGATCATCACCACGCCGATGGCGGCGCCGACGGGCCAGTCGAGGCCGTGTTCGAACTCACCCGCGGCGAGATTGGCGATGCCGAGCGAGCCCGGATCGCCGACGAGCGTCGGCGCGAGGTAGTCGCCGAAGGAGAGCACGAACGCGAACACCGCGCCGATCGTCACGCCGACGCCTATCAGCGGCATCTCCACCTCGATGATCTGCCGCCAGCGGCTGGCGCCGAGATCCGCCGCCGCGTGCATCAGGCGGTGTGGAACGCGCTGCATGACAACGAAGATCGGGATGAAGCTGAACGACATCGCCAGGTGCGTCTGGACGATGATCACCGCGACCTCGTTGAAGACGAGGCCTCCGGTCGGGTGCTTGAGCACGCCGATCCCGGTGAGAATGCCGTTGATGACGCCATCTCTGCCGAGCAGCAGGCGCCAGCCGACGATGCACAGCAGGTAGCCGAGCCACAGCGCGACCACGACGGCGCCGAACCAGACGAACTGGCGTCGCTTGACGCGGAAGGAGATGAAGTGCGCGAGCGGCAGGCTCAACGAGACGGCGAGCACGGCGACGATCAGACCGCGCGTTACCGAGCGCTCGATGGCGTCAGTGTAAAGCGAGTTGGAGAAGATCGTGTGAAAGTTTTCCAGCGTCCAGTTGGACACCAGGTGGTAGTACTGCATCTGCGAGAGGCTCATCTTCACCGCCTCGAACACGGGGAAGACGATGAAGAAGGCCCCCCAGATGGCCGCAGGCGCGATCAGGATCAGCACCTGCAGCCATCTGTGTTTGCGTATGAGAGTCATCGAGGGTCGTTATCGGAGGGTTGCTGTGGCGCCTGTCACTTCAGCCCGGCGATGATTTCCTCCATCGTCTGGTTGTACGCCTGCGGGTCGGACAGGGCCTGCTTGAATATCGCGCTGCCGAGGAACGCCTTCGGGTTGTTCAACCCGGTCTGGTCGATCAGCTGCTTGGACATGTACGCAGCCGCCCCCGGGTTGGACGGTGTGTACCCGCTGGAGGCGGCGAGAGCCGCCGCGCCCTTCGGAGAAATTGTCCAGTTCAGGAACGCGTACGCGGCCGCTTCGCAGTTGGCGCTGATGTCGGATGACAGCGAGGCGCCTTCCGCCCAACCCTGCGCGCCCATGTCGGCGAGTTTCGCTTCGGCGACGGGCTCATGTTTGGCCTTGAGTTCGTTATATATGAAGCTCCAGCCCTGCGCCGCGCCGACCTCGTGGGTGGCGAACAGCTGGATCAGATCGCCGCCGCTGTTCCAGACGGTGCGCACGTTGCCCTTCAGCTGCAGCATCTTGTTGCGGATCGCATTCAGCTGCGCCTGGCTCAGATGGAAGAGCTGTTCGGGGTTCTTGTCGTAGCCGAGAACGGCGGCGCCGATCCAGATCAACGACACGTCTTCCCACAGCGAGACCTGGCCTTTCAGCTGCGGGCTCCACAGGACCGACCAGCTGGTCGGTGGCGTCTTCAGCACTTCGGTGTTGTAGATGAATGGGTTCTTGCCCCAGTCCTCGGAGAGGGTGTAGACCTTGCCGTCGACTTCGAATGTCTTCGTGGTGAACGGGAAGAGCTTGCTGTATTCGGGGAACTTCGCCGTGTCGAGCGGCTTGATCACGCCCGCTTCCTTCATCGGCTGGGTGTCTTCGGACCCGTCGAAGATGATGTCGTACTGTTTCACCCCTCCGGCCGCCATCTTGGCGAGCGACTCGGCGCCCGAGGTTATGTAGGAGACCTTCACCGGAACTCCGTACTGCTGTTCGAAGGGCTTCAGCAGCGTGGTCGGCGCCTCGCCTTCCCAGGTGTAGAGGGTCAGCGCGCTGCACTCTCTCGGGTTGCCCGCCCTCGCCACCGCCTGGCTTGCGCTGCTACTGCCCCCACAGGCAGCCAGGAGCGCCATCGCTCCGACGGCCATTGCGCCCAGCCATGAAGCTCGTAGCGCTCCGCTCGCGCGTCCGGTGGAACCCCTTTTAACTCTCATCTCAGGCACGACTCCCCTTTTTCGGCTGTTGGTCTGTTGTGGGCTGCTGCTGCCCTGCGCTGCCGGCCCCCGCTTGCACGAGGACGGTCTTCTCGACCGGGAAGCACGCGATCACCGCGGTGCCCGGTGTGAACATCTCCTGCGACGCGGGCATCCGCGACATCAGGTGCTCCCCGCCGGCGGTGGTGAGGAAGTAGTGAACGTCGCTGCCGCCGTACTCCAGCTCGGTGACGGTGGCGTCGATGCGGTTCAAGCTCTCCGCCGGCGTCGCAGGCTCGCTGTCCTTCGCCACCAGCTCCAGGTGCTCGGGCCGAACCATCGCGACCGAATCGGCGCGCGGGGCGAGGCCGGGGCGGGCGAGGATGCGCTCACCCGAGCGCAGCCGGAAGCGGACGAGGTCCCCGTCGCCGCCGGTCTCGGGAGCTCCGGTGAGAAAGCTGGACTCGCCGATGAAGTCGGCCACGAAGCGGTCCGCGGGGAAGTCGTAGATCTCCTTCGGCGGGGCGATCTGCAGGGTCTTGCCGGCGCTCATCACCGCGATCCGGTCGGCCATCGCGAGCGCCTCCTCCTGATCGTGGGTGACGTAGACGAAGCTGATCCCGGCGTCGCGCTGGATCGCCTTCAGCTCGAGCTGCATCGTCTTTCGCAGCTTCAGGTCGAGGGCACCCAGCGGCTCGTCGAGCAGCAGCACCTTCGGCTGGTTGATCAGCGCGCGCGCGAGCGCCACCCGCTGCTGCTGGCCGCCGGAGACCTCCTTGATGCGACGGTCGCCGAGCCCCGGCAGGGCAACGCGCTCGAGCATTTCATCCGCGCGGCGGTGTCGCTCGCGCCGCCCGACGCGTTTGATCTTGAGGCTGAAGGCGACGTTGTCGCGGAGGTTCAGGTGGGGGAAGAGCGCGTAGTCCTGGAAGACCAGGTTCACGTCGCGGCGGAACGGCGGGTCGTCGGTGACGTCCACGCCGCCGAGGTAGATCTTGCCCGCGTCGAGGCTCTCGAAGCCGGCCATCGCCCTGAGCGTCGTGCTCTTGCCGCAGCCCGACGGTCCGAGCATCGCGAAGAACTCGCCCGGAGCGATCTGCAGATCGACGTCATCGACGGCCAGGACCTCGCCGTAGCGCTTGGTGACGCCCGTGAGCTCGAGCGCCGCTGCCTGCGCCGCGAGCTTCACGCCATCGGGGGCCGCGGCGACCGTGGCCTCGCCCACGCTCACGCCAGCATCTCCTCGAAGATCACTCGCAGCGAGGCCTTCTCCTCGATGCCGATGCCAGGGCTCTCACACGGAGCGATGAACCCGTCGCGGATGGCCGTGTCGTCGGCAAAGCCCCCGAAGGGTTGGAAAACGCCGGGGTATGACTCGTTGCCCCCCAGGTGCAGGCCGCTGGCGATCGCGAGCGCGAACTGGTGCCCGCCGTGGGGTATGCAGTTGCGCGAGGAAAACCCGTGGGCGCGTAGGAGCTCGCGGATGCGCAGGAACTCGGTCAGCCCGTAGGCGAGCGCGGGGTCGAACTGCAGGATGTCGCGGTCGGCGCGCATGCCGCCGTAGCGCAGGAGGTTCTGGGCGTCCTGGCTGGAGAAGACGTTCTCGCCGGTGGCCAGCGGCGGGTCGTAGCGCTCGCTGAGCGTGGCGTGCAGCATGTAGTCCAGGGGATCTCCCGGCTCCTCATACCAGCGCAGGCCGTAGGGCTCGAGCGCCTGCCCGTAGGCGAGCGCCCGCTCGAGCTCGAAGCGCCCGTTGGCATCGACGGCCACGCGCCCCGCGTCGCCGAGCAGATCGATCACGGCCTCAACACGGCGCAGATCCTCCGCCAGCTCCGCGCCGCCGATCTTCAGCTTCACGGTCGAGTAGCCGGCGTCGAGGTAGCGGCTCATCTCGTCCGTCAGCGCGGAGGTGGACTTGCCGGGCGAGTAGTAGCCGCCGGCGGCGTACACGAACACGCGCTCGTCGACCTCACCGTCGCCGTGACGCTCGGCGAGCAGGCGGTGCAGCGGCTTCTGCTCGAGCTTCGCCACCAGGTCCCACACGGCCATGTCGAGCGCAGCGACGGCGACCGCTCGCTCGCCGTGCCCGCCCGGCTTCTCGTCGGCCATCAGCACCTGCCAGACGCGCTCGGGGTCGAGGTTCTCCCCGGTCTCGTCGACGAGCGAGGCGGGAGGCGCCTGCAGCAGCCGCGGGATGAAGCGCTCGGCGAGCAGGCCCGCCTGCGCGTAGCGCCCGTTGGAGTTGAAGCCGAAGCCGACGACGGGGCGCCCGTCGCGGATGACGTCGCTGACGATCGCCACCGCGGAGACGGTCATGTCGGCGAAGGCGATGTAGGCGTTGTAGATGTCGTCGCTGAGCGGGACGACGCGCTGGCGCACGTCTACGATCCGCACAGCGGCGCCATCCCCATGGTCCGGCGGTGAGACAGCCGTGAGCCGACTTGCATCCACCGCCGCAGTCTCGCCCGGGGGGTGCTGGCGAGAAAGTGCCAATCTGTCGCAGTCCTCCGCGGCTCGGGGGACAGCCTGTCGCCGTCTTTAGGCTGGCGGGGTTCTCAGGAGCTCTCGTGCATGCGCAGCGCGAGCTCGAGCGCGAGACGATCGTCTTGACTCTCGAGGTCGACGCCCAGGAGCTGCTGGATGCGCTCGAGCCGGGGGTACAGCGACTGGCGGTTGAGGTGCAGCACGCGCGCCGCCTCGGACTTGTGCCAGCGTTGGTCGCAGAGCGCGCGCAGCGTCGGCATCAGTTTCGAGGTGCGACGGCGATCGTGATCGAGGAGCGGCGCGAGCCTGATCGCTGCGAACTGCTGCAGCCGCGCGTCGTCGCGCAGGCGCAGCAGCAGGCCGTCGAGGTTGGCCGCGTCGGCGTCGTGCCACGGGCGCGGGGGCGCCGAGCGCGCGAGCGCGGCCAGGTCGATTGCCTGCCGCAGCGCCTCCGCCAACTGCTCCCAGCCGACGCTCGCGGGACCGGCGGCGATCACGCAGCTCTCGGCTGACCCCGCATGCTGCTCGATGCGCCGCCGCAGCGCCTCCACGGCGAGCTCGATCACGCTCTCGCGCCTGGCGGCCGCGGCGACTCCGAGCACGATCAGCGTGTGCTCGTCGGCTCCCCGGGAGCCGAGCAGCACGGGGATCGAGCGCGACAGCATCTCCTCGCGGAAGCCCCGCCAGACCGCCGTCCAGGCTGCCTCGACGGTCGGCTTGTGGGGCACGAGCACGACCGGCAGCAGCACGCCGGAGCGGCTGTCGAAGCCGAGCGCCGCGGCGCGAGCGGCGGCGTCGGACATGGACGTGCGCCCGGAAATGAGATCGAACAGGAAGTTCCCCCGCTCGCGGGTGGCCAGCAGCGTCTCCTGACGCACGCGCAACAGTGCCAGCGCGACCAGGCCGACGGCGCGCTCCAGCGCGACCTCGTCGAACTCGCCCAGCGGGGAGTCGACCGGCACGGCGGCCAGCCAGCCCCAGGTCTTGGAGCTCGATCCCGGGACCGGCCGGACGATCGCGCGCGCGTCGCGCAGCGGGTCCTCGCGGATCAGCTCCCACGCGGCCAGCACGTCGGCGTCGCCGGAGCGGTGGAGGGCGTGGTAGAGGACTCCCTCCCCAAGCTTTTCCAGGACGACAGGGTTGCCGATCGTGGTCGCGAGCACCGACAGGATCTCTGGGATGCCGGAGCCGTCGAGCAGGAGCTCGGTGAAGCGACGGTGCAATTCCTCCCCGCGCCGCAGCAGAGCCAGCTGACGGCTGATGATGCTCGAATGGACCTCCTCGGTGACCTCGACGAACATGACCTCGCGGTGGAGCTCCACCAGCGGCACGCCGCCCTCGTCCGCGGCCTCCATGAACGAGGGCGGCAGGCTCGAGAAGGCATATCCGAGCTCGACGATCACCCCCGCGACGTTGCGCTCGACGAGCCCGCGCATGAAGCGTCGCTGGTCCACGGCGGTGCGGCCGACCCCCACACCGGTCGTCAGCAGCAGCTCTCCACCCTTCAACAGACGCGCGATGTTGGGGACCTCAGCGGCGTGCGCCCATCGGATCGGCCTGCCCAGGCCTTCCCGCCCGGCAACTACTCGCGGCGCCCCGCGTCGCAGCGAGGGCAGGCCGAGTGACGCCTCCACAGTGAGCGCACCCGCAGGGGACCCCGCTGGATGCGTGTACATGATGTCAGGGTACTAATGTCAAGCCTCTCGCACGCCGGTTCCCTTTTCGCCGACTCCCCGTTCGCCGACGCGCCGTCCGGTGTTCGGCCGATTCTCGCGACAGGTGGTCACTTCTGCCGGCGTCCCGCCATCGCGAAGATGGGCCGGCGATGACGCCTGTCGAGGAGCTCGAGATAATTGAGAAGCGCCTGCTCGTGGACGGCGAGTGGATCGTCTCGGATGCGTGGGACGAGGTCCGCTCGCCCTACTCGGGCGAGGTCGTCGGGCGTGTGCCCCGCGTCGGCGCGGAGGTGACGAGGCAGGCGCTGACGGCAGCGGATGTCGCGCTGCGCACCCCGCTGCCGGCCTGGCAGCGCGCGGAGATCCTCGAGCGCACCGCGGCGCTGATCCTCGAGCGCACGGAGCCGCTGGCGCGGCTGATGGTCCAGGAGACGGGCAAGCCGATCCAGGCGGCACGCGTAGAGGTGCGGCGCGCGAGCTTCACCTACCGCATGTCGGCGGTGGAGGCTCGCACCCTCACCGGCGAGCAGGTGGCGATCGATGCGGCGCCGCTCGGCGAGGGCAAGGTCGGCTTCACGGTACGCAGGCCGATCGGTGTCGTGGCGGCGATCACGCCGTTCAACTTCCCCGCGAACCTGGTCGCCCACAAGATCGCGCCGGCGCTCGCGGCTGGCTGCCCGGTGGTGCTCAAGCCGGCGCCGCAGACGCCGATGAGCGCGATCGCGCTCGCGGAGCTGGAGGTCGAGGCGGGCCTGCCGGCGGGCTGGCTGAACGTCGTGCTCGGCCCTGAGGCTGAGATCGGCGACGTCCTGCTGGATGACCCGCGGGTGGCGATGATCACGTTCACGGGATCGGCCGCCGTCGGCTGGATGCTGCGTGACCGCGCGCCGCGCAAGCACGTGGCGCTCGAGCTCGGCAACACGACGCCGGTGATCGTGGCCGCGGACGCCGACCTCGATCTGGCGGCGGAGCGCCTGGCACGGACGGCGTTCGCGTTCGCCGGCCAGGCGTGCACGTCGGTGCAGAGGATCTACGTGCAGCGCGACGTGCACGACGCGTTCCTCGAGCGCTTCCTGCCGCTCGCGCAGGCCCTCAAAGTGGGCGATCCCAACGACGAGTCGACCGACGTCGGCCCGGTGATCGACCCGGCGGCGCTCGAGCGCATCAGGCTGTGGATCGAGGAGGCGGTGAGCGCGGGCGCGCGGGTGCTGACCGGCGGTGAGCTCGAGGGCGGCCTGCTGAGGCCGACCGTGCTGGGCTCGGTGAGCGCTGAGATGCGCGTGTGCAAGGACGAGGTGTTCGGGCCGCTCGTGAGCGTGCTCGCCTACGACGATCTCGACGAAGCGATCGACGCTTGCAACGGCAGCGACTTCGGGCTGCAGGCGGGCATCTTCACGCGCGACCTGCACACCGCGTACGCGGCCGTCGACAGGCTGACCTTCGGCGGGGTGACCGTCAACGAGAGCCCCTCGTGGCGAGTCGACCACATGCCCTACGGCGGTGTGAAGGCGTCGGGCCTCGGCAAAGAGGGCCCGTCGAGCGCCGTGCGCGAGATGACGCTTGAGCGGCTCGTGGTCATGGACGTCGCGTGAGCGGCGGGCGCTGACACCGCAAGCCGGTGGTCGCGACAGCCCGCGGGATCTCGTCGCTTGGTGAAAGCTCGCGAGCGGGGAAGATGCGTTGATGCGCGCCCTCGTCGTGCCCGATGCGTTCAAGGGCACCCTCACCGCCGCGCAGGTCGGTGCGGCGATCGCACGGGGGCTGCGTGACGCGGGCGCGGAGGTCGACGAGCGCCCGGCCGCCGACGGCGGCGAGGGCACGCTGGAGGCCCTGCGCGACGCGCTCGGCTTGACACTGCTGGCGGTGGAGGCTCACGACGCTTTCGGGCGCGCGGTGCAGGCGCCGATCGGGCTCGCAGATGACGGCTGCGCGGTGATCGAGACCGCGGCGGCGATCGGCATCGCGCAGTTGCACCCGGACGAGCTGAACCCGCTCGTGGCGTCCTCGCGGGGAGCGGGCGAGCTGATCGGCCATGCGCTTGAAGCCGGCGCGAGCCGACTGCTGGTGTCGATCGGCGGCAGCGCAACGGTCGACGGTGGACGCGGGGCGCTGGAAGGGATCGGCGAGCTCGACGCGTTTGGCCGCGCGAGCGTGGAGGTGCTGTGCGACGTGGAGACCCCGTTCGAGCGCGCGGCGGCTGTCTTCGGCCCGCAGAAGGGGGCCTCGGCGGCGGACGTCGCGGTGCTGTCCGCGCGTCTGGAGGAGTTCGCCGCGACGCTCCCGCATGACCCGCGCGGCCGCGCGCGGACTGGCGCCGGCGGGGGCATCTCAGGCGCGCTGTGGGCGCACGGGGCGACCCTGTCGGGCGGCGCCGAGCGCGTGCTCGACCTGATGGAGCTCGACCGCTGCCTCGCGCGGGCGGACCTGGTGGTAACGGGCGAGGGACGCCTCGACAGTCAGACGGCCGAAGGCAAGCTCGTCGCGGTGGTGGCGCGGCGGGCTCGCGCGCGGGGGGTTCCGGTGGTGGCGGTGGTCGGCCAGCTCGCGTGCGGAGCCGAGGTGGTGGAGGAGCTCGGGTTGAGCCGAGTGCTGGTGGCGGGGACGCCGGCGGCGCTGACGGCCGCCGGACGAGAGCTGGCACGGTCCTAGCTCGTCCTCGCCCGGCAGGGGAACGCGGGAGGGCGTCGTAGAACGATCGTGGAGCTTTGCGGCGTCCGCCTCGCGGCCTGCTAGCTTCGGCATTTCCTTACTCAATCTCTTCGTTTGCTACTGGGGGTTTTGGCGTGCTAGACGTCGCGATGTCACGGTTCGGCGGGCGCTCGCGCGCCGCGGTAGTGCTACTGGGCGCCACGCTGGCGCTGATGCTCGCGGGCGCGTGCGCGGCGCGTGCGGCGACCACGTTGGTCGTGACGAACACGGGCGATGGCGCGAGCACCTGCCCGAGCGCGAGCAGTTGCACGTTGCGTGGAGCGGTCGAATCGGCTGAAAATGGCGACGTGATCTCGGTTCCGGCCGGCACCTACACGCTCAACGGCACGAACGGCGAGATAGATGTCGAAGCCAACGTCTCGATCGTCGGCGCCGGCGCGAGCGCGACGACGATCACCGCGTCCCCGGCGAGCGAGCTCCTTTACGTCGAAAGCGCGGAGGTCAGCATCTCGGGCGTGACCTTCCGGGGCGGCTCGGTGGGGACGCCCGCGGACGATGGCTCGGGTGGCGCGATCTACGATGACGGCGGCAAGGTCCAGATCAGCAGCTCGGCGTTCACCGACAACACCGCCAATGGAACCGACAACGAACCGTCGCACGACTACGGCGAGGGTGGCTACGGCGGCGCGATCTATGCCGAGGACGGCGAGCTCAGCGTCAACGCCAGCAGCTTCACCGACAACACGGCAACTGGCGGCTACGGCGGTCTCAACTGGTCCTCGCAACACGTTGATCGTGGAGGTGTTGATGGGCCGGCCAGCTGGGTGGATGACGGAGTTGACGGGCAGGGCGCCGATGAAGTCTCCGGGGAAGCCGTCGTTGCGGCGGGACGTGGAGCGGTTGTTTTGGCGTGAGATTGCGAAGGGCTCCAGCAGCGAGGACGCTGCTTTGGCTGTCGGCGCGTCTTCGGCGGCTGGCAGCCGGTGGTTCAGGGAACGTGGCGGGATGCCAACGTTCATGCTTGCCCCGGTCTCAGGCCGGTACTTGTCGTTCGAGGAGCGCGAGGAGATCGCGATCTGCAGGGCTCAGAGCGTCGGGGTGCGGGAGATCGCCCGCCGATTGGGGCGTTCGCCGTCGACGATCTCAAGGGAGCTGCGTCGCAACGCGGCCACCCGCGGTGGGAAGCTCGACTATCGCGCGTCGGTCGCGCAGTGGAAGGCGGAGCTGATGGCGCGTCGCCCGAAGACCGCGAAGCTCGCCGCCGATGAGCGATTGCGCGAGTACGTGCAAGAGCGGCTCTCAGGGGAGGTTCGCCGGCCGGACGGGACGGCGGTGCCGGGGCCCGCAACGGCGCCCTGGAAAGGCCGGAACAAGCCCATGCGCCAGGACCGCAAGTGGGTGAGCGCGTGGAGCCCGGAGCAGATATCCAACCGGCTGAGGATCGACTTCCCCGATGATGAGTCGATGCGGATATCGCACGAGGCGATCTACCAAGCGCTCTACGTCCAGGGCCGCGGCGCGCTTCGACGGGAGCTCGCCGCGTGCTTGCGCAGCGGCAGGGCGCTGCGGGTTCCCAGAGCCCGCACGCGTGGACGGGGCAAGAGCTTCGTCACCGAGCAGATCATGATCAGCGAGCGTCCTGCCGAGGCCGAGGACCGAGCAGTGCCCGGCCACTGGGAGGGCGATCTCATCCTCGGTGCCAACCAAAGCGCGATCGGTACGCTCGTCGAGCGCAGCACCAGGTTCACCATGCTGCTTTACCTACCGCCAATGCCTGGCCACGGCGGCACAAGAGTGAAGAACGGGCCGCCGCTCGCCGGCCGCGGAGCTGAAGCAGTGCGCGATGCCATCACCGCTCAGATCACCACGCTGCCAGAGCAGCTGCGTCGCTCTCTCACCTGGGATCAGGGCGCGGAGATGACACAACACGCAAAGATCACGATCGACAGCGGGCTACAGGTGTATTTCTGTGACCCTCAGAGCCCATGGCAACGAGGCACGAATGAGAACACCAACGGCCTGCTGCGCCAATACTTCCCCAAAGGCACGAACCTCGCCAGGCACACCGCCGAGGAGCTCAAAGCGGTCGCTGCGACGCTCAACAGCAGACCACGCAAGACACTCGGCTGGCGCACACCAGCCGAAGCACTCGACAAGCATCTACGATCCCCCCAAACACAAACCGTTGCGTCCACCAGTTGAATCCGCCTACAGCTCCTCGGTCTACGAGGAGGGCGGCTACGGCGGCGCGATCTACAGCGAGGACGGCGAGCTGACCGTCACCTCGAGCAGCTTCTCCGGGAACACCGCGAGCGGCAGCTCCAAAGGAACCGGCGGCACCAACGAGTACGAGTACGGCGGCGCCGGCGGCGCCATCTACAGCTCGGATGAGGCGGCGACACTCGCGGGCGACAGCTTCAGCGCCAACACCGCACAGGGTGCGACCGCGGCCTCGACGGTGGACTACGCCGAGGGAGGCTACGGAGGCGCCGTCTACAGCGACGAGGGCAGCGCTGCGATCAGCGCGAGCACGTTCAGCGCGAACACCGTCACCGGCGGGGCAGCCGCCGACGGTGACACGCACGGAGGCGAGGGCGGCTACGGAGGCGGCGTCTACCTCGAGGACGGCGCCGCGACGATCAGCGCGAGCACGATCAGCGCGAACACCGTGATCGCCGGCGCCGACGCCAGCGGCAGCGAATACGGCCGCCCGGGCGACGGAGGCGGACTCTACGCCGAGGACGGCCTGCTCGAACTCTCCGGTGACACCGTCACCGGCAACAGCCTGCCCCAGGACGCCGCGGCAAAACGCGGAGGCTACGGCGCAGGCGTCTACACCGAAGAGGGTGTCGCGACCATCAGCCAGAGCGTGATCAGCGAAAACCAGGCACCGGACGGCTACGGCGCCGGGATCTACACCGAGGATGGCTCCACCTCCGTCAACCAGAGCACCGTCAGCGCAGACGTCGCCGCGAACGGCGAGGGCGGGGGGATCTATGCCGAGGACGGCCGGCTGGCGCTCAACCAGAGCACGATCGGACCCGGCGACAGCGCCGACTACGGCGGCGGCCTGTACCACGAGTACGGGCCGGCGGAGCTCACCAACACGACGATCGCCGGCAATACCGCGAGCGAAGACGGCGGTGGCATGTACAACGAAGGTGTGGCCGACCTCGCCAACGTCTCGCTCGTCGGCAACACCGCGCAGAGCGCTGACGGCGGCGGCAACCTCTACCTCGAGGACAACACGCTGACCCTGCACGACTCGCTGATCGCCGCTGGCGTGTCGCCGACGAGCGGAGGTAACTGCGCGTTCAACGGCAAATCCGCCGTCATCGCCTCACACGGCTACAACGCCGAGGACTCCAACCAGTGCACCCTCGGTGGACCGGGCGACGTGGTCAACGCGAAACTCGATCTCGGACCGCTCGCGAACAACGGCGGGCCGACGCAGACGATCGCGCTCGGCGCCGGCAGCCAGGCGATCGACGCGGGTGACCCGAGCGGGTGCACGGACGCCGAAGGCAACCCGCTGACTGTCGATCAGCGCGGCGTCGGCAGGCCGCAGGGACCGCGCTGCGACATCGGCGCCTACGAGGTCGTGGTACCCGCGCCGACGCCGACGCCAACGCCGGCACCGACGCCCTCGACCCCGAAACCCACGCCGGCGAAGGTCACGAGCTTCGCGACGACGTTCACCGTCAAGCTCTCCAGCGGGCTGGGAACGCTCACGGCCGGCTGCGGAGCGCCCGCCGACGAAACGTGCTCCTTCACGTTGACGCTGTACCTCCTCGTCAAGAAGGGTCACGCGAGCGCGGCGACCAAGCGCATCGACGTGGGCACCGTCAGCGGCAAGCTCCAGGGCGGACACACGGGAAAGCTCACGGTCAAGCTGAACGCCACCGGGCGCAAGCTGCTCAAGCACGGCTCGCTGCACCTCGAAGCCAAGGGCACGATCAAGGACAGCGCCGGTCTGCTGACGCAGCTCCACCTGAACGTGACGGTCAAGAAGAAGAAGTAACTACGGCGCCAGCCAGTGGGTGACGGTGGGAGGGCTGCTCGGATCGGTCATGGCGTCGATCCGAGCTAGCCGCTCCTGGTCGCGCAGGCTGACGCGTTCGTGCTGGCGCAGGTGCTCATCCCAGGAGCCGACGACGAACTGCTCGAGCACGCGCCCCGGATCGGCGGCGTCCCGCCATACCCGCCAGCTGACCGCGCCCGTGCGGCGTCGGGCGTAGCGTCCGGCGTGGAGCGCGTCCAGCAGCTCCTGCTCGCGCCCGGGCGTCGCTCGGTACTCGACGGTGACCAGCACCGGCCGATCGGACTCCGGGGCGCCGACGAGTCGCGGGTCCGGCCAGTCGCCGGCCGGCAGCAGATCCTGCGGGGAGATCGCCCTGAACGGGAGCCATACGCCGATGAGGGCGACGAGCGCGAGTCCGGCCGCGGCCGCGAGCAGCGCGCTGTTCAGCCCGACGTCCTGCGCGACGATGCCGAAGACGGCGCTGCCGAGGGCGGCGCCACCCTGGAAGACCACCAGGAAGTAGGACATGCCACGCGCCTTGGCCCAGCCGGGCAGGGTGGTCTGGTACAGAGAGGTGAGCGTCGACAGCACGAGGATCCAGGCGACGCCGCCGATCACGAGCGCCAGGGCCGCGAGCTCGCTGGCACGGATGAACGCCAGCGCGAGCGTCACGGCGGCGAAGACGAGCGTACCGGCGCCCATGAGCATCCCTGGGCTGAAGCGCCCGCGGATGCGCGGCAGGAGCGCCGCGCCGGCAACCGCGCCGATGCCCACGCCCCCGAGCAGCAGGCCGTAGCCGCCGGAGCCGAGATGCAGTCGGCCGCGTGCGACGAGCGGCAGCAGCGCCCAGATCGAGTTGGCGAACACCATGAACAGGCCGGCGCGCAGCAGGATCACGCGCAACGCGGGACTTCCCGCGACGTAGCGTGCCCCGGCGCGGATCGCCTCGGTGACGTGCTCCGGAGCGACTGCGCTCCGCGAGCGCGCTCCGCCGCGCCAGCGAGCGACCGCGCCAAGGACCGGGATGAAGCTCAGCGCATTGACGAAGAACAGCGCCGCCGCGCTCGTCGCGGCGTATAGCGCGCCGCCGATGGCGGGGCCCACCGCGCGGCTGAGGTTCTGATTGACGGCGCCGAGCGCGATCGCCTGTGCTCGGTCCTCGGGGGCGACGAGTTCGGGCTGCAGCGTCTGCCACGTCGGCGAGGTGAGCGTCTGGCCGGCGCCTACTGCGAAGATCAACGCGAGCAGGACCCATGGCGTCAGGAGGCCAGCGAGCGCCAGGGCGGCGAGCGCGAGCGCCGCGAGCAGCATGAACAACTGCGCCGCGAGCAGCAGCCGGCGGCGATCGACGAGGTCGCCTATCGCTCCAGCCGGCACCGCGAGCAGCACAACTGGCAGCCCCGCCGCCGTTTGGATAAATGCGACGAACGTGGCCGACGTCGTCAGGGTCAGCATCAGCTCCTGCGCGCCGACTGTCTGCATCCAGCCACCTATGTTGCTCACGAACTGCGCCGAGGCCATACTCGCGAAATCGCGCGAGCGAAACGGGGCCCACGCGGACGAGCCACTGGTCGGGTTCACGTCGTGCTTTGGATTGGCCATCGTCGGTGGACGACTCACCGGCGGCCGGAGCCCGCCTCCCGGGGGAGCTGGGCATCAGTCGAAAGGGGCATCCGTGCCATGCGTTTCACTCACACTCCCGGACCGACGGAAGAATACGCAATTAGCCGGGCTCGTCCGATTCGCCAAAGCTCTCGACAAGCTGGAAGAGCCGCGCGTGAGAGCGCGCGAACGCTCTGAGATTGCGCATCAGGCTGTGAGCCTCGGGCGAATCCACGAGTTCTTGGCGCTCCTTGATCGTTCGCATGCGCACCATCACCATCATCGCTCCGCCATCGGTGCTTTCGTAGAGCTGGGCAGACACGAAACCTCGGTGACCGACGATCACGTCTCGCACTCCGTCGGAGATCGCTTGGGCCAGCTCAGCCTGCTGCGACGGGGCGACCGTCCAGACGTCGATCAGGATCGGGGAGTCCATTGGGCGCACTGAGTCTAGCTTTGGCTGGCGCGGGACCGGTGCCCCCGCGCTCGAGTCATCACCCGAGCCGGCTATGGCGGCGACCGCCGTGTCAGGACTTGTAAGAGTTCACAACAACGGAGGTCGGCATGGGACCAGCGACGAGCACTGCCTCTGGGCCGGCACAAAGCGAGATGGCGAGACCGGGATTCGAACCCGGGACACCACGATTTTCAGGGGACTCGAAAGAGGGCGCGTAAGGCAGCAGCTTGCAGGCAGTTTCCGGAGCGGTCGCCGAACGCGGATAGCAGCGGATTGCCGGGGATTACTGCGCCTTTGGGCCATGAGCACTGATCTCGTGGCCCAATGGTCGCGGGCCGTGCGCGAGATCGCCGAGCACACGCCGGCGAGAGAGTTCCGCATCGTGGCGGTGCATGGCGGGGGCGTGACTCGTCCCGTTGTGCAAGCGAGGATCGTCGCTGATGTTGCCTTGCGCTAAGGCGGCGCGACCTCGTTCGGCACCGCATCGAGATCCGCCCGGTCGATCGGGCTCAGCCCGTGCTCCGCGCCCGGCCGCACTGTCGGAGACTCGCGGGGCCGTCTACTCGCTCGTGACCGCTCGTCGTGCTCGCGCGGCGAGTTGGCGTAGTAGGCGTAGTAGGCGTAGCTCGTCGGCGCGGTCGGGTTGGCTCGTATCGGTGGGTCGAGGTCGTCGAGCCACTCTGCGAGTAGCGGGATCATTGTCTCGACGGCGGCGTGTAGTGCTACCCCGTGTTCGGCTATGCCCAGCTCGATCACTTCTCCGGTGTCCTTCTCGGCGCTCCAGCCGAGCCGTCCGAGCAGCCCCCAT
>DATHPE010000007.1:0-117123 GCA_035484215.1 Solirubrobacteraceae bacterium | reverse complement strand
ATCCAGCCGCTGGTGCGCCCGATCGCGAACAGCACCGGGAACATCTCCATCGGCATCCCGAGGGCCTCGTAGATCAGCCCCGAATAGAAGTCGACGTTGGGGTAGAGCTTGCGGTCGATGAAGTACTCGTCCTCGAGCGCGATCTTCTCGAGCTCAAGCGCGATGTCGAGGAGCGGGTTGGTCCCGGTCACCTCGAGCACCTCGTCGACGGCCTTCTTGATGATCTTGGCGCGCGGGTCGTAGTTCTTGTAGACCCGGTGGCCGAAGCCCATCAAGCGCTCCTGGCCCTCCTTGACGCCGTTGATGAAGTCGGGGATGTTGTCCTTGGTCCCGATCCGGCGGAGCATCCGCAGCGCCGCCTCGTTGGCGCCGCCGTGCAACGGCCCGTCCAGCGCCGCCACGCCCGCCGCCACCGCCGAGTAAGGATCCACCAGTGTTGAGCCGACCGAGCGCACGGCGCTCGTGGAGGCGTTCTGTTCGTGGTCGGCGTGGAGGATGAACAGGACGTCCAGCGCGCGTTCCAGGCGGGGATCGGGCTCGTATTTGAGCTCGGTCATCTTGTACATCATCCCCAGGAAGTTGCCCGCGTAGTTGAGGTCGTTGTCGGGGTACACGTACGGCTGGCCCATGTTGTGGCGGAACGCGAACGCGGCCAGCGTGGGCATCTTCGCCAGCAGCCGGATGATCTGGATCGCGCGCACGCGCTCGTCGTGGATCTTGTTGGCGTCGGGGTAGAACGTCGACAGCGCGCCGACGGAGGCCACGAGCATGCCCATCGGGTTGGCGTCGTAGCGAAAGCCCTGCATGAAGTTCTTGACGTTCTCGTGCACGAACGTGTGGATCGTGATCTCGTCGACCCAGCCCGTGAGCTCGACCTGCGTGGGCAGCCTGCCGTTGATCAGCAGGTAGGCGACCTCCAGGTAGGTGGAGTGCTCGCACAGCTGCTCGATCGGGTAGCCGCGGTGCTGCAGGATGCCTGCGTCGCCGTCGATGTAGGTGATCGAGCTGCGACACGCGGCGGTGTTCATGAACGCCGGGTCGTAGACCATCAGGCCGAAGTCCTGCTCGTCGGTTTTCACCTGCCTGAGATCCATGCCGCGCACGGTGCCGTCCTCGATCGGCAGCTCGTAGCTCGCGCCGGTGCGGTTGTCGGTCACCGTGAGCGTGGCCTGCGCGGGCGCTCCGCCGTTGCCGGCCACCTCGCCGCCCGCCTCGCTCGCGCTGCCCTCGATCGTCGATCGGTCGGTGCTCATGTGTGTCTCCTGTCCGCGGGTTCCGAATGCGCTACCTCGATTATGAGCAACCGAGCGCGACCATTCGCCACCTCCGCGGATCGCGCTCAGGTTCTCAGCCTCTCAGCTCCAGCGGCGCGCCGCTGAACTGGGTCATGGCGTGCAGTTCGGCGATGCGCGCGACGATCTCCCTGCCCGTAAGACGCTGGACGCGCTCGGTGCCGAACTCCTCGACGTTGAACGACGCCAGCACCGTCGCGTGGGCCATCGCGCGGCGCAGCAGCGCGTCGGAGAGCTCCTCGTGGGGGTGGGCGGCGATGTAGCCCACGAGCCCACCAGCGAACGTGTCGCCCGCGCCGGTGGGGTCGATCACGCTCTCCAGCGGGTACGCCGGGAGCGCGAAGAAGCTCTCGCGTGTGATCAGCGCCGAGCCGTACTCGCCCTGCTTGGCGACGATCACGCTCGGTCCGCGCACGCCCGCCGAGGAGGGGGGCCAGGCGAGGATCTCCCGCGCGGCCGAGACGAGGTTCGGTTGGCCGGTGAGCTGGCGCAGCTCCGCGTCGTTGAGGATCACGCAGTCGACGCCCTCGATCGCGCGCACCAGCGAGTCGCGCGCGACGTCGATCCACAGGTTCATCGAGTCCAGCGCGACGAAGCGCGCGTGCGGAAGCTGGCCGCGGACCTGTTGCTGCAGGTCCGGCTGGATGTTCGCCAAGAACAGCACGTCGCTGGAGCGCGAGCGCTCGGACAGCTTCGGAGCGAAGCCCTCGAACACCCCCAGCCGCGTGTCGAGCGTCTCGCGCGAGTTCAGGTCCCAGCCGTACTCGCCGTGCCAGAAGAACGTGCGCCCGCCGCTCACCCGCTCGATGTCCGACACGTCCACGCCGCGCGCGCGCAGCACCTCCAGCTGGGGCTCGCCGAAGTCGTCGCCCACCGGGCCGACCACGCGCACGTCGTCGAAGAACGACGCCGCGAGCGCGAAGTGCACGGCCGCGCCGCCGAGCATCCGCTCGCGCTCGCCGAACGGCGTCTTGACGGTGTCATACGCGATCGATCCGACCACTGTTATTGGCATGGGCGCGCACCTTAGAGCACCTCGCCCTGCGCCGCCACGCGCGAGGGCTCGACACCTACGGCGCGCCGTACCCCATGGCCACGGGTCCCACTCCGCTAGCCTCGGGCTACATGCGAGCGATCCAGATGACAGAGTTCGGCGGCCCCGAGGTGCTCAAGCTCGCGGAGCTGCCCACCCCGCAGCCGGGTCCCGACGAGACGCTGATCAGGGTCACGCGCGCCGGGCTGAACTTCGCGGACACGCACACACGGACCAACTCGTACGTGCAGAAGGCCACGCTGCCGCTGGTGCCCGGCGGCGAGGTGGCGGGCGTGCGCGAGGACACCGGCGAGCGCGTCGTCGCGCTCGTCGGCAACGGCGGCTACGCCGAGTTCGCGATCGCTCCCAGCGAGCGTGTGTATCCGATCCCCGACGGCGTCGACGACGGCACCGCGCTGGCGATGATCATCCAGGGGACCACCGCGTGGCACCTGTATCGCACCGCCGGGCGCGTCGCGCAGGGGGAGAGCGTCGTCGTCCACAGCGCCGCCGGCGGTGTCGGCTCGCTCGCCGTGCAGCTCGGCCACGCGATGGGCGCCGGGCGCGTGATCGCGACGGCCTCGAGCGAGGAGAAGCGCGCGCTGGCGCTGGAGCTCGGCGCGGACGTGGCGATCGACGGTGGCGCGGAGGATCTCACCGGGCGTCTGATCGAGGCCAACGACGGCCACGAGCTGGACGTCGTCTTCGAGATGTCCGGTGGCGAGGTGTTCGACGCCTCCCTGCAGGCGCTCGCGCCTTTCGGGCGAGTCGTCGTCTGCGGAATCGCCACCGGCGAGCCCAACGAGGTGCGCACGGGCTCGCTGCTGCGCCACTCGCGCGCGGTCGTCGGCTTCTACCTGTTCCACTGCCTGGAGCGCGCGGGGATGTTCGCCGAAGCGCTGGCCGATCTGTTCGCCCGCGCCGCCGACGGCCGGCTGCGCGCGATCGTCGGGCACACCTATCCACTGGCGCAGGCCGCCCAGGCGCAGCTCGACCTGCGCGCGCGGCGCACCACCGGCAAGCTGCTGCTGGACCCGTCCGCCTAAGCTCCTATGTCCACCGTCATGGCAACCTCATTCTCTGACCTCGGTCTCTCCGAGTCGACACTCCAGGCGCTGCGCGACGTCGGCTACGAGTCGCCCAGCCCAATCCAGGAGCAGGCCATCCCGGCGCTGCTGGAGGGCCGCGACGTGATCGGCCAGGCGCAGACGGGGACCGGCAAGACGGCCGCGTTCGGCCTGCCGATCATGGAGTACGTCGACGCCTCCGAGCAGGTCGTGCAGGCGCTCGTGCTGACGCCCACGCGCGAGCTGTGCATCCAGGTCACGCAGGCGCTGCGCACCTACGGCGCGCACAGCGGCGTTGACGTGGTCGCGGTGTTCGGCGGCGCGCCCATCCGCACCCAGCAGGCCCAGCTGCGCGCCGGCGGTCACGTGGTCGTGGGAACCGTCGGGCGCGTGCTCGACCTGATCTCACGCCACTCGCTGGTGCTGCACGACTGCCGCTTCGTCGTGCTCGACGAGGCCGACGAGATGCTCGACCTGGGCTTCCTGGAGGACGTCGAGAAGATCCTCTCGCTGACGCCCTCCAGCCGCCAGACGGCGCTGTTCTCCGCCACCATGCCGCCGCCCATCCGTGCCCTGGCCGACCGCTACATGTACGACCCGGAGATCATCCAGGTGGAGGCCGCAACGCTCACGATCGACACCGTCGCGCAGTTCCAGCTCCCGGTCGAGACTCGCGAGAAGCCCGACAAGCTCGTCGAGGTGCTGCGCTCTGAGATGGGATCACGAGGCGAAGCCGAAGGCCAGCAGGCGATCGTGTTCGTGCGCACCAAGATCCGTTGCGAGCAGCTGTTCCGCACGCTGCGCGACCGCGGCATGAACGTGCGCGCGCTGCACGGCGACATGTCCCAGGGCTCGCGCGACGGCGTCATGCTCGCGTTCAAGGGCGGGCGCGTGCCGATCCTCGTCGCCACCGACGTCGCCGCGCGCGGCCTCGACATCTCCACCGTCACGCTCGTCGTCAACTACGACGTGCCAACCAGCCCCGACACCTACGTGCACCGCATCGGGCGCACCGGGCGCGTGGGCCGCGCCGGCCGCGCGATCACGTTCGTGGAGAGCCGCCAGAAGCGCGAGCTGGAGGCGATCGAACGCCACATCGGCACGCACGTCGCCCAGTGGGAGCAGGGGGCGGTGGCGGCGCCGACGCCCGTGCGCGAGCGTCCGCGCCGGCACTCCAAGCCGCGCGTCTCCAGGCGCGACGAGCAGGAGGAGTACACCAAGCTCGTGCTCGGCGGCGGGCGCGCCGCGGGGCTCAGCGTCGCCGACATCGTCGCCTCCATCACCTCCTCCGCCGGCCTCGACGGCGAGGCCGTGCGCGACGTGCTCGTGCTCGACCGCTTCTCCTTCCTGTCCGTCCCAGCGGCCGAGGCCGACCGCGTCATCGACGCGCTCGACGGACATCCGGTCGGCGGCCACTCCCTCAGCCTCGAGCGCGTGAAGGTAAGGTAGGCGCATGTCCACCGTCACGATGCAAACCACAGAGGGCCCGATCGTCTTCGAGCTGTTCGACGAGGACGCGCCCAAGACCGTCGAGAACTTCCGCAAGCTCGCCGCCGAGGGCTTCTACGACGGTCTCACCTTTCACCGCGTCATCAAAGACTTCATGATCCAGGGCGGCTGCCCGCAGGGGACCGGCACCGGCGGCCCCGGCTACACCTTCGAGGACGAGATCAACCCGCACAAGGTCGTGCGTGGGGCGCTGGCCATGGCCAACGCCGGGCCTGACACCAACGGCTCGCAGTTCTTCATCGTCACCACCAAGGCCGCCTCCTGGCTGGACGGCAAGCACACGGTCTTCGGCCAGGTGACCGACGGCATGGACGTCGTCGACAAGCTCGAGGCGGTCCCCACCGACGGCGGCGACCGCCCGTCGGAGCCGATCGGCATCGCCTCCATCGAGCTGTCCGAGTAGGCCACTCCCACAGGAGTACCCTGTTCGTACCAGGTTACGAGCAGGGGAGAGTGCATCTGATGGCAAGCGTCGAGCAGCACGTCGAGCAGGAGATCCTCCACGCCAACGGCGACGCCCACGCGGCGGGCGAGGGCGAGACGGTCGAGAGCCCCGTCGAGAGCCCAGCCGCGGGCGAGATACCGGTCGAGAACCCGGCCACAGGTGAGACGGTCCGCACGGTCCCCGACATGGGCGCTGACGCCGTCGCGGAGATGGCCGCGCGTGGGCGCGCCGCTCAGCCCCAGTGGGAGGCATACGGCTTCGAGGGCCGCGCGCGCGTGCTCTCGCGCGCGCAGAAGTGGCTGATGGACAACTCCCAGCGCGTCATCGAGACGATCGTCTCCGAGACAGGCAAGACCTATGAGGACGCGAGCCTCGCCGAGATCGGCTACGCCGGCAACGCGTTCGGCTTCTGGGCCAAGGAGGGGCCGCGCTACCTCGCCGACGAGGCCGTCAAGTCCAGTCAGGTGCTCGTCAAGGGCAAGAAGCTGATCCTGCGCTACCGCCCGCTCGGGCTGATCGGCGTCATCGGCCCCTGGAACTACCCGCTGACGAACTCCTTCGGCGACTGCATCCCCGCGCTGATGGCCGGCAACAGCGTCATCCTCAAGCCGTCGGAGATCACGCCCCTGACCTCGCTGCTGATGGCCGAAGGGCTGCTGGAGTGCGGCCTGCCCGAGAACGTGCTGCAGATCGCCACCGGGCGCGGGCCGACTGGCGCCGCGCTCGTCGAGGAGGTGGACATGATCATGTTCACAGGCTCCACGCGCACCGGCAGGAAGGTCGCCGAGGCGGCCGCCAGGCGGCTGATCCCCGCCTCGCTGGAGCTCGGCGGCAAGGACCCCATGATCGTGCTCTCGGACGCCGATCTCGAGCGCGCGGCCAACTTCGCCACGTACTTCTCCATGCAGAACGCCGGGCAGACGTGCATCTCCATCGAGCGCGTGTACGTCGAGGAGCCGGTGTACGACGAGTTCGTCGCCAAGGTCTCCGCCAAGGTGCGCGCGCTGCGCGTGGGCAACCCCCAGGGGGGCTACGGCACCGTCGAGGTCGGCGCGATCACGTTCCCGCCGCAGCTGGACACGATCAAGGACCACGTCGCCGACGCCATCCAGAAGGGAGCCCGCGTGCTCACCGGCGGTCAGCAGGTGCCCGGGGCGGGGCGCTTCTACGAGCCCACCGTGCTCGTCGACGTCGACCACACGATGAAGATCATGACCGAGGAGACGTTCGGGCCCACGCTGCCGATCATGAAGGTCGCCGACGCCGACGAGGCGGTGCGGCTGGCCAACGACTCCCCCTACGGGCTCGGCTCATCGGTGTTCACGCGCGACGCCGCGCGCGGCGAGGCGATCGCGCGGCGCCTGGAAGCGGGAGCCGCCAACGTCAACGACGCCATGATCAACTACACCGTGCTCGAGCTGCCGATGGGCGGCGCCAAGGCCTCGGGGCTGGGCTCGCGCCACGGCGCCGGCGGGATCCGCAAGTACTGCTCCCAGCAGGCGATCGTCGTCACCGCCAAACTCGCGATGAAGAAGGAACTGTTCATGTACCCGTACAAGTCGCGCACCTCGCGCGTGCTGGCGGGGCTGTTCAAGTTGCTGTACGGCCGCGGCAGGCGGGATTAGCGGTAGGGCTCGAAGGCAGTGCGTGACCGGTAGCCAGCGGCGGGGGCTTGGAGGTTAGCTCTACTTTTCACGTAGTGTATAGCGATAGTTATACAGTAGATGCTTGAGTGAGGTTCGCGAGCGCCGCTCGGGCGCGCTCGGCGTCACGCTCGAGGGCCGCCAGTAGCGCTTTGACGACGCGCGGATCGAACTGCGAGCCGGCGCAGCGCTCCAGCTCGGCGCGGGCGGCGGCGTGTCCGATCGAAGCGCTGTACGCGCGGTCGCTGGTCATCGCCTCGTATGAGTCGGCCACCGCCAGGATGCGTGCCTCGATGGCGATCTCCTCACCGCGGAGCCCCAGCGGATAGCCGCGGCCGTCGGGGCGCTCGTGATGCGCCCCCACCCACTGGCGCACGTCGGCGAGGCTCGGGTGCTCCAAGATCTGCGCGCCGAGCTCGGGATGGCGCTTGACGATCGCGAACTCGTCGTCCGTGAGCTTCGCGGGCTTGTCGAGGATGCTTCCCGGCACACCCACCTTGCCGATGTCGTGGAGCCGGCCGGCCAGCTGCACACGGGCGGTGCGCTGCTCGGACAGGCCGAGCTCGCGGGCCATCATCTCGGCGTAGCGCCCGACGGTCTCGGAGTGCCGTGCGCTGCCGCTGAAGCGCAGGTCGACCGTCTCGGCCAGGTCGAGGACGACCGCGAGGAAGCGCTCCTCCTGGATGTCGCGTGGCAACGTGTCCGCGCGGGAGGAGTCCTGGAGGGTCTGGCTGTACAGCACGGTCATGTCACGGCCGTTCGCCTTGGCTGCGTACAGCGCCGCGTCGGCCGCCCGCAGCAGTGAAGCGGCCGTCTCTCCGTGCTGTCCGTAGCCGACCACGCCGAAGCTGATGGTCAGCGGCACCGCGTCCGCGGCGAACTCGGCTCGCAGCTCGTCGCGTAGCCGCTCGGCGACGACGAACGCGTGGTGGAGATCGGCGTCGGGCAGGATCAACGCGAACTGCTCGCCGCCAACCCGCGCAAGACCGTCGATTGCGCGCTTGCCCGCATCCAGCAGACGCGCCACCCGCTGCAGGGCGACGTCGCCGGCGCTGTGGCCCGAGCGGGCGTTGACTTCAGTGAAGTTGTCCATGCCGCCGACGATCAGCGCCACCTGCCCGCGCGCTCGACGCGCTCGCTCGAGCTCGAGGTCCAGCAGCTCGCGAAAGCCGCGCCGGTTGGGCAGCTTCGTGAGGGGGTCGGTGCGGGCGGCGTCGTACAGCCTCGCGATCAGCAGCTCCACCCGTTCGCGCATCGAGCGAATCAGGATCGCGGCGACGAGCAGCGTGCCCATGCCGACCAGCCACCACGCGGGAATCCCGCTCGACGGCGGCCTGGCGATCAGCAGGGCGGCGTAGGCCAGCCCCACGTACACGATCTGCGCGACCATCTCCCTGGCGCTGAAGAAGTACGCCGAGTAGAGGAACACCCACAGGTAGAAGAACACCAACGGGCTGGGGCTCTGCGCGGAGAAGTAGGCGACGCCCGTGATCATCGTGCTGCCGAGTGCCAGCGCCGAGCGCAGGCTCCAGCCGGGAGCCGTGTCCGCGCGCCAGAACAGCGCGCCTGCGACGACGTAGGCGAGGCCCACGATCACCAGCAGGCCGAGCTCGCTCGCCTGCGCGGAATGTGGGAGCGCCGCCGTGACCAGAGCCAGCGTCGCTCCCGCCGCGAACAGGCCGGCGAGCGCCCTGGCCATGAGCTTCGAATCGAAGCCCGTGTCGATGCTTGCGGACGTCCCCAGCGACCCGCGCGGCTCGTCGGTTCCGACAAGCATGGTCATGATTCCAATGTCGGCTGACAGTCACAAACACATGAGTCTCGTCAAGGCCCTTCCCGCTCGGGCGGGCGGGAGCAGGTGGGGTGGCGGCCGCGTCGGTGATGGCCTCGCGGGTAGTGGCCGCTGCTATGTGTTCGTTTCAACGTGGTGTATAGCCATGGCGATACACCACGTCGTGGTCGTTGTTGATCGGCGGGCGCTACGCGACCAGCGACACGCCAAGCAGCCGCTCGAGCTCCGGGATCGTGCTCTCGGCGCTCGTGTGGTGCACCGTCGCCATGCCCAGCTCCTCGGCGGGGGTGAGGTTGAAGGGCAGGTCGTCGACGTACACGCACTGAGCGCCCGTCACACCCGCACGCTCGGCGCCCAGCTCGTACATGCGTCGCGAGGGCTTGCGGATGCCCTCTTCGGCGGAGATGACGACGCCGTCGAACAGCTCCGAGAACATCTCCCGGGGGTAGCGGTGGACGCCCCACGAGTTCGACACGAGCGCCGTGCGCACGCCGGCCTGGCGGGCCAGGCGGACGGCCTCGACCATCGCGACGTCCGGCTGCACGCCCGCGAACAGGCCGTCGATGAGGCCGTAGGGCTCGACGCCGAGCTGCGCCGCGAACTGAAGCTCGAAGGCCGGCTCGTCGAGCTCGCCCTTCTCCAGCGCGATCAGCAGCTCGCGGGCGGCGGGATCGGTCCTGAAGCGTGCCATCAACGTCTCCGGCGGGATCCCCGCGTCGATGCAGTAGGCGTGGAAGGACGCGAACAGATTGGTCGTGAGCACCCCGCCCCAGTCGATCAACAGGGCCGTGCGCACGTCTCCCTCGCCGGCGTCGCCAAGCTCAGCCGCCATGCGCCACCGCCTCGGCCTGTCCGGCGAGCTCGAGCACGCCCTCGCCGAACTGCGCCAGGTAGGGGTCGTCGGTGGTCCCTGCGAGCGCGCGCTTGTAGTTGCCCTCCATGAACACCACGCTCTTCCACAGCGCGAGCGTCACGTACCAGCGCACGTCGCCGACCGAGCGGCCCGAGCGCTGCTCGTAGCGGGCGATCAGCTCGGCGCGTGTGGGGAAGCCCTCCGCGCGCGTGACGTTGCCGAGATGCCCGCGCAGGCCATCTTCGGGATCGCCGGCCTCGCTCCACATCATGCACAGGTAACCGATGTCGGCCAACGGGTCGCCGATCGTGGCCATCTCCCAGTCGAGCACAGCCGCCAGCACGGCGGGCGCGCCGAGCGCGAACAGGGTGTTGCCGAGACGGTAGTCGCCGTGGACGATCGTGGCCTGGCCCGAGCTGGGCATGTTCTCGGCCAGCCAACCGCCGACGCTCTCGACGGCTGGGATCTCACGCGTCTTGTTCAGCTCCCACAGGCCCGTGAAGCGCCGCAGCTGGCGCTCCAGGTAGCCGGTGGACTTGCCGAAGCCCTCCAACCCGGCGGCGCGCCAGTCGACCGCGTGGATCTCCACCAGCGCGTCGATCAGCTGCTCGCCGATCCGGCGGCGTTCGGCGGGCGTGTCCAGCGCGGGGGGCACGCTCGAGACGATCACATCTCCCTCGACCAGCTCCATCACGTAGAACGGCGCGCCGATCGTCGCCTCCTGCGCGCAAACCGCCAGCACCTGCGGCACCCGCGCGGGCGTGTCGTGCAGCGCGCGCAGCAGACGGGCCTCGCGCAGGACGTCGTGCGCGCTGGGCGGAAGCGGCGGGCGGGGAGGGCGGCGCAGCACCATCCGCGTCCCGTCGCGCTCAAGCAGGTAGGTGACGTTCGAGTGGCCCTCGCCGATGGGGGTCACGTGGATCTCCCCCTCGCCGATGCCGTGTTCGTCGAGGAAGGCGCGCAACGGCGCCAGCACAAGCAGGGGGGGACGGCTGTTAGCCTCCGCCTCCGCCGCAGTCTGAACGATGTCGTCTGGGGCGATCGGAGCGCTCACGCCACCGAACGCTACAAAGACCGCAACCTTCTCTGCGCTGACGTGTCTCAAGCGACCATGCCCAGAATCCGAACCCTCCTCCTCTCGCTCCTCACCTGCGCGACGCTCGCGGGCTCCGTCGGCGCCACCCAGGCGCTCGCCTCCCACGGTCAGATCACCTACTTCGAGGGCTCCGCGGCGCTGCTCGAACCAAGCACCCGCGCCCATGCGCTGGCGCAGTTGCAGCATCTCGGCGTCAAAGCCCTGCGCGTGGAGCTCCAATGGGGGCTCGTCGCCCCCGGCGCCAACAGCGCGACCAAGCCGAGCTTCGCAGCGGCCAACCCCGCGAGCTATGACTGGGGCCAGTACGCGATCCTGCTCGCCGAAGCCCAGCGTCTGCACTGGCCGGTCCTGCTGACCGTCACCGCGCCGGCGCCGCGGTGGGCGACCACCAACCACAAAGCCCCGTACGTCACGCGCCCGAACGCCGAAGACTTCAAGGAATTCATGACCGCCGTGGCCCACGAGTTCGGCTCGGAGGTCTCGACCTACGCGATCTGGAACGAGCCCAACGAGTCGGTGTTCCTGATGCCGCAGTGGAACTCCAACGGCACCCCCGCCTCCGGGCGCATCTACCGCGCCCTCTATCAGGAAGGCTACGCGGGCCTGAAGGCGGCCGGGCTCACGCATCCGAAAGTGCTGTTCGGCGAAACCGCCCCCGCCGGCTATGACTCGGTCAAGAGCCTGCTCCGCAGCGAAAAATCGAAAGCGCTGCTGCACCCGGTGGCGCCGTTGGCGTTCATGCGCGAAGCGCTGTGCCTGAACGCCAAGTACAGGAAGGCCAGCTCCTGCGAAGAGCTGCAGATGACCGGCTACGCGCACCACGCGTACACACAGCGCGAGGGCCCGTACTACGCGCCGCGGGAAAAAGACGACGTGATGATCGGCGTGCTCTCGCGCCTGTCCAACGCCCTCAACCTGGCAGCACGGGCGCACGCGATCCCGGCGAACGTGCCGATCTACCTGACGGAGTTCGGGTTCCAGAGCAAGCCGAACAAGTACCTGGGCGTGTCCGCGGCAAAGCAGGCTGAATACGACGCGATCGCCGAACGTATCGCCTACGAAAACCCGCGCGTGGCGGCGTTCTCCCAGTACCTGCTCAAAGACGACCCGATCGGCGGCCCCGAACCGGACGCGAGCTTCCAGACGGGCCTGGAGTACTACAACGGCAGCGCCAAGCCGCTGTACTACGGCTGGCCGATCCCGCTGACCGTCACCAAGGACAGGCACGGGGTGGCGCTGTGGGGCCTGGTGCGCCCGGCGAGCGGAGCCACGAAGGTGACGGTGCTCGTCCAGTCCAAGGGCGCCAAGCGCTTCCACACGCTGCGCACCGTCACGACCAACAGCCACGGCTACTGGAGCCTCAACTCGTCGACGCCCGGCCAGTACTGGCGCGTGCTGTGGACGAGCCCCACCGGCGTCAAGTACGAAGGGCCATCGATCGCCGCTTACTGAGATCGGCGGACTGGGCATCGCCGCCTACGATTAGAGGCGATGCCGGAGCTGCCGGAGGTCGAGATCACCGCGCGCCTGCTCGACGCTGCCCTGACGGACAGGCGGGTCGAGTACGCACGCGCGCCGGGCATCAACGCGCTGCGGACGTTCGACCCGCCGCTGTCGGCGCTCGAGGGACAGCGGATCGCCGCTGTGGGCAGGCGCGGCAAGCACCTGCTGGTGCACACCGACGGGGGCGGTGGGGATGGCATCGCGCTAGTGCTGCTGATCCACCTGATGTCCGCCGGGCGGCTGCAGCTCCACGACAAGCCGGCGGGGCTCCGCGATCGCGCCTCGCGGCTGCTCGTGGGGCTCGACGACGGGCGCGAGCTGCGCGTGCGCGAGTTCGGCTCCAAGCAGGCCGCGTGGGTGAAGCTGCTGCGGGCGTCCGAGCTCGAGCAGGACGACTCGCTGGCGAGCCTTGGACCGGAGGCTTGGCCCGATCCAGGCGATCGGGCTCAGCTGAAAGAGCTGCTGGACGCCCCGCGCCCGCTGCATGCGCTGCTGCGCGACCAGCACGTGATCGCCGGCATCGGGCGCTCTTGGGTCGACGAGATCCTGTGGCGGGCGAGGCTGTCGCCGTACAAGCGCGGCGCGGACCTCGACGAGGACGAGGCGGGGCGGCTGCGCGAGGCGATCGTCGAGACGCTCGGCGCGGCGCTCGCCCACTACGAGCAGACGATCGGCCTGCCGATCCCCGACAAGCTGCCGATGCCGCTGCTCGTCCACCGCCATCAGGGCGAGCCGTGCCCGCGCTGCGAGACCGCGCTCGAGGCCGTCCACTTCGAGGACTACGTGATCGCCTACTGCCCCAGCTGTCAGACCGAAGGAAGGGTCCTCAAGGACCGCCGCCTGTCGCGCCTGCTGCGATAGGGTGGCGCAACGTTGGCGGCGAGCGTACGACAGGCGGTCCCACGGCCGATCAGGCGACGCGTGAGACGGCTCGTCGGACTCTCTAGGACCGCTGTCGCGTCCCTCAACCGCGGACGTACGCACCTTCCGGCGGGGGTCCTCGATTGCACCGTCGCGACCAACGAGCACGGTGCATATTGCGTGCCGCGATCGAGTCGCCGCCGCCCGGCGGCCCAGGCGATCCTGCAGGCGCGCGTGTACGAGCCCGACACGATCGACTTCCTGCGCGGTGTCGACCCCGCAAGCGACATCGTGCACGCGGGCACGTTCTTCGGCGACTTCCTCCCGGCGCTCGCGCGCTCGCGTAGCGACGGCGCGATCGTGTGGGCCTTCGAGCCCAACCTCGAGAGCTATCGCTGCGCGCAGGTCACGACGCTGCTCAACGACCTGCCGAACGTGGTGCTCACGCACGCCGCGCTCGGCGCCGATGCCGGCACGGCCGTGATCGTCACGAGCAACCGCGCCGGGGTCCCCCTCGGCGGCGGCAGCCACGTGATCGAAGACGCGTCTTCGCTCGGCGACGGCGCCAGCCACGAGCGGGTCAGGCTGGCGAGCGTCGATGACACGGTCGCCGGCGACCGGCGGGTGGGCGTCATCCAGCTCGACGTCGAGGGGCACGAGCAGCCGGCGCTGGCCGGCGCCATGCGCACGATCGAGCGCTGCCTGCCCGTGATCGTGTTGGAGGCGGTGCCGCAGAGCGGCTGGGTCGCCGAGCACCTTGCGCCACTCGGGTATCAGGTGGGTGGCCTGGTGGGCGGCAACAGGGTGCTTCGCTGCTCGTGAGCTCGGCCTCGCGTGGCCAGACGGCGCAGGGCGCTCGAACGAGCCGGCTAGGATCCGAGCATGATCGAACCCGGCGCCGTAGCACCCGACTTCGAGCTCCCCGACCAGGACGGCAACCCCGAAGGATCGCGTCTACTGGCAGTTCAGCGATGCGCGTTGGACGTGTTCCAGGCGCTCGGTGCGAGTCAGGCCACAGGCGGAGCAGCTCTATCGAGTGCCTGTAGCACCAGCTCGTCGTGCTCCGACGGCTTGACCTTTCGTAGCACCTCGGCGATCGTGCCGGCGGGACCGATGATGAACGTCGTGCGCTCGTTGCCGAGATAGGTGCGCCCGTACATGCTCTTGGTGACCCAGACCCCGTAGGTCTCGGCGACAGCGTGATCTTCGTCGGCAAGCAGAGGGAAGTTCAGTCCCTCCTTGTCGTGGAACTTCTTGACCTTGGCGACCGAATCCGGGGATATGCCGAGCACGACCGCGCCTGCTTTGGCGTAGTCGGCGCGGTGATCGCGCACGCCGCAAGCCTGGGTCGTGCAGCCCGGCGTAGCGGCCTTGGGATAGAAGTAGACGACGACTCGCTGGCCGCAGAAGTCTGAGAGCTTGACCAGGCGGCCGTCCTGGTCAGGGAGCTCGAAGTCGGGGGCGAGGTCTCCTTGGTTGACCACGCTCGGTAGCGTAGCGACGGACAGCCGCCAACACTCGCGCCCTCGGTCGTGCACCACGTGCGCGCATACCGTGGGAGAGTCGCGCTGAGAGTCACAGCTCGCACGGCGCGTCACGCGGAACGTGGTCCCTGCGCGCATGCGTGTCCTGGCTCGGGCATGCTTTGCGTCGTGTCTCGGTGGCTCGGCGTTCCGCCATACCGCCGCCGGGCAGCCCGCCACCCACCGCCAACCTGAGCCAAGAACCACGCGCGTTGCCCTGATGACAAATGACGGCTAGCGCGAGCCTATTACGTGCCCGCGTGCACCTTGCGCTTCCACAATCTGTGAACCTCGGACGCACCGAAGCCGGAACCGCGAAGCCTGGGCCACGGACCGCGCAGGGAACGGACCGGCTCCTGAACACCGCCAGCCCGCTAGCTCCCGAATCGGCGCTCCCGATTGGCCTCTACCAAGCAGCGAGCCTTCGCGCGCTTCATAGGCAAAGATTAGGCTCCTCACCCAACCGCAAGTCGCTGTCGACCTTATCAGCGCGTAACCGTCAGGGACAATCTGGTTATGTATGTCTGGATAGATGATGTTCTTGCAGGCGAGCCCGCGATCAAGGATCGTGTAGGGCAGCGTCGGGATGAGGCCACCAGATGCCGCCTTGATCCGACCGGTTCGTGCGCTCACTTCGACGTTTGTGTGCGTCGCTGCAGGTTCACGCATCCTGGCTTCGCCGCCCGAGGGCGGATGTGGACTGCCCACCCCGTTGACCGGGGTCGTGCCCAGGTCGTAGTCGCCACGCAGCAAGGTGAGATACCAGCCTTCGCCGTCCGTGTGGCCTGCGCCAGGTGGCAAGGCGAGGACGCATACACCGTCGCTGGAGCGAGCCATCAGCGCGGTGTCATCGGCGAGCGCGATCGCCCTGATAGTCTGTCGCCCCGTGCCGAGTACCGCGGCGTTCCACGCGGATACGCACTCCGCCAAGCTCGGAAGGGACGAGGGCACCGCTGTCCGCGACTGAGCGAGGTCGGTGCTCCCGCAGGCCGCCAGCGACGTCGCTACTGCCACCAGGCAGCTTGATGTGCCCGTCGCATAAGAGGACGGGAGAGTGAGCCACCGATGCCGTTTGCGGTGCTGCTCCATCCGCTCTGGGGACTTGCTTGTGATGAACGCGCCTCTTATCACCGTGTCACCTCAAGTGCGGTCGTTCCTGTGAGTATCAACCTGTCGGGCCGCGCGACGTGGCTGTGGGCGCCCCAAGATAGCACTGGCTCGTCGGGTGTGGCCTCGGCGGGCGGACGCTGCCCTGACAGGCGCGCCCGCCCCGCCCGTAGGGGCATTCTGTTTATGGCGCTTCGGCCAACGAGGCGCCTACCACCCCCCGACGCGAGTTGGCACTCCATACTTGGGGAAGGCGATGTTCGGTGCCGGCTCCGGTCGTCACGACCACGTCTGCCGGTGGTTCTGTGCTAACGACCGCGTACCCGTTGTTCTCGTTGAGTGAGACCGGTGCTTGGTGGCCATTTGCCATTGCCACCGATACGCCTCTCCAAGTACTGGGCAAAGCGCCGACTACGTAGTAGAGGTGTTCATTTTGGAAGCTCACGTTAAGCCCCGTGGCTTCCAGACTTTCCTTTGGGCTGCACGCGCCTGCTACCCGTCCGCCCGAGTATGCGGCGATCACGCACATTCCGGTTCCTGACGGCACGATCCCGATGTCAACTCCAGACGCAGTGTCGATCTCCCGCACCTGTTCGGTGTCGATGACAATCGGTTGTGGTTCCTCTCGCGCGCTGGCAGCCATCTGCGCCGTAGCTTCCGTGAGAACGCTGTCCCGTGCGGCCGCGGGTCGGGCCAAGGCTGGAAAGAGGCTTGCTTGTTCAGAGAAAGTCATCTGTGGAAGAGCCGGGGCATTTGTCGACGGGGTGGCCGATGCGCCCGTCGTGGCGGGAGTAGCGTTGGACACAGACACGGCAGCGATCGTGGCGACTCCGCTCGCGAGCAGCGCCCCGATCACCGACATTAGCGTGCGTCTACTTGGCTTCATGTGAAGACCTCCAGAAATTGATCAGAGAATGCGATGGGCTGGGCTGATGCCGGTACCTAGCCATCCCACTTGCCCACCAAAGACTCCCAGTAGCAATTGTAGTCGGGGCCGTGTCCTTCCAAACATTCGTCGGGATACCATCCCATGACGCCAAGGTCTGGCCAATACGAGTGAGGCAGTGCATTCGTGTAGGCGTAGGTGTCAAACCTGCCGTAGGCCGAGGCCTCCATTTTCCAACCACTTAGGGTTTGGCCTTCCGTTACGCCTACATACACGGTGCCAAGAGTGTTGAGCTCGTTTGTGACGGTGCCTTCCGTCCAGTTGTGATACTGCGGGAAAGCTTTCGTAGATTCGCATTCTTTCCAGCCCGCGTTTTCTACGGAGCTGTCACAGGTGTCTGACCCAACTTCTCCAGATGTGTTGGGGGGAACCCACTCTTGGCCCCGATCCTGGTAAGCGGCCGCTGGAGACGCCACTATGGCGCCACCCGAGATGACCATCAACGCAACTGCTGCACAGAAGGTCAGAAGATATGTTCGATCTCTTCGCATAACCGTTTCGCGCCTAACCTTGGTAGACAATGTGGACTCCTCCCTAGTGGGTTGATTGCGGGGACGCAGGGGCTCGCCAACAGGTTTCGCTCGGCTGATTGATGCCGACTAGCCGAGACGTTCGACCAATCAGAGGGCAGTATGCACAACAGACTCGGCTGTGTCAAGGCCCATATATCAGCATTTGTGAAAGGAACGGACTTGGCCTCATTTGCCGGCGGATGGAGTGAGCAGTTGTAACGGAACGCACACATTTGGCATGCTTGCGGCGTGGTGCACGAGTCAGCCCGTGTAGAAGGTGCCTGGTCTTGTGCAGGATGGTGCGGCGCCTTGGTAGAGGGCGATGCGGTAGGCGGCGAGGTTGCGTGTGCTGCCTTCGGGGCGTTGGGCGCTCAGGCTGAGGGTGTCGCCGGAAGGGATAGCGGCGGGGTTGATGGTCCAGCCGGCGCCGGGTTCACCGGTGTGACTCGGTTGGACGATGTTGTGGATTGCTTCTGCGTCGCCCTGGGAGTGATCGATGACTCCGGTTTGCGTGCAGCCGGCTTCGACCCGCGCAATCGTTGCTTTGACGCCGAGCTTGACGAGTTGAGCGTTCGCTCTATCGACGCCGATGATTTCATCCATCCCCGTCGACACAGGCCGGAGGTGTCCAGCGCACCTGCGGCTCGGCGGCCTCTCTGCCACCACCGTCGTTGAGCAGCACGGCCTCCTACATCGGGTGGCGCATCGGGTCAGGAAGATCAGGCCGCCGTTGACGGCTGACCAGCAACTACGGCTGCTGCAGCTCGCGTTGAATGTGAAGCTCAAGCGCGAAGGCAAGCCAGCCGACGCGATCCGCCTGGCTCTCCTGGAGCGCGATCCGACTCGCCAAGATCCGCGGCCTGTCGAGGTTGACCGGAATCAGCCGACCATGCCGGGCAGGCGCAGGACTAGAGCCCGCTGAGCTCGCTCGGTGATCTCGGGGAATCGGCCCAGTGAATCTCGAGCCTGTCCTTGCGGCCGGGGGGCCTGACGACCGCGTAGTCGATGACCGTTTCGATCAGAGCCCGCTTGTCGTTGTCCTCGAACGTCTCCCAGTCAGCGAGCAGGCTTCTCAGCTCGCCAAGGTCCACCCGATCTGACGGGGCGATCATCGCCGTGGCATAACCCTGCCGAGCCTCGCCCAGCTCTGATTCGACGCTCTTTACTCGGGCGCGACGGCGGTGGAGCTCCTCCAGCGCGATACTCGCCATGTCGTCGTCGGCATCGACATACGCCGTGTGCGCTCGCTTGACCTTGCGCTTGGCGTCGGCCAGGTCGGCCTCCAACCCGCTGATCCGCTGCTCGACCGCGCCCATGTTGCTGGCTGGCGCCGCCCGCACCCATCTGGTGGTCGAGTTCAGCGCGTCATCGATGTGCTGGGCGAGCTCGCCGAGCGCACGGCGCTCGTTGATCGAGCAGCCCTCCGAGCACCCGCTGCCGTAGATCTTGCACGTGTAGAACCAGTATTCGTAGTGCTTCACCTTCCCGGTCTTGCGCTCGACCCTTGAGCGGCGATGGACCCTCGCCTTCATCGTCTTGCCGCAGGCGGAGCATCTGAGCAGGCCGGCCAATGTGTGACGTCGCTTGTTGGCGGCACCGGCGCCAGGGAGCCGACGAGGCGCGAGCGCTGCCTGTGCCTGCTCCCACAGCTCCCTGGAGACGATCGCCGGCTGCCCTTGTGCCGGCTGCCATCCGTCGCGGACACGCATCATCCCCAATGGCGCTTGGGAAGCGAGGATGTGGCGCACGGTCGGCGCGCTCCAGCCGCCGCGTCCTCTGCGAGTCGGGACACCGAGGCCGTTCAAGCGGTGCGAGATCCACGCTGCGCCGTGCCCCTCGATCGTCCACTCGATCATCCGCCTGAACGTCTCAGCCTCGGCCTGGTTGACAGCGAACGGCCTCGCGCGCTCCCCGCGTGTCGCGCGCTCCCCGCGTGTCGTGCGCGCCACGCGTTCGTAGCCATACGGAACATGACCGCCGTTCGGGAGTCCTTGTGCTGTCCGCTCGCGGCGTCCGGCCATCAGCTTCGTCTTCATGTCCGCCTTCTGCAGCGACGCAAACGCGGCCTGGATGCTTGCGAAGGCACGATCCTTGCTCTCGCTCAAGCGCGTGATGATCGGCGCGCCCTCCAGGTTCGGCCACTGCACCACGGCCTCTGCGCCGGCCTTGACCATCTGATGCTGCAGCAGCTCCCACTCGAGGCTCGACCGGTGCAGCCGATCCTGGTCCCGGCACACGAGATAGGTGGGCTGCACCACAGCCAGCTCGGCCAGCAGCGTCTGCATCACCGGGCGAGACTCCAGGCTCAGATCGGCACCTGCCGCCGCGGTGGTCGAAGCGTGCCCCTCGTCGTAGATGCCAAGGCTGCCGTCAGGACGCCTGGCGATCTCCCAGCCCTGCGCCTGCACCAACTCCGGCAAGCGCCGTAGCTGGTTGGCGTGCCCGAAGCCCTGCTCCTGCTGGGCCTCGCTCGACACCCGCACAGATATGATCGCCCGTGGTGTTGCCATCGCTATCTCCCCATTCATTTTACTACCCCTTCCGATCCGTCGATGTATGGCAAAACCTACTTCGGCAACGAGCGCACGACGTTCGTCCTCGGCCCGGACGGGGTGGTCGTGCGGGTGCTGCGTAAGGTCAAGCCCGCCGAGCACGACGAGCTCGTGTTGAAGGCGCTTCATGAGGCCAGCGCTTCCTTGTAGATGTCTCGCTGAGTACCGATACTAAACTCAGAAAATGTTTCTATCTACTTAGGCAACTGCAAAGTTTGGAATGACCGGTACGATTGCGGATAGGTCAAAGGATCGGTCGGCTTGTGTACTGAGGAGTCCGCGTGGCGGTGCCTGGCGAGCAGCTGTTGGAGCAGGGGGGTGCAGATCTGACGGGAAGCGCTGCGCTGCGCTCGCAGGTCGCTTGCGCGGTGCTCGGCCTGGTGATCGAGAAGCCCAGTCACGGCTATGAGATAGGGCAGCGGTTCGAGCGGCGCTTCGGCGGCTTCCTGCGCGTGGGCCGGTCGTCCATCTACGCCGCGCTGGGGACGCTCGTGGACGCGGGGCTGATCGAGAAGGTCTCCGCGCGCTCGAACACCGGTGTCAGCCAGGGGGCGAAAGCGGGGGCTTGCTATCGCGCCACCGCGCGGGGCGCGCGTGCCTACAGAGGCTGGCTGGCGGAGCGCGTGCGCAACGATCCTCAGCGGGTGGACATGCTCGGGCGAATGACGCTCGCGGGTGTGCACAGCGTTGAGGCCGCCCTGGACTTCATCGCTCGCTACGAGCAGGAATGCGTTGACGAAGCTCGCGAGCTGGCGCGGCCGAGCGGCAGCGCGCCATCGGACTGCGCCGGGATATCCGAGTTGGTCGAGCGCCTGTTGATCGAGGAGCGGCGGCGCATGATCGACGCACAACTGGCGTGGATCACCTACGCCCGCGCCGAGCTGCGATCCGTGGCCGTCGAGTCATCGACGGCGGATGCTCAGCGATGAGCCTGCTGTCGGTCGAGCACGTCACCAAGCGCTACCGGCGCGGGAGGCTGGAGCGCATCGCAGTCAGAGACGTTTCGCTCGATATCGAGTCGGGCGAGCTCGTTGCGGTGTGGGGCGCTCGACGCTCTGGGCGAAGCACGCTGCTGCGCATCGCGGCTGGGATCGAGCGCCCCGAAGAGGGCAGAGTCGTATTCGAAGGGCGCGATCTCGCGCGGTCGCGCAACAGTGTCCTCGGCCGGCGTCTCGGCTACTGCCAGACCTGCTTCTCGGCGGCCGGGCGCGGGCTGGTGGTCGAGCACGTGGCAGCGGGGCTGCTCGCTCAGCGGGCCTCGCCCAAGGATGCGCGACGGCGCGGGCAGGAGCTGCTGCTCCGGGTCGGCGCAGAGCATTGCGGCGGGCTCGAGTGTCACGAGCTCGACGGTGCGGAGCTCGCGCGGGTGGCAATCGCCACCATGCTGGTCACCTCGCCTACGCTGCTCGTGATCGACGAGCCCAGCAGCGGCGTCGAGCTGCTCGAGCGCGATCCACTGCTCGCGCTGCTGCGCTCGATCGCGAACGAAGGCACAGCGGTGCTCATGAGCGCGGGCGACGCTCAAGGTCTCTCCGGTGTCGATCGTGCGCTGTCGATCGACAACGGTGAGCTGCGGGGGGAGCTCGCGCCGGTGACGGCGCACGTGGTACCGCTGCGACGCGCGGAGTCCGGGGCGCACAGACGGTGAGCAGCCCCGTGCGCGGCGCCGTCCTCGAATGTGACGGCGTCGTCAAGCATTACCCTGGCTTTGGCGGGGAGGTCGTGCGCGCGGTCGACGGCGTGACGCTCGCCTTAGGCGCGGGCGAGATCGTCGCGCTGCACGGGCCCAGCGGCTCGGGCAAGAGCACGCTGCTGATGCTCGCCGCGGCGCTGATGGCTCCTGACGCGGGCGTCGTCCGCTTCCAGGGGCGGGAGCTGACCTCGCTCTCCCCGGCGCAGGCGGCGAACTACCAGCGGCGCGAGATCGGCTTCATCTTCCAGTCCTTCCATCTGATGGCCGGCGTGCCGGCGGTCGAGAACGCCGCGATCAAGTTGCTCGCCGACCGTGTCCCGCTGAAGCACGCGCGCCGCGCCGCGATCCCGTGGCTCGAGCGTGTGGGGCTCGCCGGTCGCCTGAACCACACGCCCGACCAGCTCTCCGGCGGCGAGCGCCAACGCGTTGCGATCGCCCGAGCGCTCGTCAACGAGCCGCGACTGATTCTCGCCGACGAGCCGACAGGGAGCCTGGATACCCAGCGCGGCGGAGAGGTCCTTGCGCTGCTCTCGGCGATCGCTCGCCAGCAGCAGGTCGCCGTGCTGCTGGTCACCCACGATCCGCAGGCCGCCGCCGTCGCCGACCGGGTGTGCACGCTGCGCGACGGCAGGCTCGTCTCCGACGAGCCTGCACCGGCGTCCTCGGCGCTGTTGCGGCAGGCGTGGGGCTAGGGGGCGCGTGCGCTTCTCGGGGCTGCTCTACTTCTACGGCAGGCGGCTGCGTACCCGCCCGGTCCAGGAGCTGCTCGCCGGCGTCGGGATAGCGATCGGCGTGGCGCTCGTGTTCGCCGTCCAGGTCGCCAACAGCAGCATCACCGACGCCTCCAACGCGATCGTGCGCGGCATCGCCGGCACCGCCAGCCTGCAGCTGCGCGCACGCGACTCCGACGGTTTCGACGAACATATGCTCGCGCGCGTGCAGCGGCTGCCCGGCGTCTCGGAGGCGGCGCCCATCCTCGAACAGACCGCGTCGCTCGTCGGACGCGGCGGTCGCCACGCCGCGATCGCGCTCGGCAGCGCCGGACCGAGCCTCATCTCGCTCGACGGCAGCATCACTCGCAGCATCTCGCTGCACGACCTGTCGATGCCCGGGGTCATCCTGCCCGCCGCCACGGCGCGCGCGCTGGGACTGCCGACATCGCCCAGCCAGTCGGTCGGCGGGCATCCGCCGCGCGTAACGCTGCAGGTGCGTGGGCGTGCCAGCCGGGTGGCTGTGGTCGCGGTGCTCGGCCCGGAAGCGATCGGTGCTCTCTCGGGCTCGATGGCGGCCATCGCACCGCTCGCCTTCGTGCAGCGGGTCACGGGGTTGCAGGGGCGGGTGTCGCGCATCCTCGTCACGACCATTCCCGGCCAGCAGTCCTCCGTTCGTCGGGAGCTGACCGCGCTGGCGGCCGGACGCCTGACGGTCGCTCCCGCCGATCAGGACATCACGCTGCTCGAGCAGGCGGTCGCGCCCAACACCGAGGCGACGGGGTTCTTCGTGCTCGTCAGCGCGATCGTCGGTCTGCTGCTCGCCTTCAACGCGATGCTGCTGACCGTGCCGGAGCGCCGCCGTGTGATCGCCGACCTGCGCATGCAGGGCGTGAGGCCGTGGCAGCTGGTCAGGATGCTGTTGTTCCAGGCGGCCTGCCTTGGGGTGGTGGCGTCGCTGGTGGGGCTGGCCGTCGGCGACGTCCTCTCGCGCACCATCTTCCATGTGACGCCCAGCTATCTGGCGGCCGCGTTTCCGCTGGGCACGCAGACGGTCATCGGGCTGCGTCCGCTGCTGGTGTCCTTCGCCGGCGGCGTCCTCGCGACGTGTCTCGCCGCCGCTCCGCCGCTGTTGGACCTGCGGCGCAGCCGCGCCGTCGACGCCGTGTACTTCGAGGACGGCGAACCTGGCCAGGCGCTCGACGGCCGCGCACAGCTGCGGCTGCTGCTGGCCGGAGGGGTGCTGATCGTCCTCACCAGTGGCCCGCTGATCTTCTGGCCGTCCTCGATCGTGCTCGCGACCGTCGGCTTGGCCGTCGCGACGCTGCTCTCGATCCCGTTCGCCTTCCAGATGGTCGTGCGCCTCGCCGAGCGCCTGGCCGCGTACTCCTCGCGGCTGAACATGCTCACGGTCGCCTTACGCGCGCTGCGAGCGACGACTGTCCGCTCGCTCGCGCTCGCCGCCACCGGCGCGATCGCGGTGTTCGGCTGCGTCGTCGCCGAAGACTCCCACAACGACCTGCTCCACGGCCTGTATCGCGACTACTCCGAATACGTCTCCACCGCCGAGGTGTGGGTCGTCAGCCACGGCGATGCTCTCGCCACCAGCAGCTTCCCCGCCAGGGGCCTTGTCGCTCACGTGGCGTCTGTGCCGGGCGTGGCCGGCGTGCGTGCCTACCAGGGAGGGTTCCTCGACGTCGACGGCCGGCGGGTGTGGATCATCGCTCGCGCCGCCAGCGCCCCCGCTCCGATTCCCGCCAGCCAGCTGCTGGAAGGCGACATCGCCGCGGCCACCGAGCGTCTGCGCAAGGGAGGTTGGATGACGGTCTCCCGGCGCCTCGCCGAAGTCAACCACGCGACCGTGGGCGGCACGCTCACGCTGCCCACGCCGAGCGGACCGGTCGCCTATCGCATCGCAGCCACGACCACCAACCTCGGCTGGAGCTCGGGCGCGATCATCCTCAACGACTCCGACTACCGCCGCGCGTGGCGGACATCCGACGCGAGCGCCCTGGAAGTCGACACGCGACCGGGCGCCGACATCGCCGCGGTCAAGCGCGCGGTCCAGGGCGCGCTCGGTCCCGGTAGCGCGCTGACGGTGCAGACGAGCGGCGAACGTGCCGCGCAGGCCGACGCGCTCGCTCGCCAGGGGCTCAGCCGCATGAGCCAGATCACCTCACTGCTGATGGTCGCGGCGGCGCTGGCCATGGCCGCCGCGATCGGGGCCGGCATCTGGCAACGCCGGTCGTCGTTGGCGGCGCTGCGTATTCACAGCTTCAGTCCCTGGCAGCTGCGCGGCGTGCTCACGTGCGAGTCCGTGCTGGTGCTCGGCACGGGCGGGCTCGCCGGGGCGGCCGCCGGCGTGTACGGGCATCTGCTGTGCGACCGTTACCTGCGGCTCACGACGGGGTTCCCGGCGCCCTTCGCCGTCGAAGGCGTCCACACGATCCAGACGATCGTGTTGATCGTCGTGGGCGCGCTCGTCGTGCTTGCGGTTCCTGGGTATGTGGCCTCGCAGGTACCGCCGCAACTGGCTCTTCAGGACTAGGAGACTAATTCGATTAGTCGGAAAAACTAGTACATTGATTTGGCTGGCTAGAAAGTAGCCACGTTTCATACCAGCATGGCTGGTATGAGACCGATCCGCATATCCCACGCGCGCGACCTAGCCGTGCTGCTCGCGGCCGGCGTCGTGTACTGGCTCACGATCTACCCGCGTGCCAGACGCGAGATCGGCCGTTGTAGGCGCCGCGCGCTGAAGATCCCCGACGCGACGCTGCGTGCCGCCGCCGTCGACAAGCTGACCCGCGAGCGCCTGAACCCCGAGGCCGCCGCCTTCTTCGCGATCCTCGCGCCGCGACGAGGAAGGCCGATGCTGGTGCGCCTGATGGTCGACTACCAGATCGCCTACGACTACCTCGACGCGATCAACGAGCAGCCCGCCACCGCGCCGGTGCGCAACGGCCTGCAGCTGCATCGCGCGCTGAGCGACGCCGTCAGCTCGCAGCCATCTCCCACCGACTACTACCTGCACAACCCACACAAGGACGACGGGGGATACCTCGTCGACCTCGTGCACGCCTGCCAGCAGGCGCTGCTCGCGCTCCCGTCGGCCCGTGCGATCGAACCGGTGCTGATCCGCGCGGCTGAGCGCTGCGGTCAGGCGCAGGCCCGAAACCACGCCACGCTGGTCGAAGGCGAGGCGCAGCTGATCGACTGGACCGCCGCCCTGAGGCACACGGGCGAATACCTGTGGTGGGAGCTCGCCGCGGCGGGCATCTCCTGCCTGGCGCTGCACGCACTGTTCGCGGCCGCCGCCTGCTCGACCACGCTGGAGCAGGCCGAGCGCATTGACGGGGCGTACTTCCCATCCGTATGCGCGATCAGCGCGCTATTGGACAGCCTGATCGACTTCCCCCACGACGGTGGGAGCACCAACCACAGCTTCGTCCGCCACTACCAGAGCTCAGCTGTGGCGGCGCCGCGATTCGCTGCGATCACCAGCGAAGCGCGCTCACTCTCCAGCGCGCTCGCCGGTCATCGCCGCCACACGCTCATCCTTGCCGGCATCGCCAGCTTCTACCTCTCAGCCCCCGAGGCGCACACCGATTTCGCTCGACCTGTCGCGACGCGTACGCTCGACTGTCTGGAGCCATCCAGCGCACCCATCCTCGCCGTAATGCGCTCGAGACGCCGGCGTGCAGGCTGATCGCGGTCAGGCAACGGCGCTGTGAGCCGCACGTCCTCCATGTGTCCGGGGACTCGTTCAACGCGGCAGCCGGTACTTGCGTGTCGCGGGATCCTGTACGAGCAGCCCGAATGCCACCAACGTGGTCATGTAGCGATGCGTCGTGCTCGGACTCAAGCCCAGCTGCCGCGCGACTTCCACGACGCCCCTGCCCTCCTCCCCCGAGATGAACAGCGCGAGTATCAGCAGTCCGCGGAACAGCGAGTGAGACAGGCGCCCGCTCTCGAGCTCCTCGCTGTACCTCTCTTCCAGGGAGCCCTCCGTGATCGCCTGCTCGGTGACCAAGCCGGAGAGCAGGAGGTTGAGACTCGGGCCATGCGTGTCCGCGGTGGCACGGATGACGCATTCCACCTGGGCTTTCGTCAGCTCGAGGCGGATCAGCTCGTCGGGCTCGGCTTGGGCTGAGTGCCCGTTCAGGAAGTCGGGCCCCACTCGGGGCTTTGTGGCATCTTCGACGGCCATCGCGCACCCAGATCATGGCGCGTGCCGGCGGTCGCGATAAGGCGCTGCATGAATATTCAGGCGTGGACTATTCATCGAGCCGGTAGGAGCCGGTATCGTCCCGCGCCATGGAGTCCGACCCCCACCCGCGCGCAAGCGACATCGAGCAGGACTGGCGCCTGGAAGGCGAGCTCGACGTGGGCGACCCCCATGGCGTGCTGCACGAGCTCGTAGGGCGCTTTCGCGGCCCAGACGTGGTCCGCGAGATCGAGGCGGCGGCGCCCCGCGACGTCGTCATCACTCACGACGGCAGGCGTCTGTTCGCCTACGCGGCAGGCGAGGCGACGATCGCCGCGGTGCGCGTCGCGATCGGGGGCGTGCTCAGCCGCGACGGGATCGCCGCGAGCCTGCGCGTGAGCCGCTGGGATGAGGAGCGCGAAGAATGGCGACAGACCGATCCGCCGCTGAGCGCCGAGGAGACGCAGCTCGCGGACGCCGCCAGGCGCGACGCCGACGCGGTCGAGACGCGCACGCTGGTCGCGACCTCGGGCAAGATGATCCGAGCCGAATTCGAGCAGAGCATGCGCACGTTCGCTGACAGCCTCGGGCTGGAGTGCGACATCATCGAGCACCCGCATCTGCTCAGGACACAGGTCGCTTTCACGGTCACCGGCCCCAAGCGCAAGATCGACGAGTTCTCACGCGGTCTGATCGCCGAGGGCTGGGCGACCATACGCGGCGAGACGACGGTCCTGCTGAGCCCGCTGTAGCGACCCCTCCGAGTCTCAATCGCCAGCGCGTCGTTGCGCTTACGATCGCCTCGGGGTACTCTCGGACATGAGAACAGCGGCGCCGGGTGTTTCCGCTCGGATCCGAGCGACCATGGACAGAGGGAGAAGAGGGGATGCTCGAGCAGCGAGGGATGCTTGTGGTGCACGGTCGGCTCAGCCGGCTCGTGCTCAGCGCGATCATGGCCGCGCTGACGTGCGCGGCGCTCGCCGCGCCGGCGGGCGCGTTGGAGATCGGCAACGTGAAGGTCACCAGAACGGTGATGGGGGCGCCGCTCGTCTCGCCGAAGGAAAGCGGCGTGAAGGTCCCTGGGGTGGGAGAAGTCGATCTGAGCAAAGTCGGGATCATCAAGATCGCTCCGAGCGGAGCGCGCGGGAAGGACAAGAACATCCTCGTGCTCGAGCCGGGGACGTCGGCCGCCGCCGCGTACTTCGTGCCGTTCGCCAAGTCCCTCGTCGAAGACCCGGAACTGAGCAAGCACTGGCAGGTGTGGGCGGTCGAACGCAGGGAGAACTTCCTCGAGAACCAGAAGGAGCTCACCAGGTACAAGCTCGGTCGGGTCTCCTCGCAGGAGCTCTTCGACTACTACCTTGGCTATCTCGGCGGCGCCGAGATCAAGAAGCACTACGAACCCGTTGAAAGCTCGCTCGTGGAATTCGCCAAGGAATGGGGCATGAGCGTCGCGGTCGACGACCTGAAGGTGGTGATCGACGCCGCGAAAGAACTGCACGGCAAGGTCGTGCTCGGTGGCCACTCGCTCGGTGGCTCGGTCGTCACCGCGTACGCCACCTGGGACTTCGGCGGCCAGCCCGGCGCCCAGGAACTGTCCGGCCTCGTCTACGACGATGGTGGCAGCAGCCCGCTGGCGATGTCCAAGGAAGAAGCGCAAGCATCGCTCGCCAGGCTCGACGAACCCAGAGAAACCCCGTGGCTGGCGTTCGGCGGCATCCCGGCGCCCGACCTCGGGCTGTTCTCCGTGACAGGCTCGGCGTTGACGGCCGTCGAACCCAAAGGGCGCTCGCAGCTCGAAGGCTTCAGGTTCCTGCCGCCCGACCTGCGCTCACCGATCACGCCGGTCACCAACGAAGCCGGCTTCGGATACTCGGTCAACGTCGGGACCTCGCCGGAATCCCTCATAGCCGCTCAGATACACGGCGGAGAGGGAGTCGAGGAAGAACCCGAAAGCGACGGTCTGCACGGCTGGAACGCCACCGGGGCGCTCACGCCGGTCAGCCGCTACGCCGAAATGCTCTCGGGCGAGGTGTCGGGAACGGCGCTGCACGTGAGCGGCAGCGAGTGGTACTTCCCCGCCCGCCTCACGCTCGACACCGGCGCGGTCGGCAACGGCCTGTCGAACCCGGCTCAGGAAGTGCTCGGCCTGCGCTCGACCATGGGTGAACACCTGCCCACCTCGCTGCGCATCCTGGCGATCGACTCCGAACTGGACAAGCTCCTCGGCGGCGAACAGACGACCTTGACCGAGGCCGAACTGCTGGCCGAGCAGTCGGGCATTCCCAGCGGCAACCTGACGTTGATCGAAGAGAAGAACGCCTACGCCCACAACGACCCGGCAGGCGCCACTCCGGAAATCAACGAATTCTTCAAGCACATGGTGCCGTTCCTCAAGGAAATAGCCTGAGCAGGACAGCGGACAGCGGACAGCGGACAGCGCGCCACAGGCGCGGCGTCGGGTTCTTCAAAGATGGGCGGAACGTCCTATAGGAGCTGGCACGAGCAGCATCTAGTGTCCGTGCCACTCTGCTCACAGAAAGGATCGCCAGATGTCGCATCGCTTGAACTCTCGCGCACAGCTGAGGGGCGCGCCGCTGTTTCGCGCGCTCTGGCTCGGCATGCTGCTGACGCTTGCGGGGGGACTGCCCGCCGCCGGCTCCGCGCAGGCATCGACGCTTCCCACGCTCACGTTGGCGCTCACAAGCTCCTCGATCACGGTCACCGGCAGCACCCAGTCGGGTGCGGTCAACGTCGTCTCGAGTGCCACGGGCGTCAAGGAAGCGAGCGCCATCCTGTTCCTGCTGAAGCCGGGCGTCACCGTCGCGGAATTGGAAGCCGTGCTGAAGAGCGGCGCCGGCGAGGACCCCAACAAGGCGAGCAAGTACGGCTCGATCGTGTTCGACGCCGAAGCGCCCACCGGCCAGAACAGCGAAGTGCAGACGGACCTCGTGCCCGGACAGTACGTCGCGCTCGCCGGCGCGGGCGAAAGCTCGTCGCCGAAGGTCGGAGCAACGTTCACCGTGACCGCCGCCGCCTCCCCGGCGACGCTGCCCACACCACAGGCCACGGTCCGCTCGATCGAGTTCGGCTTCCGCGGACCGAGCACCCTGCACGATGGGGAGCTCGTGCGCTTTGAAAACGAAGGCTATCTCGTGCACATGGACATCGCGTTCCCCGTCAAGAGCGAGCAGGCCGCCAAACGGGCCGTCAAAGACCTGTTGACGGGCAAGGAAAAGGCGCTCGAAAAGCTCGTCGTCGGCCCGCCGGTGGGCTTCACCGGGCCGCTGTCGCACGAAGCCTTCCAGCAGGAGACCATCAGCGCGAAGCCTGGCATTTACGTGCAAGCGTGCTTCATGGAGACCCAGGACGGACGCGACCACACGCGCCTGGGCATGGAGCGCATCATCAAGATCGTCAAGTAGCGTCGGGCGAGGTCATCCCGCCGACGAGCATCCCCGAGCCGAGGTGGGCTCCCAGCACAGGGCCCACCTCGGTGCAGAACAGCGGCTCGAACCCGAACAACGCGATGCCAGCGGCGCGGAGTTGCTCGGCGTCCGCGGCCGCCTGGGCGTGCTGGACGATCCAGTCGGTCGCGCCCCGCTCGTGCAGCTCGTGCAGGTAGGCGATCATCCGCTCGAGCGCGCGCCGGTGCGTGCGCACGCGCCCGGCGGGCGCGATCTCGGTGCCGAACGTGAGGATCGGCTTGATCTTCAACGCCGTCCCCACCAGCGCCTGCGCCGCCCCGATCCGTCCACCGCGGCGCAGGTACTCGAGCGTGTCCAGGCAGAACCAGATGTCAAGGGTCTCCCTGGCTGCGCGTACGCTGTCCGCGACCGTGTCCAGCGTGGCGCCCCGCTCGGCGACGCGGGCGGCGAGCGCCACCAGACAGCCGAGGCCGCCGGCGCCGGTCTGACTGTCGAGCACCTCGATCCTGCCCGCCGGCTGCTCCGCGGTCACGATGCGGGCCGCTTCGCGCGCGCTCTCGCACGTGCCCGACAGGCCACCGGCGATGTGCAGCGACAGCACATCGCAGCCGGCGCCGAGCAGCGGCTGATAGCAGGACAGGAAGTCGCCGACAGACGGCTGTGAGGTGGTCGGCAGCTGCGGGGACTCGTGCAGCCTCGCGTAGAACGCATCCAGGTCGCGGTACTCGTGCTCGGGCCGCAGATCCCCACCCCAGCCCACATACAGGCTCACCTGGTGTATGCCCATGTCGTCGATCAGCGACTGCGGTAGATACGTGGTGCTGTCGCTGACGATCGCCACGCGGCGGCTGCTCGCGCTGGTGGGGGTGGACTCGACGGTCTCGCTGGCGTTCACGGGCTCGGTAGCCTACGGCGCGCGCACCCTCGCCGTCTCAGCGGATGAGGCGATCCAGCCGCGCGGCGCTGATCGTCTCGCGCAGCGTGTGCAGCGCATCGTGGCGCGGACGCCAGCCGAGCTCGCGTCGAGCCTTGCTGGCGCTCATGATCACCGGCTCGCGGAACGCAGCGATCCACTGCGCCTGCGCCGGCAGGAAGCCGAGGCGTCCGATCATCTCCGCGACCGCGTCCACGGCCAGCTCGGGCACCGGAATCGAATACCAGCCGAGCTCCTCCGCCAGCAGCTTGACCGTCAGCTCGCCCGCTCCGGCGAGGTTGTAAACACCGGGCTCCCCGCGCCCGAGAACGGCCGCGCGCATCGCGCTGGCCACGTCGTCGTGGTGCACAAGCTGGAAGGGCACGCCCGGATCCGGCAGGACCGGCTTGAGGATCGGCACGCCGTCGAGCAGGTTGAGGATGGGTCCGGGCAGCCGCTCGGAGATCTGCGTGTAGGGCAGGCTGTCGAGCAGCAGCGGCGCCTGCGGGCCGGCGACGATGCACGGGCGAAACACGTAGCCGGCCGTCGCCGCGCCGGCGAGCGTGTCCGCGAGCAGCGCCTCCACCTCCGCCTTCTGGGCGGAGTAGTAGTGGGCGGCGGTGCCGCGCGCGGGGACGTCCTCGGTGAGCGGCTGAGGGTTGTCGCGATGGAAGCCGTAAGCGGCAACGGAGGAGGCGTACACAAGCCGCTCGACACCCGCCGCGACGCTCGCCTCGAACACGTTGCGCGAGCCCGCGAGGTTGACCTCCCGGCTCTCCTTCGCGCCGCCCATGATCATGAACGCCAGGTGCACGACCACGTCGGCCTCGCGCACGAGTGCGTCCACCGCGTCGCGGTCGAGCACGTCTCCACGCCGGTAGGACACCTTCTTCCAGCCTCGCGCGCGCGGGTCGAACGGCCTGCGTGCCATGCCCAGGATCGAGCCCACCTCGCGCGAGCGCTGCAGCGCAGACACGAACGCCAGGCCGATCTCGCCTGTCGGGCCTGTGACCGCCACCGTCAGGCCTTCACGGACGGTCTCGCTTGGCGCCATCGACCCGTTGTAGCGCATCAGGTGCGCCCGGTGGTCCTTGGCGGGCCGTACGCTTGGCTCGTGCCCGAGCTACTCGCGTCCGCCTCGATCGGCCAGAGCATCAGCTCGTTCCTGAGCGCGGCCGGGCAGTTCTTCTCCGATCTGGCGGCGGTCCACTGGGCGGCGCTGCTGGCGGGCCTGGCGTTCTTCGGCCTCAACCTCACGCTGCGCTCGCGCGGGGACTTCCACAGCCTGCGTGCCGCCTACCCGGCTACGCGCTTCCAGTGGCGGCGCGTGTGGGGCGCGTACTTCGCGGCGGTCGGCTTCAACAACGTCGTGCCCGCCCGCGGCGGCGACGTCATCAAGCTGTTCCTGACGCGCTCGTCGATCCCCGGCGCGCGCTATCCCACCGTCGCCGCCGCGTTCTTCGTGGAGTCGATCTTCGACGCCAGCGTGGGTGTGCTCGTGCTGATCTTCGCGTTCACCCAGGGGGTGTTCCCCAAGCCGCCCGACTTCTCCAAGCTGAGCTCCTTCGACATCTCCTACCTGGCCGCGCACTTCCACCTGACGCTGTTCCTGATCACCGCGCTCGGAGTCATAGGGCTGGTCGCGTTCGCGCTGCTGTCCGAGCGCGCGAAGGCCTTCTGGGCGCGTGTGCGCCAGGGCGTGACGATCTTGAGCGACCGGCGCCGCTATCTGCGCGAGGTCGCCTGCCTGCAGGCGCTCGCGTGGATCTGCCGCTTCACCGCCTTCTGGTTCCTGCTCGACGCCTTTCGGGTCGGCGGCTCTGTCGAGAACGTTCTGCTCGTGTTCGCCGTCAACCAGGTGGCGGGTGCGGTGCCGCTCACGCCCGGTGGCGCCGGCGTGCAGCAGGCGCTGCTCGTGAAGGTGTTCGCCACGAACGCGTCCACGACGGTCGTGGCCGCGTACTCCGTCGGTCAGCAGATCGCGATCGCGCTGTTCACCGCGCTCGTGGGGCTCGGCGCGGTCGTGTTCATCTTCCGCTTCCGCTCATTCAAGGAGGTCCTGCATGCCGGGCGCGCGTCGCGCGAGGCGGAGCGCGCCGGGGCGCTGGACTACTGATTGCCGTCCGTGACGGCGCTGCGCGCCGCTGAGAGATTGATTTCGTCCGTGACGGCGCTGCGCGCCGGCCGGACTACCGCTACTGAAGCCCCTCGCGCGCCTCGCGCACGAGGGCGACGGCCTCTGGGAACACGCGCGCGATCACGGTGCGGATCTGCTCGGCCTGCGCCTCGGCGTTGCCCTGGACGTTGACTCTCGCGACGGCCGCGACCGTCATGTCGACGGCGAGCTTGATCGCGTTGTCCGCCCACACCAGCCGCTGGTTGCCCTGCATCTGTTCGGCGAACTCCGCGAGACGCCGCTGGAGCTCCTCGGGATCGCCGAAAAGGTCTCCGAGTCCGCCGCTCTCCATGCTCGCATCATAGACTGCGCTGCTCATGCCCACGACAAGCGAGATCCGCGACCAGGTCGCAAAGGAGTCCGAGCACCGCAGCCGGCTGGCGGTGCCGGCCTTCGCCGGCGGCTTCCTGTATCTGCTGAGCGCGATCGTCATCTCCTCGACGCTCAACGGCGCGCCCACCGTCGGCCTGTTCCAGGGCCTGGCGCCGGCGCTGTCGGGCGTGGCCAACCCGGCCGTCAGTCCGCGCGCGCAGGAGGTCAAGTTCATCAGCCGCCATGCGTTCGCGCTGATCGCGGGCAGCGCGGTCGAGACGGTCGCGATCGTCGCGCTGACGCTGGTCCTGCTGGTGCTCCTCGATGCGACGCGCTTTCGCCGTCCCCAGACGTGGGCGGCAGCCCGCCCGCTGGTCATCGGCGGGGGCGTCGCGGTGGCGCTCGTCAGCCTCGGCCACCAGGTGGCGAGCGCGATCGAGACGCACAACTTCGCGGTCGGCCACAACTTCAGCAACCATGCGGTCGAAGTCGCGCTGACGACCGGCACGGCGAACATGATCGCCGACTACGTCGACCTGTTCGGCGGGTTGGCGCTCGCGGCGGGGATGATCGCGACGATGATCAACGCGCTGCGTGTCGGGCTGGTGACACGTTGGATGGGCATCCTTGGGATGTTCACCGGCCTGCTCATCTTCCTGCCGATCGGCGGCGCCGAGCTGCAGGTGGTGCCGGCCTTCTGGCTGGTGATGATGGGCATCCTTTACATGGGTCGCTGGCCGAAGGGCGAGCCGCCGGCGTGGGCGGCGGGAGAGGCCCGGCCGTGGCCGTCTCAGGCGCAGCTGCGTGCGCAGGCGGGCGGTGGTCGCGGGGCGCCCGTCGCGGCCGGCGTGGGCGCGGTGCCGGAGCCCGTGCGCCCGGCGAGCGGCGGCTCCTCGCGCAAGCGCCGGCGCAAGCGGGGCGCGAGCAGCTGAGAGCTGAGCGCCGCTCGCACGATTAGAAGCACACGCTAGCGGGAATACTCCGGTTGAACGAGAGCCTCGAGCGTGCGCAATTGCCGCTCCCCGCTCCCGAGGGATTCATCCAACAGGCGCCGTGTGGCCGCCACAGCTGGCGCCGCAAAGGAGGCTTCGATGGAGGCAGCAACGATCGACCGTCGTCCACGGGAGGACCGCGGCCAGCGTGAGGACCCGACGCGGCCGGCGCTCGCGGGCTGGAAACCGGCGGACCCCGGGCCGCTGGGCCTGGGCGCGTTCGCGATGACGACGTTCGTGCTCTCGATGTTCAACTCCAATCTCGTCAACGAAAAGGGCCTGCCGGTGGTGCTCGGCCTGGCGCTGGTGTACGGCGGCATCGTGCAGCTGCTCGCCGGCCTGTGGGAGTTCCGCACGGGCAACACCTTCGGCGCGGTGGCGTTCTGCTCGTTCGGCGCCTTCTGGATCTCGTTCTGGGCGCTGAACGTCTTCTACGCCAAGCAGATCGGCGGCAACGCGGGACACGCGGTCGGCGTGTACCTGTGGGCGTGGGCGATCTTCACCGCCTACATGACGGTGGCGGCGCTACGCACGAGCGGCGCGGTGCTGCTCGTATTCGTGCTGTTGACGGCGACGTTCATCCTGCTGGCGATCGGCGCGGTGGGCGCGCATGCAACGGTCACGCACTGGGGCGGCTACGTCGGCCTCGCGACAGCCGCGGCGGCGTGGTACGCGTCATTCGCGGCGGTCACCAACTCGACGTTCGGGCGCACGGTGCTGCCGGTCGTGCCGCTCGGGCGGCAGTAGTGTTCTGCCATGGCAACGGGATCGCACCAGGCCGCGGGAGAGGCGCTCGACGCAGAGCTGGCCGCGCTGCTGGAGGTCGAGCGCTTCGAACCTCCTGAGGAGTTCCGCGAGCGCGCGCTGCTGAAAGACGCGTCCGTTTACGAGCGGGCGGCGGCCGACCCGCAGGCGTGGTGGGCGGCGCAGGCGGAGCAGCTCGAGTGGTTCCAGCGCTGGACGCGCGTGCTCGATGACTCCGATCCGCCGTTCTACAGGTGGTTCACGGGTGGCGCGCTGAACGTGTCCTACAACTGCCTGGATCGCCACGTGATCGCGGGCAGGGGCGAGCGCGTGGCGTTGCATTGGCGTGGTGAGGATGGGCGGGAGCGTGACATCACTTACGCGGAGCTGCTCGGCGACGTTGAACGGTTCGCGAGCGCGTTGAAGGATCTGGGTGTGGGCGTGGGCGATGTGGTGGGGGTCTATCTGCCGATGATTCCGGAGGTGGTTGTGGCGATGTTGGCGTGTGCGCGTATCGGTGCGCCGCATAACGTTGTGTTCGGTGGGTTCTCGGCGGAGGCGGTGCGTGAGCGGATGGAGTTCTCCGAGGCGAAGGTGTTGATCACGGTCGATGGCGCGGCGCGTAAGGGCAGGACGGCGCCGGTCAAGGATCGTGTGGATGAGGTGATGGGTGATCTGCTCACGCTGGAGAAGATCGTGGTGGTGCGGAGCAAGGGCACGCCCTGCCAGATGCAGGAGGGGCGCGACGTGTTCTACGAGGAGATCGTGGCGGCGGCAGACCCGGTGTGCCCGGCTGAGCCGCTGGACGCCGAGCATCCGCTGTTCGTCCTTTACACGTCGGGTTCGACGGCGAAGCCGAAGGGGATCCTGCACACGACCGGCGGGTATCTGACGGGCGTCTCGGCGACGCACCGCTACGTGTTCGATCTGAAGCCGGAGTCCGATGTTTACTGGTGTGCGGCGGATGTCGGCTGGGTCACGGGGCATTCCTACATCGTGTATGGGCCGTTGTGCAACGGTGCGACGTCGGTGATGTGGGAGGGCGCGCCGGATTACCCGCACAAGGGCGTGTGGTGGGAGATCGTCGAGCGCTACGGAGTGACGATTCTCTACTGCGCGCCGACGGCGATTCGTGCGTGCATCAAGTGGGGTGCGCAGTGGCCGAACGAATACGACCTCAGCAGCCTGCGGCTGCTGGGGTCGGTCGGGGAGCCGATCAACCCGAAGGCGTGGCTGTGGTACCACAAGGTGATCGGTGGCGAGCGCTGTCCGATCGTGGATACGTGGTGGCAGACGGAGACGGGCGCGATCATGATCACGCCGCTGCCGGGGATCACCGCGACGAAGCCCGGCTCGGCGACGCAGCCGTTTCCGGGGGTGTTCGCGGAGGTCCGCGACGAGTCCACGGGCGAGGCGATCGAGCAGGGCCAGGGCCTGCTCGTACTCACCCGGCCGTGGCCGTCGATGCTGCGCACGCTCTACAGAGAAGACGATCGCTTCGTCGAGACGTATTTCAGCCGCTTCGGCCGTGAGACGTATCTCGTGGGTGACGCCGCGCGCCGCGACGCGGATGGCTATCTGTGGGTGATCGGCCGCATCGATGACGTCGTCAACGTGTCGGGGCACCGTCTGTCGACGGCGGAGGTGGAGTCGGCGATAGTCGCGCATCCGGATGTGGCGGAGGCCGCGGTGATCGGCCAGCACGACGAGGACACCGGGCAGGCGATCGTCGCGTTCGTGACGCTGCAAGGCGAGCTGGAAGGCGACGACGGCACGGTGGAGGGCATCCGTGAGACGGTCGCGGAGCGGATCGGCAAGTTCGCGCGCCCCAAGCGCGTCATCTGGACCGACGACCTCCCGAAGACGCGCTCGGGCAAGATCATGCGCCGGCTGCTGCGCGACATCGCCGAGGGACGCGCACTCGGCGACGTCACCACGCTGCGCGACCCCACCGTCATGCGCCAACTCCAAGAGCGGGTCAAGGCAATACAAGCCCAAGAGGACTGACGGGCAAGCTGGCGGATCAGTCGCCGGAGGGCCGTCTTTTTTTGATGGGGCGGCCTGCCGGCCGCCTCGGCGTGCGGCGTGGCGGGCCGGCATGTAGGGGCAATCCCTTAGCTGCGCTTGTGCCGTCGCTGCGATGATTCGGTGATGGCCTCTATCCAGGCGCCACCGGGGGACTCTCCGGCGCATGCGCGCCCGCCCCTGCTGCGGCGCCCGGATCGCGGTCTGCTCGGCGGCGTGTGCGCGGGCATGGCCGAGCACTTCGGCGTGGCGGTGCTGATCGTGCGCATGGTGATGGTCGCGATGGTCGCCGTCGGCGGCGTGGGCATCGCGGTGTACGCGCTCGCCTGGACGCTGGTCCCGGTGGCACCGGACAGCGGGCGGCGCGCCGGCCGCTGGGAGGCGCTGCGCCAGGCGCTGCTGATCGGCCTGGGCACGGTCGTGGCGCTCGGCGTGCTGCACCGTCTGGCCTCGCGGATGAGCTACGGCGATGCGCTGTGGCCGATGGTGCTGGGGATCTGCGGTCTGGCGCTCGTGTGGCGTCCGATCGCGGCCGCCGACCGGACGTCGGGCCGTGGGCTGGTGTCGCTGGGTGGGCAGCTGCGCTCGGCGGTCAGGGTGGACGCGCCGCGACTCGTGCTCGGCGTGCTGCTGGTGTCGTTCGCGTCGGCCGGTCTGCTGCACCTGGTGGGCGTGCAGCGCAACCTCGGCGAGGCGATCGGGGTGGTGGCGATCATCGCGACGATCCTCGGCCTGCTGACGGTTCCGTGGTTCGTGCGTCTGGGCAGCAGCCTGTCGTTCGAGCGTGCCGCTCGCATCCGCGAGCAGGAGCGGGCGGAGCTGGCGGCGCACCTGCACGACTCTGTCCTGCAGACGCTGGCGCTGATCCAGAAGCGCGCCGGCGACCCACGCGAGGTCGCGGGGCTCGCCCGCCAGCAGGAGCGCGAGCTGCGCAGCTGGCTGCTGGAGCGCCCGGACCCCGGCGAGGGCGCCAGCGTGGCGGCGGCGCTCGAGCGCGCGGCGGCGGAGGTGGAGGAGCTGCACAGGGTGCCGATCGAGGTGGTGACGGTTGGCGACGGTCCGCTGAACGGCAGGCTGGAGGCGATGGTCCAGGCCGCGCGCGAGGCGATGACCAACGCCGCCAAGTTCGCCGGCAGTGAGCGTGTGGACCTGTACGCGGAGGTGGAGCGCGACCGCGTGGAGGTGTTCGTGCGCGATCGTGGCGTCGGCTTCGATCCCGGCGCCATCCCGGCCGACCGCCGCGGCGTGCGCGACTCGATCGTCGCGCGCATGGAGCGCCATCACGGCCGCGCCGTCGTGCACAGCCTTCCCGGCGAGGGCACGGAGATCGAGCTGGTGATGGCGTGGGGGTCGAGCGGGTGAGCGCCAAGCCGCGTGTGGTGATCGTCGACGACCACCACCTGTTTCGCTCGGGCGTGCGCGCGGAGCTGGGGGACGAGGTGTCGGTGGTGGGCGACGCGGGCGGCGTGCAGGAGGCGGTGGCGGTCATCCGTGAGCAGCGACCGGATGTGGTCCTGCTGGACGTGCACATGCCGGACGGCGGAGGTGTGGAGGTGATCACGCGCGTGGCCGAGGAGTGCGAGACGGTCCGCTTCCTGGCGCTGTCGGTGTCGGACGCGGCGGAGGACGTGATAGCGGTGATCCGGGCTGGCGCGCGCGGATACGTCACGAAGACCATCTCCGCGGCGGAGCTGGCGCGGGCGGTGCGTCAGGTGGCCGACGGCGACGCCGTGTTCTCCCCGCGGCTGGCGGGCTTCGTGCTGGACGCGTTCGCGCAGGACGCCGGCGCGAGCAGCGCGAACGCCGACCTGCAGGTGGCGGAGGACCGCGAGCTCGATCAGCTGACCCCGCGCGAGCGGGAGGTGCTGCGCCACATCGCGCGCGGCTACATGTACAAGGAGGTCGCCCAGCGCCTGGGCATCTCCGTGAAGACGGTCGAGGCGCACGTGTCGGCGGTCCTGCGCAAGCTGCAGCTCTCCAGCCGGCACGAGCTCAGCCGCTGGGCGGTGCAGCGGCGGCTGGTGAGCCTGGACGGACCCTAAGGGCAATCCCCGATTGTGTGGGTCAAGGCTGCCGATAACAATGGGTAGCGCATGGATCCAAGCTCCTCAACGCCGGCGATCGAAACGACCGGCCTGACCAAGCGCTTCCCCCTCCGGGGACAACGCGGCGAGCGCACGGCGCTGGACGGCATCGACCTGCAGGTGCCGCGCGGCTGTGCGTTCGGCTTCCTCGGCCCCAACGGAGCCGGCAAGACGACGATCATCCGCACGCTTCTGGGCCTGACTCCGGCGAGCGCGGGGACGATGCACGTGCTCGGTCACCCTGTTCCCGCCGAGCGCGCGCAGGCGCTGCGGCGCGTCGGCGCGATCGTCGAGGAGCCGCGCTTTCACATGCACCTCACGGGGCGCGAGAACCTGCGCATCGTGTCCGCCGTGCGCGGACCGGAGACGCTCGAGCGGATCGACCCGGCGCTGGCCCGCGTGGGCCTGTCCGAGCGGGCCGGCGAGAAGGTCAAGAGCTACTCCATGGGCATGCGCCAGCGCCTCGGCGTCGCGCGCTGCCTGCTGGCCGATCCGCTGCTGCTGATCCTCGACGAGCCGACCAACGGGCTCGACCCGGGCGGCATCCAGGAGTTCCGCGAGATGATCCGCGCGATGGTCGAGCAGGAGGGGCGGACGGTGTTCATCTCCTCGCATCTGCTGGACGAGGTCGAAAAGACGTGTGATGCGGCGGCGATCGTCGACCGCGGCAAGATCGTCACGCAGGGCGCGATCGCCGATCTCGCCGCCGGCGGCGGCGCGCGCCACGAGCTGATCGTGGGGGTCGACGACGTCGACCGGGCGCTCGGCGTGCTCGGTGCGAGCGAGCTCGTGGCCGAGGCGCGCCGCGACGACGAAGGCATTCGCGTGGTCCTGTCCGGCGACCCGCAGACGGCCGCACAGATCAACGCCGCGCTGGTGGGGGCCGGATTGGGCGTCACGCGCCTGGAGCCCGTGCGCCACAGCCTCGAGCAGCGCTTCCTGGCGATCACCCAGCGACTCGACGCGGATCTGGTGCCCGAGGAGGTGAAGGCGTGAACCCCACGATCGCGCTGCGGATGGTCGGCGCCGACTTCCTCAAGCTGCGCAAGAAGCGCAGCACGCTGATCTGGGCGCTGGTGCTGGCGGTGGCGCCGCTGCTGATCTACTTCATCGTCAGAGGCCTGCAGCACTCCTCGAGCCCCGCTCAGAACTCGCCGGCGGGTGGCATAAACGGCTACGAAGACGCGATGCCGGTGCTGGCCCTCTTCTTCGGGCCGCTCGCGGCGATCATGATCGGCACCGACAGCGGCGCCGGTGATCTCGCGGCGGGAGTGTTCCGCGACCTCGTCGTGACCGGCCGCTCGCGCGTCGCGCTGTTCGCCGCGCGTGTCCCAGCGGCGGTCGGCCTGTGCTGGCTGGTGATGCTCGTCGCCTACGCGGTGATGATCATCGGCACCTACGCGCTCGCCGCGGGCACGCCCACCCCGGGCGGCGCGCTCGTCGTCAACGGGCTCCTGTTCACGCTGTTCGCCACCGGCATCCTGTGCGTGGTAGCCGTCGGCTTCTCCTCGCTCACCGGCTCGCGGCCGGCCGCGTTGACGGTGCTGATCGGCTGGCAGCTCGTAGCGAGCCGCATCCTCGAAAACATCGAATCGCTCGGCAGCTCGCGCAAGCTGATCCTCAGCCAGGCGGTCGCCCACTTCAGCCCGATCGGCCTCGGCGAGCACCACGGTCCGCGCGGCGGAGCGACGGTGACGATGTCCACCGGCACCGCCGTGATCGTGGCGCTGGCCTGGATCGTGATCTTCTGCGCGCTCGGCGCGTGGCGCACGCGCACTATGGACGCCTGACGCCGGTAGGCCTCGCGCACCGGCCGCCACGGGCCGGCCGCGCCGAATCGGCGCGGCCGGCCCCGCGATGGGCCGCCCTCTCGGTCAGTCGCCGAGCAAGGCGGCCGGGAGGTTGCTGGCGGGGACTTCGTTGGGCAGGTAGATCTTCGGGTCGCCCGGGTACGCCACCTTCCAGTCGTGTGCGGAGTACCAGTCGAAGCGGTTGAGCAGCACGGGCTTGGCTGAGTCGGGTAGAGCGTCCTTCCCGAGGAAGCTCTGCTGGCGTTTCCAGCTCATCCAGGCTTGGTAGGCGCTCTGCGTCGACGCGGGTACTTCGCCTTGGACCGGTCCGCCGCTCTTCGCCGCCGCCGTCGAGGGGTAGCCGGGGACGCCGAGCGTCAGCGGTATTTCGTTGGGTGCGGCTGTGTACGGTGAGAAGTCCGGCTTTTCGGTGAACGCCCCATACATCGGTTCGGCGGCGTAGTCCTCCTGGTTCATCGGCTGGATCCCCAGGATCTGCTCGACCGTGCGCACCATGTTGAGCTGCGTCGAGTATTCGCCCTGGACGCCGCCTTTGGAGTACGGGCTGATCACGAACGCCGGCCCGCGGTGCCCGTCTACGTGGTCGACGCCGTTCTGCGTGTCGTCCTCGACGCCGAAGATCGCCGATTCCTTCCACACCTTGCTGTGGGAGATCGTTTCCACGATCCGACCGAGCGCGAGGTCGTTGTCGGCCGCCTCGGCCACCGGGTCCGGCGCGCCGCCGGTGTGGTCGTCGGGCAGCCAGATCAGCGTCAGGTCGGGAACGTCGCTGGCGCTTTCCTCGTGCTCGAATTCGGTCTTCCAGATGTCGAAGCGGTATTGGTCGGGAATTTCGAGGTCGAATCTCGGGTAGTAGGGGTCGGTGATCTCGTTCAGCGACGGGATGTCGGAGGAGGTCTTGTACTCGTTGACGGGGATCGGCAGCGGACCTTCCTTCTTACCTTCGAGGATCTGGGAGTCTTCGTACCATTCCTGCCAGTCGCCGCCGTCGCCCGGTCCGGTGAGGTACCTGTTGTACTCACCGAAGTCCTTGACGCTCAGCCCTGCCTTCTCGGCCGCGTTCCACAGGAAGCCGTCGCGCTGGTACGCCAGCGCGTCGCCGCCTTCGGCGGGGTAGGAGCGGTAGAACGCCCCGAACTCCTTTTCGACGTAGTCGTTGGCCTCCGCCTGCACGATCCAGTTGTGACCGTCGGCCGACAGCGTACCCTCGTCGTAGAAGTCGTCGAGGTCGCCGAAGCGCTTGGCGAGCGCGTGCGCGTTTGGGGTTATCTTCTGGCCGAACTGCGCCAGTTCCGGGTCGCCGTTGCCCTCTCCGAGGTCGCCGAGCACCTGGTCGTAGGTACGGTTCTCTTTGACGACCACGAATATGTGTTTGATCGGTGAATGCCCCCCGATCTTCCTCGGGATCACGCTCGGCACGGTGTCGCCCGCGCCGTTGTTGATGGCGGGGACGTTGTTCCAGTCGTTGTCGGTGAACACGGTTTTGGTGTACTGCGCCAGCTCACCTTCGGCCGGCAGCTTGAACATGGTCACCGTGCCGGTCTCGTCGTAGGTGTTGTAGCCCTTCGCGCATTCGGTAGCCGGGGAGGTTTCGGGGCCCTTGCAGATCTTCGCCTGCGGGCCGCGGTCACCGATGCCCCTGGCGTTGGTGACGACGACCTCCCCGGTCCCTAGCGCCGGGTCGGGCTGCACCGCGACGGGGTACCAGTCTGTCGGCAGCAGCCCCTCGAACTCGAGCGGTTGCGTCGGCTTTGAGTGCCAGCTCGCGTTGGCTCCGGAACCCCGTTCTGTGAGACCCGCGTACTTGTAGACGGCGATCGCGTTGTCGCGGCCGATGCTGACGAGCACGTGTTCGGGGTCGGACATCGTGATCGCGTTCGCGTAGCTGCCCACGCTGGCGCCCGGGAGCGGGTTGGTGTCCACCGTCTGAACGACCCTGTCGGTCGTTGTGTCGATCAGCGAGATGCTGTCGTCGTTGGAGTTGGCGACGAACAGCGCCGAGCCGCTGCGGTACAGCGCCGTCGGCTCGAGACCCACCGGGATTTCCTGTTCCTGCTTGTCCGTGGTGAGGTTGATGACGGAGACCGTGCCGGTCGTGGCAGCTCCGGTGACGGGGCTGGAGACGACCGGGGTGCCGTCGGAGAGGTTTGTCGTTTCGCCCGGCCTGGCGGGATGGCCGCCCTCGTTGGAGACGTAGGCGGTGTTGCCGTCGATGACGACCTGACGGGGCGCGTTGCCGACGGGGATTTCCTTTTCGACTTCATTTGTGGCGGTGTTGATCACACCGAGTGTGTTGGACCCGTTGAAGGCGACGTACAGCTTGCCGCCGTCAGGTGAGAGCGCCATGCCCGAGGGCTCGGCTTCGCCGGGGTGAGTCGCTTCAGTGCTGTTTTCGGGTGCGGGACCGTTCGCGGCCGGCGGCATCTTGATGATGGCCTTTTCGGACACCACGCCGGTTTCCGGGTCGACTGTGAACTTGGCGATGTCGCCCGTCTGCGGTACCCAGAGCGTCTTCCCGTCCGGCGAGTACAGGGGGCCGTCGGCCGCGACCTCTTCCCCGGGTTCTCCGGCCGCGGGGTCGAGGGTGTGGGGGTAGGCTCCTTCTTCCTGAACGATCTTGCCCGTCTTGAGGTCGAAGATCGTCAGATAGCCGGTGAACTCGTTCCACGTCAGCGCGGCCATGTACTGGCCGTCGGGGCTGAGCGTGCTCGCGACGATCCGCCCGTTCGGGTCTTCGATCCGGGTCCCGATCGGCGAGATCCACTGGTTCGTCGGCAGCAGCAGCGCGCCGTTGTAGGTCTGACCGACTTCCTCACTGCCAAACGGGGACAACACGCCGAAGGCAGCCGAGGCGACGCCGACCGCCGCCAGGAATGCGACGAGGAGCGCGGCTGCGCCCACGCGCCTGCGCCGGACATGCGGATGAGCCTCACTTCTGCGGATCGGAACCGAGCTGGCCACTTCAAGACCTCCCAAGTAGACGGTGGGTTGCAGATTCGACTAGAAATCAGCAGGGCAAACTCTGCACCGCTGCGTCTACCCGTGCACGGGTTCCCGCTGTTACCGAACGGTGAAAATTGATGTGAAAGGCCTGTTTCTTTGCGATGCCGTGACCTCTTGTTTACAAATAGTTACCGACGTTTAGCCGCGGCGCGGGCGTGGGTAAGCCGCCCTCGTGGATGCTGTCCGAGCGAGCGGATTGGTCAAGCGCTTCGGGGCGAGAACCGCGGTCGACGGCGTCGATCTGACGGTCGCACCGGGGCAGGTTCGCGGTCTGCTCGGCCCGAACGGCGCCGGCAAGACGACGCTGCTGCGGATGCTGTTCGGGCTGATCCACCCGGACGCCGGCGCGGTGCGGCTGCTGGGCCGGGCGTTGGACGGTCTCGGCGGCGAGGCGCTCGAGGAGGTGGGCGGGTTCGTCGAGGAGCCCGCCTTCTACCCATACCTGTCCGGGCGCGCGAACCTTGCCCTGCTCGCGCGCCTGGACGCCGGCCCGACCGCCGCCACGGTGCAGGACGCGCTCGCCCGCGTGGAGCTGGAGCGCAGGGGGGACGATCGCGTGGCCGGCTATTCCACCGGTATGCGCCAGCGGCTCGGGCTCGCGGCGGCGTTGCTGCGCTCACCCCGCCTGCTGCTGCTGGACGAGCCGACGAGCGGGCTCGACCCGGCGGGAACGCGCGCGGTGGCGTCGTTGGTGGGAGAGCTGGCCGCCGAGGGCGTCGCCGTGCTGCTCTCGAGCCACCAGGTCGGGGAGCTCGAGCGGGTGTGCGACGCCTACACGGTCATGCGCGAGGGCAAGGTCGTGTGGGAGGGCTCGGCGGGAGAGCTGATCGCGCAGGCGCCGCCCTCCGCGTACGCCCTGGCGACCAGCGATGACGAGCTGGCCCTGCGGATCGCCCAGGACCAGGCGGGGGTGCGGGCCGAGCGCTCGCGCCGGGGAGAGCTCACGCTGAGCGTGCACGAGGGCTGCTTGGACGAGCTCGTGTTCGCGCTCGGGGATGCGCGCGTGGCGATCCGGCGCCTCGAGACGCTCGTGAGCCCGCTGGAGACCATGTTCTTCGCCCTCACCTCCGACGGCCCCGCGCTCGACGAGCTCGAGCCCGAGGATCTGGCCGAGCGGGTGCTCGCCGGGCTATGAGCGCGATCGCCCCCGCGGCGCCCGCCGCCACGGTCTCGCCGCCGCTCGGCGGGGAGGACGCGATCTGGAACGCGCTGCGGGCCGAGCTGCAGAAGCTGGGCGCCCAGCTGATCAGCCGGCTGCTGGTGATCGTCTGCGTCGCCGGGCCGTTCGCGTTCGCGGCGGTGCTGAAGGTGCAGAGCGGGACTCCCTCGGACGCGCTGTTCGGCGTCTGGGTGCACTCCTCCGGATTCGCGGTCTCGCTCGTGATCCTCGGCTTCGCCGGGAGCTGGGGGCTGCCGCTGATCGCCGGGCTGCTCGGGGGCGACCTGTTCTCCTGCGAGGATCGGCACGGGACCTGGAAGACGATCCTCACCCGCTCCTGCACCCGTACCGACCTCTACGCCGCCAAGCTCCTAGCCGCCGGCGCGCTCACCGTCGCGCTCACCCTGCTGCTGGCGCTCTCGAGCTTGGTCGCGGGCATCCTGTTCATGGGGGCGCACTCGCTCGTCGACCTGAGCGGCGTACCGGCCCACCCCGGCGAGCTGCTCGCCCTGACTCTGCTCAGCTGGATCCTGTGCCTGTTGCCGACGCTTGCGTACACGAGCGTCGCGATCCTGTTCTCGGTCGCTACGCGCAACGGCATCGTCGGCGTGCTCGGACCACTGCTCGTGGCGCTGCTCACCCAGCTGCTGGACCTGATCGGCAAGGGCGTCGTCGTGCACCTGCTCCTGATCGGCTCGGCGTTCGAGGGCTGGCACGGCCTGTTCACCACGCACCCCTTCTACGGCCCGCTCGTGGTCTCCAGCCTCGTGAGCGTCGCCTGGATCGCCGCCTGCATCGCCGCGAGCTGGAGGATCCTCCGGCGCCGCGACTTCCTCGGGAGCGCGGTGAGCCGCGGCGCCGACTGGCGCACCCCCATCCGGGTGGTGGCGGTCGCCGCCGCGGTCGTCGCGGTGCTCGCCCTGCTCGCCGACGTCGGTCCCACCGGCGACACCGACCACCGCCTCAGCGCAGCCATAGGGGAGGAGTTCAACAACGTGACGCTGCTCCAGCAGCAGCTGATCGGGCGGCAAGCCCCGGCCGGAGCGAAGCTCGACATCCTGCCCAACTGCAACCGCCGGGCCACGAAGGCGGTGGGGCCGGGGGACTGGACCTGCAACCTCAACGTGTACCTGCCCCAAGCGCAGTCGGTGCCCTTCAGCGCCACCTCCGTCGAGTATGACGTGAGCGTGGAATACGACGGCTGCTACAAGGCCGAGTCCCCGCCCGCCTTCATCGGCGGGCCGACGATGCTCGCCGCCCACGGGAAAACCGTCACGAACCCGCTTTACATCGTGTACGGGTGCTTCAACACTCTCTGAGCCACACGACGCCCGTCACGGGGAGCGCCGGCCCTGACTGCGACTTCGCCGTCCCAATCAGCTGACGAGCGCCGTTTCGACCCCGCTCACGGCGGCGTCGAATATCGTCGTGCGGGTCTTGGCGCACGCCGGGGATCGCGCGCTTCTGGCCTTGCTGAGCTTGCCGGTGGCGGCGCCGTAGATTTCGGGGCCCCATTCCCTCTGTGCGAACGTGGCGGAGAGTTCCTTGAATTCGTACACGCACGGTCCTTCCAGGTCGATGCGCATCGGCGCCAGCTTCACGATCATCTTCCTGGCGCTCGTTATTTCAATCGTCTTCGCGCCTCCGCCGCAGTTCTCGATCTGCTCCGCTTCGCCCGTCCTGACGAGCTTGTCGACTTTCGAGCGGTTCACCGCGACCTTGAAGTCCTGTTCTTCCCAGTAACACGGGCCCAGCGAGTATCCGGCCACCAGCAGGACTTCGCCGCCCACCGCCAGCGGTTTACCTTCCGCCTTCAACTCCAACAGCGTCCTATTGGACGCGGCGCTGGCGCACGCGGTCGGCAGCGCCAGCACGATGGCCGTCACACCCAACAGGAACCCCGACAGAAATCGCATGAGCGTCAGACCTTACGGTACTCCGGGATCCAGCTGCCGTCGTCCTGACGGCTGAAGTCCTGGAACAGCCCGGGGGCCTCGGCCTGCATCATGCGGGCGACTTTGTCGAACACCAGGCGCAGCTCCTCCTCGGCTCCCTCGGCGGTGCGCATCTCGATCACGTGACGCAGCGTGCGCGCGTTGGCCGTCCACAGGATGTCCGTGCTCAGGCCGATCGGCGCGAGCCGGCGCAGCGCGGAGGTGACCTCCTTCTTGACGTGGAAGGGCACGCCGTCGGCGTCGATCCCCAGCTCCTTGGCGGCGCTCACCTGGAACTCCTCGAGCTGCTCGACGATCGAGAGCACCTGCTCGCGCACCGGCTCCAGCGCGGGGGGGACGCGAAAGCCTATGTCCGTGAGGCGCACGTAGCGCAGGCTCTCCTGGCTGAAGGCCGAGCCCGCGCGATGCCTTACCAGCTCATGAGTGAACACACGGCTGACGTTCCTCATCGCGAGGGAGTAGTTGGCATGCTCCAGCACGCTGCCGTGCGCCGAGCGCAGGATGTTGGCGAAGTACTCGCGCTGGTCGGTGCGGACCCTCGTGACGTTCGGGTTCAGGCCGGGCTCCCAACTGCGGTAGCACGCGCGGCCGCCGAACTCCACGATCAGCTCCCCGCCGTTGGTGTCGCCGTCGGCCTCCTGCAGCCGGCGCTCAAGCCATGACTCGCCGCCGACGTCGCGCAGATAGGCGCCCATCCCCTCGAGGTCGATCGACGGGCGCGCGATCAGGAACACGCTTGGATTGGTCTCGTGCATCGGGCGGACGATGCTAGGGCGTCTCCCGGACGGTCGCAGGGGCGCGCCGGGCAGGCTCCTAAACTGCTCGCAAGTGGACACCCCAGCCGCCTACAACGGCCATCCGACGATCGTCGAGGCCCACGACCTGACTCGCCGCTACGGCGAGGGCGAGGCCGCGGTCGATGCCCTGGCGGGGGTCACGGTGGCGTTCCCCACAGGCCGCTTCGCGGCGATCATGGGCCCCTCGGGCTCCGGCAAGTCGACGCTGATGCACCTGCTCGCCGGTCTCGATCGGCCCACTTCCGGCACGGTGAGCCTGGCGGGGGTGGAGCTGACCGAGCTCGACGACCGGGCGCTCACGCAGCTGCGCCGCGATCGCATCGGCTTCATCTTCCAGACCTTCAACCTGCTGCCGGTCCTCGACGCCGAAGAGAACATCCTGCTGCCCCTGTCGATCGCCGGCCGCGACGTCGACCGCGAGTGGTTCGACCAGCTGGTGGAGACCGTCGGCATCCGCGACCGGCTCAGCCATCGCCCGGCGGAGCTGTCCGGCGGCCAACAGCAGCGCGTGGCGGTCGCAAGGGCGCTGATCTCGCGCCCGGCGGTCGTGTTCGCGGACGAGCCATCCGGCAACCTCGACTCGAAGTCCTCCGGCGACGTGCTCGAGCTGCTGCGTCACGCCGTTGACGACTTCGGGCAGACGGTCGTGATGGTCACCCACGACGCCCACGCGGCGTCGTTCGCCGACAGGCTGCTGTTGCTGGCCGACGGCAGGATCGTCCACGACGGCGAGGCGGCCAGCGCCGAGCAGGCGCTCGATCTGATGAAGGCCATCGGCTGATGAGCAAGCTGGTGCTCCGCGGCTTTGCCCAGCGCAAGGTCCGGGCGCTGCTGACGGGCATCGCGATCGTCCTCGGGGTGGCGCTGATGGCGGGCACCTACATCCTCACGGACACGATCAACCACGCCTTCGCGGAAGTCTTCGGCAACGCCTACGCGAAGAAGGCGGTCGTGGTGACCGCGAAGGAAACGCTCGGCAAAGGCAGCGGATCGCAGACCTACCCGATCCGCGAAGCGACGCTCGCGCGCGTGCGTGCGGTGTCCGGCGTCGCGGCGGCCTCCGGCGGGGTCTCCACGAGGGCGACGTTGCTGACGACGAGCGGCAAGCGGATATCGAGCACGGTTCCCTCGCTGGTGGACGCGGTGCAGCCGGCGCGCTTCGAGTCCTTCACGGCGGTCCAGGGCCATCTCCCGACTTCGGCTGACGAGATGGGGATCGATCAGGCGACCGCCAAGCGCGAGGACCTGCACGTCGGCGAGCAGCTCGTGATCGCTGGCGCGGCCCCGGCGCGGCGCTACACGATCTCCGGCATCGCCAAGTTCGCGGGCAGCGAATCCTTCGGCGGCACGAGCGTCGCGCTGCTGCTGCCCGCGCAGGCCCAGTACGTGGCCGGCGAACCGGGCGAATACGACAGCATCAACGTCGCCGCGGACCCCGGCATCACCCCTGAAGCGCTCGCCTCGCGCGTACGCGCCGCCCTGCCCTCGACGCTGATCGTCCGCACCGGCGCTCAGGAAGCCGCCAACCAGACCTCCGAACTCGAAGAAAAGCTCGGCTTCCTGCGGACGTTCCTGCTCATCTTCGCCTACGTCGCGCTGGTCGTGGGCGCGTTCATCATCTTCAACACGTTCTCGATCACCGTCGCGCAGCGCACGCGCGAGTTCGGCCTGCTGCGTACGCTGGGAGCCTCGCGCAAGCAGATCATGCGCTCGGTCGTCGAGGAAGGGCTGCTGTTGGGCATCGCGGGATCGGTCGTCGGGCTGTTCGCTGGGATCGGCCTCGCGCCGGCGCTGGACGGGCTGTTCAAGGCCTTCGGCGCGGACCTGCCCGACAACGGCACGGTTCTCGAGGCACGCACCGTGATCGTCTCGCTCGGCGTGGGCGTCGTCATCACCGTCCTCGCCGGCATCTTCCCGGCGATGCGCGCGACGCGCGTGCCGCCGATGGCGGCCATGCGCGAGGGCGTGCAGATCCCGCCGCGTCCGCTTCCCACCCGGCGGGTGCTCGTGATCCGCTTCGCCCTGTATCTCGCGGTGGTTGTGGCGGCGCGTATCTTCGTCGGCGGCGGCGCCGTCGTGGTCCTGCTCGTGGTGCTGGCGCTACGCATCGCGCGGCTGCGGGCGCGGCTGAGGCGCGGCGGCGAGCGCCCGCCGCGCCACTACCGCGTGATCCCGGCGCTCGGCCGCGCGATCGGCCTGCTCGTCAGCTGGCGCGGCATCACGGGGCGCCTGGCGCGCGAGAACTCCGTGCGCCAGCCGGGCCGCACGCTGGTGACGGCGCTGGCGCTGACCGTGGGCCTCGGGCTCGTGGCCTTCATCTCGGTGCTCGCCGCCGGCACCAAGGCGACGATCGACCAGGCGGTCAACCGCTCGTTCGCCGGCAGCCTGATCGTGCAGAACACCCACGCGGGCGAAGGCGGCATACCGGCGGCGATCGCGCCGGCGCTGCGCTCGATCCACGGCGTGGGCACCGTCACGGCGATCGCCTTCACGAAGGGGCGGGTGCAGGATCTGTCCAAGCCGGGCTCACCGGTGATCGACGAAAAGAGCCCGATGACGGCGATCGAACCGCAGTCGTTCGGCTCGATGTACAAGGTCGAATGGGAACAGGGCTCGGCGGCGACGCTGGCGTCGCTCGGCCAGAACGGCGCGATCCTGTCGAAGAAATTCGCGAGCGCTCACCACCTGCGGGTCGGGCAGCGCCTGCTCGTGCTGAGCGCCTCGGGCCACCAGGTGGGGCTGACGGTGCGCGGGATCGTCAAGGAAGAAGCGATCGGCCTGTTCTCCAACCTGACGATCTCGCGCGAACTGGCGCGCACGGCGTTCGGGCAGCGCGAAGACGGCGTGGACTTCGTCGCCTACGCCCCCGGCGCGAATGGCACGCAGGTGCACGACAGCATCGACGCGCTGCTGCACGCCAGCTTCCCCCAAACGCACGCGCAGACGGCGGCGCAGTACACGCAGGAACTGGGCAACAAAGTCAACAAGTTCCTGCTGCTCGTGTACGTGCTGCTGGCGCTGTCGGTGCTCGTCTCCCTGTTCGGGATCGTCAACACGCTCGTCCTGTCGATCTACGAGCGCACGCACGAGCTGGGGATGATGCGCGCGATCGGCGCATCGCGCCGCCAGATCCGCCAGATGATCCGCTACGAGTCGCTGATCACCGGCCTGATCGGCGGGGTGCTCGGCCTCGTGATCGGCGTCGTCGGGGCGGTGCTGGTGACCGCGCTCGCGCTGTCGGGCTCGGGCTACGTGGTGTCGATCCCGGTGGGCACACTGGTCGTGCTGCTGATCGCGAGCGCGTTCGCGGGCCTGCTCGCGGCGCAGCTCCCGGCGCGACGTGCGGCGCGCCTGGATGTGCTGGGTGCGCTGGCGTCTGAGTGACCGACGAGCATGGCCATCGCTGGCGGCGATCGCTCGCGGGGAGGCGGCGTCACGGTGAGGGCGAGACCGCCAGCACACTCCGTCAGGATGTGGGCGAGATCGCCAGCACACTCCGTCAGGATGTGGGCGAGACCGCCAGCACGCTGTTCGGCGCGACGGTGAGCTTGATGCGCTCCGCGGATGAGATCAGCTCGGTGCTCAGCAGGCCGGCGCGCGTGGGCCCAAGCGCCTGGACGATCACGCCGCGCACGCCGCGCAGCACGACCGGCGCCGCCAGCGAGCGCTCGTTGTCGAGGATCAGCAGTCCCGTGCCCGCCGTCTGTGTCACGGCCGTCGCCACGAGCCCGCGCACGTCGAGGCTCCGCAGCGACGAGCCGACGGGCAGCCACTGGTTGAGCGCAGCCAGGGCGCTCTCCAGCGGACGTGCGACGACTTCTTCGCCGCGGACGACGAACGGGTCGTACGGACCACCGCTGAAGTGGAAGCGCACCTCACGGAAGCCGGTCTTCAGCGCGCTGAGAACGAAGCGCACGGCCCACACGGCGGCGGCGGGGCTGTCGGAGACCCCGGACACGCCTCCGCACGAGGAGGAGTTGGCCTCGGAGAGGATCGCCGTCGCCCGCGCCGCGCTCGCGTCGGCGACCACCCACGCGAGGCTGCGGGGCAGTTCGGCCGCCTCCTTGGACAGCAGGCCCCCGATCGTGACCGCCTTCGGCGTGGAGCAGCTGGTCAGCGGGTACAGGTGCACGCCGACGGTCTGCTCGTGCAGCTGCGCGATCACGCGCGGCAGTTCGCGCTGCCAGTGCGCGGGCCGCGCCAGTTCCGGCCCGACCACCGGCGCGCCGCCGAGCGCGGGCTCGAGCTGTTCGGCGACCTGCAGGTAGGTGTTCACCGCCGCCGTCTCTTCGTCGGCCTGCGGCTTGTCGAGCGCGGAGTAGTTCGGCAGGGAATAGAGATCCGGCTCGTTCCCGAGCGAGAAATCGAGTCCGTTGGTGGCGGCGCTCTGTGCGCCCGCGACCATCTCCGTCGCCCACGCGTCCTGGCCGGTGCGGGCGTTGAGCCCGACGGTCAGCGGGTCTCGCGTCGCGCCCAGCAGGCAGTGCAGCTGACCCCAGAAGCTGGCGGGCAGGGTGTAAAGCGTCGCCGTTTCCCAGGACTGCGACGGGCCGGACAGGACACCGCCGGGCACCGTCATGTCCTGGCTGTCGCCGGCTAACGACAGCGGCGGGGACCCGAGCTGCTGCAGCTCGGTGACGAGCGCCGGGGGCGGGCACGCGCCCGTGCCGAGGTCCTGTGCCATCACGGGATACTCGAGCGACAGGCCGACGGGCTGCGTCGTGATCGCGAGGCCGCCAGCGCCGATCGTCGGTGTCAGCGCCACTTCCGGCGGGGGCGGCGCCTTGTGCCGCTGATGGTGTGCCGGGTGTCCGCCTCGCGTCGCGGCCAGGGCGGACTCGGCGGGCCAGCCGAACGCCGACAACGCCAGCCCGAGCGACAGCGCCAGTGCAAGCTTGCTCGCCATGCGTTGCACCGTAGCGCCTGCCCCGGGCGGTAGCGCTTCGCCACCCGGCGGGAGGCTCTAAGCTGGGCGACGATGGCCGCCACAGCCCACGCCGAGCCGACCGACCCCGAGCTCGACGCGACGGGCTGGGACCTCGAGCCGCTGGTCGAGGGTGAGGGCCAGGACGGCGTCGAGCGCCGGCTGAGCGACGCGCTCGAGCGCGCGCAGGCGTTCGCGGCGCGCTACGCCGGCAAGCTGGGCCGGCTCGACAGCGCCGGGCTGCGCGAGGCGATGAGCGCGCTCGCAGGCATCTCCGAGCTGGTCGCCCGCGCCGGCTACTACGCCGCGCTGCGCTTCTCGACCGACACCGCCGATCCGGCCAACGGTGCGCTGCTGCAGCAGGTCCAGGAGCAGGAGACGGCCATTCAGACGACGCTGCTGTTCTTCGAGCTGGAGTGGGCGGCGCTCGCAGACGAGCGGGCCGAGGAGCTGTTGGCGGGCGAAGGCCTGGAGTTCTGCGACCACCACCTGCGCAACGTGCGCCGCTACCGCGAACACCTGCTGAGCGAGCCCGAGGAGAAGATCCTCGCGGAGAAGGCGCTCACCGGCGCGAGCGCCTGGACGCGGCTGTTCGAGGAGCTCACCTCCGCGATCGAGGTCGAGCTCCCGGAGACGGGCGAGCTGCCGGAGACGGGCGCCGACGCCAACCCCGGCGCCGCGGGCGTGACTGCGACAGGCGGGGCCGAGAAGGTCGCGCTGGACGTGGCGCTCAGCCGCCTGGCGCTCGCCGACCCGGAGGTGCGGCGCACGACCGCCGAAGCGGTCACCGCCGCTCTCGCACCGGGCCTGCGCACGCGCGCCTACCTGTTCAACACGCTGCTGGCGGACAAGGCCACCGACGACCGCCTGCGCAGCTACCCCCACTGGCTGGCCGCGCGCAACCTCGCGAACGAGGCCAGCGACGAGTCCGTGCGCGCGCTGATCGACGCCGTGCGCTCGCGCTACGAGATCCCCCGCCGCTGGTATCGGCTGAAGGCGAAGCTGCTGGGCGTGGAGCGGCTGGCCGACTACGACCGCATGGCGGCGGTCACCGAGGATGTCGTGAGCTACCCGTTCGCGCACGCGCGGGAGATCGTGCTCGACTGCTACTCCTCGTTCTCCCCCGAGCTCGGCGCGCTCGTCCGGCGCTTCTTCGACGAGCGCCGGATCGACGCGCCGGTGCGCCCGGCCAAGCGCGGCGGCGCCTTCTGTGCGGCGGCGGTGCCCTCTGTCTTCCCGTACGTGCTGCTCAACTACACATCCCGCCGGCGTGACGTGCTCACGCTCGCGCACGAGCTAGGTCACGGGGTCCACTTCGCGCTCGCCGCCCGCCAGGGGATCTTCCACCAGAGCACGCCGCTGACGCTCGCCGAGACGGCGTCGGTGTTCGGCGAGACGATCGTGTTCGGGCGCCTGCTGGAGGAGGACACCGCGCCCGCCTCGCGCCTGGCGCTGCTGGCGGAGAACCTCGAGGACACGATCGCGACGGTCTTCCGCCAGGTCGCCATGAACCACTTCGAGGACCTCGTGCACACGACCAGGCGCGAGGCCGGCGAGCTGTCGGTGGAGCGTCTGGGCGAGCTGTGGGCGGAGAGCCAGTCGGAGATGTTCGGCGACTCGATCGAGCTGAGCGAGGGCTATCGCACGTGGTGGTCCTACATCCCGCACTTCATCGGCAGCCCCGGCTACGTGTACGCGTACGCCTACGGGCAGCTGCTCGCGCTGTCGGTGTACGAGCGCTATCAGCAGACCGGCCCCGAGCTCGTGCCCCGCTACCTGGAGATGCTCGCCGCGGGCGGGTCGAAAAGCCCGCAGGAGCTCGGAAGCATCGTCGGCGTCGATCTCGCCGACCCTGGCTTCTGGACGGCCGGGCTCGACCTGGTGGAGCGCCAGCTGGAGGAAGCCGAAGCGGCCGCGCAGGCGTCGGGGCGGGTGTAGCCGCAGGCCGGAAGCGGCTCAGAACAGCCCGCCCAGCGCGCCGCCCGCCTGGTGCACCAGGTCGAACAGGGGCTGGGGGATGACGCCGAAGAAGATCGTGGCCGCGCCTGCGAGGACCGCGACGAGCGCGACCTCCGGCTGGATGCCGGTGGCTAGCTCGCCGTCGAGCTCCGGGGAGCCGCCCGCCAGCGCCGGCAGCGGGCCGCCTGCGGGTGAGGGCGCGCTCGCTGGCGGGGTGGTGCGGTCCGCGAGCGTCTCGCCGGTCGGCGATTCGCGCATCCACATCGCCGCGACCACCGGCAGGTAGTAGCCGAGCGAGATCATCGAGCCGACGACGATGACCACGCCCAGCCACGTGTAGCCGCCCGCCACGGCGGCGTCGATCAGGTAGAACTTGCCGATGAACCCCGCCGTCGCGGGGATGCCGGCCAGCCCCAGCATCGAGATCGTCATCGGCCACGCCAGCCACGGGCGCTCGCGGCCGAGCCCGGCGATCGCGTGGATGCCGTCGCCCAGCCCCAGCTCGCGCTCGCGCGCCACGATCACGGCGAACGACGCCATGTTCATCAGCAGGTACACCGCCAGGTAGAACACCGTCGCCGCCACGCCCAGCTGCGTCGCCACGACCACTCCCGCGAGCATGTAGCCGGCCTGCGCCACCGATGAGTACGCGAGCATGCGCTTCAGCGAGGACTGTCCCAGCGCGCCGACGTTCCCGACGAGGATCGTGATCGTCGCCAGCACCGCCAGCGCCGGGCCCCAGCTGTCCTGCGCGTTGATCAGCGCGACGTCGAAGAAGCGCAGGAACACGCCCAGCGCGGCGACCTTGGTGGTGACCGCCATGAACGCCGTCACCGGCGTCGGCGCGCCCTCGTACACGTCCGGGGTCCACTGGTGGAACGGCGCCACCGACGCCTTGAAGCACAGGCCCGCGACGCACAGGGCGATGCCCGTCAGCGTCAGCGGGTCGGTCGCCAGGCCGCCGCTCGACAGGGCGCTCGCGATCGAGCTGAAGTCGGTCGAGCCGGTCGCGCCGTAGATCATCGCCAGCCCGTACAGCAGCGTCGCCGAGCCGACCGAGCCCACGATCAGGTACTTCAGGCCCGACTCCAGCGAGTGCTCGCGTCTCATCTCGGTCGCGCACAGCACGTACAGCGGGATCGACAGCAGCTCCAGGCCGATGAACAGCGCGATCGTGTTCTGCGCGCTCGCCAGCACCGACATCCCGCCGACCGACGTCAGCAGCAGCGCGTGAAACTCGCCATGCGCCGCTTCGCGCGCGGCCAGCGAGCGCCACGCCAGCAGCACCGTGCACATGCCGCCCGCGATCAGGATCAGGTTCAGCGTCAGCGACAGATCATCAACGCGTAGTGCTTCGGACACGATTGACTTGTCCGCGTTCCACTGCCAGATCGTCAGCCCCAGCGCCGCGCCCAGCGCGCCGAGGCTCAGCGTCGGCACGAGCTGCGAGCGCACCCAGCGCGAGCCCAGCAGGCCGACCATCAGCACGATCACGGCGCCGCCCAGCAACGCGATCAGTGGCGAGAGGCCGGCGAAGTCCACGTGCGGGCCTTTCAGGTGGGTGGTCGCGATCGTGTGGGGGAAGAGGGGGACGTAGGTCATCGCGATTCGCCTTTCAGCGTGACCGTTTCGGTCGCGGCGGGCGCAGTTGTATCGGCGGTGCCGGTGAAGTAATGGAACTGGGCGCCCGGGTTGCTCGCGAGCGCCTGCGCCTCGAACACGGCGCTCTTGACCGAGCCTTCGCTGCGGTGCAGCGCCAGCTGCGGGTACAGCGCCAGGAACAGGATCACGAGCACCAGCGGCACGAGCACCGCGCCGTCGCGGATGGAGATCTCACGCGAGTCGACGTGCGCGCCCACGCGGTTGTGCATCGCGCGGATGAACAGGCGCAGCGCGTACACGCTCGCCATCACCACGCCGCTGAAGGCGACGATCGCGATCGCCGTCTTCGCCTTGAACACGCCCAGCAGGATCAGGAACTCGCCCACGAAGTTCGACGAGCCCGGCATCGCCAGCGTGGCCAGCGCGACGATCAGGAAGATGCTCGCGAGCACCGGCGCGCGGAACGCGATCCCGCCCATGTCGCGGATGTCTTCCGAGCCGCCCGCGCGCCTGGCGAGCACCGCGACGATGAACAGCGCCGGCGCCACGACAAGGCCGTGGTTGACCATCTGCAGCAGCGCGCCCTGTGCGCCCTGCGGGTTCAGCGCGAAGATCCCGAGCGTGATGAACCCCATCTGCGCGACGGAGGAATATCCGAGGATCAGGCGCGCGTTGGTCTGACTGAACGCCTGCACCGAGCCGTACACGATCGACACGAGCGCGATCAGCAGCATCAGCGTCTGGAAGTGCACCGCCGCCTGCGGGAACAGCGGCAGCACGATCGCCAGGAAGCCGTACGCGCCCACCTTCGACAGCACGCCCGAGAACACCATCAGCACCTCGATCGGCATCGCGCGATAGCCGTCGGGCATCCACCCGTGCAGCGGGAACGCCGGCATCTTCACGAGGAACGCGGCGGCGAAGAACAGGAAGATCCACTCCTGCGAGCCGGTGCTCAGCGGCAGCGCCTGCAGCGTGGACAGCACGAACGTGATGTGCCCGCCTCCCTGCTGGGCCGCGAGCACGCCCGTGGCGATCGCCGCCGCGAGCATCAGCAGCGAGCCGACGAGCGTGTAGATGACCAGCTTGATCGTCGCTTTCACGCGATCCGGCCCCTGGCCCCAGCCGCCGATCAGGAAGTAGAAGGGCACGAGCATCAGGTCGAAGAACGCCACGAACAGCGCCAGATCCTGCGCCAGGAACGCGCCGAGCACGGCCGACTCGGCGAGCATGAAGTTGAAGTAGAACAGCCGCGGACGGTCGACCGCCGGACTCCCGCCGCGCAGGTTCGTGGCGAGCGTGGCGGCCGCGAACAGCAGCGTCGTCAGGCCGAGCAGGAACACGTTCAGCCCGGTGACCGCGAGCTTGTAGTGGATGCCCAGCGTCGCGATCCACACCACGTCGGTGACGTGCTGCAGTCCGCCGCCGGGTTTGTAATCGGCGATGTAGCCGATCGCCAGCGCCAGCGCCGCGAGCGAGCCGAGCAAGGCGAATACGCCGGGCGCGCTCCAGCCCGCGCGAGCGGGGACGGGGCGCTCCTCGCCATCCGCTCCCCCGCCCACAGCCCGTCCCGGCTTGATCACCGCGCCCAGCAGCGCACCGATCAGGCCGCAGGCGAAGGGGAGCCAGATGAGGATCGACAGCGCCGGCATCAGGCCTGCAGCAGGAAGTAGAAGCCGACTCCCGCGACGCCCAGCACGAGCAGCGCGGCGTAGTAGCGCACGAAGCCGCTCTGGGCGGCCCGCACCGCCGCCGAGCCGGCGCGCACGATGCCAGTGGTCCCGCCGATCAGCGTCTCATCGACGAACACGCGCTCGAACGTGTCGCGCGCGAACGCGCCCACGGCGGCCGTCGGGCGCACGATCAGCAGGTCGATCGCCTCGTCGAAGTACCACTTGTTGACGAACAGCTCATACAAAGGCCGCGTGCGTTCGCGGATCGCCACGGCCACCGGGAAGCGGCCCTCCGCGTCGCGCCCACCCACGATCCAGATGCGGTAGGCGAGCCCGATGCCCGCCAGGCCGATCAGCGTGCCCAGCGTCAGCCCGATCACCAGCAGGCCGGTTTTCGTGTGCGGTTCATAGCCTTTCGCGGTCGCGAACGACGGGCGCAGGAAGTCGTCGATCACGAAGTCCACTTTCGGGATCTGGATCAGGCCCGCGCCGATCGCCCCCAGCGCCAGCAGGCCCATCGCGATGCGCATCGGCAGCGCGCGCTCCGCGATCGCGTGCTCGGGGCCGGGGAAGCCCACGTCCGTGTCCTCGACTTCGCCGTTGGCGGGATTGCGCGGCACCTCCGCGTGGTACAGGTGGCCGCCTTCCAGCTCACGCGCCTGCTCCACCGGCTCGCCGTGGAAGGCGCGGAAGATCATGCGGAAGGTGTAGATCGCCGTCAGCAGCGCGCCGACGTAGCCGGCCACGTACAGGATCCAGTGCCAGCCGCCGCGCTCGCCGGTGACGAGCAGGATCTCGTCCTTGGAGAAGAAGCCCGAGAACGGCGGGATCCCCGACAGCGCCAGGCCGCCCACGATGAAGCACGCGTACGTGAACGGCATCGCCTTGCGAAAGCCGCCCATCTTCTCCAGCGACTGCTCGCCGCCCATCGCGCCGATCAGCGAGCCCGCCGCCATGAACAGCAGCGCCTTGAAGAACGCGTGCGTCATCAGGTGGAACAGCCCGGCCGCATACGCGCCCACCGACACGCCCATGATCATGTAGCCGATCTGCGACATCGTCGAGTACGCGATCACGCGCTTGATGTCCGTCTGCGCCAGGCCGATCGTGCCCGCGATCAACAGCGTCGCCGCGCCGATGATCGCGCCCACGTCCTGCGCCGCCGGCGCGCGTTCGAACAACGGGTGCATGCGCGCGATCAGGTACACGCCCGCGGTCACCATCGTCGCCGCGTGGATCAGCGAGCTGACCGGCGTCGGGCCCTCCATCGCGTCGGGCAGCCACGTGTGCAGCGGGATCTGCGCGGACTTCGCGAACGCGCCCACCAGCAGCAGGATGCAGCCGGCCACGAGGTCGCCGTTGTTCGTGGCGTGGCCGAACGCGGGGTGGACGGGCGATTCGACCGCGTGGAAGGTCTTCAGGAAGTCGAGCGTGCCCGTGTGCCTGAAGATGAAGTACGTCCCCAGCACCAGGCCCGCGTCGCCGACCACGTTGATCACGAACGCCTTGATCCCCGCTTTCGTCGCCGTCGTGCGCCGGTACCAGAAGGAGATCAGCAGGTACGACGCCGCGCCCACGAACGCCCAGCCGACGATCAGCAGCAGGAAGTTGCCGGCCAGCACCAGCAGCAGCATCGAGAACACGAAGAAGTTCAGGTAGGAGAAGTAGCGGACGAAGCCGCGGTCCTTGCTCATGTAGGAGATCGAGTACAGGTGGATCAGCGTCGACACGCCGCTGACCACGAGGATCATGAACACCGACAACGGATCCACCAGGATCGACATCTGCGCGTCGACCCCGACGGTGGAGGCGTAGCTCCACAGGGACGACACGAGCTCGCGATGGCCGCTCGAGTGGCCCTGCAGCGAGATCAGCGCGCCCAGCGCCGCGAGGAACGACAGGAAGATCGCACCCGTGCCGATCCAGCCGGCCGCACGATTCGACGGCGACGCGCTCAGCTGGCGAAAACCGAGCCCCGTCACCAGCATGCCCGCGAGCGGGAACGCCAGCACCAGCCAGCCGTACGTGGTCGTGCTCATCTCTCGCCTCCGCGCATCAGCCCTGAAGCTCCCGCAGCTCGTCCACATCGATCGGCAGGTGGCGGCGGTAGATCGCGACGATCATGCCCAGGCCGATGCACACCTCGCACGCGGCGACGGTCATCACGACGATCGCGAGGATCTGCCCGTCGCCGTTGCCCCACATGCGCGAGAACGCGATCAGCGCGAGGTTGCCGCCGTTGAGCATCAGCTCCAGGCACAGCAGCACCACCAGCGGGTTGCGCCTGGTCATCACCCCGAGCGCGCCGAGCGAGAACACGATCGCCGAGACCGCCAGGTACCAGTCGATGCTCATCAGGAGGTGAACCTCGACCCGGTCGCCGCCCCGACGCCCTCCGCCGTAGTGCCCGTCCCCGACGGGCGCAGCAGCTGCAGCGGCGTGAACGCCTCGTGCTCGTCCGCCTCGCCGATCCCCCCGCGCCGGCGCGCGAGCACGACGCCGCCGACAGCGGCGATCAGCAGCAGGAACGACGCAAGCTCGAACGCCAGCAGGAAGCGAGTGAGCAGCAGCTGGCCGATGTACGCCGGCGTGCCGTATGTCCGCGGCCCGGACACGTAAGGGGCGCCATAGCCGCTCGTCGCCTCAAGGCCCGTGCCCAGCAGCGCGATCAGCAGCTCCACAAGCAGCGCCCCGGCAGCTATCGCCCCGCCAACACGCAGCCCCGACCCGACAGACCCGGGCCCAGCCAACCCGTTGCTACGCAGCCGCTCCCCAATCGTGTCCCCCTCGCCGCCGACATAAGCCACGACGAACACGTAAAGCACCATCACCGCGCCGGCGTAAACGACCACCTGCACGGCAGCCACGAACTCCGCGCGAAGCAGCAGGAACAGCACAGCCAGTGACACCAGGTGCGTGACCAGTGCCAGCACGCTGTAGAAGGGATTGCGCAAAACCACGACGCCGACCGCGCCCGTGATCACGCCGATAGCGGCAAGAAAAAAGAGAACCGCGCTCACTCGCCCTCGTTCCTCAGCGGCGTGCGCTCCAGCGGCTCCGCGAGCAACATCTCCTTGGTGAAGATCAGATCGGAGCGGTCGTAGTCGGAGAGCTCGTAGTCGTGGCCCATCGTGATCGCGTCGAACGGGCACGCGACCTCGCAGTAGCCGCAGAAGATGCAGCGTGAGAGGTTGATCTCGTAGACCGCCGCGTAGCGCTCCCCGGCGGAGACGCGGTTATCGGGCGTGTTCTCGGCGGCGACCACGCGGATGCAGTCGGCGGGGCAGGCGGCGGCGCACAGCGAGCAGCCGACGCACTTCTCCAGGCCGGTGTCCTCGAAGCGGTGCAGCTTGTGCCGTCCGCGAAAGCGCGGGTACACGGGCACCTTCTCCTCGGGGTACTGGATCGTGTTGGTCCCCTCGGCGATCCGCCCGAAGGTCGTCTTCAGGCCGCGGGCGGTCTCCACGAACGTGCGCCACGCGCCCCGCGCGGCGCCGGCCGCGGGCGGGCGCTGGACCTCGATCACGTCCTCGCCGGGGCTCCACGCGGTCACGTTCAGGCTGACTGCGGGGGTGTCGCTCATCAGTGGGTCACCACCACGAGGATCGCCGTGACGAGCGTGTTCAGCGTGGCGAGCGGCAGCAGCACCTTCCAGCCGAAGCTCATCAGCTGGTCGTAGCGCAGCCGGGGGAGCGTCGCGCGCACCCAGATGAAGAAGAACGTGAAGAGCGACATCTTGAACAGCACCACGATCGGATCGACCCAGCCGGGGGGGTGGATGCCGAACGGCAGCAGCCAGCCGCCGAAGAACACGGTCGTGACGACGCCGGAGACGACCAGCACGTTGAGGTACTCGGCGAAGTAGTAGGAGGCAAAGCGCCCGCCACCGTACTCGGTGTTGTAGCCGCCCACCAGCTCGGCGTCGGCCTCCGTCAGGTCGAAGGGCGCGCGGTTGGTCTCGGCGAAGCTCGCGGTGAGGAAGATCAGGAAGCCGGCGAGCTGGGGGATGAAGTACCACATGCCTTTCTGGGCGTTGACGATGCCCGTCAGCGACAGCGTCTGCGCGGTCATGATCACGCCCACGAGCGCGAGCCCCTGGGAGACCTCGTAGGAGATCAGCTGCGCCGCGCCGCGCATCGCGCCCAGGAACGAGTACTTCGAGCCCGAGGACCAGCCGCCGAGCATGATCCCGTAGAAGGCGATCGCGCCGAACGCGAACAGATACAGCGGGCCGATCGACACGTCGATCCCATACAGCCCCACGCGTTCGCCGAAGATGTGCTGGACGTTGCCGAAGGGGATGATCGCGAACGCCGCGACGGCCGTGAGGATCGAGACCATCGGCGCGACCGCGAACAGGAAGCCGACGGACGTGGTCGGGCGGAACTGCTCCTTGGTCAGCAGCTTGAGGATGTCCGCCAGCGGCTGCAGCGCGCCGTAGGGGCCGACGCGGTTCGGGCCGTAGCGGCCCTGCATGCGGCCCATGATCTTGCGCTCCGCGATCAGCACCACGGGCACGAGCTGCAGCCCGACGGCGAAGATCACGATCGCCTTCAGGATCTGCACCCACCAGGCTTCGTAGTAGCCGACCAGCGCGAGGGTGGTGGTCATGTGGGTCATGTCCTCTCCGCTCTGGTGTATCGCAGCTGCGATACACCGTCTTCGGGAGAGGGTATTGCCAGGAGGTCGATGGTGACGGAGCGCTCGACGGTCATGTCCTCTCCGCTCCGCTGTATGACAATGGCAGTACGGCCTTCTTGCGAGGGAAGAGGAACTCGAGCGCGGGCGAGTACTCGACCTCGGGGGCGTCCCACACCGAGCTGAAGCCGGCGAGGTCGAGCGCGTTCGCGGGCGTCTCGGCCAGCGCCTCTCGCGCGGTGTCTCGCCGCGGCCCCAAGTCGGCCGTGGGAAAGCTCGACGCGGCCTCGCGCTCCTGCCAGCGCACGCCGCGACCGCCGATCTCCTCGAGCCGCATGCCCGCGTAGTACGGCACCGCGTCGAACAGGCGCTGCGAGGCCATGGGGCCGCTGAGCACGCCGAGGTCGAGCCCGACCCTGGTTGCCAGCTCGGCTAGCACCTGCCACTCGGCGCGGACCGAGCCCGGACGCGCGATCGCGGGTCGCAGCCGCTGCACGCGCCCGTCCGGGTGCACGATCGTGCCCTCCTTCTCTGGATAGGCCTCTGCTGGGAAGACGACGGTCGCGTGCTCGCGGATGCCCTCCGTCAGGAACGCGGCATGCGCGATCACCGTGCTCGCGCCGGCGAGCGCCCGCTCCCACAGCTCGCCGTCCGGGAGGTCGCGCAGCGGGTCGCTGCGCAGCAGATACACGGCGGCCAGCTCGCCGTCGGCGAGCGCCTCTGCGATCGCAAGCGCGTCGCGGCCGGCGCGCGCCGGCTCGCTCAGCCCCGGGCCGGCGTTCGGCAGCACACCGGCCTCGCGCAGCCCGCGCCCGTTGCTCGTGGCCGGGATCTCGAGCAGGCCCGCGCCGTCGGTTCCGGCCATGCCGAGCGCGTCGGCGATCTCCAGCAGCGCGCGCATGCCGGCCTCGCCGTTGGGACCCGCGGCGAGGCGCTCGCCCCACAGGATCACGACCTCGGGCGGGCGGCGCTCGTCCCCGGACTGTGAGTCCTCGCCGTGCGGCGCACGCAGCAGGGCGGCGAGCTCGCGCACCGCCTCGGGCTCCGCCCCGGCCTCGAGCGCCAGGCGCTCCGCGTCCTCAGCGCCCGTCAGCGCGGCGCTCAGGGCCACGACGAAGGGCGCGCCGGCGCCGGGCGCGTGGCGCACGGCCGCGGCGGCGTTCGGGTCAAGCGATGATGGCTGGGGGGAGGCGACCGCGAGCTTCAGCCCGTGGCGGCGCACGCCCTTGCGCAGGCGCAGATCCATGATCGGCGCGTCGTTGACCGGGTCGGCGGCAAGCACGAGCACGGCGTCGGCGAACTCGAGGTCTGAGAGCCTGGCCTGCGTGCGCGGGTCGTCGAGCGCGCGATACAGCTCCAGCGGCAGCGTGCTCGCGCGGCGGGAGTCGACATCGGGCGAGCCGAGGCCGTCGCGCAGCAGACGCGAGAGCAGCAGGCCCTCCTCGTTCGTGGCCTGCGCGCCGGCGATCGCCGCGGTCTGCTCGCCGGCTCGTCTCAGGCCGGCGGCGGCCTCCGCCAGCGCGCGCTCCCAGCTGACCGGGCGCAGCTCGCCGCCGTCGCGCAGCAGCGGCTCGGTGATGCGCTCGTCGACGTGGAAGGACTGGTAGCCGAAGCGGCCCTTGTCGCACAGCCAGCCGTCGTCGACCTCGATGTTGTCGCGCTGCAGCACGCGCAGCGCGAGCTCGTCGCGGACGGTGATGGTGACGTTGCACTGGGCGGGGCACAGCGTGCACACCGACCCCGCGCCCTCGATGTCCCACGGGCGCGCGCGGAAGCGGTAGGGCCGCGAGGTGAGCGCGCCGACGGGGCACAGCTCGATGATGTTGCCGCTGAACGGGGCGACGTAGGGATGCCCGTCGAAGGTGGACACGTAGGAGTGCGCGCCGCGCTCGAGCAGCACCAGCTGGTAGTCCTCGGCGACCTCCTGGGAGAAGCGCACGCAGCGGTAGCAGAGGATGCAGCGCTCGCGGTCGATCGCGATCAGCGGCGAGAGCTCGAGCGGCTTGACGAAGTGGCGCTTGGGCTCGACGAAGCGCGACAGGCCGCCGCCCCAGCCGAAGGTGATGTCCTGCAGCGGGCACTCGCCGCCCTTGTCGCACACGGGGCAGTCGAGCGGGTGGTTGATCAGCAGGAACTCGACGACCGACTGCTGCGCGGTCTTCACGCGCTCGGTCTGTGTGTACACGACCATGCCGTCCTTGACGGGCGTGGAGCAGCCCGTCTGCAGCTTGGGGATGCCCTCGATCTCGACCAGGCACATGCGGCACGCGCCGACCGGCTGGCCGAGCTTGGGCTCGTAGCAGAACACGGGGATCTCGACGTCGCCGTGCTTGGCGGCGTCGACGAGCATGGTGTTCTCGGGCACCTGCACCTCGCGGCCGTCGATCGTGAAGGTGATGGTCCTCTGCTGCGGCCTTGGCATCAGACGGCGTCCTGTGCGGGCGCGCCCGCGCCCAGGCCGTTGCGCGCGCGCGCGGCCTCGATGTGCGCTTCGAACTCGTCGCGGAACTTGGCGATCATCGAGCCGATGGGCATCGCCATGGCGTCGCCGAGCACGCACAGGCAGTTGCCGATGATGTGCTCCTGCACGGAGGCCATGATCTCGATGTCCATCGGCGTCGCCTCGCCGGCGTCGATCCGTTCGAGCATCTTGACGGTCCAGTTGGTGCCCTCGCGGCAGGGCGTGCACTTGCCGCACGACTCGTGGCGGTAGAACTTGGCGACCTTCATCGCCACGTCGAGGATCGGCGTGGAGTCGTCGACGACGATGATGGCGCCCGAGCCGAGCATCGAGCCGGCGGCGGCGAGCGAGTTGAAGTCGTAGGGGATGTCGAGGTCCTCGGCCTTGAGCACGGGGGAGGAGGACCCGCCGGGGAACCAGCACTTGACCTCGCGGCCGTCCGGCGGGCCGCCGGCGAGGCCGTAGATGATCTCGCGCGAGGGGATGCCGAGCTCGATCTCGTAGTTGCCGGGGCGCTTGACATGGCCGGAGACGGACACGAGCTTGGTGCCGGTGGAGGTCTCGACGCCGAGCTTGGCGTACTCGTCGCCGCCCATGGCGATGATCGCGGGCACGGTCGCGAGCGTCTCGACGTTGTTGATCAGCGTGGGCCCCTGGTAGAGACCCTGGATGGCGGGGAACGGTGGCTTCAGGCGGGGGTTGCCGCGCTTGCCCTCGAGCGAGTCGAGCAGCCCCGTCTCCTCGCCGCAGATGTACGCGCCGGCGCCGCGGTGCACGACCAGCGACAGCGAGTGCCCGGAGTCGAGGACGTTCTCGCCGACGTAGCCGGCGGCGTGCGCTTCGGCGAGCGCGGCGTCGAGCATGTCGGCCTGCAGCTCATACTCGCCGCGGATGTAGATGAACGCGCGGCTGGTGCCGGCGGCGTAGGAGGCGATGACGATCCCCTCGAGCAGCATGTGCGGCGTCTTCTGCATCAGTTCGCGGTCCTTGAACGTGCCCGGCTCGGACTCGTCCGCGTTGCACACGAGGTACTTGTCCATGCCGCCCTTGGGCAGGAACGAGATCTTGGTGCCCATCGCGAAGCCGGCGCCCCCGCGCCCGCGGATCGCCGACGTTTTGAGCTGCTCGAGCACCTCTTCGGGCGTCATCGCCAGGGCCTTGCGCAGCGAGGAGTAGCCGCCGCGGCGCTCGTAGACCTCGAGCGTGCGCAGCCCGGGCTCGTCGATGTCGGTGAACAGCAGGACGGGCGATGCGGGTGCGGCCATCGTCAGCTCCCCCTCCGCGCCGGCTCGGGCGCGTGCAGCGGGTACTCCTGGCTGTTGGCGTGCGGGTCGGCGACCAGCCGTCGCGCGAGCTGCTTGTCGGGCAGGACCGGCCGTCCGGCGCGCGCGTCGTCGAGCAGCTGCGGCACGTCCTCCAGCGTGAGCGGGCCGACGTAGACGCCGTCGACGGACGCCATCGGCGCGATGTCGCACGCGCCGAGGCACTCGAAGCCGCGCACGTTGAACTCCGCGGCGCCGTCGGGGGACGCGGCGGCCGCGCGCCGCACCGCCTCGAGCAGCTCGTCGGCGCCGCACAGCGAGCAGGAGATGTTCGTGCACACGTACACGCTGTGGCGCCCCACGGGCGAGGTCTCGAGCATGTCGTAGAAGGTCGCGACGGAGTCGAGATAGGCGGGCGTCACGCGCATCACGCACGCGACCTGCTCGATCGCCTCGGGCGAGCACCAGCCGTGCACGCGCTGGGCGGCGGCCAGCGCTGGCAGGGCGGCCGAGTGGCGGTCGGGGTACTTGGCCAGGTGCGCCTCGATCTCCGCGCGCAGGTCCTCGGGGACGGTCGGGGATGGGGACCCGCCCACCCCGGGGATCTCCGCGGGCTCCTTCTCGAGGTCGGCCGGCTGATCCCAGCCGGGAACGCGCGAGCCGTGCGCGTAGCGCCTGACCGGCCCCTCGACGACCCCCGCGGCCTCGCGTTCGAGCGCCTCCGTGGTCTCGACGATCTCCTTCTGCTCGGGTGTGCTCACCTGTCGATGCCTCCGAGGATGGGGTCGAGCATGGCGAGCGTGGCGATCAGGTCGGCGATGTAGGCGCCGTTGGTCATCGGCGCGGTGGCCTGGAGGTTGACGAACGAGGGGTCGCGCATGTGCACGCGCGCGGGCTTGGAGGAGCCGTCGGAGCGCACGAAGCAGCCGAGCTCGCCGCGCGGGGACTCGATCGGGAAGTACACCTCGCCGGGCGGCACGCGCATGCCCTCGGTGACGAGCTTGAAGTGGTGGATGAGCGCCTCCATCGAGGTCGCCAGCTCGTGGCGCGGCGGCAGCGCGACCTTGCGGTCCTCGGTGATGTGCGGGCCCTCGGGCAGCCCCTCCAGCGCCTGCTCGACGATCTTCACGGACTCGTACATCTCGGCCACGCGGCAGGCGAAGCGGTCGTAGTTGTCGCCGGCGCTGCCGACGGGGATCTTGAACCGGAAGTCCTCGTAGGAGCAGTAGGGGTCGGCCTTGCGCAGGTCCCACGGGTTGCCGGCGGCGCGCAGCAGCGGGCCGGTGACGCCGAGCGACAGCAGCGTGTCGGCGTCGAGCGGGCACGTGCCGCGCAGTCGCTGCAGCACGATCTCGTTGCCGTTGAGCATGTCCCGGTACTGGTCCACGCGCGAGGGCATTTCCTTCAGGAAGCCGCTCAGCTTCTCCGCGAAGCCGCGCGGGATGTCCTCGATCACGCCGCCGACCTGGAAGTAGCGCGTGTGCATGCGCGCGCCGGAGGACATCTCGAACAGGTCGAGGATCTTCTCGCGCTCGCGGAAGCAGTACCAGAACATCGAGATCGCGCCCAGGTCCAGCGCGCTCGTGCCCAGCCACACCAGGTGCGACATGATGCGGTTGAGCTCCAGGTGGATCACGCGCAGGTACTGCGCGCGCTTGGGCACCTCGACCTCCAGCAGCGTCTCCACCGCCCCGCAGTAGGCCATCGCGTTGAAGTAGTAGGACAGGTAGTCCATCCGCTCGATCACCGGGATGACCTTCCAGTAGGCCTTGTCCTCGGCGGTCTTTTCGATGCCCGTGTGCACGTAGCCGATGATCGGTTTGATGTCGCGCACGATCTCGCCCTGGAGCGTCACCAGCAGGCGCAGCACGCCGTGCGTGGCCGGGTGGTGCGGGCCGAAGTTGAGCGTCAGCAGCTCCTGCGTGCTCGCGCCGTCCTCTCCGTCGAGCTGCTGATCCAGCGGCGCGAGCGTGATGCTCTGCTCGCGCCTGCGGTACTCGGAGATCGTCGGCTGCCCGGTGGAGCTCACTCGGACGCCCCCAGCATCTCGGTCTCGTTGTACGTGAAGATCACCGGTTCGCCGCCGATCGGGAAGTCGCGCCGCTGCGGGTGGCCCTCGTAGTCCTCGGGCATGAGGATCCTTCGCAGGTCCGGATGCCCGTGGAAGACCACGCCGAACATGTCGAATACCTCGCGCTCCTGGTGGTTGGCGGTGGGCCAGCCGGCGCCGTCGGCTCCGTCGGGCGTCACAGAGTCGACATCGGGCGCGTCGCAGGGCACGCGCAGCGTGACCGTGATGCGGTCCACGCGGCTCATGTCGAGCAGCTCGTACTGCACACCCAGACGCGGCTCGTGCGGGTAGTAGTCCACGCCGTGCACGCTCGCCAGGAAGGCGTAGCCCTTGCCACGGAGGTGCGCGAGCGCCGCGCGGATATGCGCGGGCTCGATCGCCAGCTTGGCGCGCCCGCGGAAGAACACCGTCTCGACGACTGTGTCCTCGCCCTCCGCGTCGCGCAGCTCCTGTGCGATCAGCTCCAGCCCGGTCGCGTCAGGCACCGGCCTTGCCCCCCTCCGGGGGTCCGGCCGGTGCCATGTATGGATGCCCACCCACCCCAAGGACCTCCTCCGTTCCGCGCGCGTCGTAGCGCTCGCGCCAGCCCATGTCGGGGTCGTCCTGAACCATCTTGCGCAGCTTCAGCACGCCGTGCATCAGGGCCTCCGGGCGGGGCGGGCAGCCGGGGACGTGAACGTCGATCGGCATGAACTTGTCGGCGGGCACGAGCGCGTAGTTGTTGAACACGCCCATCGAGCTGCAGCACGCGCCCATCGAGATCGCCCACTTGGGCTCGAGCATCTGGTCGTAGATGCGCCGCACGATCGGCGCCATCTTGATCGACACGCGCCCGGACAGGATCAGCAGGTCGGCCTGCCGCGGCGAGGCGCGGAACGCCTCGAAGCCGAAGCGCGCGACGTCCACGCGCGCGGCGACGATCGACATCATCTCGATCGCGCAGCACGCCAGCCCGAAGGTGGCGGGGAAGAAGGAGTTCGAGCGCGCCCACGCGACCGCCTTGTCGAGCGTCGTCGTCATCACGCTCTCTTCGACGTAGCGTTCGAAGTCGGCGCCCTCGAGGTGGGCCGAGGGGTTGGGGCCCTCGAGATCGCCGCCGCGCAGCAGCTGACGCGAGTTCAGCGAGCGCACGCGCAGGTCCGCGCCGCCCGCTCCTCCGGGAGCCCGCCCACCCGCGCTGAGGATCTCGCGCCTCACCTCCACTCCAACGCTCCCCTGCGCCACACGTACGCGAAGGCGACGAACAGCAGCACTATGAACACGATCGTCTCGATCAGCGCGAAGCTGCCGTAGGCGCGCAGCTCGATCGCGATCGGGTACAGGAACACGACCTCGATGTCGAACAGGATGAACAGCATCGCGATCAGATAGAAGCTGATCCCGAAGCGCATCCCGCTCCTGATCTCCGACGGCAGGCCGCACTCGTACGGGTCCTGCTTGTGGGGGGTCGCGCGGCGCGGCCCCATGACCGAGTTGAGGACCGCGAAGGCGCTCCCCACGGCGCCGCCGAGAATGAGAAAGACGATCGCCGGGAGATAAGTGCGCAGCACCGCTGCGCTGTTATATCACCGCATGTGGCAGGGTGTTACTAGTGGCAATCGGCTCGAAATCGGCGCCATGACCGGGGCGTTGGCGCTGTGACCGAGGCGGTGGTGGCGGGCGCGCTGGCGGTGGCGGCGCTGAACGTGCTCACCGGCGGGCTCGGCGCGTGGCTGTGGTATAGCGGCGGCACGGGCGATCACGGGGCGGTGCGCGCCTTCTGGGTGATGCTGCGCGTGGCCCAGGGCTCGGCGCTGCTGTACGCGATCGCCATCGGATGCCTGGCGGCCGCGAGCAGCTACTCGAGCGAACACCTCTTCTATCTGTATGCGCTGCTGCCGCTCGCGATCGCGTTCGTGGCCGAGCAGCTGCGGGTCGCCTCCGCCCAGACGATCCTCGACCAGCACGGGCTGGAGAGCGCTCAGGCGGTCTCCACGCTGCGCGAGTCAGAGCAGCGGGCGCTGGTCGCCGCGATCGTGCGCCGCGAGATCGGCGTGATGGCGCTGTCGGCCATCGTGGTGGTGTTCCTGGCGCTGCGAGCGGCGAGCACGGCTCACGGGTTCTGAGTGGCGCTATATATTCCCCGACGCATGAAGCCCGCGGCCAGACGCCTGAAGCTCCCAGCCATGTGCATCGCCCTGCTCGCCTGCGCTGTGCTGCTGGGCGCGTGCGGGTCGCAAGGGATCCAGATCCCCAAGACCAGCCCCTACTACGAGGGGGCGTCGCTGTTCCTGGACCACTGCTCCGGCTGCCACACGCTGGGGGTCGTCGGCGCGGACGGCTCGGCGACGGTGATCTCCAACCGCCTGAAGACCAACGGGCCCAACTTCAACCACCGCAAGGAGGACGTCGAAGAGGTGCTCTACGCCTTGCGCAACGGCGGCTTCTCCGGCGCGATCATGCCCGAGAACGTGTTGGTCGGCGCACAGGCGCAGGCGGTGGCGGCCTTCCTCGCCAAGTACTCGGGGCTCGAAGCCGAGCAGGAGCCCTCGACGAACATCGAACTGTCGACCAAGTAAGCGCAGGTCGTGACCTCGTCCCGACCGGGACGCTTCGCGTGACGGTCGTGCCGATCTCACGACCTGCTTGGGCGAGCGCGGGTTCTTGCGCGCTGCCGGGGGAGTGCGGACCCGGGCGCGCTGCCAAGCCCGCCCCGGTTTGCGCAACGTACGGCCCTCTCCTACACTTGACTTGTCGTCATACGCGCTATCATTGACCGTATGACGATGCTTAGCTTTCGTGTGTCGGATGACGAGGCCGCTGAGGTTCAGCGCTGGGCGCAGTCGCTTGGGATAGATCGCTCGGAGATCCTTCGCGACGCCCTCCATCGGCATCTCGTCGGTTTGAGCAGCGAGCATGATGCCGAGGCGTGGGCGCGCGCGCCACTCACAGATTCCGAGCGGTCGCTTGAGGGTATTGCCGACTGGGGGCCAGCCGAGGATTGGACGGACTGGAACGATGCAGCGGGGTGAGATCTGGTTCGCCGCCACGCCGGGCGGGGACCGGCCGGTGCTGGTGTTGACGCGTGATCCGGTAGCCGATCGCATCGGGTCGGTTGTGGTGGCTGCTCTGACAAGGACGCGTCGCGGTTTGGTCTCCGAGCTTGAGCTGACGCCGACGGATGATGGCGTTCCTACGCAATGCGTTGTCAACCTCGACAACCTCCACACGGTGCCGCGTGCCTCTTTCCGGCGCCGCGTCACCTTGCTCTCGAGTCCCCGCATGGCGCAGGTCTGCCGGACGCTGAGAGATGCTGTTGGCTGCTGAACGCCCGGACTATTGATCACGGCTGGACGGGTGCCCCGTTCGTCGGCGCAGAAAGGGCCGTCGTGGGATGCGTGCCCCGTCGTATGGCTGAATGAGGAGCAAGAGGAACCACCGCAAGGCCGGGTAGTGCTGGCGCAGGCCGGTAGGCTCCCTGCGTGCTTGACCTGAAGCTCATTCGCGATGACCCTGACGGCGTTCGCGCGGCGCTCGCGCGTCGTGGCGGCGAGGCGGCCAGCGGGCTTGATCGCGTGATCGAGCTCGATCGGCGCCGACGCGCGCTGCTGCCCGAGTTGGAGGGGCTGCGGGCGGAGCAGAACGAGGCGAACACGCGGATCCGCGCGGCTGCCGATGCCGGCGAGCGCGAGCGCGAGATTGCGGCCATGCGCGGCGTGGCTGCCCGTGCGAAGGAGCTCGAGCGCGAGCTGGGCGAGGTCGAGCTCGAGCTTCAGGAGGCGCTTGCGCCGCTTCCCAACCTCCCCGATCCGACCGCCGCGCCCGGGCCCGAGGACGAGCTCGTGCGGGAGGTGGGCACGATCCCGCAGCTCGACTTCCAGGCGCGCGACCATCTCGAGCTGGCGGGCGCGTTGATCGACATGGACCGCGCGGCGAAGCTGTCGGGCGCTCGCTTCGCCTACCTGAAAGGCGACCTCGTGATGCTCGAGCTGGCGCTCGTGCGCTGGGCGCTGGAGAAGTTGCGGGCGGCGGGGTTCGAGCCGGTGATACCGCCGGTGCTCGTGCGCGAGCGCGCGCTGTACGGGACGGGCTTCCTGCCGGACACAGAGCAGCAGATCTACAGCCTGCCGGCGGACGAGCTCTTCCTGGTGGGCACCTCGGAGGTCGCACTGGCGTCGCTGCACGACGGGGAGATCCTCGACAGCGAGCGGCTGCCGCTGCGCTACGCCGGTTTCTCGCCGTGCTTCCGGCGCGAGGCAGGCGCCGCCGGCAAGGACACGAGAGGGATCTTCAGGGTGCACCAGTTCGACAAGGTGGAGATGTTCAGCTTCGTCTCACCGGAGGACTCCGCGCACGAGCACGAGCGGATCCTCGCGATCGAGGAGGAGATCCTTGGTGAGCTGGAGCTTCCCTACCGCGTCGTGAACATCGCCGTGGGAGACCTCGGCAACTCCGCGGCGAAGAAGTACGACTGCGAGGCGTGGCTTCCGAGCCAGGGCCGCTACCGCGAGCTGACCTCGTGCTCGAACACGACCGACTACCAGGCCCGGCGCCTGAACATCCGCGCCCGCGGCGGGCGCCAGCCGGGCGCTCAGCACACGCGCATCGTGCACACGCTCAACGGCACCGCGGTGGCGGTCGGGCGCACGCTCGTGGCCCTGCTGGAGAACGGACAGCGCGCGGACGGAAGCGTGGAGCTACCGCGGTGTCTGACGGAGTTCGGCGCACCGCCGGAGCTTGCCCCTACGCCACCTGACTAGACAATAAGAAGATAGGCTCCTCGCCCAGTTGTCAAGCGGGGAGTTGCGCGGGCGTGGAGGAAGTTCAACGAACGAGGATCCTGGAGGCGATGGCGCAGGCGATGGCGGAGCGCGGCGCCGCCGGCGCGACCGTCACGGTCGCCGACGTGATCGCGCGCGCGGGCGTGTCCAGCGAGGCCTTTCGCGAGGCGTTCCCCGATCGAGAAGCGTGCCTGCTGGCGGCCTTCGATCTCGGCGTGCGGCGCGCCCGCAAGCGGGTGCTGCCCGTCTACGACGCGGAGCCGCGCTGGCTGGACGCGATCAAGGTGGGGCTGGTCGCGTTCCTGGCGTTCCTCGAAGACGAGCCCGCGATCGGACGTCTGCTGGTCCTCTACTCGCTGGGCGGCGGCGAGCAGGTCCTGCGCAGGCGCGCGAAGACGCTCGCGGCGCTCGCGGCGGCCGTCGACCGCGGTCGTCTGGAGGGTCCCGCCGGCAGACACCAGCCCCCTGCTGTGATCGCCGAGGGCGTCGTCGGCGCAGTGCTGGCGGTGCTCCAGAACCGGCTGCTGGCGGACGAGGCGGGAGGCGTGATGGGGCTGTTCGGGTCGCTCATCAGCATCATCGTCCTGCCCTACCTGGGCGCGGGGGTCGCACGGCGGGAGCTGACGCGTCCCGCGCCCCGCCTGCGCACGCGAGCGAGGATCGGGGCGCCGGGCGCCGGGCGCTCGCTCGAGCACGGCGGCAGCACGCGGCTGACCTACCGCACGGCGCGTGTCCTACGCGCGATCGCCGACTATCCCGGGGCGAGCAACCGTGAGGTGGCCGACCGCGCGGGCGTCGTCGACCAGGGTCAGATCTCGAAGCTGCTCAACCGCCTGCACGAGCGGGGGCTGATCGCGAAGCTGGGCGACGCCCACACGCGCGGAGCGCCCAACGCGTGGCGTCTGACCGAAGACGGGGAGCGGTTGCTGGCGCACGTGCCCGACGCGTAGCCGCGGAGCGCCGTCTACCCGATCTTGAACACGATCGAGCGTGCCGTCCCGCCCACGGGCGTCAGCGTCAGGCGGTAGGTGCCGCTGCGCAGCACCCCGTGTCCGGAGAAGTGGCGAGAGTCTCGCCCGTCGCTTGCGGCGATCGTGAGCGAGCGCGTCAGCGGCTGCCAGCGCGCGTGCCCGCGCCTGTCGAGCAGCTTCGCCAGCGACGCGCGCACGCGCGTGGCGAGGTTGATCGTGAAGGTGAAGCCGAGCTCGGAGAGACGCGGGCGGCTGGTGTTGAGGGCGATCAGCGCGTTGACGGTCAACGCGAGCCCCGACAGCCGCACCGTGACGGGCGTCGGCGTGGTGATCACCGGCGCCGGCGAGGAGCTGGTGGAGCCGGAGCCGGAGGAGCCGCCGGAGCTGGAGGAGCCGCCAAAGGAGCCACCTGAGCCGCCGCCTTCGGGCGCGGGGCTCTTGCCGCCGCCGCTGCCCGGTTCCCCGGTGCCGGCGGGCGCTCCCACGGGCGGCTGGAAGGCGACGATCCCATCGGGCGTTCCCACGCCGCTGGGTCCGTCGTAGCCAGGCCCGGCCAGGCAGATCAGCGTCGAGTGGCAGCTCGTTTTGGCCTCTTCGGCGGGTGTGCACGCCGTGCTCTCGGTGTTTGCGTCGAACGGCTTGAGGCATTCGCCGTTTGACCCTACGGTCACGTCATGTAGCGACGTCGGCGAGTCGGCGGCGTTTTCGTACAGCGTCCGCGCTGGATATGCCACGCCGTGAGCTCCGCCGGCGAGGGCGAACGTCGAGGCGATCAACGGCGACGCGAGGCTGGTGCCGCCGACCGCTCCCCATTCTTCGCCGATGCTCTGGGAGTCGTAGACCGCGATACCGGTGTAGGGGTCGGCGTCGGCGGAGACGTCGGCGACTGCGCGCTTGTCGGCGCAGCCGACCGAGGACCAGTCGGCGACGCTCTGTTGCCACGGCTGGGCCGTGAACTGCACGCTGCATCCGCCTCCGCCGGCGCCGTGTCCGTCTTTGCCGCCGCCTTCGGCTTCGCCGCCGTCGTTCCAGACCATCTCGGCTTTCCACGCGGCCGTCTGCGCGTGCAGCAGCAGGCGCGTGCCGCCCACCGCGATCACGTGGGGCGAGGAGGCGGGGAAGCTGGCTGCGCTCGTGCGCGGTTCTTCGAGCCAGTTGAGGTAGCCGTCATCGCCGGCGGCCGCGGTGATGACGGTGCCGGGATGGTCGAACGCGGGGCTGTCGGGCACGCACCCGTCTTCTTCGGTGCATTCGGGGCCCGCCCACGAGTTGGAGATCTCGGTGGCGTGAAGTCCCACGGCCGCTTCCTCGGCGGCTTCGAGATCTTCGTAGGACGGCGATTCGGCCTCGACGAGCGCGATGTGGCAGTTCTGGCAGACCGCGTGAGCGGTCTCGATGTCGAGCGAGATCTCGACCGACCATCCCTTCGCTTCTTGGACCTGCCAGCAGGCTTCTTGCTGTCCTTCGCCGCAGAGCTTTTCTTCGCTTTCCAGGCTTTCCAGGCTTTCCGGGAACGGCGGATTGCCCGTCTGGCCGTCCTGGTTGACCTTCGTGAAGCAATTATTCGCCGCCGTGCATTCGGGGAGCCCGAATTCGTGATCGTAGGTTTCGAGGTCCGCTTCTGCGCTGAGGTCGTTGTAGGCGTCGACCAGCGCGATCGTCTGGGTCGAGGAGGCTGTCGTGCTCAGCGGCAGCTGGTAGGCGAGGTGCAGGTCTTCCGGCGTGAGGTCGTAGACCCCTTCGGCGGCCGACGGGGAGGCCGAGCGCCGGCGTAGCGCGCGGGCGACTCCCAGGGGGTGGGTGTGAGCGCGCGCTTCGGCGGTCTCGGGGACGAGCCGCTGCGCCAGGCACGCGGCGCGTCCCGCCACAGGCGGGGGACATGCGGCGCGCACCGCGTAGTCCGAGGGGGGCAGCGGCGCGACCGTTCCCGCCGAGGCCGAGGCCGCGGCAGATGCGAAGGCGCAGGAGGCGAGCGCGCAGAGCAGAAGGAACGCGGCCGTTACGGCGGCCGGACCCAGCGCGACTTTGTGGCGCGTGCGTGTAGTCATCGTCTCGCCGGTAGTACCCCGATGTTGTCGGCGCACGAGCGGATTTGCTTGAGACTGGACGAGTGATGCGGACGCACGCGTCGGACACATACGCGCGGATCGTCACGAGATGATCACAGGCTGGTCACGGGAGGGTCACGTACCGGCGGGCGCACCCGCCGATGATGGTGGCCCGGGACGGTGGGATACGACATCGAGCAGGGCTCGGCCGAGGGCGAGCCAGGCTCCGCGAGCGCACCGAACCGCGTAGGGCGCACCGAACGGGGCGGGAGGCGAGACCCGCCCCGTTCGCCATACGCTGATACAGGTGTCTTCCCCGTTCGGCTTCCTGCTGGCCTCAGAACCGCCCCCGCGGCGGGTGGGCGCGATCACGGCGCTCGTCGCGGTGGCGCTGTCGACGCTGATCGTCTATCCGCTGGCGCACGTCGCGCCGATCGTGGCGTTGAGCGTCGTCTACCTTCCCGCGGTGCTGGTGGTGTCGGTCACGTGGGGCGCGTGGCTGGGCGTTGCGACGGGCGTGATCAGCGCGGCCGCGTTCAACTTCTTCCACCTCCCGCCGGTGGGGCGCTTCACGCTGCAGAACTCGAGCAACTGGGTCGCGCTGGCGGCGTTCCTGGTGGTGGCGTTCCTGGCGAGCTCCGTCGCGGAGGTCACGCGCGCGCGCACCCGCGACGCGGAGGGGCGCAGGCGCGAGGCCGACCTGGCGGCGGAGATGGCCACGCTTCTGCTCCGCGGAGGCAGTCTCAGCGAGGCTCTGCCGACGGCCGCGGCGCGGCTGGCTCAGGCGCTGGAACTGAACTCGGCGGCGATCGAGATGGAGGCCGTCGAAGGCGACGAGCGCACGGTCGCCTTCCCGCTGCGCGAGGGCACACGGCGTGTGGGCACGCTGCTGGTGGGAGCTGATGCCTCCGAGGCCAAGCTGCGCCGGCTGCAGGAGCGCGTGGTGCCCGCGCTGGAGGCGCTGCTGAGCGCGGCGCTCGAGCGTGACACGTTGCTGGGCGGGGTCGTGGAGACGGCGTCGCTGCGTCGCGCGGACACGGTCAAGACGGCGCTGCTGCGCGCGGTCTCGCACGACCTGCGCTCACCCCTCACCGCCATCTCCGCCGCCGGTGAGGCTCTCAGCTCGCCGACGCTCTCGCCGGCCGAGCGCCAGGAGATGGCGATGGTCATCCAGGAGGAGGCGAAGCGGCTGTCGCGGCTGGTCGACAACCTGCTCGATCTCTCGCGCCTGGAAGCCGGCGCCGCCGAGCCGCGTAGAGAGTGGACGTCGATCGAGGATCTGGTCCGCGCGGCGGTCGCGGAGGTGGGGGCCGCTTCGGATGCGTTCGCCCTGTCGATCGACCGCGATCTGCCGCTCGTGAGCGTCGATCCCGTGCAGATGGAGCGCGCGTTCGTGAACGTGCTCGAGAACGCGCGACGGCACTCGGGCGGGTACCCGGTGTCGGTTCGCGCCCGCGCGGTGCGCCGTCTCGCCGGCAGCCGCGCGCAGGCCGGCGCGGCCGACGGCGACGGCGCCGAGCGCCAGCCGGGGCAGAGGCCGACGGGCGATCGCGTGATCGTGCGCGTCGTCGACCGCGGCCCCGGGATCCCGCCGGCCCAGCTGGAGCGGGTGTTCGAGCCGTTCTACCGCGCCGGCACCCCCGGCAGCGGGCACCGCGGATCGGGTCTGGGACTGGCGATCGCGCGCGGCTTCACCGAGGCGAACGCCGGCTCGCTGTACGTGGAGTCCCTGCCCGGACAGGGCGCGACGTTCGTGTTCGAGATGCCGCTGGAGGAGCCCGGCGGGGAGCCGCGGGCCGGCACGGCGCCGGAGGTCGCCGTGGCCGGCGCGGATGAGGCTCGGATGGCGATGGCGCCGAACGCCGGTCGGGAGCCGGCGGCATGAGCGCCGCGGCGCCGGTCGAGCCGGCGCGGGCCACGCGCGTGCTGGTCGTCGACGACGAGCCGCAGATCGTGCGCGCGCTGAAGGTGGTGCTGCGCGAGGCTGGGTTCGAGGCGGTGCCGGCGGAAACCGTCTCGCAGGCGCTCGACCTGGCCGCCGTGCGCCCGCCGGGGGCGGCGATCGTCGATCTGGTGCTGCCCGACGGCGACGGCATCGAGCTGACGCGCAGGCTGCGCGAGTGGAGCGCGATGCCGATCCTTGTGCTCTCGGCGGTGGGCGAGGAGGAGCAGAAGGTGCGGGCGCTGGAGGCCGGCGCCGACGACTACATAACCAAGCCGTTCGGCAACCGCGAGCTGGTGGCGCGGCTGAACGCGGCGCTGCGCAGGGCCGCTCGCGGGGAGGAGGAGCCGAGCATCCACGTGGAAGGGCTGGAGATAGACCTGGCCGCGCGGGTCGTGCGCCGCGACGGCGAGCCGGTGCACCTCACCCCGATCGAGTTCGACCTGCTGCGCGTGCTCGCGCGCAACCGCGGGCGGCTGATGACCCATCGCAAGCTGCTCGCGGAGGTGTGGGGGGCGGAGTACGTCGACGACATCCAGCCGCTGCGCACGCACATCGCGCGGCTGCGGGCCAAGATCGAGCCGGACGGCGGCGCGGGCGGGATGGGAGGGCCTCGATTCATCGTGACCGACCCCGGAGTCGGGTACCGCTTCGCCGAGTGACAGGCGGGCCGCTGGTCGCTTCGCCGGCTCGGGGGTTGGCCTTTAGCTCATCGTTACGAAATCGTTATGTGTGAAGGCGGTTTCGTTACGCCTTCGTGACGCGCCGGCGTCAATAGTGAGCGCATGGACGTCGTGTACATAGTTCTCGGGGTCGTCATGTTCGCGATCCTGCTGCTGATGATCGAGGGAATCGACCGGGTATGAGCGGTTCGCTTCCGCTCGGCTTCTTCGTCGCGCACATGAGCGGCGCCGACTTCTTCGGCCTGGTCGTCTCCGTGCTGGTGATCGCGTATCTCTTCTACGCGCTGATTCGCGGGGAGAAGCTCTAAGAGATGACGTTCGCCGGCTGGTTCACGATCGTGGCGTTCGTGGTCGTCCTGACCGTGCTCGCCTTCCCGTTGGGCAGCTACATGGCGAGGGTGTACACGGGCGAGCGGGTGATCTTCTCACCGATATTCGCCGGTCCCGAGCGCTTCCTCTACCGCATTCTCCGCGTCGATGAGCAGCGTGGTCAGGATTGGAAGGCATACGCGAAAAGCCTGATCATCTTCTCGCTCGCCGGCTGGATCTTCCTGTACATCGTGCTGCGCACGCAGGACGCGTTCTTCGTGCCGCACGGCCTGAACCCGCTCGCCTACCACTCCGCCCCGGCGGACGTGGTGTTCAACGTCACCTCGTCGTTCATGACGAACACCAACTGGCAGTACTACAGCGGTGAGACGACCATGAGCTACCTCAGCCAGATGATCGGGCTGACGGTGCAGAACTGGCTGTCGGCGGGGGTCGGTATCGTCGTGGCGGCAGCCCTCGTGCGTGGGATCATCTCCCGGAGCGGAAAGAGCATCGGCAACTTCTGGCAGGACATGGTGCGCACGATCCTGTACGTGCTCGCGCCGCTGTCGGTGCTCAGCGCGATCGTGCTCGCCTCCCAGGGCGTGATCGCCAACCTGTCCAACTATCTGACGGTCCACACGATCACCGGCCTGGAACAGAAAATCGCGATGGGCCCGGTGGCCGGCCAGCTGGCGATCAAGATGCTCGGCACCAACGGTGGCGGCTTCTTCAACACCAACTCGGCGCACCCGTTCGAAAATCCCACTCAGTTCACCAACTTCTTCGAGATGCTGATAGTGCTGATCATCCCGGCGGCGCTGATCTTCATGTACGGGCGCATGACCAGCAACCGTCGCCAGGGCTATGCGATCTACGCGACCGTGATGTTCATGTTCCTCGGCGCGGTCATCGTCGCCTACATCGCCGAGGCCCACGGCTCGCCCGCCCAGCACGCTGCCGGTCTGCACACGGGTGTGATCTCCGGCTCGGGCGGGGGCAACATGGAAGGCAAGGAGCAGCGCTTCGGGATCGCCGGCTCGGCGCTGTTCGACGTCATCACCACCGTCACCTCGTGCGGCGCCGTCAACAGCGCGATCGAGTCCTTCACCGGTATCGGTGGTGCGGTGCCCTTCGCCAACCTGTCCGCCAGCGAGGTGATCTTCGGCGGCGTAGGCACCGGTCTGTACTCGATCCTGCTGTACGTGCTGCTGGCGGTGTTCATCGGCGGGCTGATGGTCGGACGCACGCCGGAGTGGCTTGGCAAGAAGCTCGAGGCGAGGGAGATAAAGCTCGCCGGGCTGGGCATCCTGATCACGCCGCTGGCGGCGCTGTTCTGCACGGCGCTGGCGACCGCGAGCAAGTCCGGGCGAGCGTCGATCGCAGAAGTGGCGACATCCGCGAAGCTGGGCATCCACACGCCGCAGGCCTTCTCCGAGACCTTCTACGCCTACCTCTCCCAGGCGAACAACAACGGCTCCGCGTTCGCCGGCTACACCGGCTTCATCCAGCCCAACGCCGGCAACCTCGGCTCGCACGGCATCAGCTTCGCCGACGTGCTCGGCGGCTTCGACATGATCTTCGCGCGCTACGCGCCGATCCTGTTCGCGCTCGCCGTCGCCGGCGCGCTGGCCGGCAAGCGCGTCACCCCCGCCGGCCTCGGCACGATGCGCACCGACAACGGCACGTTCGTGGTGCTGCTGATCGGCGTGATCATCCTCGTCGGCGCGCTCACGTTCTTCCCCGCCCTGCTGCTCGGACCGATCGTCCAGGGCCTGACCGGACACCTGTATTGATATGAAGCCGTGGGTTCGTGACACCATCACATCGATCCTGGCGGTGATCGTCTTCGCGATCCTGCTCGGGCTCGTGTATCCGCTGGCCATCACCGGCATCAGCCAGGTCGCGTTCCCGGGCGACGCCAACGGGCAGCAGATTCACCTCGACGGCAAGCTCGTAGGCTCGAAGATCATCGGCCAGAGCTTCGCCGCTCCTGTGATCGGCAAGAACGGCAAGCCTGAGGAAAAGGAAGGCGAACTCGTCACCGAACCGGACCCGCGCTACTTCCAGTCGCGTCCGTCGGCCACCGAAGGGGGCGCGGACAACGCGGCGGCGAGCACGTTCTCCAACCACGGGCCGAACAGCGTCAAGACCAAGGAAGCCGACGAAGAAAACATCAAGGCCTACCTGGAACTGAACAAGAACCCGGCCACGAAGACCGAATACGACCCCGGGCTGACCGTGGCGAAGATCCCGGTCGACGCGGTCAACAGCTCGGCATCGGGCCTCGACCCTGAAATCTCGAAGGCCAACGCCTGGATCCAGGCCTACCGGGTGGCGACAGTGCGCGGCCTCTCGAGGGCGACGGTCGACGGCCTGATCGCCAAGTACACATCGGGTCGCGGGCTCGGCTTCTCCGGCGAGGAAGGCGTCAACGTGCTCGAGCTCAACCTCGCACTCGACCGTCTGACAGGAGCGACCAACTGATGTCCGCGCAGATGCCAGCGACCCACGAGCGACAGGCGATCTCGCTGTTCAAGCGCGACATCGTCGTGCGCGCGCTGATCGACAGCTTCAAGAAGCTCGACCCGCGCGTGCAGGTCCGCAACCCGGTGATGTTCGTGGTGGAGATCGGCGCGCTGATCACGACCGTAACGTGGTTCATCCAGCTCGGCGGCGGCGAATCGCTCGGCGGGGCCGAGCCGTCGTGGTACACGTTCACGATCTCGATCTGGCTGTGGCTGACGGTCGTGTTCGCGAACATGGCCGAGGCGTTCGCCGAGGGGCGTGGTCGGGCGCAGGCGGACACGCTGCGCAACATGCGCAAGGAGACGGTCGCGACGCTGCGCGACGGCTCCACCAAGGCGGCCTCCGAGCTGACCCGCGGCGACGTCGTGGTCGTGCCCGCCGGCGAGCTGATCCCCGGCGACGGCACGGTGATCGAGGGCATCGCGACCGTGGACGAGTCGGCGATCACGGGGGAGTCCGCGCCGGTGATCCGCGAGTCGGGCGGCGACCGCAGCGCCGTCACCGGCGGCACGCGCGTCACCTCCGATGAAATCGTCGTGGAAATCACCCAGGAGCCGGGGCAGTCGTTCCTCGATCGCATGATCTCCCTCGTCGAGGGCGCCGAGCGGCGCAAGACGCCGAACGAGATCGCGCTGAACATCCTGCTCGCGGCGCTGACGCTGATCTTCGTGATCGTGGTCGCGACGCTGCGCCCGTTCGGGCTGTTCGCCGGGACGGCGATCTCGGACACCACCCTGATCGCGCTGCTCGTCGCGCTGATACCGACCACCATCGGGGCGCTGCTGTCGGCGATCGGGATCGCCGGTATGGATCGCCTGGTGCGCCGCAACGTGCTCGCGCTGTCGGGGCGCGCCGTGGAGGCCTCCGGCGACGTCGACGTGCTGCTGCTCGACAAGACCGGCACGATCACGATCGGCAACCGGCTCGCCTCTGAATTCGTGCCGATGCCGGGCGTGCCCGAGTCCGAGCTGGCGGAGGTCGCGCAGATGGCCTCGCTCGCCGACGAGACGCCCGAGGGTCGCTCGATCGTCGTGCTGGCCAAGCAGTACGGCATCCGCGAGCACGACATGAGCACCCTGAACGCCGAGTTCGTGCCGTTCACCGCGCAGACCAGGATGAGTGGTGTGGACATCGACGGGCGGCGGCTGCGCAAGGGCGCGGGCGACGCGATCATCGAGCTCGTCAAGAGCGAAGGCGGCTCGCCGCCGCCGGAGCTGCAGGCCGCGCTGGACCGCATCGGCAACGAGGGCGGCACGCCGCTGGCGGTCTCGCGCGACAACCAGGTGCTGGGCGTGATCTACCTCAAGGACACGATCAAGGAGGGCATGAAGGCCCGCTTCGACCAGCTGCGGGCGATGGGCATCAAGACCGTGATGGTGACCGGCGACAACCGCCTGACCGCGGCCAAGATCGCCGAGGAGGCAGGCGTCGACGATTTCCTCGCCGAAGCCACGCCCGAGCGCAAGCTCGCGCTGATCCGCGAGCAGCAGCAGGACGGCCGCCTGGTCGCGATGACGGGCGACGGCACCAACGACGCGCCGGCGCTGGCCCAGGCGGACGTCGGCGTGGCGATGAACACCGGCACTCAGGCCGCGCGCGAGGCCGGCAACATGGTCGACCTCGACTCCAACCCGACGAAGCTGATCGAGATCGTCGAGGTGGGCAAGCAGCTGCTGATCACGCGCGGCGCGCTGACGACGTTCTCGATCGCCAACGACGTGGCCAAGTACTTCGCGATCCTGCCCGCCGTGTTCATCTCCACCTACGCCGCAGGATTTGGATCCCACCCAGCCGACGGCCCGTTGCACGTTCTCAACATCATGGACCTCGGCAACCCCGAATCGGCGATCGTCTCCGCGATCATCTTCAACGCGATCGTGATCCCGCTGCTGATCCCGCTGTCGCTGCGCGGGGTGCGCTACCGGCCGATCGGCGCGAGCGCGCTGCTGCGGCGCAACCTGTGGATCTACGGCCTCGGCGGGATCATCGCGCCGTTCATCGGCATCAAGCTGATCGACCTGATCGTCCACAACCTGCTCGGGGGATGAGCAGCGAGCGCGTCGCGACGGGCGCGAGCGCGAGATCACTGCCATGGTCGCCTGCGCCCCGAACAGCCGCGGTCGCCTGAAGGTCTTCATCGGCATGGCCGCGGGAGTCGGCAAGACCTACCGCATGCTGCTAGAGGGCCACGCCGAGCTGGACGCGGGCCGCGACGTCGTGATCGGCCTGCTCGAGACCCACGGCCGCGTCGACACCGTCCGCGTGGCCGAGGGCCTGGCGATTCTGCCGCGCAGGCGCGTGCGCTACCGCGAGGCGGTGCTCGAAGAGATGGACCTGCCCGCGATACTCAGCCGCGCGCCCGAGCTGTGCCTGATCGACGAGCTGGCGCACACGAACCCACCTGGGACCGAGCACGCCAAGCGCTATGAGGACATCGAAGCGATCCTCGACGCCGGCATCGACGTGCTCTCCTCGCTCAACGTCCAGCACCTGGAGTCGCTGAACGACCACATCACCGAGCTGAGCGGCGTGCGTGTGCGCGAGACGATCCCCGACGCGATCCTTGGGCGCGCCGACGAGGTGGTGCTGATCGACCTCACCCCGGAGGCGCTGCTCGAGCGCCTGCGCGCCGGCAAGGTGTATCCGGCCGAGCGCATCGACGCGGCGCTCAACAACTTCTTCAAGATCGAGAACCTGTCCGCGCTGCGCGAGGTCGCGCTGCGTCAGGTGGCAGAGGAGGTCGGCGCCAAGCGCCTGACCACCGAGCTCGTCGGCTCGCGCGAGGAAAGCCTGGCCGCGGACGCGCCGCAGGCCGTCGGCGAGCGCCTGCTCGCGCTCGTCGAGCCCTACCCGGGCGCCCAGCGGCTCGTACGCCGCGCGTGGCGCTCGGCACAGCGACTCGGCGCCGGCCTGGACCTGCTGTGGGTGCGCGGGCCGGGCAAGGACCTCTCCGACGACGAACAGCGCTCGCTGGCCGCGCTGCGCCAGCTCGCGTCAGTGCTAGGCGCGAACATGCTCGAAGAGGAGTCCGACGACCTCGCGAGCGCGATCGTAGAGGTCGCCAGCAGGCGCGGGACCACGTACATCCTGATCGGCGGCTCGCGCCCCACACGCGGGCTCGCGCGCCTGCGCACGCCCCTGCCCCAGCGGCTGATGCAGCTTCTCCCAGGCGTCGACGTGCGCATCGTCGCCGACCGCTCGCAACGCCCCACCGGCTCCAGTGGGGAGGGAGTGTGAGCGTCGCCTTGATCGTCGGGGTCGGCTGCGCCAGCGCCCTGCTGGGGATCGCCGCGGGCTACTGGCTGCCGCCCCACGGGCGCCTGCCGGCGCGCAACCGAATCGAGCCCAGCCGCCGGATCCTGCTCCCGTTCACCGGCCAGGAGATCTCCCGCCGCTCCTTCGAGGCGGCGGTGCGCCTGGCGAAGGCCGAGAACGCGATCATCATGCCCGCGTTCCTCGCGCGCGTGCCGTTGAACCTGCCGCTGGAAACGGCCCTGCCGGTGCAGTGCGCGCGCGGGATGCCGCTGCTCGAGGCGATCGAGCAGCGCGCCACCTCGCTGGGGGTGCCCGTCGACTCGCGCGTCGGGCGCGGGCGATCGGCCCGCGACGCCCTGCGCAAACTGCTCGAGCAGGAGCACTTCGACCGCATCATCGTCTCCGCCGACGAAGACCCTCGCGCGGGCCTCGACTATGAGGATCTGCGCTGGATGCTGGACCGCGTCCCAGCCGAGATCATGATCGTGCGCCCCGCCCCGCAGGACACGCGGCGGATCTCGATCAAGGCCGTCAAGGGGCATTTCTGAGGCGGGCGCGATGAGGACGGACGCCTTCGAAGCAGCCCCGTTTCACCGTCGTGAGCGAGCGGCTGCGATCGACCACCCACTGATTCTGCGCCTGCGGGTGTACATCACTCGCGGAACGCTCGACCGCCGGATAGCCGCGGGCAGCCCCTACTGGTCGTCTGCCACGCTCGCGCTGCGCGCCGGTCAGCTGGTCGATCCCCGCACCCTGCGACAGACAGCCCGAGCGCTGTACGGGATCGTCAGATACGCGGAGCGTGTCGGGTCTCGCCCGGCTCTCACCGCGGTAGTCGTCGATCGTCGGGCGGTGCTCAGCAGCCGGCACGCGATCCTCGGCTTGGCCGAACGACTGGAAGGGGAGGCTCCGATGGCTCCCAGGGGCGTCGCGCTCGCGCGCATCTTCTTGACCGACGGCATCGGACCGCTGTTCAACGCAAACAGCCAGCAAACGGTGATCGAGGCCATCTGGAGCATCGAGGACGCGCTCGAGGACGGCGGCCTGGATCGCGTGGCCGACGAATGACTCGCGCTACGCGCCACCCGCGGCCGCTCATCCAACATCTCCGCCAGCCGCCACAGTATCGTAGGCGCCGGTGAGCCGGGAAGACTGGTCGGCAGCGCTTTGCGCTGCCCGAGTCACCATGTGCGACGACCTCAACCTCCCGATCCGCCTTTCGCGACGCCGGCACCGCGCCGCCAGCGGAGCCGGGTCGGCGTGAGACTCCAAGCTCCAGTGCCGTCCGCCTGGCGGCGCGAGGCCCTGCGCACCAATCTGTGGCTGGTGCCTACGGTCGAGATCGTGCTCGCGGTCGCGCTGTTCGCCTGCACTTACGCGCTCGATCGCGCCGCGTATGACGGCTCGCTGCACCTCCCCTCGTGGGTGATCAGCGGCACCGCCGATGCCGCGCGGGAGATCGTGACGACGATCGCTGCAGCGGTGATCACCGTCGTGACGCTCGTGTTCTCGATCACGATCGTGACGCTGACGCTCGCCTCGACCCAGTTCGGGCCGCGCATGCTGCGCAACTTCATCCGCGACCGGATCACCCAGCTCACGCTTGGGAGCTTCGTGGCGACGTTCGTCTACGCGATCCTCGTGCTCGTCACGATGCGCCCGGGCGCTCACGGGGAATTCGTCCCACACGCGTCGCTGACGATGACGATGGCGCTCGTGATCGCGGACGTGGGGGTGCTGGTGGTGTTCATCGACCACATCGCCAAGTCGATCCAGCTGCCGCAGGTGATCGCATCGATCGCCGGAGACCTATCGCGAGCGATCGACGCCGAAGTCGCGCCGCCGGGCTCCGCCGCGCCGAAGGCGGGACCGTCGCTGTCGGAGATGCTGGTGCGTCTGGATGAGGACAGCGCGGTCGTGCGCGCGCCGAGCAGCGGCTATCTGCAGTACGTGAGCATGAGCACGCTGATCGAGATCGCCGGTCGCGGCCACGCGGTCATCCGCCTGCTGCGCCGCCCCGGCCACTTCGTCGTCGAGGGCGAGCCGCTGGCGCACGTGTGGCCCGCCACAGCCGCGCCGGGCGTCGCCCGGGCGCTCGGCGGCGCGCACGCGACCGGCCCGCACCGAACGCTCACCCAGGATCTCTCGTTCGCCGTCGATCAGCTCGTGGAGATCGCCATCCGCGCGCTCTCGCCGGCGGTCAACGACACCTTCACGGCGCTCGCGTGCATCGACTGGCTGGGTGACGGGCTCGGCAAGATCGCCCAGCACTGGCACCCGGCGGCGGTCCATCGCGACCCCGCCGGCCACGTGCGCGTGATCACCGTCACCGTCAGCTTCCGGCGTCTGGTCGAGCGCGCGCACGACAAGATCCGCCAGGCCAGCCGCGGGATGCCGGCGGTGATGATCCGCCAGCTCGACGGGCTGGCCAAGGTGATGGCGTATGTGAGCTCCCCCGAGCAACGCGAGCTGCTGCTCGAGCAGGCGGCGATGATCCTGCGCGTGAGCGAGGAGTCGGTGCCCGAGAAGGCCGACCGCGAGGACGTGCGCCGCCGCTACGACGCGGTGTTGGCCGTGGTGCCCGCCAGCGCCGCCGCGCGCGAGCCCTGAGAGCGGCGAGGCGCCCAGCGCGGCGCGCCCGTCCGTGGCCAGGGCACTCCGGTAGCGTCCCACACGCCTGCCATGACCGACGAGAAAGGACACCTGAAGGTCTTCATCGGCATGGCGCCGGGGGTGGGCAAGACCTACCGCATGCTCCAGGAGGGGGCCGCCGAAGCCGACAACGGGCGCGATGTGGCGATCGGCTACATCGAGGCGCACGGGCGCGCGGAGACGCTCGCGCAGGCGCAGGGCCTGGAGATCATTCCCCGCCGGCGGCTGGTCTATCGCGGCACTCCGCTGGAGGAGATGGATCTGCCGGCGGTGCTCGCGCGCAAGCCCGAGCTGTGCCTGATCGACGAGCTCGCGCACACCAACGCGCCGGGCTTGGAGCACGAGAAGCGCTACGAGGACGTCCGCGACGTGCTCGACGCGGGGATCGACGTGTACTCGACCGTCAACGTCCAGCACCTGGAGAGCCTCAACGATCAGGTGACCCAGCTCACCGGCGCGCTCGTGCGCGAGACGATCCCCGACGAGGTCCTCTCGGGCGCGGACGAGGTCGTGCTGATCGACCTCACCCCGGAGGCGCTGATCGGGCGTCTTCGCGCGGGCAAGGTCTACCCCCAGGAGCGCGTTCCGGCGGCGCTCAACAACTTCTTCAAGATCGAGAACCTGTCGGCGCTGCGCGAGACGGCCTTGCGCCAGGTGGCCGAGGACGTCGAGGTCAAGCGTCTGGTGCGCGAGCCCAGCCCGATGGTGCGCCGCGACGAGGAGGGCTTGCCGGTCGCGGCGCAGGACAGTCCGCAGGCGATCGCCGAGCGGCTGCTCGCGCTCGTGACCCTCGCGCCGCACTCCGAGCGGATCGTGCGGCGTGCGTGGCGCTCCTCCCAGCGCCTGGACGCCGAGCTCGACGTGCTCGTCGTGCGTCCGCCCGGTCGTGAGCCGAACCCCGAGGATCGCAAGCGCCTGGAGGAGCTCAGGCGGCTGACGGCGATGCTCGGCGCGCGTCTGCGACTGGAGGAGGGCGAGGACGTGGCGGCGGTGGCCGTCAGGATCGCCCGCCAGCTGGGGACCACGTATGTGTTCATCGGCACGCCATCCGAACGACGCGGACTGGGGCGTCTGAGCGCCGGCTCCGAGCGCTCGCTGCTGCTGCGCCTGCTGCGCGGACTGCCGGGCGTGGACGTGCGCATCGTCGCCGACCCCGCGCTGCGCACGCACGCCGCCGAGGCGGCGTGGCCCGTCGAGCCGGCCGCCGACTGAGCCGGCGCCAGCGGCCGGCGAGCGCGAGCCATCCCGGCCGGCGGCTAAAAGCCTCGTAAAACTGCTCGCGCGGAGCAGGTGGTGGCCTAAGTGCCTCGTAAGACTGTCGAGATGCCCGCAACCCTCCAGCCCCTACCCTGTTGCGCACCGGTATGAGATCAACTCGCAGAACAACCCGCCGCCTGCTTTCGATCCTCACGCTGTCGATCCTTTCGGCCGCGCTCACGCCGGGCGCGATCAGCGAGGCGGGCGCGGCGCGCAGCTCCGCCCACGCGGCCTCCAGCTACCTGACGGGCATCGGCGACGAGCAGGCGCGGATGTTCGCCAACCCGCTCTACCAGCAGCTGCACACGAAGATCGTGCGCTACGTCGTGCCCTACGACGCCGTCGTGCATCCGTACTCGCTCGATCAGGCGATCACGTTCATCCGCGACGCCGAAGCCGCACACGAGCAGTTGCTGGTCGCTTTCTATCATTCCGAATACACCCCCACGAAGATGCCCAGCGTCAGCGCCTACCAGCGCGACGTGCAGAGGTTTGTGAAGCTGTTCCCCAACGTAAAGCAGTGGGAGTCCTGGGACGAGGCCAACCGCGGCAACGAACCCCATCTGTTCTCCAGCCCGTCGGCGGTCGCGGACGCCAAGTACTACCAGGCGCTGATACGCGTGTGCAGGGGCTGCACGGTCATCGGCCTGGACGTGCTCGATGCCTACAACATCGGTCCCACAGTGCGGTACATCTCCGAATTCAAGCGCGAGATCTACCGCCTGGAGACCGTCATGCCGAAGATCTGGGGCCTGCACAACTACTCTGACGTCAACCGCCTGGAAGGCTGGCGCACAAGCGATCTCGTGCGCGCCCTCGGCGGCCAGGTGTGGCTGACCGAGACCGGCGGGATCGTGCAGTTCGCGAACAGCTTCCCAAACAAGCACGGCTCCGGGCTGACGCGCGCGGCGAAGGTGCTCAAGTTCATGTTCGCCGTCGCCGCCGCGCATCCGCAGATCAAGCGCATGTACATCTACGACTGGAACGGCGGCACGAGCTCCACGCGCTTCGACGCCGGCCTCACCAACTCACACGAACAGCCGCGCGCGGGCTATGTGGTCGTCTGCCGCCAGCTGCACGCGGCGCACTGCGGTGTGAGAATCGCCAGCAACTGAGTGGCTGAACTCATATATGCGAGCCCGAGCGGGCCACACCCCGCGTCGGGTGTGGCCGTGCGCTCGGGATACACGCCCGCCTCTCCGCGTGCAACGACCCTACGCGAGCAGCATCTCATCGCGAAACGCGCACCGCCAACGGAACCGGTCAGAATTATGACGACGGTCCCTGCGATGCCGATCCTGGTTGCCCGCCTCTAGGTGTCACCAGTCCCGTCCGCCGGCGCGTGTGGCGCGATGGCCACCCGCAGCTCCAGCAGCTCCCCGGGCGGCTCTCCCGAGAGCAGCCACGCGCCTTCGACGGCGCGTACGAGCCCGCGGTCGGCGAGCTCGGAGAGCGCACTGGTCACGGTGGGCCGGCGCGCTGCGACAAGGTCGGCGAGGACCGCATGAGTGAGGTGCAGCGGCACCCTCACCCCGTCGGTGCGTACACGGCCCCAGCGGTCAGCGAGCTGCCAGAAAAGCATGTGCAGGCGGACATCGACGCGGGGCTGGTGGACGATCGCCATGTTCACGGCGAGGTTGCGCGAGCGCTCGAGCGCGCGGCCGACGAGACTCCCTGTGAGCTCGGGGTAGCGCGCGAGCCGCTGCGCGGCACGCGAGTCGAGCACCGCCGCCCGGGTTGGTTCAAGGACCCGCCAGCCGGTCGTTCGCGGTAGCGCCGGCGAGACGTCCTGACCCTGCCATGGTCGCAACAGGTCGCCCTCGCCAAGGAGCTCGGCACCGAAGCGCCCGTCGATCCCAACCCGACGGATCAGCAGCCCTTGCAGGACCAGCAGACCGATCCCGTCACGAATCGCGGAGGTTCCCTGGCCGCTCCAACGTCCCGGAGCGATGCTGATGGTTCGGGCGAGGCACTCTTCGATCGCCTGTTGCCTGTGAGCCTGTGGGACCGCTTCGGCCAGCGTGCGATCCTCACGCAGGACGTGACACACGCCTCCAGAGGCAGGTTTGGCGCCGCTCATGTCAGCAGCCTGACAGCCAAACAGTCGTGTTGGCGTTGGGCACAGTGCGCAGGCGGAACCGTTGCGTAGGCTCGGAAGCAGATGGCTGACACATATCTGACCGTGCTTGCCTCAGGCTGGCGCGAGCGGCTGCGGCGCTCGGTGGCGACAGGACAGCGCGGGCTGATGGTTCTCGCGCTGCTCGTCGGCGCCGGCGCCGGGCTGGGAGCGATCGCGTTTCGCTACATGATCCTGGGCTTCACCTACGTGTTCAGCGGGCATAAGGACTACAGCGCCGTCGGTCACGCGAGCAACCCGCTGATCCCGGGCTTGGGGATCTGGTTCGTTGTGCTGGCGCCGGTTGTCGGCGGCCTCATCTACGGGCCGTTGGTCAGCCGTTTCGCGCCCGAGGCACGTGGGCACGGCGTGCCGGAGGTGATGTATGCCGTGAACAGGCTGGGTGGCCGGATGCGCCCGCAGGTGCCCATCGTGAAGTCGCTCGCCTCGGCTATTTGCATTGGCTCGGGCGGATCGGTCGGGCGGGAGGGGCCGATCGTCCAGATCGGCTCAGCCCTCGGCTCGGTGGCCGGCCAGGCGCTGCGCCTGCCGGAGTCTCAGCTTCGCCTGCTCGTCGCGTGTGGCGCGGCGGGCGGGATCTCGGCGACGTTCAACGCGCCGATCGCGGGGGTGTTCTTCGCGCTGGAGCTGATCCTGCGCAACTTCGAGACGCGATCGTTCGGGCTGGTCGTGCTCAGCTCGGTTACCGCGGATGCGATCGGTCGTGCAGCGTTCGGCAGCCACCCGTTTCTGTCGCTGCCCGGCTTCACGTTCAGCTCGCCGCTCGAGCTGCTGCTCTACGCCGGCCTGGGCGTGCTCGCCACGGGCGTGGGGCTCGGCTTCGTGCGCGTGCTCTACGCCGGAGAGGACATCGCCGACCGGCTCTGGAAAAACCAGCCCGACTGGCTACGCCCCGCCGCCGGGGGTGTGCTGCTCGGCCTGCTCCTGCTTGCTGTCCCTCAGATGTACGGCGTCGGGTACCCGGTCCTCCAACTGGCCGTCGCGGGCCATTACGTGATCCTCGCTCTGCTGGGTCTGCTCGCGGCGAAGATCCTCGCGACCAGCATGACGATGTGGATCGGCGGCTCAGGCGGAGTGTTCGCCCCGTCACTTTTCATGGGCGCGATGCTCGGCTCAGCCTATGGTGCGATCGCCCACGATCTGCTGCCAGGTCTGGCGCTCGCCGCCGGCGCATACGGGCTGGTGGGGATGGGCGCTGTATTCGCCTCCTGCGCGCGCGCCCCGATCACCGCTGTGCTGATCATCTTCGAGCTGACCGGCGACTACCGAATCATCCTGCCGCTGATGTTCGCCGTCGTCGTCGCGACCGCGCTGAGCAACGCGCTGACAGCGGACACGATCTACACGCTCAAGCTGCGCCGCCGCGGGGTCGACATCGACGCGCCCCAGGGAACCCTGATGTCGCAGATCAAGGTCGGCGAGGCGATGGGCAAGCTGCCGCGGCCGCTGGCGCCCGAGCAGCTACGCGACGTGGCACGCCGGGCACCCGAGCTGCGCGTCGATGAGTCACTCGAGGACGCGGTCAGGGCGCTGGCCGCGACCGACGACGAGGGCCTGCCGATCCTCGACACAGACGGCAAAGGTGTGGTCGGGTGGCTCACACACCGGCGGCTGCTTCGCGCCTACCACGCGCACCTCGACCAACACTGAATGCTCCCCGCTCCGGCCGGTTGCGCGCCAGGCGCATCGCGCCGAGGGCGAGCAGCCCCGCGACAGCGGCGCTCGGCGCGAGCGTCTTCAGCGGATACGTGGTGCCGGAGTGCAGCTTCAGGTTGAACACGGTGTGGTCGCCGGCGTCGTAGATCTCCTGCAGCCCCTGGTGGTCGATCCCGAGCAGCGTCGGCCCCAGCACCGCGAACAGCGCCCAGCCGACGAGCACGAGCACGCCCGCGCCGAGCGCGGCGCGGGAGAGCCGCAGGCGCGGCGTCGCCCACGCCGCCAGCAGCACCCCCGCCGCGGCGGGCAACAGGAACGGCCAGATGCCTCCCCAGCCGCGGCCGAGGCCGTAGGCGGAGGCGATCGTCGGCTGGAAGTAGTGCTCGCTGAGGTAGCGCATCCACGTCACCGTCTCGTTCTCGTAGCCGATCAGCGGGTGGGTGATCGTCGCGATCACCGTCGTCGTGATCGAGATCGCCGCCAGCGCGATCGTCGGACCGGGGAAGCGCTTGAGCGTGAGCGCGATCGGGAAGGCCAGGAACGGGAGCAGCGTGTCGAGGAAGCGCGGGCCCATGAAGCCGCCGCCGAACGGCAGGTAGTAGCCGGAGTTGTAGCCCAGGTAGCACAGGCAGATGCCGCCGATCGTCAGCGCCTCGGCGCGCTTGCCGCGCCGGTAGAGCATCGCCGTGCCGATCGCGCCCATGACCAGGACGGGGGAGAGCGTAAGCAGCCCGCGCGAGTCGAACAGCAGCGTCGCCAGCACCTTCAGGCTGGGGGCGTTGATCCCGAAGAAGCCCTGCTGCTGGCGGGGGATGTCGGAGTACGCCAGGTGCGTCCAGGAGTGGAAGGCGTAGTGGTTGTACAGCAGCAGCGGGACGATGCCCACGAGACCACCCGCCACGTATGCGCCACCGCGCTTCAGGACTCCAAGGGGCGTCCATGAGTCCTTGCGCGAGAGCAGGAACAGGCCGAGCACCAGCGCGGCGAAGAACGTCGGGTACTCCGAGGAGAACGCGTAGCCCATCGCCAGGCCCGCCAGCCCCAGAAGCATCGCGCTGGGCGGTCCTTCGCGCTCGATCACCATCAACCAGAAGGCGGCGAAGCACAGGAACGTGGTGAACATGTGCGAGAACAGCAGCTGCGAGAACGGCAGCACCATCGTGCCCAGGCCAAGGATCACCGCCGTGGCGGCGCCGTAGCCCGGCTCGAAGCGCTCGGCCACGCGCCACACGAGCAACAGCAGCAGCAGTCCCGGCAGCACGTTGCCCCACAGGCCGATCAGGTAGATCATCTCGTCGCCCGGGTGATCCGGCGGCGCCACGTGCGAGTCGGTCCACGATTCCGCTCCCACGAAGTTCAGCGCGTCGTAGAAGGGCAGCGAGAACAGCGCCAGCCCGGGCGCCCGCGCCGAGTACCAGTGGCCCTTGTAGTAGGCCTTGTCCCCCGTGTTCGCCTGGTATTGGTCGATCGTCGTTTTGCCGTCGTACAGCGTGCGGACCAGATCGTAGTGGGAGGTCTGGTTCCAGGAGAAGCTCTGGATCATGGTCGCGCTCGCGAGACCCACCAACAGGATCGCCGCGAGCGCCAGGCGTCGCCTGCTCATGGGTTGGTCCCGTGCAGGGCCGCGGGCCCGGGCCCGATCTCGTAGATGAAGACCGAGCCCACCTGTCGCCGCGTGATGCCCAGGCCGCCGATCGGCTTCTTCGCGGCGGCCGCCGGGTCGGGGGGGTTGGGCAGCACCGCGCCGTGTTCGGGCGGCAGGCCCTTGGGCAGGACCGTGTGCAGGACGACCGTGCGGATGCCGTAGTAGCGCAGCTTCTCGACGCTCGCGCGGTCGGGGAAGCCGTTCATGCCGCCGCGCAGGTCGTCCACGTCGGGCATGTCGAAGGTGCTGTTGCCGGTCGGGATCTCGTAGAAGCCGTCGGTGGAGAAGTACTGCCATATGCGATCGAGCGCGCCGTCGGTGGGCAGGTCCATGATTGGGCCCGGCAGGCCGATTTCAGCCTTGACCGGCTGCGGCACCACGGGATGGCCGAGGTGACCCGCGCCTTCACCGAGCAGGCCCACGAGCGCCACCACGCCGATGACCGCAGGAGCTGCCGTCAGCGAGCGCCCCGTCAGCGAGCTCTTCGCCGCGCGTGCGCGCGCGCCCGCCAGCCACGCCGGGATTCGCGCCACCAGCACCTGCAGGCCGGCTCCCGCGAGCAGCGCGTAGAACAGCGTCGCCAGCGTGAAGACCCTGCCCGGCACGCGTACGCCGTCCCAGCCTGGGGCGTAGTCGTACAGCAGGCGATACGGGTAGCCAGCGCCGGTGATGCCGAAGCCCAGGGCGAGGACCGAGCACACGACGACCCCGCAGAGCAGGCCCAGGCGCACTCGGCGGGTGAAAGGAGACCCGCCCCCGCCCCCAGATTCGCCGCCGGCTCCGCCCACCGCCAGGCCGATGAGCGCCAGCAGCAGGATCAGCCCGCCGGGGAAGAACACGCTCTCGTTCTTGGAGCTCACGTCCGCGCGCGCGCCCGCCGTGATCCCGCCCCACACGCGATTCTCCGAGGAGGCGGCCACGAACGCCGCCGGGCCGGCGGAGTAGGTCTCGACTTCCGTGAGCGTGCGCTTGGCCGTCGGATACTCCGCCGCGACCTTCAGGTACGGCCGCGCCTGATACACGGTGACGGCGCCGAGCACCGCCACGCCGATGAGCGTCACCACCAAGAGGTGGCGGGGGATCAGCGGCCCGCGCGCGCCGTCGCGCCGCCAGGCGGGGCCGGGGGTCAGGCGGCCGAACCACCAGTGCGCGAGCACGAGCGCCGCCAGCACGAGCAGCAGGTAGCAGTACTGCAACCCGAGCGTGAAGCCCAGGCTCACCTGCCAGGCGGAGACGAGCCAGCCGGCGAGCACGAGCTTGCGGGAGTCACGCCGGTATCCGCGCAGCAGCAGGAACATCGCCAGCACGAAGCCTCCGGAGGAGATCACGTGCAGATGGCCGGCCTCCGTCACCCTGTAGGGGGCGTACGCGAACGCCACGCCCGCGGCGGCCCCACCGAGCTTGCCGAGGCCGAGCTCGCGCGCCAGCAGGTAGGCGCCGACGAAGCACAGCGACCACGCCCACAGGAACAGCAGGTTGTAGCGGACCAGCGCCGCGACGGTGCCAGAGCCGAAGAACGCCGCCGGCCCGTAGCCCAGCAGCGAGTCCGAGAAGGCGAGGCTCAGCGGGTGCGGGTAGAAGGCGTTGGAGTCGAACAGGTGCAGCGGGTCGTGGAGCATCGCGTGTCCCACCCACGCGATCTCCCAGGCGGTGCGCACCGGGTCGCCGAGATCGGGCGAGATGCGGCTGGACATGTGCGCCACCAGCGGCCAGCTGGTGAGGATCGCCAGCAGCAGGCCCGCGAGCGCGACCAGTGCGATCTCGAAGCGGGCGAACGTCGGGGATGGCGCCCAGCGGGGGCGCGCGGAGCCCTGCCCCGCGGCTGGCTGCGCCTGCGCGCGGGTGCGCGTCACGCCCTCGACGCCTGCTGGCTCATACGATCCGGACGGAGTGCGCGGGGGGCTGGGGAGGCCGGCGCTCATCGCCTGCTGCTGTTCGAAACCGCGCGGATCGGCGCAGCATAAGGGAGCCGCCTGCTGCATTGCGTCGCATTGACCGCTCTCGCTTGTGACATCTCAGACTTTCGCTTTGCGTCACACTGACCGCATGAGGGTCCTGGTTGTCGGAGCCGGCGGCGTGGGAGCGGCGTTCGCCGCGATCGCGCAGCGCCGCCGGGCCTTCGAGCAGGTGGTGCTCGCCGATGTCGCGCTCGAGCGAGCGCGCGCGGCCGCCGAGCGCCTGGGCGAGCGGGACCGCTTCGCTGCCGAGCGGGTCGACGCGTCGAGCCGCTCCGAGCTCGTGGAGCTGATCGGCCGCGTGCGGCCCGACGCGGTGCTCAACGCCTGCGACCCGCGCTTCAACGAGCCGATCTTCGCCGCCGCCTTCGACTCCGGGACCACATACCTGGACATGGCGATGACGCTCTCGCACCCGCACCCCGAGCGTCCGTACGAGCAGCCGGGAGAGATGCTGGGCGACCTGCAGCTGGCCGAGCACGAGCGCTGGCGGCAGGCCGGCCTGCTGGCGCTGGTCGGGATCGGCGTCGAGCCCGGGCTATCGGACATCTTCGCTCGACATGCCGCCGACGAGCTGTTCTCCAGCATCGCCGAAGTCGGGGTGCGCGATGGCGCCGACCTCGTCGTCGAGGGCTACGACTTCGCGCCCACGTTCTCGATCTGGACGACGATCGAGGAGTGTCTGAACCCGCCGCTGATCTGGGAGCGCGAGCGCGGCTTCTACACCACCGCGCCGTTCTCCGAGCCCGAGGTCTTCGAGTTCCCCGAGGGCATCGGGCCGGTGGAGTGCGTGAACGTCGAGCACGAGGAGGTCGTGCTGATCCCGCGCTGGGTGCAGTGCGAGCGCGTGACCTTCAAGTACGGGCTCGGCCAGGAGTTCATCGACGTGCTGCAGACGCTGCACAAGCTGGGCCTCGACTCGACCGTGCCGGTGTCCGTGCGCGGCGTCGACGTCGCGCCGCGCGACGTCGTCGCCGCGGCGCTGCCCGACCCCGCGACGCTCGGCGAGCGCATGAGCGGGCGCACGTGCGCCGGAACATGGGTGACCGGCACGGGGATCGACGGCCAGCCGCGCTCGACGTACCTCTACCACGTGGTCGACAACGAGACCACCATGCGCGAGTACTCCAGCCAGGCGGTCGTGTGGCAGACCGCCGTCAACCCTGCGGTCGCGCTGGAGCTGCTCGACCGCGGCGACTGGAAGGGCGCGGGCGTGCTCGGGCCGGAGGCGTTTCCGCCGGCGCCGTTCCTCGCGCTGCTCGCGGAGTACGGGGCTCCGCACGGGCAGGTGGAGGTGCCCGTCTGAAAGGCAGGCGCTGCCTGTCCCGGTGTGAGTGCCACGTCGGAATGAGGAGTATGCCCCTGGTAGTGAGTTATACTACCGGCATGAGTAAGCGCCTACAGGTGGTGGTCAAGGACGAGGAGCTGGAGCGCTTCGAGCGCACGGCCGATGTGCTGGGGCTGAGTGTGTCGGAGTGGGTGCGTCAGTCCCTGCGCGCCGCTGAGCGCCGGGTGTCGACAGGCGACGTCGAGGCCAAGCTCGCCGCCGTCCGCAAGGCGGTCAGCCTCGAAACGGAGGGGCGCGAAGTGGACATAGAGACGATGCTCGCTGAGACTGAGGCTGGGCGCTTCGCTGAGATCGAGGCGGGAATGGGCGGCGGCGGCGACATTTGATCTTCGTCGACGCGAACATCCCGATGTACCTCGTCGGACGTCCGCATCCACACAAGCTCGACGCGCAGGTGACGGTCGAGCGGCTGATCGGCGAACGGCAGCAGCTGGTCACCAGCAGCGAGGTCTTCCAGGAGATCCTGCATCGCTACCTCTCCCTCGATCGCCGCGAGCGGATCGGGGTCGCGTTCGATGCGCTCCAAGAGATCGTCGACGACGTGTTCGCGGTGGAGAAGGACGACGCGCTCGTGGCCAGGGACGTCGTCAACGCTCATCCCAGGCTCACCGCCCGCGACGCTGTTCACGTGGCGGTGATGCGTCGACGCAATATCTCGGAGATCCTGAGCTTCGACACCGGGTTCGACGAAGTCGCGGGTGTTACACGGCTGCCCGCGGCCGAACCGCGCGGTTGAGTTCAGCGCACTCGGGATTGGCTGCGAGCGCGCGATTGCCGGCGAGGCTTGGCGGGCTGGCCTAGAGATGTAGCGGCGCCCGCTCCACGGGCTGTCCGAGCATCCCCTTGGGACAGGTCTCCCGCTTGCGCGAGAAGAACTCGCGGAAGTAGGGGCGCGAGATGAGCATCAGGATCGCGCCAAGGATCATCCCGCCGACCCCGAACCACAGTGGCAGCGTGATCCCGGCGAGCGACTGGTTTTCGGCGTTTTCCGCTTTGCCGTAGAAATAGATCGCGTATACGCCGATGCCATAGAAGATCAGCCCGCCCACCACCGGACCGACGCCGAGCAGCAGGAAGTTGCGCACGCTCTTGGTCAGCTCGTGCCGGTAGTAGGCGGCGCAGGCGAAGCCGGTGGTGCCGTAGTAGAGGCACACAGGTATGCCGAGCGCGATCAGCGAGTCTTCGAGGACGCTGGTGGAGAGCAGGAGCAGGGGGACGGTGATGGCGATGGAGATCGCGCCGAACCCCAACGTGGAGGCGGTCGGCGTCAGGTAGCGCTTGTGGACCGTGCCGAATACCCCGGGGATCGACTTCCAGTGTGCCATCGACAGGGTTGTGCGCGCGGTCGGCAGGATCGTCGTCTGCGTCGAGGCCGACGCCGAGGTGAGTACGCAGAGGATCAGGGCGTGGACGAGCACCCAGCCGACGACGCCGCCGCCGAACACCGGTTTCCCGAGCGCGTTGATCACGTCTTCGGAGTTCTGTTCGTTGGAGATGAAGCCGACGCCGTGAAACGCTTGCGCGCCTGAGGAGACCACCAGGTAGATGACGACGAGCAGGACCGTGGAGACGACCGCGGCGCGCCCGGGCCCCTCGTTGGGGTCCTCGGACTCCTCATTGACGGACACCCCGGAGTCCCAGCCCCAGTAGAGGAAGATTCCCAGCAGCAGCGCGACGAGGAGGTCTTTGAAGTTCATGTCGAACGGGTTGAACCACGAGGCCTCGGGCTGGATCGCGCCGCTGGGGTGGCCCGTGTAGACCTTGACGAGCGCGACGATGGCGAAGATGACGAGCGCGATCACCTCGAATGTCAGCAGGTAGCGCTGCACGCGCGCGGATAGCTCGATGCCGCGGTAGCAGATCCAGGTCATGAGCACGATCCACAGGATCGCGGCGATGACCTCCGCCGCTTTCGATTCCCCGAGTTCGGTGAAGCCAAAGAGCTTGAACGTGTAGATCGCGGCGATCGCCGACAGCGAGGCCATCACCAGTACGTCGGCGAGGAAGATCGCCCAGCCGTTGAGCCAGCCGAAGCTGGGGCCGAACGCGCGCGTGGTCCACGCAAACGTCGTGCCAGCGTCCGGGTCGGCTCGGTTGAGGTATTTGTAGGCCGAGGCCACCAGCAGCATCGGTATGAACGAGACGAGCAGGACCGCCGGAGCGTGCACGCCCACTCCCGGGTCGGCCACGATGAAGCCGAGGGTCGCCGCGAGCGAGTAGGCGGGCGCCGTCGAAGCGACACCGATGACGACGTTGGAGATGTAGCCGATGGCGTCTCGCTTGAGGCCCTTGTGCACGATTTCCGACGATGCGGCGGACCCCGATACGGCGACGGTCTCTGCGGCGGCCTCAGTGGCCATCAACGGCTCCTCTCGTGGGACGCGGCGCACAGCGCGCGCTCTTGTGAGAAAAGATACGCGCCGAGCCGGCGGACACGCAATGGGCGCGATCCCCAAAACACCCGGCCCGAATTGGACTAGTCGTACAATGGCTGGGTAACTTGTTGACCACGCGGCGCATTGAGCTGCATATGTCGAGCGGTTAGCGTTGTCCTCAGTGTCTAGTCAGCTATCGAGAAGGTGGTCTTCGATGTCCGGTGATCTCCAAGAGCAGGCCAAGCGGCACCTGTGGATGCACTTCACGCGCATGGGCTCCTACGCCGACCACGAGGTCCCGGTGATCGTCCGCGGCGAGGGCTGCTACGTGTTCGACGAGCACGGCAAGCGCTACCTCGACGGCCTGTCCGCGCTGTACTGCGTGAACATCGGCCACGGCCGCCCAGAGCCCGGCGAGGCGGCGGCGGCGCAGTCCAAGGAGCTGGCGTTCTACACCAACTGGAGCTACGCGCACCCGCGCGCGATCGAACTGGCCACGCGCGTGGCGGAGCTCGCGCCGGGGAACCTCAACCGCGTGTTCTTCACCTCCGGCGGCTCGGAGGCGGTCGAGTCCGCGTGGAAGCTGGCGAAGGCCTACCACGCCGCGCAGGGGGAACCGCGCCGGCACAAGCTGGTCTCGCGCAACCTCGCCTACCACGGCACCTCGATGGGGGCGCTGACGGCCACCGCCCTGACGCCGCTGCGCGTGCCGTTCGAACCGCTGACGCCCGGCGGCGTGCACGTGCCCAACACGAACTCCTACCGCTGGCAGGAAGACCGCGACCCGCTGTGGGCGGCGGATGCGATCGAGGAGGCGATCGAGTTCGAGGGTCCGGAGACGGTCGCCGCGGTGATCCTCGAGCCGGTGCAGAACGGCGGCGGCTGCTTCGTCCCCCAGGACGGCTACTTCCAGCGCGTGCGCGAGATCTGCGACCGCCACGGCGTGCTGCTGATCTCCGACGAGGTCATCTGCTCGTGGGGGCGTCTTGGCTACTGGTTCGGATGCGAGCGCTTCGACTACCAGCCGGACATGATCACCACCGCCAAGGGCATCAGCTCGGCGTACGTTCCGCTCGGGGCGCTGATCGCCGGCGATCACATCGCCGAGCCGTTCCTGCACGGCAAGGCGGCGTTCAACCACGGCTTCACGTTCGGCGGGCACCCGGTGGCGTGCGCGGTGGGGCTGGCGAACATCGAGATCATGGACAGCGAGCAGCTGTGCGCGAACGTGCTCGCCAACGAGGGGCCCTTCCGCGAGATGCTCGAGAGCCTGCGCGACCTGCCGATCGTCGGCGACGTGCGCGGCGCGGGCTACTTCCACGCGATCGAGCTGGTCAAGGACAAAGAGACCAAGGAGACGTTCGACTCGGAGGAGTCCGAGCAGCTGCTGCGCGGCTTCCTCTCCGGAGAGCTTTTCAGGCGCGGCCTCATCTGCCGGGCCGACGATCGCGGCGACCCGATCCTGCAGCTCTCGCCGCCGCTGATCGCGGGAGCTGAGCAGTTCGAGGAAATCGAGGCGATCCTGCGCCCGGTGCTGAGCGAGGCGTCTGAGCGGATGGAGCGATGGAGCTCACTGTCGCGAGTCTGATCGACGAGCTCGGTCTGGAGCTGGTCAGCGGGCAGGAGTCCGGGCAGACACACGTGCGCTGGGTGCACTGCACCGAGCTGCTCGACCCGACGCCGTGGCTGAAAGGCGGCGAGCTGCTGCTGAGCACGGGCATCCAGCTGAACGGCCCGAAGACCCAGCGCGAGCTGATCGACCGGCTCGCCGACCGCGACATCGCCGGCTTGGGCTTCGGCACGGGCTTCGCCCACAGGCGCCTGCCGGCGGCCCTAGTGACGCAGGCGCGCAAGCGCGGCTTCCCCCTGTTCGAGGTGCCCTACGAGCTGCCGTTCATCGCGATCACCGAGCGCGCGTTCGCGCAACTGCTGGACGAGCGCTACGAGCTGCTCCAGCGCAACATGATCGGCGACGTGCTGGCCGAGGTGCTCTCCGGGCATCTCTATCCCGAGGATCTGCAGGCGCGCCTGCGTCCGTTCGGGATCGGCGAGCAGGTGGCGGTGCTCGCGTTCAAGACGGAGGATCCGGGCTCCGCGGCGGCGGCGGTGGAGAGGGCGCTCGCGCGCGAGCGGGTGCCCAGCCTGGTGGCCACGCGCCTGGGGTTGGTGTGTGCGGTCATCGATCCCAGCGGCGCGAGCGGGTCGGCGCCGATCGAGCCGGTGGAGCTCGCACGCAGGATCCGCGTTGAGCTGGCGGCGCGCTTCGGCGCATCGTCCCCGGAGGGGGAGGTGCGCGCGGCCGCCAGTCGCGCGGCCGCCACGCACTCGCTGCGCCTGGCCTTCCACGAGGCCCGCTGCGCGCTGGAGGCGGTGCGACTACGCAACGGCAGCTCTCCCGAGGTCGCCTCCTACGCGGACCTGGGCGCCTTCCAGCTGCTGCTGTCGGTGCAGGACGACGAGGCGCTGAGCTCCTACTGCCGCAGCGTGCTCGACCCGATCGAACGGGGTGAGGGCGAGTACGGTGATGAGCTCGTGCGCTCACTTGACGTGTTCATCGAGTACAACGGGCATTGGGAGAAGGCCGCCAACGCGCTGTTCTGCCACCGGCACACGCTGCGCTACCGCATCCGTCGCATCGAGCAGCTGACCGGGCGCGACTTCTCCAACGCGCGCGACCGCATCGAGTTCTGGCTGGCATTGCGCGGGCGGGAGCTCGCGCGATGAGAATCGGCGTTCCCACCGAGATCAAGACCGACGAGTACCGCGTCGCGATCACCCCCGCGGGAGTGCGGGAGCTCGCCTCGCGGGGGCACGAGGTGCTCGTGCAGGCCGGCGCGGGCGAGGGCAGCGCGTTCTCCGACGAGCAGTTCCAGGCGCAGGGCGCGCTGATCGTCGCCGACGCCGACGCGGTGTTCGCGCGGGCGGAGCTGGTGCTGAAGGTCAAGGAGCCCCAGCCCGAGGAGGTCGGGCGCCTGCGCGCGGGGCAGACGCTGTTCACCTACCTGCACCTGGCGGCCGAGCCGGAGCTCGCGCGGGGTCTGATGGCCTCCGGCGCGACGTGCATCGCCTACGAGACCGTCGTCGATGGCGACGGACGACTGCCGCTGCTCGCGCCGATGAGCGAGGTCGCCGGCAAGATCGCCACCCAGGCGGGCGCGTTCATGCTCGAGAAGCCCCTCGGCGGACGCGGCATCCTGCTCGGCGGCGTGCCCGGTGTGGCGGCGGCCACCGTGCTCGTTATCGGCGGCGGCGTGGTCGGCATGAACGCGGCGTTCATCGCGATCGGCATGCAGGCCGACGTGTTCGTGTTCGACCGCTCCATCGACCGCCTGCGCGAGCTCGAAGTCGCCTTCGCCGGGCGCGCCTCGACGGTCTACTCCTCGACCCTCGCGATCGAGGAGATGCTCCCCGTCGCGGATCTCGTCATCGGCGCCGTGCTGGTTCACGGCGGGCGCGCGCCCCACGTGATCAGCCGCGAGCAGCTGAAGCTGATGAAGCCCCACGCGGTCCTCGTCGACGTCTCCATCGACCAGGGCGGCTGCTTCGAGACCTCCCGCCCGACCACTCACTCGAACCCCACCTACCAGGTCGACGGGATCACCCACTACTGCGTCACCAACATGCCGGGGGCCGTGCCGATCACCTCCACGTACGCGCTAACCAACGCCACCCTCCCGTACGTGCTGGAACTGGCCGAGCGCGGCGTCGAGGACGCGCTGGCGGCCAATCTCGGCCTGCGCGAGGGGTTGAACGTGCACGACGGCAAGATCACCTACCCCGCCGTGGCGGACGCTCTCGGGTTGGCGGAGCTGACGCGGTGAGCCGGAGCGGCGGGGTGGGGTTCCCTGCCTGAGCAAGTGTATAGCGATGGCTATACATCACACCGCAAGAGCAACACCAGCGACGACAGCGGCAACACCGACGACACCGACGACAGCGGCAACACCGACGACAGCGGCAACACCGACGACAGCGACGGAAGCGACAACACCGACGACAGCGACGGAAGCGGCGACAGCAGTAGCGGCATCATCAAAAGCGTGAGACATTCCCCCGGACGAGGAGATCGACGATGGCCAGCAGCGCCGTAGAGACCCTGAGCAACTTCATCGACGGCGAGCGAGCCGTGTCCGATGGCGAGACCGAAGCGGTGCTCAATCCCGCGACGGGCGAGGAGCTGGCGCGGGCGCCGATCTCCAGCGCGGAGGACGTCGACCGTGCCGTGCGGGCCGCCCGCCGGGCGTTCGACGGCTGGTCGAGCACCACCCCCGCGCAGCGCGCGCAGGCGCTGCTGGCGCTGGCCGACCTCGTGGAGGAGCACGCCGAGGAGCTCGCGCGCATGGAGGCGCTCAACGCGGGCAAGCCGATCGAAGCGGTCAGGAGCGACGAGATCCCGGTGATGGCCGACAACCTGCGCTTCTTCGCCGGCGCTGCGCGCTGCCTGGAGGGACGGGCGGCGGGCGAGTACATGGAGGGCTACACGTCGTTCACGCGCCGTGAAGCGGTTGGGGTGATCGGGCAGATCACCCCGTGGAACTACCCGCTGATGATGGCCATCTGGAAATTCGGGCCGGCGCTGGCGGCTGGCAACACGGTTGTGCTGAAGCCGGCAGAGACGACGCCGCTGACGACGATCAGGCTCGCGGAGCTGGCGGCCGACATCCTGCCGGCGGGGGTGCTCAACGTGGTCATCGGGCCCGGCGATCCGACCGGCCAGGCGCTGATCAGTCACCCCGACGTCGACATGCTCGCGCTGACAGGCTCGGTGGACACGGGCAAGCACATCGCGCGCACCGCAGCGGACACGCTCAAGCGCGTGCACCTGGAGCTCGGCGGCAAGGCGCCGGTGGTGGTGTTCGACGACGTCAGCCTGCAGAGCGCGCTGGAGACGATCGCGGGCACCGGCTACTACAACGCCGGACAGGACTGCACGGCGGCCACGCGGGTGCTGGCGGCGAAGGGCGTCTACGACGACGTCGTCCTCGGCCTGGCCGAGCAGGCGAAGGGCCTGGTGATCGGCGACACGCTGTCATCGGACACGACGCTCGGTCCGGTCAACTCGGCACGCCAGCGCGAGCGCGTCGAGGGCTTCCTGGAGCGCAGGCCCGACTACGCCGAGCTCGTCACCGGCGGCCACCAGCCCAACCGCCCCGGCTTCTACGTCGAGCCGACGGTCGTGGCGGGGCTGCGTCAGGACGACGAGATGATCCAGCGCGAGATCTTCGGCCCGGTGATCACTGTGCAGCAGTTCTCAGACGAGCAGCAGGCGATCGCGTGGGCGAACGCCACGCGCTACGGCCTGGCCTCCTCGGTGTGGACGCGCGACGTCGGCCGCGCGCTGCGGGTGTCCAAGGCGCTGCGCTTCGGCTGCGTGTGGATCAACGATCACATCCCACTCGTCTCCGAGATGCCCCACGGCGGCTTCAAGGAGTCCGGCTACGGCAAGGACCTGAGCATGTACGGCGTCGAGGACTACACGGTTGTCAAGCACGTGATGGCGAACATCCAGTAGCCGGCCGGCAGCGTGCGCGTCTCGTGACCGACTATGGACAGCCGCTGCGCGAGCAGGACGTCGACGCTGACCCCGTGCGCCAGTTCGCGGCGTGGTTCGACCAGGCGGACCGCGCCGGCGTGCGTCTGCCGGAGGCGGCCGCGCTGGCGACGGCGTCAGCTGACGGCGCTCCGTCGGTGCGCATGGTGCTCGTCAAGGGCTTCGACGAGCGGGGCTTCGTGTTCTTCTCGAACTACCAGAGCCGTAAGGGCCGCGAGCTCGCCGGCAACCCGCGTGCGGCGCTGCTGTTCTACTGGGACCGGCTGGGTCGGCAGGTGCGAATAGAGGGTTCCGTCAGCCACACGAGCGCCGAGGAGTCGGCCGAGTACGTGCGCAGCCGCCCACGCGGCAGCCAGCTCAGCGCGCTGGCGTCGCCGCAGAGCCAGCCGCTCGAGAGCCGCCAGGCGCTGGAGCGGCGAGTGGCCGAGCTGGGACGGCGCTATGGACAGGGCGAGCTGCCGCTGCCGGCCGATTGGGGCGGCTTTCGCCTGCTCCCGCAGAGCTTTGAGCTCTGGCAGCAGCGCGACGATCGGCTGCACGATCGGCTGCGCTACGTGCGTGATGACGCACGCTGGGTGATCGAGCGCCTGGCGCCATGAGCCGCGCTGGGGCTCGCGGGGGAGCGCGGTGTGGCGCGTGGAGAGGCTCGTTGCATGCGCTGGCGCGTTCACCTCGGCCTGCTACGGTGCCCGTACGGGCGGCGAAGTCGTCCGTGAGGTTCTTTGTCTTTGTTGGCGCTGAAGGGCGCGGATGGGGTCAGTCGAATCTCCATCTGCAGCGGCGGCCGGAAGGTCGCCAGAAGGAGCACCAACAACATGACGCATGCAACATTCGCCGACCTCGGCGTGTCCGAGGTCGTAGTAAATGAGCTCGCCGAGCGCGGGATCGAGCAGCCGTTCGCCGTCCAGAGGATGGTCATCCCCGACGTGCTCGCCGGTCGCGACGTGCTGGCGCAGTCACCAACGGGCTCGGGCAAGACGCTCGCGTTCGGGGTGCCGCTGGTCGAGCGGCTGAAGGACTCCGACGCGCGCCCGTCGGCGCTGGTCCTCGCGCCGACACGCGAGTTGGCACTCCAGATCGTCGAGGACCTGCGCCCGCTGGCGCACGCTCGCGCGCTGTCGATCGCAGCCGTGTACGGCGGCGCGGGGATCGTCAAGCAGGCGCGGCTCGCCGGCCGCGCCCACATCCTCGTGGCCACGCCCGGGCGACTGCTCGACCTGATCGAGCGCAGGGACGTGTCGCTCAGCCGCATCCGCCTGCTGGTCCTCGACGAGGCCGACCGCATGCTCGACATGGGCTTTCGCCCGGTTGTCGACAGGATCGTGAAGATGACCGCGCCCGAGCGTCAGACGATGCTGTTCTCGGCCACGCTCGAGGGTGAGGTCGGGCGGATCGCCAAGGCCTACACCTCCAACCCGCGCCGCCACGAGCACGCGCATTCGGCCGAGCGCAAGGGCGACGTGGAGCACCGCTTCGTGACGGTCACCCACGAGGGCAAGGTCGCCCGCCTGATCAGCGAGCTGGGCGAGGCCGAGCGCGGCCTGACGCTCGTGTTCGTGCGCACCAAGCGCGGCGCCGACCGGCTGGTCAAGCGGCTGGCGTCGAGCAGCGTGCGCGCGGTGGCGATGCACGGCGACAAGTCCCAAGGCCAGCGCGAGCGCGCGCTGGCGAACTTCGAGGCGGGCGTGGTGGACACGCTCGTGGCGACGGACGTCGCCGCGCGAGGGATCGACGTCGCGGGGATCACGCACGTGATCAACTACGACATCCCCGCCACGCGCGAGGACTACGTGCACCGCATCGGGCGCACGGCTCGCGCGGGCGCGAGCGGTGTCGGTGTGACGCTGGTGGCACACGATCAGGCGCGCGAGCTCGCGGGGATGGTCAGCGAGCTGGGCCTGGACCGGGAGCTTTCACTGGCTGGGATCTCCGCCGGTGCTTCACAGCGCGGAGGCTCACAGCGCGGCGGATCGGGCGCTGGTGGGAATCGTTCGCCCAGCAAAAATCGTTCGCGCGGCGGCGAGCGCCGGTCGAGCTCTGCCAGGAGCGGGACGCAGCGCCCGGAGGGCGCGTCGCGTGGCGGAGCCAGGCGCGCAAGCGGTCGCGCGAGGTAGCCACGGGAGCAGACATTTCGGCCGGTCGGTCAGCTAACGTCGCAAGCGTGAGTACGCCGCCGCCGCCTAATTCCGAGGCCGAGGCTGGAGCCAACGGCGATTCCGCGCAGGACGGCTCGGAGGCCGACCTGCTGATGGACTACGACATCCTGCGGGTGCGCGCGGAGAACCCCGGCCCGCTCACGCTGTCGGGTACGAACACGTGGGTCGTCGGGCGCCGGCCGGCGTGGGTGATCGACCCCGGCCCGCTGCTGGACGAGCACCTCACACGCCTGTCCGCCGCGATCGACGCCCGCGGCGGGCTGGGCGGCGTGGCGCTCACCCACGATCACCACGATCACACCGAAGCGGTCAGGCCTCTGCTCGAACGCTACCCGGCGCCGCTGGCGGGCGGTCGCGGCGCGGTCGACATCCTGCTCGGCGAGCACGTGCGCTTCGGCCCGTTCGAGGCGGTGGCCACCCCCGGGCATTCGGCCGATCACTTCGCGCTGGTGGGTGACGGAGCGTGCTTCACAGGCGACGCGGTGCTCGGCGAAGGCAGCGTCTTCATCAGCCCCTACCGTGGGGCGATGGCCGGCTACCTGCTTGCGCTCACGCGTCTGCGCCTGCGCGAAGACTTCAACGTGCTGTGCCCCGGCCACGGGCCGCCCGTGTGGGATGCTCACACGAAGCTCGAAGAGTACGTGGCGCACCGCATCGATCGTGAAAACGGTCTGATCCTCGCGCTGGGAGAGGGACGGCGCACGATTAGGGAGCTGCTGGACGCGGTCTGGCCGGAGGTGCCCGAGCCGCTGCTCCCGCTTGCCACCGCCACGCTCGCCGCACATCTGGACAAGCTCGAGGACGAGCAGGTCCTACCGGCTGGCGTCGAGCGGCCCAGGTTCGAACGGACAGAGTGGTGAGCGCCCCCGACGCGACGACCGTGGCGAAGGCCGGCGAGCCGTCGACGCGCACGGCCCGCTCGAGCGCCACCTCCATCAACTCCCCGTTCCCGCCGATCGCCCACTATGGCTTCCTGTCGGACTGCCACACCGGCGCGCTGGTCGCACCGGACGGCTCGATCGAGTGGATGTGCCTGCCACACTTCGACTCGCCGTCGATATTCGGCGCACTGCTGGACCGCGGCGCCGGCAGCTGGCGGGTGGGACCGTATGGGGTGTACGTCCCCGCCGGGCGACGCTACATCCCCGGCACGAACATCATCGAGACCACGTGGATGACCCCGCAGGGCTGGCTGCGGGTGGTGGAGGCGCTCACGATCGGCCCATGGCATGACAACAAGCACGGCTCCAGCCACACGCGCCCGCCGACCGACTACGACGCAGAGCATCTGCTGGTGCGCATCGTCGAATGCATCCAGGGGCAGGTGCAGGTGGAGATCGTGTGCGAGCCGATGCTCGACTACGGCTGCACGCCGGCGCAGTGGAACGTCGTGCAATCCGGTGAGAACGGCGCGTGCCTGCTGGACGCGGTGCAGGAGATGGACGCCAGCGAGCCCGCGGGCGTGGACGTCGACGGCGACGCTCCCGGCTTCAGGCTGTTCAGTGACATTCGCGTGGGCATCGAGGGCAACCGCGCGCACGGCCGCCACACGATGCGCGAAGGCGAGAAGCGCTTCTGCGCGCTCTCTTGGACGGAGGATCGCGGAGGCCCGCACACGGTGGAGCAGGCGGAGGAGCACATGCAGCGCACCAGCCGCTTCTGGCGCACGTGGCTGGCGGAAGGCACCTACCCGGATCACCCGTGGCGCGTTCATCTCGAGCGTTCGGCGCTGGCGCTGAAGGGGCTCACGTTCATGCCCACCGGAGCTCTGGTGGCGGCGCCCACCACATCGTTGCCGGAGACGCCGGGGGGCGAGCGCAATTGGGACTACCGCTTCTGCTGGATGCGCGACGCGTCGTTCACGCTGTGGTCGATGCACGCGCTGGGTCTGAACTGGGAGGCCGACGACTTCGTCCAGTTCGTCGCCGACATGGAGCGCAACGAGGACGGCTCGCTGCAGATCATGTACGGCATCAAGGGCCAGAAGCAGCTCACCGAGTCGACACTCGACGATCTCAAGGGCTACGAGGGCGCACGTCCTGTGCGCATCGGCAACGGCGCGTACGACCAGCGCCAGAACGACGTCTACGGCGCGGTGCTCGACTCCGTCTACCTGCACTCCAAGAAGCGCGATCACATACCCGAGCGGCTGTGGCCGGTGCTGATCGACCAGGTGACGTGCGCGTCGCAGGTGTGGAAGCAGCCCGACCAGGGCATCTGGGAGGCGCGCGGCGAGCCCCGCCACTACGTCTCCTCCAAGCTGATGTGCTGGGTAGCGATGGATCGCGGCGCGCGCCTGGCCGAACGCCGCGGCGAGCACGAGCGCGCGGAGCAGTGGCAGGCGCTCGCCGATGAGATCCACAAGGAGATCCTCGAGCGCGGCGTGGACAAGCGCGGTGTCTTTCGCCAGCACTACGACACGGACGCGCTCGACGCGTCCAACCTGCTCGTGCCGCTGGTGCGCTTCCTCGGACCCGAGGACGAGCGCGTGCGCGCGACCGTGATGGCGGTCCGCGAGGAGCTGACCGAGGGCGGGCTGGTCCTGCGCTACCGCACGGACACCACCGACGACGGCCTGCACGGCGAGGAGGGCACGTTCCTGATCTGCTCCTTCTGGCTGGTGTCGGCGCTGTCAGAGATAGGCGAGCACCGTGAGGCCGAGCATCTGTGCGAGCGGCTGCTCGCCTACGCGTCCCCGCTCGGGCTCTACGCGGAGGAGCTCGAGGCATCCTCCGGTCGCCACCTCGGCAACTATCCGCAGGCGTTCACGCATCTGGGCCTGATCAACGCGGTCACGCACGTGATCAACGCCCAGCAGCAGTCCTGAGCGCCGGCCGGCTCCGCGCGGGCGCGATCAGTAGTCGTCAAGCCCGGCGTCAGCCGGGCGCGCACCGGCGCGATCAGTACCCGGGCTCGCCCGGAAGCAGGATGCGGGCGACCTCGCCCTCCAGGATCACCCGCGGCTGCACCGGCAGCACCTCGCGTCCGCGAGCGTGGGCCAGCAGGGCCTCGACGGAGGAGAACTCGCTCAGCTGCTCCAGGTGCTTGATCGTCGGAAACACCAGCACGATCTCGCCAGCCGCGTGGGCGTCCAATGCCGCACGCGGCGTGAACCAGCCGAGATCGACGCACTCCTCGCCGTCGATCCGCGGCTCTTGGCCGTCGGGCAGCAGCGCCAGGAAGAAGTGCGTGTCGAAGCGGATCTTCACCTCCGCGGGCGTGATCCAGCGCGAGAACTTCACGAGCGCGCCGGGATCGTCGAGCGTGATGCCAGCCTCCTCTTGCAGCTCGCGCAGCGCGGCCGCGCGGTGGGCGCCGTCGCCGTCGCCCTCGCCGGCGTCGACGGCGCCGCCGGGGAACACCCACACGCCGCCCATGAAGCGCGCCCGCGGCGTGCGCCTGACGAGCAGCAGCTCCAGCCGCGCGGCGCCACCGCGTAGCAGGATCACGCTCGCCGCCTGGCGCGGGGGTGTGGGCGGGCCGGGGTTGTAAGCCTCGCCCGGACCCGGGCGCTCGCTCTCCTCGGAGGTGTGCATCGGGTGACCCTAGCGGCCGGTAATCTTTGGCGCATGAGCGACACGACCGCATCGTCCCCGCAGAGGGAGACCTCGCACACATGAGCACCGCCACAGAGACCCTCCAGCGCTGGATCTGCGAGTCCTGCGGCTACATCTACGACCCCGAAGAGGGCGACCCGGACGGGGGCATCCCGGCTGGGACCGCGTTCGAGGACATCCCCGACACGTGGTTCTGCCCCGTGTGCGGCGCGCGGAAGCGTGACTTCACCCTCTACGAGGACTAGGGAGCCTGACGGACTGGGAGGAACTGCTCGCGCTCGACGCCGAGCGCGTGTGGCACCCGTATGGCGCGCTGCCGGCGGCGCTGCCCTCGCTGCCGGTCGTCTCGGCTGAGGGGGTGCGCCTGCGGCTGGCCGATGGGCGCGAGCTGATCGACGGGATGGCGTCGTGGTGGTGCGCGATCCACGGCTACCGCAACCCCGCGCTGGATCGAGCGGTGGAACAGCAGCTGGGCAGGATGGCGCACGTGATGTTCGGCGGGCTGACGCATGAGCCGGCGGTGCGCCTTGCCGAGCGGCTGACCGAGCTGGCGCCGGAGGGCCTGGAGAGGGTCTTCCTCGCCGACTCAGGGTCGGTGTCGGTGGAGGTGGCGATCAAGATGTGCCTTCAGTACCAGCGCGCCCTCGGACACACGCGGCGCACGCGGCTGCTGACGGTCAGGGGCGGCTACCACGGCGACACCGCCGGCGCGATGGCGGTGTGCGACCCGGTGGGCGGGATGCACAGCCTGTTCGCGGGCATGCTCGCGCAGCACGTCTTCGCCGAGCGTCCGCCGGATGGCTTTCGTGCGGGGCTGGACGAGCGCTGGGCCCGCGACGTGAGCGATCTGGCGGGCGCGCACGCGCACGAGCTTGCGGCGGTGATCGTCGAGCCCGTCGTGCAGGGCGCCGGCGGCATGCGCTTCCACTCACCCGAGTGCGTGGCGTTGATGCGGCGCGTGTGCGACGAGCACGGCCTGCTGCTGGTGCTCGACGAGATCGCCACGGGCTTCGGACGCAGCGGCGCGATGTTCGCGTGCGAGCACGCAGGCGTGGCGCCCGACGTCATGTGCGTGGGCAAGGCGCTCACCGGCGGCTACATGTCACTGGCCGCGACCATCTGCACATCCGCGGTCGCCGACACGGTCTCCGGCGGAGAAGGGGGTGGGCTGATGCACGGCCCCACGTTCATGGGCAGCCCGTTGGCGTGCGCCGTGGCGCTCGCCTCGCTGGAGTTGCTCGAGCAGGGCGGCTGGCGCGCGCAGGTGGAAGCGATCGAGGCGCGACTGCGGGCTGGGCTCGAGCAGGCGCGCACGCTCGCGGGTGTCGCGGACGTACGCGTGCTGGGGGCGATCGGCGTGATCGAGCTCCATCACGACGTGGACGTCGCGTCCGCCACCGCGGTGGCCGTCGAGCGTGGCGTGTGGCTGCGTCCGTTCCGCAACCTGATCTACGCGATGCCTCCGTATGTGATCGACGAGCGCGACCTGGCGACGGTCACCACCGCGATGGTCGACGCCGCGCGCGCAGCGAGCAGTCGCTGACACGCGCGGCGCTCGACGTCAGGCTTTGAGCTCCATCACTTCGCTTTTGGCCAGCGCCGTCAGCTGGAGCCCGAACGTGTTGCCGCCTTCGGGTTCCCAGCCTTTGGTGCCGTCGAATTCCCAGCGCCACGTTTCGTCGGGCAGGCCCCCTTCGAAGCTGCCGAACTGCTGCACGCCACCGGTCTCCCGGAACGTGTACGTGGATTCCGCGGAGATCGTGTTCACGTTGCCGGTGACTTCCGCGATCACCGGCCCTTTGGTCCTGATCGGCAGTTCGCCACAGTCAAATTCTGCCGCATACGTGGTGCTTTCCTGCTCGAGCAGCAGGCCGACGGTGGGGGCTTTCGTGCCTTTGCCCGCGATGTAGCCGAATTCGCCCTTCAGGGGATTGCTGACGATATGACCTGTCAGGCGCCCGGCCGTGGTGCATTTCGCTTCCTCCTCTTCGCAGCCGGTCGACGTGAGGATCACGTCCTTGACGCCTTTGCTACCCGTGAATTCCCCTGTAGCCGTCGTCGTTTTGCATTCCATCTCCTCGGGGACTTCAGATGACGCGACCACGCTTTCCCCGCCTTTGGCCGTGAACGTGGCTTTTTTGCCGAACCCTTTTGCGATTTCGTATTCGCCGCCCGTTTCCACTTTGCTCGCTTCCGTGCACAGGGAGCTCGTGTAGTGGCCCTTCCACGCTCCTTCGGCTTTGGTGGCTTTACCGCATACCGCATATTCAGGTAGTTCTGCTGACGCGGTCGCCGAGGTCACGGCCGCGATGGCGAGCACCGCCAGCAGACATAGCCCGATGATCCTCATGCGTTTCATCTATCCCCTCTCTTTCGTCTGCTCCAGTTCGGTCGGACCCGCGTCGCCAGATTTGCGCGGACCCCCCAAGTGCGCCGATGCGCGAACGATAGCCGACAAGCCGGCTCGATGTCTGGGAACGCGACTGGTTCGAGCGAGTCGACTGAGACGGGGGTGCTAGCCACTCAGGAACGCACGAACGAGCGGCGATCCCGCTCGTGCCAGGCAATCCAGGGTGGGACGTGGCACCAGGCTCAGTCGCTCCACCTGGACCTCGCCGAGGCGCGCGATCGTGGAATGGTTGGACCGGTGGAGACTCGTCGGCTCCTCGGGCCAAGGGTTGAGCACGACGCCGCGGACCTGAAGGCCGGCCGCGCGGGCGACACGGAGGGTGAGCAGCGTGTGGTTGATCGTCCCCAGGCCGGGGCGAGCGGCGATCAGCACAGGCAGTCCGATCGCGGCCGCGAGGTCGCAGACGCTGTAGTCCTCCGCCAGCGGCGTCAGCAGCCCCCCGACGCCCTCCGCGATCAGTGTCTCACCGGCCGTGCCCGCGCGCGCGGCGGCGAGCAGCCGCTCGGGGTCGATGCGCTCCCCCGCCAGCTCCGCGGCCAGATGCGGCGAGACCGCGGGGCCGTAGCGCAGCGGTGCCACGTCCCGCGGGCTCATGCCCGCGGCGGCCCCCAGCAGCTCATGATCGGGCGGCCATCGGCCCCGCGCGGCGGTCTCCGCCGGGTCCTCCAGGCCGGTCACGACCGGCTTGTACGCGCGCACCGGCTCGCCCGCCGCGGCCAGCGACGCGAGCAGCGCCGCGCTCACGATCGTCTTGCCGACACCCGTGTCCGTTCCCGTGACGAACAGTCCGCGCATGCCTGCAGCGCCGGACGCCAGGCGCTAGGCCGCGCGGGCGCTGTCCAGCTCGCGCTCGACGTCGAACGGTGCGCTGGCCATCGCCGGCACCGGAGCTGTCGGCGGGCTCTCGCCGTCGGACTCGCTGTCGGACTCGACGTCGAACGGCGTGGCGGCGGAAGCATCGTCTTCGCTGGAGGGGTCGTGCGCGTACGCCGTCAGCTCCGTGTATGCCATCTCGCGCCCGTCGAGCACCGGCTCGTGCTCACCCAGCGCCGGCGTCAGCGACGCGGGATCGATCCCCAGCTTGCGCGCGGCGTCGCCGAACACGCTCGCCGCCATCTGCAGCTCGGAAGCCGTGTGCGAGGCCATCGCCGTCAAGCGCAGGCGAGAGGAGCCCGCGGCCACCGTCGGCGGTCTGATCGCCTGGGCGAACACACCCCGCTCGATCGCCTCCTGGCACAGGCGCATCGCGTCGCGCTCGTCGCCCACGATCAGGGGGACGATCTGCATCTCCAGGTCGGCGACCGGGAAGCCCTCCCGCGCCAGCGCCCGACGCAGGACCCGCGCGTTGGAGCGCAGCCGCTGGACGCGGTGTGGGCGCTCCCGCAGCAGCTCCAGCGCAGCCAGCGCGCCGGCGACCGCCGGCGGCGACGGCGCCGTCGAGTAGATCAGCGAGCGAGCCGTGTTGATCAGGTAGCGGACCATCTCCGCGCTCGCGCACGCGTACGCCCCGTAGGAGCCGAGCGCCTTGCCGAGCGTCCCCACCACCACGTCGATCTCGTCGCTAAGGCCCGCCTCCGCCACCGCGCCGCGACCGCCCGGGCCGAGGTTGCCCGTGGCGTGCGCCTCGTCGACCATCACACGCGCGTCATGCACGTCCGCCAGCTCCGCGATCTCCGCCAGCGGCGCCACGTCGCCGTCCATCGAGAACACCGAGTCGGTCACGATCAGCCGCCGCGCAGCGCCATCGCGCCCGCTGCCGTGGCGGCGCAGGCTCCATTCGAGGTGCTCCACGTCGCGGTGGCGATAGACGATCACCTCGGCGCGCGAGAGCCGGCATCCGTCGACGATCGACGCGTGGTTGAGCTCGTCGGAGAAGATCGCGTCCCCGCGGCCGGCAAGCGCGCCGATGACGCCGATGTTCGCCAGGTAGCCCGAGCCGAACAGCAGGCACGCCTGGCTGCCCTTGAACGCCGCCAGGCGCTCCTCCAGGCGACGGTGGATCGTCATCGTCCCCGACACCAGCCGCGAGGCGCCCGCGCCCACGCCCCAGCGCATCGCCGCGTCGGCCGCGGCCTCGCGCACGCGTGGATGGTCGGCCAGCCCGAGGTAGTTGTTCGAGCACAGCAGCAGCACCGGCTTGCCGTCGATCAGCACCGTCGGTCCCTGCGGTCCGCTGACCAGGCGCAGGCGCCGGGCGAGGCCGAGCCGCTCCAGCTCCTGCAGGCGTTCTTCGATGTCGCTCATCTGCTCCCCCCTTGGCTGTCTAGCCGACTGGAACCCTGTTGGCCGCGCCGTCCGGGCGCGGCGGTACCGCGTGCTTGGCCCGATAGCGCAGCTGGGTGGACGGATCCCACAGCCGCACATCCAGCTCGAGCGCGTCGGCTTCCGCGGGAGCGGCTGACGCGCGCAGCTCTTCGACCACGTCCGGCGTCTCGCCCGACAGCCAGCCCGAGCGGTTGTCGGGGCGTGGGTTGGCCGCGTTGTCCGGCTGGCGCGCCACGTTCAGGCCGAGCTCCTCGAACATCGCCCTGTCCGTCTCCGGCTCGTTGCCCAGCGTCGTCAGGAAGTTGCCCATCATCACCCCGTTGATGCCCGCCCGCACCGCCAGCCGCTGCAGCTCCGCCAGGTTCTCCACGCGCCCGCCGCACAGCCTGAACAGGGCGTCCGGGAGGATCAGCCGGAAGATCGCGATCCACTTGACCGCCTCCCACGGGTCCATGAACTCGCGGTCGCCGAACTTCGTCCCAGGCCTCGGGTTGAGCATGTTGATCGGCACGCTCGTGGGATCGATCTCCGCCAGCTCGAACGCCATCTCCACACGCTGGGCGCGCGTCTCGCCAAGGTTGAGGATGCCGCCCACGCATGTCTCCAGGCCGGCCTCGCGGACGGCGTCGATCGTGCGCAGCCGGCCCTCGTAGCGGACGGTGCTCGTGACCTCGTCGTAGTAGCTGTGGGCCGTCTCCACGTTGTGGTGCACGCGCTGTATGCCAGCCTCGCGCAAGGCCTTCGCGCGCTCCGCCGAGATGTGCCCCACCGACGCGCAGCGCTTGAGGTTGGTCCTCTCGGAGACCAGGCGCACGCCCGCCAGATACTTCTCGAAGTCTCGCTTCGACAGTCCCTGGCCCTGGGTGACCATGCAGAAACGATGCGCTCCCGCCGCCTCGGCCGCGCGCGCGTGCTCGAGGATCTGCTCGGGCTCCATCATCGCGTGCATCGGCGTGTCCGCCTCGGCGTAGCGCGACTGGGCACAGAAGCCGCAGTCCTCGGCGCACCCTCCCGATTTGGCGTTGACGAGCGAGCACATGTCCGTCGAGTCGGCGAACCGCCCGATACGGACGCGCCACGCCCGCTCGACGAGCTCTTCGATCTCCTCGAGCTCCTCGAGCTCGCCCAGGCGCCGTGCCTCCTCGGGCGTGATCAGCGGGGGCATCGTGGCCGGAGGCTATGCCCCGGGGCGGACGGAGCTCAGCGACCCTTCCATTCCGGGCGGCGCTTTTCGGCGAACGCCCGGACGCCTTCGCGGAAGTCCTCGGATGAGAAGCACGCGCGCCGGAGCTCGAGCAGCTCCCGCTCGACCTCCGGCGCGATCTCGCC
>DATHPE010000006.1:0-47892 GCA_035484215.1 Solirubrobacteraceae bacterium | reverse complement strand
AGCTCGGCGGGAACGAGCGGGTTGATCATCTCCGGGTCGCCTCCGAGCCCGAGGATCGCGTCCCGCATCGCCGCAAGATCGACGATCGCCGGGACCCCCGTGAAGTCCTGCATCAGCACGCGCGCGGGAGTGAACGCGATCTCGCGGCTGGGCTGCGCCGCGGGGTCCCAGCCGGCCAGCGCCTCCACGTCGGCGGCCGTGACCGCGCCCGCGCCCTCGGTGCGCAGGAGGTTCTCGAGCAGCACCTTCAGCGAGAACGGCAGCCGCGCGACGTCGAAGCGCTGCTGGAGCGCGTCCAGGCGAAAGATCTCATAGCTGCGGCCGCCGACCTCGAGCGTGCTCCTGGCGCCAAAGCTGTTGTGCGGCATACCTTGCAGTCTACGAGGCGCGCGTCACGCGTCCCTTGCCCTGACGCTTGGAGCGCAGCAGCCCCGCGTCGCACGCTTCCAGCAGCTGGTCGGTGCCCATCGGCGCGCGCCACTGGGCGACGCCGATCGAGGCGGACACGCCCGCGGGGACTCCGTCGTGTGGAGGCATCGATCGCAGCCGCTCGAGCGCGCGGGTGGCCGCGGCGGCGGCGCTGTCGAGGTCGGCGTTGGGCAGGATCACGACGAACTCGTCGCCCCCGTAGCGCGCCACGCGATCGAACGCGCGGAACTCGCCGACGAGCGCTTGCACGACGCCTCGCAGCATCGCGTCGCCGGCGTGGTGGCCGTGGTGGTCGTTGACCAGCTTGAAGTCGTCGAGGTCGATCAGCATGCACGACAGCGGGCCGCCTGTGCGCGCCGCGCGGCCGATCTCCTCATCCAGGCGCCGGCGCATCGCGCGGTGGTTCATGCAGCCGGTGACCGCATCTGTGCCCGCCTCGGCGCGGGCGCGCGCGAGCGCGAGCGCGGTCGCCGCCTGGTCGACGAGCGCGACGGCGAGCGCGAGCTCCGAGCGGGCGAAGACGTCGGACTCGCGGCGCACGAGCACCACCACCGCCTCCACCTTGCCCCGCTCGGCCAGCGGTACGAGCAGCGCAGAGCTGACAGTGCCCGTCTCGGCCAAGCGCGGGATGCAGGCAACGAGCTCCGCTGGGTCGGCCGCGAGGAAGCCTTCGCGGTTGGCGGCCACCCAGCTGACGCCCGGCGGACGCTCGGCGCGGGGCACGAGATAGCTCAGCCGTCCGACGCCTCCGAACATGTACACCGCCACCAGCTCCTCCGCGTCGGCGCGGTCGACGGGCAGGTGGTGGATGCGCACCTCATCGGCGCCGGGGATGGACAGGAGCTCGCGGGCCAGCGCCCGGAACATGGCGTCCGCGTTGCTCGCGCCGTCGGCGAGCTCGGTCAGATGGCGGATGCCTGTCAGCAGGCGGTCGACGTCGGCAGACGACGCTGAGGTATCCGTACCCGTAACGACATCCATGTCCGACAATGTACGGCATGCGCGGCCGGCGCGCTCAGGTTGGAGCCGGCCGCGCGGACCCTCAGCGTCGGAACGTCACCGTCACCGACTGGGAGGAGTGCGTGCCTTTCTTGGGCACGAACCCGACCCGCACGCTCACCTTGAACGGCCGGCCTTTGGCGCGCCCCTTACGGGAGAGCGGGACCTTGAGCGTCGTGGCTTTGGCGGCGCTGCCGAGCGTGCGGTAGGCGGTCGACAGGCCCTTGCCGCTACCGCTCAGGCGCCCGGCGGCGAACGTCTTGACGGTCAGGTAGACCGTGTTTCCGACCACCTTGTGACCGACTATCTGCACACCGCAGCCGGTCGGCGCGATGATCGTGTTCTGTTTGATCTGCTTGCCGTTCTGGCCGGTGATCGTCGTCGGCATCACCAGCTTGGCGGTGCACAGGTTCGTCGTGAGCCGTTCCGTGGCCAGCGCCGAGTGTGGACCGAGCGGCAGGTTGACGGTGACGCTCGACACCGGGACGTCGGGCGCGGACTCGAAGTCCGTCGTCGTGATCCCACCCTTGATGTGCGTCTTGCCTTCGAGGATCACACGCACGCCCTCGCCTTCGAGCACCAGCTCGAGGCTCGGGAATTCTTCACCGGCGTGCGAGACGAGGAACGCGGGCCCTTTCATCGCGACCGGCAGCACCGGCGTGACAGCCGTGGCCGTGCCCACTTCAGAACCTGGCGATTCTTTGGCGCAGTTGAGCGGGTTCGCTTCGAACACCTTCGCCAGACACGCTTTTTCGAGCGTCGTCTGACGCGAGGGCAGCTGTTTGGGCAACGACACGAGCACCGACTTGACGTTCGCCTGACCCGGCAGCTGCGTGATCGTCGTCACCAGGCTCGCGCCCGTGGTTTTCGAGTGTTTGCCGCTGGTGGTGGCGGTGAACGTCGGTTTGAACGCCAGTGCGCTGCAGCCTTCGGCCTGGAAGGGGCTGTTCAGCCCCGCCTGGACCGTCCCGAACGTCGACGTGAGCGTCGATTCGGTCTGCTCCAACGAGCAGTTGGTCGGGTTGAGGATGAAGCCCTGCCTGCTCACGTCCACGCTGAGCGAGCGCAGGCGTATCGGGATGCCGCCCACGATCGTCGGCAGCACGCTTTCAGCCGTCACGCGTGCCGTCGTCGGGTTGACGTTGATCGTCGACCTCGTCACGATCGTCCCGAGGTTGAACGGACCGGCGACAGCCGGCACCGCGATGGACAGGCCGAACGGCGCGCCGTTGTACGGCCCGGTCATGTAGACAGGCCCCGAGAACGAGTACGGGAAGCTGCCGGAACCGGCGGTCACCGTGGCGGTGCCGATCCTGCTCGCGGACCCGCAGGTGCCCAGGGCGGCCTGCGGTTCAGCGCAGAGCGTGACGTCCGGAATCTCACCGACGACGCCCGACGGCAGTGTCGTAGTGATCTTCTGCAGGTACTGCTGGCCTTCGGGCCGGCCGAGGTTGAACGTGTAGGAGCTGTGTCCGGCGGCGTTCGTGGGTTCGTATTGCGTGCTCTGGCTCAGCGAGAACGGAATCGACGATGCGCAGCCGGTGACGGAAACACCGAACGGATCGGCCACTTCCGCCGTTCCCGAGACCGGTGTGAAGTTCGCCGACCCAACCGGAGCCCCACAGATCAGCGGGTTGGCTATTGACGTGAGCACGCCCCTGTCGAGCTTGATCTTGAGGTTGTTGAAGGGCTGTTCGGGGTTTTCCTGGAAGATCGTCGTCAGCTGTCCGGTCGCTGCGTTCGGCACAACTTCACCTTTGATGCGCACGGACACGCCATAGCGTTCGGAGTTAGCGACGACATAGATGATGTACGGCGGACCGGTGATCGGACCTGATTCAGGCCCGCCGAGGTAAACGCTACCGGTCAGTGAGCCCTCTGGAAGGGTGGGAACTTCGAGGCTCACCGATCCAAGTTCCGAGCCAATGGGACAGGCCACACCGAACACTTCGCTGTGGATCCTCGCCTGGGCTGGTGTACAGTCTTCAAGACCGGCTGCCGCCGACGGATTCAGCGTCATGCCTTCGGGCATCGTGATCGACGCGGTTTTGACCTGCGAAGGCGCCTTTGCTGCCGGGTTGTTCGTCCCACCTGTACCCGCGGCTGGTTCGTTCAGGTCAGACACAGCCGTCGTGATTTGGTTCGGCTGGTCGCTGACTGTAGATCCCGACAGCAGTTCGAAGCCTGGGTTGAACACGAGGCTTTGGCAGCCTTCGAGCCCGATCGGCGTCGTGAAGGACTTCCGCGTCGTTTCGCCGGTCGTGTCTTTCAGGGTGACGTAGGTTGTGTTGTCCCCCGGGCAGCTGGTGGCGTTGGTGATGAAGTCACCTTCGCCGCTCTTACCGAACAACACCTGCCTTGAGCTGATCACCGGAAGTTCTGGGTTGACGTTGACGGTGAAGTAATCGTGGTAGTCGCCGGCGTCGGTGCCTTCGGCTTCTTTACCCCATTCGACGTTGCCTTCGACGAAGGAGTGCGCGTAGTACTGGCTTGCGCCTAGACCTTTGGCTTCGGTGATGAATTTCGGAAGTGCCAAGGCAACGCCGTAGTAGGAGGCAAGACCTTCCGGCGGCACCACGTTGTAGACCTTGCCTTCGATCGGCACGTCGCTGAAGCCGTCTTTTTCTTCCACTTCTTTGCCGAGATAGACGGTCACCTTTTCGACGCCGATCTGGGTGCATTTAGTGGGTTCCGCCGTGTACAAGCCCGCTCCGAGAGCGAGTTCGTGTTCGTCGAATTCCGTCAACGCGCATTGATGCACGGCGACCGGCGAAGTGGCGAGACCAGAGGCGACATCCACCCTGACGTGGTTCACGATTCCCGTCGGGATCGCGTTCGGGTATGCCCCGACCGTGTTGATTTCGAAGTCGGTCACACCGTTGGGCACGCGTCCGCCGGCTTCCGTGAAGCCCTGTTCGTGCGCTTCGGCAACGGTGACTTCTGACTTGGGACGGGTGTATTTGAAGGGGAACGGGATGACTTCGACTTCTTCGCCGCCGCATTTTTCGAATGCTTCCTTGCAGTTCGTCGCCACGAACCTTTCCACGCCGAATGAGGCGGCCTGCGCCGCGCTGACGGCAGCCAGTGATACGAGCGCACCGACTACGAGTGCTACGAGCGAAACACGGACCCTGGACCTCACGGCTACCTCCCCTATCGGAACTCGGCGATATTCAGACATCCCTCTACCTCTCGGACTCCGAGCAGGCAAAAAAGTTGCGGTTGAGCAACCGAACTATTAGACGGACCCTCCACAAGTCCTTCAAGCTATTAGCGAACGCCGAACATCTGCGGCGCCGCTCAACGCATGTTGCCACACACGTGATAGCAACAACTGCCACGTTTGGATCGGCGCCCGGGCACTGGCTGCGCGGCCAGCAGCGCCGGATTCTGCCGCCGACCCTGATTTTCCCTCCACGCATCACGATGCTTTGCTCCACGCATCACGATGCTTTGCTAAGGGCATCATGATGCTAGGCTGATCACATGCGAACGACGGTAACCCTCGCCGACGACGTTGCCGCCGAGCTCCAGCGTCTTCAGCGCGAGCGCTCGATCGGTACAAGCGAGGCGCTCAACGAGCTCGCGCGCGCGGGCATGGTGCGACGCAGCGAGCCGCATTCGCGCTTCGTGCAGCGCACGCACGACTTTGGCCGCAGCACGGTCGACGTGACCAACGTGGCCGAGGCGCTCGAGCAGCTCGAGGGGCCCGCGTTCGGCTGATGCTGGTCGACGCCAACCTGCTGCTGTTCGCGACCAACAGAGAGAGCCCCTTCCACACCTCGGCTCATGCATGGTTGACCGAGCAGCTGAACGGAACGCGACGCGTCGCCATGCCCTGGCAGTCGCTCGGAGCGTTCACGCGCATCGCCACGCAGTCGCGGGCGTGGGAGAAGCCGATGGAGCCAGACGAGGCGTGGCGATGCGTCGAGGACTGGCTCGCAAACGATCTCGTCTGGGTACCGACCCCAACCAGGCGTCACGCAAAGATCCTCGGCGAGCTCGTCGAGCGCTATCAGCTGCGAGGCAACCTCGTATCCGACGCGCAACTCGCGGCGCTTGCCATTGAGCACGGCATCGAGGTGTGCTCAGCGGACACGGACTTCGCCCGCTTCACCGAGGTGCGCTGGCACAACCCGCTCGCCCGGTAACACGACCGCTACTCCCCCGACCAGCCCGGGACAAGCTCGACCGGCGCGCCGAAGCTCACCCGCAGCAGCGCCCCGCCGCCGGGGGCGTTCTGCGCTTCGGCGAAGCCGCCGCACGCCTCCGCCGCCTGGCGCACGATCGCCAGGCCCAGGCCCGAGCCGGGGAGCTTGCGGGCGTCGTCAGCGCGGTAGAAGCGGTCGAACACGAACGGCAGGTCCGCCTCCTGGAAGCCCGGGCCGTGGTCGCGGACGCTCAGCACGCCGTCCCTCAGCGCCAGCTCCACCACCCCGTTCGACGGGCTCCACTTGCGGGCGTTGTCCACCAGGTTCGACACCGCGCGGCCGATGCGGTCGGCCTGACCGCGCACGATCGTCGGTTCCAGGCTCAGCTCGAAGCGCAGATCCCCGCGCCTGCGCGCGCTCTCCACCGTGTCGCGCACCACGCTGTCCAGGCGCACGTCGTCCACCGCGCCGTCCGGGGCCGCGCCGCGGGCCAGCTCCACCACGTCGCCCACCAGCGCCGTCAGCTCGTCCAGCTCCGCGACTATGTCCGCGCGCAGGCTCTCCTGCTCCTGCGGCGGCAGCCGCTGCGCCTCGCCCAGGATCTGGATGTTCGCCCGCAGCGAGGAGATCGGCGTGCGCAGCTCGTGGCTCGCGTCGGCGATCAGGTGGCGCTGCGCCTGCACCGAGCGCTCCAGCGCGTCCAGCGTGCCGTTGAAGCTGTCCGCCAGGCGCGACAGCTCGTCGCGACCCTCCAGCTCCAGCCTGCGCGACAGGTCGAGGTTGCCCGTCAGCGACTCCGTGCGCTCGGTGAAGCGCGCGATCGGCGCCAGCGCCGTGCGCGCCACCACCGCTCCCAGCAGAGCCGCCAGCACCACGCCGCCCACGCCGATCAGCACCAGGATCAGCAGCAGCCTGCTGAGCTCGTGTTCGACCTCCGTCAAGGGCTGCGCCACCATCACCGCGCCGCTGGGGCCCGTGCCCAGCGTCAACACGCGCAGCTTCGTCCCCTTCACGCTCCTGTCCGTCAGGCTGGCGCCGCTGCCGCGCGCCGCGATCGCCCGGTCCCGCGCCGTCAGCGCGATCCGCGTCGGCGAGGCGCCCTGGCCGCCCGGCACCACCACTTCGCCCTGCGGCGAGATGAACTGCACGTAGCCCGACGCCGCGCCGAACGGCGCCGGCTGGACCTGGCCTGGAAATCCGCCTGGAGCGTCGCGATCGCCCGCCGGCGGCCCGCCCTGGGCGCCCGGCGCGCCCCCACCGAGCCCCGCCGCCGCCGGCGCCGAACGGTGCGCCGGGCCCACCAATACCCGCGCACGCGCGCGCAGCGAGCTGTCTATTTCGCCGCGCAGATCTGAGCTCACGGCCGCGTACAGGCCGATCGCCGCCGCCAGCACCGCCACCGCCACCGACGCGCCCGCGACCGCCGCTATGCGCGTGCGCAGCGTCATCGCCGGCGGGCCCCGCTTCAAGCGCTCGCTCACGGCTCGCGCAGCGCGTAGCCGACGCCGCGGACCGTGTGAATCAGGTCCCGCGCGCCCGCATCCTCGAGCTTGCGGCGCAGATAGCCCACGTACACGCGCAGCGCGTTCGACGTCGGGCCGAAGTCATAGCCCCACACGCGGTCGTAGATCACGCTGTGCGACAGCACGCGTCGCGGGTTCAGCATCAGCAGCTCCAGCAGCTGGTACTCCGTGCGCGTCAGCTCCACGAAGCTCTCGCCCACCTGCGCGCCGTGGCGGTCGGGATCCAGGCGCAACTCCGCGAACGACAGCGCGTCAGTGTCCGTCTCCGGATTCGCGCGGCGCAGCAGCGCGCGCAGCCGCGCCTTCAGCTCGCCCACGTCGAACGGCTTGACCATGTAGTCGTCCGCCCCCACGTCCAGCCCGTCGATGCGATCGGCCACCGCGTCTCGCGCCGTCAGGATCAGGATCGGGACGCGGTTGCCCAGGCGCCGCAAACGCCTGCACACCTCCAGGCCGTCGATCCCCGGCAGGCCCACGTCGAGCACCACCGCATCCGGCACCGACTGCACGATCTGCTCGAGCGCCGTCTCGCCGTCCTGCGCCAGCTGCACGTCGTAGCCCGCGAGCGTCAGCGTGCGTCGCAGCGCTTCGCGCACCGCGCGGTCATCGTCGACGACCAGGATCCTCACGAGCCCGATTGTCCCGTGCTCGCGCTCGCCAGCGCGCTCGCGCGGCCCTCGCAGTCATACAGCGTCGCCGACGAGCCCGCCGCGCCCGTCGCGTGCGACCCGCCGAGCGCTTGCGAGCCGGAGCTCGACAGCGTCACCGCGCGGCACTCCTTCGCCACCGCCGCCATCGCCGGTTTCGATCCCGCGCGGGTTTCGCCCGGCGCGCCGGCGCCCCCGCCGAAGCCGCCGCCGCCCTGTTCGTCCAGCACCCAGCGGACCTTGCCCATACGCACCTCCTCCGCCAGCCACGAAACGCTTACGTCGCTCTCGCGTCCCGAGAAGCCGCCGATGCCAGCCACGTTCGCATCTTCGTGGATGATCGCCGTGGCGGCGGTCGACTGGCTGGAGACCGCGATCGGGCCGCCACCGTGTGCCGCCACGTACGACAGCATCTGCTTCAGCGAGTCGCTTCCACCGCCAAACCCGCCGGCTGTGCCACCGCCTGCGCCCGCACGTCCGCCGGCGAGGCCCGGAGGGCCGCCCGGACCGCCCTGGCCCGGAGCCGCACCGGTAGGAGCGCCCGCACCGCCGAACAGCGGCACCCCGCCCGCGCGTGCGCCGGGTGCGCCAAAGCCGCCGCGAGCGCCGAAGCCGACCGGCCCGCCGCCGGGCCCGCCGCCCGGGCCGCCGCCCGGGCCGCCGAAGCCGACCGTCTCAGCCGACGCCGGACCGCCCGCCGGGAACGTGCCGCTGGTCGCGTGTCCGAGCGTGTCGAGCGCCCACGCAGCCGGCGCCGCCAGCAGCGCCGCCAGTGCCGCGCCCACCGCCGCCACGCGCACCCGCCGCGAGCTCAACGCCGCAAGCGCCAGCGCCGCCAAGCCGCCGACAACGATCAGCACCGGCGCCAGCCACGTCAGCTGACCGGGGTAGTCGGAGCGGATCGCCAGCTCGACGGTCACGCCCGCCGCCACCGCCAGCGGGCCCACCACGCGAACGTTGACGGCGCCACCGACCAGCTGCGCCGCGCCCGCGCCCGCCAGCGCCGCCGCGAACGGCGCCAGCAGCGACACGTAGTAGGGGTGCAGGATCCCGCTCGCCGCGCTGAACAGGATCGCCGTCACCGCGAACGCGCCGCCGACCGCCAGCAGCCACCCGCTGCGCGCATCCGCGCGGCGCAGACGGTTCGCCGCGAGGATGCCCACGCCGGCCACCAGCGCGAAGCCCAGCAGCCAGCCCGCCTGGCCACCGAGCGCCGAGTTCAGCAGACGCAGCGGCCCCGGGGTCCAGCCGAACACATTGCCGCCGCCCGCGCCCGCCGGCCCGCCCGCCTGCCCGTCCACACGGCCGACGCCGTTGTATTCGAAGATCAGCGACAGGATCTTGTTGTCGCTCGTGCCCGACACCCACGGGCGGTCCGCCGCCGGCGTCAGTTCCACCAGCGCCGGCCACGCGCCGCCGACCGCCAGCATCGCGCCGCCGCCCGCCAGCAGCTGGCGCAGCGCGTGCCAGCGCCCGCGCGCTGCCGGCGCGACCCACAGCCACGCCGCGACGACGCCCGGCACGACCACCAGCGCCACCAGCATCTTCGTCTCGAAGCCCAGGCCCACGCACACGCCCGCCGCCACCAGCCAGCGCGTGCGCGGATCCTCCAGCGCACGCACAACGCACCACAGCGCCGCCACGCAGCACAGGATCAGCAGCGAATCGGGGTTGTTGTGGCGGGAGATCGCCACCGTGATCGGCGTCAGCGCCAGCGCCACGCCCGCCACGAACCCGCCGACGCGCCCGAAGCGACGGCGCACCAGGTCGTACACCAACGCCACGCTCGCCACGCCCATCAGCGCCTGCGGCACCAGGATGCTCAGCGAGTCATAGCCGAACACCCGCACCGACAGCGCCTGCACCCACAGCGCCAGCGGCGGCTTGTCCACGCTCATCACCCCGCCGCCGTCCAGCGACGCGAACAGGAAATCGTGCCAGCTCGAGCTCATCGAGCGCACCGCCGCCGCGTAGTATTCGTTCGCCCAGCCGTTGCGCGACAGGTCCCACAGGTTCAGGACCGCCGCCAGCGACATCACCGCCGCAAGCTCCGGGCGCGCGACGCGCACCACCCGCGCCGAAAGCGCGCGAGCCCGCAACCGCAGCCGCCACGCGCTGCCGACAGGTGTGGTGACCGGCGCCGCAGACGCTGTCGGTGACGCGGCCGAGCTTGTCTCCCCTGAATAGCTCACGCGGGCAGCATCGCCGTCCGATGTAGGAACAGCGTGTGGCTAATCTCAATGTTGCATAAGCCAGCGAGTCGCAGAGGACGGGCTTGACGACACGGACGTTCACAGCAGACGTTGGCCGGAGTACCTGGGCACGGCGGCCTCTGACGCTCGCTGCATCGTTGGCGATCGCCGCCGTGCTCGCGTGCGCGGGCACAGCCGTCGCCGCCACCACCGGCGCCATCACCGAGTTCTCCGCCGGGCTGAACAAAGGCAGCGCCCCGTCGGCCATCGCCGCCGGCCCCGACGGCAACCTGTGGTTCACCGACGAAGGCAAGACCGGCGCCATCGGGCGCATCACCCCCGCCGGCGCCATCATCGAGCTCTCCGCCGGGCTGAACTCGGAAAGCCAGCCGTACGGCATCGCCGCCGGGCCCGAAGGCGATCTGTGGTTCACCGATCGAGGCACCACCAAGGCCATCGGACGGATCACGCCCAGCGGCGCCATCACCGAGCTCACCGCCGGCCTCGACGAAGGCAGCCGGCCGCTCGAAATCACGCTCGGCCCGGAAGGCGATCTGTGGTTCACCGACGGCGGGACCACCAAGGCCATCGGACGCATCACCCCCAGCGGCGCCATCACCGAGTTCACCGCCGGCCTCGACGAAGGCGCCGAACCGTACGACATCACAGCGAGCACCGAAGGCGATCTGTGGTTCACCGATCGAGGGAGCACCAAGGCCATCGGGCGGATCACGCCCAGCGGCGCCATCACCGAGTTCACCGCCGGCCTCGACCAACACACCGCGCCGTGGGACATCGCCGCGGGGCCCGAAGGCAACCTGTGGTTCACCGACCTCGGCGCGCCCAAAGCCATCGGGCGGATCACGCCCAGCGGCACCATCACCGAGTTCTCCACCGGCCTGAACACCGGCAGCGTCCCCGTGGGCATCGCGCCCGGCGCCGATGGGAACATGTGGTTCACCGACAGCGGCAAAACGCCGGCGATCGGACAGATCACACCGGCGGGCGCCATCACCGAGTTCTCCGCCGGCCTGGAAGCGAGCAGCGCTCCGGTCAGCATCGCGCCCGGACCCGACGGCGACCTCTGGTTCGCCGATCAGGGCTCCGGCACTTCGCCGGCCATCGGCCAGATCGGCGCCGGCGCCGCGCCCGCGCTCGTCTCCCCGCCCGCCGTCAGCGGCAACGACCAGGCCGGCGGCGCCCAGCTGTGCGGCGACGCCGCCTGGTCCTCGTGGGCGTCGCTGCAGCCTTCCACGAGCCTGTTCGGCTTCGATGGCTACCGCTGGCTGCTGGGCGCCTCCGAAGTCGCCGTCGGCCAGTCCTACACACCCGCAGCCGCCGACGTCGGCGGGCAGCTGTCCTGCCAGGTGACCGTCAGCTACCCGCTGCTCGACGTCACCACCTCGGCGGCGAGCGCGCCCGTGACGATCCTCGCCGCGGCCCGCCCCGCGACTCCCCTGACGCCCCCTCCGGTTCCCGTGCTCAGCCGCGTCCACCAATCCGCCGACCGCTGGCGCGCCGGCGCCAAGCTCGCGCGCATCAGCGCCAGCAAGCGCAAGCGAAGCACGCCGCCCGTGGGCACCACCGTCTCGTTCACCGCCGACGAACCGGTGTCCGTGCGCTTCAGCTTCACGCGGCTGCTCAGCGGTCGCGCCGTCGCCAACAAGTGCGTCGCGCTGACCAGCAAGAACGCCCGGCACAGAGCCTGCCGGCGCGTACTGGCGGCCGGCGCGCTCACCCTCGCCGCGCGCACCGGCTCCAACAGCGTCGTCTTCCAGGGACGGATCTCCGCGCACAAGCGGCTCGCGGTCGGCCGCTACACGCTCACCATCACCGCCACCAACACCGCCGGCGTGCGCTCCACCGCGCACTCGCTGAGCTTCACGATCGTCAAATAGCACCGGCCGCCCGCCTGGGCTGATGTCGATCGCCGACCCGCTCGATCTGGGACGCCGGTCCATACCGCCCGCCCGGCATCTTCGCCACGCTGACCCAGGCTGTTCGTATCGCGTCCCCAGCCGAGCGAGGGAGAGGGTCATGCCAAACAGAGCTCCGCAGATCGTCGCCTTCGGCGGTGGCGGCTTCTCGATGGAGCGAGACAGCCTGCTGCTCGACGACTACGTGCTGTCGCTGACCGGCAGCCCCAGGCCGCGCGTGTGCTTCCTGCCGACCGCCTCCGGCGACGCCGACCACTACGTCGTGCGCTTCTACCGGCGCTTCTCGCCCGGATGCGAGGCCAGCCACGTGTCGCTGTTCCGCCGCGACCAGGGCACCGACGGCGTCGAGGACGACCTCGCCAGCCACCTGCTGGGACAGGATCTGATCTACGTCGGCGGCGGCAACGTCGTCAGCATGCTCGGCGCCTGGCGCGCGCACGGGCTGGACACCATCCTGCGCCGGGCCTGGCGCCGCGGCATCGTCCTGTGCGGCCCCTCCGCCGGCTCGCTGTGCTGGTTCGAGCAGGCGCTCAGCGCCTTCCACGGGGCGCCCCGGGCCGTGCGCGGGCTGGGGCTGCTGCCGTACTCCAACTGTGTGCACTATGACGCCGAGCCCGCCCGTCGCGAGGAGTACCACCGCTTCGTCGCCGACGGCATGCGTCCCGGCTTCGCCGTCGAGGACGGCGTCGCGCTGCACTTCCGCGGCACACAGCTCGAGCAGGTCGTCAGCGCCAACGCCAACGCCGGCGCGTTCCGCGTCGAGCCCGACGGCGCCAGGACGCGCGAGACGCGCCTGGAGGCCCGCTTCCTGGGCGCCGCGCCCGAGCTCGCCAAATCGGAGCCCGTCGCCGCATGACCGCGCGATCGGTCGTCCCCGTCGAGTCACGCCAGATCTTCGCCATGGGCGGGGGTGGCTTCACGATGGAGCCCACCAACCCGCTGCTCGACGACTTCGTGCTGTCGCTCGCCGACGTCGGCGAGCCGCGCATCCTGTTCCTGCCCACAGCCTCCGGCGACACCACCTCGCTGATCAACGCCTTCAAGGCCCGCTTCACCGAGCGCGCGTGCCTGCCCGAGCATCTGTCGCTGTTCAACCTGCGCCAGACCACCCGCCCGCTCGAGGAGATCGTGCTCAGCCAGGACATCGTCTACGTCGGTGGGGGCTCCATGCGCAACCTGCTCGCGCTGTGGCACGCGCACGGGATCGACGAGCTGCTCGTGCAGGCGTGGCAGCGCGGCACCGTCCTCGCGGGGCTCAGCGCCGGCGCCATGTGCTGGTTCCAGGGGGGCGTCACACGCTCAAGCGGCCCTCCCGAGCCGATGCCCGGCCTGGGGGTGCTCGACGGCTCGCTCAGCGTCCACGCCGACGGCGAGCCCGAGCGCCTGCCCGTGTGGCTCGCTGGCGTGCGCGACGGCACGCTTCCCGGCGGGTGGGCGCTCGACGACGGCGTCGGGCTGCTGTTCCGCGGCAAGCGCCTGGAGCGCGCCGTCAGCTCACGCCCCGGCGCCGGCGCGCAGCGCGCCGACGCCATCGCCGGCGAGCTCGTGCGCACCGCCGTCGACGTCGAGCTCCTCGGAGATGGCCCGCGCGCCGCACTCGGCGGCCGCGACGAGGCCGTCGAAGAACTGCGCCGCGTGCACCGGCTGCGGCGCGGCACCTCCAAGGGCCGCTAGCCACGGCCCCGCGTGGGCCGCACAGCTCGCTCGGGCCGCACAGGCCACTCGGCCGCCCAGGCCGCCTAGTACAACCGGCCAAATCCACCCGGTACCTGCGGAGTTCCCGCACACAAGCGGCGAATACCCGAAAAGGACGACACGAATTGCCCGAAGCGGGCAGGCGCATGTCCTCCCATCGGAACGATATTCAAGGCGGCGATACCAATGCACACACTGACCCCAACAACGACACCGACACCGGCGACCACGAACCCGACAGCGCCCACGCCCACTCCCGCAGAGGCGAGTCTCGACCGACTCCTGCGCTGCGTGTCCTCGGGCTATCTCAGCGGCGGCTGCCCATGCCAGCGCACGATCCCAGCCAGCTTCGTCAGCGCCGCCTGGGCTCGCGAGCTCGAGCAGCGCTCCAGCCCGTGCGAGGATCGCTTCTTCCGGCTCTCCTGGCGGGGGGGCGAATGGCTCTCATACGGTCTGAGCGACGGTCGCGTCCGTGGTGTGTACTGCCCCGAGCACAGCGCCGCGCGGACCGAGCGGTCCTCTGAGCGCGACGGGTCGTCCGTGCGCGACGGGTCGTCCGTGCGCGACGGGTCCATACGCGAGGCCCGCGTCGCCTGTGTCGCCTCCTGACGGCGACTATGCGTCGACGCGCTCGAAAATCGCGGCGAGGCCCTGTCCGCCGCCGATGCACATCGTCTCCAGCGCCAAGCGCGCGTCGCGCCTGCGCATCTCGTGCAGGAGGGTTGCGAGGATTCGCGCACCTGTCGCGCCGACGGGATGGCCGAGCGAGATGCCCGAGCCGTTGACGTTGACGCGCTCCAGGCCGTCGTGGAGCCGCCACTCGCGCAGCACCGCCAGCACCTGCGCGGCGAACGCCTCGTTGAGCTCGATCAGATCGAGCTGATCCAAGCTCAGCCCCGCGCGCTGCAGCGCCAGCCGCGTGGAGGGGACGGGGCCGATGCCCATCGTCTCCGGCGCCACGCCCGCGACCGCCCATGAGACCAGGCGCGCCAGCGGCCGCAGCCCCAGCTCGGTGGCCCTGTCCGGGTGGGTGACCACGCAGATCGCCGCGCCGTCGTTCTGGCCGCTGCTGTTGCCCGCCGTGACCGTCGCCTGCGCGTCGCTCGCGCCCATGATCGCGCGCAGCCGCCCGAGCGCCTCCAGGGTGGTGTCCGCACGCGGGTGCTCGTCGAGCTCGACCACGCCGTCGCGGACCGCCACCGGCACGATCTCCCCCGCGAACGCGCCGCTCTGCTGAGCGGCGACGGCGCGCTCGTGCGAACGCAGCGCCAGCTCGTCCTGCTCCTCTCGTCCGATCCCGTACTCGCGGCGCACGTTCTCGGCCGTCTCGAGCATCCCGCCCGGCACCGGGTGGTTGACGCCGCCGGCGTTCACGCGGGCGCGCTCGAGGCGATCCTCGAGCCTGATCGCGCCGCTCTTCACGCCCCAGCGCGGACGCGTGGAGTAGAACTCGGCCTGGCTCATGCTGTCCACGCCGCCCGCCAGCACGAGCTCCGCGGCGCTCGTCTGCACCTGCATGCAGCCGTAGATCACCGCCTGCAGCCCCGAGCCGCAGCGGCGGTCGATCTGGATGCCCGGCACGTCCACCGACAGCCCCGCGTCGAGCGCCGCCACGCGGCCGATCGCCGGCGCCTCGCCGCTGGCGTAGCACTGGCCCATGATCACGTCGTCGACGTCCTCGCCGCGCAGGCCCGTGCGCGCCACCAGCTCGCGGATCACCGTCGCCGCCAGCGTCGCCGCGCTGACGTCGCGTAGCACGCCGCCGAAGCGCCCCACGGGGGTGCGCAGGGGCTCGCAGATGACCGCGTCTCTACTCGCCATGACCGCGAAAGCTACCTGCGGCGCTCGAGAACTGCGTGTGGCGCTCACAGACTGCACTCCGAACCACCAGAATGTGGGTATATGTCCAGGTAGCTCGGGGGCGAGCCAAGGACAACCTTGGAGGAGCGGATGAGGATGCAGACATGACACTCGCCGACACGCTCACGCCGGCGGCCCCGGAGGAATCCACCAGCCGGCGCGAAGCGCGGATGGCGGTCGCGATCGCCGGCGGGCTGTACTTCGTCGGTGCGCTGCTGTGCGCGAGCGCCGCGCTGCTCCCGCACGTGAGCTCGCCCGCGGGCGTCACCGCGGTGGCGCTCGACGCGCTGCTGACGGCCGGCCTGCTGCTGTTCGCCGCCCGGCGCGGCTGGGGCGGCCTCGGGCTGGCGTGCGTCGCGGAGCTGTGGGGCGTGTTGATCATCGCCGTGCTGTGCGCGTCAAGTGGTGGGCCGCGCAGCCCGTTCGCGCTGATCTACTTCTTCGCGCTCGGCCACGCGGCCGCGTTTCAGCCGCGCGGGCGCTTCGTCGGAGTATCGGCGGCCGTGCTGGTGGCGTTCCTCGCGCCGCTCGCCTACGAAGCGCACGTCTCGACGATGTTCGCAGCGATCGCCGTCGTGGGGATCGTGCTGGCGCTGCTCGCGGCGATGGTCGTGCACTCTTCGCTGAACCGCCTGCGCGAGCAGCGCCGGCGCCTGGAAATCCTGATCGCCGCCACCGCCAAGCTGGACAGGTCGCTGGATCCACAGGAGACGTTGCGCACGATCGCGCACATGGCCGTGCCGGACCTGGCCGAGCTGTGTGTGGTCGACCTGCTCGACGAGAGCGGCGCGATCGGCGCCACGATCGCCGCGGCCGTCGACCCAGCGGTGGCCGCGGGAGTGGAGCGCATGCGCGAAGCCTTCCCGCTGGACATGCGCAGCGGCCACCCGGTGGCGCGGGTGCTCGCCGGCGACGCTCCACGCGTCCTGCGCGACCTCACCGAAGACGGAGCGCTCGAAGAAGCCGCCCAGAGCAACGAGCACGAACGCTTCATGCGCGAGGTCGGCTACACGCGCGCGGCGGTGTTCCCGATGATCGCCCGCGGTCGCACGCGCGGCGCCATCTCCTTCCTGCAGCTGCACGGCGACGCGCGCCACGACCGCGGCCTGCTGGCGGTCCTGGAGGACCTGGCGGGCCGCGCGGCGATGGCGTTCGACAACGCGCGGCTGTACGCCGAGCGCGCGCAGGTGGCGCAGACGCTGCGGCGCAGCCTCATGCCTGCGGTGCTGCCCGTCATCCCCGGGCTGGAGCTCGCGAGCTACTTCCGGCCGACTGGCGCGGGCAGCGAGGTCGGCGGCGACTTCTACGACGTCTTCGGCGGGCACGAGAGCTGCTGGATGGTCGTCGGCGACGTGTGCGGCAAGGGGGCCGAGGCGGCCGCGCTGACCGGGTTCCTGCGCCACACGACCGCCGCCTACGCGCGCGAAGGCAGCGGTCCGGGCAAGGTTCTCGCGCAGGTCAACCGGGCGATGCTCGAGCAGGACTTCGACGGGCGCTTCGCGACCGCGATCCTCGCCCGCATCCGCGCGCGCGGGTCCTCGCTGGAGATGACCGTCGCGCTGGCCGGCCACCCGGCCGCGCTGGTGATCCGCGCCGACGGCCATCACGCCGGCGAGCTCGGCGGCACGGGCGCACTGCTGGGCATCTTCCCCGACGCGGTCATCGAGGAGGCCACCACCGTGCTCGAGCCGGGCGACGCGCTGGCGCTGTACACCGACGGGCTGGCCGAGGCCCACGCCCCCGAGCGCGTCGTCAGCGTACAGAGGATGATCGACCAGCTCCAAGCCAGGCCCCCGGGCTCGGCCAAGGACGTGATCGACGCCCTGCTCGGGTTGATCGACCCTGGCGACGGCGTGCGCGACGACATCGCGATCCTCTCCGCGCAGGTGCGAGACGGATCTGGCTCGAGCCCGCGAACGCCGCCCGAATAAAATCGAAACGAGTCGTTTAGTTTTGTTATTATGCGCGTAAGCTCACTAAGGAGATCGAGACGTCCTGATGGCTACCCAAGGCACGATCGAGCACCTACGCCGCCGCGGGCGCCCGCGCAGCGAGAGCTCGCGCCGCGCGATCCTGCGTGCCGCGAGCGAACTGCTGCTGGAGCACGGCCTGAGCTCGATCAGCATGGATGCGGTCGCCGAACGCGCGCGGGCGAGCAAGGCCACCATCTACCGCTGGTGGCCCTCGAAGGAGCTGCTCACCCTCGACGCCATCTTCAGCGAGTGGGCGACGTTGGCGCCAGAACGGTGCGACACGGGCTCGCTCACGGGTGACCTGCATGCGCTGATGCTTCCCTGGGCGCGAGCGATCAGCGCAAGACCGTACGCACGCGTGATCGCGGCGCTGCTCGCCAAGGTGCAGAGCGACCCCGATTTTGGGCGGGAATATCACGCGCGCCTCGTCAGGCCACGCCGCGCTCACGCAGCCACGGTCTTCGCCATGGCGATCGAGCGTGGCGAGATCGCGCCGGACACCGACATCGAAGCCGCGTTGGATCTCCTCTACGGCCCGTTCTATCTCCGACTGCTGCAGGGCCACGCAGCGCTCGACGACCGCTTCACCCACACCACCGTGGACCACGTCGTGGCGGCGCTGACCAGACCGCTGACATGAGCACCACCGATCGCGAGACGATCACACAGCTGATCCCGCGCGAGTGGCATGCCTTCATCGAGTCCGGCGAGTACACGGGCACACGCGCCTCGATCCGCGCCGACGGCTCGGAAGTGCCGGTCGACTTCGCCGCGCGTCTGGAGTTCGTGGACGAGCGCCGCATCGCAATTCATGTGGCACTGGCCGAAGACGCCCCCAGATCGCTCACGCCGACGCCAGCATTGACGCAACTGACCAGGCGCGAGCGCGCGGTGATCGCCCTGATCGCGGTTGGTCGCGAGACCCGCCAGATAGCCGACCTGCTGCACGTCTCACCGGAGACGGTGCGCAGCCATGTACGCAACTCGATGTCCAAGGTGGGAGCGCACACACGCGCACAGCTGGTGGCGCTCGTCATGTCCGGCGGAGACGCCTTCGACTGAGCGATCCAGATCCGATGACCCATCCGAGGGAGCAGGCGCTGGATATATCGCCCACATGTGGGATCTACCAAGACCCCCTGAAGGCCGACGATTAATCATGGCCTTCGCGCTCCCGGCGAGCCGCCTGCGCCGCACCCGACAGACGCTGCGCGATGAGCGCAATCTGCTCGATGTCCTGCTCAACAGCGTCGATGTGGCGGTGGTGGCCTGCAGCGCCGATGGCCAGCTGACGCACCTCAACCGCCGCTCGGTCGAGCTGATGGGCCTGGACGGCTCGACGGGCGCGGATCCGGCCACGTGGATCGAGCAGGTATGGCCGCGCACCCCCGAGGGCGTGCGCATGACCCTCGACGATCTGCCGATCGTGCGAGCCCTGCACGGCGAGGTGGTGCGAGGCGTCGATCTGCTCGTGCAGACCAGCCGCGGCGAGGTGCTTATGAACACCAGCGCGAACCCCGTCTACAACGACGAGGGCACGCAGGTCGGTGCTGTGGCGGTGTTCGCGGACGTCACCGAGCAGCGCGCGCGCGAAGCCGAGATCCGCCAGGAACTACAGGACGCCGGCCTGGTCGTCGAAGCCGATGACGCGATCAAGAGCGGGCGGCTGCTGATGTACGCCCAGCCGATCATCGACCTCGCCACCGGAGAGACCATCGTCGAGGAGCTGCTGCTGCGCGTGCGCGCCCGTGACGGCACGATCGCCGGCCCGCAGGCCCTGCTCGCGGCGGCCGAGCGTCAGGGCACGGTCACGGCCCTTGACGAGTGGGTCTTCGCGCAGGCGGCGCGAGCCGCCGCCGAGGGTCACACGGTCACCGTCAACATATCGGCGCGCACGGTCGGGCAGTCGGCGTTTCTCAGCGTCGTCGAACACACGCTCGAGCGCAACGGCGTCGAGCCGTCGCAGATCACCTTCGAGATCACAGAGACGGCCGTCGTCGCCGACATAGTCGGCGCCACGCGCTTCGCCTCGCGACTCGAGGCGATCGGCTGCAGCTTCGCGCTCGACGACTTCGGCACCGGCTACGCGGCCCTCACCTATCTCAAGCACCTGCCCATCCGCTACCTGAAGATCGACGTGGACTTCGTTCGCGACCTGGTCGAGAACGAGCGCTCCCGCGCCGTCGTCTCAGGCGTCGTGGCGCTCGCCGCGGGCTTCGGCCAGCGCACGATCGCGGAGGGCGTCGAGAACGCCGCCACGCTGGTGGCGCTGCGCGAGCTCGGGGTCGACATGGGGCAGGGATTTCACATCGGCAGGCCGGCGCCGCTCGCCTCGCCGGCGATCTACTCCAGCTCGCGCGCGCGGCACGCCAGCTGCAGCAGCAGCAGATCGTCGGGATTCTCCTGATCGACGTCCAGCAGCTCGAAGATCCTGTTGACGCGATAGGCGACCGCATTGCGGTGCAGGTTCAGGCGCTGCCCCGTGCGCGTCAGCGAGCCGTGCTCGTCGAGGTACACATGCAGCGTCTGGATCAGGCGCTCGGCGCGGATGCCGCCGAGCGCTGACAGCGGCTGGAGCACCGAGACGGCGGCCTCGCGCGCCGTATCCGACGCATACCACTCGACCAGCGCGCGCCGCAGGCCGACGCTGTCGAACGGGATGGCGTTGCCCGCGCGCTTGGAGGTGCGCGCGGCGTTCGCGGCCGCCTTCGCCTCGGCGACCGAAGCCACCAACCCTCCGGGGCCGGCGCGCGCGGTGCCCACGCCGCAGCGGATGATCGTGCCGGGAAGCATGCCCCGCGTGGCCGCGAGCACCTCGTCCATACCGGCTGCCACCTGCCCAGAGGCGCCGGCGCCCGGATCCTCGCGGTAGCTGCTCACGAGCACGAACGCCTCGCCGGCGCGCGCCAGATGCCACGTGCCTCCGGCGGCGCGCGCGGCCTGCAGGGCGGCGCTCGCGAGTCGAGCCCGCGCCTGATAGGCGTCGAGCTCCTTCCCGTCGGCGGGGTCGGCCAGATCCTCGAAGTCGAGCCTGACGGCCACGTGCCAGCCGTCGATCTCCAGCCCCAGGCCACGCGCGCGCAGCACCACCTCATCCCGGGTCTTGGCCGTGGCGGACAGCAGGTCGGTGAGGACCTGCTCGCGCGACTGGGTCGGCAGCTCCTGCGAGCGACGCGCGCGCGTCGTCACCTCCGCGACGCACGTGGCCAGCGCGTGGAGCACGATCTCCAGGCCCAGCGCCGCGTCGCCCTCCTGCGCGGGCGCCGTGATCCAGCCCTCGACGCGATCGTCGACGAGCACCGCGCGAGCCGGCCTTTCCGGCGGCTCGGCGGCGACCATCGAGATGGGCACCGCCAGCGCGGCGCCAACGTGTGCGAGCAGCGACTCGATGCTCGCGTCCAGCGGATGCGCCTCGATCGCGCGCACCGCCGTGTGGGCGCGCATCAGGGCGACGTCGGCGCCTCCCGCGAGCTCGCGGCCGATCGCCAACGCGAGCTCCATCAGCTCGGTGTCGTCGTCCATGCCGAGAATCGCCATACCGGAGCGGTTGGCGATCGCGGTGGCCGTCGACGGGATGCGCCAGACATCCGCGGCGGTCAGCACGAGCGCCGCAACGCCGCGGCTGCTCGCGACCCGCAGGGCCATGTCGAAGCGGTAGCTGCTGATCGCCGTCGACGCGCCCCGCGTCAGCAGCACGATGTCGCGTTCTCCCACCTGAGCGAAGCGGTCGAGGTCCTCGATCAGCGTCACGCCCTCGACGGCCGGATCGCTGCGCGGCCTCGACACATAGCCCACCAGCGGGGCCAGCGCCGGAGACTCGACGAGCTCCCGCAGGGATGCCACAACGACATCTTAAGGCCAATCTTATGCATCTGTGAGAATCATGTGGTAGATGCAGCTTGACGCCGCGAACCTTCCGAGGCTCGCGCTCGGAACGTCGGTGCTCGGTGCAGGGGGGGGCGGCGACTCAGCCTTAGCGCTGATCCTTGCGCTGCAAGCCGTCGCGGAGCACGGTCCGGTGACGCTTGTGCAGCTCAGCGAGCTGCGCGCGGACATGGTCGTCCTGCCGTGCGGGATGGTCGGAGCGCCGACGATCGCCGAAGAGCGCATCTGGAACGGGGATGAGGGCCGTACGCTCTGCGAAGCCGTCACAGGCGCGCGCGGCCAGCACGTCGACGCGCTGATGCCGTTCGAGATCGCGGGCGCCAACGGCGTGCTCCCGGTGATGTGGGCGGCGCGCCTGGGCCTGCCGCTGCTCGACGCGGACGGGATGGGCCGGGCGTTCCCGGAACTGCATCAGCAGGCGATGCGCCTGGCCGGCATCCCGCCGAGCCCACTGATCCTCACCGACGGGCGCGGCAACACGCTGACACTCGATCCGGCCGACGACGTGTGGGCCGAGCGGCTCGCTCGCGGCGCGCTGGCGGGTCTCGGCGGCGTGGGCGCCGCCGCGCTCTACTGCATGAGTGGCGAGCAGGCACGGCGGGCGACGATCGCCGGCTCGCTGTCGCTGGCGCTCGCGCTCGGGGAGGCGATGCAGACCGACGGCGTGCGGGAGCGACTGCGAGCGGTGTGCGCGACGCTCGGCGCGTCGGCTCTGATCGAGGGCCGGATCCACGACCTCGAACGCCGGTCGGGCGGCGGCTTCGCGCGCGGCGCGGCGACCGTCGTCGGTGGCGACGGCGATTTCCAGCGCAGGGTGCGCCTGGAGTTCCAGAGCGAGTTTCTGCTCGCGCTCGAGGATGGCGCGGCGTGCGCGACCGTGCCGGATCTGATCTCGGTGCTCTCCTCGGACACGTGCGCTCCGATCGGCGTCGAGCGCCTGCGCCAAGGCCAGCAGGTCACCGTCATCGTCTCGCCGACGCCCGCGGCGTGGCGCTCGCCCGCGGGAATCGCGATCGTCGGACCGGCTGCCTTCGGTTATGAGGTCGAGTTCTCGGCGCTGGCGAGGGCGACCGCGGATGCCTGATCTGAGGCTCGGAGTCGACCTCGGCGAGACTCACGCGGAGGCGGTCGTGCTCGACGACAGCGACCGCGTGCTCGCCCGCGCCAGAACCCCCGTGGGCGAGAACGTGGAGGCATCGCTGCGCGCGACGCTCGATGCGGTGAGCGACGGCGAGGGGGTGGATCCACGACGGATCACCCGCGCGGTGCTGGGGTCGGCGGCGGCGCTGGAGGCGGTCGAGCGGCGCCGCGGCCTGCGCCGCGTCGCGGTGCTGCGCATCGGCGCGCCGCTGACGCTGGCGATCCCGCCGCTGGCCACCTGGCCGGCGGCGCTGCGGGGTGCCGTTTCGGCCGGCGAGGTGGTTGTCAGCGGCGGCGCTGAATACGACGGGCGCATGGTCCTGCCGCTGGACGAGGTCGCCGTCACGCGATTCCTCGCGACCGTCGCGGGAGCGGCCGAGTCCGTGGCGGTGACGAGCCTCTTCTCCCCCATCTCCCCCGAGCATGAGCTGGCGGCCGCGGAGCTCGTGCGCCGCGAGCTGGGCGGCTCCATGCGCGTATCCCTCAGCCACGAGATCGGCACCATGGGCCTGCTCGAGCGGGAGAACGCGAGCGTGCTGAACGCGGCGCTGTTCGGGGTGGTGGAAGGCCTGCTGGAGACCATGCGCCAGACGCTCGAGCCGCGGCACATCGACGCCGAGCTGTTCATCGCCAAGGGCGACGGCACGGTGATGACGCCCGAGCACTCCCTGCGTTTCCCGGTTCACATGCTCGGCAGCGGACCGGCGAGCGCGATTCGCGGCGGCGCGTGGCTGAGCGGCGCTGTGGACGGCGTGACCTTCGACGTGGCCGCGCGCGGCGCGACGGTCGGCATGCTCGTCAACGGGCGTCCGCACGAGCGGACTGCGCCAATCGATCTCGCGGGCATAGGCGCCAACCTGCGGCTGCCCGAGATCCTCACGCTGGCGCTCGGCGGCGGCGCGATCGACGAGCGGGCTCTCACGGCGACCCTCGAGATCGCCGCGCGCGTGCAGCCGGTGGCGACGTACGTCGTGCTCGGACACGGCGCCGCCGCGCGGGAGCTCGCCGGGCGACTCGCGCGCGTGGGCGAGGCGATCGTCCCCGGCGACGGCGAGGTGGCGCGCGCGGTCGGCCTCGTGATCGCCCCGGCGGGAGGGCGCGCGGATCGCATCTGCGTCAACCGAGAGAGCGCGCGCGCGACGACGCTCCAGGCCGCGCGCGCTGACGCGCTCGCGCACGCCATCCACGCGGGGGCTGACCCCGACGGCGTACGCATCGTCGAGATCGAGGAGGTTCCCCTCTCCGGCCTGCTCGACCCGCCGATCCGCATCGCCGTGAGGGCGGCCGGGCCGTTGGCCTGAGCGCGCCCGCCGCCAACACCCACAGGCGCCCGCCGCTCAGACCCAGAGCCTGACGGTGAGGCCGTCGCCGGTGCTTTCGAGCTCGAGCCGTCGTGTCACCTGGCGCGCGACCCACAGCCCCACCCCATCCTCACTGGCGGCGGTGGGCGGCAGATAGCCGGCGAGGGCGTCGTCGAAGCCCGGACCCCGGTCGCACACTTCGCATACGAAGCGCGCGTCGACGCGACCCGCGCGCAGCTCACGCACGCCGCCTCCGTGGCGCTCGGCGTTGGCGAGCGCCTCATCCACGGCAAGCAGCATCGCGTCGGCGTCGGCGGGCGCGACGGACGCCGACGTCATCAGCGCGCGCAGCCGCCGGCGCACGATCGACGCCTCACCGTCGAGCTCGACCGGCGCGAGCCCCGCCACCGGGGCCGGCGCGGGCGCGAGCGCGCGCGCGAGGAGGGCGGGATCCTGATAGCCGGGGCTGTCGGTGAGCGTCTCGGCGAGCAGGCGGGGATGGGTTCCCAGCATGTCCTTCACCACGGCTGCGGGCACGACGCGCGTGTCGTACCCGCAGACGATCGAGACCGGGTGATGGGCGAACGCACGGTTGACGATCGCCTCGTAGGCGGTCCAGCGGTCGTACTCGTGGGGGCCCTCGAAGGGCGGCAGCTCGGCGAACAGGCGCACGCGGGCGGCCCCGTCGCGGACGCGCTGGCGCAGCGTGGTGTCGTAATCGGCGATCGCCGCCTCGGGGCGGGTGTAGTGGGCCTCGCAGCCGATGAACTGAACCCGATCGCCATCCGCCCCAAGCGCGTCGCGGAGCAGCTCGTGCTTGCGGGCGTCCACGACCATGATCGTCGCACTGCCCTCCTCGAAGCCTTCCTCTAGGAAGCGCCCGATGCGCGCGGCCAGCTCCTGATCCTCGCCGTAGACGAACAGCGCGTGCTCCATGCAGGGCGGGCTCAAGCCAGCACCTCGACCTCGGGGTCGGTGTCCCACGCGAGCAGGCCGAGCATCCGCCGCACCGACACCGACGCGCCGGCGATCGTCAGTGGCCGTCCCGTGTGGCGGCGAATGGCGCGCATGCCCGCCACGTCGACATAGCTGAGATCGGCGAGGTCGAGCTGCAGGGGGTCGTGGAAGTGCCCGTCCAGCACCGTCGCCAGCGCATCGGCGCAGGCGAAGTCGAGCTCGCCCGCCAGGCGCAGGGTGCGCCCGCCGTCGACGCGGGCGCCGATCAGGCACTGGGTGCGCGCGAGCGGCGCGAGCTCGGGCGAGAGATCGACCTCGTGGGAGCCGGCGACCTCGGCGAGCGTGGCCGGCTCGAACTCGCCGTGGGCGTACTGGCAGAGCGCGACGATCTCACCCCCCTCCATCGCCTCCGCGAAGCGGCGCTCGTACTCGCTCAGCCTCTCGCTGCCCGGCACGTGCGGCCGCGCCCACGCCATCTCGCCGGTGATACTGAGCGCCGGATAGCCATCGGCGAGCGCGCGCTCACGGTCTTCGCGTATGGCCACGAGCACGCGCTCGATGTCGAAGCGCCCGTCGGGCGCGTAGGTGGCGCGAGCCAGGCGAAGCTCGAACTGCCCGCTGGCGAGCGCGGCGGCGACATCGTCGTGGCCACCCGCGAGCGCCCCCGCAGACGCGTCGAGATCCTCGCCGTCGCACAGGTAGACGACCTTGTGGCCCCGCGCCAAAGCGTCGCGCACGAACGCCGAGGCGACTTGGAGGCGATCCTGGGCATGGGCGAACCGGCAGCACGCGTGCTCCCCGGGCCGTACCACGACGGCGACATCGGGCTCGTCGATCGTCACGTGATCCCCCTGGAGCGTACGCCTGCCGGCGACGGATACAACCCCAAACTCGAGGCTGCGCGACGGGTTGTGCACAGAGGACAAATTGTGGTGCCTGTTCGTCAAGTGTGCCAAGAAAGGCGGGAGGGCTCGCGCCTACTCTCGCGCCATGGAGAGGAGATTCGAGCTCGTCCCATTGCGCGAGAGTCAGTCCGAGCTGCTGCTGGCCGCGCGACGCAACCGCCCGTACGCGCGCGCTCGGCTGATCGAGTCGTTCATGCCGTTGATCGGCAGCGTCGCGCGGATCTACGCCCGCGTGCCGGCGGTCGACCGCTCCGAGCTGATGCAGGAGGGCGTCGTCGGCGTGCTGCGCGCGCTCGAGCGCTACGACCCCGAGCTGGAAACGCCGTTCTGGGCATACGCGTCGTGGTGGGTGCGCCAGGCGATGCAGCAGGTCGTCTCCGAGCTCTCGCGGCCGGTGGTGCTCTCCGACCGCGCGCTGCGCCAGCTGGCGCGGGTGCGCGACGCGCGGCGGACTTTCGTGCGCACGAACACGCGCGAGCCGAGCGTGCAGGAGCTGGCGAGCGCGAGTGAGCTGACGCTCGAGCAGCTGCACCGGCTCACCGTCGCCGACCGCCAGCCACGAGGCCTGGAGGAGCCGATCGACGAGCCCGGCGGCACGAGCGCCACGTTCGGAGACTCGCTGCGCGATCCGCGTGCGGAGGAGGTCTTCGACGAGCTGCCGCTGCGCCTGGGCGCCGCCGAGATCCCCCGCCTGCTCGCCCAGCTCAGCCGGCGCGAGCGCGCGGTGATCGCCGCCCGCTACGGCCTGGACGGACCGGAGCGCACGTTGCGGGAGCTCGGCCGCGAGCTGGGCGTGAGCGCCGAGCGCGTGCGCCAGATCGAGCAGACGGCGCTCGAGAAGATGCGCGCGGCGTACGCCGTGGCGGTGTACTCGCGGCACTGTGTCCCGCAGGCGCTGGCGTCATGAACGTGGCAAGCAGAGAACGGCTGCAGGACGTCCGCCGCAACGCACGCGTGGCGGCGCTGGCGAGAGCCCGTCGCGCGCGGATGCGAGAGATCGCACTGGTGGAGCAGTACCTCGCGCAGATTCGCTGGAGTCAGGGCTCGCGGCGAGAGCCGCGCGTGTGGCCGGCATCACGGCCGCGTGCGTGGCTCGTCAAGCGACCTGACTGAACGCGCCGTCATGGCATCGGCGTAACCATTGAGGTCGGTGGCGCATGCAGCGCGCGGCACTTGCCTTTCGCGGCATTGGCCTACCAGCAAGACGACGGACGCATCGACGTCCCGGGTCTCCTCCCCAAGCGGCGCCAGCTCGTGCCCCGGGCTGGCGCCGCGCCAACGGGACGCTCTTTTGCGCGAAGCGGCTGCATGCGCGAAGCAGGCAGGCTACTGTGAGAGAGCGATGGGAGTTAGCGGGTGGCATCTGCTTTCTCGGGCCGAATCGAGCCGCTTGGCGGCGATGCCGTGAGCGCGGCGCCCGCGGCGTTCGTGACGGGCGCCTTCCGCTGGGGCGGCAGTCACGCGCCCTGGTATGAAACGGTCGCGATCGGGTTCGCGATCGTGTTGATGGCGGTGGCGTGCGTGCTGATCTTCAGGCACCTGCGCCGGCGCGAGCGCCAGCCCAAGCAGGTGGCCGACCAGTGGCAGGCCCTGGCGGTGATGGGCGAGCTGTGCCCACACGGTTGGCAGGCGCAGATCACGCTGTACGGATGGGGAGCGCCGATGCCCGCCGACGCCCCGCCCTCGCGCACGCCCTTGGTGGAGCTCGAATGGAAGCAGTTCGAGGAGGAGTCCGAACGGGTAGTGGTGGCACGGCGGGTGTGGGCGCCGACGATCGGCGGGGCACTGCAGACGATGGTGGAGGACCGCCGCACCGACATGACGCTCGAGCAGATCGAGCGGGAGGCGGACGAAGACGGGGACGTGTGGTGGAGCGAGTGATGCCGCGCGCCCTTGTGACCGGAGTGTCGGTGGGCATCGGGCGAGCCGTCGCGCGAAGGTTGGCCGCGGACGGCTACGAGGTGCACGGCACCTACCTGAGCCACGAGCGCGAGGCCAACGCGCTCGCGGCCGAGCTGGCCGCCCTGACGGTCCACCGCGTCGACCTGGCCGCCGCCGACGGGGTGCGGAGGCTGGTCGCGGCGCTGCCGGACGGTCCGTTCGAATCCCTCGTGAACAACGCTGGGTGCGCGCTCGAGGAACCGCTCGACCGGTTCGCGGGCGATATCTGGGAGCGGACATTCGCGATCAACCTGATGGCGCCAGTCGCGCTGACCCGCGCCCTGGAGCACCGCCTGGAGGGCGGCGCCGTCGTGAACGTGGCGAGCACCGACGCGCGCGTCGGCTCCTACAGCTCGGCCGCCTACGCAGCGAGCAAGGCAGCGCTGGTGAGCGCCACGCGCAGCCTCGCCAACCTGCTCGCCCGGTCGCGCATACGCGTGAACTCGGTGAGCCCCGGCTGGATCGACACGCAGATGACAACGCTCCCGCAGCTGGCCGCGGAGGTCGCGCCGATCGGGCGGATCGGCCGCCCCGAGGAGGTCGCCGACGCCGTCGCGTGGCTGTTGAGCGGCCAGTCGAGCTTCGCGACCGGCTCAGACCTCGTCATCGACGGCGGCTTCGGCAACGTCGAGCCGGTGCTCCGCCGCGAAGCGGGCATGTGAACCACGAGTTGGAACGGACGGCTCAGACCGATCGTCTGCCCGCCCGGTCGATGAGCGCGGCGGTCATGAGCTCCACCCAGGTGTCGACCAGCGTCTCGTCGTCGACCTGAGCGGGGATGCCAAGCACGTCGCGCAGCAGGCGTGAGGAGAGCAGCGACCCGAGCCCGAACGCGGCTATCGCGGTCGCCTCCCGCGGCTCGATCGCGCGCTCGGCGCGGTCCCTGACCCACTCGGCGAAGCCCGTGAACGTGGAGCTCACGAGCCCCTCGACCGCGGCCGTCAGCAGCTGCGGTCGGTTGCGGGCATCGGAGGCGAGGATGCGAAGCAGCTCGGACTCGCTGTCCAGCTCGGCGAGGACGTAGCGGGCGGTGAGCGTCAGTTCGGCTTTGAGATCCCCCAGCGAGCCGAGCGCCTGCCGGATCTCGCGGAGCGCGCCGAGCCGCGCGAGCTGACGTTCTATGCCGGCGGCGAGCACCGCTTCCTTGCTTGGGAAGTGGTGGTAGATGCCGCCGGCCCCGGGCGTGAGCCCGGCCGCGGCCTCGATCTTGGCGACGGTGGTGGCGGCATAGCCGTGCTGGCTGAACAGAAGCATCGCCTCGTCGACGATGCGCTCGCGGGTCGTGCTTGACATGGGCCGGCCTAAGTATACACTTAGCTGACGCCAGTGGAAACGGAAGGAGCTGTGCCAGGTGTGTGATGTCGGCTTTCCCCCAGATCCACGGCAGGCGCCCGTGCCCGGCGGCGGGCGATGAAAGCTCGCATGCGCATCGCCATTGGCGCGCTCACGGTTTGCGCGTGCCTGATCGCCGCGGCGGCAGCTTGCGCCGGGGACTCGCTTACGGTGAACGCGAGCTTCAGCCCCGACCGGCTGAGCGCGCCGACCAACCTCTCCCTCACCGCCAGCTTCAGCTCGAGCGCAGGACGGCCGCCGTCGCCGATCACCAGGTTCACGCTGTACGCCCCGGCGGGAATGGGAGTCGATACGCGCGGCGCCGGCACGTGCGCCGCGACGGCACTTGAACGACAGGGCCCCCGCGGCTGCCCCGCCGACTCTCGTGCCGGCTTCGGCGGAGGCGTGGGAGCGCTCGAGCTCCCCAGCGAAACGCTCCACGTGCCGTACACGCTCGACCTCTTCTTCGCGTCCCGACAAAGCGGACTGCTGAGGCTGCTGGTGTACGCGAGCGCTTCCACCCCAACTGGCGTACAGCTCGTCCTGGTGGCCAAGCAGATCCCCGCGCCCAAGCCCTACGGCCTCGGATTCAGCGTGGAAGTGCCGCCGATCTCGACATTTCCGGGAGCCTCGGAAGCGTCGATTGAAAGTGTCTTCGTGACGGTCGGCAGCGCCGACGTCGCCTACTACGAGCCCGTGCACGGCAAGCAGAGGCTGGTTCACCTCCGGGGCATCGAGGTACCCAGGAGCTGTCCGAGCGAAGGCTTCCCCGCGGAGGGCATAGTCGACTTCGCCGACGGCACCACACTCACCGCCAACCCCACGATCCCGTGCCCGCACGGCTGACCACACGCCGAGCGCTGGCCTTGGCCGCGGGCCTGGTTCTGGGCGGTCTTCCCGCGTACACGGAGCTGGCCGGCTCAGCCCAGGCACAGACCTCGGCCACGATCGAGCCCGCTTTCACCCCGGACCGGCTCAACGCCGAGGGCGCGCTGACGCTCACGATCGACTACAGCGCAGGAGAAGCGGCCGTGCCGTCCCCCGTGCGCAGGCTCGTGATGATGCTTCCCGCCGGCCTGGGTCTGAACATTCCGACGCTGCGCAGCTGTAGCGCGACGCGGCTGCTGGTCCGCGGGGCCAGCGGCTGCCCGGCGCAGTCCAAGCTCGGCGGCGGGCACGCGCTCATAGAGGCCGACGCTGGATCGCAGCTCATCACCGAGCGCATCACCCTGTCGCTGTTCCTCGGCCCGCTGCAGGGCTTCCAGCCCACGTTCGAGGTGCTTGGCCAGGGCCACACGCCGCTGCTGAGGCGCATCGTGCTGCGCGGAACGGTGATCCCCGGCCACTCCCCTTACGGGGAAGAGCTGATGATGAGCATTCCCCCGATTCCCACGGTGCCGCTGGAGCCCGACGCATCGGTCGCCGAGCTGACCCTGACGGTCGGCGCGAGCGCGCATCGGCTGGCGGCCGACGCGAACACGATCGTGGTGCCACCGGGTTGCCCCGTCGGGGGCTTCCCGTTTGCGGCCGAAACGACCTACGCCGACGGCTTGACCGGTAGCTCCCTCGCCACAGCCTTCTGTCCGCGATAACGAAAGCAGGTACAACCGATGCGCTACCAGACTCGTAAAAGAACAGGACTCGTGACCCTCGCGACCGTGGCCGTGCTCCTCGCCACGACCGTGGCGGCTGAGCCTGTCGGCGCCAACGATGCGAAGGCGCTGTCGTCTCACACGGCGCGAGCCTTCTCCATAAGCGACCGCGGACAGCTGCGCCTGATCAGAAAACACGGCTTCACGCTCTACGAGCAGGGCACCGCGTCCGGCACGATCAGGGGCGCGATCACCGTCACGCTGAAGATCGTCTCGAGCAGCAGCGTGACCGTCGCAGTAACCATCTCCCCAGGTGGAGGCTCGATCTCCGGCTACGGGACAGGCAGCTACCACAAGGGTGAAACAGCCGCCAGCTTCTCCGGCTCGCTGTCGGTCAGCCGCGGATCTGGGAGCTACGAGCACGCCCAGGGCTCAGGTCTGAGATTCAGCGGGACGATCGCGCGCTCGAACGACGCGATCGCCGTCTCCGTCAGCGGCAGCCTGTCGGATTGAACGGCAGCGGCTGAGCATGCTGGAGCTGCGCGAGCTCGTCAAGCATTACCCGACCTTCGCCGGCGAGCCGGTGCGCGCCGTCGACGGCGTGTCACTGCAAATCGCCGCCGGCGAGATGGTGGCTCTGTATGGGCCCAGCGGATCGGGTAAGACGACGCTGCTGTTGATGGTCGCCGCCCTGCTCGAGCCGACGTCCGGAGCGATCGTGATCGGCGGACGCGACATATCCACGCTCTCAGAGCGCGAAGCGTCCCACTTCAGGCTCTCCCAACTGGGCTTCGTTCGCCAGAGCTTCGATCTGCTGCCGGGAGTCAGCGCGATCGACAACTCGGTGCTGAAGCTCCTGAAGCTGATGCACTGGCGCGAGGCCCAGCGCGAGATCACACCACTGCTCGAGCGCTTGGGCTTGGCCGAGCGTCTGCAGCACCGCGCTGAGACACTGTCGATGGGCGAGCGCCAGCGAGTGATGATAGCCAGGGCGCTCTCCACCAAACCGCGCCTGTTGCTGGCCGATGAGCCGACCGGGAGTCTCGACACGCAGCGCGGCCGCGAAGTGCTCGAGCTGCTGCGAGAGCTGTGCCATGAACACGACGTGGCCGTGGTGCTGGTCAGCCACGATCCGATGGCGGCCGTCTACGCCGACCACGTCTTCGGCTTGTGCGACGGCAGGCTCTCTCCGTACGAGCTCGACTCGGTGTACGCGCAGCTGACCGCCGGCGGTCGCTGACGGGGCTGGCGGGATGAGACCTGCCAATGTGCTGCACCTCTACCGTGTGCGACTGCGCGCTCGCTTCGTTCAGGAGTCCCTCGCGATCGTGGGGATCGCCGCCGGCGTGGCGTTGCTGTTCGCTTCGTCGGTGGCCAGCACGAGCCTGCAGAGCTCGGTGACGCAGCTGTCGCGCGGCATCGTCGGCAGCGCGACTCTGCAACTCGTCGCGCGCGACTCCAACGGCTTCCCGGAAGGCATGCTTCGACGGGTGCGTCGTGTGTCCGGCGTGCGGGCGGCGGCGCCGATCTTGGAAGCTGGAGCGCTTGCGAGCGGTCCCGGAGGGGCCGAGTCGGTCGAGCTCGTCGGAGCCGACTCGAGCCTGTCCAGGCTGGGCGGCTCGCTCTTGCGGCACACGGCGCTCTCCCCATTCGGAGGCATCGGCGCGGTCGTGCTGCCAGCGCCGCTGGCGCAGGCGCTCGGCGTGACGAAGTTCGGCGAGGAAGCCAGGTTCCAGGTGGCCGGGCGCACGGAATACCTACCCCTCTACGCCCAGCTGCACGAGCGGCAGATCGGCCCATTGATCTCGAGCCCGGTCGCGCTCGCGCCGCTGCAGACGGTCCAGGAAATGGCAGGCCTTCCCGCGCGGGTGAGCCGCATCCTCGTCGCGGCGAGCGCCGGCTCGCAAGCTCGCGTGCGCTCCGGCCTGATCGCCCTCGCCGCCGGTCGCCTGAACGTCGAGAGCACGGGCTACGAAGAAAGGGTGTTCGCGCAGGCGGCGGCGGCCAGCAGCCAATCGACGACGATCTTCTCGACGATCAGCGCACTGGTCGGCTTCCTGTTCGCGTTCAACGCGACGCTGCTCACCGTCCCGCAGCGCCGGCGCCTGATCGCCGACCTGCGTCGCGACGGCTACGCCCCCGGAACTGTGATTGCGGTACTGATCATCGACGGACTCGCGCTGGGCGTGGTCGCCTGCGCGCTCGGTGTGGCGCTGGGCGAGGAGCTGTCGATCCGGCTGTTTCACCCCGAGCCGGCCTTCCTGTCGCTGGCCTTCGCGGTCGGCTCACAGCGAACGGTGAGCGTCGACAGCGTCGCGATCGCCGTGGGCGGTGGCATGTTCGCGGCGCTCGTGGCGGTGCTGAGCCCGTTGCGTGACATCCTCTCCCGCGATCCGCTCGCGGCGATCGCGACGCGGGAGCAGTCCGCCGGCGGCCTTCGCGCGGGCCGCACGGCGCTCGCGGGCCTCCTCGCCCTCGCCGCGGCGACCGTGCTGCTGCTGGCCGCGCCGGATGCGGCGGTCCCGGCGATGGTCCTGCTGGTCGCCGCGCTGCTGTTGGAGCTTCCGATCGCGCTGGCGCTGACGCTCGCGCTCGTCAGGGCGCTCGCCCGCAGGATCGTGAGCCCCGTACCGCACATCGCCGCCATGGAGCTGAGCGCCGCGCGTGCGCGGGCGGTCGCGGTCACGGCGACCGGAGCGGTTGCGGTCTTCGGCAGTGTCGCCATCCAGGGCTCGCACGGCGATCTGCTCGCCGGCCTCGACAACGCCGTACGCGATACGAACGCGTTCACGGACGTGTGGGTAGCTCCGGCGGGCTCCTACAACCTCCTGAAGACCACCCCGTTTCCCCCCGTGCAGCAGGCCAGCCTCGGGCGGCTCGCGGGCGTGCGCGCCGTGCGGCTATATCGCAGCGGGCTGCTCGACTATGGCGAGCGCCGCACGCTGGTGATCGCCCCCTCGCGCGCATCCATGCCGCTGCTGCCCGCGGGCCAACTCGTGCGGGGCAATCCGCGCCAAGCAGAAGAACGTGTGCGTGCCGGTGGGTGGCTCGTTCTCTCACAGGCGCTCGCCTCCGAACAGCACCTGCACGTGGGCGAGACGTTCACGCTGCCATCCCCAGACCCGATGAGCTTCCGTGTCGCGGCGCTGTCCACGAACATCGGCTGGGCGCCCGGGGCGATCATCATGAACGCCGGCGACTACGCACGCGCGTGGGGAAGCGACGACGCGAGTGCCTACAACATCATGCTCGCCCGCAACGTCCCACCGGCCCGAGCCGTTCGCGAGATAGAACGCGCGCTGGGGCCCAGCTCGGGGCTGGCGGTGCAAACCTCCAGCCAGCACGCCGCCCAGCAACGCGCACTCGACCGTGAGGCACTGGCACGCCTGACGCAGATCTCGACGTTGATACCGATCATCGCGGTGCTGGCGATGGCCGCCGCGATGGGCGCGATGGTCTGGCAGCGACGTCCGCGCCTGGCGAAGCTGAAGCTCGAGGGCATCAGCCGGGCGGAACTGTGGCGGACCACTCTGCTGGAGAGCCTGGTGCTGGTGTCCGTCGGCTGTTTGAGCGGCGCGATCTTCGGCGTCTACGGCCAGCAGTTGGCCGATCGTGCGCTCGTGAGCGTGATCAACTTCCCGGTCGCGCACTCGCTCGCGCCGTCGACGGCCCTGTGGAGCCTCTCGCTCGTGCCGGCCACGGCGCTGGCGATCCTCGCCGTCCCCGGTTACCTCGCCGCCTCCGTACCTGCAGCGCTGGCGCTGCAGGATTGACGCTCCGGAGCGGCGCCTGACACGATCCAGCTGACTCAGCGTATACTTAGCTGAAGTCAGTAAGGGTTGGGAAAGGAAGATCAACTGTGTCCGATGTCAAGGCCTCGGATGTCCCAGACGCGGCACTGGACGCCAACGTTCGCGTGGGGCGTCTGCGCCGCACCGCGCCGCTGGTTGGCCTGACCGCTCGTACCGTCGCCGAGTCGGCCGTGGTCGGGCTGCGCGGCAAGCTGACCGGCGCCGACAGCACGGAGTTCCATGTGCGCACGGCGGAGCGCTATGCCGAGCTTCTGGGCCATTCGAAGGGCGCCTTGATGAAGGCGGGGCAGATGCTCTCGTTCGCGTCGGCCTGCCCCCCGATACCGGCCGAGTTCCAGTCGATCTACCAGACAGCGCTGGCGCGACTATGCGATGACGCGCCACCGATGGCGCCGGATCTCACGCGCGATGTGCTCGAGCGCGAGCTCGGCTGTCCAGCCGAGAGCGTGTTCTCGCAGTTCAGCTGGGTGCCGCTCGCGGCTGCATCCGTCGGCCAGGTGCACGAGGCTCGCCTGCACGACGGTCGCGCCGTCGCTGTGAAGATCCAATACCCGGGGGCGGCGGACGCGATCGGCGCCGACCTGAGGAACACGGAGCTGCTGGCGACGTTCATGAGCTTGATCGTCGGCGGCCTGTCCCCGCGGAAGCTCAGCTTCGACCTGCGCGGCGCCGCGCACGAGATGAGCCTACGCCTCACCGAGGAGCTCGACTATCGAACTGAGGCTGCCAACCAGGCCGAGTTCGCTGACTACTACCGGGGGCACCCTTTCATCCACGTGCCGGAGGTGGTGGGCGAGCTGTGCACCGCGCGTATGTTGACCCAGGATCTCGCGCAAGGGCGGTGTTGGAGCGATGCTCTCGACGCTGAGCAGGAGCTGCGCGACCAATGGGGGGAGGCGATCTGGCGCTTCGTATATGGCACGTATAAAGACCTCAGCATGATCCACGCCGACCCGCATCCCGGCAACTACGTCTTCCACGACGACGGGAGCGTCAGCTTTCTGGACTTCGGCTGCGTCAAGCACTTCCAACGCGAACACGTCGCGATGTGCGACGCGATCCTGCGCGCCTGTCGTCGTCACGACGTGCTTGGGACGTGGCGGGCATGCGTGGAGGCCGGATTCTGGCGATCCTCGGACCCGGTCACCCCCGAGGAAGCGTTCGCCTACTGGTGGGAGGACTTCGCGATGCTGTGGGCAGAAGAGCGGTTCGTCGTGACTCCGGATTACGCGGCGAGGAGGATAGAGCGTAGGTGCTCTCCGAACGGCCCTTCCGCGAACGCCTTCCGCCATCTCAGCGTATCGCCCGAGTACACGTTCATGAGCCGCATCGAGGTGGGGACCGCGTCTGTGATCGCGCAGCTGCTCGCCGGCAATCACTGGGGTCTGATAGCAGCAGAGCACCTGGAGAACGCGGAGCCCTTCACCGAGATGGGCAAGCGCGAGTGTGAGTTCTTCGAGGAACGCCAGGCGGCGCGCCATGCCTGATGTGGCCCTTGATCGTGATCTCGCCGTCGATCGTGATGTGATTGCCGTTGCGGCTGATCGCGTTGGATGCGCCGAGCCGTTCAGCGCTGGATGTGCGCCCTTCCAGGTCGCTGGGATCGAAGTCGTTGGTCGGGTCGATCACGAACCGCCCCTCCCATCCCAGTCCCTCAACCGCCTTTGGAACGTCCGGCCAAATCACCGCGAGCACGACGATGTCCGCGGCCGCGGCATCCTTGACTGTTCCCGCCGTCACGCCCTTCGCCGAGCTCCAGCCGATCGGCGCCGACCGGTGGCGTGCACGGCGACGGCTGGTAGTCGATCACCACGAGCGCCGCGTTCCGCGGGGTGATCGGGTGGTCGCCGAGCTGATCGCGGACGGGTGCACTGGCCATTTTGTTTCTCCTCAGATCGATGCGCGTTTGATGGATGAGGCGCCGACAGGGTGTTGGGCACTTCTCAGTCCATGTCCGAGCAGCGCCCCGGCACCGGCGACGCCCAGCCCCACGAAGATGGCGAAGCCGAGCACGGTGTCTGGTGCGCTGGCCCCTTGGTCGAGTGCCACTCCCGCACCGATCACCGGGATCGAAAGCCCTGTGTAGAGAGCGATGAGCAGGTCCGAGGTCAGCGCCAGCCGGTTCTCGGGCGCACTTGCCTCGAGCACGAGGCCGGTCGTCCCTTTGAAGACGGCGCCCGTGCCCGCGCCGATGAGGCCACCGCCGATGAGAAACAGCGCGAGGCTTGGTGTCGACAGGCGCACGGACGTCACCAGCAGCGTGAGACCCGCCAGCATGGAGATCGTGCCGATCACGAACACGCGCGATGCTGGCAGCCCGTTTGTTGCCAGCTGAGACGCGACACCACAGGCGAACACCAGGAACAGCGCTGCGCCGGACAGAGCGTGCGAGGGATGGTGAAGCGTTGTGGCGAGGATCAGCCCGGACAACCCTGCGAACAGTCCGTTTGCAGAGAACGCCGTGAGCGTCGCTATCGCCCCCGGAACCAACAATCCGATGGAGCGCGAGGAGCCGCCGGCACGACTGGGTGCCTGAGCGGCTGAAGTACCCGTCTCGGGCGCCGTCGCCAGGCCGATCAGGGCGACCGCGCCGAGTGCGAGGAAGAGAAGGTAGGGCACGGTCAGTGGAGCTTTGACCCACTCCGCCAGACAACCGCCGATCAGCGGCCCGACTCCGAGTCCACCGACGGTGACCGCCGTGCCGATGTTCCGCGCGCGGACCGGGGAGGCGCTCGGGTTCGCGCGAGCGCGCAACTCGATCAGGTAGGTGATGGCCGTCCCGGCGGCCAGCCCGACCGCCACGCCGGTGATCAGGCGCCCGATGAGCAGCCCCGGCAGCGCCTTCCACGCTGCTAGCAGACCCACCGCTGCCATCATCGTTGCGACCGCCCCGAGCATCGCGCCTCGCCGTCCGACGCGGGCGACGATGAAGCGCACCGAGAAGAGCGCACCGATCGTCCCGCCCGCGAAGATCGCGAAGACGACGGTCACCGTGAACGCCGACAGGTGATCGCGCGTCCGGTAAAGGCCGTAGAGCGGGCTCGGCAGCGTGGCGACCGCCATCACGATCAGAAAAGCGAACGCCACCGCCCAGAAGCCAGACCGGTGCTGCCTTCCCTCGGGCCCCGACAGCATCTGACCGCTGTCGCGCGGAGCTGGGTCTGATTGCTGGGCGCCCATGCGAGCGTCACCAGACCTTCATGCCGCCGTCGACGACGAGGTCGATGCCCGTGACGTAGGCGCTCTCCTCGCAAGCGAGGAACAGCGCCACGTTCGCGACGTCCTCGGGCTGGCCGAAGCGACCCATGAGCGTCCTGCAGAGCATCTCGCGCGCCCACTCCTCGTCCTCCAGCTCCGCTCGCGTCGAGTTGCTTTCGATGAAGCCCGGCGAGATCGAGTTGACGCGAATCCCGTGCTCGCTCCCTTCCAGCGCGAGCTGGCGCGTCATGCCGATGATCGCCGCCTTGTTCGTCGTGTGGGCCAGCGACGGGAGCAGTTTGAAGCTGAGCGAACCGTTCAACGAGGCCATGTTCACGACGACGCCGTGGCTGGTCTTCAGGTGAGGCCACGCGGCGCGGGTGAGGTAGAACACCAGGTCGATCTCGTCCTGCTGGGCGGAGGACCACTCCTCGTCGGTGAAGTCCTCGAGCCGGCTGAAGTGGGACCTGGCGGCGAGGTTGAACAGCACGTCGATCTTGCCGAACTCGCTCACCGCGAGCTCGACCAGCTTGGCGCACTCGTCGGGATCGCTGAGACGGCACGGCTGTAGCGACACCATCTCGCCGCCTGCGGCCCGCACGATCTGGGCGGTCTCTTGCGCAGGCGCAACCGCGACGTCGCAGCCGACGAGCAGCGCGCCCTCCCGGGCGAACGTCTCGGCTGTGGCGCGCCCCATGCTTCCGCCGGTGCCCGTGACGACACAGACCTTTCCCGACAGCCGGCCGGGCACCTACCTTGCCCCCTGCAAGGTCGCTGCCGCGGCCTGCTTCTCCGCATCCGCCACACCGACAGCGGAAGTGAGCTTCGGGACCTCCCTGAAATACCAGTGGATGACCTCGAGGGCCGGGCCGGCGGCCGGCGTCGCCCAGTCACGGAAGAGCTCCGTGGTGACGGCAAGTGCCGTGGTCGGCACGGCGCCGGCGTGCGCGAGCCTCTCGATCGCCGTGCGGTGGGCAACCTGGGATCGACCACCGACGGCGTCGGTGACGAACATCGCGTCGTAGCCGTCCTTGAGAGCGTGAACCGTCGCGAAGGTGAGGCAGATCTCGGTGTGGAGCCCGGCGATGATCAGGCGCTTGCGCCCGGTCGCCTTCACCGCAGCATTGAAAGCGTCATCCTCGAAAGCGTTCATCGACGAGCGGTCGATCGGCTCGATCCCATCCAGCTCGGACAGGATCGAGGGGAGCGTCGGGCCGTTGAACCCGAACCCAACCCCGACGGTTGAAAGTACGATCGGAATGTCGAACGCCTTGGCGGTCTTCGCCAACAGCCTGACATTCAGCTCGACCAGGTCCGCGTCTGTTTCCGAGCGAATGACCTCGAACATCTCCTTCTGGAAGTCGATTAGCAGGAGCGCGCAGTCGTCGTACTTCCAAACCCCTAGCTCTTTGTTCATCGTCCGTCTCCTCTCGTAGCCCGTTTCATATGCGAGTCGCCGCCCGCGACGGTGACCAATTCAGCTCTTGGCGCTCTGACCCGGGCTCAGGGGTGAACCTGTGAGCCGTAGCCCAGGTCTAGACGCAGCGATTGCATGACGTGAAACGTCGTGCTGGCGGTGAACACGTCGGCCGCCGCCAGCGCGCCGATGTACTTCTCGATCACAGGTTCCGCGGCAGCGGCCGCGATCGCGTCCAGGTAGCCCCTGACTGCGGCCCAGGTGTTCTCGCCGTACTTGATGAAGTACGGCGTCGGATCGACGGAATCCAGCGCCTTGCGTGAGCTGGCAGCGATGTCGGCCATGTACTGCTGGTGCACCGCGATGTCGTCCCGCGTGCCGAGCCGGCCCATGTGGCCACCGATGAAGTGTCTCCACGGGTAGGTCAGTGCCGTGGCGGGTGCCGCGATGTAGCCCTGCACGTCCTCCGTGAGGTTGCTCTGGTAAACGGGCGCCCAGCCCGGGTTGACGATGTCAACGAGCATCAGCGCGTCGTGATCGGGTAGGTGGATGAAGATGTTGTCCGGTGAATGGTTGGTGCCGTGCCACGCCAGCTCGATGCGCTCGCCCCCGATCTCCAGCGTGAGACGATCCTGGAAGGTCTCCTCCGGCACTGGCCGCGCGGGATCGTCGTCGCGCAACAGGAGCTTGCGGGTCTCCTCGTGTCCGATGCGCGAGACGCTTTTGTCGAACAGCGACGACGCGCCGGCGTGGTCCGCGTGATGGTGGGAGTAGACGAGGTGGGTGACCTTGTTGCTGACGCCGTTGGCGGCGGCGATCTCGTCCACCGCGCGCTGGATGTTGTGACCGATCGTGGGTGGCGCGTCGAGCAGAACGACTCCGTCCTTCGTGGTCAGGAACGCAGACTGGTAGGTGCCGTCGGTGACCCAGTAGAGGTTCTGCTCGACACGTCCGACGTAGTAGCCCAGCTCATTGAGGGCTGGGCCGAGCGCCGGCCGAGGGATTGGGGCGTAGTCAGGCAGATCCTCGGCGCTGCGAGGGCGGGTGTTGGCGTGCGCCTCGGTTGTCGTATCCGGGGTTTCCACGGATACGATCGTGAAGCGAAGAGCGGGCGATCGAATCCTTGATCTCCTTAGTCAACGACCCGAGTTCGTGCACCGGGGCATCGTCTTGAGGCATGCTGTCTCGCCGTAATGGGTTCGCGGTCACACGACCTGATCCTCACGAGGCCGCCCGGAGCTCAACTGCTCGGCCGCCAGCGCGAGCGCGAGGTGCTCGGCCGCCTGTTGGACGCTGCGCGCGGTGGCGACGGTGGCGTCCTGATCGTGCATGGAGAGCCAGGCGTCGGCAAGACTGCTCTACTCGATTGGACGGTCGAGGAAGGGCGGCGGGTGCGGATCCTACGAACCGTCGGGGTCGAGGGAGAGATGGAGCTCCCGTTCGCGGCGCTTCAACAGCTGTGCTCGCCCGTCCTCGAGCTGGCAGCGGGCCTACCGGACCCTCAGCGCGATGCGCTTGGCGTCGCCTTCGGGCTGAGCGCCGGGCAGGCTCCGAGTCCGTTCCTGGTCGGGCTGGCGGCGCTCGGCCTGCTGTCTGAGGCTTCGCAGGAGCGGCCGCTCCTTTGTGTCGTCGATGACGCGCAGTGGCTCGACCGTGCGTCAGCGCGGTCGCTCGCGTTCGTAGCGCGCCGTCTACTGGCGGAGAAGATCGCGCTGGTGTTCGCGGCCCGCGAGCTGGGCAGTGCGCTCGTGGGGTTGCCGGAGCTTCGCGTCGAGGCCCTTGGGCATCGTGATGCGCGGACACTGTTGGAGTCCGTCTTGCCCGCTCGCCTGGATGAGCACGTGTTGGATCGGATCGTTCTGGAGACGCGCGGCAATCCGCTCGCTCTGTTGGAGCTGCCACGCGGACTGACGCCGATCCAGCTCGCGGGCGGATTCGGGCTGCCCCCGGCGGTGCCCTTGTCGGCGAGCATCGAGGAGAGCTTTACGCGGCGTCTGGACAGGCTTCCAGGCGATGCGCGTCGCCTGTTGCTAATCGCGGCGGCCGATCCAACGGGCAATCCGGCGGTCGTGTGGCGGGCAGCCCAGCAGCTCGAGATCCCCGAGTCCATCGCTGAGAGCGTCGAAGCGGAAGACCTCTTGGAGATCGGCATACGGGTGGTCTTCCGTCATCCATTGGTTCGCTCGGCTGTCTACCGGGCAGCGGGCCTGACCGAGCGCCGCGCTGTCCACCGAGCCCTGGCGGGGGCAACCGATCCCCAGGTCGATCCGGATCGCCACGCTTGGCATCGGGCGCAAGCCGCGTCGATGCCCGACGAGGACATCGCCGAAGAGCTCGAGCGGTCCGCTGGACGGGCGCAGGCGTGTGGCGGACTGGCGGCCGTCGCTGTCTTCCTCGAGCGCGCCGCCGCGCTCACGCCCGAGCCCGCCCACCGTGCGCGACGCCTGCTCGCGGCCGCTGCCGCCAACCGCGACGCTGGCGCCCTTGAGGCTGCGCTCCAGCTATTGGCAGGCACCGAGGACGGACCGCTCGACGAGCTCGGGCGAGCGCGTGCTGAGTTGTTGCGAGGACAGATCGCCCTGGAGCAGCGGCGCGGCAGCGAAGCCGGCCGTCTGTTTCTGAGCGCGGCGGGCCGCCTCGAGCCACTCGACCCCGAGTTGGCCCGCGAGACCTACCTCGAGGCGCTCGCTGGTGCCATGTCGAGCGACGTCGAAGTCGCGGGCGGCGCTCCCGCGGTTGCGGAGGCCGCACGGGCAGCGCCAACCGGCAGTGTCCCGGCTCGGGCGGTTGACGTGCTGCTCGACGCGTTCGCCATCCGCTTGACCGAGGGATACGCAGCCGCGGCGCCGGCACTCCTTCGGGCGCTCGACGTTCTGCTCGCGATGGACGTCTCCAGCGACGATGTCGGCCACCGGCTCTCGCTCTCCAGCAGCAGGAACGGCAACGTGGTTGCCCTCGAGCTGTGGGACGACGACGCATTGCACCAGATGGCCGCTCGCCAAGTGCAGGTGGCCCGTGACGCGGGCGCGCTCGTGCATCTGCAGTTCGCGCTCAGCTTCGTGGCCCGCAGCCACATGCTGGCCGGCGACTTGGCCGCGGCCACGCTCGCGATCGACGAAACTCGCTCGCTTGCTGAGGCGACCGGAAACCCAGCGCCGGTGAACGCTCCGATGATCCTCGCCGCCTGGCGTGGCCGCGAGCCGCAGGCGTCTGAGCTGATCCAAGCCACCTCGGATGAGGCGGCCGCGCAGCGATGGACGTCGAACAACTACGCGAGAGCCGTGCTCTACAACGGCCTCGGCCGGCACGAGGCCGCACGCGATGCCGCCTGGGAAGCCTTCCAGCCCGATCCGATCGGATACGGCTCGCTGCTGGTCGGCGAGCTGGCCGAAGCAGCATCGCGAACCGCCGACCGCGTGCTGCTGGAGGCCGCACTGGATTGGCTCTCGGAGCGCACTGGCGCGATCTCCTCGGACTGGGCGATCGGAATCGAGGCGCGTGTACGCGCGCTGCTGAGCGAGGGCGAGAGCGCCGACAGCTCATACCGCACGTCGATCACGTACCTCGCCTGTACTCGCGTGCGGCTCGAGCTCGCCCGGACCCACCTCCTCTACGGCGAGTGGCTGCGACGCGAGCGCCGTCGCCGTGACGCCCGAGAGCAGCTACGCACCGCCCTGGACATGTTCGGGGCCATGGGCACTGAGGCGTTCGCGGCCCGCGCTGAGCGGGAGCTGCTGGCAACCGGCGAGCGCGCCCGCAAGCGGACCGCTGATACGCTCGACCAGCTCACCCCGCAAGAGGAGCAGGTCGCGCGCCTTGCCGCGAAGGGAGCGACCAACCGAGAGATCGCGACGCAGCTCTTCATCACCCAGAGCACCGTCGAGTACCACCTACGCAAGGCGTTCCGTAAGCTCGACGTGAAGTCGCGCACGCAGCTCGCGCACCGTATCTCGTAGCTTTCCCGCCGGTTACCTTGGTTCTAATATTCGTCGCATGGCCGTCGCGGAACGTATCGAGGTGGCCGACGCGCCCGAGCGTGAGCGCTATGAGATCTCGATCGACGGCGAGGTGGCTGGCTACACCGCCTATCGTGCACGGCCCGGCCTGATCGCGTTCGTCCACACTGAGGTCGACGAGCGCCTGCAGGGTCGCGGACTCGCCGATCGACTGATCCGGTTTGCGCTGGAAGACGCTCGCGCACGAGGTCTCGCAGTGCTGCCGTTCTGTCCCTTCGTCAAAGCGTTCATCGAGCGTCATCGGGAGTTCGAAGATCTGGTTCCAGGCACCTACAGGGAGCAGTTCGGCTTGTGAAACGCTACGAGGGCGAGCACATCGAGGTGACCTACGACGCGGCTCGATGCCTTCACGCTGCAGAATGTGTGCGCGGCATGCCGGCCGTCTTCGATACGACGAGGCGTCCGTGGATAGCTCCTGACGGCGCTGACGCGAGGCGATCGCGGCCGTGATCCGGCGCTGCCCCACCGGCGCGCTGCACTACTGCGACCGCAGCGGGCGGTGCCGGCAATGGGAGTACGAGCCAGGGCCCCCAGCTTGATCCCGGGCCGCGAGGCGAGTGGCGCTGGTGACGTGCGATCTGCGGGTGTGTCAGGCATCCGACCAGTGGCCACACCGCGCGAGAAGCAGCTGACGCTGCTCGCAGCCGTGCTGGGGACGAGCGTCGTGTTCCTCGACGCGACCGTGACCAGTGTCGCGTTGCCGGCAATTCGCGGCGACCTTGGTGGTGGTCTGGCGGGCCAGCAGTGGGTGACGAACGCGTACCTGCTGACGCTCTCGTCGCTGCTGTTGATCGGCGGCTCGCTTGGAGATGTGTTGGGTCAGAAGCGCGTGTTCCTGGTTGGCATTGCCGGGTTCGGAGTCACTTCGGCTCTCTGCGCGGTAGCGTCATCGATCACGGAGCTATGCGTGTTTCGTTCGATGCAGGGGGCGTGCGCGGCGCTGGTGACGCCTACCGCGCTGGCGGTGATCATCCACGTGTTTCCCGAAGACGAGCGGGCCAGGGCGATCGGGACATGGACCGCGCTCAGCTCGATCGTCGGGGTCGTCGGGCCGTTCATCGGGGGAGTGTTGATCGCCGCCGGCTCGTGGCGCCTGATCTTTCTGCTCAACGCGCCGCTCGTACTCGTGACCGTGACGTTGATTGCTCGTGGCATGCCCGCGAGCGTGAGAACGAGCGCTGGCGCCACCGGGCGCCTGGACTTCCCCGGGGCCCTCTTGGCGGCGCTCGCGCTCTCTGGCTCGGTGTTCGCCGTGACCGAGGAGCCTGCGCACGGATGGAGCACCCTGGTGGCCGGTTCGCTCGCGGCGGGGATTCTGGGAGCAATGGGGTTTGTTGTGCGTGAGGCGCGATCCCGGGCGCCGATGCTTCCACTGAGCCTGTTCCGAGAGCGCAACTTCACGATCGGGAACGTGGCGACATCGACCGCCTACCTTGGGCTAGGAGGTGTGATCTTCCTGCTGCCTGTGTTTCTGCAGGAGGTCAGTGGCTATAGCCCGATTCAGGCGGGGCTTGCGCTTCTGCCGGTCACCTCGCTGACGATCTTGCTCTCGCGCCGGTTCGGCGCGCTCGCCGACCGCATCGGCTCGCGGGTGCTGATAAGCCTCGGAGCGCTGGTTGCTGGCTGCGGTCTCTTGCTCTTGGCGCGTGTCGATCAGCGCGCCGATTACATCAACGAGATCCTGCCGGCGCTGCTCGTGTTCGGGTTGGGACTCGCGATGCTCGTCGCACCGTTGACCGCCACGGTCCTTGGGGCAGTGGAGGAGGATCATGCGGGTGTCGCCGCGGCGGTGAATACGTCGCTCTCACGCGTCTCGCAGCTTTTCGCGGTCGCCGTGCTGGGAGCCGTCGTCTCTCTAGCTTTTGCCAGCCGGGTCGACGCGACGCTACGACGGTCCGTGCTCGATCCCGCTGGCCGCTCGGCGATCAGCCACGCCAAGCGACAGCCTCTCGTCGCGGCGAGCTTGGTGGGAGTACGCCCCGGCGAGCGGGTTCTCCTCAGGGCAGCCTTCGACGACGCGTCAGTACACGCCTTCCGCGTAGCGGACGCAATCGCGGCGATCTTCGTCGTGAGCGGGGGTCTCATTGCGTTCGCCGGTATCCGCACCCCCCGTCGCTCCGTGGCCGCCGAGCTGTGTCCAGCGGGGGCGCTCTGCGGAGCCAGCCAAGAACTCGTCCATGCTCGCCATGCTGTGGCGTAAAACTCTACCCGGAGGTGGCATATGCCCGAGCCTGTTGACCCCCATCATCTTCTGCTGATTGGCGCCGGACCCGGAGTCGGCGCCGGCGTGGTTCGGCGGTTCGGCCGCGAGGGCTTTCGCAGCACACTGATCTCTCGCAATGAGACGCTCGAGCGACTCGGCCCTGAACTGCGCAGCGAGGGGCTGGAGATCGAGACGGTCGGCGCAGACATCGAGGATCTGGACGGCTACCGCAAGACGCTCGAACGGATCTTCGGAGAGCCAGGTGCCCCCGGTGTCGTCGTGTACAACGCTGCCCTGCCGGACGCCGGCCAGATCCTCGACACCACCGTCGAGCGGCTCCGCACAGCACATGACGTCGATGTCATCGGCGCCGTCGTCGCAGCACAAGTCGCCGCACCCGTCCTGCGGGCTGCCGGCGGCGGCACCCTGCTGGCCACCAGCGGCGGCTTCGCCGACAACCCGGTGCCCGCACTGGCGAGCCTCTCGATGGGGAAGGCCGCCCTGCGCTCGGCGCAGACCCTGATTGCCGCCGGCGTCCGGGATGACGACATCCACGCCGCGACCGTCACGATCGCCGGCGCCGTCAAGCCGGGAACGGACTTCGATCCGAACAACATCGCGGAGCTCTTCTGGACCGCCCACACCGACCCGAAGGACGCTTGGCAGACTGAGTATCGATTCACAGGCGCATAGCGGGGCACCGGCAGTTAATCAATACCGCGCGGGGCGGGCCTGCGTGGGAACACCAGCGATCATCAGCAGGACTGCGTTATCTGCCGATCATCGGCGCCCTGACACCGCTGGTCGAGCCGATCTGCAGCGTCCTGGGCAGAGCACGCGGAAGATGCCGGCCCGCACCTTCGGGCGCGACAACCTCGACCAACTTCGCCGTTGCGGGCCAGTCCGCTGTAAACAAGCGGGTTTTGACTCGAAACGGGGTGGTCGGGAAAGTTCTCGAAATCTCCGTGGCCCCTGATCCGAAGGCTCCAAGAGGAACGATTTGGTCTCAGAACGGACTAGACGAAGCGCTTGATCGGGTATTCTCGGCGTCATCACGAGCGCGCTCGTAAGCGACGGTGTCCAGCAGCTATCAGCCGCGTCGACGTCCTCGGGGCCGCACGGAAGCCAATCGGCGGATATCTGGCTGGCGAATATCACATCTCATGAACCTGCGATGCTTTGGGGCATGGCTTCGAGCACCAACGTCGCCGACTGGATCTCGACTGTCGCCAGCTGCGTCGCTGCGACGGCTGCCATCTGGGCAGTCGCGGCAGATCGCCATATAAAAAAATGCTCATCCATGTGGTTGACCATGTGTGACACAAGGGACAGAGCGCCCGCGCTTGGGCCCAACTCTCAGCTTCGGCCCGTCCCACCAGCTCCGAGACGCTGACGCCCCAGACCCTCGGCTAGCCGAGCGACGTTGTTGCAGCTCGGGGTTGCGACGGTCCGCTCGACCTGGCTTACCCAGCCCCGCATGAAGCCGGTATCAGCGGCGACACCAAGCGCGCTCGCCCGCAGCCCGGCCGAGGAGGTCGTGGGCATCGCGGGCGAGCTGCTCCTATCGGACGCCGACGTCGACTACGTGCAGAGGCGCTACACGATGCCCGCGATCGAGCTTCTCGGTGAGGCCGAGGCGCTCGGGATACTCGCCGGCAGTGGCGACCGAGATGCACTTGCGGCACTACACCGGGTCACGAGCAGACTTGCCGAGTTGAAGGATGAAGCGCTTGCGGAGAGGGCCAATCAGGCGGACGAGGACAGTGAGCGCTGAGCCGCCCGCCCCTCGAAGCGACACACCATCGCCTCGGCGAGCGCGCGCTGCCGTTCGTCCGCCAGTCGCGGCATGACATCGCGCAGCAGCTCGGCAGCCTTGAGATGGGCCTCGGGAGTCATCGCCGCAAGTCTCCGATCGCTCTCCTCAGCAAGCCGACGCGCCTCTTTGCTGACAGCCATAGGACAAGCATAGGGCCCGATTTCGAACGACGGCCCAATACCACGCAAAAACGGGGATGGCGGGGATCGACGTAGTGAACATACTCGCGTTGGCTCAGGGTGGCCCTCGCGTCCTCTGCGTCTCTATAGATCCTCCGAGTGAGCACTTGTACCGCGCGCTCACGCTCGGGGTATCGGGATACCTCGATAAGTCATGTTCTGCACGCGAACTGTGCGACGCCATCGCTGCCACGGCTCGCCATGAAAGCCGTCTGGGTAGGGACGTTCTGGCGTCCCTCGCAAAGGCGATGCGCCTGCGCTACCGTGGCAATCCTGATCGCCCGTCCATGAGCCCTCGAGAGCTGGAGGTTCTTCGGCTCATAGCGGGTGGGGACAGCGCCCCAGATATCGCCAGGGCACTTGGCCTGGGCACGGCGACGGTCAAGGCGCACCAAACGAATATCTACGCCAAGCTCGGTGTTCACGACAGGGCCGCTGCGGTTGCGACGGCAATGAGGCTTGGCCTGATCGAGTGATGCTCGGGCGACTTGCCTTCAGCGGTGTTTTGGCTTCCATTCGTTCAGGCGGCTTTGGCTGAAGCTGCCCGGATCAGCGACCTGACCACCTCGCCAGGTCTCTCGCCTTGGTCGTCAGCGATCCGCTGCAGCGCCACCGCGTCGTCTCCCTCGAGCGTGAACTGCACGCTTAGGTTGGGCTGTCTCCGGGTGCTCCCGACAGTTGGGGGCTCGATAGGTCTTTGAGGTTTGGACGGGTTCCCCGGCCGGGGAACCCGTCCGTGCCTCGGCTCAGGCTGCCTCCTTCACCGCCAAGTGAAGAGAGAGGTTGAGCCTG
>DATHPE010000005.1:0-34729 GCA_035484215.1 Solirubrobacteraceae bacterium | reverse complement strand
CCGCGACCATGGCGATCAGCGTCGCCGCAGACGCGGTTCCAGCCAGAACCTTGCTGAGCATGCGCATGCCTTGCGTCCTCCTCATTACAGACGACCGCGCGTCGGCCAGCGCCGACCCTAGTCAAGGTCTACTGCCTGATTGGCCGCCAGCTATGAGCTGATTGTCCGCCAGTTATCTAATTAATGAACTGAACATGAATTCAGGCCGGTCGGACTCGAAGAGTTATGACCACTATCTAAATCGTAGAACAGACTATAACCGTTGCGTCAAGATCTGATTACGTTACGTATGTAATGTATTCCTATATGAATATAGGCCAATACGTTTCGGATGTAGATCAGTTATTGCGGCGATTAACTTTCCGGAAAAATACTACTTGGATCAAGGCCACGCCCGGAAGCCCGCGTTCGAGGTCGTGTGTCCGGTGGATCATGAAACGCGGATCATGAAGCACTGTAAGCCTTCCCGGTGGGGTGCGTGGGTGGGGGTGGATTTGAACGGCTGCCGGGTGTGCCTGGAGCCGTTTGAGGGGCGGCTGAGGTGGTTGTTGGGGTGGGGTGGATCTGAAACGGCCGCAGGGAGTGCCTGCGGCCGTTGGGGGTCAGATGGAGCGTTAGTCCAGGGCGCTCATGACGTGCTTGATGCGGGTGTAGTCCTCGAAGCCGTAGAGGGAGAGGTCCTTGCCGTAGCCGGAGTGCTTGAAGCCGCCGTGCGGCATCTCGGCGACCACCGGTATGTGGGTGTTGATCCACACACAGCCGAAGTCGAGCCGCTTGCTGACCCTCATCGCGCGTCCGAAGTCGGTCGTCCACACGCTGGAGGCGAGACCGTAGCGGACGTCGTTCGCCCAGCGCACGGCCTCCTCCTCACCATCGAACGTCTGTACGGTGATGACCGGCCCGAAGATCTCCTCCTGGCTCAACTCGTCGGCTTGACGCAGCCCCGCGACGACGGTCGGCTCGACGTAGAAGCCGTGATCGCCCTGGCGCGAGCCGCCGGCGAGGATCTCGGCGTGGTCGGGCACGAGCGTCAGCATGTGCCGGACCCGCTCGAGCTGAGCCGCGTTGTTCAACGGCGGCACCAGCGCGTCGGAGGAGGGAGAGCCGTCCTCGTAGGTCGTTCGGGTGGACCGCGCCTGCGCCGTGAGCGCGGCTAGGAACTGCTCGTAGATGGGACGGGCGGCCAGCACGCGCGTCGCCGCCGTGCAGTCCTGTCCGGCGTTGAAGTAGCCGGCGAGCGCGATCGCCCTGGCGGCCGCGTCGATGTCAGCGTCGTCGAAGACGAGCAGCGGCGCCTTGCCTCCGAGCTCTAGGTGGACCCTTTTGAGATCGCCGGCGGCGCCCGCGGCCACCTCCTGCCCGGCCCTGACCGACCCGGTGAGCGCGACCATCGCGGGGGTCGGGTGGGTCATGAGCGCTCGTCCCGTATCGCGGTCGCCGCATACCACGTTCACCACTCCGGGTGGCAGGTGCTCGGAGGCGATCTCGGCGAGCAGGAGCGTCGACGCGGGCGTCGTGTCACTGGGCTTCAGCACGACGGTATTGCCCGCGGCGATCGCCGGGGCGATCTTCCACACGGCCGTCATCAACGGGTAGTTCCAGGGCGTGACCTGTCCGATCACCCCGATCGGCTCACGCCTCAGCCACGACGTATGACCTGCCATGTACTCGCCAGCCGCCCTGCCCTCCAGCACGCGGGCGGCGCCGGCGAAGAAGCGCAGATGGTCGATGATCGGCGGCAGCTCCTCGGCGGCGGTCACGGCATGTGGCTTGCCGGTGTTCTGACCCTCCACGCGCACGAGCTCCCCGGCGCGTGCTTCGAGCGAGTCGGCGATCCGCAGCAGCGCCACCTGTCGCTCCGCCGGCGTCGTCTGACCCCAGCTCTCGAACGCCCGGCGTGCCGCGGCGTAGGCGCGGTCGACGTCCCCCGAGGTCGAGATCGGCGCGCGGGCGAACGGCTCGCCGCTGGTGGGATCGATCAGGTCCGCCGTGCGACCGTCCTCGGCCGGCGCCGATTCTCCGGCGACGAAGTTGCGCAGCTCCGGCAATGCTGTCATCGGTGTTCTCTCCCGGCTCGTGGATTGCGGTAGGTGATCGGCGTCTCGAGGTTCTCGAAGGGATCTGCGCGCATCAACCGGCCGACAGCAGCGCCACGCCGGCGGCGGCCACGGCTATGCCCCACCCCTGCCGGGCGGCTATCCGCTCGCGCAGCAGGACCTGGGCGAGCAGCACGGTGACGATCGAGTACAGGGAGACGAGCACGGCTACCACGGCCGTGTTGCCGGCCGAGGACGCGAGCATGAACAGCGTCACTCCGCCCGCCTCGAGGAAGCCCGTCCCCACGACCGCCGGCGCGAGCGTCCGCGGAAGCTCGACGCGACTGCGGCTGACCACGACGAACACGATGCACGTGGACAGCGACGCCAGCCGCGACAGGCCGGATACGCCAACGGCGACGCTCGCGCCGCCCTTGGCCGACAGCAGCAGGATCGAGAACGACGCGGCGGCGGCGAGCGAGGCCAGCACCGTCAGGCCGAGCGCGCGGCGGCTCAGGGACAGGTGTGCCGGCGTTGCCCGCGGCGTCCACGTGATCGCTACGACGCCCACCAGCGTGATGGCGATCCCGACGCTTTGAATCGGGTCCGGCGGCTGGCCCACGACGGTCGCGACCACCGTCGGCACGATCGCCGACCCGCACGCGATCAGCGGCGACGCCAGGCTCATCGCGCCGGCCGAGAACGCCGCGTAGATCAGGTTGATGCTGACGGCGCTGAAGCACCCGCCGACGATGGCTCCGATCGCGTGACCGGAGGAGAGCCGGGGCTGGACGATCCCGCATGCGATCGCCAGCAGCGCGAGGGCGACGACGTTGATCCACAACGTGACCGGCAGGTTGCTGGCTTTTCGCGATGTCCAGCCGCCGAAGAAGTCCGCGCCGCCGATGAACAGGGCCGAGCCGAGCGCCGCGAGGGAGCTCAACTGCTCAGACGGAGCCGTCGCCGGGGGTAGGCGTCCGCGCCGCGTCCGCCGCCCACGCGAGCGATCTTTCGACGGTCGACGCCAGCGCCTTCACAGCGAGGATCAGATCCTCCTCGCGCGTGTCCTCGAGCTTGGCGTGGCTGAGGCCGCCAAGGCTCTGGACGAACAGCATCACCGTCGGTATGCCGGCCCGCGCGACCTCGGCCGCGTCGTGCAGCGCGCCGCTGTCCATGGTGTGCGCGTGCCCGCTCAGCTCAAAGACCGCTGCTTGGGCGATCTCGATCAGCTCGTGGTCAAACGCGATCGGCTCGATGTCCCACAGCCGTGACCATTCGCACTGCACGCGCTCGGACTCGGCGATCTCGCGCGCCAGCCGCTGGGCCCGTGTGAGACAGTCGGCGAGCACCTGCGCATCGGGATGTCGCTGGTCGACCGTCAGGTCGACCTCCTCCGCGACGACGGTCGCGACGCCCGGCCGTGTCACGCAGCGCCCGGCGGTGAACTTGGCTCCCGCCTGCAGCGCCATCTCGCGCATGCCCAGGACGAGGCGGGAGCTCGCGGCGAGAGCTTCGCGACGCCTGTCCATCGGGGTCGGTCCGGCGTGCGCGGCCTGGCCGGTGAAGCGCACCACATGGCGCTCCACGCCGACGGTCCCGCGAACCACCGCCAGCGGCAGGCCGAGGTCCTCCAGCACGGGACCCTGCTCGATGTGCAGCTCGACGTAGCCGAGCACCCCGTCGAGGCTCGCCCTGGCGCCGGGCATCTTCGCCACCTCCACGCCGTACTCGCCGAGAACGTCCGGCAGGCGGTTTCCGTCACGGTCCTCCAGCCCGCCGATCGCCTGGAGGTCCAGCGTGCCGGACGCTGCGCTGGAGCCCAGCATCCCCCAGCCGAAGCGCGCGCCCTCCTCGTCCGCCCAGTCGACCACCTTCACGGTCACCGGCGGTCGCCCGCGAGCCGCGAGCGCGCGCAGGACCTCCAGCCCGGCGAGCAGGCCGAGGGAGCCGTCGAGCCAACCGCCGTTCGGCACCGAGTCGATGTGCCCGCCGAGCACCAGCGAACGCGGGTCATCGCCGTGGAGGATCACCCACTTGTTGCCAGCGGGGTCCAGGACGCGCTCGACCGCCAGCCCCTCCAGCTTGGAGTCGAACCATCGGCGCGCTCGCGCCCACGTGTCAGTCCAGCAGAGGCGCTGCGCGCCGTGCTCGTCCTCGGTCAGCTCTCGCAGCTCCCTCAGATCCGCGAGCACACGCTCGGGATCGGGGGTCAGACCCGCGCTCGCCATTGCCGGTCGCTACTCGGTCCCAGGGGTCCGGGCGCCACCACCGTCGACGTAGCGCCCTGCCAGGAAGTTGAGGATCAGCGAGGCGCCCGTGCGCTCGGACAGACCGGAGTGGTCCCACACGGGAGAGACCTCCATCACGTCCATCGCCAGCGCCTTCGGGTGAAGGGCGAACTGCCAGACGATCTCCAGCGCCTCCATCGGGCTGAGCCCGCCGATCGCCGGCACGTTGGTCCCTCCGACCGTCGCGCCCTCGATGGCGTCGATGTCGAACGTCAGGTAGATCGCGTCGGTGCCGTCCGCCGCTCTATCCAGGGCCTCCTGGAAGAGCGCCAGCAGGTCGCCTTTCCAGATCTCCCGCGCGGTGATGATCCGGGCTCCCTGCTCGAGCAGGTAGTCGTGGTAGAGCTTCGTGTTGAGCCAGCCGCCGATCCCGAACTCGGTGAAGTTCCGCCCGCTGACCGAGTCGCTCAGCTCCTCGAGCATGTAGCGGAACGGTACGCCGGAGCCCTTCTCGCCGTGGTGGGAGACCCGCACGTCGAAGTGCGCGTCGATCGAGATCACGCCCAGCCGGCCCTCGACCGCGCGGGTCACGCCGCGGATGATCGGGTAGCTGAGCCCGTGGTCGCCGCCGATGACCGCCAGCGGGCGACCGAACCCGATCAGCTCCTGCACGATGTTCGACACGCGCTCCCAGGTCTCATCGACGTTGGTCTGCACCACGTCGACGTCGCCGTAGTCGGCCACCCTGGGCGCGTCGGCGAGGTCGACGCCGAGCCCGGGCTCGTAGCACAGGCACGCGTTGAACCCGGCCCGGACCGCCGCCGGCCCGGACTTCGCTCCCTGGCGACCGAGGATCGAGCTGTCGAACGGGATTCCCAGGATGGACCCGAGCGGCTCCCCATCGATCTCGTCGTGCGGTCGAATCAGCTCCGCGACCGGGCGCTCGTACTCGTCTACGATCGTCGCGGCCAGCGGGGCCGGCGGGCGCATCAGCCGCTGCAGGTCTGGTGAGAGCTTGCCAGGCACACTTGCCTCCGTTTCTCAGCCGGGTTCATGAGCCGCGTATTCGGCGCTAACAGTACGCTTCGGGCCGCCTTGGGCCGCTTTGCGCAGCGTGTTTCGTGACCCCTGAACCGGCCTCTTTTGATATGATGACCAGATCATAACACCGCCGTTTGGGCTGTGCAAATAAGGTGTGGTGATATGATCATCCGATGCTTAACCATCCAGAGACCAGTGGGGGCCCGTTGACCGAGAGTGTGGACACAACCGCGCTGTGGCATCCGTTCGCGGACATGTCGAGCGTGCCCGACCGCGAGATCGTGATCGAGCGCGGCGAAGGCGTGTGGGTCTATGACGAGTCCGGCAAGCGCTATCTCGACGCGTCCGCGGGACTGTGGTACTGCAACGTGGGGCACGGCCGCACGGGTCTCGCCGAAGTCGCCGCCAAGCAGATGGGCGTGCTCGCCGGCTACCAGATCTTCGACGTCATCGCCAACCGCCCGGCCCTCGAGCTGGCGGAGCGTGTGCGAGGGCTCGCCCCGTTGGGCGAGCACAGCGCCGTGTTCTTCACCAGCGGAGGCTCCGACAGCATCGACACGGCCGCGAAGATAGCCCGCCGCTACTGGGTCGCCAGAGGCGAGCCGCAGCGCCAGGTCATCATCTGCAGGGAGGGCGCCTACCACGGCGTCAACGCATTCGGCACGTCTCTGTCGGGCATCAAGCCCAACGCCGCCGGCTGGGGCTCGCTGGTCACGCAGGTCATCCAGGTCGGGCGCGACGACCTCCCAGGGCTCGAGCGCGCGCTGGACGAGCACGAGGGCGCCGTCGCGGCGTTCATCGGCGAGCCGGTGCAGGCCGCCGCCGGCGTGTTTCCCCCCAGCCCCGGCTACTGGTCGGGAGTCAGGGACCTGTGCAGCCGCCGCGACGTGCTGTTGATAGCCGACGAGGTCGTGACCGGGTTCGGCCGCCTCGGCCGCTGGTTCGGCAGCGAGCGCTACGACATCCAGCCCGACATGATCGTCTGCGCCAAGGGGCTCAGCTCCGGCTACATGCCCGTCGGCGCCGTGATCGTGGCGGACGGCGTCCGCGAGACGCTGTGGTCGGCGCAGGCCGGCGCGTTCCGTCACGGCTACACCTACTCGGGGCATCCCGCCGGCTGTGCGGTCGCCCTCGCCAACATCGAGATCATCGAGCAGGAGGGCCTGGTCGAGCACACAGCCGAGATGGAGTCCGTCCTGCAGGCGGAGCTGGGGGCGCTGTCCTCGCATCCCTTGGTTCAGGAAGTGCGCGTCGCCGGGCTGCTGTGCGGAGTCGAGCTCAACGAGCAGGCCCGCCAGACCGACCCGACCCTGGTGGAGCGCGTCGTGGTCGATGCGCGCGGGCGCGGCGTGATGGTGCGCAACCTCCTCGGCGCGACCCTGCAGATCTCACCGCCGCTGGTGATCGAGCAGCCGGAGCTCAGGTTCCTCGCAGACACCCTGCGGGAGTCCCTCGACACGGTGTCGGGCGGGTGAAGCGTCTCGAGGGCAAGACCGCGATCGTCACCGGCGCCTCGATGGGCATCGGCCAGGCGATCGCCCGCCGTCTGCACTCCGAGGGCGCCGAGCTGGTGCTCGTCTCCCGTGGGCGCGAGGCCGGAGAGAAGTTCGCCGGCGAGCTCGGCGAGCGGGCTCATTTCCTCGCCGGCAGCGTCACCGACCCCGAGGTCGCCGACCGGGCGGTCGCGGCGGCGGCGGAGCTCGGCGGGGTGGACGTGCTCGTGAACAACGCCGGCCTGGACCTGGCCCAGGGCTTCCTCGACACCGACGAGGACGACGCGCGGCGGATCTTCGAGACGAACGTGTTCGGGACGCTGTGGATGCTCAGGCGCGTGGCGCGCGAGCTCAGCGAGCGCGGCCGCGGCGGCTCGATCGTCAACATCAGCTCCAGGCTGGCCTCGATCGGGGTGCCGACGATGGTCGTCTACGGAGCCACGAAGGGGGCCGTGCTGGCGTTGACGCGCGGAGCCGCGGTCGAGCTCGCGCCGATGGGCATCCGCGTCAACGCGGTCGCCCCGGGCATGGCCGCGACGCCGATGTTCAAGACCTACCTCGCCGAGACGGACGGCGAGGACACTCGCCGGCGCGTGCTCGCGGCGATCCCCCAGGGACGCCTGGCCGAGCCCGAGGACGTCGCCGCCGCCGTCGCCTACCTCGCGGCCGACGAGTCCGCTCACATCACCGGCGCGTCCATCCCGATCGACGGAGGGTATACGGCCGCATGAGCGCTATTGGAACCAACCCAGAGCTTGCCGAGCGGGAAGCCGCCGTACTGGCCGCCGTCCCCAAGGCCTCGCTGATCGGCGACGAATGGCGGCCGGCGAACGGCGGAGCGACGCTGGCGGTCGAGGACCCCTCCACCGGAGACACCCTGTGCGAGCTCCCGGACGCGGGGGTCGAGGACGCCCTGGAAGCGCTCGACGCCGCGGCGCAAGCCCAGCACGACTGGGCGGCGACGCCGGCGCGGGCCCGCGGTGAGCTGCTGCGACGCGCGTTCGAGGCGGTCGTCGAGCGCCAGGACGAGCTGGCGCTGCTGACCACGCTCGAGATGGGCAAGCCGCTCTCCGAGTCGCGGGCGGAGGTGACCTACGGAGCGGAGTTCCTGCGCTGGTTCTCCGAGGAGGCAGTGCGGATCGGCGGGCGCTACGCCGACCACGCGGAGGGGACCGGGCGCATCCTCACCCGTCGGCACCCGATCGGACCGTGCATCCTCGTCACCCCCTGGAACTTCCCACTGGCGATGGCCACGCGCAAGATCGCGCCCGCGATCGCGGCGGGCTGCACGATGGTCGTAAAGCCGGCCAAGCAGACGCCGCTGACGACGCTGGCGTTCGCGCGCATCCTGCAGGAAGTCGGGCTGCCGCCGGGAGTGCTCAACGTCCTCACCACCCGCAGCTCGGGCGACGTGGTCGGCGCGCTCATCGCCGACGGCAGGGCGCGCAAGCTGTCCTTCACCGGCTCCACCGAGGTGGGGCGCGTGCTGATGGCGCAGTGCGCCGAGCGCGTGATGCGCACGTCGATGGAGCTCGGCGGCAACGCTCCGCTGATCGTCTTCGACGACGCCGACCTGGAGCGCGCGGTGGAGGGGGCGCTGCTCGCGAAGCTGCGCAACGGCGGCGAGTCGTGCACCGCCGCCAACCGCATCTACGTGCAGCAGGGCATCGCCGACGATTTCGTGGCGGCGTTCGCCGAGCGGATGCGGGCGGTCCGCGTCGGCCGCGGCACCGGGCAGGTCGACGTCGGCCCGATGATCGACCACGCGGGACGCGAGAAGATCCAGCAGCTGGTCGACGACGCCTCCGCGCGGGGGGCCAAGGTGCTCACCGGTGGGCACGCGCTCGACGGACCCGGGTACTTCTACGCGCCGACGGTTCTTGACGGGGTGGCGCTCGACGCCCGCATCATGAGCGAGGAGATCTTCGGGCCGGTCGCCCCGATCGTCCGCTTCGCGCAGGACAGCGAGGCGATCACCGCCGCGAACGCCACCGAGTTCGGGCTGGTCGCCTACGCGTTCACCCAGGACCTCGATCGCGCCCTGCGGGTCAGCGATCAGCTGGACACTGGGATGGTCGGCATCAACCAGGGCGTAGTGTCGAACGCCGCCGCCCCGTTCGGGGGCATCAAGCAGTCCGGAATCGGGCGCGAGGGCGGTCCGGAGGGACTCGAGGAGTACCTCACCACCAAGTACATCGCGATCGCATCGCCTCCGCTCCCGCCGGCGATGGACATGAGCAGAGCGAGGGGCTGAGATGGCTGAGAAGCGGGGGGGCGAGTTGATCAGCACGCCGCGCGCCTGGCCCGGGTTCTCCACCCGGGCCGCCGGCATCCACGGCTCCGCGATCGACAGCAGCACCAGCCTGCTGCAGAGTCAGACGCACGACATCGTGCGGATGGCGATGGGCAGCCCCAGCCCGGAGGCGGTACCGAGCACCGAGTTCGCCGCGGTCGCCAGCGAGATCTTCAAACCCGGCGCGCCCGACGTGTTCGACTACGGCCCCACCGAGGGAGAGGCGAACCTGCGGGCGCTGCTGCTCGAGTTCCTGGAGCGCCAGCAGGGCGCCGCGCCCGCGCCGGAGGAGCTGCTGATCACCTCCGGGGGGATGCAGGGACTCGATCTGACGTGCAAGCTGTTCGTCGATCCCGGCGACGTGGTCGCCGTGGAGGCGCCCACCTACACCAACGGCACCGACGTGATCACCGGCTACGGCGGCGCGGTGCTGGAGATACCCACCGACGGCGAGGGCCTCGACGTAGACGCCCTGCGCGAGCTCGGCGCGGCGGAGCCTCCCAAGGTGATCTACACCATCCCCAACTTCCAGAACCCGAGCGGCGCGACGATGTCGCTGCCGCGGCGGATGGAGCTGGTCGAGCTGGCGGAGCGCTGGGGCGCGTTGATCCTGGAGGACGACCCCTACCGGCAGCTGCGGTTCAGCGGCGAGGACCTGCCGAGCCTCCAGCACCTCGCCGCCGGCAACGTGCGCGTGGTCGGCGTGCACACCTTCTCCAAGATCCTCGCCCCGGGCCTGCGGGTCGGCTGGGTCACCGCCGATCCCGAGACGGTCGGGCGCATGATCGACGCCAAACAGGGCCTCGACACCTGCACGAACGTGCCGATGCAGCGCCTGGTCGCCCGCTTCATGAGCCGCGGGCTGCTCGATGCTCACATCCTCCGCCTGCGTCCCGAATACCGCGAGCGCAGGGACCGGATGCGCCAGCGCCTGGAGGAGCACTTCGCCGACCTCGGCGCGAGCTGGACCGACCCCGAAGGCGGCTTCTTCCTGTGGCTGACCTTGCCCGAGGAGATCGATACCGAGGCGCTGTTCCCGGTGGCCTTGGCCGAGGGGGTGGCTTTCATCCCCGGCTGTGCGTTCTCCGTCAGCCGGCGGTTCGGCAACGCGCTGCGGCTGGCCTTCTCGGTCTGCTCTGGCGAGCGCACCGACCTCGGCGTCAAGCGCCTGCGCACAGCGGTCGACCGCCACCTGGCGGGGGCCTGAGGATTGCCCGCGAGCGCCGAGGCCGATCGCTGGTCGGCCGCCGCGCTGGCGCGGCTGATCGCGCGCCGCGAGCTCTCGGCGGCCGACGCGCTGGAGTGGGCGCTCGAACGGATCGAGCGCCTGGAGCTCGAGCCCGGCCTCAAAGCCTTCCTGACGATCGCCGAGGAGGGCGCCCGCGCGGCCGCCATCGCGGCCGACCGCGCAGTCGCCGCCGGGGAGCCGCTCGGGCCGCTGCACGGGGTGCCCGTCGGCGTCAAGGACCTCGAGTGGACCGCGGGGATCCGCACGACGTACGGATCGCCCGCGTTCCGGGACTTCGTCCCCAGCGAAGACTCGATCGTCGTCGAGCGCCTGCGCGCGGCGGGAGCGATCGTGGTCGGCAAGACCAACACGTCGGAGTTCGGCCTGCTGGGGGAGACTCGCAACCCGCTGATCGGGGAGACCCGCAACCCGTGGGATCCGCTGCGGACCGTCGGCGGCTCCAGCGGCGGATCGGCGGCGGCGGTGGCCGCGGGCATGGTCCCGGTTGCGGTCGGGAGCGACACGGGGGGCTCGATCACCTGCCCCGCCGCGATGTGTGGCGTGTTCGGGATCAAGCCGACCAGAGGGCTCGTGCCGACGTGGCCCGACCCCGGCGACTCCCGCATACTGCTCGACTCCGGGCCGATCACGCGGACTGTGCCGGACGCGCAGCTGATGCTCGATGTGCTGGGCGGGTCCGACCCACGCGATCCGACGTCCTACGTGCAGGCGGACGGCGGCGACGCTCCAGCCTCGCCGCTGCGCATCGCCTGGAGCCCCGATTGGGATCGCCTCGCGGTGGACCCCGAGGTCAGGAACGCGGCCGCCGCCGCCGTGTCCGTCTTCGAGCGGCTCGGCCACCACGTCGAAGCGGCCAGGCCCGCGGTCGGCGATCCATTCGAGATCATGCTGCCGATCGTCGCCGCGGACACCTGCGCGCTGCTCGAGCGCGCCGAGCTCGAGCTCTCCGATCTGAGCGCCGACGCCGCGCTCGAGGTCGAGCTGCTCGGTACGCCGACGATCACCGAGCTCGTGGGCGCGTTGAACGCCCTCACCAGGTTTCGCCGCACCGTCGACGCGTTCTTCGAGCGCTTCGACGTGATGGTGACCCCCGCGACGGCCGTCGCCGCCTTCCCGCTCGCGCAGGCGCCGTCGAGCATCGACGGCCAGGCGGTCGACCCGCGCTGGACCACGTTCATGCCCTTTCAGGCGCCCTGGAACCTCGCCGGCCAGCCGACCGCGACGCTGCCGTGCGGTCAGACCGCGGACGGCCTGCCGATCGGCCTGCTGGTGAGCGGACCGCGAGGGCGAGACAGGGCGCTGCTGCGACTCTGCGCGGAGTTCGAGCAGGCGTCGCCCTGGGGGTTTGCCGGCGTGGATCAGCTCGAAGCGCGCCGGCGCATCGAGGAGTCGTGACGACCCCGGACGAGAGATCAGATGATATGATCCTTGCTACGTGAGCGCGATACCGGACACAGAGGCGGTCACAGCTGAGCGAGAGTTCAGCGACCCCGACATCCGCCACCGGATCGGGCTGATCGAGCTGGCGACCGGCGAGACCGCCGAGCGCGACTTCCACGCGATGCTTCCCAAGGAGGCGATGTTCCACACGGCGCGCGTCATGAACGAGAACCCGGTCACGCTCGAGAACCTGCGCGGGCACCTGTCCGGGCTGGCGCTCGCGGCGGAGCAGCTGCTGCCGGGGGTCCCCCTGGATGTCATCTGCTACGACTGCACCTCGGGCACCGTCGCCAACGGGTACGAGGCGATCGCCGCCGAGATCCATCGAGCTCGCCCGGGCGTGCCCGTGGTGACTCCCGTCACGGCGGCGCTGGCGGCGTTCGAGCAGCTCGGCGTCGAGCGCATCTCGGTGCTCACCCCATACCCGGTCGACGTCTGCTCGGCGATGGGTGAGTACCTCCGGGCTCACGGCATCACCGTTCTCAACCTGGCGAGCTTTCTGATCGACAGCGACATCGACATGGCGCGGCTGACGCCGGCGTCGATCCGCAGGGCCGCGATCGACACCTGCGACGCCGACGCCGACGCGCTGTTCATCTCCTGCACCGCGCTGCGCGCCGTCGAGGTTCTCGACGAGATCGAGGCGGTGCTCGAAAAGCCCGTCATCTCCTCGATTCAGGCGGAGTTCTGGCAGAGCGTTCGACTGGCCGGGTACGAGGAGCCCATTGACGGCTTTGGCAGTCTCATGCGCGCTCACTAGCGGGGAGCGGCGCTCGTGAGCGCACCTCCCTTGCGCAAGGTGCTCGCGACCTGGCACGCGACCGGCGAGGAGCTGGCCACGCTCGCGGCGGCCGTCGGCGACGGCGTGGAGGTCGTCGCGCCCAACGGCCCGGTCGGGCTCTCGCGCTACGAGTGCTCGCTGGAGGCGATCGCCGAGCATCTCGATGACGCCGACGCGATCGTCGGCTGGGTGCTGCCACGCGGCGCGCTGACGCGCGCCAGATCCCTGCGTCTGCTGTGCTGGCTGCACGCCGGGATCGACGAGCTCGATCAGCCGCAGCTGGCGGGTCGAGGTGTGCGCGTGTGCAACGTTCGCGGAGCCAACGCGCCCGCCGTCGCCGAGCACGCGGTGGCGCTCCTGCTCGCCCTGGCAAAGCGCATCCCGGTCAAGCACAACGCGCTCAGGGAAGGCCGCCGCGTGGCGCTCTGGGAGCCCGGGTCACAAGGCTCCATGCTCGCCGGGCGCACAGTCACGATCATCGGCCTCGGCAGCGTCGGCACGGCGATCGCCCAGCGCCTGTCGGGATTCGAGATGCGCGTGGTCGGCATCCGCCGCGACCCGTCGAAGGGAGGGGAGCACGTCGACGCCGTCCACGGTCCACAGCGGCTGCTCGAGGCGCTCGGCCTGTCCGACTACGTCATCCTCGCGCTCCCGATAACCGAGGCGAGCCCGTGGACGCTGGGAGCCCAGGAGCTGGCCGCCTGCAAACGCGGCGCCCTGCTGGTCAACGTCGCACGCGGCAACCTGGTCGACGAGGGCGCCTTGGCGGACGCGCTCGACGACGGGATCGTGGGCGGCTACGCCTGCGACGTGTGGTGGAACTACACCGACGCCTTCCCGGCGACCTATCACTTCCCGACGCCAAGCCGCACGGGCCTGCACATGCGCGACTCGGTCGTCGGCTCGGGCGATCAGGCCAACAACGCCGAGGACGTGCGCGAGCGCGACATCGACTTCGGCGCCACCTCGCTGCGCCAGTTCCAGCACGGCCAGGAGCTGACCCTGGAGGTCGACCTGGAGCGCGGGTACTGATGGCGCGCGCGGCGCCGGCGCTCACGGCGGAGCGCGACCAGGCGACAGACGCCCTCGCCCGGGCGGGCCTGCTGCGCACGCCGCTGATCGACAGCCCGAGCCTCTCCGAGCGCTACGGCTGCGAGGTGCGGCTCAAGCTCGAGTGCCATCAGCTCACCGGCAGCTTCAAGGCGCGGGGCGCCGTCGCGGCCGTCTCGTGTGTGCCCGACGCCCAGACCGTCGTGACCGCCTCCGCCGGCAACCACGCGCTGGGTATCGCCTTCGCCTGCTTCGCGCTGGGCAGGACAGCAGAGATCTTCATCCCGCGTGGAACAGACCAGGCCAAGGTCGACGCTCTCGCACGGTTCGGGCCGGGGATCCGCACGCGGGTGGTGGACGGGTCCTACGACGACACGGAGCTCGCCGCCCGCCAGGCCGCCGGGCGCCCGGGCACGACGTTCGTCTCCTCTTACAACGACCCGCTGGTCGTCGCCGGGCAGTCCACGGTCGGGACGGAGGCGCTCGCTCAGTGGCCGCAGGCCGACGCCGTGATCGTGCCCGTGGGAGGCGGCGGGCTGCTCAGCGGTGTCGCTCTGGCGTGCGCCGATCATCATGCGCCCGTCGCCGCGTGGGGGGTGGAGCCCGAGTCCAGCCCGGCGATGAGCGCCTCGCTGGAGAACGGGCGGATCGTCAGGATCGTGGAAAGCGTCACCTCCGCGGCACAGGGCCTGATCGGCAACCTGGACCCCGACAGCATCACCTTCGCGCTCGTGCGCGCGCACTCCGCGGGAGTGATCGTGAGCAGCGAGGAGGAGATCCTTGGCGCCGTGGCGCGGATCTACGCCGATCACGCGATCGTCGTCGAGCCTTCCGGTGGCGCGGCGCTGTGCGGGCTCGGGCGTGTGAGCGCTAGCGGCGCGCGGAGGATCGTCTGCGTTCTGACAGGCTCCAACGTGGCCGCGGCGAGTCACTTCGAGATCGTCTCCCAGCGCCAGCCGGTCCGGCAAAGTGGAAAGCTGGCGCCCGATGGCGAAAGTATGATCAGCTGAAGATGTCACCAGGGGAGACCGACGGGGTGAAACCAGCCTTCGAGCCGCTGCACGAACTGCGCGGCAACGTGAAGCTCAGCGACCGGATCATCAGGGAGTTCGAGGATCGCATCGTCTCTGGCGCGCTGCGGTCCGGAGAGCGGCTGCCGACCGAGTCCGAACTGTGCGAGCTGCTCGACGTCAGCCGCAGCGTGGTGCGCGACGCCATGCGAACCCTGGCGGCGAGGGGCCTGCTCGAAGTCCGTCAGGGCCGGGGCATGATCGTCGCGCCGCCCGACGACAGCGCCTACAGCGAGGCGCTGACGCTGCTGCTCGCTCGCTCGGATCTGCGTATGAGCGACATCTTCGACGCGCGCGCGACGCTCGAGACCCAGCTCGGGCTGCTGGCGGTCGACCTCGCCACCGAGGAGGACGTCGCCGCCCTCGACGAGCACCTCACCTCGCTCGCGGACGCGATCGAGCAGAAGGACTGGCAGCTGGCATCCGACAGCCACGTCGCCTTCCACGCGCAGCTGCTGCACGCCCTGCACCTGCCGGCGCTGGACAAACTGCTGGAGCCGATGCAGCAGCTGATCGTCACCAGCGCCGCCCCCCCGCTCGACCTCGACGACCTGTGGGACGTCGACGCGCACGTGCCGATCGTCGACGCGCTGCGCGCCAACGACGCCGATGCCATGAAGGCTGCGCTCGACCGCCATTACCGCCGGGCACGGGCCTCATCCGAGGGGGACTGGCTGAACCTGCCCTTTCGGGACGCCGCTCGGCTCTCGCGCGAGCACGTCGAGCAGCGGGCGAGATGACCGGCGCCAGCGCGCCTGGCCCTGGCGGCTTCGAGCCGTCGGTCACGATCGTCTCGGCGGAGCTGCTCGGCTCGATCTATCACGGCATCGCGGTCGCGCACGGCGCAGACGCGCAGGAGGCCGGCTTCTTCCGCGATCGGCTGCTGCGCGCGGATCTGCGTGGGCACTCGACCCAGGGCTCGGCGCTGATCCCCTACCACGACGAGATGATCGCCTCCGGGCAGATGCGGTTCGGCGCGCCGCTGGAGGTCGTGCGCGACGCGCCGGGCGGCGCGGCAGTCGACGCGCACTTCGGCGTCGGCGAGGTCGTCGGCACCCGCTGCATGGGGATCGCGATCGAGAAGGCCGAGCGGGTCGGCATCGGCTGCGTGACCGTTCGCAACTCGGGCGATTTCGCGATGGCCTCGGCGTACTCGCTGCTCGCGCTCGAGCACGGCATGGTCGGGATCGCCATGAGCAACGGCAAGCCCGTCGTCGCGCCATGGGGGGGACGCGACCCGCTGTTCTGCACCAACCCCATCAGCGTCGCCTTCCCCGGCGGCGAGCGGTTCCCGCTCGTGATCGACATGGCGACCAGCGCGTTCTCGATGGGCGACGCGATCCGGACCGCCAGAGACGGCAAGCGGCTCCCGTTCGTGGGCATCGTCGATCGCGACGGCGCCTACGGAACCGATCCCGCGCCGATCGTCATCGACGTCAACGAGCGTGAGTCCAAGCTCGACGGGGCGCTCCTGCCGCTGGGGCCAAAGGGGTTCGGCCTGCTGCTGATCGTCGAGCTGATGTGCTCGGCGCTCGCCGGGTCGGCCGGCTCCTACGACAACGACTTCGAGCCCAGCGGCGAGCGGCCCTGGGCCCACGGCCAGGTCTTCATGGCGATGTCCGCCGACGCGTTCGCGGGCCAGGCGGCGCTTCGCGGCTCCGTGGACGAGCTGATCGACCGCGTCCAGGGCTCGCGCGCGGCGCCCGGTCAACAGCCGGTTCGCGTCCCCGGCCGCAGCGCGCACGAGGAGGAGGAGCGCCGCATGCGCGACGGCGTCCCGGTGCGCGACGAGGAGCTGGCGCAGCTGTGCGAGGTGGCGCGGCGGCGGGGCCTCGGCCACCTCGTCGACCAGATCTAGCGCGCGCCGCGGCCCCCGCAGCGGCGAGGCGCGGCTAGCGCGCGGCGGCCGCGCGGACCTCGGCGATGTGGGACAGCGCCCGGCGCGCCTCCCCGTCGGGGTCGGTGACGCGCTTGGCGTATCCCGTCTCGATCGTCAGCCAGCCGTCGTAGTCCATCGCCGTCAGCTGCTCCAGGCAGGAGCGGAAGTCGGTGTGCGTCCCCGCGGGATCCCCGTCCAGGTCCTGCAGGTGCACGTGGATCAGCCGCTCGCCCGCCTCCACGAACTGCGCGCACGGGTCATCGCTCTCGAACAGCACGGGAAGCGTGTCGACGAGCGCACCTGCCGAAGCGGGGCTGGCGTCGACCGCGTCGAGCAGCCGCAGCGTGTCGCCGACGTTCTCGAGCACGTCGGAGATCTCCGACGTCGCCTCCACCGCGATGCGCACGCCGAGCGGCTCCGCCGCCTCCAGGCAGCCGCGCAGCGACTCGGCGGTCAGCTCGAAGGCGTCGCGATGGCTCTGCCCGTAGCGCGTCCAGCCGCCCAGCCAGACCAGCAGCGGGGTCTGCAGGTCGTGCGCGAGCTGCAGGCATTCCGTGACGTAGAGGAGGTTGGCCTCGCGCTCGGCGCGGTCGGGCGAGCCGGGGTTGAAGCCCGGTGCGCCGCCCGGGCACGAGCAGATGCCGCTGATCTCCAGGCCCGCATCGCTCACGATCTTGCGAATCGTCCGCCGGCGCTCCTCGTCGACGAAGGCGGGATAGGCGTGCGGCGCGCACGCGGCGATCTCGATCCCGTCGTAGCCGAGGCGCGCGACGCTGGAGATCGTGTCCTCCAGCGAGCGGCACGGCAGCCACGAGAAGCCGGAGGAGTACATCAGCGTGTTCAGCGCCACGCCACGGCCGGCGGCCATCTCAGCCGCTCCCGACCGCGCTCGCCGGTTGACCGTCGCCCGCTCCCTGCGCCAAGGCTTCGGCGACCGCGGGGTGGACGATCTCACCGCCATGGACGTTCAGGCCCGAGCGCAGCGCCGGGCTGGACGCCAGGGCCGCCTCCACGCCCGCGTCGGCGAGCTCGATGCAGAACGGCAGGGTGGCGTTGGTGAGCGCGTACGTGGAGGTGATGGGAACGGCTCCAGGCATGTTCGCGACGCAGTAGTGGATGATCCCGTCGACCTCAAATGTAGGGTCGGAGTGGGTGGTCGGGTGGGAGGTCTCGAAGCAGCCACCCTGGTCGATCGCGACGTCGACCAGCACCGCGCGCCCGGGCAGGAGCGCCAGCTGCTCGCGGCGCAGCACGTACGGCGCACGGGCTCCGGCGACGAGGACGGCGCCGATCACGAGGTCGGCGACCGGCAGCAGCTCTTCGACCGCGAGGGCCGACGAGTAGATCGTGGTGGCGCGTCCGGCGAAGATCACATCGAGCTCGCGCATCCGCTCTATCGATCGGTCGAGGACGTACACGTTGGCCTGCATCCCGATCGCGATCATGGCCGCGTTCAGTCCCACGACCCCACCGCCCACGACCACCACGGTCGCCGGCGAGACACCCGGCACGCCGCCCAGCAGGATCCCGCGACCGCCGTGCGGCCTGCCGAGCGCGAACGCCCCCGCCTGGGTGGCGATCTTGCCCGCCACCTCGCTCATCGGCGCCAGCAGCGGCAGCCGGCCGTCGACCTCGACCGTCTCGTATGCGATGCACGTCGCGCCCGTCTCGCACAGCGCGCGCGAGAGCTCCGGTGCGGCGGCGAGGTGCAGGTAGGTGAACAGCGTCTGCTCGGGGCGCAGGCGGGCGACCTCCTGCGGCTGGGGCTCCTTGACCTTGAGGACGAGCTCCGCCTGCGCGAACACGGCGTCCGCGTCGGCGACCATCTCCGCTCCCTGGGCCTCGAAGGCGGCGTCCGTCAGCGCGCTGCCCAGCCCGGCGCCACGCTGGATCAGCACCTGGTGTCCGCGGCCGACCAGCTCGCGCACGCCGTCGGGCGTGAGCGCGACGCGGTACTCGTCGGACTTGATCTCTGTTGGCACGCCGATTCTCATGAGACTGATGATAGTATCATCACATCAACTCGCATGCCCCCACGGTTCTCGGCTTCCTCTATCCCGGCCTGGGCGTCGCCGAGGACGACCTGTCCTACCTCGTTGACACGCTCTTCCCGGACGGCTCCGTTCGCGCGCAGATCGTCGAGACGCCGATCGACGAGGACGCGCACACCGTCGAGGCGCTGCTCGACCTCGGTCAGCAGTGGCGCCTGCATGCCGGCGCGCAGGTCCTCTGCTCCGGCGGCGCGGACGTCGTGATCTGGGCGTGCACCAGCGGCAGCTTCGTATTCGGCTGGGAGGGGGCGCAGCGACAGGTCTCCGAGCTCGGACGCTTCGCTGAGGTGCCCAGCTCGAGCACCTCGCTGGCCTTCGTGCAGGCGCTGAGGTCACTCGACATCAGTCGCGTGTCGATCGCGGCGACCTACCCGGAGCCTGTCACCAGCTGCTTCGTGACGCTGCTGGCGGACGCCGGCATCGAGGTCCTGGGCGTGCGCAGCAACGACATCATGACCGCCGCCGAGGCCGGGACGCTCGACGCGGAGGCGCTCGAGGCGCTGGTCCGGGCCGGCGAGCACGCCGACGCGCAGGCGATCCTCGTCCCCGACACCGCCCTGCACACGGTGCGCTCGATCCCAACGCTCGAGGCCGCGCTCGGCAAGCCCGTGCTGAGCGCCAACCTGGTCAGCGTCTGGGAGGCGATGCGCCTGGCGGGCGTTCGTGCGGCAGGCGACGGCTCCAGGCTGTTCGCGGACACGCACTGAGGAATGGTGGGTCAGTTGGCGTGCTACTCCTGAGGAGTGGTGGGTCAGTTGGCGTGCTACTCCTGAGGAGGTCAGTTGGCGTGCTACTCCTGAGGAGTGCTGTATAGCCATCGCTATACAGTTGCCACAAAAATTGTGAGTCGCCCGACAGCCGACGACTAGCTCGAGCGGAGCGGCGGGTGCAGATCGGGCGCGCACAGGCCGTGGCGAAGCTCATAGTGGTGGTCCTCCAGGGCCGATCTCGCCGGCGACCAGTCCGCCAGCGCGGCGTCATCGACGGCGAAGACCTCAACCCTGATGGGGTTGCAGTTGGGCTCGGCGCCACTGCCAGGCCCCCACAGCGGCACCGAGAGGTCTCCTCCCGGGCAGGTCGACGCCGCCAACAGCAGGTCGACCTCGGCGAACAGCTCGAAGCGGTCTCCGATCGACGCTGGACAGGCCTTCATGAAGTAGCGCTCGTCGTCGGCCATCAGGCCGGTCACCTGAAAGACGTTGATCACGTCGTGGACGTCGAGCTCGGTCAATCCCCACGGCAGCACGGCGCGCACGAGGTTGGAGTGGCAGTGGAAGTCGTAGCTGCGGCCGGAGAGCAGCTGGCCGACGTACCCGTCGCATCTGGTGCCCAGGAGGTCGTGGCAGCCAGCGCCGTCGGCGTCGATCCCGTATTGGATGCTGTCGGCGATCACCGTCGCCAGCGGCCGCAGGAACGGCAGGGTCGACCACAGGCGATCGCCGACGTTCACGTGCGCGCCGTAGAACTGGCGCGTCCTCGCGGCCCAGAAGCGCTCGCGCGGGTCGTGGCGATTCCAGAGGTTGAGGTCGAGAACCTGCGGGCCCTCGATGATCGAGAAGCGACAGACGTGGCCGGCCGGCAGCTCCCAGGCCCGCCCGCTGCGCACGGGAATGACGAACTCCTCGACCGGCGTTCTGGCGGCACGGTGGGCGAGAGCATCGAGCAGGTCGGCGTCGATGCGCAGCGGGCTGCCCGCGTCGGCGACGTACGCGGCCGTCGGTGGTGTGTGCGCTCGCTCGATCGGGAGACCTCAGATCCCGGCTTCGTCCTCTTCGGGCAGCTCATACCAGCGCACGCGATCTCCGACCCGCGCGCGCATGCGCCAGCCGAGCGACTTCGGAGCCGACTCGATCGCGGCCTGCAGGGCGCTCAGCGACGCGAGCATCCGCTCACGGGCGGGGAAGTCGGGGAGCGCGCGCGCATAGCTGGCCGAGCGCTCGAGCACCTGGGTGGCGGTTCGCCACCAGCACCATTCGCGCGAGAGCAGGCCGACGATCCGCTCGTGGTCGACATCGTGATCGCTGAGGATCGCGGCAATGTCCTTGTAGTCGCGCTCGTTGGTCTCGACCACCTGGAGCTTGGTCAGCAGCAGGTCGGCGGGATCGAGCGTCAGCTCGTGCATGCTCAGCCGGCCCGACAGGTCGAGCGTGTGGCACATCACCAGACGGTCGATGAAGATGTCCACGTCGTAGCCGTGCTCCTCGTGGACGTAGTTCAGTCGCTGGCGACCGTGCAGCGCGTTGAACTCCCGGTCACCGTGCAGCCCGCGGGACTCGAGGTAGGCTTCGAGATCCTGGCGCTGCCCGGAGACGGCGACGAAGTCGAGGTCCTTCCAGGCGCGCGCGAGCGGCGGGCTCATCGCGGTCGGGCACTGGAAGGCGACGCCGACGCCGCCGAGGGCACGAAGCTCCAGCCCGCGCTCGTTGCCGCCGCCGATGAGCTCCTTTGCCGAGTCGAGCATTGCCAGCTGCTCGGGTGCGATGACGTGGGTCACTGTGCCAGGTTGATCGGGGAGGGTGCTCACGATGTTAGCCTCCGATCGCTAGCCGGCGGTGAGGACGTAGGAGCTGACACCGCTGCCATCGAGATCGATGACCGCTCCCCGCAGCAGCCCCTCGGGATACTCGCTTCCCGGGTTGATGGCCAGCGTCGGGCCGATGCGCGTGGCCGCCTTGCTCTCGTGGATGTGACCGTGAAGAGACAGCGTGGGCCTGTACTTTTCGATCGCTTCGCGCACGGCGGTGCTGCCGACCGGCCCGGCGACCGGCTGGCCGCCCTCGGTGACGATCGACAGGTCGGGGTTGAGCTGCTGGGCGGTGTCCAGCCCGGAGTCATACGGCGGGCAGTGGCAGTTGAAGATCAGCGTCCCCTGCTCCTCGCTCCAGCCTTCGAGCGTCGCGTCCATGCGGCTGGCGAGCTCGCTCTCGGGTATGTCGCGCGGGCAGTCCCACGGAGTCTGGTTGGCGAAGCCGAGGCTTGCCACGAACCTGCTGTCGTCGATCGGGACCACGCGGCCCTCGAGGAAGGTCGCGGCGGCGGAGTCCTCGATTATCTGATCGAGCGAGAAGGGGTCGTCGTTGCCGCAGTTGACGTACAGGCGCGCGCCGGTCCCGGCGAGCCTCTGTTCGGCGAGCTCCAACCACTTCACCAGCCGCTCGCCGGCGAGCTTCTCCATCACGCTCTCGAGCAGCTCGGGGTTCGAGGAGATGGCCTGCATCTCCTCGGGCGAGGTCCTGTACGTGTACAGACCCGAATCGGCGGCCGCGGTTTCGAACTCCGCGATCTCGCGGTCGCTCTCCAGCTCGATCGTGTTGTGACCAAGGGTTCCCTCGAAGTGGCCGTTGCCGTTTCGCACCAGCGGGGACAGCCGCTTGCCGGCGACGTCCCCGCCAAGGATCAGAACCTGAGCGTCATAGGCCTTCGCTCCGTTGATGAACTTGCGGAAGCACACATCGGAGCCGTGAACATCCGTGACGAACAGCACCCGCAGATCGGGCTTTCCTTTCTTCTTCTTGAAGAGCACTCGTGATTCCTCGCTTGTGTCAGTCGGGGGGGAGGGTTGTTGCTGCCAGCGCCAGGTCGACCCCCTGGCGCTTGCGGATCAGGCGCACGGCTCCGTAGTAGATGAAGCCGACGACCCAGGCGCCGAGGAACACCCCGTAGGCGCGGGCCGAGTTGGATCCGAACGTCGCGTTGGTGAAGTAGGCATAGGCGATCGCGCCGATCGCGAGTATGGAAAGCGCTCCCAGCACCGACAGCAGCGGGACGCCGAAGATCGTGGGTTTGATCGGCGACTTCTCGTAGAGCTCTTTGCGCCGGAAGGGGAAGACCACCGCGGCGAGGCCCGTCACCAGGAAGGTGAAGAGGAAGCCCAGCGTCGTGCCGCCGAGGAACGTGGAGAAACTGGTGAAGGTGAAGACGGCCAGTCCGATCAGGGCGCCCGCGGTACCGATCCCGATCGCCCAGTTCGGCGCGTGCGTGCGCGAGGACACCTGGGAGACCTTGTCAGGGGTGACCCGGTCCATGGACCACGCGAAGATGCAGCGGTTCATCGCCATCTGGGTGAAGATCATGTTGGAGATCATCAGCAGGATGAAGCCGATGTTGATGATGAACGCGAAGACCGTCGAGCCGCTGCCCAGTGAGGCGATCAGGTTGAAGGTCGGTTCGCTGGCGAATGGATATGCGGCCGTGCCGTTGAGCGCCTGGGTGGAGGCGACGAACTCCGAGCCCATGCTGTGGAACGCCGCGAAGGCCATGAGCAGGAAGACGACGCCGCCGATCGCCAGAGACCCGTAGATCGAGATAGGGATCGAGCGGCGCACGTTCTTGACCTCGCCGCCGGTGTATGTCGCGAACATCACGAACAACGTCACCAGCGAGACGAGCGCCACGCCCGAGATCGTGGGCGAGAAGGAGTGCCAGCTGCTGGGCTCGACGAAGCCTTCCTTTTTGGCTGAGCTGATGATCCCCTTGTAGGAGGAGACGTGGTTGATGTTGCTGACAAACGTGCCATGGCTGATGAGCAGAGTCCAGATGAGGGTGATGACGACGCCGGCGATGCCGATACTGAAGGCTATCTTCATCACCTTAAGGGCTCTTGCGGTATGGGTGAGCAGGTAGGCGACGATCAGCAGCGCGACCGCGCCGATGCCGAAGGCGACCCCCTGTTTGGAGATGTTCCCGGCGGCGGTCGTCCACCAGTGGTTGCCCGTCAGGGAGCCGACGCTCGCGAACAGGCCTGACAGCCCCACGGTTGAGATCCAGCTGCCCTCGATGCCGGCGAACAGGAGGTTCCAGATGACGAAGTTGAAGTTCGCGGCGAAGCCGATCGCCGGATGCAGGGCGCGGCCGTTGAACACATAGTCGCCTCCCGAACGCGGCATCATGATGCCGAAGAGGACGTACACGCCGCCCAGGATCGCGGAGGGGATCAGCGAGAGCAGCACCGACAGCGGCATGCTGGCGCCGGGGAAGGTGAACGGCAGCAGCATCAACGTCACCGCGGCGATCGGCAGGTTGATGATGCACACGCTGCCCATCAGCGCCGCGGTCGCGGAGATCTCGCGAACCAGGCCCGAAGACTTCCGCGTGTACAGGCGAGGCGCTGTTGCGTCCTCTGGCACCGATGCGACTGACTGCTCCATTACATCCCCTCTCGTGGTTTCACCCAGGATCTGAGGCTCGGCTCGGTAGCAGCATCCCCAGATACATCAGATCGTATGTTTATCATACCCTATTAGGAATGTGAGATGTTCATATGAACAAGTGTCCAAAATCTCGTATCGCTGTACGGCAGTTCTTGGATAATTAGAACCATCATGCGTCCCGCTCTGGCGCTCTGGCGCGCCGAGCCCTCGCGGCGCCCGCGGCCAGGACCTCCTCGCGCGGCAGGCCGATTCGCTCGGCGGCGGCCAGCAGCTGGGGGACCGCCTCGGGACGGCTGAGCAGGTGCCGTGGTCCGTCGGCGGTCGGGACGGCGATGGCGGGCCATCCGAGCGCGTTGGCGACCGGCGTGTAGGCAAGCAGCCGGTCTCCGACGTGCGTTGTGCCGTCGCGGTAGTCGGCCAGCGCGGCGTCGATCGTCGGCGCCTCCCCGTCGAACACCGGCCCTTCGAGCACGTCGACGTCTGCCAGCGCTTCAGCCACCGAGTCGCGCCAGCTCGCCATGACCGACCGCGCCGCGTGCAGGTCGCCCACCTCCAGCGCGAGCTTGCGCTGGAGGTCGATCCCATAGAGCGCGGGCCGCTCAGCGTGCATCTGGCCGTGGAGCGCATTCGCCTCGGCGCGGAACGTGGTCCAATGCTCATCGGGCAGCGCTGGCAGCTCGACCTGCTCGCCAAGCCTCGCGACACGGATCCGAGCGTCGGCGGGAGCGGGGGAGAGGTCGAGCACGCGCGCGAGCGTCGCGACGTCGGCGGTCAGGAAGCCAAGGCTGTCAAGCGATTCGGCGAGCGGGAAGACCCCGTCGGTGGGGTACGCGCCATGGGCGGCCTTGAATCCGTACACGCCACAGCACGCGGCCGGGACGCGGACAGAGCCGCTGGTGTCGGTCCCGAGCGCCACGTCGCACGCGCCGAGCGCGACGGCCGCCGCGGAGCCGCCGCTGGAGCCGCCGGCGGTGCGCTGGAGGTCGCGCGGGTTGCGGACCGCGCCGAAGTGCGGGTTGTAGCCGGACACGCCGTAGGCGAACTCGTGCAGGTTGGTCTTGCCGAGCCAGATCATCCCGGCGCCCTGCAGGCGCTCGACGATCGACGCGCTGCGGGTGGGAACGCGCTCGACGAACAGCGCAGAACCGCGAGTGGTGCGCAGGCCGGCGGTGTCGATCAGGTCCTTGACGGCCCCGATCAGGCCGTGCAGGCGGCCCAAGGGCGCGTCGTGGGCCTGCTTGAGCACACGGTCGTTGACCGTGATGAACGCCCCCACGGCGGGGTCGACGCGGTCCAGTGCGCGACAGGCGGCGGCGACCAGGTCCTCGTTCACGCGCCGGGCTCCCAGACCGCGCCGGAACGCTCGCTGTCCAGCCGGTAGTCGGTGACCCGGGCGCTGAACAGGCGCCCGCCGAGCGCGCGTGCGGCGTCGAGCGGTCGGCCCGGATCGAGGCTCACCTCGCCGCGCTTGTTGGCGATCCCGTCGACCACGCCGACGAGGTCCCAGTGCAGGTAGCGCGCCATCTCCTGCAAGGAGGCGATCACGCCCAGGGTCGCGCCGCGGTAGCTCTCCTCGGCGGAGATCACGACGGCGAGGCGCTTGTGGGCGAGGCGCTCGAGGACGGCGTGCGAGTCGGGGTAGCTGTCTGACGTGAAGCAGAAGATACGGTCGAGGAACGTCTTCAGCAGTCCCGAGACCCCGTACCAGTACAGCGGCGTCGCGAGGACGATCGCGTCGGCCGGCAGCACGCGCTCGAGCAGCAGCGGCGCGTAGCCGTCCTCGATCGAACAGTCGCCGCTGGGCTTGCGGCACGTCCGGCAATCGCGCAGGTGGCCGCTGACGACGTCAACCAGATCTGCCGACTCGACGGTGTGGCCTGACTGCCGCGCGCCGTCGAGGACCGCCTGCATGAGCAGCCTCGAGTTGCCGTCGAGGCGCGGGCTGGAGGAGATGCCGAGAACGTTCACGAGCCCGGCCACGCCGCCAGGCGCTCCAGCGTCGAGGCGATGTCGTCCTCGGTGGTGCGGGGATTGATGGTGCACAGACGCAGCACCGGCCGGCCGCGCAGGGCTGTGCTGGTGACCGCCGCGTAGCCATCCCGGGCAAGCGCGTCGGCCCGCGCGGCGTGGTCGGCCGCCGTGGCGCCGGGGCGCGCGAACGTGACGATGCCGAGCTGCGCGGGCGTCACGAGCTCCCAGCGAGCGTCCGCTTGCACGACGCTCTCGGCGTACTCGGCGAGCTCGATGCCACGAGCGATCGCGGCCCTCATCCGGCCGAGGCCGTAGATGCGGAAGGACAGCCACAGCTTCAGCGCGCGGGCCCGACGGCTCAGCTCGAGGCTCCTGTCGCGGAAGTCGACCTCGCCCTGTCCGGTGCTGGCGCCGGTGAGGTACTCGGGGCTCATGTGGAAGGTGTCAGCCAGCGCGCCGGCGCGGCGAACGAGCAGGCAGCCGATGTCGTATGGCTGAAACAGCCACTTGTGCGGGTCGACGACGAGGGAGTCGGCCCGCTCGATGCCGTCGAGCGCAGCCCGTCCCGCGTCGCACAGCACCGCCGGCGCTCCGTACGCGCCGTCCACGTGAAGCCACAGGTCCTCGGCGGCGCACAGATCGGCGAGCGCGCCCAGCGGATCGACGGCCCCGCAGTTGGTGGTGCCGGCTGTGGCGATGACGAACCCCGGACGGCGTCCGGCCGCGCGATCCTCGTCGATGGCGGCGCGCACACAGTCGACGTCGAGGCGGAACTGCGCATCGCTGGCGAGCACGCGAATGTGCTCCGGTGGGAAGCCGACCGCGACGAGACCGCGCGTGATCGACGTGTGCGTCTGCTCGGACAGGTACGCGACCCCGGCGCCGGCCATCTTCCGCGCGACGATCAGGCCGGTGATGTTGGCGAGTGAGCCACCGCTGGCGAGCACGCCCTCGGTGCCGTCGGGCATGCCGAACAGGCAGCGCAGCCAATCCAGCACGACGAGCTCCGCGGTCGCCGGCCCCGACCCGCCCGGCCATGAGGCCGCGATCGCATTGAAGCCGGTGCCGAGCCAATCGCCGAGGACGCCGGCAAACGACGACGGGCCGGGGATGCGCGCGAAATACCGCGGGTGATCGCCGTGCTGCATGTTGGCGAGCGCCACGTCGACGAGCGTTTCCATCGCCTGCAGCGGATCGCCTGGCTCCTCCGGCGCCGGCCCGCCGAGCGCGGCCAGGAGCTCGGCGGACGAGCTCTCCCTGATGGCCGGCCCGCGAGCGCCGTGCTCGAAGTGGTCGAGGACGCGGTCGACGGCCCAGTGGGCGAGCAGGCGCATCTCCTTGATGCCGAGACCCAGCGAGTCGGCCGGGTGCGCCTGTGTGTCGCTCGCGTGGCTCGCTTCGATGCCGTCTTCGCTCATGTCTCACTCCGCGTCATGCCGGGCGCCTCCTGGGGGTTCGCGGTGCCGCCCCAGGCCTAGTCTTCGATGAACGTGTCCGGGTGCGGCCCGGTGCGCGTGCCCGCGTCGAGGGCCCGCAGCTGATCCATCTCGTGCTCGTCGAGCTCGAAGTCGAGCACCGCGAAGTTCTCGGCGATCCGCCGCGGCGTGACCGACTTGGGTATCGCGACGCTCCCCAGCTGCAGATGCCAGCGCAGGACTATCTGGCCGGGCGAGCGCTCGTGACGCTCGGCGAGCTCGATCACGGTCGGGGAGTCCAGCGCCAGGCCCTGGGCGAGCGGGCTCCACGCCTCGGTGACGATGCCGGCCTGCGCGTGGAAGGCGCGCAGCTCGCGCTGCTGCAGCAGGGGGTGTAGCTCGATCTGGTTGACCGCGGGCACGACCCCCGTCACATCGACGATGCGTTTGAGGTGGGAGATCTCGAAGTTCGACACGCCGATCGAGCGTGCGCGGCCGTCTTGCTGGAGCTCCACCAGCGCCTGCCACGTCTCCACGTACAGATCCCACGCGGGGACCGGCCAATGGATCAGATACAGGTCGACGTGCTCCAGCCCCAGAGCGTCGAGGCTGGCGTCGAACGCGCGCAGCGTCTTCTCGCGTCCCTGATCGGTGTTCCACAGCTTGGTGGTTACGAACAGCTCGTCTCTGGGCACATCCGTCGCGGCGATCGCGCGACCGACCTCCAGCTCGTTGCCGTACTCGCTCGCGGTGTCGAGGCTGCGGTAGCCGATCTCGATCGCGCGGCCGACAGCCTCGGTGGTCTGCGCCGGGGGGATCATGCAGCCGAAGCCCAGCTGGGGCATGGTTGCGCCGGAGTTGAGTGCCACGTCCACCGCAAAAGATCATATCATCAGATCGTCGGGCAGGCGAGGGGAGTGCGCGCATTTTCCGCCGGAGGCGCGTCTACGCTTCGCGTCCAGGTTCGACGCTGAGCCTAAATGAGCGCGTCTTGCCGAACGATTGAGGTTGCGTCCATGAGCACTGACAGCAGTTTCGCGCGCATTCTCACGGCGATCATCACGCGGATCGGCCTGTCGGTAGGCATTGCGGCCCTTGCAGCCTTCTCGCTGGCGACGCCCGCATGGGCATGGTCCTCGGGTCCGCCCGTCTACACCCTGCAGATCAGCGAGGGTGAGACGACGCTCCCCGAAGAACCGATCGTGTCGACAAGCGGCAGCGTCAGCACAGGCGGCTCGGTTCAGGTGTCGATCGTTCGTGGCGGTGTCGTCGTCGCGAGGGAATCTGGCAGCGGAGGCGGCACTTGGATGAGTCAGGTACCCGAGGTGGGCGACACCGTGAACCTCGAAGCCCCCGTCGGCACGATCGTTGGATCGGTCCAATACGACGGGCTCCCCTCGATGGACCCCACGGTGTGTGCGGGTTCGACGAACTTCTCCGGCGACAACTCGCTGGGGGAGACGGTCAAAGGCCACGCCGTCGCGCTGTCGCTGAAGATCGAAAAGTACCGCACGACCAAGCAGGAATCGAGCTATCAGCGGGCGCAGGTCACGATCCTCTCCGGCACCACGTTCGGTGGCAGCTTCCTCGCCCCGCTCGCGCTCGGGCAGTCGGTCACTGCGGCGGAGTCGCTTGAAACGCCGCTCGCGGGTGGCGCCGTCTTCGACTACATCAGCGAAAACACGCGACCGGTCGGACCGTGCCCGCCGGTTGTCCCGCCGCCAGCTCCGCCGCCACCACCGCCGTTGCAGGGCTCGGTGCTCGCGCTGTCGCATCTCACGATCCTGTCGCTCCTGAAATCCGGCTGGCACGACCACGTCACGATCAACCAGCCCGGCACCGTCACCCAGGACCTGTACCTGGAGGGCGGCACGCTGCCGGCCTTCGCGGCCAAGAGCAAGCACCACAAGAAGCCTCCCCCGGCGCTGCTCATAGCTCGTGGCGCCGTGGTGGCGAGCAGCGCGGGTACCGTCACGGTAGTGCTGAAGCTCACTGCGAAGGGGCGTCTGAAGCTGAAATCGGCCAAGAGCCTGAAGCTCGTGCTGATCACGACGCTACGCACCAGCTCAGGCGCGAAGGTCAACCTCGCACGTCGCACCGTGTCGCTCCATCGCTAGGGGGCGCTAGCGATCGTCTCGCAGAGCCTGGGTGTCCTACTGGCAGCGCTGGTGTGGCTGCAGCCACCGCCGGTACTCCCGATCCCCTCGAGCGACGGGCACGAAGGGCCGCCGCGCCCATACAGCGCCGAACCATCGACCGGAGGGCCGGCGGCGCCCACGGAACGCCGGCTGGCGCGCGCGCAGAACCGGGCGCTGCTGTACGGGCCATTCCCCCGGTCGGGACTCACACGCGGTGTCTCCGAAGGCACGCTGCTCCTGGATGAAGACGTGGGCGTTCGCGATCTCGCGGTGACGCGCATCCGCGAATCGGGAGCGAGCGTGGTACGCATCCCCGTCGATTGGCGCTCCACTGTCGCCGAAAGCCCACCTCCGAGCTTCGAAGCCGCCAACCCCGCCAGCGCGGACTACCGGTTCGCGCCGATCGACGCGGCAGTCCTGAGCGTGGTGTCGGCTGGCATGACGCCACTGCTAGTCGTCTCCCATGCGCCCGCGTTCGCCGAAGCCTCCCCGCGCTGGCCCTATGCCTATCCGGGCAGTTGGGCGCCCAGCCCGATCGCACTCGAGGAGTTCGCGACCGCCCTTGCGCGCCGCTACGACGGGTCGTTCCCCGATCTCGAGGCGCCCGGCGGCGTGCTGCCACGGGTGCGGCTGTTTCAAGCGTGGAACGAGCCGAACCTCACGCGCTACCTGGAGCCCCAGTGGGTCGTCGAGGCAAGGCACTGGACGGCCTTCTCCCCACTGCTCTACCGAGAAATGCTCAACGGCTTCTACAGCGGCGTCAAGTCTGTCGAGCCCGACGACGTCGTCGTAGCGGCCGGCATCGCGCCCAATGGCGACCCCGAAGGGGTAGGGCGCATGCAGCCGGTGCGCTTCCTGAGAGAACTGCTGTGCTTGACCCCGAGCCCAAGCCTCCACCACAGGGAAGACGTTCGACGGTCTCGCGCGGGCTGCCCCGACCCGCCGCATTTCGATGTGCTCGCGTTCCATCCGCTGTCGGTCGGAGACCCCAACCGGCCTGCGGCCTCCTCGCTCGACGTGTCGATCTCGGATGCCGCCAAGATCACAAGCCTGCTCACGCAGGCCGAGCGCCTTGGTACGGCGCTGCCGCAGGCAGCCAAGCCCGTTTGGGTGACTGAGCTGAACTGGGAAAGCGCGCCGCAGACGCCGCAGGGAGTACCCGCGGATCTGCAGGCGGCCTGGGTCTCACGCGCGCTTCACCGGCTGTGGGTCGCCGGCATCAGCCTCGTTGCGTGGCAGTTCCTCGTCGACCCCTATCCAGGTGTGCTCGCGGCCACGCCCACCGGCGGCGTCATCGAATACCCACGCTTCGCGGGGCTCTACAGCGCGGGCGTCAGCGGCAACCCCGAAACCGCCAAGCCGAAGCCGTTCCTGCAGGGCTTCGCCTTCCCGTTCGACCCGCTGCGTGTGGACTCGCGGCGCGTGCGTGTGTGGGGGCTGCTCATGCGCCCGGGGCAGCCGGTCGTGCTTCAACGCCAGACGCGTGGCGGAGGGTGGCGGACGGTCGCGAACCTTCACGCCGGCCGCAATGCCGTGCTCAACGTCCTCGTCGCGATGCGTGGGGCCGCGCGCGTGCGTCTGCGGAGCGGCGCGCTCAACTCGGCCGTCGCGGTGGTGCCGGCGGGTCGAAGCCGGCTGTGAGGTTCAGCGATCTGGCAGGTCCAGGAGTCCGTCGACCAGATCTCGCATCGGGCCGTTGTCCCCTTGGAAGCTGCGCTGTGATGCGTAAACAATGGTCTCCGGACGCAGGTGCTCCCATGCAAGGGTGTGACCTGCATCCAGAGCGAGCTGACGCAGGAAGGCTCGCTGCGCGCGCCCATTGCCCTCGCGGAACGGATGCACCGCGTTGATCTCCGCGTGGTAGTGGGTGAGCCTGTCGGCGAACTGATCGCGTGTCAATTCACGGAGATGTCGCTCATCGGCCAGAAGGCGGAACATCTCATTCGCGTAGCTCTCGATGCGCTCGGGGGGCGCGAACATGCTGCCCGGCTTCGCAAGTGGGGTGCTACGAAGCTCGCCTGCCCACGGGTAGATGTCCTGGAAGATGAAGCGATGGAACTGCTGAAGGTGGCGAAGATCGTAGGTGCCGTCCAGCCTGAGCGCGGCGAGCTGCGCCAGTCGTAGCGTGCTCGTCTGGGCCTCACGTTCGGCCAGCGTGCCTGCGTCGCGCAAGCCGGCCACGTTTCGCAGCACAGTGGTCCCGGGGTAGACGTAAGGGTCAGCCACCGGGCTGGCGAGTGCCCGCGGTCAGTGCCGCGTCGACGTGGGCTCCGGCTGAGCGAGCAGGTGCGCCACAGACTCGCCTGCCGCAAGGCGCTGCGCGGCCTCGCCGAGCTGCTCCGTGTCGATCGCGCAGCCAATCCAGCGGTCTAGGATCTCGATGACCGTCGCTCCCGGCTCGAGGCTCTCAGCCCGTACCGATCCAATGGCGTCGGCGGCGATGTGCGCGCGTGAGTCCATGACAACTGTCATAAGGATATCGCCCGGAACCGGCGATCACTGGTGGCCTTGTCCCCGAGCCGACCTACGCCGCCGCGGCGCTCTGAGCCGACTCGCCCGCGTCCGCGCCGACCTCGACCCCCGCCACCGGCACGTAGCTCATCGCGTGCTCGGCAAGCGCGGTGATCGTCAGCGACGGATTCACCCCGACGTTCGCTGGCACGGCCGACCCGTCGCACACGAGCAGGTTCTCGTAGCCGAACACGCGCTGCTGGGCGTCGACGACGCCCCGCTCGGGGTCGGGAGCGATGACGGCGCCGCCGAGGATGTGGGCGGTGGTGGGGATGTTGAAGAGGGCCTCGGTGACCGAGCTCTGGGCGATCCCGCCGGTGCGCTTGGCGAACCATTCGGCGGCCTTGTTGGCGATCGGTATGAACGTCGGCATCGGGCGCTCGGGGTCCTGTTCGGTCTTCAGCCAGAAGGAGCCGAACGGTCCTTTGCGGGGGCGCAGCGCGATCGCGTTGTCGAGCGTCTGCATCACGAGGATGATGATCGTGCGCCGCGACCAGTGCTTGGGGAACATCACCTGCGCGAGGCGCTTGGGGTGCAGCAGGATCTGGGCCAGGAGCTTCAGCGGGCGGGTCGCGCGCGTGCCGTCGCCGACGAGCAGCGTGTTCAGGCGGTGCATCGAGTCGCCGTCGTTGCCGTAGGTGACGGTCTCGATGTGCGTGTGCGGGTCGGGGTAGATCGAGGAGGTGATCGCGACGCGTTTGATCAGGTCGTCGGGGTAGTCCTCCGGCACGGTCACCGCGAGGATCGACTCGGAGTTCGTGCGCACTAGCTCGCCCAGGCGCGAGGAGATGCGCGGCAGCGAGCCTTTCACGCGGCAGCGCTGCAGCAGCTTGTTCGTCCCCAGCGGCCCCGCGGACACGACCACTCCGCGTGCGCGTTGCACGCGGCGTTCCTTGCGCAGCCACGCGCCCGAGCGGACGCTTTCGACCTCATAGCCATCGCGCCCGTCGGGCGAGCCGAGCGGGCGTATGTCGAGCACCGTGCGTTCTGGCATCACCTGCGCGCCGTGCTTCTCGGCGAAGTACAGGTAGTTCTTCACGAGCGTGTTCTTGGCGCCGTGCGGGCAGCCGACCATGCAGCGACCGCACAGCTGACAGCCGGTGCGCGCCGGCCCGCCGCCGTCGAAGAACGGGTCGGGCACGGTCTTGCCAGGCTCGCCGAAGAAGACGCCTACGGGGGTGCGTTTGTAGGTGTCGCCCACGCCGAGCTCCTCGCCGAGCTCGCGCAGCAGCTGGTCCGCAGGGTCCTCGTGCGGGTTTTCGACGACGCCGAGCATGCGTTGGGCTTCGGTGTAGTGGGGCGCGAGCGCGCTGCCCCAGTCGGCCATGTCTGCCCACTGCCTGTCCTCGAAGAACGCGTCCGGCGGCACGTACAGCGTGTTCGCGTAGCCAAGGCTGCCGCCGCCGACGCCGCAGCCGGAGACGACGGAGACATCCTTGAAGGTGGTCAGCCGGAAGATCCCCTTCATGCCCAGGCGGGGGTTCCAGAAGTAGCGCTTGAGGTCGGCCGTCGCGCGGGCGAACTCGTGGTCGGCGAAGCGCCGCCCGCACTCGAGCACGCCGACCGAGTAGCCCTTCTCGGACAGGCGCAGCGCCGAGACGCTGCCTCCGAAGCCTGAGCCGATGACCAGCCAGTCGTAGTCGAAGTCGCCCCTCATATCCTCCGCGCCATCCTACCCTACGGACCTCGCTATATTCCGTGAAGTAATGGCGGCGGAGAGGCTCAGGAGCCGGCCCTGTGGAGGCCGATACGCGGACATCGTGCAGTCGATCGGGCACACGCCGCTGGTCGAGCTTCGGCGGCTGTCGCCGAAGCCGGGCGTGCGCATCTGGGCGAAGCTGGAGTCGCACAACCCGACCGGGTCGGTCAAGGACAGGGTCGCCCGCGCCTTGATCGAGGATGCGGAGGAGAAGGGCGCGATCGGCCCCGGGCAGACGATCCTCGAACCGACATCCGGCAACACGGGCATCTCGCTGGCGATGATCTGCTCGCGCAAGGGCTACCGCCTGCAGGTGGTGATGCCCGAGAACGTCACGCCCGAGCGCACGCAGCTGCTGCGCATGTATGGCGCGGAGATCGTCTACTCGCCGGGCGACCAGGGCTCCAACGGCGCGGTCGCGAAGGCGCTGGAGATGGCCGCCGAAGACTCCTCCTTCTACATGCCCTACCAGTACGGCAACCAGGCCAACCCCAACGCCCACTACAACGGCACCGCGCTGGAGATCCTCGAAGAGCTCGACGACGTGGCCGCGTTCGTGGCGGGCCTCGGCACCGGCGGCACGCTGATGGGCAACGGCCGCAGGCTGAAGGAGACGCTCGGCGACGCCGTCAAGATCGTCGCCGCCGAGCCGATGCAGGGCGAGCCCGTGCAGGGCCTGCGCTCGCTCGACGACGGCTTCATCCCGCCGATCATCGACATCTCGTTGCTCGACCGCAAGATCTTCGTCACCAACCGCGACGCGATCATCTGGACGCGCAAGCTGCTCGACGAGGAGGGGTTGTTCGCCGGCGTCTCGACCGGCGCGATCGCGAGCATCGCAGTGCGCATCGCCGGCGAGCTCGACGAGGGCAACGTCGTCTTCATCGTCGCCGACGACGGCTGGAAGTATTTGTCGAGCGGCATCTACACGCGTCCCCTGGAGGAGATCGAGAACCTCGACTCCACCGTGTGGTGGTAGGGCAATGGGCCTGAGCGCCGACGAGTTCGGCACCGCTGGGTACCGGTGCGCACTCTGTGCTCTTGTCTGTCTCCGGGCCACCGCCGCGACAGGTATTGAGCCGTGATCGTCCCTCGGGCCATGCTGGACGAACTGGTCGCGCACGCGCTGGAGGACCCCGCCAACGAGGTCTGCGGCGTGGTCGCCGTCGAACCCGGCCCCCCTGCTCGGGCGGCGCGGGTTCATCGCGCCGTGAACATTCACGCAAGCCCGCTG
>DATHPE010000004.1:0-19121 GCA_035484215.1 Solirubrobacteraceae bacterium | reverse complement strand
GCTATTACCAGGGATTGCCCTCGGTCCAGCAGAACGGGATGTACCCCGACACCCAGCAGTACGTCCAGGATGTGATGTCGCTGGAGCAGCAGTTCGGCGGCGGCGGATGAGCCGAAGGCCGTGAGACATGGGTGCTGCCGCTCGATGCTGCGCATCGAGCGGGAAAGCGGCCGGGGGCCGCGCCTCGCTACGCTCCCGGTCGATGTTCTACGACAAGGACGCTGATCTCTCACTTCTCGACGGCAAGACCGTCGCAATCATCGGCTACGGCTCCCAGGGCCATGCCCACGCGCTCAACCTGAAGGACTCCGGCGTCAAAGTCGTCGTCGGGCTGCGCGAGAGCTCGGAGTCGGTCGCCAAGGCGCGCGAGCAGGGTCTCGAGGTGCTGTCGGTAGTCGAGGCCGCGAGCCGCGGCGACCTCGTGATGATCCTGCTGCCGGACGAGCTTCACCGCCAGGTCTGGGAGGAGGAGATCCGCGACGGGATCGCCGAGGGCAACATGATCCTGTTCGGCCACGGCTTCTCGATCCACTACAAGGAGATCGAGCCGCCCCCCGGCGTGGACGTGGCGATGGTCGCACCCAAGGGCCCCGGCCACCTCGTGCGCCGCACGTTCACCGAAGGCAGCGGCGTCCCCGGGCTGCTCGCGATCGAGCAGGACGCCACCGGCAACGCCCGTGCGCTGGCGCTCGCCTACGCCAAGGGCATCGGCTGCACGCGCGGCGGGGTGATCGAGACGACCTTCAAGGACGAGACCGAGACCGACCTGTTCGGCGAGCAGGCCGTCCTCTGCGGCGGCGCCTCAGAGCTCGTGCAGGCGGGCTTCGAGACGCTCGTGCAGGCCGGCTATGACCCGGAGATGGCCTACTTCGAGTGTCTGCACGAGCTCAAGCTGATCGTCGATCTGATGCACGAGAAGGGCCTGGCGGGCATGCGCTACTCGATCTCCAACACCGCCGAGTACGGCGACTACACGCGCGGCAAGCGCGTGATCACAGAGCAGACGCGCGAGAACATGCGCCAGATCCTCGCCGAGATCCAGTCGGGGGACTTCGCGCGCGAGTGGATCGCCGAGAACCGCGCCGGCCAGGAGAGCTTCCTGCGCATGCGCGCCGAACAGGCCGACACGGAGGTCGAGCACGTGGGCGCCGAGCTGCGCTCGCACATGGACTGGATCAAGCCTTCGTTCTAGGCGCGACCGCGGACGCCCAGTGCTCGCCTACCTCTCCTGGCATCGTCCCGCGCCGGGAGTCACGTGCGAGGCATACGAGAGCGCCCTCGAGCGGTTTCATCGCTCGCTCGCGCACAGTCCGCCCAGTGGCTTTCGCGGCTCGGCCAGCCTGCGGGCCGATGGCGTGCCGTGGCTGGACGGCGCCGGCTATGAGGACTGGTACGTGATCGACGACTGGGCGGCGCTCGGAGTGCTCGAGGGTGCCGCGGTCTCACGTGGGCACGCCAGCGCGCACGACGCCGCGGCTGCGCTCACCGGCATGGAAACCGCCGCCGTGTACCGGTTGCTGGAGGGCAGCGCCAACCCGGGTCGCACCACGACCACGACGTGGGTCACATCGGCGCGTGGTCACGAGCGACCAGCGCTCGCGCAGCTGCTGGGGGACGGCATCGATCCCGAGCGCGACAGCCTTTGGCAGCGCTGCCTGGTGCTCGGCCCCGCGCCGGAGTACTGCCTGCACGCCGGCGAGGCGCCCGCTGGCGTCGCTCAGGGACGGCTTCCGAGCGGCTGGAGCGCCACGACAATCGCGCGGGAGGTCATCTGGAGTGGTTGACGTCGTGATGGACGCGGAGATCTCAGGCGGCGAGTTCGCGCGCCAGGAGAGTCATTTCCGCGACTGGGTCGGACCCGGCCCGGGCAGCGGCGAGGCCGGCGTGTACCCGCCCGAGGCGGGCCGCTACCACCTGTACGTCTCGCTCGCGTGCCCGTGGTGTCACCGCACCGCGATCGTGCGCGAGCTGGCCGGCCTGCAGGCGGCCCTCGGCATCTCCTACCTCGCGCCGTTCCGTGACGAGCGCGGCTGGGCGTTCTCCGGCGAGCGCTTCGAGGATGGCCCGGGCGGCGAGTACACCGACGCGCTGCACGGCTGGGCCTTCATGAGCGAGGCATACAGCGTCAGCGACCCGAGCTTCCAGGGGCGGATCACCGTGCCGGTGCTGTGGGACACGCACACCGAGCGGATCGTCAACAACGAGTCCAGCGACATCATCCGCATGATGGGCGCCGCCGACTCGCTCGGCGGGCTCGCGCGCGGGGCCGAGCTGGAGCTGTACCCGCCGGCGCTGCGCGCGGACATCGACGCGATCAACGATCGCGTGTACAACACGGTCAACAACGGCGTCTACCGTGCCGGGTTCGCGCGCCGGCAGGCGGCCTACGAGCACGCCTTCGCGGAGCTGTTCGACAGCTTCGACTGGCTCGAGCAGCTGCTCGCCGAGCGCCGCTACCTGGCCGGCGAGCACGTCACCGAGGCCGACTGGCGGCTGTTCCCCACGCTCGCTCGCTTCGACGAGGTCTACAACCTGCACTTCCGCTGCAACCGCCGGCGGCTCGTCGACTACCCCAACCTGTGGGGCTACGCGCGCGAGCTGCACCAGTGGCCGGGCGTCGCCGCGACGGTCGCGATGGACCAGATCAAGCGCCACTACTACACCACCCACGACGAGCTCAACCCCAAGCGAATCATCCCCGTGGGCCCCGGCTACGACTGGTCGGAGCCCCATCGCCGCGGGTGGTAGGCGGGTCGTAGGAGATATGCGCGCGTGAAGCGCGTGGGCGCGCGCGGTGTCCGCTACACTCGCGTGCGTCGTCGCGACTGGCGCTCGGGTGGAGTCCACCACCGGGAAGCGACGACGCAGCACCGCCGCGCGCCTGGGCAACCTCACAGCACCGACCATTACCTCGAGGCGCGACACAGCGAGGAGCCCAAATGACGACGAGTCCCATTACAGAGCAGACGCCTATTGTCATCCCCGACGAGCTGAGGCCCGTCGACGGGCGCTTCGGCTGTGGCCCGTCGAAGGTCCGCCCGGAGGCGCTCGCGCGCCTGGCCGGCGAGGGCGGCGCGGTGATGGGCACCTCGCATCGCCAGAAGCCCGTCAAGGCGCTCGTCGGCGAGATCCGAGCCGGCCTGGGCGCGCTGTTCGCGCTCCCCGACGGATACGAGGTCGCGCTCGGCAACGGCGGCGCGACCGCCTTCTGGGACATCGCCGCGTTCGCGCTCGTGCAGCGCCGCTCCGCGCACCTGAGCTTCGGCGAGTTCTCCCAGAAGTTCGCCGCCGTGAGCACCGGCGCGCCGTTCCTGGAAGACCCGGTCGTCGTCTCCGCCGAGCCCGGCGACGCCCCCGATCCGAGCGCGCTCGCGCCGGCCGCCGCGGACGGCGCCGACCTGCTGGCGTGGGCGCACAACGAGACCTCGACGGGCGTGATGGTGGAGGTGACGCGGCCGAGCGGAGCGGCATCGTCCGGCGCGCTCGTGGCGATCGACGCGACCTCCGGCGCCGGCGGGCTGCCGGTGAACGTCGCCGAGACGGACGCGTACTACTTCGCCCCGCAGAAGAGCTTCGCCGCCGACGGCGGGCTGTGGGTCGCGCTGCTCAGCCCCGCCGCCCAGGAGCGGATCGCGGAGCTGCACGCATCCGAGCGCTGGATCCCCGAGTTCCTGTCGCTGCACACGGCGCTTGAGAACTCGCGCAAAGACCAGACCTACAACACGCCGGCGGTGGCCACTCTGTTCCTGCTGGCCGATCAGATCCGCTGGATGCTCGACGGCGGCGGCCTGGACTGGTGCGTGGCGCGCGCGCGCGCGTCCTCCGAGCACTTGTACGGCTGGGCCGAGCGTACCTCCTACACGACGCCGTTCGTCGCCGATCCGGCCAAGCGCTCGCTGGTCGTCGGCACGATCGACTTCGATCGGGCCGTCGACGCGGCCGCGGTCGCGGCCACGCTGCGCGCCAACGGCATCGTCGACGTCGAGCCCTACCGCAAGCTGGGGCGCAACCAGCTGCGCGTGGGGATGTTCCCCGCCGTCGAGACCGCCGACGTGCAGGCGCTGACCGCGTGCATCGACTGGGTCGTGGAGGGGATCGCGGGATGAGCGCCGTAACAGAGAACGGGCGGCTGAAGGTGCTCGTGAAGGAGAAGATCGGCGACTCGGGCGTGGCGCTGCTGCGCGAGCACTTCGACGTCGAGCTCGGCTTCGACTGGAGCGAGGAGGAGCTGGCCGAGCGCATCGGCTCCTACGAGGGCATACTGATCCGCTCGGCTACCAAGCTGACCGGCGAGCTGATCGAGCGCGGGGTGCGCCTGCAGGCGATCGGGCGCGCGGGCGTGGGCGTCGACAACGTCGACGTCGAGGCCGCGACCAAGCGCGGGATCGTCGTCGCCAACGCGCCCGAGTCCAACGTCGTGACCGCCGCCGAGCACACGATGGCGCTGCTGCTCGCGCTGGCGCGCAACATCCCGCAGGCGTACGTGTCGCTGATGGGCGGCAAGTGGGAGCGCTCGAAGTTCTCGGGCGTCGAGCTCTACGAGAAGACGCTGGGCATCGTCGGCTTCGGGCGCATCGGCCAGCTCGTCGCGCAGCGCGCGCGCGGCTTCGGCATGCGCGTGCTCGCGTTCGACCCCTTCGTCAGCGCCGAGCGCTACCGCGAGCTGGCGGTGGAGAAGGCCGACGGCGCCGAGGAGATCTACGCGCAGGCGGACTTCATCACCATCCACCTGCCCAAGACGCCCGAGACCGAAGGCTTCATCGACGGCGCCGCGTTCGCGCGCATGCGCGACGGCGTGCGCGTGCTGAACGTCGCCCGCGGCGGGCTGATCGACGAGGACGCGCTCAAAGACGCGCTCGACTCGGGCAAGGTAGCCGGCGCGGCCATCGACGTGTTCAAGAGTGAGCCCATGACCGAGCACCCGCTGTTCGCGTACGCCAACGTGATCGCCACCCCGCACCTGGGCGCCTCGACCGCCGAGGCGACCGACCGCGCCGGCTATCAGAGCGCCGAGCAGGTCGTCGCCGCGCTGACCGGCGGCGTGGTCTCCACGGCCGTCAACATCCCCGCCGTAGGCGCCGAGGACATGGCGACGCTCGGCCCCTTCCTGCCGCTCGCGAAACAGCTGGGGCGCCTGGCGATGGAGCTCGCCGAGGGCAGCTCGGTGGAGCGCATCGAGGCGGCCTTCATGGGGCGGATCGCGAGCTTCGACACGCGCATGCTGACGCTGGCGGTGATCGTCGGCGCGCTGCAGGGCCGCACCGAGGAGGAGGTCAACCTCGTCAACGCCCCCACCATGGCCCAGCAGCGCGGGATCATCGTCGAGGACAAGGCCGTCTCCGAGGCGCAGGACTTCAACGAGCTGATCCGCGTGACCGTAGTCGCCGGGGACCAGCGCGTGGCGGTCGCCGGCACCGGCATCGGGCCCAACGGCGTGCCCCATCTCGTCGAGGTGCAGGGCCGGCGGCTGACGATCGAGCTGGAGCGCTACGTCACGGTCTTCCGCTACGAGGACCTGCCCGGCATGATCGGTCGCGTCGGCACGATCTTCGGCGCCCACGGGATCAACATCTCCTCCGCCGCCATCGGCCACACCCCCGATGGCGGCTCCGACGGCGAGGACCGCCGGCTGGCGGCCATGGTCGTCACCACCGACGCGCCCGTGCCCCGGGAGGTCGTGCAGGAGATCATTGCCTCGGAGGGCTTCGTGAACGGCTGGTCCGTGGACCTGGGCTGATCGCCCGCGACGCACGCGCCTCCGACCGATAACCTCAGCCGCTAACCGGTGAGCGAGGATGGGGGAGCGGGCATGAAGGCGGTCGTCATCACGAAGCACGGTGGTCCCGGGGTTCTGCAGGTGCAGGAGCGCCCCGACCCGACGCTCGGCGCCGGCCAGGTGCGGATCGACGTCGCCGCGGCGGGGATCAACTTCGCGGATGTGATGGCGCGCATGGGGCTGTACCCAGACGCGCCCAAGACCCCGTGCGTTGTCGGCTACGAGGTCGCCGGCACCGTCCTCGAGCTGGGGGAGGGCGTGGAGAACCTGAGCGTCGGCCAGCGCGTGTTCGCCGGCACCAAGTTCGGGGGCTACGCCTCGCAGGTGGTGGCCGATGCCGGCGACGTCGTCGCGCTGCCCGACGAGCTCAGCTTCGAGCAGGGCGCGGCGATCCCCGTCAACTACGGCACCGCGTGGGCGGGCCTGATCGGCTACGGCAACCTGCAGCCGGGCGAGCGGGTGCTGATCCACTCCGCGGGCGGCGGCGTCGGCATCGCGGCCACGCAGATCGCCAAGCGGGCCGGCGTGGAGGTCTACGGCACAGCCTCGCCCGGCAAGCACGCCCGCTGCATCGAGCTGGGCGTCGACCACGCGCTCGACTACACCCAGCCCGGGTGGGAGCGCGGCCTGCCGAAGTTCGACCTGATCATGGACGCCGTCGGCGGTCCGAGCTTCCGCCGCAGCTACAACCTGCTGCGCCCAGGCGGGCGCCTGGTGGCATTCGGCGCCTCCTCACTGGTCTCCGGCGAGCGCAAAAACGTCGTCACCGCGCTGCGCGCGGTCGCGCGCATGCCGCGCTTCAACCTGATCAAGCAGATGTCCGAATCCAAGGCCGTCATCGGGCTGAACATGCTCAGCCTGTGGAAGGACAGAGGCACGCTGCAGCCATGGATCGAGCCGATGCAGGCGATGCTCGACGACGGCACCGTCAAACCGGTCGTCGCGGAGGCCTTCAGCTTCGCCGACGCCGGCCCGGCCCAGAACATGATCACCGAGCGCAGGAACGTCGGCAAGGTCGTCCTGACTCCCTGAGCCGGGGTGTTGCGCCACCCGGCGCGAGCGGTGCTAATCTGCGAGCAGATGTCGTTCCAGCTCTCGCCTCTGCAGCTTCTTCTCCTCCCCCCTCGGGGGGAATAGCGCGTGGCGGCCGCGTAGCCGCATACCCAGCAGAGAGGAACCGCAAGCGAGAGACAGAAGGAGCACGAACGACATGAGCAAGAACGACGTACGCAACGACGCGGACCGCGTCCTGATCTTCGACACGACGCTGCGAGACGGCGAGCAGTCGCCGGGGATCTCGCTGAACAAGCAGGAAAAGCTGGAGATCGCCCACCAGCTCTCGCGCCTGGGGGTCGACATCATCGAGGCCGGCTTCCCGATCACCTCACCCGGCGACTTCGAGTCGGTGCAGGCGATCGCGCGGGAGGTCGAAGGCCCGGTGATCTGTGGCCTGGCGCGCACGAGCAAGCAGGACATCGACGCCGCGTGGCAGGCGGTCAAGGACTCGGAGCGCCCGCGCATCCACATGTTCCTGGCCACCAGCGACATCCACATCGAGCGCAAGCTGCAGACCACGCGCGAGGACGTCAAGGGCCAGGTGCGCGCGGCGGTGGCGCAGGCGCGCGAGTACACCGACGACGTCGAGTTCTCACCCGAGGACGGCTCGCGCTCGGACGTCGAGTACATGGCCGAGGTGATCCAGATCGCGCTGGACGAGGGCGCGACCACGATCAACGTGCCCGACACCGTCGGCTACACGATGCCCAACGAGTACGCGGCGATGTTCACGGAGCTCCACCGGCTGGTGCCGGGCCTGCGCGACGTGGTCGTCTCCGTGCACTGCCACGACGACCTGGGGCTGGCCGTCGCCAACTCGCTGGCCGGCCTGGAAGCTGGTTGCCGCCAGGTGGAGTGCGCGATCAACGGCATCGGCGAGCGCGCCGGCAACGCGTCGCTGGAGGAGATCGTGATGCTGCTGCGCACGCGCGAGCCGAGCCTGGGGCTGTGGACGGGCGCGGACACGACCGAGATCGCGCGCACCAGCCGCCTGGTCTCGCGGCTGACCGGCTACCAGGTGCAGCCCAACAAGGCGATCGTCGGGCGCAACGCGTTCGCGCACGAGGCCGGCATCCATCAGGACGGGGTGCTCAAGGAGCGCACCACGTACGAGATCATGGACGCCACCACCGTCGGCCTGCGCAGCAACTCGATCGTGCTGGGCAAGCACTCCGGTCGCCACGCGCTGAGCAAAGCGCTGGAGGAGATGGGCTTCGAGCTGGACGGCCAGGCGCTGAACACCGCGTTCAAGCGCTTCAAGGAGATCGCCGACCGCAAGAAGCAGGTCACCGCCATGGACCTGGAGGCGCTGGTCACCGACGAGCTGCGCGAGGAGGTGGCGGGCTACGCCCTGGAGTCCTTCGAGGTCGAGGCGTCATCGCTGCGCCCGCCGCACGCGCGTGTCGCCGTCACGCTGCCCGATGGCGCCACGGGGACTGGCTCGTTCACCGGCGACGGCCCGATCGATGCGGTCTTCCAGGCGATCAACGCGGCGACGGGAGTCGCGCCGATCCTCAGCGATTTCACGATCGGCGCCGTCACCGAGGGTCAGGACGCGCTCGGCGAGGTGTCCGTCGTGCTGGAGGTCGCCGGCTTCACCGGCGCCGGCCAGGGCGTCTCCACCGACATCATCGACGCCGCCGCGCGCGCGTACGTGCGCGCGCTGTCGGTCGCGGTCGCGCGCTCGCGCGCGGACGACGCGATCGGCCTGCCCGAGACCGCCGTCTGAGACACGAAGCGAGGTGAGATCCGCCCGGCCTGGCATCGTCCGCGCTGCCAGGCCGGCGCGCTCTCCGGCGTTAGTGCGAGGCGGCGACCATCTCGGTCAGCACCTGCGCGCGCTCCTCGCGGTTGAGCGCGTCGACGAACACCACCGCCATCGCGATCCCGAACACGAGGAACTCGACCAGGCACACCGACGCGCCGGCGATGCGCTGGTCGGTGATCGCGGAGATCCCGTAAGCCTGCGGGATGCCCACGTACAGCGGGTACAGGGTCGTGCCGAGGAACGCCAGCGGCACGCACACGATCGCGCTGGCGACGCGCGAGAAGCCGATGTAGGCGAGCCGCGCGAAGCCAGGCTCGCGACGCTCGGTGGGCAGCGGCGTGATGATCAGCCACCACATCGCGAAGCCCGTGTAGAACAGCGTCAGGTGCTCGAAGTTGTGCAGCAGCTGGTGCTGGGCGGTGTAGTCGAAGACCGGCGGCACCGACCACGTCAGCAGCGTCGCCGCCCACAGCGGCAGGGCGATCCACGGCTTCGTGACCACGCCCCACACGCGGCCAAGGGTGCCGCGGTGGGCCAGGCGCTTGAGCATCGGCGCGGGCATGCCCAGCGGCAGCACCGGCGCGCGCAGGCCCAGGATCAACAGCGGCGGCGCGATGTCCGCGAGCAGCACGTGCTGGAGCATGTGCGCCGACAGCAGCCAGTGGTCGGCGAGCGTGTTCAGCGGCGAGCCCAGCGCCAGCAGCAGCACCGCCAAGCCCGAGAAGTAGAAGGCCCAGTGGCCCGGGCCGACGGGCTTGCCGGTGACGCGTTGGACGCGACGCAGCATCGACACGTACCACGTGCCTGCCACCAGCAGGCCCACCCACAGCAGCGGAACGACGCTCCAACTACCCCAACCGGGAACGCTGCTCATCGCGCGCGGGCCTCCATCGATTCACGTTGATTCTGCACTACCTCGGGACCGTATCACGCCGATCCTACGCCCGACCTCGCGCGGCCCTACCCTGTAGCGAGGATGTCCGCCCGGGCCTACATCGCCAAGCAGCCCGGCAGCAGCGCGCCCGCCGCCGACGAGCCGGTGGCCCTCGCCATCGGCGGCATGACATGCGGCGCGTGCGTCGCCCGCGTCGAGCGCGCGCTCAACGGCCTGGAGGGCGTAGCGGCGCAGGTCAACTACGCCACCGAGCGCGCCACCGTGGCGCTCCCGAGCGGGATGGCGGTGCAGCGCCTGATCGACACCGTCACCTCCGCCGGCTACACGGCCGAGCTGGTCGATCGCGACCCCCGCGCTGCGCCGGCGGGCGCCGGCGAGCTCGAACGGCGCGTGCGCTCGCTGCGCCGGCGGTTCTTCGTGGCGGCGGTGCTGTTCATGCCGCTGTGCGACACCTCTATCGCCTTCTCCATCTATCCGGGCGCGCGCTTCGCCGGCTGGCAGTGGCTGATGGTCGCGCTGGCGGCGCCGGTGGTCACGTGGGCCGCATGGCCGTTCTATCAGGCGGCCGTGCGCAACGCCCGCCACGGCGCCACCACGATGGACACGCTCGTCTCGATCGGGATCGTCGCGGCCACCGGCTGGTCGCTGTACTCGATGTTCTTCCTTGACGGCGGCGGGCACAGCGCGTCGCTGCTCGGGCTCGCCCACAAGTCGGGGGGCGGCATCTACCTCGACGTGCCGGCGGGGGTCACGACGTTCCTGCTCGCCGGGCGCTACTTCGAGGCGTGGTCGCGCCAGCGCAGCGGCAACGCGCTGCGCGCGCTCGCCGCCGTCGGCGCGCGCGACGTGGCCGTGCTCGACGCCGCCGGTCGCGAGCAGCGCCGGCCGGTCGCCGAGCTGGCGGTCGGCGAGCGCTTCGTCGTGCGCCCGGGGGAGACCGTCGCGACCGACGGCGAGGTCGTGCTCGGATCTTCGGCGCTCGACCGCAGTGTCATGACCGGCGAGTCGCGGCCGGTGGACGTCGCCGTCGGCGACGCGGTGCTGGGCGGCACGATCGCACTCACCGGCCGGATCGTCGTGGAGGCGAGGAAGGTCGGGCGCGAGACCCAGCTCGGCCACATGCTGCGCCTGGTCGAGCACGCCCAGAACGAGAAGGCCGCCGTGCAGCAGTTGGCCGACCGCGTCTCGAGCGTGTTCGTCCCCGCAGTCCTCGCGCTCGCCATCGGCACGCTGGTCGTCTGGCGGCTGACCGGCAACCCCGCGACCGTCGCGATCAGCGCCGCCCTGTCGGTGCTGATCATCGCCTGCCCGTGCGCGCTCGGCCTGGCCACGCCCGCCGCGCTGCTCGTAGCCTCGTGGGCGGGCGCGCGTCTGGGGATCTTCTTCAAGGGCTACCGCGCGCTGGAGGCCTCACGCCACGTTGACACCGTCGTGCTCGACAAGACGGGCACGCTCACCGAGGGGAAGATGACGCTGGCCGACCTCGAGGCCGTCGCGGGGGTCGAGCAGAGCGAGGTCCTGCGCCTGGCTGGCGCCGTCGAGCGCGCGTCCGAGCACCCGGTCGCGCGCGCGATCGCCGCCGAGGCCGAGCACTGGGCCGGCGATCTGCCCGAGGTCGAGTCGTTCCTCGCGCTGCCCGGCATCGGCGCGCGGGGGATCGTCGAGGGCCACGAGCTGTACGTCGGACGCGTCGAGGCCGGCGGCGCGCCGCTCGGCGCGCTACCGCCGGCGCTGTCCGAGCGCTGCGCCGAGTGGGAGGGCCTGGGGCGGACGGTCGTCGTCGTGCGCCGCGACGACGCCGTGATCGGCGCGCTCGCGCTCGCCGACGCGATCCGCCCGTCGGCCGCGCCCGCCGTGCGCCAGCTGCACGCGCTCGGGCTGCGCTGCGTCCTGTTGACGGGGGACAACGAGACGACCGCGAAGGCGGTGGGCGCGGCGATCGGCGTCGACGAGGTCGTGGCCGGCGCGCTGCCAGCGGAGAAGGTCGCGATCATCCGGCGCCTGCAGCAGCAGGGCCACCGCGTGGCGATGGTCGGCGACGGCGTCAACGACGCGCCCGCGCTGGCGGCCGCCGACCTCGGCCTCGCGGTCGGCTCCGGCACCGACGCGGCGATCAACGCCGCCGATCTGATCGTCGTGCGCGACGACCTGTGCGTCGTGGCGACCGCCATCGGCCTCGCGCGCCGGACGCTGAAGACGATCCGCGGCAATCTCGCGTGGGCGTTCCTGTACAACCTCGCCGCGATCCCCGTCGCCGCGCTCGGCCTGCTCGACCCGCTGGTCGCCGGTGGCGCGATGGCGCTGTCCTCCAGCTTCGTCGTGTGGAACAGCTCGCGCCTGCGTCACGTCGCTCCCCGCGCGGGCTCCTGAGCGGCGCCAGAGCACGCTGGCGCGCACTGGTGCGCATAGACCCGTGTCTGTGATAACGTACGTGCGTATGACGCCAAACGCCACGGTATCCGACACACCAGCCGCCGCCGCCGCCGCGGCCCTCTCGCCGGCCTCAGCGCTGTCGCCGGCCGTGATCGGCGCGCGCGTGAAGGCGCTGCGCGAGTCCGCGGGGCTGTCGCTGCGCGACCTGTCCGAGCGCAGCGGCGTCAGCGCGCCGATGCTCTCGCAGGTCGAGCGCGGCGAGACTAGCCCCACGCTCACCGTCGCCGCGCGCATCGCCGCCGGACTGGAGCTGCGCCTGTCACAGCTGCTGCGTCTGGATGAGAGCGGCGCCGTCACGGTCGTGCGCGCGGACCAGCGCCAGCGCGGGGGCAACAAGAAGCGCGGGCACGGCTTCGAGGTGCTCACCTCCTCCCAGCCCGGGCAGCGGGCCGAGCTCTCCCGCCACACGCTCGCTCCCGGCGGCGCAACCGGGGCGGCTGATGACCCGCCCATGCACGAGCCCGGCAGCCGCGAGACGGCGCTCGTCGAGCAGGGCTCGGTCGTGCTCGTCTGCGACGGGCAGCACCACCAGCTGAACGAGGGCGATTGCGTCACCTTCGATGCCGACCTTCCCCACCACTTCGAGAACCCCACCACCGCCGACGCCGCCTTTCTGGCGGTCGTCTCCGCGGGATTGAGGCGCAGCTAGATGAGCGCCACGCGAACGCCGCGCAGGACCCCGGAAGGGGTCCCCATCAAAAACGATTCCACCAGCCACGACAACGAGGACCGATGACGATGTCCAAGACGCTGTTCGAGAAGATCTGGGAGGCCCACGAGGTGGCCGATGGCCTCATCTACATCGACCTGCACCTAGTGCACGAGGTCACCAGCCCGCAGGCCTTCGACGGGCTGCGCCTGGCCGGCCGCACGGTGCGCCGCCCCGACCGCACGCTCGCCACCGCCGACCACAACACGCCCACCGACGGCACGCCCGTGGCCGCGCGCATCAAGGACGAGCTCTCGCGAGTGCAGGTGGAAACGCTCGAGCGCAACTGCGCCGAGTTCGGCGTCCCCGTCTACTCGCTCGGCTCCGACCGGCAGGGGATCGTGCACGTCATCGGCCCCGAGCTGGGCGTCACGCAGCCAGGCACGACGATCGTGTGCGGCGACTCGCACACCTCCACCCACGGGGCCTTCGGCGCGCTCGCCTTCGGCATCGGCACCTCAGAGGTCGAGCACGTGCTGGCGACGCAGTGCATGGTCCAGCAGAAACCGCGCTCGATGCGCATCCGCTACGAGGGCCAGCTCGGCTTCGGCGTCACCGCCAAGGACCTCATCCTCGGCACGCTCGGGCAGCTCGGCGTCGGCGGTCTCACCGGCCACGCCGTCGAGTACGCCGGGCCCGCGATCGAGGCGCTCTCCATGGAGGGGCGCATGACCGTCTGCAACATGACCATCGAGGGTGGCGGGCGGGCCGGCATGATCGCGCCCGACGAGACCACCTACGCATGGTTTCGCGACGTCGAGCGACCGGGAGCGCCCAAGGGCGCAGCGCTGGACGCCGCGATCGAGCGCTGGCGCGAGCTCGCGACCGACGCCGGCGCCGTGTTCGACACGGACATCGTGATCGACGCCTCCGCCATCTCCCCGCAGGTCACCTGGGGCACGAACCCCGGCATGGTCCGCGCCGTCACCGAGCGCGTGCCCGCGCCCGAGGACTTCGACAGCCCCGCAGACCGCGAGGCGACCGAACGGGCGCTCGCCTACATGGCGCTGGAGGCGGGAACTCCCATTGATGAGATCGCGATCGATCGGGTGTTCATCGGCTCGTGCACCAACTCACGCATCGGCGACCTGCGCGCCGCCGCCGAGGTCGTGGCCGGCAAGCAGGTCGCCGCCAGCGTCTCGGCGATGGTCGTGCCCGGCTCCCAACAGGTCAAGGCGCAGGCCGAGGCCGAGGGCCTGGACCGGATCTTCCGCGACGCCGGCTTCGACTGGCGCGTGGCCGGCTGCTCGATGTGCCTGGGCATGAACCCCGACATCCTCGCGCCCGGCGAGCGCTGCGCCTCCACGTCCAACCGCAACTTCGAGGGCCGCCAGGGCCGCGGCGGCAGGACGCATCTCGTCTCGCCGCAAATGGCCGCGGCGGCGGCCATCGAGGGGCGCTTCGTCGACATCAGGGAGTGGTCGTGAGCTGCGCGGGCGGGGCGCAATCACAGCCCGCCTGGCAGAGCGAGCGCCTCGTCGGGGAATTCCTCGACCGGCGCGCCGTGCTGCTGCCGCTGCTCGACGTTCAGGAAGATCTGCTGCGACGTCTGTTCAGCCGCAGCGGGCGCACGATCGGGCGGTTTCTCGACGTCGGCTCCGGCGACGGCGCGAGCTCCGAGCTGATGCTGGAGCTGGCGCCCGCGTCCCACGCGGTGCTGGCGGACTTCTCCGAGCCCATGCTCGCCCGCGCCGGCCAGCGGCTGGCGCGCTTTCCCGAGCGCTGGGAGATCGCGCGATGCGACCTGCGCGAGCCCTCCTGGCACGAGAGCCTGCCCGCTGGCGCCTTTGACGCCGCCGTCTCCTCGTATGCCATCCACCACCTCACCAGCGAGCGCAAGCGCGCGCTGTTCAGCGAGCTGTTCGCGACGCTCGCGCCCGGCGCCATGTTCGTCAACATGGACGTCGTCAGCATCTGCGGCCCGCTGCAGGGCCTGTTCGACGAGCAGATGGTGGCCAACGCCGTCGCCGCCGAATCGCCCTCCGGGGACGATGCGTCCCCGGAGGGAAAGCACGCTCACGGTGGGGGCCGCAGCCACGAGGAGATCGAGCGCGAGCTGCTCGCCGACGAAGACGAAGACCGGCCCGACCCCCTCGCCACGCAGCTGGGGTGGCTTGGCGAAGCCGGCTTCGAGCAGGTCGAAGTGCACTTCAAGTGGGCCGAGGGCGTCATCTTCGGCGGGATCAGGCCCGTGCAGTGAGGTTGTGACGCGCGCGTGACGAGGGTGTGACGCGCAGGTGACGGCCCGGTAGGCAGTTTGTCCCCTTCAACGCACTGTATAACCATCGCTATACACCGCAGGAGAAAGCTCACATCATGAACCCCATCAAGGTCATCGCAGGCAATGTCAGCCACCTGGACAGGTCAGACGTCGACACCGACCAGATCATGCCCAAGCAGTTCCTCAAGCGCGTCGAGCGCTCCGGCTTCGGGCAGTTCCTGTTCTACGACTGGGCCAAAGAGCCCGGCTGGGACCTGCCCGCGAACCCGATCCTCGTCGCCGGCGAGAACTTCGGCTGCGGCTCCTCGCGCGAGCACGCCCCGTGGGGGCTGCAGGACTACGGCTTCCAGGCACTCGTCGCGCCGAGCTTCGCGGACATCTTCTACTCCAACTGCACCAAGATCGGGCTGCTGCCGGTCGTGCTCAGCGCCGAGGACTGCCGCTCGCTCGCGCGCGCCGGCGAGGGCGAAGTCGACCTCGAGGCTCAGGAGGTGCGCTTCGCGGGCGAGCAGGTCCCGTTCGCGATCGACCACGAGATCCGCCATCGCCTGCTCGGCGGGCTCGACGACATCGCGCTGACGCTGCGCCAGGACGACGCGATCTCCGCCTACGAGCATGAGCGCGAGGGTCGGGAGCCAGCCGTGCCGGTCACGACCGCGCTGTGAGGCACCGCGCTTCGAGGCTCCGCGTGCGGCCGTCGTGCCCGTCCTGCTAGCGTCGCGCGCGGTGGCCCACCTCATCGTCACACTGCCCGGCGACGGCATCGGCCCGGAGATCATCGAGCCGACGCTCGAGCTGCTCGAAGGCCTCGGCGACTTCGAGTTCGAGGAGTACCTGTTCGGCGGCGCCTCGATCGACGCGCACGGCACCGCCCTCACCGACGAGGTCCTGGACGCCTGCCGGCGCGCCGACGCGGTGCTGCTGGCGGCCGTCGGCGGCCCGAGGTGGGACACCACCGACCCGCACGAGCCGAGGCCCGAGCAGGGCCTGCTGGAACTGCGCAAGGGTCTCGGGCTGTACGCGAACCTGCGCCCGGTCAAGCCGCTGCCGGCGCTGTACGACGCCTCTCCGCTGCGGCGCGAGCGCATCGACGGGACCGACCTGCTGGTCGTGCGCGAGCTCACCGGCGGCATCTACTTCGGCGAGAAGACCCGCACCGCCACCTCCGCCTCCGACGTGTGCTCCTACACGACGGAGGAGGTCGAGCGCATCGCGCGCAGCGCCTTCACCGCCGCCGAGCGGCGCTCGTCGAGCCCGAAGGTGAGCAGCGTGGACAAGGCCAACGTGCTGGAGACCTCGCGGCTGTGGCGCGAGGTCGTAAGCGCCCTGCACGCGCGTGAGTACGCGCACATCGAGCTCGAGCACGTGCTCGTGGACAACGCCGCCATGCAGCTCGTGTCCTCGCCGCGCGAGTTCGACGTGATCCTCACCGAGAACATGTTCGGAGACATCCTCTCCGACGAGGCCGCCATGCTCACCGGCTCGATCGGCATGCTCCCGAGCGCGTCGCTCGGCGCCGACGCCCCCGGCCTGTTCGAGCCCGTGCACGGCTCCGCGCCTGACATCGCTGGGCAGGGCGTGGCCAACCCGCTGGCGATGTTCCTGTCGGCGGCGATGATGCTCAGGTACGGCCTCGGCTTGGAAAGCGAGGCGGCGGCAGTAGAATTGGGCGTCGAAGGCGCACTCGCCGGGGGCCTGCGCACGCCTGACCTTGGTGGTACGGCGGGCACGGATCAGGCGACCAGGGCAGTGCTCGAAAACATCGATTAGGAGCGCGATCAACGTGGAGCCCACCGACCTCATCTGGATGAACGGAGATTTCGTCGCCTGGGAGGACGCGAAGGTCCACGTCCTGACGCACGGCCTGCACTACGGCACGGGCGTCTTCGAGGGGGTGCGCTGCTATGACACCGTGCTCGGTCCGGCGGTGTTCCGCAACGCCGAGCACGTGGAGCGACTGCGCCGCTCGGCCGAGCTGTTCTACATGCAGCTGCCCTTCTCCGACGAGCAGCTGCGCCAGGCCACGCTCGAGCTGGTGGCGCGCAACGGCCTGCGCTCCTGCTACATCCGCCCGATCGTCTACCGCGGATACGGCTCGATGGGCCTGAACCCGCTCGAGGCGCCCGTCGACGTGACGATCGCGTGCTGGGAGTGGGGCACCTACCTCGGCGATGAGGGCATGCGCAACGGCGTGCGCGCGATGACCTCCTCGTGGCGGCGCATCAGCCCGGACTCGCTGATCCCGCACGCGAAGGCCACCGGGCAGTACCTCAACAGCGTGCTTGCGAAGGTCGAGTCGGTGAAGGCCGGCTACGAAGAGGCGATCCTGCTCGACGACCACGGCCACGTGTGCGAGGGCACCGGCGAGAACGTGTACATCGTGCGCGACGGCGAGATCGCCACGCCCGGCCAGCACAACTCGATTCTCGACGGCATCACCCGCCGCTCGATCATGCAGATCGCGCAGGACCTTGGCTACAAGGTGGTTGAGCGCAACGTCGCGCGCGCGGAGATGTATCTCGCCGACGAGGTCTTCCTGTCTGGCACCGCCGCCGAGCTGGTGCCGGTGCGCGAGGTCGACAACCACCAGGTGGGGACGGGCAAGCCGGGCGAGGTCACACGCGTGCTGCAGGCCGCCTTCGACGACGCCATCCACGGGCGCTCGGAGCGCTACCGCGAGTGGCTGGACGTGGTCGACGCCGTCGACCTGGAGACACCCGCGGGAGAGAGCCCGGCGCCGAACGTGCAGCCGGCCTCCGCGGGCTAGGGGCCCGTTGCCGGACATACAGCTATACGACGCCACCCTGCGCGACGGCATGGGTGGAGGCGGCCTGACGCTCACGGCCGAGGAGAAGCTGCGCGTAGTGCACGCCCTGGACGCGCTCGGCGTGCATCTGATCGAGGCTGGCTTCCCGGCGTCCAACCCGAAGGAGCAGGAGCTGTTCGAGCTGCTTGCGGGCGAGCGCCTGGAGCGCGCGGAGATCGTCGCCTTCGGCATGACCCGCCGGCGTGACGCCAGCGCCGAGCGCGACGACGGGCTGCGTGTGCTGGCGGAGTCCTTCGCGCCGGTGTGCACGCTCGTGGGCAAGGCGTCGGTGCTGCACGTGGAGAAGGTGGTGCGCGTCTCGCGCGAGGAGAACCTGGCGATGGTCGCCGAGTCGGTCGCGTTCCTCGTGGGCGCCGGCAAGCGCGTGCTGCTCGACGCCGAGCACTTCTTCGACGGCTTCGCGCTGGACCCCGCGTACGCGCTGGACTGCCTGCGCGCGGCCGCCGACGCGGGCGCGGAGCGGCTGGTGCTGTGCGACACCAACGGCGGCTCGCTGCCCCCGCAGATACGGACCGCGTTCGCGGTCGTCCGCGAAGCGCTGCCGGGCGCTCAGCTGGGGATCCACACCCACGATGACTCCGGCTGCGCGGTCGCCAACACGCTGACCGCCGTCGAATGCGGCGCCACGCAGGTGCAGGGCACGATCAACGGCATCGGCGAGCGCACCGGCAACGCCAATCTGATCACGATCATCGCCGACCTGCAGCTGAAGATGGGCGTCGAGCTGCTGCCGGCGGAGCGCCTGGCGCGGCTGACCGAGACGGCGCACTTCGTCGATGAGCTGCTAAACCGCGCCCCCAACCCGGCGCAGCCGTATGTGGGCAAGCACGCGTTCGCGCACAAGGCCGGCCTGCACGCGGCGGGCGTGCGCGCGGAGCCGCAGACGTTCGAGCACATCGACCCGGCGGTCGTGGGCAACAGCCGCGACGTGCTCATCTCCGAGCTCTCGGGCAGGGGCACGATCGTCGAGAAGGCGCGCCAGGCGGGGCTGCCGGCGGACGAGCGGTTCGCCCAGCGCGTGGTCGAGCGCGTGAAGGAGCTCGAGCACGAGGGCTTCCAGTTCGAGGCCGCCGACGGCTCGTTCGAGCTGTTGATGCGCAAGGAGGCCGGCGCGTACGAGCCGCTGTTCCGCCTCGAGTCCTGGCGCGTGCTCGTCGAGAAGCGCGCCGACGGCAAGGTGGAGACGGAGGCCACGATCAAGATCTGGCTCGCAGGCGAGCGCTACGTGCGAACCGCCGAGGGCAACGGCCCGGTGAACGCGCTCGACAACGCGCTGCGCGCGGCGATCGGCGAGATCCACCCTCACGTGCGCGACATCGAGCTGGTCAACTTCAAGGTCCGGATCCTCGACGAGGCCAAGGGCACCGGTGCGGTCACACGCGTCCTGCTCGACGCTTCTGACGGCGACCGCGTGTGGGGCTCGATCGGGGTCTCGG
>DATHPE010000003.1:0-17762 GCA_035484215.1 Solirubrobacteraceae bacterium | reverse complement strand
GTCGTCATCCACGTCCCCGGCGCCAACCACGCCTCGCTGCTCGGCGAGCGCTACGCCGGCCACATCGTGCTGGCGATCCTGTCCGTCGAGGCTGCAGCCGACGCCTGATCCGGTTTGGGGCCTGCTAACGATTGCGCCCTATAGCGGAGGGCATGGACCTCGCGCTCAAGCTTGACGGCGTCACCAAGCGTTATGGTGGCTTCACCGCCGTTCGCGATCTTTCGTTCCAGGTGAAGCGGGGCACGATCCTCGGCTTCCTTGGCCCCAACGGCGCGGGCAAGACCACCACCCTGCGCATGGCCCTCGGCCTGATCACGCCCACCGAGGGCACCGTCGAGCTGTTCGGGCACGATCCACTGCGCGAGGGCGCGCGCGCCCTGCAGGGGGTCGCGGGATTCGTCGAGGCGCCACGCTTCTACCCCTACCTGCGCGCCCGCAAGAACCTCGAACTGCTCGCCGCGCTCGACGGAGACGGCGCCGCCGGGCGCATCGACGAGGTGCTCGACATCGTCGAGCTGAGCCCGCGCGCGGGGCACAAGGTCGGCGGCTACTCGCACGGGATGCGCCAGCGACTGGGCATCGCCGCCGCGCTGCTGCGCAGGCCGCGCCTGCTCATCCTCGACGAGCCCGCCACCGGCCTCGACCCCGCCGGCATGCGCGACATGCGAGCGCTCATCCGCCGTCTCGCCGACGACGGCATCACCGTGCTGCTCTCCAGCCACCAGCTGCCGGAGGTACAGGAACTGTGCGACCGCGTCGCCATCGTCGACTCCGGACGCGTCGTCTACGAGGGCGCGCTCGCCGACCTACGCCGCCAGGGCGGAGCCGGCTACCGGCTGCGCACCACCGACGACGCCCGCGCCCTGGATGTCGCGCGCGCGCAAGCCGGGATCGAGCGCGCGAGCGTCGGCGAGCACGGCCTCGGCTTCGAGGCCCAGGAGCAGCACGTCGGCGAGCTGTCGCTCGCCCTCGCCCAGGCGGGCGTCGGCATCCTCGCGCTCACCCCCGAGCTCGCCACGCTCGAGGACCTCTTCTTCAGGCTCACCGAGGGCGACAACGGAGCCATGCCCCAGGCGGTCGAGGTCGCATGAGCAGCGTCGCCGCCTCCCCCGCCGCGCTCGCGCCGGCGCGCACCCGCCGCCCGTCGACGTTCACCGTCTACCGCTGGGAGCTGCGCAAGCTCATCTCCCAGAAGCGCACGTACCTCGGCCTCGCGCTCGTGATGATCCTGCCCGTGTTCTTCGTGATCTTCCAGGACGTGCACCAACGCCACGGCCATGGGCTCGGCAACATCTTCGCCGCGCAGATCACGCAGTCGGGCCTCGCCACGCCCGTGCTCATGCTGCTGTTCCTCTCCGGCTTCATGCTGCCCGTCGTCGCCGCACTCGTCGCCGGCGACATCGTCGCCAACGAGGACGGCAACGGCACGCTCAAGACGATCCTCACACGCTCCGTCGACCGCGGCCAGGTGTTCGCCGCCAAGACGCTCGCCGCCATGACCTACGCCGCGCTCGCCGTGTTCGCCTCCGCCGCCGTCGCCACCGCCGCCGGCGTCCTCTCCTGGGGCTTTCACTCCGTCACCACCTTCTCCGGCACCGTCGTCTCCGCGCCCAAGGCGCTGCTGCTGGTGTTCGCCGCCAACGCCATATACCTGATCCCGCTGTTCGCCCTCGTCGCCATCGGCGTGCTGCTGTCCGTCGCCACGCGCAACAGCGCCGCCGCCGTCGTCGCCACCATCGGCCTCGTCATCCTGCTGTTCATCGTCGCCCAGATACCCGGGCTGGAAGGCATCCAGCCGTACCTGCTCACCGAACAGCTCCAGAACTGGCAGGGCCTGCTGCGCACGCCCACCGACTGGGCGCCCATCGCCCACTCCGCCTGGGTATGCGCGCTGTACGGTGTGCCCGCGCTGTTCGCCGCCTACCTCACGCTGCTGCGCAGGGACGTCGCGGGGGGCTGAGCTCCGCGGGGTCGAGCGGCCAACGCCGCTCAGCTCACCTGCGCGGGCAGCTCCACGTCTGACAGCTCCACGTCGCCCATCAGGCGCCGCGCCTCGCGGGGGTCGATCAGGCCCGCTCCCAGGCGCGCCGTCGACTCCGCCCCGCAGGCCACGCCCACACGCAGGCAATGGTCGGGCGCTCGGCCTTCGTAGCGCGCCGCCAGGTAGCCCGCCAGGAACGCGTCTCCCGAGCCGCTTCGCGCCACCGGCTCGCGTGGCTCGATGCGCGCTCGTTTAAGGCGCCTCTGGCCGTCCACCAGCACCTGCGCGAAGCAGCCGTCGGGGAGCGTCATTATCGCCTCGCGCGGCCCCAGCGCAGCGATCTCCGCCACCACCTGCGAGCGCTCCTCCTCGCCCGAGAACTCGTGCCCGACTAGCTCCTCCGCCTCCAGCACGTTCGGCGAGACGACGTCCGGCTCCGCGCGCACAGCCTGGCGCAGAGGCTCGCCGTCGGTGTCCACCACCGTGATCACGTCCAGTCGTTCGAGGTCTCTGATCAGCGACGCGTAGATGTCCGCCTCCACGCCGCGCGGCAGCGAGCCCGCGAACACCACGATCGCCGCGCCCCGCGCCAGGTACAGCAGCTTGTCGCGGAACAGCTCCACCTCGCGCGTCGACACCGACGGGCCGCGTTCGTTGATCTCCGTCTGTTCGCCCGTCGTCGGGTCGAGCACCGACGTGTTCGTGCGCGACTCCTCACGGATGCGCACGAAGTCGTTGAGGATCGACTCCTCCGTCAAGTGCTCCACGATGTGCGTCCCCGTCGCGCCACCCGCGAACCCCGTCGCGATCACCGGCTGGCCCAAGGCCTTCAGCGTGCGCGCGATGTTCACGCCCTTGCCGCCCGCCATCGTGCGCTGATCCACCGTGCGATGGCGCCGCCCGAGCCTGAAGTTCGGCACCGCCAGCGACTTGTCGATGGCCGCGTTCAGCGTCACCGTGATGATCATCCTGTCTCCCTACCCACGTTCCCGCGTGCCCCAAACGGCAGAAGATGCCCCGGCGTGCACGACACAGAGGCTAGCGGACCCGGTCGGACAGCCCCCACGCAGTCTCGCGCAGGCGCTCGGCCTCCGCTCTCGCCGCCGCCGCCGGCTCGCCGCCCACCGACCGATGGGCGTCCGCGATGCTGCGCGAGGCCGACACCAGGCCGCCCGCGCGGCCCACGCTGAACGCCGCCTCCAGGTCCTCCACACGGCCGCCCTGCGCCCCCACCCCCGGCAGCAGGAACGTCGCGCTCGCCATCAGCTCGCGCGCACGCGCCAGATGGCCGGGCTCGGTCGCGCCCACCACCGCGCCCACGTCGCTGATACCCGCATCGCCCACGCCCGCGGCGCCCAGCTCATCCACCAGCGCCGCGATCCGCTCCCACACCGTCCCCGAGCCCTGCAGCCGCAGATCCTCGATGTCCGCCGCGCCCGGGTTGGACGTACGCACCAGCACCAGCACCCCCGCCCCCGCCCCGCGAGCCGCGCTCACGAACGGCTCGATCGCGTCCCTGCCCATCAGCGGGTTGACCGTCGCCAGATCCGCGCCAAGGCCCTCCAGGCGACCGAACGGGCTGTCCATGCCGCCGATCAGCGCGCCGGCGTACGCGCGCGCCGTCACGTCGATGTCCCCGCGCTTGCCGTCCGCGATCACCAGCAGCCCCACCGAACGCGCGTGCGCCACCACCGCTTCCAGCACCGCCCATCCGACCGAGCCCAGCGCCTCGAAGCGCGCCAGCTGCGGCTTGACCGCCACGCACGCCTCAGCCGTCGCGTCGATCAGCGCCCGACAGTGCTCGAGCACCGCCTCGCCCGCGAGCTGCACCGGCGAGCGAGCTCCGGGGGCCCCCGCCCCGCTGTCCGGCCACAGCGCCCCAGGATCTGGGTCCAGGCCGAGCACGATCTGAGACTCGCGCTCGAGGACCCGAGCGGCCAGGGTGTCGCCGAAGGTGCTCGGCGACTTCAGCGACCCTTCACCGCGCTCTTCAGGCCGCTGCCCGCCGTGAAGCGCGGCACCCGCGACGCAGCGATCTGGATGCGCTCGCCCGTACGTGGGTTGACGCCCACACGCGCCCCGCGCTCACTCACATGGAACTTGCCGAACCCCGAAACCGTCACCTCGCTGCCGCGACGCAGCGCGTCCTCCACCGTGGCCAGCACCGCATCAACCGCCCGCGAGGCATCCTGCTTGGTCAGATCGGCGCGATCGGCAACCTGGTCGACCAGCTCGGACTTTGTCACTTCGCCCTCCTCGTTCGTGAAACCGTTGCAAACGACGCTAACACCGCGTGCGGACAGGCGCGCGGTCCGCGTACAGGCGGGCGCATCCGCAAGAATACGCACATGGCGATCGCCCGCGCGGCATGGATGGTCACGGTCTTGGTCGCGCTCGTCACCGCGCTGCTGCTGCTGCTGTCCGGATACACCGGCTACGCCGGACTCGGCCTCGCCGTCGCCATGTCCGCCTCCATCAACCTGCTCTAGTCCCCGCCCATACGGTGGCTATACGGCACTGCTGCTGCCGCTGTGGTGTGTGTGATTGCGCATTTTGCGCGCGCCGATAGCGATGGCTATACAGCACTCGCCCGTGGGATAAGGCCACATCGCAACAACAGCCGTATAGCGATGGCAGTACAGCACTGCCTGGGAACAACTCACATCGCAGCGACCGTAAAGCGATGGTTATACGGTGTCACTTTCAAGCCACTCCAACAGCGCCCTCGCGGCCCGGCCGCGGTGGCTGATCGCATCCTTCTGCTCGGCCGACAGCTGCGCCATCGTCAGCGCGGGCTCGCTCTGGCCACCCGCCGGACCCTCATCGGGCACGAACGCGGGGTCATAGCCGAACCCGCCCTCGCCGCGGGGCTCGGCGGCCAGCCGCCCGCCACAGCGACCCTCGAACACGCGCTCGATCCCGCTCGCCGGATCCACGTACGCGATTGCGCACACGTACTCCAGCACGCTGCCCGCCGGCGCCTCGCGCAGCAGCTTCGCGAGGTTCTGCGCGTCCGTCGCGTGCTCTCCCGCGTACCGCGCCGAGCGCACGCCCGGCGCCCCGCCGAGCGCCGCCGCGGCGATGCCGGAGTCATCGGCGATGCTCACACGACCCGTCGTCGTCGCCGCCGCCCGCGCCTTGCCGAGCGCGTTCTCGGCGAAAGTGTCGCCATCCTCCGGCGGCAGGGTCACCGTCTCGGGCAGCGCCCGCAGCTCCCAGCGACCGGCGGGCGCCGCGCGATCGAGCAGGCGCTCGAACTCTCTGCGCTTGTGCTCGTTGTGAGTGGCCAGGAGCAGCTTCAACTGGCCGTCGAGATCGCCTGCTCCTGAGCCGTCCGCAGGCGCTCGACGCCGTCCGCGGCGAGCGCCAGCAACTCATCCAGATGCGCCCGCGACAGCGGCGTGCGCTCGGCCGTCGCCTGCACCTCCACGAGGCCTCCGCCCCCGGTCATCACCACGTTCGCGTCCACCTCCGCGGTGGAGTCCTCGGAGTAGTCGAGATCGAGCAGGGCCACGCCGTCGATGATCCCGCACGAGACCGCCGCGACCGACTCGCTCAACGGCGAGCGCTCCAACCGGCCCTCGGCCTGCAGCCTCGCGCACGCCAGCGACAGCGCCACGTACGCTCCCGTGATCGACGCGCAGCGGGTGCCACCGTCGGCCTGCAGGACGTCGCAGTCGAGGTAGATCGTCCGTTCGCCCAGCGCCTTGAAGTCGACCGCCACGCGCAGCGAGCGCCCGATCAGGCGCTGGATCTCCACGGTGCGCCCGTCCTGGCGCCCGCGCGTGGCGTCGCGCGCCTTGCGATCGCCCGTGGACGCCGGCAGCATCCCGTACTCGGCCGTCACCCAGCCCCGGCCCTTGCCGGTCATCCAGCGCGGAACGCTCTCCTGCGCGGAGGCGGTGCAGATCACGCGCGTCTCGCCCGCGGAGATCAGCGCCGAGCCTGTGGCCGTGCGCACGAACCCCGGCTCGATCGTTATCGGACGCAGCCCGTCCGGCCCACGGCCGTAGCTGCGCTCAGTTCCGCCGCTGTGCACGCGCGCCATCATTCCAGAGCGCTACGGTCGGGGCATCTTGCGCGCGCTGGTGGTCTCCAACATGCTCCCCGACGCCGCCCATCCCGAGCGCGGGCGCTTCGTCCGCGACCAGGTCGCCGCGCTGCGCCTGCTCGACGGCCTGGAGGTCGAGTGCTACGAGTTCGCGCCGGGGCCCACGGCGCTCGCCCGCGCCGCGTTCGACCTGCGTCGGCGCTTCGCCGGGGTCGCGCGCGTCGCCCACCGGCGACAACCGGCGCGCTTGGACGTCGTGCACGCGCACTTCGGCCTGACCGCGTGGCCTGCGCTCGCCGTCCCCGCTCGCGTGCGCGCGCTCACCGTGCACGGCACCGACATCCACCATCCACGCACGCGCGCCGCCACCGCGGCGGTGCTGCCGCTGATCGACGTCCTCGGCGCCGCATCCGCGTCGCTGGCGCAAGAGCTGCCCGGCCGGGCGGCACGACGACGCGCGCAGGCGCTGCCCTGCGGCGTCGACCTCGAGCGCTTCCATCCCCTTGCCCGCCCACACGCGCGCGCAGAGCTCCGCCTGGACCCCGACCGGCCCTACCTGCTGTTCCCCGCGGACCCCGCCCGCGCGGAGAAGCGCCACGATCGCGCGCTCGCACTCGCACACGCCGCCGGCGTCGAGCTGCTGACGCTCGGCGGGGTCGATCCCGAGCGCGTGCCGCTTTGGGTCAACGCCGCCAACGCCGTGCTCGTCCCGTCCGAGCGCGAGGGCTTCGGGCTGGCCGTGCTGGAGGCGCTCGCCTGCGACGTGCCCGTCCTGGCCACGCCCGTCGGCATCCACCGCGACGCGCTCGAGCACGTGCCCGGCACCCTCTGCGCGCCATTCGACCTCACAAGCTGGCTGGCCGGGCTGCAGGCGCATCTGCGCGAGGCCGATCCGCGCGTCGACGGCCGCGCCAGCGCGAGCCGCTTCTCCGTGCTGGAGATGGCCGCGCGCGTGGCAAGCGCGTGGCGCGATGCCCTCGCGCGCTCCGGGTAACGGTCGGGGTAGCATGGATCGGGCGTGGATCAGATATCTGGCACGAGCCCCACGGACGCTCAGGCGCAGGCACAGGTTGACAACCCGCCCGCCCCGCCCGCCGATGCGCTCCCCCCGCAGGACCCGCCCGAGTCCCCCGGCTTCCAGTCCCGCGGCCGCGCGCGCCGGCGCGCGCGCTTCCTGCGCAAGGCGCGCGAGCTCGCCTACCGGGACCTCGGCGGCCTGGTCTTCAACCTGCACCGCTTCGGGCAGCGCAACGACGCGCTCGTCCTGGCCAAGCTGACCACGCTCGCGCAGATCGACGCCGAGCTGCGCGCGATCGAAGGCTCGCTCGACGAGCGGCGCCCGATCACCGTCCTGCGCGAAGCCGGCATCACCGCGTGCCCTCGCTGCGCGGCCATCCACAGCAGCGAAGACAACTTCTGCCCCAACTGCGGGATGTCCATGGGCCGCCACGCCGACCTGCCGATCGCCGGCGCCGCCACCGCGCCGCCGCCCGTGGCAGCATCGTCCCCCACTCCGCCGAGCGGACCCGGCGCACGGCCCCAGACGCCACCGGCGAAGGCAGACGAGGCCCCCGTCGAACAGGACCAGCCCACGGAGATCCTCGGCCCACCGGTGCCGGGCTCGTGAGCGTCGCGACGTCACCGACCCCGCTCGCACCACCGGCCCCGCAAGCGACGGAGGCCTGTCCGCTCTGCGGAGCGCCGCTGCACCCCGAGCAGGAGTGGTGCCTGCACTGCGGCGCGGCGGCGCGCACGCGCTTGGCGGCGTCTCCCAGGTGGAAGGGCCTGATCGCCGCGCTCGCGGTCGTCGTGGTGCTGTCGCTGGGTGTGCTCGCGGCCGCGCTGGTCGAGCTCGCCGGCGGCTCCGGCTCGACGACACCCGCGAGGACGACCACCGTGACGACCTCCGCGGCCGCCGTCGCGCCCACCCCGACGACAGCGACACGCAAGCTGGGGCTCACGCCCAAGGCTGCGGCCAAACTCGGGCTGACGCCCGGGGCCGCAGCCAAGTGACCGACGCGGACATCGCGGTGGTGGGCGCGGGCGCGGCGGGACTCTACGCCGCGCTGTGCGCCGCCGGCGAGCGGGCAAACGTCGTGCTCGTGTCGGCCACGCCGCTGGCGCAGACGGCCAGCTACTGGGCGCAGGGAGGCCTCGCAGCGGCGCTGGCGGCGGACGACAGCTTCGAGCTGCACCTGCGCGACACCGAGCTCGCGGGCCGCGGCCTCGTGCGGCGCTCAGCCGCGGAAACGCTCGTGCGCGAGGCGCCAGATCGGGTTCGCGACCTGCAGGCGCTGGGCGTGCGCTTCGACGCCGACCGCTTCGGAGACCTCGCGCTGGGCCTGGAGGGCGGCCACTCGGTCAGGCGCGTGGTGCACGCCGGCGGCAGCGCCACCGGGCGCAGGGTCGTGCGCCAGCTCTCGGCGATCGTCGCCGCGGAGCCGCGCGTCACCGTGCTCGAGGGCGCTCGCGCGCAGGCGCTGTGGACCGACGGCATCCTCCCAGCGGGAGCAGACGCCGAGCACCGTCGCTGCCGCGGGCTGATCTGCGATGACGGGCGCGTGATCGCCGCGCGCGCGGTCATCATCGCCACGGGCGGCGCCGCGGCGCTGTGGGCGCGCACGACCAACCCGCCGGGCTCGCAGGGCATCGGCATGCTGCTCGCCCACGCCGCCGGCGCGGCGCTCGCGGATCTGGAGCTGCTGCAGTTCCACCCCACGGCCGTGATCGGCGTGCCCGGGCGCGAGGGATACCTGGTGACGGAGGCGATACGCGGCGAGGGGGCGACCCTCCACGGCCCCGACGGCGAGCGCTTCGTCGACGAGCTGGCCCCGCGCGACGAGGTCTCCCGCGCCATCCACGCGCTGCTCGAGCAGACCGGGCAGAGCTCCGTCGGCCTGGACATGCGCGCGATCGACCCCGCCCACTTCCCCAACGTCGTTGCGGCCTTGCGCGAGGCCGGCCTCGACCCCGCGCGCGAGCTGATCCCGGTTGCGCCGGCGGCGCACTACATGATGGGCGGGATCGTCACCGACGTCGACGCCCGCGCCACCCTACCGGGGCTGTATGCCGTCGGCGAGTCGTCGTGCACCGGCCTGCACGGCGCCAACCGGCTCGCCTCCAACTCGCTCAGCGAGTGCTTCGTGTTCGCCCGCCGCGCCGTCGCCGACGCCCTCGCCCGGACCGCCGAGCGGCACGCGGCGCCGGGCGAGCGCGAGCTGCGGGCGCTGCGCGAGCTCCCCGCACCGCCGCTCGCCGACCCCGCCACGCGCGCGGCGCTGTGGCGCGACGCGGGCGTCGTGCGCACTCCCGACGCCCTCGGTCGCCTGCTCGACAGCCCGCACCCGCTCACCCGGCTGATCGCCCGCTGCGCGCTCGCGCGCACCGAGAGCAGGGGAGCGCATCTGCGCGCGGACCATCCCCAGCGCGACCGCGCGTTCGACCTGCGCCACGCCGTCGTCACGGGCCGAGGCTCCGCGGACTCGATCGACTGGCAGACCTGGACCTGATCCAGCGGCGGACGGTCACGGCCGGGCATCCCGGTCCATTCATAAAAAATTGTTCGCCGTTCTTTAAGGAAATCGCGCTCCGGTCTTTATCTCGATCCTTTCTAATCGGAGAGGTGTTCCTTTGTCTGTGGAACCGAAGCGGAAGGTTTGCAACAAGCACGGCGTCTTTGAGCAGTGGCGGCGGGGGTGTGCTCCAGAACCAAGAGGTCCAAGCTAGAGAGAGCCTGAAGGAGTCCCCATGTATCAGTTCAGCCGAGCCATCTACCGGGAGCTCGCCCCCGAGATCGTGGCTCCACCGTCCGGCGCGCCGGCAAGCGCCAACCACACGGCCGTCCTGCACGCGTGCGAGCAGGTCATCACCCGCCTGGCCACCGACCGCCACTACTTCGCGCGCCCAGCGCGCACGCTGTTCCTCGACATCCGCAACTACTTCCCGATGTCCGCCCAGCGCCATGTCCACCAAGTGATCAGCCGCTACATGGGCTACGCGCAGCTGTTCCTCGCCGAACACCCGCACGAGGGCTACGCGGCGGTCATCGGCGAGCCGCCGCAGTGCCGCGCGACCACCCGCAAGGGCGCCGCCTGCCAGCGCACGCCGCTGCCGCACAACGGCTACTGCCCCTCCCACCAGCATCTTGCCGACACCGAGGACCGCGAGCTGGCAGCCGCTTGACCCTTGCGTACACTGCCGCCCATGCTCCTGGGCGTGGACGTAGGCGGCACCTTCACCGACGCGGTTCTCCTCGACGACGAGTCAGCCGTACACACCGCCAAGGTGCCCACCACGCCGTCGCAGGAGTCGGTCGCGGTGCTCGAGGCGGTGCGCCTGGTGCTCGCTCGCGCCGGCGCGAGCGCGACGGACGTCGAGCGCTTCGCCCACGGAATGACCGTCGCCACCAACGCGCTGCTGGAGGGCCGCGCCGCGCGGACCGCGCTGCTCGCCACCGAGGGCTTCACCGACGTACTCGAGCTCGGTCGCCAGAACCGGCCCCACCTCTACAGCCTGTGCCTCGCCGCGCCCGCGCCGCTCGTGCCCGCGGATCTGCGCTTCGCCGTGCCCGAGCGCACCGGGCCCGACGGTCCCCTGCGCGAGCTCGACCCCGCGGCGGCGCGCGAGCTCGTCGAACGGCTAGTGGCCGCTGAGCCCGAGGCGGTGGCGGTGTCGCTGCTGCACTCCTACGCCCACCCCGCGCACGAGCGGGCGCTCGGAGCGCTCATCGCCGAGCTGGCGCCCGAGACGCACGTGTCGCTCTCGTGCGATCTCGTGGGCACGTTTCGCGAGTACGAGCGCACGGCCACGACCGTTCTCGACGCCGCCCTCTCCCCGCTGCTCACCTCATACCTGCGGCGGCTGACCGACGACGCCCGCGTCCTCGAGCTGCGCGAGCCACAGATCATGCAGTCCTCCGGCGGCCTCACAGACCCCGCGCACGCGGGAGCGCACGCCGCGCTCACCGTCCTCTCCGGTCCGGCTGGAGGCGTGGGCGGCGCGCTCGCGCTGGCGGAGCTGGCGCACGAGAGCGACGTGCTGTGCTTCGACCTCGGCGGAACCTCCTGCGACGTGTGCGTCATCCACGGCGGCCAGGTCGCCGAGACCGCCGAGCGCACGATCGCCGGGCGGCCGCTGTCGCTACCCGCGCTGGACATCCACACCGTCGGCGCGGGCGGCGGCTCGATCGCGTGGCGCGACGCGGGCGGCGCGCTGCGCGTGGGCCCGACCTCAGCGGGCGCCGATCCCGGGCCCGCCTGCTACGGCCGCGGCGGCCGGCAGCCGACCGTCACCGACGCCAACCTCATGCTCGGGCGACTGCTCGAGGACTCGCCGCTGGCGGGCGGCCTGTCGCTGGACAGGCGTGCGGCGGAGCTCGCCATCTCGCGCCTGGCGAGCGAGCTCGACCTGGAGCCGATGGCGTGCGCCGAGGGGATCGTGCGCGTCGCCGAGGCGGAGATGCTGGGGGCGCTGCGCGTGATGAGCGTCGAGCGGGGGATCGACCCGCGCGACTTCGCGCTGATGCCCTTCGGCGGCGCCGGCCCCCTGCACGCGGCCGCGCTCGCCAGCGAGCTCGGCATCACGCGGGTGCTCTGCCCGAGCGCCTCCGGCGTGCTGTGCGCGCTCGGCCTGGCCGCCGCCGCGCCGCGACGGGACGCCGCGCGCACGATCATGCTGAGCGGTCGATCGCTCTCCCACGAGCGCCTGCACGACGCGCGCGCGACGCTGATCGCCGAGGCGCGCGCGGAGCTCCCTGGGGCCCTGTCGCGCGTGCGCGTACGCCACGAGCTGCGCTACCGCGGCCAGTCGTTCGAGCTCGCCGTCGACGAGGAGATCGAGCCACGCGCGCTCGAGCCCGCCGAGCGGCGCCCGCCCGGGCTCGACCCCGACGAGCTGCACGCGGCGTTCGCCCGGGTGCACGAGCTGCGCTACGGCTATCAGGATGACGCCGACGTGGAGCTCGTCAACATGCGCGTGTCCGTCTGGGGCGCCTCGCCCTCGCTGCGCCCCCGGCCGGCGGGCACAGACGCGCCCACCGCCGACGTGCGCCCTGTCGTCTTCGATGGCGAGCCCGTCGACGCGACCGTCCTGCGTGGCGAGCTGGCGCCCGGCACCTTCATCTCCGGAGCGGCCCTGTGCGCCTTGCCCGAGGCCACGCTGCTGATCCCCCCCGGCTGGTCGGGAGAGGTCGACGAGTACGGCACCATCCGCCTGGCCGCGGTCGACGCATGAGCGCGCTCGACCCGATCGAGCTGCAGGTCATCACCGGCGCGCTGCGCGCGGCGTGCGAAGAGATGGGCGTCGTGCTGATCCGCTCGGCCCACTCCTCCAACATCAAGGAGCGCCGCGACGCGTCCACCGCGTTGTTCGACGCCGACGGACGGATGGTGATGCAGGCCGAGCACATCCCCGTGCACCTCGGCGCGATGCCCGCGGCCGTCGACGCGGTGCTCAACGAGGATCATCTCCCGGGCGTCTCGTGGATCCTCAACGATCCGTTCGCCGGCGGCACCCACCTGCCCGACATCACCGTCATCACGCCCACCTTCGCCCCGGACGGCCGGCTGCTCGGCTTCGCCGCCAGTCGCGCCCATCACGCCGACGTGGGCGCGTCGGTGCCCGGCTCGATGCCAGCCGACAGCCGTCGCCTGGAGGAAGAGGGCGTGGTCATCTCGCCGCGAGCGCTGGACGACGCGACGCTCGAGCAGCTGGTCGCGCGGATGCGCCAGCCGCAGGAGCGCAGGGCCGACCTGCGCGCCCAGCTGGCGGCCAACCGCACGGGCGCGCTGCGACTCGCTGAGCTCGCCGGCCGTGTGGGCGCGGATCGCCTGCGCGAAGCCACCGACGCCGTGCTCGACTACTCCGAGCGGCGCACCCGCGCGTGCCTGGCCGCGCTGCCCGACGGCGTCCTGCACGCCGAGGACGTGCTCGAGGCGCCCGACGGGGATCTCCTGCTGCGCCTGCGCGCGGTCATCGACGGCGAGCGGCTGCTGCTGGACTTCTCCGGCAGCGCGCCCCAGTACGACGGCAACCTCAACTGCCCGCTCGCGGTCACGCGCTCAGCGTGCCTGTTCGCGGTGCGCGTGCTGACCGACCCCGACATCCCGCCCACGGCCGGCGCCTACCGCCCGATCGAGGTGCGCGCTCCCGAGGGCAGCGTGCTCAACGCCCGTCCCGGAGCGGCCGTCGCGGCGGGCAACGTCGAGACCTCCTCGCGTGTCGCCGACCTCGTGCTCGCCGCCTTCGGGCGCGCCCAGGGTCAGGGCACGATGAACAACCTCACGCTCGGCAACGCGAGCTTCTCCTACTACGAGACGCTCGGCGGCGGCCAGGGCGCGTGCGCGGACGCGGACGGTCCCAGCGGCGTGCACGTGGCGATGAGCAACACGCTGAACACCCCCATCGAGGCGCTCGAGCGCGAGTTCCCGCTGCGCGTCGTCGAATACGCGCTGCGCTCGGGCTCCGGCGGCGCGGGGCGCCACCGAGGCGGCGACGGCGTCGTGCGCGAGCTCGAAGCGCTCAGCGAGATGACCTTCTCGCTGATAGCCGAGCGCCGCGGTCACGCCCCGCGCGGCGCGCACGGCGGAGCGGACGGCGCGCGCGGGCGCGACCTGCTTGACGGGCGTACGCTGCGATCCAAGGCCACCGGCACGCTGCTCGCCGGCCAGCGGCTACGCATCGAAACGCCGGGTGGAGGAGGATTCGGAGATGCCTGAGAGCGACAGCGCCGAGCGCATCGGCTTCCTCGGACTGGGGATCATGGGCTCGCGCATGGCCGCCAACGTCGCGCGCGCCGGCTTCCCGCTCTCGGTCTGGACGCACACCCCCGGCAAGGCCGGCAGCTGGGCCGCCGAGCACGGCGCGAGCGCGTGCTCGAGCCCCGCGGAGGTGGCCGAGCACAGCGACATCGTCGTCAGCATGGTCGTCGACGGAGACCAGGTGTCGTCGGTGCTGCTCGGCGAGCGGGGCGTCGTACACGCCGCGCGCCCGGGACTGCTGTGCGTCGACATGTCCACCATCGGGCCCGCCGCCACACGCGTGGTCGGCGCCACGCTGAGCGAGCACGGCGTGTCGATGCTCGACGCGCCGGTGACCGGCTCCTCGCCGCGGGCCGAGGAGGGATCCCTGGCGATCATGGTCGGGGGCGAGCAGGCGGATTTCGCCCGCGTTCGCCCGCTGCTGGAGACCATGGGCAGCCTGATCGTGTACGTCGGCGCGCTCGGCCAGGGTCAGATGCTCAAGCTGATCAACAACTCCCTCGGCGCCGCCAACGCCGCGGCGGTGACCGAGGCGCTGCTGCTGGCACGAGCCACCGGCGTCGACCTGGACGCGCTCGTGGAGGTCGCCTCCGCGGGCTCCGGCGGGTCGACCCAGCTGACGATGAAGTCCGGGCCGATGCGCGAGCACGACTACACGACGCTGTTCAAGACCGCCCATCTGCTCAAGGACGTGCACCTGTGCCTGCAGGAGGCCGAGTCCGCCGGGGTGCCCTTTCCGGCGGCCGGCCACGCGCGAGACGTACTGGCCGCAACGATGGCACGTGGCCACGCAGACGACGACTACGCGGCGATGATCGAGGCCGCGGAGGGCTTCGCCGGGCGCACGCTGTAGTGCCCCGCGTACTGCCCAACCGAAGAAATCCTCCAAAAAAACCCCTCATTTGCAGGGGACTTGGGATTTCTGCTCAGGTTTCGTATCTTTAACGATCGTGCGATGTCTCCCTCTGGGCGGCACGTGCAGTTTGGATCTGACGTCTCCCTCTCATCTCGTTCGTTCTTTTCCTATGCCAATTGCTTTCAAAGAATGGGCTGTCACCGTCCGCGCGCTGGCGGAAGGTGAGCAGCTGATCACGCTCCGCAAGGGCGTCCCGCCGCAGGACGGCAAGCCGTTCAAGCTCGCCCACGAGCGCTTCTTCCTGTATCCCACGTTCGATCACCAGCCCGGCGATCTCGTGCGCGAGTCCCACCAGCCGGAGCTGCGCAGGGCTCTCGAGGAGGGCGTCTGGAGCGACGGCGAGCCGCCGCTGCACACGTTCGTGTCCGGCGCCCCGCTACAGCAGCCCGACCGCGTCCGCATCCGCGCGTGGGCCGAAGTCACCGACCACTTCACGGTCGTCGATCCGCGCTGCGTGGACGCGCTCTCGCCGTTCTACGTGTGGACCCCCGACTACGCCGAAAAGCGCCTCGGCTGGCGTGGACGCCAGCCGCTGCACGTGCTGCTGCTGCGCACCTACCGCATCCCGCGGCCGGTCACCGTCAAAGTCAAGGACGAGTACACCGGCCCGAACGCGTGGATCGAGCTGCAGCGCGAACTCCCGTTCGAGGGCACGCCCGTGCTCTCCGACGCCGAGTTCGAGCGCGCCTCCGAGGAGATCCGCGCGATCACCTCCGAAGCGGCCGGCCAGCCAGTTCTGGTCTAAGAAGGTCTTTCAAAATGAGTTGAGGCGTCGCCAGCAGAGGATTGAGCAGGCGAGTGTGAGGAAGGCTGTGTGTATCTCGGGATCGCGCTCGTAGCGGATCCTGAGCCTGCGGAAGTTGTGTAGGTGAGCGAAGCCGCGCTCGACGACCCAGCGCTCACGTCCGAGGCCCGAGCCGTGAGCTGTTCCGCGGCGAGCGATGACGGGTGTGATGCCGAGCGCTCTGAGTAGCCGGCGATGCTTGTCGTGGTCATAGCCACGGTCGGCCAAGAGCCGGTCGGGCTTCTGGCGTGGCCGACCGACCTTGCCGGTCACCGGCCGCCGATGGAGGTCTTCGATCAGCGGCAGTAGCTGGGTGACGTCGTTGCGGTTCCCGCCAGTCAGCGAGACAGCGAGTGGGATGCCGCTCGCGTCGACGAGCAAATGGTGTTTGAGCCCGTGCGGGCACGATCTACCGGGGATGGCCCCGTCAGGAGCCCCCCAAAAGAGCACGGATATGGCTCGCGTCAACCGCGGCGCGTGACCAGTCGATCTTCCCCGCAGCGTTCAGCTTCACCAGCAGCTTTTGGTGCAGCGCATCCCACACACCGGCCTGCTGCCACGTCCGTAGCCGCCGCCAGCACGTGACCCCTGACCCGTAGCCGTACTCGCGCGGCAGGTCCTCCCACGCGATTCCGGTGTGCAGCACGTGCAGGATCCCGTTGAGCACCAGGCGGTCATCGATCGCCTTGCGGCCGGGGTTACGCCGACGCCGAACCCGTGGCGGGATCAACGGCTCGACCTCCGCCCACAACTCGTCAGTGATCTCGAACCTTGAGGGCACCTCCACCGCCTCCAATCCTCGGGGACACACCCCAAAGATTCAAGACCCAACCCCACAACCCTCCATTTTGAAAGACCTTCTAAGCGGGTCGCTCCCACTTCAGCGCTTCGCGGGCGGCCTGCGCTCCGGACGCGGGGACCATGATCTCGCGCGGGCCGATCATCGGCGAGTAGCCGCCGATGGAGTTGCGCAGCAGGCACGGTATGCCCTCCTCGAGCAGCAGGCCGGCGATGAACTCGGCCTCCGGCTCGTTCTCGGCGTGGGCGACCTTCACGAGCTCGCCCTCCGTGTACTGCGGCTTGATCTTTCGCGCCGTCTGCTGACGCTCGCTGGCCACGTGCTCCCTCTTCGCCCTCCAGGGAAGATGCGAGGGCGATGCGGCGTCCGCCGGATGCACGAGCGGCATCCCGCACGCCTCGCAGAAGCGCTCGCTGGGCGGGTGGGCGCGCGCGCAGGTCGGACAGACGATCAGATCCCCCTCCATCTAGCTCACCTCGAGCGCGACCTCCCGGACGTTGCCGTCCTCGATCAGGTAGGAGCGCACCTCCGGCGCCTCGCCCGCGGCCAGCCCGACGATGATCCACTCCACGCCCGGCCAGTTGGCAGCGAAGTTGATGTCCGTCTGCGACGGGTACGGCGGGCTGCGCACGTGCGAGTGGTAGATCGCGCCGAGCGTGTGCCCTTCGGCGTCGATCGCGTTGTAGAGCGCCAGCAGCTCCTTCGGGTCGATCTCGAACCTCAGCGGGCTGGCGTGGACGTTCGTCGCGCGGCACACGCGAACGGCACGCGCGGGCTCAGCAGCCGGCTCTGAGTCGAGCGACACGGCGAGCACTCCGCAGACCTCGTTCTTCGGATCCTCGAGCGCATGCGCGACGACATCATCCAGGAGAGCGCTCGAGATCTTCACGTCCGCCCGCCCGCGTCGCGGAAGATCGTCGCGGCGCCTACCACCACACGGTCGACTCGAGGTTCGCGATCTCGTCGACCGGCAGCGTGTAGATGCCGCTTGACAGGTACTTCCAACCGTCGTCGGCGACCACGAACACGACGTTGCCCTCGTCCAGCTCGCCCGCGATGCGCACGGCGATGCTGGCGATCGCGCCGCTGGAGACGCCCGCGAACACGCCCTCCTGGTCCAGCAGCTTGCGCGTCCACACGATCGCGTCGCGGTTGGTCACGAAGATCTTGCGGTCGAGCAGCGAGATGTCGATGATCGGCGGGATGAAGCCGTCGTCGAGCGAGCGCAGGCCCTGGACCGGCTCGCCCTGCATCGGCTCGGCAGCCACGATCTTGACCTGGTCGCCCAGCTCCTCCTTGAGCCGGCGGCCGTTGCCCATCAGCGTCCCACCGGTGCCGAGGCCTGCGACGAACGCAGCGACCTCGTCGAGCTCTTCCAGGATCTCGAGCGCGGTGCCGTTGTAGTGGGCGTTCGGGTTCGCCGGGTTGCCGTACTGGTAGGGCATGTAGACCGAGGAATCTTCCGAGGCCATCT
>DATHPE010000002.1:0-32204 GCA_035484215.1 Solirubrobacteraceae bacterium | reverse complement strand
AGGCGACCCCGCGCATGCGCGGGGTCGTGACGGGCCGCATGCGGCCCGTCATCCGTCGGCGCATGCGCCGACGGCGAGGCCGCACATGTGCGGTCTCGGGGGAGGCCCGCATGCGGGCCTCCCCGGCATCGCCGCATGCGGCGATGCCCACATCACAGACCATACGAGCGCCCGATCACGTCGAGCAAGTCTGAGCGGGAGGGGGGCGGGCCCCCCTCCCGACCACCCCCCAGGGATTGGAGCATGCTTGCTGTCTCAGAGCCCATAGGACCGCCCGATCACGTCGAGCATGATCTCGTCGGTGCCCGCGCCGATGCGGTTCAGGCGCATGTCGCGCCACACGCGCTCGACCCCGTACTCGCGCATGTACCCGGCGCCGCCGTGGATCTGGATGCACTCGTCGGCGACTTCGCAGGCGATCCGCGCGGCGTGCAGCTTGGCCATCGAGATCTCGCGCACGGGGTACTCGCCGTTGTTGAACCGCCACGCGGTCACATACACCATCTGCCGCGCCGACTCGATTTTGGTCGCCATCTCCGCGAACTTGTGCCGAATCACCTGGAACTTGCCGATTTCGCGGCCGAACGCATGGCGCTCGTGGGCGTACCGCAGGGTGCGCTCAAAGCACTTCTGCGCGCCCGCCACGCACCCGGCGGCACCGATCAGCCGCTCGCCCTGGAGCTCCCACATGATGTGGTAGAAGCCCTTGCCCACCTGGCCGAGCACCGCCGACGACGGCACGCGCACGTCCTGAAACGCCAGCAGCGCCGTGTCCGACGCGTGCATGCCCAGCTTCTCCAGGCGCTTCTCGCGAATCACGCCAGGAGCGTCCATCGGCATCAGGAACAGCGTGAACCCGTCATAGCCGGCGTCCGTGTCTGTCTTCGTCACCAGCACGATCACGTCCGCGCGATGGCCGTTGGTGATGTACGTCTTCGAGCCGTTGATCACGTAGTCATCGCCGTCTTTGACCGCGCGCGTCTTGATGCCTTTCACGTCCGAGCCGGCGTCCGGCTCGGTGATGCCCAGACACAGGATCTTCTCGCCCTTGATCGCAGGCACCACCCACTCCTGCTTCTGCTCCTCCGAGCCGAACGCCAGGATCGGCGGCATCGCCATGTCCGTGTGCACCGCCAGCCCCATCGCCAGCCCGCCCGAGTTCGCGTTCGTGATCTCCTCCGCCAACACCAGGCTCGTGTAGTAGTCGCCGCCCTGGCCGCCGTACCGCTCCGGCTTGTCCAGGCCCAGGAAGCCCAGTTCGCCCATGCGCGGGAACACCGAGTCAGGGAACGTCGTCTCCTCCCATTCCTCAGCGTGCGGCGCCAGCTCTCTGATCGCGAAGTTGCGGATCGACTCGCGCAGCTGTTCGTGCTCGTCGGTGAAGATGAAGTGCTTGCGCTGGCTCTTGAAGTCGGGCTTGCGGACGCTCGCGGCGGTGGCGGCCATCTGAGTTCTCCTTGATCTGGATGTTGCGTTGCGGTCGGTGTTGTGTCTGCGTTGCGGTCGGCGTCGGCGGCGGCAGTCACGTTAACCGAGGCGTCCTGAAAAGTAAATAGTAGAGCTATCTACTCTTGACCCCGCTTGCCGAGCGCCTTCGGGAGCCGTTCTCGTTCCCGTGGTATCCACCGGTTTGCCGTGGCCGACCGGTAGCGTCTGCACCGACAGGCCCGGCGACGGGTCGGGCCGTTAGGGAAGGGGGTCGGCATGGCCGACCGAGTGCTGTTCATCGGCTGGGGTACGCCCGTTCGCGGACGCGAGGAACGCGGACTCGAGGTGTTCAACGAGGCGATCGGCCTCTACGGGCGGATGCAGCAGGAGGGTCGCATCGAGAAGTTCGACGTGGTCCTGCTTGGTGCGAACGCGGGTCTCAACGGCTACATCGAGCTGTACGGCTCTGCCGAGCAGCTCGCGGCGGTACGCGAGAGTGAGGATTTCCGACGCACTCTCCTCGACGCCAGCCTCGTCGTGGACGCTCTGCGCCAGATCGACGGCTTCGCCAACGAGGCGATCGCCGCACAGATGGGGCTCTACCAGGAAAGCATCGCGCGGGTTCCGCAGACCGCGTGACGGCTCGTCGGGTCTCCTCGGCGCCTGCACTTGGTGGAGGCGCCGCGGGACCGGCGCTAACGCCCCGATGCTTGCGGGCCGATGCACCTGGCATGGGGGACGATGCCCGCGATCGAGGAATAGCCGCACACATCGAGTCGGTGTCGAGCAGAGCCCAGCCGGATACGCAGCGGCTGGCTTCGGCCCTGCTGCGCATGTGCTGGCCCGGTGGTATGGGCGACCGCACCGACGCCGCCGCGCTCGAGTGGGTGCGCGGCTGGGGACCGCGATGCGCCGGTGCCATCCCGCCCGCGTGCCGTTGCGCGGCGGGACGCTGCGGCGTCTGCAACTGAAGTGAACAGTAGAGCTGCTTACTTCCCACCCGGGTGAGATCGGGATAGGATGCGAGCGTGGCCCCGGACCCCGTCCTCTACGACCTCGCCGCCGGCGGCGTCGCGACGATCACGCTCAACGATCCCGACACCCGCAACGCGCTCTCGCCGGAGCTGCTCGGCGGCCTGATCGCCGCGTTCGAGCGAGCGCGCGACGACGACGACGTGCGCTGCGTCGTGCTCGCCTCCTCGCACGAGAAGACGTTCTCCTCGGGCGCGAGTCTCGGCGGGTTCCGCGCGGATGCGCCGCTCGTGGACAAGCACTTCGGCTCCGAGCGCTTCGTCGGCCTCTTCAAGCTGATCGGCGCGCTCGGCAAGCCGACCGTCTGTGCCGTCCGTGGCCACGTGCTCGCCGGCGCGCTCGGGATCGCGCTCGCGTGCGACCTCATCCTCGCCTCCGAGCGGGCCACGTTCGGCACGCCCGAGATCAACGTCGGCACGTTCCCGTTCATGATCATGGCGCTGATCTACCGCAACGTTCCACGCAAGAAGGCAAACGAGCTGCTGCTGCTGGGGGAGCGCTGGAGCGCGCACGAGGCGCTCGCCGCCGGCATCGTCAACCGCGTCGTGCCCGACGGTGAGCTGGACGCGCTCGTCGCCGACTGGGCGGGCAGGCTGGCGGGCAGGTCGCCCGTGATCATGCGCCTGGGCAAGGAGGCGATGCGCCGCCAGCTCGACATGCCGCTCGACGACGCGCTCGACTACCTGCGCGCGCAGCTCAGCCTCGCGCTGTCCACCCAGGACATCGTCGAGGGTGTAACCGCGTTCTTCGAGAAGCGCGAGCCGCAATGGAAGGGACGCTGACTTGCCACACGCGGTGTATTGCGGGCATCGGCACGGCGTGCAAGCGCATCCCGTGATGGTATGCTTTTTGCATGTCACAGATCGCGGTGCGCTTGACGGAGGAGCAGTTGCGTTTGCTGGACGCGGCCGTCGCGCAGGGAGCGTTCAGCTCGCGAGCGGAGGCTGTTCGTGTCGCCATCGGGCTGCTTGAAGATGAGCTGCGGGAGACGCGGGTGGCGGACTCCTACCGCGCGGCCTACGCGGCGGCGCCGCTTACCGCCGAGGAGACGCGATTTCTCGATGCCGCGGCTGCTCTGGTCGGCGACGCGGTGTCGTGATTGCGCGCGGCGAGGTGTGGGACGCCGATCTCGGTCCCATCGTTCGGCCGGTCGTCATCGCCACACGCGAAACGGCGATCCCCGTCCTGGCTCGCCTCAATTGTGTGGTGGTGACAAGCACGGTGCGCGGTCACGTCGCTGAGGTTGAGTTGACCCGATCGCACGGTGTTCACGAGCCGAGCGTCGCAAATTGCGATTGGCTCATCAACGTCGCCAAGGATCGTCTCGTCCGTCGCCGCGGCTCGCTCGATCCGTTCACGCTTCGACGACTCAACGCTGCGCTCGTGCTCGCGCTGGGTCTCGACGTGTAGATATTCAAAGTAAGCAGTAGGGCTCTTTACTTCACACGCCCTGTGGATACGGTTAGGATGGCGAACGTGACCAGATCCTCCACAGAGTCTTCGCTGCTGCGCCCGCTGGTCGAGGACCTGGAGGCACGCCGCGCCAAGATCCGCCTGGGCGGCGGCCAGGAGAAGATCGCCCAGCAGCACGAGCGCGAAAAGCTGACCGCGCGTGAGCGCATCGCGCTGCTCATCGACGACGGCAGCTTCGTCGAGCTCGGCATCCACGGCCGCCCGCACTTCTCCCAGCGCGCGATGGACGGCGTCGACGCGCCCGCCGACGGCGTCATCACCGGCTACGGCAAGGTCGACGGACGCCTTACGGCGGTGTGCGCGTACGACTTCACCGTCATGGCCGGCTCCATGGGCATGACCGGCGAGATCAAGGTCACGCGCCTGCGCGAGCTCGCGTTGACCAAGCGCATCCCCTTCGTCTGGCTGCTCGACTCCGCCGGCGCGCGCGTGCAGGAGGCCGCCGGCGCCATGTTCGCCGGCTCCGGGCACCTGTTCCGCGAGGAGGTCGTCATGAGCGGCGTCATCCCCCAGATCGCCGCGCTCATGGGCCCGTGCGCCGCCGGCACCGCCTACATCCCCGGCCTCGCCGACTTCGTGCCCATGGTCAAGGGCCGCGGCTCGATGGCGCTCGCCGGCCCGCACCTGGTGCGCGCCGCCGTCGGCGAGGAGGTCACCCAGGAGGAGCTCGGCGGCTCGCGCGTGCACTGTCGCAAGTCCGGCGTCGGCGACATGGAGGTGGCCGACGACGAGGAGTGCATCGAGCGCATCAAGCAATACCTCTCATACATGCCGCAGAACTGCGAATCCAAGCCGCCCATCCGCGCCGTCATCGACCCCATCGACCGCCGCGACGAGGGGCTGCTCGACGTGCTGCCCGAGTCCAACCGCAAGCCCTACGACATGTACGAGGTGATCCGCCGGATCGTCGACGACGGCGTCTACTTCGACATCAAGGGCCAATGGGCCAAGACCATCATCACGTGCTTCGCGCGCTTCGGCGGCAGACCCGTCGGGATCGTCGCCAACCAGCCCAAGCAGCTCGGCGGCATCCTCGACAACGACTCCGCCGACAAGGCCGCGCGCTTCGTCAACCTCTGCAACGCCTTCGCCATCCCGCTCGTTTTCATCCAGGATGTGCCCGGCTTCATGGTCGGCTCCAAGATCGAGGCCGAAGGCATCATCCGCCACGGCGCCAAGATGCTCTACGCCGTCGCCAACGCCACAGTGCCCAAGGTCACCGTCATCACGCGCAAGGCCTACGGCGCCGGCTACTACGTCATGAACGGCCGCGCCTACGAGCCAGACCTCATCGTCGCCTGGCCGAGCGCCGAGATCAGCGTGATGGGCGCCGAGGGCGTTGTCGAGATCGCCTTCCGCAAACAGGTCGACGCCGCCGAGGACCCGGCCGCCAAGAAGGCCGAGCTGATCGAGGGCTTCCGCAAGATCTTCGACGTGTACATCGCCGCCGGCAACGACCTCATCGACGACGTCATCGACCCGCGCGAGACGCGCGAGACGATCTGCCGCGCGCTCGAGATGTCCGCGGGCAAGAAGGTCGAGCGGCCTTGGAAGCGTCACGGGGTGGTGCCGGTATGACTCTTTTCGTTCGGTGTCTAACCATCGCTATACGGCAGTCGTCGTGTCGGTGTGGTGAGGGCCACGCCCTCCCGACGCGTGTACGACCTTTTTCGTCGTCTGTATGACCATGGCTATACAGCACTCGCAATCGCGAACAAAGGACCGCCGACGATGAGTCTCGACGACCCCGTGGTCATCACCTGCTCGATCTCGGGCGCGATCGCCAACCGCGAGCAGTGCCCCGCGATCCCCTACACACCCGCCGAGTACGCGGCCGAGGCGCGGCGGATCGTCGACGAGGGCGGCGTGATGATCCACATCCACGCGCGCAAGCCCGACGGCACGCCCAGCTATGAGATCGAGGACTTCCAGGCGATCACCGACGCGATCCGCGCGGAGGTGGGCGACGCCGTGATCGTCAACTTCTCCACCGGCACCATCGGCGTGCCCGTCGAGAAGCGGATCGCGTATCTGCGCGCGTGCCGCCCGGAGGTGGCGGCGCTGAACATGGGCTCGATGAACTACGCCAAGTACTCCCGCTCTCGCAAGCAGTTCGTGTTCAAGATGGTCTTCCAGAACCCGTTCGAGGAGATCATCGAGCTGCTGGAGGCGATGAACGAGCTGGGCGTCAAACCCGAGCACGAGTGCTTCGACGTCGGCCACGTCGGCAGCCTCGCCCCGCTGATCGACATGGGCGTGCTGAAGACGCCGCTGCACGTGGACTGCGTGATGGGCGTCGTCGGCGGCATCCCGCCGACGGCGCGCAATCTGGCGGCGATGGTCGACAACATCCCGGAGGGTTCCCACTGGGGCGTCATCGGGATCTCGCGCGACCAGTGGATGCTGGTCTCCGCCGCGCTCACGCTCGGCGGCTCGATCAGGGTCGGACTGGAGGACAACCTGTACCTGCCCAACGGAGAGATGGCCTCCTCCAACGGCGAGCTGATCGCCAAGGCCAGGCAGATGGCCGAGGACACGGGACGTCGCCCCGCCACCGTCCAGGAGGCGCGCGCGATGCTGGCGATCCCGCAGCGCGAGGGGAGCGTCGCGTGAGCCTGCCGCTGGAGGGCATCCGCGTGCTCGACCTCTCGCGGCTGCTGCCCGGCGGCTTCTGCTCGCTGCTGCTGGCTGACTTCGGCGCGGACGTGGTGAAGGTGGAGGACACGGGCATGGGCGACTACATCCGCTGGTCGCCGCCGTACTACGAGGGCGCGCACGACACCGCCAAGTCGGCGCTGTTCCTGGCGCTGAACCGCAACAAGCGCTCGATCCGCCTCGACCTCAAGCACGAGCGCGGGCGCGAGGCGCTGCTGGCGCTGGTGCGCGACTACGACGTGGTGCTCGAGTCCTTCCGGCCTGGCGTGCTCGAGCGCCTGGGCGTGGGCTACGAGCGCATGCGCGAGGAGAACCCGGGGCTGGTGTACTGCGCGATCTCCGGCTACGGCCAGGACGGGCCCAAGCGCGGCGCCTCCGGGCACGACATGAACTACCTGGGCCTGATCGGCCTGCTCGGCCTGACCGGGGAGCGTGGCGGCGGGGTGGGTGGTGGTCCCATTCAATCGGCGGGGCAGATCGCCGACCTCGGCGGCGGCGCGCTGATGGCCGCGTTCGGGATCCTCGCGGCGCTGCGCGAGCGCGACGGCTCGGCGAGCCGGCCGGGCTCGGGCGAGGGGCAGCTGGTGGACGTGTCGATGTCCGACGGCGCGCTGTCGTGGCTGGCGCTCGTCGCGGGCGCGTACTTCGCCGACGGATCGGTCCCGCGCCGGGGCGATCTGCCGCTCGCCGGATCGCTGATCTGCTACCGCCCGTACGAGTGCGCCGACGGCTGGGTGTCGCTGGGCGCGCTCGAGCCGAAGTTCTGGCAGGCATGGTGTCGGGGTGTCGGCCGCGAGGATCTCGTGGGGGCCCAGTTCGAGCATCCCGGCTCGCCCGCGCACGCCCAGGTGCAGGAGATCTTCAAGGGCCGCACGCGCTCGCAATGGGAGGCGTTCGCGCAGGAGCACGACTGCTGTCTGGAGCCCGTCCTGGAGCTCGACGAGGCGCTGTCCTCGCAGCTCGTGCGCGAGCGCGAGATGGTGGTCGAGCTCGAGCAGCCGGGCGCCGAGCGCCCGGTTCGCCAGCTGGGCCTGCCGATCAAGCTGACCCGTACCCCGGGCGAGCACGCGCGCCTGCCCGGGCCGGCGCTCGGCGAGCACACCCAGGAGGTGCTGCGCGCCGCCGGGCACTCGCAGGCGGAGCTCGACGAGCTGTTGGCCTGCGGCGCGGCCGCGGGCGCGGCCGAGTCGAATGGATCCCCGCCCGCCGCCAGCTTCCGCGCATGAGGCCGCGCGCCAGCCGATGAGCGCAGCGGCTGACGTCGCCGGCGATGCATCCGCCAGGCGCCCGCTGCTGAAGATGAGCGAGCTCGCCGAGCGCTCGGGCGTGAGCGCCGGCACGATCCGCTACTACCTGCGCGAGGGGCTGCTGGGCGCGGGCGAGGACGTCCTCAGGACCAGCCGCAACATGGCCTACTACCCGCCCGAGTACGTGCAGCGGATCGTGCTGATCAAGCGGCTGCAGGAGGAGCGCTTCATGCCGCTGCGGGTGATCAAGGGCGCGCTCGAGGACGATCCCGATCGCGTGCGCGCGCTGATCGAGCTGGAGGATCGCATCCTCGAGCGGGCGCTGATCAACGCCGAGGACCGCGGTCGCGTCTCGCGCAAGCTCGTGCGCGAGCGCTACCGCGTGCCGAGCAACGTGCTCGAGCGGCTGGCCGAGCTCGGAGTCCTGACGCCCAATCAGCGGGGCTACGACCGCGACGACGTGAAGATCATCGAGGCGATCGCCAGCTTCCGCGCGGGCGGCTACGACGAGGCGCTGGGGTTCACCGTGTACGACACGCTGCGCTACCGCGAGGCGTTGGAACCGTTGGTCGAGGAGGAGGTGCGGGCGCTGCTCGACCGGCTCGCGGGCGAGGTCGACGTCGAGCGCGCGATGGAGATCGTCGCCGCGGGCGTCGAACCGCTGCGCGAGCTGATCGGCGCGATGCACTCCAAGCTGCTGCTCGCGGCGCTGCGCCGTCAGCGCGCGCGCAGCGCCGGCTGACTGACCAGTCAATCTATCGTGCGCTAACGTTGCGGCGGACCCTGCTCGTACGACATCCGCGCGAGAGGATGCGCTTTTGAAGGTCGCCGCAATCCAGCTCAACTCCACCGCCGATCAGGTCGCGAACATGGCTGTCGCGGATCGTCTGACGCGTGCGGCCGCGGCTGACGGCGCCAGGCTGATCGTACTACCCGAGAAGTGGACGGCGATGGGCTCATACGACGACCTGCGCGCGGGGGCCGAGACGCTCGACGGCGCCGCCGTCGGATGGGCGCGCGCGATCGCGCGCGAGCTCGGCGTCGACCTCGTCGCCGGCTCGATCCTCGAGCGCGTTCCCGGCCAGGCCAAGCTCGCCAACACGTCCCTGCACGTCAGCCCTCGCGGCGAGGTGATGGCGCTGTACCGCAAGGTGCACATGTTCGACGTGGAAGTCGGCGGGCACACGTACAACGAGTCCGAGCTGGAGGAGCCGGGCGAGGAGATCGTGCTCTCGCGGACCGCCGACGGCGTCGAGCTGGGCCTGTCGATCTGCTACGACCTGCGCTTCCCCGAGCTCTACCGCATCCTCGCCGTGCGTGGGGCGCGCATCGTCGCGCTGCCGGCCGCGTTCACGCTCGCCACCACGCGCGACCACTGGCGAACGCTGGTGCGCGCACGCGCGATCGAGAACCAGGTGTTCGTGATCGCCGCCAATCAGGTCGGCGAGCACCCCACGGGGCAGCAGTCGGGCGGGCGCTCGATGATCGTCGACCCCTGGGGGGTGGTGCTGGCGCAGGCGCCCGACCACGAGGGTCACATCGTCGCCGACCTCGACATCGAGCGCCAGGCCGACATCCGCGCGCGCCTGCCCTCGCTGGCCAATCGCCGGCCCGAGGTCTACCGCTGGCCGGTCGAGGAGCGCGTGTGAGCGCGGGACGAGCAGTCGGCCGAGCCTCGGTCGCTCCCAGCGCCAGAGCGCAGGACAAGCGCCGGCTGATCCTCGACGCGGCGGTGCGGGTGTTCGCCCGGCAGGGCTTTCACGCCTGCCGCGTGTCGGACATCGCCGACGAGGCCGGCGTGGCCTACGGCCTCGTCTACCACTACTTCGCCTCCAAGGACGAGGTGCTCGACACGCTGTTCCTCGAGCGCTGGCAGGTGATGCTCGAGCTGATCCGCGAGGTCGACGCGCAGGCGCTGCCGGTCAGGGACAAGCTCGGCGCGATCGCGTCGTTCATCGTCGACAGCTATCAGCACGATCCCGACCTGATGAAGGTGATCATCGTCGAGGTCACGCGCGCGGCGAACTCGTTCGGCAACACCCACATCGCCACCATCCGCGAGGCCTACGACCTGATCGGCGGCATGATCGTCAAGGCGCAGGCGGAAGGCGTGTTCAAGCAGGAGATCGAAGCGCGGTTCGCCGCGATGGCCTTCTACGGCGCGATCGAGCAGCTGCTCACGGGCTGGATCTTCGGTCTGCTGCCGCAGGACGACGGGTACTTCGAGCGGGCCAAGTGGCTCGTGGTCGAGACTGTCTGCGGCGGCCTGGAGCAATAGACTGGCGCGATCGTGCAGAACGAGATGGTCAGACGGTTGATGTGGCAGGGCCTGCTGGCGGGCGTGAGCGCCCTCGTGGGCATCGTCGCCAACCGCGCGGCCGCGGCCGTGTGGAGGCGCGTGTTCGACGAGGAGCCGCCCGAGTGAGCAGCTCTCCGACACCGTCGGTGGGGGATCCGTCGGGGACCGGCCAGGGCAGCCAGGAGACCCAGAGCATCGCCACGGCTATAGCCGAGGTCTCCGAGCGCGCGACGCTGCTGGTGCGCGAGGAGATCGAGCTGGCCAAGGCGGAGATGAGCGAGAAGGCGACCAAGCTCGTCAAGGGCGCCGTCGTGGGAGCGGCCGCGGGGGTGTTCTTCTTCACCGCGCTCGTGTTCGCGCTTACGGGGTGCGCGTGGCTGCTCTACTACTACCTGCCGATCGGCAGCGATTTCACTTACTTCTGGGGCTTCTTCGCGATGGCCGTGATCCTCGTGGTGCTAGGGCTGCTCGCCGGCCTGATCGCCGCCAGAGCCGTCAAAAAAGGCTCTCCGCCGATGCCCAACATGGCGATCGAGGAGGCCCGCAAGATCCGCGAGTCGGTCAAGCCCGTCGCCGACGCCGGCGGCGTGCCGGGCGCGCCATATCCTGCCACCCCGCAGAGCGCTCCGTCGACGCCCGCCGGCGCGGGGGTGGAGAGCTGATGGCCCAGCGCACGCCCGCCGAGATCCGCAGCTCGATCGAGGCCAACCGCATGGAGCTCGCCGTGTCGGTGGCGAACCTGCGCGGCGAAGTCGCGCGCGTGACCGACTGGCGCGCGCACGTCGAGCGTCACCGCAGCGAAATCACCGTCGGCGCCGCGGTCGTGGGATTGATGATCGGCGCTCGCGTGCTGCGCCGGCGCCGGCGCCGTCGCGGCTGATCAGGCCAGCAACGCGCGGGGGATCGCGCCGACGCCGATCAGGCCCGGGCCGGTGTATGTGCCGATCACCGGTCCGACCTCCGAGGTGAACACCGGCTCGGAGTCGAAGATCTCGCGACAGCGCTCGATCAGGCGCTGGGACTGCTCGGGCGCCTGGATGTGCTGCACGACCCAGCCGTCGGCGCCGCTGTCGTGGAGCTCCTGCGCATAGGCCACCATGCGCTCGAACGCCCGCCCCGCCGTGCGCACGCGCTCCACCGGCACGATCTCGTACTCGAGCGAGAGGATCGGCTTGATCTTCAGCGTGCCGCCCAGCCACGCCTGAGCCCTGCCGACGCGCCCACCCCGCCGCAGGTACTCGAGCGTGTCGAGGCAGAACCAGATCCTCAGCGCCTTGCGCGTCTCGCGCACGCGGGCCACGACCGCGTCCAAGCCGGCGCCCGAGCGTGCCGCCGCGCAGGCGGCGAGCACGAGCAGCCCCGTGCCGCCGCAGGCGGTTTCGCCGTCGATGACCTCCACGCGCTCGCCCAGGCCGCGCTCGCTCAGCAGCCCGTGCGCCTGGCGCGCCGCCTCGACGGTGCCGGATATGCCCCCCGCCAGGTGGATCGAGACGATGTCCTGTCCGTCCTCGAGCAGCGGCTCCCACACGGTCAGGAAGTCCCCGATCGACGGCTGCGAGGTGCTCGGCAGTTCGGGATCGCCGCGCAGGCGCTCGTAGAAGGCGTCGAAGCCGTCCATCTGCAGCTCGCGCTCGGGCTGGCCCTTCCAGCCCACGTACAGGCTGACCTGATGGACGCCCTGCTCGTCGGCGAGTGCTCGGGGGAGGTAGTGAGTGCTGTCGGTTGCGACCGCGACGGGAGCCATGCGGCGCGGGACGCTACAGCAACGCCTGCGTGAGCTCCCCTGACTCGTACATCTCCGCGACGATGTCGGCACCGCCGATCAGCTCTCCGTTGACGAACAGCTGGGGGATTGTCGGCCAGTTCGACAGCGCCGAGAGCTCCTGGCGGATCCGCGGGTCGGGCAGGACGTCGACCGCGGCGAACGCCGTGTCGAGCTCCTGCAGGGCGGCCACCGTGCGCGCGGAGAACCCGCACGCCGGCGCCTCGGGCGTGCCCTTCATGAACAGGATCACCTTGTGCTCCTGGATCGCCTCGGCGATCGCTTCGCGGATGGGGTTGGGCTCCGCGCTGGGCGCGGGTGCTGCGCTGGGCTCGCTGCTTGACATCGGCAATGGCTGGAACTGGCTGGCGGACATGTGGCGCTCCTGGCTTTCTTCAGTTGGTCTGGATCTTCGACGGGACCTGTGTCTTCAGCGCGAGGGCGTGGATCGCCCCGCCGATCTCAGCTCCGAAGACGGCGTACACGAGGCGGTGCTGCTCGATGCGGCTGAGGCCGTCGAACGCGGGTGCGGTGACGGTCGCGCGGAAGTGATCGCCGCCGCCGGTGTAGTCCTCGACCTCGGCGTGCGCTCCCGCGATGGCGGTCTCAATCCGCTGCTTTATGTCCTCTGCAGAGGGCATCCGTCTCAAGAGTAGAAGGTCTCCGCGCATGCGCGAGTACGGCGCGAGGCGACCGCTATACTTTGGAAAGTCTTGGAGCGAGTCCACAGGAGCTGAGCCATGATCGATATCACCGACAAGGGCGCCGAGAAGGTCCATGAGTTCCTCGCCTCCCAGCAGGCGGATGCCGGTGTGGCGGGCCTGCGCGTGGGCGTGCGCGGCGGAGGCTGCTCGGGCTTTCAGTACCAGCTGGCCTTCGACGAGCAGCGCGAGAGCGATGTCGTGTTCGAGAGCCACGGCTTGAAGCTGCTCGTGGACGGCGAGAGCCTGCAGTTCGTGCGCGGCTCGACGATCGACTACGAGGAGAGCCTGCAGGGCGCGGGCTTCAAGGTCAACAACCCCAACGTGGTCGCCGCGTGCGGCTGCGGCTCCTCCTTCCGCGTCGCCGAGGAGGAGCAGGTCTCCGCGGTCTGACGCGTCTCGCGCTCGCGCGTGAGCGCGGAGCGCGCGCATAGGCTGTGGCGGTGGCGTTCCTGCCCCAAGCGCTCCGTCGTCTGACGCCTGCCCAGCTGCGCGACGACGTGCGCCTGCGCGCGCTGGCGCTCGGGCTCGGCCTGATACCCCCGCGCACGATGCACTCGCGGGAGGACGCGCGTGCTCTGCTCGACGCCGCCCGCGGTGCGCGACGGGTGGTCGAGATCGGCGTCTACGAGGGCGCCTCCGCGCTGGCGCTGTGCGACGCGCTCGCGCCGGGGGCCGAGCTGCACCTGGTCGATCCCTTCGGCGCGCACCCGGATGCGCTGCCGCGCGGCTGGGGCGCGAGCGAGTGGGCGACGCGGCGCACGGTCATGCGTGCGGTGCGCGCTCGCGCCGGCGACGCTCCGCGCGTTTGCTGGCACGTCGCTCTGTCTCACGAGGTCGCCGAGCGCTGGTCCGGAGAGGTGGACATGGTGTTCATCGACGGCGATCATTCCGAGGACGGATGCGAGCTCGACTGGTCGAGCTGGCACGGGTTCGTGGCGGTGGGTGGCCGCGTGGTCTTCCACGATGCGCGCGCCGACCAGCCCGGCGGGCGCGGCCTTCCCGGTCCGACGGCCGTGGTCGCGCGCCACTTCCGCGGCGGCGCTCCCGTGGGGTGGGAGCTGCTCGCGGAGGCCGACCGCACCGTCGTGGTGTGCCGCACAAGCTGAGCCAGCGCAGGGGTTGACGGCTGGGTGGTGCCTGTGGTACGGTCGCCGCGACATGATGTCAAGTGATGCAAGGGGTGCGGAGCACCCGGGTCTCCGGCAGTACCCGAACTCCCCAGTGGGAGTGCACGACGGAGTGCCCAGACATCGTTTCGGCTTGACCTTGACTCAGGAGACGTTTTCTGCCAAGGTCACGTGTACATCACCGTTTGCTGGAATACAGTCGACGGTAACGACGGGCTTCGGGGCGTTCCTGTCCTGAAGAAGGGGATTCTCGGGTCGGTCGTTCTATTCCTAGAGGGAAAAGGAGCAGTGGACAGATGAAACGCATCGGTATTGTGGGGCTGTGCCTCGCCGCCATGTTCGCGCTTAGCGCGATGGCTGCGTCGTCCGCGTTCGCGGGCCAGTACATCACGTGCACCAAAGTGTCGAAGGTCACCGTCAAATACATCAGTAAAGGCAAAGAAAAGTCAAAAGCCATTTACGAGGGTAAGTACCTGACCAACACGTGCACGACGCTTGCACCAGAACCCGGTAAATACTACGAAGGACCCGAAGGTAAGTACGAACGGGGCTCGGCTGTGGGAATCAAATCCACAGACAAAACCAAGACGGCCACCCTGGCGTCGGCAGCCGGCACGATCACATGCAAGTCCAGCACGGGCACGGATGAAATCACCGGCAGCAAAACAGACAAGAACGTGACCAACTTCAAAACCTGTGTCCTCAGCGTGACCAAAGGCGCCTGCACGACGCCGGGTGACGCTTCGGGAGAAATCACCAGCACGGCTGTCAGCCGCCTGATCGATCACGGCGAAAAAGGCCCGAGCGGTGGCGAACCGGCCGAAGGGGAAGTCTGGGACGAGTTCGAAAGTGAATCAGGACCGTCAGGCCTTCTGGCTGAGTTCGTGTGTGCGCCTGGGGTGATCTTCGAGACGAGTGGAACGCTCAGCGGCGTCGCCACGCCGGTCAACGCCAAAGGCTCGACCAAAGGCACGACCACGTTCGGAGCAGGCAAAGGCGAACAGGATCTCGTCACCGAATTCTCCGAGAACGGTGGGATCAGCTTCGAAAACACCGGTCCTAACGTCGAGACGGCTACTGCCTCCATCGCATGGAGCAGCGCCGTTGAGGTTCTGGCTGAAAACGAGTAACGATCAATCACCTGGGCTCTGGGCATCGGCCGACAGGTCGATGCCCGGCTCCCGGTCATGATCGGCAGTGAGGCGTGCGTGGGGCCATCTCGGTTCCGCGCACGTCTTTTTTTGTGCACCGATGGCGGCACACCTTGGACGGGCCAGATGGCGTGAGTGACAGTTCCTCTCGCTTGACAGTCTCTGACGAATCGCTACACTTGATAACAGTAGCCGGGGATCGGCCGGGATCGCGACGGGAGAGGGACGATCGATGGGCAGGGAGCGAGAGCGAGAGGGGCGGTGGTTGCGGATGCTCTCCGGCGGCGGTGGCGGTCGTGCCGGCAGGCGCCGTCTGCCAAGCCGTTCGCTCGTGCTGTTCGGCGCGTTGATCGGCGCGCTGCTCTTGGGATGCGCGCCGGCGCTGGCCCTCGGTCAGAGGGGGCACGTGTTCGGCTTTTCGTTCGGTTCGCCGGGCTCGGGTGAAGGCCAGTTCGTGGACCCCTCCGGGATCGCCGTCGAGGACTCCACCGGCGACGTGTACGTGGCCGACCACGCGAACAACCGAGTTGAGGAGTTCAGGCCCGCGCTGAACACAAAAGGCGAACCCCTCCTGAACGAAAAAGGGGAACCGATCGAGAACTACGCGAGATCGCTCGAAGTTCCGGCTCCAGGGAGTGTCGCCGTGGATAACACGGCGACCGGTCCCTCCGCCGGCGACGTGTACGTCGTGGGCGACAGGCAGGTTCTGAGCTCCACCGAACTCGACGAAGAAGCAACAGAACTCAAGGAAGAAGCCGCAGAGCTCAAAGAAGAAGCCAAAAAGCTCAAAGAAGAAGCGGTAGCCTTGAACAAGGAAGCCGCCAGACTCACGGGAACCGAACAGAAAGCCAAGGAAGAAGAAGCGAAAGCCAAGGAAGCCACCGCGGAAACGCTCAAAGGCGAAGAGGAAGAAAGAGACGCCAAAGCCAGAGAAGACGAACGAGCGGGGCCACGGGCGAGGGAAAGAGCGGAAGAAGAAGCGGAAGAAATAAAGGCCGAAGCCGCCGACCCAGAATTCTTCTGGGTCTACAAGTTCAACGCCGCAGGCACGCTGATCGCGACGTTCCACGGGTTCCACCAGAGAGGCGAAACCCTGGAACAGACCGAAGAACACCTCTTTACCGCAGAACATCCGGCCGAAGTCGCGGTGGACCCGAGTGGCTCCCTGTTCGTTGATCTGGCGTCCGGCGAGGTCTACAAGCTCAACGACGGCGCTCCCAAGAACGCAAGCGAGTCGATAATTCACTCGGGCCTGACCGAAGAAGCAAAGCCCGGGTTCGCCGTCGACTCCAACGACAACCTCTATCTCGGAGTGGTCGACGCGGGCAGCAGCGAAGTGGAACAGGAAATCGCCAACGAATATGAACATGAACACGGCACAGGTGAAGAATTCGCCGTGATCGCGAAGCTCGCAGGGGCTACCGGGGCAGTCCTGGACCCGGCGCTGGACTTCCAATACTCGACGTCGGTCGCGGTGAACCCCGCCGAAGCGGCGGGCAACGGCGTCGATGAACAGAATGACGTCTACATCAACACCCTCGCGAGCGTTGGCGGACAGGATGCCACCACGGTGGCGGCGTTCAACCCCGAAGGGCAGCTCATCCAGCGCTTCAGCGTCTCGGGGCTGGAGGACGGGCGCGGCATCGCCGCGGACGCCAAGACCGGCGCCGTCTACGTCAGCGACGCGCAGGCCGACAGGGTGGACGTCTTCACGCTCGAACCGCCCGCGCGCCCTACGGTGGAAGGTGTGTCGGCGTGCACCCTGGGCGACCCGCAGTCGGGCTGCCCGGCGGTGTTGGGCGCGACGACGCTGAAGGCCCGGGTGGACCCCACGGGCAGCGAAACGAGCTACCACTTCGAATACGGATCGGGCAGCTGCAGCTCGAACCCGTCGCCGTGCCAGGCCACGGCGGAACAGACGATCGGCGGCGGCTTCGCCGAGCAGGAAGTAAGCGTGGAACTGCCGAGCGGCCTGCCTACGGGTGTCTACCACTACAGGGTGGTGGCGAAGAACACGTTTGGGACGTCGCGCAGCTCCGAACAGACGTTCACAATCCTCGCGGCGGCGGGCGCGCTCCCCGACGGCCGCGCCTGGGAGATGGTCTCCCCGCCGGAAAAGGGCGGCTCGGAACCCGAAACGATCACCAACGAAGGGGGAGTGATACAGGCGTCCGAAAACGGCAGGGCGATCACGTTCGTGGCCGACGGGCCGATGCCCGTGACCCCGGCGCCTGAAGGCAACCGCCCTGTGGAATTCCCGCAGATCCTCTCCGTCCGTGGCTCGGAAGGGTGGAGCTCGCGCGACATCGCGACGCCCAACGAAACCGGCAGCGGCTTCAAAGCTGGCGCCGCGGGTGAGTATCAGTTCTTCTCCCCGACATTGGCGCTGGCGCTGGTGGAACCGTTCCCGGGAGCCGCCAAGTCCGGCACGCTCGCGGAACCTCCGCTCTCGCCACCGCTCTCCGAACAGGAAGTTGGCAAGCAGGAAAAGACGATCTACCTGCGCGATGACGCGGGGCTGGAAGCGCAAGCGCAGGAAAGCGAAAGCTACTCCTCGGCGAAGCAAGACGGCGAACGCATGACGCCCGAGAACCCCGGCTACCTCGCGCTGGTCACTGAAGTGAACGAGCCGGGCGGCGAACCGTTTGGTGGCGGTGTGGCCAGCGGGACGAACCTCGGGCTCGAATTCGAGGGCGCCACCGCCGATCTGAGCCACGTCGTCTTCAGGTCCCACAGAGCTGCCCCCGGGCTCTATGAGTGGGGGCCAAAGGGGAGCTGCAAAGTGCCTGCCGTCCCTCTCTGCACGGGCGAAGACGTGCAGCCGGTCAGCGTGCTGCACGGTGCCCCGGTCGGATCAGAGGTGACGCTGGGTGGCCCGGAAGCCGCGGGAGAGAGCCACGACGTAAACCACGCGATCTCGACCGACGGCTCGCTCGTCTTCTGGACGTCGACGTCAGCCACGAGCTCCACCCTCTACGTGCGAGACACCGCCACGCAGGAAACGCTCCAGCTCAGCACGGTGCAAAAGGGAGCGTCGGGAGCGGGCCCGAGCAAGCCCGTATTCCAGACGGCGAGCGCAGACGGGTCGAAGGTCTTCTTCACCGATACGCAGCGACTGACCCCCGGGTCCAAGGCCGGAAACCTGAACGGAAACGAAGGAGGGGAAATACGCGGGTACGATCTCTACGTCGCCGAACTGAGCGGCGGCGGCGCTCCGGGGAGTCCTCTCGCATACACGCTCGCCGACCTGACTCCGGAAGGCACGAGCGGCGAAACCTCCGGTGTGGCGGGAAGCAGAGAAGAAACCGGCGGCGGCGGCGTGCTCGGCGCAAGCGAAGATGGCTCCTATGTCTACTTCGCGGCCAGCGGGGTGCTCGCCAGCTCCAAGAACGCCGAGGGCGAAGAAGCCGCTCGCGGGGACTGCGCCGGGGAAGAAGCGCCGGCGAGGACGGCGTGCAACCTCTACGTACGCCACTACAACGGCACGGAATGGATGCCGACGAAGCTGGTCGCGGTCCTCTCCTCCGAAGACATGCCCGACTGGGGTGGGGTGCTGTTTGGAGAACGTGGGGATCTGGGCTTCATGACCTCTCGAGTCTCGCCGAACGGTCGCTACCTGGCATTCATGTCCGATCGGAGCTTGACCGGGTACGACAACGAAGACGCCAGCGCCGAAGCGGGAGGGGCGCGCGACGAGGAGGTCTTCCTGTTCGACGCGAGCAGCGAACGCCTCGTATGCGCGTCCTGCAATCCCACCGGCGCGCGCCCGGCGGGGGTGCTCGACAAGGAAGGACCCGAAGGAGGGAAACTGCTCGTCGACGGCCCCGAAATCTGGGAGGAACGCGGACCCAGCGAACCCACCGATCACTGGCTTGCCGGAAGCATCCCCGGATGGACGCAGATGGGACGCCAGACCGCGCTCTATCAGTCTCGCTATCTGTCGAACAGCGGCCGGCTGTTCTTCAACAGCCCAGACCATCTGGTGCCGGCGGCGACGGGCACGAAGGAGAAGGTCTACGAGTACGAGCCGAACGCCGTCGGCAGCTGCGACAGCGAAGGCGGCTGCGTCGGGCTGATCTCCTCGGGCGCCTCCGAACAGGAAGCGGCGTTCCTGGACGCGAGCGCGACCGGAAACGACGTGTTCTTCCTGACCGCCGAGCAGCTCGTGCAGCAGGACAAAGACACTCTCTACGACGTGTACGACGCGCACGTGTGCGAACCGTCATCCGCCGAACCGTCGTCGAGCTGTCAGGAAGCTGCCTCGACAGGCTCGCCGCCGTGTGAATCGGAAGCGCAGTGCAGACCGGGGTCAACCTCCCAGCCGGCCTTCCAGGCGCCGGCGAGCACCACCCCCGGCGCCTCCGGCAGCGTCAGCGCTCAGCAGCAGGTGCTCCACGAAAAGGTGTCCGCGCCGCCGGCCAAGAAAGCGCCGACGCGGGCGCAGAAGCTCGCGAGCGCGCTGAAGAAGTGCGCCAAGGACAGGAAGAAGAGCAAGCGTCAGGCGTGCGAGAAGCAGGCGCGCAAGCTTTACGGACCGAAGAAGTCGACAAAGGGCAAGAAGAGCTCGACGAGGGGCAGCGGGAGATGAGCCGTCGGCGACCCCACCGGATCACAGTGCGATCACTTCTGGCCGGGGCAGCGGTGAGCCTGCTGTTCGCGGCGCTCGCGGGAGCGACGCCCGCGCTCGCCGGCGCATCCCCCCTGCCTCACTGGAAGCTCGAATCGATCGCCGCGCCGACGGACCTTCCGCTCAAGGGTGGAGGCCCGAATCACGGCGAAGCCATCATCGAAGTCGCGGCAGCGAACCTCGGCGACGCGGAAGCTCACGGCGAAAGCGCGACGAACGAGATCGTCCTCACCGACGCGCTTCCCTCCGGACTGGAAGTGATCGGGCTCGAAGGCCGCATCGAGGGCAACAAACGCTCCGCCGAACTCGGCAACGCGGTGAGCTGCCCCAAGCCGCCGTTCACGCAGGTCCTCACCTGCACGTACAGCGGAAAGCTGCCGCCATACGAAGAGCTGGCGATGATCATCAGGGTCAAGGTGAACCTGACCTCGCCGGCTGAGCTCCACGGGCAGGTGACGGTCACCGGCGGCGAAGCGACACCCGACTCGCTCGAACAGAGCCTCGCGGTGAACGGCGAAGCCACACCCTTTGGCGCCGCGCAGTACGAACTCAACCCGGAAAACGAGGACGGATCCCCCGACGCCGAAGCCGGCTCGCACCCGTTCCAGATGACCACGACGTTCGACCTGAACCGGAACCTCGCCCTGAATCCTGAAAACGGCGCGACGTTCGAACCGTCGGCGCCGGCGCTCGCGAAGAACCTGAGCTTCAAGCTGCCGCCCGGACTGGTCGGCGACACGACCGCCGTTGCGCAGTGCACCGATCTGGAGTTCGGCACGTCCGATGCGCAGGAAACCGATTCATGTCCGCCCGAAACGGCCGTCGGCATGGCGGTGGTGACCTTCTACGACCCGATCCTCCTCCATCGCTTCACCGACGCGGTCCCCGTGTTCAACCTCGTGCCGGCGCCGGGCGAGCCGGCGCGCTTCGGCATCTACACCGCGCACATCCCGATCGTCCTCGACACGTCCGTTCGCACCGGCGAAGGCTACGGGGTGACGGTGAGCACCCTGAACACCACGCAGGCCGTCCAGCTGCTCGGCAGCAGGGTGACGATATGGGGCGTGCCCGACGAACGCAGCCACGACGAATCTCGTGGCTGGGGATGCCTTGGCTACGACAACCCGCAGAAGAAATGCGAGCCGCCCGCGACCTCGCCAACGGCCTTCCTGACGCTCCCAACGTCGTGCGCGGCAGAACCGCCGGAGACGAGCGTGGAAGGCGACTCATGGCCCACCGCGGCAAAGCCGGAAGGCTACGCGCTCGCCCAGCCCCCGCGGGCGCCGCTGATGGAACAGCTCACGGGCTGCGCGTCGCTTCCCTTCAGCCCGTCGATCTCCGTTGCCCCGGAAACGGAAACCGCGGACGCGCCGTCTGGGTTGAGCGTGCATATACACGTGCCTCAGCAGACGACCCTCGAAGCCGCTGGGAAAGCCGAGTCGGCGGTCGAGGACACGACGGTGAAGCTTCCTCTGGGCGTCATGCTCAGCCCCTCCGCGGCGAATGGGCTGGAAGCGTGCGCGGAGGGAGAAACCGAAGCGCCGGGAGGGATCGGTTTCACCGGCTTCGGGCGATTCGAAGGAACTGAAATGCAGACGTACACGCAGAAACTGCCGGAACCGCTGGAGCCCGGCACGAACTTCTGTCCGAACGCGTCCAAGGTGGGCGTGGTCCACATCAAGACACCGGACCTGCCCAACGAACTGGTGGGCGGCGTGTACATCGCAAAGCAGAACGAAAACCCGTTCGGCTCGCTGTTCGCGATGTACATCGTCGCGCAGGATCCGGTGTCGAAGGTGCTCGTCAAGCTCGCGGGCGAAGTGAACGTGGGACCGACGGGCCAGATCACCTCGACCGTCGAGAACGCTCCGGACGTGCCATTCGAAGAACTGACCATCGAACTCTTCGGAGGGCCGCGCGCGTCGCTCACCACGCCACCTTCGTGCGGGGAATATCCATCCGAGGCCCAGTTCACCTCGTGGTCGGGGACCGAAACGCGGCCAGAACCGCCGCCCACCTTCAACATCACCTCGTGCGCGAGCCAAACACCGTTCGCGCCGACCTTCTCCGCCGGCTCCACCAACAGTCAGGCAGGCGCCTTCACACCGTTCACGCTCACGATCGGCGTGCCGCAGGCCGATGCGGCGCTGAGGGCGATCTCGAACATGCAGCTGCCGGCGGGTCTAGCGGCGATCCTGGCCTCGGTGACGCCGTGCCCGGAACCACAGGCGGCGGAAGGCAACTGCTCTGCTGAAAGCGAAATCGGCGTCTCGACCGCCGTCTCGGGTCTGGGGGAAGATCCGTACTCGCTGCCCGGCAAGGTCTATCTCACGGGCCCCTACGACGGTGCGCCGTTCGGCCTGTCCGCGGTGACACTGGCGAAAGCCGGCCCCTTCCATCTCGGACGAGTCGTCGTCCGCTCGAGCATCGCGATCAACGAGAACACCGCGGCGGCCACGATCAACACCGAAGCGGCGAGGTTCATCAACGAAAAAGGCGAAGCCACTGAACTCTCTGGCCTGCCGGAATTCATCGAAGGCGTTCCATCGCAGCTCAAGCAGCTCAACGTGACCATCGATCGTCCGGACTTCGAGTTCAATCCCACCAACTGCGCCCAGACGGCGATCACCGCGACATTGAAGAGCTCGCTCGAAAGCGCCGCCGTGTCCTCTCCGTTCTACGCGTCCAACTGCGCCGCCCTGCCGTTCGCCCCGAGGCTGAAGGCGTCCGTTGCCGGCCAGGGCAGCAAAGCGGACGGCACGACCTTCATCGTGACGGTCGAATCGCCCGGGTTGGGGCAGGCGAACATCCACAAGGTCGATCTGACGATCCCGGCGTCGCTGCCGTCGCGGCTGGAAACGCTTCAGAAAGCCTGCGTGGAAAAGGTCTTCGACGCCAACCCCGCCTCGTGCGACGAAGGGTCGGTGATCGGCGAAGGGATCGTACACACCCCGGTGTTCAAGAATCCGCTGAGAGGCCCCGCGTACCTGGTCTCCCACGGCGGCGCGGCATTCCCGGACGTCGAGTTCGTGCTGCAGGGCGAAGGGGTCACCATCGTCCTGGACGGCAAAACGGACATCACCGAAGGGGTCACCTACTCGAAGTTCGAAACGGCCCCGGACGCGCCGTTCACGAAGTTCGAATCGATCTTCCCGGCCGGTCCGCACGGCGTGCTGACGCCCCACGTGGCCGAAAGCGAACACTACAACCTGTGTAAAACGAGCCTGGTGCTGCCGACCGAGCTCACCGGTCAGAACGGCGCGTTCATCAGCAAGACCACGAAGGTGGAAGTCACCGGCTGCGGAGCCGTCAAGAGCTTCAAAGCGACCAAGGCCCAGCTGCTCGCGAAAGCGCTGAAGGCGTGCAAGAAGGACAAGAAGAAGAGCAGGCGCGTCGCGTGCGAACGGGCGGCGCGCAAGAAGTACGCCAGCACCAAGGCCAAGAAGCCGGCCAAGAAGCCGTCGAAGAAGTAGCCGCCTACCCCGGCTCGTTCTGCAGCGAGCGCCACAGGTACCTGCACGCGAGCGTGCGCTGCGGCCGCCACGGCTCGGCGATCGTCTCGATCGTCGGGCCGTCGGGGAGACCGTCGAGGCCATAAGCGCGTTCGATCGCCCGGCGGATGCCCAGATCGCCGACCGGCAGCACGTCCGGGCGCTCCAGGTGGAACATCAGGAACATCTGCGCCGTCCACACGCCCAGGCCCTTCACCGCGGTGAGCTCCTCGATCACCTGCTCGTCGGGGAGCTCGTTCAGACGCTCGAGCTCCAGCTCTCCCGAGAGCACGTGCTCGGCCAGCGAGCGCAGATAGCTGACCTTCGCGCGTGACAGGCCCGCCGCGGCGCGCAGCTCCTCGGGGTCGTCCGCAAGGATCTCCTGGGGCGTCGGCGGGCGTTGGCCGAAACGCGCGGTAAGCCGTCCGTAGATCGCGCGCGCGGCCAGCACCGAGAGCTGCTGGCCGGTGATCGAACGCACGAGCGCGCCATAGTGGTCATCGTGCTCCGGCCTGCCCTCGCGGGCGTCCGCCAGCGGGCCGATCGCGTCGATCAGCCGTGCGAGCACCGGGTCGGCGCAGCGAAGATCGGCCGCGGACTTGCCCATGACGGCGATTATCCCAGCTACGGCCGCGATGCCCGGCCTCACGTCGGCCCGCTCAGAAGAGCGAGCTGACCTCGACCGCTTCTTCGTTGGTCTGCGTCGTCTTGACCCGCAGCCCGGCCTGTTCAAAGGGTTGCTCCTCGAAGGAGGCTTCGAGCAGGACCCTCGGCGCTCCGACGAAGCTTTCGGGTCTCTGTCTGCCTCTCGCCGCCGAGAAGTTCAGCTTCGGCGCGAGTAGCATCACGTTCGCTCGAACCGGCACGATCACCGAGCCTCGCACCGATACAGGCACAGCGCCGCAGCTGAATTCCATCATCGATCCGCCTTCGGCCGGGGACAGGGCGAGCCCGATCCTGTTCCCGACGCGCGTTTCGCCGAGCTCCGTGATCCCGAGTGAGCCCTGCAGCCGCGTCGTCACTATTTCCCCTTGCGCAGCCCCGGCGGTGGAGCACATCGCGCCGAGCGATTCGCATCCGGTGAAGGCGAGGACCACGCCACCGACGGTCGTCGTCCCGGCCCCTGTGTATTCGCCCGTGCCCGTCTCGGCTCCGCACGTCACCCTCGCGCCTTTTACCGTTTCGATCGTCGCTGAGCCCGCTGTGATCCTCGACGTGAAGTGGGCGCGCGCCTCGCCCGGATACCATTCATCTGCCTGCTTGCGGCCCACCTCGGTGCAGCGGGCGTTGTCGTACTGGCCCCTCGACAGCTCACCGCGCGCTCGCGGTACTCGCAGGCATCTGCCGTATTCAGCCGGGCTCGGCGCGACCGACGGCTGATCGACGAACACCCACGCTCCGCCCGCGAGCCGGTCGTCGCTGGCGCCGCCGATCAGCGCGGTTTCACCATCGGAGGACAACGCGGCGCTTTCGCCGAAGTCACCGCCGCCGCTGCCGAAGTAGCCTTCGACGCTCTCGCCGCTGCCGACGAGTCTTTCCTCCCGCTGGGTCCAGCTCGACCCCGCGCGGGTGAAAACCCATGCGGCGCCGGGGAAGCCGGTGTCTCCGTAGGCGCCCCCGACGAGCGCGGTGTCACCATCGGAGGAGAGCGCGACGCTGTGGCCGAAGAAGCGTGTGCCGATGCCCCCACTTGCGGTGAGCTTGGCACCCTGCTGGCTCCAGCTCGTGCCCGTGCGCGTGAACACCCACGCGGCGCCGATCGCCCCGTCGTCGAACCAGGCGCCTATCAGCGCCGTGTCGCCGTTCGAGGACAGCGCCACGCGTTCGCCGAACCAACCTTTGCCGATCTCCCCGCCGCCGGTCAGCTTCGCGCCCTGCTGGCTCCAGCTCGTGCCCGTGCGCGTGAACACCCACGCGGCGCCGACGTCGCAGTCGACCGGGCCGCCGATCAGCGCCGTGTTGCCGTCGGCTGACAGCGCGACGCTCCTGCCGAAGAACGGCGTGCCGCACCCTTCGCCGCCGGTGAGCTTTTCACCCTGCTGGCTCCAGACTCCGCCCGAACGCGTGAACACCCAAGCCGCGCCGGTCATCTCATCGTCAGCCGAGCCACCGACCAGCGCTGTGTCGCCGTCCGCGGACAGCGCCACGCTCACTCCCAGATCGCCGTCGCCGACCTCTCCGGCGCCGGTGAGCTTCTCGCCCTGCTGTGTCCAGGTCGAGCCCGAGCGCGTGAACACCCACGCCGCGCCCACGTCGCCGTCGTCGCCACGGCCACCGATCAGAGCGGTGTCGCCGTCCGCCGACAGCGCCACGCTTCTGCCGAATTCGCCGTTGCCGATCTCCCCGCCGCCGGTGAGCTTCGGGCCCTGCTGGGTCCAGGTCGAGCCCGTGCGCGTGAACACCCACGCGGCCCCGACGCCATCGTCGCCAGGGGCGCCGACCAGCGCTGTGTCGCCGTCCGCCGACAGCGCCACGCTTGCGCCGAATCCGCCCTGGCCGACCTCCCCGCCACCAGTGAGCTTCTCGCCCTGCTGGATGAGCGCCTTGAGCGCCGGGTCATCAGCGCCGAGCGCTCCCGAGACGAGACCGCGAGCAGCCGCGGGAAGGCCGAGAAGCCCCTCATGTGAGGAGCTCTGGCGCGCGAGCGGCGAGGCGCGCCCACCACCAAGACCCACGACGATCGCGGCTCCAAGCAACAGCGACAGCAGCAAAGCCGCCGCCAGCGCCCGTCCCGGCTCCACGGGGCGTCTTGCCGCTCGCGCTCTGTAAATGCCCCCGAAGCGATCGCCTGGATAGAGATTCGGCGCTGCTTGCACACGTCCTGTCGGCCCGAGCATCGTGCTCCTGTCGATCGCGTCCCCCGTCGCAATGGCCCATCACGCGCCGCATGTCCAGATCCCTCAACGCAACGCGTCCTCGCGTGGGATCTTCTCAGAACGCCGAGGCCGAGTCAACGAACCGATGCGCCCGACGCGCATCGGAGCTGCGTCTACACCGCGGGGAGCACCTCGAGCGCGACCGACTCGCCGTCGAGCGCGTTCAGCGCGCGCTCCAGCGACATCGCCAGGCACGTAAAGCTCGGCGTGTCGCGCACCGTGAAGCGCGAGGCCTCCGTCGTGCGCAGGCGCTGCACCAGATCCAGGAACGTGCCCACGTCGTCGGTGTCGAACGCGACCACGAACTCCTGGTCGTCGAGGCCGAACGAGTAGGTCGTGTGGTTGTCCACGCCCGGGTATTCGCGGCCCACCTGGATGTGGCCCTGCATGATGCGCCAGCGCTCCTGCGACGGCAGCGCGTACCACTCGCGCGACTTCACGAACGGGTACACGAACACGTATTTCCCGCGAAAGCCGCGGGGGGTCACGCGCTCGTCTTCGGAGTACTCCGAGCTCTTGCGCATCCCCAGGAACGAGTACGGGATCTGCGCCCACTGCATCAGGCCGCTCTGCGCCAGCACCACGTGGAACTCGTGGATGCGGTCGAGGTTCTCCGCCTCCGAGATGAGCAGCAGCTCGGCGTCCCCGCGCGTGCCCACCAGCGAGAAGCTCTGCAGCAGATGCCCGTCGGCGAAGTCCTCGCACGCCGCCGCGAACTCGCGCTTGTCCTGCGCGCGGCGCTCGCCGTCCCGGCGACGCCACGCCGGATCGAGCTTCAGGAACGTGTACTTGACGAAATGGCGAGCGCTCATACGCCCGATTATCGCACCGCGAGGTCGCACGCCGTCCAGATCCGGCGCGGCCCCCGCGACCTGCCCGGCGGAAAGGCCTGCCCGGCGGATAGAGTGTGTGCCCGTGCGAATTGCGCTGCTGTCGCCGTATTCGTGGACCTACCCGGGTGGCGTCACGCGGCACATAGAGGCGCTTGCGGCCGAGCTGACGGCCGCCGGGCACGAGCCGCGCATCCTCGCGCCGTTCGACCCCGACGACGCGCGCTCCCGGCGCCTGCATCGCGGGGCGCGCCCCCAGCCACGCTCCGTCGGCGAGGACTTCGTCTCGCTCGGGCGCACCATCGGCGTGCCCGCCAACGGCGCCGTCTCGAACATGGCGATCGCGCCCGGGCCGGTGTTCGCACTGCGTCGCGAGCTGCGCCGCGGCCGCTACGACGTCCTGCACATCCACGAGCCGGTGGTGCCGCTGCTCTCCTGGGACGCGCTCACCAGCGCCGGCGAGCTGCCGCTCGTGGGCACCTTCCACACCTACTCCGAGAACCTCCTCACCAACGGCATCGCCGCGGTCCCGCTCGGCGGCCGCCGGCGGATGAACCGCCTGCACGCGCGCATCGCCGTCTCCGAGGCCGCCGCGTGGACAGCCCGGCGCTTCTACGGCGGTCGCTACCGCATCGTCCCCAACGGCGTCCACCTCCCCGACGGCGCCGAGCCGGCGCACGCCGCGCAGGAGACCGGTCAGCTGAGGATCCTGTTCATCGGACAGGCGGTGCAGCGCAAGGGCCTGCCCATCCTGCTGCGCGCGTTCGAGGCCTTGCGCGAGGAGATCCCCGCGACGCTCACGCTCGTCGGCGCGAGCCCCGAGGAGGTCGCGCACATGATGCTCGACGACCGCGGCGTGCACGCGCTCGGCAAGGTCTCCGAGGAGCGCAAGCTCGAAGAGCTCGCTCGCGCCGAGGTGCTGTGCGCGCCCTCGTTGCACGGCGAGAGCTTCGGGATGGTGCTCACCGAGGCGTTCGCCGCCGCCACGCCGGTCGTCGCCTCCGACATCCCCGGCTACCGCGACGTCCTGCGCGACGGTCGCGACGGCACGCTCGTGGCGCCGGGGGACGCGCTCGCCTTGGCCGAGGCGCTGCGCACGCTCGCGCTCGATCGCCGACTGCGCGAGCGGATGGCGCTCAGCGCGCTCGCGCGCGCCGAGCGCTTCGCGTGGCCGCACGTGGCCGCCGAAGTGCTCGACAGCTACGAGCAGGCGCTGCGCGTCGCGTCGCCCGCCGGGCGGGGGGGCAGTCGGTTCACACGCGTCGCCATTCGCTGCGGCCTGGCTCCCGCCGACCGGCTGCCGCGCGTGCCCGCCGAGCGGCTGCCGTCGCTCGTCCCCGCCGGTCCGCCGCTGGTCGGCCACCCGCGGCGAATGCGCTCGCTGCGCCGAGCAGGCCTCTTCGTCAGCTCGCTCGCCGGCGCCGGGCTCGCCGCCATCGCGCTGCAACGGGTGGGCGTGGCGCGCGTGGCCGCTTCGCTGCTCGCGTCCAAGCCCGGCCTGCTCGCCGCCGGCCTGGCCGTGATGTGCGCCGCCATGTTCGCGCGCGCGATCTCGTGGCACTCGATCCTCGCCGCCGCTCCCACCTGGCGCCGCGCCAAACGCCGCGACGCGATGCAGGGCACGTTCATCGGCGTGCTCATGTCCGCCACGCTGCCCGCCCGTCTCGGCGAGCCCTCGCGCGCGCTGATCGTCGCGCGCCGCCTCGGGCGCGCACGGGAGACACTGCCGATCGTGCTCGGCACGATGGTCTCCCAGACGCTGCTCAACCTGCTGGCCCTCACCATCCTCGGCGTCGTCACGCTCTCCAGTGTCAGCGTCCTCGACGGACACGATCGAGCGCTGCTGCTGATCGCGCTCGCGCCGCTCGCGGCACTGCTCGCGCTGGCGCTCGCGCCCGTGCTGATCCCGCCCGCGGCCATCTCGCGCTCGCGGCGCCTGCAGGCGCTGCTGGCCGGCGTGCGCCGCTCGCTGATGCGCCTGCGCGACGGCCTGCGCGTGTTCGCACAACCGCGCCGCGCGGTCCTCGCCACCGTCGCCCAGCTCGGGGCGTGGGGCCTGCAGTGGCTGTCGTGCTGGCTGCTGCTCGTCGCGCTCGGCCTGGATTCCCATGATGGGGTCGCCGCCGCCGCCGGGGTGCTGTTCGCCGTCAACGTCACGGCCGTGATCCCCGCCACGCCCGCCAACGTCGGCGTCTTCCAGGCTGCCTGCGTAGCCGTGCTCGCGGGCGCCTACCACGTCTCCACCCCCGACGCGATCGCCTACGGCATCGTCCTGCAGGCCGTCGAGGTCGCCACCGCGCTGATCATGGGCCTGCCCGCGCTCGTCAACGAGGGCCTCTCCTGGAGGGATGTGCGCCTGCGCACCATGCACGCCGCGCCCGTCAAGCTCGGGCCGCTGCCCGCGTCGGCTGTCGGTGGCCACCGCGCCGTCGCGGTCTCGAGCGCCGAGGGGTAGTCCGGCTGGGCTGTGGCTGGCTGGCTGGCTGGCTCCTGGTTCATCAATCGCGTGTAGTGTATAACGATGGCTATACAGTCCGACGACGCTTGGGTCTACATGCTGCGCTGCGCCGACGGGTCGCTGTACACCGGCTGGAGCACCGACGTCCGCCGGCGCCTGGCCGCCCACCGCTCCGGCAAGGCCAGCCGTTACACCGCCAGCCGCCTGCCGGTCGAGCTCGCGTTGGCGCTGCCGATGGCCGACCGCACGGCCGCCAGGCGCGAAGAGGCGCGGATCAAACAGCTCGACCGTGCGGCCAAGCTGGCGCTGATCGCCGGGGTCGCGCAGGCCTCGAGTTGAGCGGCGCGCGCGGTCGGGGGCCGGAGCGGCGTCCGGTTTAGGGCATGATGGGGGGTATGGCCACACGACCTCCGGCGCGCAGCGTCAAGATCTCAGCCGACGAGCGGACCGGCTGGTCCTCGGATCGACCCCGCCGCGACGGTGCCCCGCCGCGGCCCGCCGACCTGACAGTCCACTGCCGCGTGCTCCCGCCGGCGGACCGGCTGCGCTACTCCCCGGGGAGCCTGCTCGTCGTCGCCAGCGCTTCGCTGGCAGAGCGCGACAGGTTCGTCGATCGACTGATCGAGGACCGCGCGTGCCTGCTGTCGCTCGGCAAGGTGCGTGCGCTGCTGGCCGGGCGCGTCGAGGAGCAGGAACTCGACGCGCGCGCCGCGGAGCTGCTGCGCGCGGCCGTGTCCAAGCGTCTGGGGAACAGGGAGACGGTGGTGCTGGCGCTCGACGGTCTCGACGCGGGCGAGCGTGAGCCGTTCGTGCGCATGGCGGCGGCGCTCAAGCGCCCGCGTCATCTGATCATGCTCGAGACCGCTCGCGAGCACGTCCAGGAGGAGGATCACGCGGCGCTGAACGAGCTGCGCCGCGCGCTCGACGCCGGCGATCTCGGCGGCGAGGGCTTCCAGACGGCGCTGCGACTCGGCGGTGGCACGGCCGACGAGGTCAAGCGGATCCTGTTCCGCCCGCCGCCCCGCGAAGAGTCCTAGCGCACCGCGAGGAGTCGCAGGTTGCAGGCTGGGAGTCGCAGGTTGCAGGCTTCAGTCGCGCGCCCGCGCGGCCGATATGGCTGGCGTGCAGAACACATCCGCTGTTTCACAAGTCAAGAGAGACGTCCACCCCGACGGTCGCGACGGCTGGCGCACAGCCGGCTGCCGGGCCGGCCTGATCGACACCCGCCTGGTCCGAGCCGAGCTGGCCAGGTTGCGCGGGCCGCGTCCGGGAACCCAGGTCTACAGCGCACGCGTGATCCGCTCGACCATCGCCGGTCGGAGGGTGATGCCGTAGTCGGGTGGGAGGCGCGAGCAGCGCCTGCTGGGGCTCAGGAAGCGCCCTCGCCCGCCATCGCGGGCTCGTCCTCGCCTTCGACAGCGCCATCCGGCGGATCCTGATCGTCGAGGTCGGCGAACAGCGACGGGTCGCTGGCCGAGCCGCGGATGACGTCGTCGGGCGAGCCGTCGGGGAGCAGGCGCCCCTGGCGCGTACCGAAGTAGATCGCCTGCGGGTGGTGGGCGACGAGCGCCAGCGTCGACTGCTCGGGCTCGGGCGCGTAGCCGTCGGTGATGCTCATGCCGATCTGGCCGAGGTCGAGCAGCTTCTCCACCTTCAGGTGCTCTGACTGCTCGGGCACCGCGGGGTAGCCCCACGAGTAGCGCCGGCCCTGCGTGAGCGGGATGTCGAGCATCGTCCTTACCTCGTGGTGCAGCCACTCGGCGAGGCCCTCGGCGGTCTGCACGCCGAGCCCGTGCACGAACAGCTGCTCGGCGAACTCGCCTTCGGCCTCGAGCTTTGCCATCAGCTCGGTGACCTGCGAGCCGACGGTCACGGCCTGCACCGCGATCACGTCGAGCTCCGCCGGCGGCTGACCGGTGGGGGAGGGATTGCCGTCCGGGCCGATCGCAGGCCTGAAGAAGTCCGCGAGGCAGATGCGGTCGCCCTTGGGCTGGCGCGGGCAGACGAAGCGCGTGAGCTCTGTGGTGCGGTCCGCGGGGTCGAGCACGACGATGTCGTTGCCGCGCGCGTAGCAGGGGAAGAAGCCGAGCAGCGCGCGCGGGTGCAGATAGTCCTGCTCCTTCCACATCCGCTCCAGGCGCGGGCGGAAGTCATCGCGCAACAGCGTCTGCCAGGCCTCGCCTTTGACGCCCTTGCCGCCCCAGTGCAGCTTGAACAGCACGTGCGTGTCGAGGTGGCGGTAGACCTCGTCGAGGTCCACCGGGATCTCCCTCACCCCCCAGAACGGCGGCGTGGGGATCGGCGCGTCGGTACGGGCGGGCGAGCGCACGGAGTCATCGGCGAGGTTGACCTCCTCGACCGGCGCGTCGCCCTTGGCGCGGAACTCGGTGGCGCCGGCGAGCAGCTTCTGCACGAGCGCGCCGCGCGCGTCGGCGTCGATCAGCTGGTCCATCACCGCCAGGCCCTCGAAGGCGTCCTTGCAGTAGAACACGCCCGGCTCGTACACAACGTCTGAGTCTTTGCCGCCGGGATACAGCGCGCGGTAGCCGAACGCGCGGTTGATCGCCGCGCCGCCGATCAGCACCGGGTAGGGCAGGCCCTTGGCGTGCAGCTCCTGGATGCACGCGGGCATCTGCTTGGAGGTGGACACGAGCAGCGCGGACAGGCCGATGGCGGTCGCGTCGTGCTCCTGCGCGGCGTCGACGATCGTCTGGATCGGCACCTGCTTGCCGAGGTCGACGACCGTGTAGCCGTTGTTGGTGAGGATCGTGTTCACCAGCGACTTGCCGATGTCGTGCACGTCGCCGAACACGGTCGCGAGCACGACGGTGCCCTTGGTGTAGCCCTCGATCTTGTCGAGGTATTTCTCCAGCTGCGCGACCGCGCGCTTCATCACCTCCGCCGACTGCAGCACGAACGGCAGGATCAGTTCGCCGGCGCCGAACTTGTCGCCGACCTCTTTCATAGCCGGCAGCAGCACGTCGTTGAGCGTCGGCACCGCGCCGATCTTCTGCACGCTCTTGTCGATCCACTCCTCGACGCCG
>DATHPE010000001.1:0-57404 GCA_035484215.1 Solirubrobacteraceae bacterium | reverse complement strand
GGCTCAACCTCTCTCTTCACTTGGCGGTGAAGGAGGCAGCCTGAGCCGAGGCACGGACGGGTTCCCCGGCCGGGGAACCCGTCCAAACCTCAAAGACCTATCGAGCCCCCAACTGTCGGGAGCACCCGGAGACAGCCCAGCTTAGGCTGTTGATCGAGAACGACGATCCGCCGGATTGCGAGCCGCCTTCGGCGCTCGCTCCGGGGCCGGTGTGGCCGCCTTCCGCGGAGCTCGGGATCGTTCCGGAGAAAGATGTCGCGCTGAGCACGAGCCCACCTGTCGCCCCGGAGGCGCCAGGCAAAGAAGCGACCGTCGCGACGTCGCTCGAGGACAGTGTCGTCTGTCCGGGTGTCGGACGCAGCGTTTCACGCGCTACGTGCGAGCCCGCGCTGGGTTTGCCTGCGGCGAAGTTGAAATGCTGCGGACCGCCACTACCGGCCGTGGCCGCCTTTGTCACGGTTATATCGGTACCGACGCCGTAGAGGGAGTGAAGCACTTCTCCCTGGGCGCTCTTCACCCCGGCCGAGGCCGAGGACACGGTCATCACGAGGCCGATTCCGATCGCGAGGCCGGCGGCGACCACGAGCATCTGCCTGAACCGGCGCCGAAGCTCGCGGCGCAGATAAGTGAAATACATCGTCCGCTCTTCCTTTGTTGGGGGTTGCGGAATCGATTGAAGAGGGACAGCCTGAGCGAGCACTCAATGGCCTGTAATAAGCCAGTAAGTTCCGGCTCATCGAGTGGATCGATCGCTCTAGAGGGGCGGAGACTAGCACCCAGCTGCCTGTGTGTGGCCGCTCAGTCCTTCCGCTGGAGGTGGCGCTCGAGCGCCACCGGGCCGCCCTGCCAAAGCAGCGCGTACGGGGTCATCCAGTGGGCGAGCTCCGCGAAGCCCTCGCCGCGCAGGCCGTACAGCCGTCGCTGGCCCGATGCCCGTGACTGCACGAGGCCGGCTTCGCGCAGCACGCGCAGGTGGCGCGAGGTGTTCGGCTGGCTCAGACCCGTCTCGGCGACCAGTTCGCCGACCGCGCGCGGGCCGCGCAGCAGAAGATCGAGGATGTCTCTGCGCGCCGGCTCGGCCACCGCCTCGAACGAGCTCATCATAATCAGATGATTATATATATAAGAACGGATATATGTCGGGCGGGCGACGCGTCGTTCGTCAGATGGGCGACCATAATCCGCAAAGGAGGAAGCCATGCAGTACCTGCTTCAGATCTACATGCCGACGGACGCCTCCGTGTGGGAGCGTCTGTCCGAGGATGAGCAGAGCGCGATCACCGGCGAGTACTTCGCCATCATGCAGGTGCCGGGCGTCATCGGCGGCGCGCAGTTGCAGCCGCCCGCCAGCACCACCACCGTGCGCGTGCAGGACGACGCCACGTTGAGCACCGACGGTCCCTTCGTCGAGACCAAGGAGGTGCTCGGCGGCTACTACCTGTATGAGGCGAGCGACCTCGACGCGGCGATCGAGTTGGCGGCGCGGATTCCCGCGGCGCGCATGGGTGGGGCGGTCGAGGTGCGTCCGCTGGTGGAGCCCTGATCGAGCAGGTCTTCCGCGAGCAGTGGGGACGGGTCCTCGCCGCGCTGATCGGCTACCTCGGCGACTTCGACCTCGCCGAGGACGCCGCTCAGGAGGCGTTCGCGCTGGCTGCCGAGCGCTGGCCGCGCGACGGGACGCCGGGCAACCCGGGCGCATGGCTGGTGGCGACCGCGCGCAACCGCGCGATCGACCGCATCCGCCGCCAGCGCACGCTCGCCGCCAAGTCGCGGCTGCTCGAGATACCCGAGGCGAGCGAGGACGAGATCGTGCAACCGACCTTCCGCGACGAGCGCCTGGAGCTGATCTTCACCTGCTGCCATCCCGCGCTCGCCGTCGACGCGCAGGTCGCGCTGACGCTGCGCACGCTGGGTGGCCTGTCGACGCCGGAGATCGCGCGGGCGTTCCTCGTCCCCGAGGCGACCATGGCGCAGAGGCTCGTGCGCGCCAAGCGCAAGATCCGCGACGCGGGGATCCCCTTCCGGATCCCCCCCGAGCACCTGCTGCCCGACCGTCTGACGGCGGTCCTCGCAGTGCTGTACCTGATCTTCAACGAGGGCTACGACGGTCGTGGAGGCCTCGCCGTCGAGGCCATCCGTCTCGCCGCCGCGCTCGTCGAGCTGATGCCGGACGAGCCCGAGGCCTACGGCCTGCTCGCCCTGATGCTGCTGCACGACTCGCGCCGTGAGGCGCGCGTGCGCGACGGCGAGATCGTGCTGCTCGCCGACCAGGATCGGGCGCTGTGGGACCAGGCGCAGATCCGCGCCGGGCGGGCGGCGCTCGAGCGCGCTCTGGCGCTGCGCGGCGGTGGCAGCGTCAGCAGCCTGGCGCCACGCGGCGCCAGCGGCGCCCGGGCGGGTGGCGTGTACGTGCTCCAGGCGGCCATCGCCTCGCTGCACGCCGGCGAGCGCAGCGACTGGCCGGCGATCGCCGAGCTGTACGGGCATCTCGTACGGCTGACCCGCTCGCCCGTGGTCGAGCTCAACCGTGCGGTGGCGCTCGCCGAGGCCGAGGGGCCCGAGGTCGGTCTGCGGGCCCTCGAGCGACTCGAGCTCGATGAGTACCAGCTCGACGGCTATCAGTACCTGCACGCGACGCGCGCCGAGCTGCTGCGACGCTTGGGCCGCCCCGAGGATGCCCGTGTGGCCTACGGGCGGGCGCTCGAGCTCGTGCGCTCCGAGCCCGAGCGGAGGTTCCTCGAACGGCGCCTGCGTGAGCTGGAGCTCGCTTAGCCCCGAGACGTGGTGTATAGCGATGGCGATACACCATCCGCGATTGAACAACCGCCACGCGACCCCGTCCCGTCATTGGACAACCGCCAACGCGGCGGCACCCCGCCCAAGCCCGACCAACCGCCCGCGAGCTAGGCTCATCTGCGTGACCAGCGAGCCTGCGACGCCCACGACGCCCACGACGCCCACAACGCCCACAACGCCCATGGCGCCCATGGCGCCCACGACGCCGACGGTGCAGGAGATCCTCGAAACGCGGACGGGGGAGGAGATGGCGCTGAACGACCGCTACCTGAACCCGCAGATGGGGCGCATCCTGCGCACGCTCGGGTTCGACAAGACGTGGGCGGGCGGGGAGGGGGCGCACCTGATCGACTCCGACGGGGAGCGCTACCTCGACCTGTTCGGCGGCTATGGCGTGTTCGCGATCGGTCGCAACCACCCGGAGGCGGTCGCGGCGATCGAGCAGGTGATGGCGGCGCGCACGGGCAACATGCCGCAGCTGGGGGTGACGCTGCTCAGCGGCGTGCTGGCGGAGCAACTGCTGGCACGCGCTCCGGACAGCGTGGCGGCGATGGTCCCGGCGAACACGGGCACGGAGGCGGTGGAGGCGGCGATCAAGATCTCGCGAGCGGCGACGGGGCGCCCGCGCGTGCTGTACGCGGAGCACGCCTTCCACGGGCTGACGCTCGGCTCGCTGTCGCTGAACGGCGGCGCGGAGTTCCGCGAGGGCTTCGGGCCGCTGCTGCCCGACTGCGACCCGGTGGGCTTCGGCGATCTCGACGCGCTCGAGCGCGAGCTGGCGCGTGGCGACGTGGCGGCGTTCATCGTGGAGCCGATCCAGGGCAAGGGCGTGAACGTGCCCGCGCCGGACTACCTGCCGGCGGCCCAGCGGCTGTGCGCCCAGGCGGGCGCGCTGTTGGTGTGCGACGAGGTGCAGACGGGCATCGGGCGCACCGGGCGCTTCTTCGCGCTCGAGCACTGGGAGCTGCAGCCGGACATGGTGTGCGTGGCGAAGGCGCTGTCGGGCGGGCTGGTGCCGATCGGCGCGGTGCTGGTCTCGCGTGCGGCCTTCGCGAAGGTGTTCGACGGCATGGAGCGCGCGGTCCGCCACGGCTCGACGTTCGGCGGCAACGACCTGGCGGCGGCGGCGGCGCTGGCGACGCTGCGGGTGCTAGAGCGCGAGCGCCTCGTCGCGCACGCCGAGCGCATGGGCGCGCTGTTGCACGAGCTGACGGCGCCGCTCATCGAGCGCTTCGAGGTCGTGCGCGACGTGCGCGGGATGGGGCTGATGTGGGCGATCGAATTCGGCCCCCCGGCGGGCGCGACCGCGCGGCGGCTGTGGGAGACGGTCGAGCGCCGCCAGCCGGGCCTGTTCTCCCAGCTGGTGACGGTGCCGCTGTTCCACGAGCACAAGATCTTCTGCCAGGTGGCGGGCCATCACATGAACGTGATCAAGGCGCTCCCGGCGCTCACGATCGAGGAGTCGGAGATCCGCCGTTTCGCGGCGGCGCTGGAGGAGACGATCGCCGCCGCGGAGCGCTATCCGTCGGCGCTCGCGCGCTTCGGTTTGCGGACCGGTATCAGGGCCGCGGCCTCGCGCCGCTAGCCTAGTCGGCCGTGCTTGTAACCAGAGACGACATCCGCAACGTGGCGATCGTCGCCCACGTCGACCACGGCAAGACCACGCTGGTGGACGCGATGCTGTGGCAATCGGGGGCGTTCCGCGTCGGTCAGGACGTGGCCACGCGCGTGCTCGACTCGATGGATCTGGAGCGCGAGAAGGGCATCACGATCCTCGCGAAGAACACCTCGCTGCGCTACCGCGACGTGAAGCTGAACATCATCGACACCCCCGGTCACGCGGACTTCGGGGGAGAGGTGGAGCGCGGGCTGACGATGGTGGACGGCGTGCTGCTGCTGGTGGACGCCTCCGAGGGGCCGCTGCCGCAGACGCGCTTCGTGCTGCGCAAGGCGCTGGAGTCGAAGCTGCCGGTGATCCTGGTGGTCAACAAGGTCGACCGTCCCGACGCGCGCGTGGCTGAGGTCGTGGACGAGGTGTACGAGCTGTTCCTGGACCTCGACGCGGACGAGCACCAGATCGAGTTCCCGATCGTGTACTGCAACGCGAAGGCCGGCATCGCGTCGCTGCGCTACGAGGTGGGTAAGCCGTTGGAGGGCACGACGCTGGCGCCGCTGCTGGACCTGCTGCTCGAGCACATCCCCGCGCCGACGTACGAGCCCGAACACCCGCTGCAGGCGCTGGTGACGAACCTCGACGCGTCGCCGTACGTGGGGCGCCTGGCGATCTGCCGCGTGCGCCAGGGCACGATCCGCAAGGGCCAGCAGATCGCGTGGTGTCGCGCGGATGGCTCGATCCAGCGCGCGACGGTGGCGGAGCTGTACGTGACCGACGCGCTCGAGCGCGTCGACGCGCCGGAGGCGGGGCCGGGGGAGATCATCGCGGTGGCGGGCATCGCCGAGGTGACGATCGGCGAGACGCTCGCGGACCTCGGCGACCCGCGCCCGCTGCCGGTGATCACGGTCGACGAGCCGGCGATGTCGATCACGCTCGGCGTCAACACCTCGCCGCTGGCGGGCAAAGACGGCGACAAGATCACCGCGCGCCAGATCGAGGCGCGCTTGAGCCAGGAGCTGGTGGGCAACGTGTCGCTGCGCGTGGTGGCGACGGCGCGGCCGGACACGTTCGAGGTGCAGGGCCGCGGCGAGCTGCAGCTGGCGGTGCTGGTGGAGATGATGCGCCGCGAGGGCTTCGAGCTGACGGTGGGTCAGCCGCACGTGGTCGAGCGCGAGATCGACGGCAAGCGCAACGAGCCCGTGGAGCGCCTGTCGGTGGACGTGCCCGAGGAGCACGTGGGCACGGTCACGCAGCTGCTGGCGGCGCGCAAAGGCCGCATGGAGCACATGATCAACCACGGCACCGGCTGGGTGCGGATGGACTACCTGGTGCCGGCGCGCGGGCTGATCGGATTTCGCACGGAGTTCCTGACGGAGACCCGCGGCACGGGGATCATGCACCACGTGTTCGACCGCTGGGAGCCGTGGGCGGGCGAGATCCTGACGCGCACGAGCGGCGTGCTGGTGGCCGACCGCCGCGGCGAGACCGTCACGTTCTCGCTGTTCACGCTGCAGGAGCGCGGCTCGCTGTTCGTCGGTCCCGGCGAGGAGGTGTACGAGGGCATGATCATCGGCGAGAACGCCCGCGCGGAGGATCTGGACGTCAACCCGGTGAAGGAGAAGCACCTGACGAACATGCGCTCCTCCACCTCCGATGTGCTCGTGCGCCTGGACGCCCACCGCAAACTGACGCTCGACGAGGCGCTGGAGTTCGTGCGCGAGGACGAGGCGGTGGAGGTCACGCCGAAGGCGGTGCGCATGCGCAAGGTGGTGCTGTCGAAGGTCGAACGGCTGAAGGCCGTCAGGAGCGCGCGCAGATGAGTGTCGCGATCGGCGGCGGTCGGCGCTGCTAGCCGCGCGTCCGGCATGAGCGCACGACGCGGCGCGCGACGGTAGGGTACCGGCGATGATCGCAAAGACAAGAGCGTCGCTTGCCATCAGGATCGCCGTGTGTATCGCGTCGCTGATGTCCGCGTCTCTGCTCCCGGCGGCGATCGCGGCGGGCGCCGAAACGCCGATCGCCTACCAGACGGAGAGCTACGCGGAATACCAGCAGCAGCTCGCCGGCGGGCAGGTCGCGGCGGTGACGATCAACAAGCGGCTGGCGTCGCTGCGCACGACGCTCAAGGACGGGCGCTACGTGCTCGCGAAATACGGGCGCCACGAAGAGCCGAAGGCCGTGGCGGCGCTGCAGGCGGCGCACGTGCCGGTGACGGTCCTGAGCGACGCCGAAGCGCTGAAGGAAGTGGCGGCGAAACCCGTCCACCACAAACTTCGCTACATCGCCGCGGGCGTGGTGATCGTGGTGATCCTCATCGCCGGGACCGTGCTGTACCTGAGGCGAAGCCGCCAGCACGCGATGGAATAGGCCGGGGGCCACGCCGGGGGACGCGCTTCCCGGTGTGCCGGCGGGCAGGATCGCAAAACAAGCTAAGAACGAGACTCAATCTTATGATAGGTTTGGCCGGACGTTGAGGCCATCCCTACTGTGAGAGGAGCTCCCGCTCTATGAAGCATGTCCGTCTTACCGCGCGCTCGCGTGTGGCGCCCGCCGCGATTCTCCTGGTAACGGCAGCGCTGGCGGCCGGCTGTGGCAGCACGGCGCAGAGCACGGCGACGGACGGCAGGATCGTCGCCGTCGCCGCCGAGAACGAGTACGCGAACGTGATCGAACAGATCGGCGGCAGGTACGTGAAGGTCACGGCGATCGAGAGCAACCCGAACACCGACCCGCACACCTTCGAAGCGAGCCCGAGCGTCGCGCAGACGGTCAGCGCGGCGAGCGTCTTGATCGAAAACGGGGTGGGCTATGACACGTGGATGGAAAAGATCGAGTCGGCCTCGCCCAGCTCTTCGAGGAAGGTCATAAACGTCCAGCATCTGCTCGGTCTCCCTGACTCCACCCGGAACCCCCACCTCTGGTACAAAGCGGAAACGATGCCGGCGGTTGTCAAGGCGCTGGTCAGCGATCTCTCGGCTCTGCAGCCGGCGCACGCGGCGTACTTCCAGGAGAACGCGGCGAAGTTCGAAGAATCGCTGAAGCCGTGGTACGCGGCGGTCGCGAAGTTCAAGGCCGCGTACCCCAATACGCCCGTCGCGACGACCGAGCCGGTCGGCGACTACATGCTCGAAGCCGTCGGCGCGAACAACATGACGCCGTTCACGCTGCAGGCCGCGATCATGAACGGCACCGACCCGGCCCCCCAGGACGTGACGCTCCAGAACGGCCTGTTCACCGGGCACAAGGTCAAGGTGTTCGTCTACAACCAGCAGGTCACCGACACGCTGACCAACTCCTTCAGGGAACTGGCGCTCAAGGAAGGCATCCCGGTGGTCGGCGTGTACGAGACGATGCCGGTCCCCGGCTATGACTACCAGACGTGGATGCTCGCCGAGGTCCAGGCGCTGGAAAAGGCCGTGAAGGACAAGGTCTCCACGCAGAAGCTGGTGCCATGAGCGAGGCGCCGCACGGAGCGCCGCCGGCCGCCAAGGGCCAGGAGATCCTCCTCCTCGACGGCGTCTCCGTGCGGCTGTCCGGGCGCACGATCCTCGATCGGGTCGGCTTCCAGATCGCTCCGGGCGAGTTCACGGGCCTGATCGGATCGAACGGGGCGGGCAAGACGACCCTCTTCCGGGTGATCCTCGGCCTGCAGGCGGCGAGCGCGGGACGGGTGCTCTTTGGCGGGCCTGCCCACCCCCACGGGCACGGACGCCGCCATCGCCGGATCGGCTACGTGCCGCAGAAGTTCATGTTCGACCCGGATGTTCCGCTGCGCGCGCGCGATCTCGTGAGCCTTGGGATCGACGCGCAGCGCCTCGGCGTGCCGCTGCCCTCCCGGAGCAGGCGGGCGCTGGTCGAGGAGATGCTGCACGCGGTCGACGCCGAGCGCTTTGCCGACACGCGCGTGGGCAAGCTCTCGGGCGGCGAGCAGCAGCGCGTCCTGATCGCGCACGCGCTGATCGCGCGACCGCGGCTGCTGCTCCTGGACGAGCCGCTGGCGAACCTCGACCTGGGCAGCGCCCACGAGGTCGTGGCGCTGCTCGCGCGCATCGCCCGCGAGCAGGAGGTCGCGGTGCTGATCTCCGCGCACGAGATCAACCCGCTGCTGCCGGTGATGGACCGCATCGTCTACCTCGCCGCCGGGCGTGCGATCAGCGGCACCGCCGAGGAAGTCGTCCGCGCTGATGTGCTCAGCGGGCTATACGGCCACCACGTCGACGTGCTGCACGTCCACGGTCGCGTGCTGATCGTGGCCGGCGCCGGCGAGGACACCGACCTGGCTGGCCACGAGGGCGTCTTCCCTCGATCGGAGGTCCTGTCGTGAGCCACTTCCTCTCCCCGGTCTTCGCCCCGGGGTTCTTCGAAAGCGAAGCCGTGCACATCGCCCTCGGGGTCGGGACGCTCGTCGCGGTCGTCACCGGCGTGGTCGGCGTCTTCACGGTCATGCGCGGCCAATCCTTCGCGGGCGAGGCGTTCGGAGACCTCGGCACCACGGGCGGCGCGGGCGCGTATTTCGTCGGCGTCGGGCCGCTGTGGGGCTTCGTGCTGGGCAACGTGATCGCGGCGGGCGCGATGGAGGCGGTTGGCGTCCAGCGCGTACGCGGACGTGACCTGGCGACCGGGATCGTGCTCGGCGCGGGGATCGGCCTCGCGGCCCTGTTCCTGCACCTGTACACGACCGGCCACAGCACCACCGGAGCGACCGTCACGATCCTGTTCGGCTCGGTGTTCACGATCTCGAGCGCGACGATCCCGCTGATCCTGGCGCTGAGCGCCGTCGTGCTGGCGGTCACGCTCACGATCTACCGTCCGCTGCTGCTCAGCTCCGTGAACGCCGAGATGGCATCGGCCCGCGGAATCCCCGTGCGGCTCGTCGGCGTGCTCTACCTGCTGGCGCTCGCGCTCGCGGCCGCGCTCGCGGCGATCACGATCGGCACGATCCTCTCGACAGCCCTGATCGTCGGACCGGCGGCCAGCGCGCTGCGAATCACCAGACGCCCGCTCACCGCGCTGCTGACCGCGGCGGGCATCGGGGTCGGCGCCGTGTGGCTCGGCATCGTCCTCGCCTACGACAGCTACCACTGGCCGCCGCACGGCACCATCTGGCCCGTGAGCTTCTTCGTGGTGACGCTCGTGTTCATCACCTACCTGCTGTCCGGGCTCCCCGAAGCCAGACGCCGCCGGCAGGCCGACCGGAGATCCTCCGCATCCCCGGTGGCGCAGCCTGCGACACCGAGCTAGCGGCACACAACCATGTTCTCCGGTTTCATGGTCAACGCCTGGGAGGTCGCGAGCATCGTCGCGGTAGTCGCGGGGGTCGTGGGGTTCTTCACGGTCATGCGCGGATCGGCGTTCGCCGCGCACGCGATCCCCAACGGGTCCTTCGCCGGCGCCGCCGGCGCGATCCTGATCGGCGTCAACACGCTCATCGGCCTCGCGGTCTTCTCGCTCGGCGGCGCTATGACGATCGGCCTGCTCGGCCGCAGAGGACGCCACGACGTCGCTACCGCCCTGACCCTCGTGGCGATGCTCGCCCTCGGCGCGCTGTTCTTGAGCTTCCTCGTCGAGTACTACGCCGAGGTCTACTCGCTGCTGTTCGGCGAGGTCCTCGGCATCAGCCCCAACGAGATCGCACCGACCGCGATCCTCGGCGCGCTCTGCATCCTCGCCGTCGCCATCCTCTACAGGCCACTGATGCTCTCCTCGGTCCTCCCCGATGTGGGAGAGGCACGCGGCATCAGCAGCTTCCGCATGGAGATGCTGTTCCTCGCCGTCCTCGCCCTGGCGACGACGATGACGGTGCCCGTCGTCGGGACGCTGCTGATCTTCAGCCTCATGATCGGCGCCCCGGCGGCCGCCCGCTCATTCACCGACCGGCCGCTCGTGGCGATGGGCCTATCGGTGGCGATCGCCCTGCTGATCGTGTGGATCGCCATCGCGGCCTCCTATGAGACGAACTACCCCGTCGGGTTCTTCGTCGGGGTGGGCAGCGCCGTCTCCTACACGGTCGGACGACTCTGCGCCGTATGGCGAAACCGACGCACAGCCAAACCAGCCGCTCGCGGCGGTGGCCTGCAGAGCGATGCCCAGATCGCCTCTAACATCGTCACATGAGCTCCCAAGCCGCCGACCCTGTCGAGGCCGCCCGCACTCCCGAGCCTGGCGGGGAGTGGGTCGAGCGCGCCGAGGCGACGCTCGCCGCCGCCGGTCGCAAGCGCGGCGGCGCCAGGCGCGCGCTACTGGAGCTGCTCGCCGGCCAGGAGTGCGCGCTGACCGCGCTGGAGGTCGAGGATGCGCTGCGCGCTCGCTCGGCGGCGCGGCCGGTCAGCCGCGCGAGCGTCTACCGGATCCTCGAGGAGCTGGAGGCGCTGGGCCTCGTCCAGCGCGTGGAGACCGGCCAGGCGATGGTCCGCTACGAGCGCGTGTGCGAGCACGACGAGCACCACCACCATCTCGTGTGCGACCAGTGCGGCGTCGTCATGCCCTTCTCCGACCCCGACCTCGAGCGCGCGATCACCAGCCTCAGCGAACGCGTGCCGCTGGCGGTGTCAGAGCACGAGATCGTGTTGCGTGGGGCTTGTCGGGACTGCGCGGCTTGAGTGACGTCACGCACCGCCGGTAGAATGCGACCATGAAGCCCGCGCCTCGAACGCCTCTGCTGTCGGTCGGCCACGAGGAGGAGTGGGCTGAGATCAACCGGGAAGAGGCCGAGCAGCTTCGCGCCAGCAACATGGCGCTGACGCCGGCCCAGCGACTAGAGGTCGGCCAGCGGCTCTCCCAGCAGGCGGTTTCACTGCTCGCTGCGTCCATACGGGCCGGCCATGCCCCAAGACGAGCTCTCTGGTCCTGACCTCTCCGGCGTCGTCGCAGACGCCGACGCCCATCATGCGCGGCGGGCTTGCGCCCCTGGACTACGACACCGTCGCTCGGCACGCCGAGGTGACCGATTGGGATGGACAGATGGTTCGCGTTGCGGCGCTCGCGAGCCTCGTCGGCTTCAAGCGGCTGGCCGGACGCCCTCGGGACCGTCTGGATCTGGCTGAGCTGGAAGGCCTCTACGACGAGCTCCCGATCGAGCCGATCCCCGGGCTGGACGAGTAGCGTGCAGCTGGCTGCTCTACCTCTCTGGGGTGCGCCGTCTCTTCCGAGTGCACCTCAGCGCGGGGCCTGCCCCACAGGTAGCTGAGAACGCACCCGAGCGCGACCGCGGCGACGAGCAGCAGCACCGGGCCGGAGTCCTCGACGAGCGCTCCGATGACGCCCGCGGCCAGGCCGCCGGCGAGCGCGGCCAGCCAGGCTGGGTCGCCGCCGACGGGTGCGAGCAGGCGCTCGCGCCGGCGCACGCCGACCGCCGCGTAGGCCAGCGCGACGGCGGTGGCGACGGGCATCATGTGGTCCTTCAGCTCCTCCCAGGCGGCGCCGTAGCGGCGGACGATGATGTCGCGCAGCTCGCCCGCCGAGCTGGCGTCGAGGACGCTGCCGGTGAAGTGCCCGGCGCCGTGTGCGGTAGCGAGGTCGATCACCGCCAGCCCGGCGAGCCCGACGACGGGGCTGATCAGCACGAGCAGCGCGCGCCGGCGCGTCAGCGCACCGGGCGCGAGCATGACGATCGCGACGGCGAAGGCGAAGCACACGAGGATCACGCCGCCGACGCCCGCACCGATCCGCGCCGAGCCCTCGACCACCGCGAGCAGCACGCCGGCGCCCGCCATCGCGAGCGCCGAGCGGCGGTCGCGCGCTGCGGGGTACAGCGCGGCGGCGACGCCCGCGAGCACGAGCACCGCGAGCCCGGACTTGAGCTCGTTGCCGATGCCGTAGAAGCGCGCCCCAAGGATCGGGTCCGGGCCGAGCAGCGAGCGCACCAGCAGCTGCGTGTCCACGAGCGCGTCGAGTGTGAGCACGACCACCGACGCGATCGCCGGAGCGAGCACGGCGCGCGGCCACGGCACGAGCGCGTCGGTGAGCGCTCCGAGCGCCATACACGCGAGCGCGATAGTCGCGTACTCCACCGCTGCGCTCGGCTCGAGCGCGGCGGGGATCAGCACGGCGACGGGCGCCCACAGCACGCCGAGCGCGCCCGCGCGCATCGCCCACGCGCGTGCGCGCGGCCACGGCGCTGCAAGGATGAGTGCCAGCGCGAGCGCGCACAGCAGGCACCCGAGCGCCTTCAGCCGCCGCCCGGGGATCACCCGCAGGCGCGCCATCAGCCCGCGCAGGGCGGCGGAGCGCAGCGGGCCGTCGGTCACGATCGGCTTGCCGCGAACGTCGGCGGGGATCGCCGCGCGGAGGTGCTCGAGGATCGTCGGCGCGAGGTCGAACGACGCGATCAGCCCACGCTCGTTGGTGCTCTGTGAGCTCAGCTCGCCGCCGCCGCCGCCGGCGAGCCCGGCGGCGGCCGTCCACAGCAGTTCGTGGCCGGGTCCGTCGCCGGCGCGCTGCACCACGATCAGCAGCTCCCCCGCGGCGCGCCGCCGGCTCAGCGCGAGCAGGTCCGTGCGGCCTGCGTCCCCGCCGGGCAGGTCGGCCACCACGAGGCGCTCACCGCGTAGCAGCGCATCCACGCGCGTCAGCAGCGTCGATGCGGGACCTAGCGAGAGGGCCGCGATGTGCCCTTCGCGGTCGGCTGCGAGTGCCGCGTCGAGGTCTTCGGCCCCGGTGATCCCCGCGTAGCCTCCGCCGCCGCGGACCTGGCTCGCGAGCAGCCCCGGTCGCAGCAGCTGGGGCGCGCCTTCCGCGCGCGCTCGCGCCGCCTGCCAGCCTGCAACCGTCGCCCCCGCGCCGGACGGCACCAGCGACATCGCCGGCGGGGTGGAGGTGGGGTAGGAGGAGGTGGCGACGCGCGCGCCCTGGCTGATGTCGAGCAGCAGCTGGCCGGTCGAGTATCGGCCCTGGCTGGCGGACATGATTCCCACCGACAGGCCGGCGATGCCCGCGAGCCGCGGCTCGCCGACCGGCGCGAACACGACCAGCGCGGAGCGCTGTGCGTGGGCGCCGGACGCTTCGATGAGCGCCGCGCCGGCCGCGGGCGCCCGGGCGCCGAGTGCCGCTGTGCAGAGCGGGAGGGCGAGCGTCGCCCCCCAGCGGACCCGGCTCAGACCTCCGCTCCCGCAGTCACCCGCATAAGGCTAGTCGTCCACTCAGTTGACGCTCGGGTCCAGCGGCATGCGGGCGATCAGCGCGTAGCTGCCGCCCTTGCGGGTGAGCACGCTGCTCCACAGCTCCTCGGGGACGTCGGTGAACACGTCCTGGGGCTGCGCGGGGTGAGCGATCCAGTCCCCGTCGGCGACCTCCGCGTCCAGCTGTCCCTCTCCCCAGCCGGCGTGTCCCGCGAACACGCGGCGGCGCTCGGTCGCCCGCGCCAGCTGCTCGATGCCGGCGTCCGCGGCTGGGAAGCCGATGCGGCCGAGTACCAGCATCCCCGCGAGCGACGGTTCCAGGAACTCCGCCAGGAACACGACGGAGCTCGACTGCACGGGGCCGCCCACGTAGACCGTCTCGAGCGCGCCCACCACCTCCTGCAGCTGCGGCACGGCCTCGCCCACGGTGACGTTCGACGGACGGTTGAGCACCACGCCCATCGCTCCCTCCTCGCTGTGCATGCCGATCAGCACCACCGTGCGCGAGAAGTTCGGGTCCAGCAGCGACGGGGATGCGAGCAGGAGCTGGCCGGCGAGCGATTCCGACATCACATAACGAGGCTATCGCCCTTGATGGCGAGGAGCAGCGGCTAGGGCGTGGAGAAGATCTCGAGCGTGCCGGTGAGCAGGTGGTCGTTGGCGTTGCCCGCGGGCTCGACCACGTGCCCGTCGACGACGATCGGGCTGTTCCAGTGGCCGGCTTCCCCCGGCAACTCGGCGATCGGCCGCGGCGAGGAGGGCCGGTAGACGTAGATGCCGCCAGCGTCGGGATCGTAGACGTACAACAGGCCTCCGGCCATCACGGGACTGGTGCCGGGGGTGGCGTTCTCCCACGCCTCGTACAGCCGCCCGCCGCGCAGGACATACGCCGCGGTTGCGTTTTCGTCGGCAACGAACACCGTGGTGTGGCCGTCGCGTTGCCACACCGCCGGCGCCGTGAACAACATGCCGCCTCCGGGGATCGACAGGCGCTGAACTTCGCCGCCGAGGGGATGCGGGCGCGCCCGCGCGCCCGACGGCGGGTGGCCGTCCAGGCTCGAGAGCGCCAGCACGCGCATGATCCCGTCCTTGCCAGCCAGCACGACGCGGTTTTCGCCGAGCAGCGCGGGGGCGCTGGAGCCGAGGTCGAGGTCGTTGGTGTTGAGGTGTTCCTGGTCGGTCGGTGTGAAGTACTGGCGCAGGCTCAGGCCGGGGAAGCTCAGCTCCATCACACTGTCGCCGAAGTCGGTCGTGCCGTTCCAGGGGGCGTTGCCGGTGTCGATGAGGATGCGTCCGCCGCCCGGCTCGACCACCGGTCCGCCGCGCGAGAGGATCGCGGAGTCGCTGGCCGAGCAGGTGCTGGGGACCTGCAGTTCGCGGCGGTTGGCGCACAGCGTGTTGAACACCTTCGCCAGCCGGCCGGTGGCGCGGCTTACGAGCACCACGTGGCCCTGGTAGGGGGGGATGTCGCCGATGTAGCCGCTGGTGGCGGCGACGATGTCCGGGCCGTCGATGTTGAGCGCCGCGCCGAGCTTCTCGTGGACCGGTTCGAGCGTGATCTTCACCGGCCACGAGCCTTCCCGGTCCTCGCCGCCGTCGGCCAGCGACAGCTTGTGGATCAGCCCGTTCGGCGAGGTCGTGTACACGAACCGCCGGTCGGGGTCGGCGACGGGGCTCGCGACGGTGATCTGCGCGGTGCCCGCCCATTTGCTGTAGCCGGGCGGCGTGAACGTCCACAGGGTCTTCCCGCTGTCGGCGTCGATGGCGATCGTCCTGCCGTACGTGGTCGTGACCACGATCACGCTGTGGATGGCTCCGTCGACCGACACGTCGTGCAGGTAGATCGGCGAGGAGTCGACGGTTCCGGGCAAGGTGAGCGTGATGTGGCGCAGGTGGGCGACGTTGGCGGCGGTGATGCCGGTGGAGAGTTCGCTGACGTCGCCGCGCTGAGGGTTCAGGCCGAACTCCGGCCAGTCGAGCAGCTCCGCGCTGGAGGAACGCGCAGCGGAGGGGATCGCCGCGGCGCTCGTCGTCGGCGTCGACACGTCCGCCGGGGCGGCGCTCCCGCAGGCCGCCACGAGCCCGCAGGCCGCCGCGACGATACCGACGAATGTGAGGCGGCGGGCACGCATCTGGCCAGGTTCTAGCGCATCCGCTACGCTGAGCCGCAGATGGCCAAGACCCCGCAGGTCGGCGAGCAGGCACCGGACTTCGAGCTCCAGGGCACCGGCGGCGCCTTCCGGCTGTCCGAGCATCGCGGCGAGCGCGTCGTGCTGCTGTTCTACCCCGGCGACAACACGCCCGTTTGCACGAAGCAGTTCTGCTCCTACCGCGATCGGGCCGACGACTTCGCGGCGCTCGATGCGACCGTCGTGGGCATCTCCGCGCAGGACCTGGCCTCACACGAGGCGTTCATCGCCAAGAACTCGCTGACCGTCCCGCTGCTAGCGGACGTGGGTAAGGACGTTGCGCGCAAATACGCCGCGACCAACGCGCTGGGAGTCAAGCGCGCGGTGATCGTCATCGACGAGCGGGGCGTCGTGCGTCACCGCCACGACCACCTGCTGGGGCTCGACTACCAGTCGGTGGACGAGCTGAAGGCGGTGCTGGACGCGTTGCCTGCGCCGGCCGCCTGAGGGCCGCATCGTCCCTGACGGCTCTCGGGAAGCATCTCGCCAACGATTGGCGCCCGCACACTACGGCGTCAAGCCTCGGCTACGACAGGCGTGACGGGCTCCCAGTAGACGTTCAACCAGCCGTAGATCGGGATCGGCTGTTCGTCGTACTCGGAGACACCGGCCGTTGGGCTGAGCGCGTCGATGGCGATGGGCCCCGCGACATTCTGGTCGTCCACCGGGCTCGTCCCGCTTACCGGGTCGTAGAGATCGGTGAGGATCCCACGCTGGAGAACGACGGCGGAGGCGACGTCTCCGACGAGGAGGTCCGCGATCTGCAGACCGTCGACGACCCAGTGATAGTAGCTTCCGAGTTCGTCCCAGGAAACGGTGTCGTCTCGCTTGGTCGTCAGCGCCGCGGGGTTGAGTTCACCAAAGACGATCGTGATCCCGACGGTGCCGCTTCCGGCGTCAAAGACGCGCACGCTGACGCCTACGCGATGGGTGAAGTGGAAGTTCACCGCCAGCCGTTGCGGCGTGACCACAGGTACGACGCCATGCCCAGCGGGATGGGCCGGAGGCTGAACGAGCAGCGTCATGTGCGGATGAGCGTCACAGGGGTACGGGATAACCGTCGGGTGGGCCTCGACGCGCCAAGAGCTCGGGATGCCCGAAAGGGTGTCCTCGACCTTCGCGACCTCGGCGATGAGATGGTCGATGAAGTTGCCCTCGTCGTAATGCTGGCTCACCATGTAGGGCCGCGACACGATCTGGACCGAGGTCATCTCACTCGCGCCGGGAACTCCGGCCGGCGGCGGTGCTGGCGTCGCGACGGCTTGCAAGAGCGGCGGGTGGATCTCGGTATGGAAGTCGTCATGGCCACAGTCGACGATCCATCGGCCGAAGGTCGCGACGCGAGTCCCGTCGGAGACGAGCTCCTGGAATCCCCCCGGCACGAGCCCCTTGTCGATCTCGACGCCGAGCACCCCTCGGGCGGCTTCGAGCCCGAGGGCACGGGCGGTGTGCGTCGCGTCGTGGAACTCCTGCTCGACCTCGCCGGTCGTCGTAACTCCCGTGTTCGATGCGGCGAGCAGCCCCTCGTACTGGGGATCCGGGACGATGAAGTACTGGAAGTCCTTGCCGAACGGGTGGACGAACCAGACGTCATTCGGCGAGATCGGTGGGACGCCGGCCACTGCCCAGCCGGTCACGCCCACGATCGGGTTGTTCGGCGAGCCGTCCCTCTCGGCTGACGGGTGGTAGGCGGACACCCACTCCCAGGGGGGCGGGGTGCTGAACCCGATCGTTTGACCACCGCTGATCTTTTCCGCCCACAGTGGATCCGTCGTGGCCGGAGCGAACGGTGCGTTCAGGTAGGTCGTCTGCAGGATCGTCGACGGCGGGCCGGCGGTTGGTGAGGGCGGCGGTGGCGCAGGGTCCGACGCAGGCGCGAGAACCCCGACCGGGAGCCCGGCCAGAAACGAGTCGATCAGGCGCCCCGGTATCGAGTTGAACATCGCGTTGCGTTCGTCGGGTGTGGCGCTCGCCATCGCAGCCTCGAGTTGGCCGGCAGGCAGCGCACCGATCGCCTCCACCAACGCGGCGCCATCGGTGGACGCGCCCGCCGGCTCCGTCTTCAGCCGCTCGACCAACAGGTCACCGAGCAGTTCCGGCGGCGTGGACACCGGCAGCTTCCTCACGGCTGGCTTCGCGGGCGGCAGCTTGTTCGGCGAGAGTTTCTTCGGGATCGGCGGCATGAGGATTCCCTTTCAGGAGGATCGGAGCTCGGCAAGGACGGAGTTCTCAGTCGGCGATCGGCACCGCCATCTTTGGACGGCGCCACTCCGCACGGGCGAGAGATCCCGCCGCCGCGCACACCACGAGAAGCGCGACGACGATCGCCCACTCGAACCACCCGCTGTGGTGATCGGGGTCAAAGCCGGTCAGCCCCTCGATCCAGTCCGGCCAGAACACCGTCAGCACAGCGAGCACGCCGCACGCCGACCCGGTTACGCTCTCGACCCAGAAGCGCGTACGGACAGAAATCATGCCAACCCTCCCTTTTCGGGTGCCGAGCCGGCGACGGTCGCCGGTGGTTCGAGTCTGTCGCTGCGCGCAGGCCGAGTCAAGATCACGTCCGGCCCCATCCGCAACGCTGGCGCAATGTCGGCTGGTCGGGACGATGCCAAGAGCGTGATCTAGGCGCCCGGCGGGGCAAATCTGACAGGAGGTCTCGGTAGCGCCATGGGGTCCGCTCAAACGGAAGCTCTACCCCGACTGCGATCATTCGTTTCCGACTCCACCCGGGTACGCGCCCGTACGTGGTAGATACCGGGGCGGGTGTGGAAGGCGTCGTGCATCTGAGCGGCGGTGCCACTTCCGCCTAGTCGCTGGCTCCGAGACCCTCGGGGTCACATCTAGGCGGTTGACTGCGCCTCGACGAGAGCGGCTGCGCGCTCCTGAAAGAGGCCGTAGCCGTGCTCGCGCGAGAGCTCGAGCGCGCGGGCGGCGTGCTCGCGTGCTCGCGCAGCATCGCCGCGCCCGGCGAGCGCCTCCGCCCAGCCCAAATGCGCGCGGGCTGCCCACAGAAGCAGGCCGTTGGTCTCCTGGAAATCGCACGCGAACGCCAAGTGCTGATCGGCCTGTTCGTGGTCTCCCATGACGCCGGCGAGCAGGCCCAGCCACATGCGGGCGTGTCCGTAGCCGATGGTGCCGTTCCAGACGACCTGGTCGGCCCACGGCTCGATGAGCTCGCACAGGATCGAGGCCGGGCCCGAGCTGTCTGTCAAGACGGCGGCGTCGGCATACAGCGCCAGCGCGGTCGACGTGACCGGGTCCGGCGCGATGTGCTCGAAGCGGTCACTGGCGGCCTGATCGAGGATCTTCGCGGCCTCGACTCCTCGATCGAGATAGACCAGGGTCACTGCCAGTCCGGCTCGCCAGGCCGCGATCGCGGGATAGGCGCTCACGCTCCGCTCCATCATCTCGATGATCTCGTCACTGCGGCCTTGGTAGATACGCGCCTGTTGCAGCGCGGCGGCGTAGGCGAGGACGGCGTCGGGCTGTCCGGCCTCCTGCCCGATTTGCAGCGCGCGCTCGGCCAACCGCTCGCCGGCGACCAGACCGCCGTGCATGAGCTCCCAACCGGCTGCGCTGAACGTCGCAAACCAGTTCACCGTGGGCTGATCGAGCTCGTGCGCGATCATCTGCAGCTGCTCCAGCGCGAGCTTCGCGCGCTCGAGGTCCCCCCGTTCGACGCAAATGTGAAACTCGAAGCTGTGCGCCGAGTACTGAAGTGCAGGATCCCCCACCTCGGCGGCGCAGCCAACGAGCTCCTCGACAAGACCGATTCGCCAAGCGAGCGTATCCGGTGCTCGGATCGTTTCCTGGACGTTCCCGAGGACTTCGGCGAGCGTCCTCGTGTCCTCCGTGGCACGAGCCAGCGAGATCGCCTCCTCGGCGAGCGAGCGACGCGTGTCAAAGTCCGGATCCCATGTGAGTTCCAGGGCCTTGATCGCGAGCAGGCGCGCGTGACGCGCGTGATTCGGCGGGTCATCGAGCTCGATCGCCCGCTCGATCGCCGCAAGCCGTTCGGTGTCGATCTCACCGTTCGTGCTTGAGGCCCCCCCTCCGCGGTTGTTCGCCAGTGCCGCTCGCGCGGCGAGCTCGGCGTCGGCCATGGCTGAGGCGATTCGCGAGGCCTCGAGCAGCGTCTCGCGGTAGGCGGCATCGCCACTCTGGAGCTGCGCCTCCCCGAGCCCGATCAGCGCCTCACAGCGCTCGGCGCTGTCGACATCCCCCATTAGCTCGACGGCGTCGGTGAAGAGCCTCGCCGCCTCGGCTGGCGCGAGGCTCTCGAGGGCGCGCTGACCGGCCCTGAGGGCGTAGTCGGCCGCCTTGGCCCTGTCAACCGAGACTGCGGCGAGGCGCCAGTGAAGCGCGAGCTCGCTCAGGTGCTCGCCGGGGTCCTCGCCGTAGAGCTGCTCGAGCGCTTGGGCAACCCGCCCGTGTATGCGCGCGCGGCGGGTGGCGCCGAGGCCCTCATACAGCGTCTGGTTGATCAGCGCGTGGGCGAAGCGAAACTGCCCCACCCGCTCTGAGGACTCGCCCAGCAGCGAGGCGGCGACGGCTGCCTCGAGGTGATCCAGCAACTGGCCTTCCTCGATGTCAAGCATCGACTCGAGCAGCTCGAGATCAAAGACACGCCCGATCACCGCCGCCCTGGTCAGGACCTCGAGCGCCTCGCTGCCCAGGCGCTCGACGCGCCGCTCGATCACCTCGCGCACACTCTCTGGCAGCGTGATGGCCGCGGAGTGATCGACGCTCCAGCGTCCACTGGCCTCGTCGAAGGTCAGTCCCCCGGACTCCCACAGGCCGCGCAAGATCTCTCCCACGAAGAACGGGTTGCCATCGGTCTCGGCGGCGATCTCCTTCGCCAGCTGAAGGATGTCCTCGTCCAGCTCGTACCCCGCCACGACGGTCATGATCTGGGCCACCTCGTCGGCGCCGAGGCCGTGCAGCGCGAGACGCTGAACGCCCTCGATGGACCGCAGGTCGGCCAGCACCGCGCTCAGCGGGTGATCCTTGCCGAGGTCTGAGTCGCGGTAGGTCGCGATCACCTGAAGCGCACCCTGCTCGACAGTTCGCACGACGTGCTTGAGCAGCGCCACCGACTGCCCGTCGGCCCAGTGCAAATCGTCGAGTACCACGCACATCGGCGCGCTCTGCGCGACCTCCTGGAGCAGTCCCGCGACGGCCGAAAACAGCAGATAACGCTCGGTCTCGGGGTCAGATGCCCGGGGCGCGGGCAAGTCAGCCACGCGCCGCTCCATGTTTCGAGCCAGTCGGCCGAGCTCGCCCTTATGACGGTCTACGAAGCGGTTCAGCACCTCTTGCGGCGCGTGCTCGACAAGCTGCGAGCAGACCTCGATCCACGGCTCATACGGCACCGCCAGCTCTTCAGAGCAAGCGCCCCAGCAGACGGCGAAGCCCTCGGCGTGGGCGCGGTGGGCCGCAAAGCTGGAAAGCCTCGTCTTGCCGATCCCCGGCTCGCCGGAGAGCAGCACCACCTGGCGCGTCCCGTCGCGGGCAAGGACCATCGCCTCCTCGATCGCGGCGCGCTCCTCGACGCGACCTACGTAAGCGACGGGAGGCACCGAGCGAAGCACCGCTGGCAGCGGCCAGCCGCCGGCCACGGAAGCCTCCTCGCCGAGCGGAGCCCAGGAGACCGAGAACGCCTCCACCGGCTCGGGGAGGCCCTTCAGCTCCAGCAGTCCGGCCGACACGAACTCGACACCCTCACAGCGCCCCGCGAGCGCCTTGACGAGCGCCGAGATCAGAATCCCATCCGCAGGGGCCTGCGCGCACAGCCGCGCCGCCTCGACCGTGGGCATCCCGAAGTAATCCCCGTCCTTGACGGTCGACTCGCCCGCACCCAAGCCGATCCGCACGTGCAGTCCCTGCTCGGCCTGACCGTAGCGGCGCTCGAACAACTGCTGCACCGCCACCGCACAGCTCACCGCGCCAGATGCCGAGCCGAACGCCACCATCAAGCCGTCGCCGAGGTTCTTGACCTCCTGCCCGCCTGTTGAGGCGATCGCCTGGCGCAACAACCCGAAATGCTCCTCGCGCAGCTCATCTGCGCGCACCGGGCCCACTGAAGTAGCAAGCCGAGTCGAGCCGACCAGATCGGTCAGCAGGATCGTCGCGATCTCAACCGACTCCGACACCACCGCCCCCCATAGGACAAAGACTCCCGAGCAAGGGAGCGTAATGCAGTTCTAAGGAGTCCGACGGTCGATCCCTGGGATGCTGCGCTCATCGGCGGCGCTCGGCGTCGAGCGTGGCGCTGCCAGAGCGCGCCTGGCGGATCGCGATCGTGCTGACGATGCCGATGCGTGAACTACTCTGCCAGCGTGAGCGATTGCTGCCTGCGGGCGAAGCGATGTGCGCGTGGCTGGCGTGGGGCGAGGCGATCCGCGCGTGAGCTGGCGCCCGACGAGGCGATGAGCGCGTGAGGACAATCGTTCGCGCGGAGTCGCTGTCCAAGCGCTTTGGCAGCGTGACAGCAGTCGAGGACCTGTCGTTCGAGCTCGCCGCGGGCACGATCACGGGCTTTCTGGGCCCCAACGGCGCAGGCAAGACGACGACGCTGCGGATGCTGCTCGGCTTGGCGGTGCCGACGAGTGGCCGCGCGCTCGTGTTCGACCAGCTCTATGCGCAGCTGCAACAGCCGGCGCTGCGGATCGGCGCGGTGCTGGAGGCCACTGACTTCCACCCTGGCCGCTCGGGCCGCGACCATCTACGCACACTGGGCCTCGCTGCCGGTCTGCCCGACTCGCGCACCGACGAGGTGCTGGCGCTGGTGGAACTGAAGGACGCTGCCAAACGCCGCGTGAAGGGCTACTCGCTGGGCATGCGCCAGCGGCTGGGGCTTGCAGCGGCGCTGCTTGGTGATCCCGAGCTGCTGGTGCTGGACGAGCCCGCCAACGGCCTCGACCCCGAGGGCGTGCGCTGGCTGCGTGACTTCCTGCGCGCGTTTGCCTCTGGGGGGCGTACGGTGCTGATCTCGAGCCATGTGCTGGCAGAGGTCGCACAGACGGTCGACCAGGTGCTGATCATCAACCGCGGGCGGCTCGTTGTGGAGTCCTCGCTGGTGCAGCTGACAGCGCAGGTCGGCGGCGCGGTGCGCGTGCGCACGCCGGGCGTCGAGCAGCTGCGCCAGGCGCTCGAGCGCGAGCAGTTGCAGACGACGGCAAGCAACGAGCACGTGCTGCTCGTGCATGGCACCACCAGCGAGCACGTCGGCGACGTGGCGCTCGCTGCAGGGGTGCCGGTGCATGAGCTCGTCACCGAAGGCTCCTCGCTGGAGCAGATCTTCCTCGAGCTGACCGGGGGAGACGGCAGCGCTGTCAGCGGTGCGACCCCGAGCGCCGCCGTCTCCCCTGAGGCGAAGCCGTGATCGCACAGGTCAAAGCAGAGCTCTTGAAGGTGCGCTCGACGCGCACCACGCTTGGGTTGGTGCTGGGGATGATCGCGCTGATCCTGCTGTTTGCGCTGCTGACGGGGCTGCTGAGCAAAATCAGCGGCCTGTCCACGACCGAAGACCAGCGCACGACGCTCAGCCTGGGCAGCCTTGCGGGGATCTTCTCGGCGCTTGCGGGCGTGCTGCTGGTGACCAGCGAGTTCCGCTTCGGCACGATCCGCCCGACGTTCCTGTTCACGCCTGTGCGCTCGCGTGTGCTCGGCGCGAAGCTGATCGCGGGCCTGCTTGCGGGCCTCGTGTTCGGTGTTGTCGGCGAGGGCGTGGGCTTTGCGATCGGCTATCTGATCATCGACGCGCGCGGCATCGCGTTCGTGTTGAGCGGCGGCGAAGTCGCACTGCTGCTGCTGGGGACGCTGGCTGCAACCGCCCTGTGGGCAGCGCTTGGTGTGGGCTTCGGCGCGATCGTGCGCAACCAGGTCGGCGCGGTGATCGGCCTGCTCGCTTGGGGCTTCATCGTTGACAACCTGCTGTTCGGCCTGCTCCCGTCGGTCGGTCGCTTCATGCCGACGCGCGCACAGGACGCGCTGATCGGGCTGAAGACCGAACACCTGCTTTCGCCTGCCTCCGGCGGGCTTGTGCTGGCTGCATGGGTGGTCGTGCTTGCGCTGATAGGCCTGTCGCTGGTCGCGCGCCGGGACGTCAGCTGAGCGAGGCAGCACGGCGCGCCGCAAAGCAGTCGTGATCAGGTTGTCGGCGCCGGCGCTTTTTGAGCCTCTGCATCACGCGCGTGCGAGTGGGCTGGCGATGGCGCTTCAGGCCGCGTTCTCCCGCGCGGAAGTATCTCACTCGCTGCGTCGGCCCTCGGCCAGCGCCGCGTAGCGCTCGGCCAGCTCGAGCTGGAGGTTGCGCGGCACTTCATCGGGCCCCGGCGAGCGCCGGTGCCACGCCCCCTCGCCGTCGAGGTCCCACGAGCTCTGGTTGTCGGCGAAGGCGCGTTCGAGCGAGTCGAGCAGCTCCGCGCGCAGCTCCTCTGACTCGATCGGCACCGCCAGCTCGACGCGGTGGTCGAGGTTGCGCGGCATCAGGTCGGCGGAGGCGATGTAGATCGTGTGCTCGCCGTCGCGCTCGAACGCGTAGATGCGCGAGTGCTCGAGCAGGCGCCCGACGATCGAGACGACCCTGATGTTCTCCGAGATGCCCGGCAGCCCCGGGCGCAGGCAGCAGATGCCGCGCACGTTCAGGTCCACCCGCACCCCCGCCTGCGAGGCGGCGTACAGCGCGCGTATGCAGCGGCCGTCGACGAGCGAGTTCATCTTCATCGCGATCCGCGCCGGGTGCTCCGGGGAGTGGGAGGCGACCGTGCGCTCGATCTGCTCGATGATGCCGTCGCGCAGGTGCGCCGGGGCTATCAGCACCTTGCGGTAGTGCAGCGGGCGCCCGTAGCCGGTCAGGTAGTTGAACATGTCCGCCACGTCCGCGCCGATCTGCTCGTCGGTGGTGAACAGGCCGAAGTCGGTGTACAGCCGCGCGGTCGCCGAGTGGTAGTTGCCAGTGCCGATGTGCACGTAGTTGCGCACGCCGTCGCCCTCGCGGCGCACGACCAGCACGCACTTGGCGTGGGTCTTCAGCGCTGGCTGGCCGTAGACGACATGCACGCCCGCCTCCTCCAAGGCCTTCGCCCAGTGGATGTTCATGCGCTCGTCGAAGCGAGCCTGCAGCTCGACCAGCGCCACCGCCTGCTTGCCGCGCTCGGTCGCGTCGATCAGCGCAGGCACCAGCGGCGAGTCATCGCTCGTGCGGTACACGGTCTGCTTGATCGCCAGCACGTTCGGGTCCGCCACCGCCTGCTCGACGAAGCGCTCGACCGACGTCGCGAAGGACACGTACGGGTGGTGCACGAGCAGGTCGCCTTCGCGCATCGCCCCGAGCACGTCCGGGCGCTGTCCCTCGTGGCGCAGCAGCCGTGGATGGGTGATGCCGACGATCGGCTCTTCGCGCAGCTCGCCGTGACCGGGGAGCCTGACGATCTGCCACAGCGCACCCATGTCGAGCAGCCCGTCGACCGCGTAGACCTCCTCGTCCTGCACTCCCAGCAGGCCGGCGAGCTCCTCGCGCAGCTGCGTGGATCCGCGCGAGCCGACCTCCACGCGCACGACCTCGCCGAAGCGCCTGCGGCGCAGCTCGTCCTCGACCGCCTGCAACAGGTCGGCGGCGTCGTCTGAGACCTCCAGGTCGGCGTCGCGGGTCACGCGGAAGACGTCGTAGTCGACGATCTCCATGCCCGGGAACAGCGCGTCCAGGTGGTGGGCGATGACGTCCTCCAACGGCACCAGCAGCGCGGGCTCCGGCGCGGGCTGCTTGAGCGTGACGAAGCGCGGCAGGATCTCCGTCGGCACCTTCACCCGCGCGAACACCGTCTGGTCGGTGATCGGGTCGCGCACGAGCACCGCGAGGCTCAGCGACAGGTTGGAGATGTACGGGAAAGGGCGTCCGGGCGCGACCGCCAGCGGGGTCAGCGCGGGGAAGATCGCCTTCTGGAAGTGCCTGGCCAGCTCCGCGCGGCGCTCCTCGTCGAGGTCGTCCACGTCGACCACGCGGATGTCGTGCTCGGCCAGCGCCGGGCGCAGCCTGCCTTCGAAGCAGTCGGTCAGCCGGCGGCTCTGCTCGAGCACGCGCTCGCGGATCAGCGCGATCGTCTCGGAGGGGCTGAGCCCGTCCTGGCTCGGGTGCTCGACGCCGGCGTCGATCTGGTCGCGCAGGCCTGCCACCCGCACCATGTAGAACTCGTCGAGGTTGGTCGTGTAGATGGCGCAGAACTTCACGCGCTCCAGCAGCGGTAGGCGCTCGTCCTCGGCCAGCTGCAGCACGCGATCGTTGAAGTCGAGCCACGAGAGCTCGCGGTTCAGATATAGGGCGGAATCGCTTTCCTCGTGGGTGTGCTCGCGATCGCTGTCCATATGGCCCTCAAGCTACACGACACGCTAGGGTGCAGCCGAGAGGAATGGCTCGTCAGCTATGGCTACTTCGTCACGCGGAGGCCGAGCCGCATGGCACACGCACGGACGCCGAGCGCCGCTTGACCGAGCGGGGGCGCCAGCAGGCGCGCGCGGCCGGCCTCGCGATCGAGCGATTGCAGGGGACGTTCGACGTCGTTCTGTTCAGCCCGCGGGTGCGCGCGCGACAGACGGCCGAGCTGGCGGCGGAGGGGTGGAGCGAGGAGCAGCGGGCGCGGCTGACCGTCCACCAGCCGCTCGCGGGCGGCTTCGACGCCGCGCAGGCGCTCGACGCGCTGCGCGCGGTTCCCGCTGACGGGCGCCTGCTGCTCGTGGGACACGAGCCCGACCTGTCCAACATCGTCGGCGAGCTCACCGGCGCCCGCGCGGACGTCAAGAAGGGGGGTCTTGCGATCGTGCGCCTAGATGGCGCGCGCGGTGAGCTCGTCGTCCTCGTGCGACCCCGCGAGCTTGCCCTGATCGCGGGGTTCCCACTCGGCGGGGAGTGACGAGGGCACGGCGCTCGGGTCGACGACCTCGAGCGATTCCGCCGCGAAGCGGTAGCCGATGCCGAAGTGGGTGTGGATGTAGCGCCAGCCGGGGGAGGCCTTCTCGAGCTTCTGGCGCAGCTTGCGCACGAACACATCCACCGAGCGGTCGCCGCGCACCATCGTGTAGCCCCACAGCCGCGAGTAGATCTCCTCGCGCTCGAGCACGCGGCCCTCGGCGGCGGCCAGCAGCTCGATCAGCTCGAACTCACGCCTGGTCAGGTCGATGCTGTGCTCGCCCACGAACGCCTGGAAGCGGTCGGAGCGGATCTCGACCTCGCCCGCGAGGATCGGTTTGGTCTCCGCCCGGCTGGCGGTGCGCCGGCGCCGGCGCACGACGCTCTGCACGCGCGCGATGACTTCCTCGGGGTGGCAGGGCTTGGTGATCCAGTCGTCGGCCCCGAGGCGCAGCCCGCGGACTCTCTGGGCGACGGTCGACGGGCCGGTGCACACGACGATCCCGAGCTCCGGCAGCGCTTCGCACAGCCGCTCGAGCCACCCCCAGGCCTGGGGGCCGAGCACGGCGAGGTCGACGACCAGGGCGCTCAGGCGCATCGCCACCACCGCATCCGCCGGCACCGGGCTGGCGAGCACCCTGTGCTCCCAGCCGAGACGGTCCAGACGCTTGCTGAGGACCTGGATGAAGCCGCTGTCCCGGTCCAGGACGGCGATGCGAAGGGACGCCGCCGAGGCGCTCGCGCCGTCCTGTGCCGCTGACGCGCCCCCCCGGTCTCCGGCGCTCACGCTTGCGCTCATTGCGGCGGAGTGTAGGCGATGAGCGCGACGCGTGACAGCTGCGCAAGTCGATGTAACAGGATCTTCACAGGGGCCGATCGCTATTTGCGACGCCCTCTGGTGTATCGCAATAGCTATACGGCGCGCGGGGCGGGCGGGCGCGAGGAGTCCGAGAACTCCCGGAACAGGCCGGTGACGACGAACGCGACCTGCTCGCCGATGTCCACAGCGTTGTCGCCGATCCGCTCCAGCGCACGCGCGACGAGCGTCATGTGCATAGCCCACTCGCGCGTGTCGGGGTCGTCTCCGATCTCGATCGCCAGGCGGAAGATCTCGCGGTTGAGGCGGTTGATCTCGCGATCCTGGCGCACGAGGTCTTCGGCGAGGGCGACGTCGCGCGCGGCGAACGCGGCCTTCGACTGGACGACCTCCGAGCGCGCGAAGGCGCCCATCTTGGCGAGCGCGTCGAGCATCTCGCGATGGACGGGCGGCTCATAGCCGGACAGTGGGATCAGCTTGGCGATGTTCACGCACTGGTCGCCCATGCGCTCGATGTGCTTGATCATGTGCAGCAGGGCGGCGACGAGGCGCAGGTCGCCGGCGACGGGCGCCTGCAGCGCGAGCAGCGAGAGGATGCCCTGGTGCACCTCCAGGTAGCGCCCGTCGACGCGGTCGTCGTCGGCGATGACCATCTGCGCGAGCTCGACGTCCTGGTGGTGCAGCGCCTCCAGCACGCGGTCGAGCTGCTCGACGATCAGGTCCAGGCCGCCGAGCGCGTTGGCCTCGAGCTCGCGCAGCTGCTCCTGGAAGTGCGCGCGCCCCTGTGCGTGCGCGCCGTCGCTCGCGGCGCTCTCCCGCGGCGGCTTGGACGCCGAGCTGGAGGGCGAGACGGCCGGTGGCCGGCCGTCGTCAGCCGAACTTGCCGGTGACATATTCCTCGGTCCGCGGATCGCTGGGCTTGGTGAAGATGTCCTGCGTTGCCCCGATCTCCACGAGCTTGCCGCCGAGCATGAACGCGGTGCGGTCGGCGACACGGGCGGCCTGCTGCATGTTGTGGGTCACGATCACGATCGTGACCCGCTGCTTGAGCTCGTCGATCAGCTCCTCGATCTTGAGCGTCGCGATCGGGTCCAGCGCCGAGCAGGGCTCGTCCATGAGGATCACCTCGGGATCGACGGCGAGCGAGCGCGCGATGCACAGGCGCTGCTGCTGGCCACCGGACAGCCCGGCCCCGGGCTCGTCGAGGCGCTCGGCGACCTCGTTCCACAGCCCGGCGCCGCGCAGCGCGGCCTCGACCTTGGCGCGCAGGTCGCCGCGCCCGCGCGAGGTCAGCCGCAGGCCGGCGGCGACGTTGTCGTAGATCGACATCGTGGGGAACGGGTTGGGCTTCTGGAAGACCATGCCGATCGCGCGGCGCACGGCGACGACGTCGACGGACGGGCCGTACACGTCGAGCTCGTCGAGCAGCACCCGACCCTGCGCGCGGGCGCCGGGGATCTCCTCGTGCATGCGGTTGATGCAGCGCACGAGCGTCGACTTGCCGCAGCCCGACGGACCGATGATCGCAGTGACCTCGTTGGCGCGGAACTCGAGGTCGACGCCCTTGACCTGTTCGGCCTCGCCGTAGAAGGCGCGCAGGCCCTCGAGCTTGACGGTGAGGCCGGGCTTGGTCTCGACGCTCGTGTCGGGCATCGCCGCCGAGGCGTCCTCGAGCGGCCGCTCGGTCTGGCGGGTGTCATGCAAGGCGACTTCTCCGCGAGATCAGGCGGGCGATGAGGTTGAGCAGCAGGATCATCGTGACGAGCGTGAGCGCCGCGCCCCACGCACGGTGTTCGACGGCGGGCGTCGCGGAGATGACATCGTCGTAGATTTGCACAGGCAGCGAGTTCATGAACTGGCCGGGGTTGAACGTGGTGAGGTGCGTGGAGGCGGCGGTGAACAGCAGCGGCGCCGTCTCCCCGGCGGCGCGGGCAACCGCGAGCAGCACGCCGGTGACCATCCCCGGCAGGGCGGTCGGCAGGACGATGCTGAAGATCACCCGCCAGCGCGGCGCGCCGAGCGCGAGCGCGGACTCGCGCAGCGCGCCGGGGACGAGCAGCAGGATCACCTCGGCAGAGCGGATGACGACGGGGAGCATCAGCAGCGCGAGCGCGATCGAGCCCTTGTAGCCGGCGTAGGTGCTGCCGGTGCCGACGATCAGCACGATGTACACGAACAGGCCGAAGACGATCGATGGCACGCCGGTGAGCACGTCGACGAAGAAGCGCACCGTGTTCGCGAACCAGCTGCCCTTGCCGTACTCGACCAGCCACACCGCTACGCCGATGCCGATCGGCACGGAGATCGCGGAGGCGATCGCGACGATCTCGATCGTGCCGAGGATGGCGCTCTTGATGCCGCCGATGCTCGATCCCCCGAAGAACGTGTTGCCGGTGGGGTCGGTGGTGAAGAAGGTGGTGCTCCACGAGCCCAGGCCCCTGCGCAGCAGGTAGTAGACGATCAGCACCAGCGGGACCAGCGCGAGGACGGTGGCGGCGAGGACGCCCGTGCGCGCGATCCGGTCCTTGCGCCGGCGCGACGGGCTGACGTCGAACCGCGCCAGCAGGTCGCTGGAGGAGCCGGCGGAGCTCATGCGCCGGCCGCCGCGCCTGCGATCGGCGCCCCCGGGCTCGGCTCGCGGGCCGGCTCGGCGTGGCGCTGGCGCGCCGCTCTGACGACCAGCAGCCGCGCGACGCCGTTGACGAGCAGCGTCAGAACGAACAGCACGAGTCCGGCGGCGAACAGCGCCGAGCGGTGCAGGCCCTGGGCTTCGCCGAACTCGTTGGCGATCACCGCCGCCAGGCTGTAGCCCTGGGCGAACAGGTGGCTGCCGAGCTTGGGCGCGTCGCCGATGAGGATCGTGACGGCGATCGTCTCGCCGATCGCCCGCCCGAGCCCGAGCATCGCCCCGCCGACGATGCCCGAGCGGCAGTAGGGCAGCACGGCGATGCGGATCATCTCCCAGCGCGTGGCTCCCAGCCCCAGCGCCGCCTCCTTGTGGTCGGCGGGCACCGTGCTCATCACCTCGCGGCTGATCGAGCTGACGATCGGCAGGATCATGATCGCCAGGATCAGCCCGGTGATGAAGTAGTTGGGGATCGTGACCAGGCCGCCGCCGATGAAGGGGATGAACGACAGGCGGTCGGCGATCCACTGCTCGGCTCCCTGCAGCCTGGGCGCCAGGAAGAAGATGCCCCACAGCCCGTAGACGACCGAGGGCACCGCGGCGAGCAGCTCGACGAGCACCGTCAGCGGGGCACGCAGGCGCAGCGGGCACAGCTCGGTGGCGTACACGGCCGCGGCGACCGCCACCGGTACGCCGATCAGCAGCGCCAGAGCGGAGGTGACGAGCGTGCCCACGAGCAGCGGGAGCGCCCCGAAGTGTTCGGCGCTGACGTTCCAGTCGTTGCCGAAGGCGAAGCCGAAGACGCCTTCCTTGGCGAACGCCGGGCGGGCTTGGCCGACCAGGCGGATGAAGAAGTAGACGATCAGCGCCAGGATCAGCGCCGCGAGCGCCGTCAGCCCGTACTTGAGCGCCCTGTCAGGTAGTCGAGCCAGTGGTGACCGCGCAGGAAGCCCGCGGTCACCACCGGGAATCGCTGTTGCCTCCACGGCCTCGCCTCTACCGGGATCGCGGCCGTGGTGTCACGGTCAGCCGATCGCCGTGCCGTTGCACTCCAGGCCCGCGACCGCTTCCTTGGACTTCGCGAGGATCGCGGCGGGCATCGCGGCGTAGTCGGCCTTGGAGAGGATCGCCTGTCCTTCGCCGAGCCCGTAGTCGAGGAACGCGACCACGCCCTTGGCGGCTTTTTCACCGCCGGGGATGCCGGCCTTGCAGAGGTCCCTGTTGACCACGACGAACGTCTGCGAGGTGATCGGGTAGGCGGTCGCGGCTGGGGGGTTTGAGATTTTGATGCCCAGGTTGGCCGGGATAGTGACGCCTTCGGCGGCGGCGCTGGTGGAGGCCAGCGAGGGCGCGACGAAGTTGCCGGCCTTGTTCTTGATCGAGGCGTACGTGAAGTTGTGCTCCAGCGCGTACGCCTGCTCCACGTAGCCGACCGCTCCGGCGGTCTGCTGCACGGCGGCCGCCACGCCGGCGTTGCCCTTGGCGCCGGTGCCCGTCGGCCACTGCACGGTCTTGCCTTCGCCGACCTCGCTCTTGAATTCGGGGTCGACGGTCGAGAGGAAGCTCGTGAACCCGTCGGTCGTGCCCGAGGAGTCGGAGCGGTGGATCACCGTGATCGGCGTGCTGGGAAGGCTGACCCCCGGGTTCAGAGCCGTGATCGCGGGGTCGTCCCAGGTCTTGATCTTGCCGAGGTAGATGTCGGCGATCGTCTTGCCTTCGAGCTTCAGGCCGGCTTTGACGCCGGGCAGGTTGTAGGAGACGGTGATCGCGCCCAGGAACATCGGGATCTCGACCGAGGGGCTGCCGTTCTTGGCGACCGCTTCTTCGTCGGCCGCCTTCAGCGGCGGGTCGCTGGCGCCGAAGTCGACGGTTTTGCTCTCCAGCGCCGTGATGCCCGCGCCCGAGCCGACCGCCTGGTAGTTGACCGTGAGCGTCTTCGTCAGCGCCGAAGCCCACTGTTCATAGACGGGGGCGGCGAACGTGGAGCCCGCCCCGGAGATCGTCACGGCTTCGCTGGAGGCGGCGGTGGTGCCGCCGGTGCTGCTCGACGAGTTGGAGCTTCCGCATGCGGCGAGGCCCGTCGCGAGCACCGCGCAACCCGCGAGCGCGCTCAACTTGTTCTTGATCACAAGATCTCCTTGTCTGGGTTGTCGTCTGCGGGACCTACGGCATCTCTCCTTCTACCGGCGAACCCGTACCCGTCTCGTTGACCGTCTCAACCCCCCGCCGTCTCCATGTGAACATTTCGTGAAGGCTGGGGCTGGAATCGATAGCCGAAGCCGGGGTGCGTGTGGATGAAGCGGCGGTCGGGGAGCGCGGTCTCCAGCTTGCCGCGCAGCTTGCTCACGTACACGTCCACCGAGCGGTCGCCCGGGCGCTGCTCGGCGCCCCAGACGGTCCTGTAGAGTTCGTCGCGCGTGATGATCGCGCCGAGGCGCTTGGCCATCGCGACGAGCAGTTCGAACTCCCGCACCGACAGCATCAGCGCCTGCCCGGTGGCGAGCACGAGGCCTTCTTCGAGCCTGATCTCGAGCTCGCCGACATACAGGACGCCCGCTTGGATGTCCTCGCTCTCCGGGTAGGCCGCCACGACGCGGAAGCGTGGCAGGCGCTCGCGCCCAAGGCGTTGCAAACTCGTGACCTATTCGTGAAAAATCCGTAAAGGACACGAGCCTGGCACGCGGGTGAACGCGCGCGTCAATATCCTCGCCGCATGAGCTTCCTGCGCCGTGGCGTCGACCCCGCCCTGATGACCCTGGTCGAAGAGTCCGGGCGCAACGTGCAACGCTGCGGGCTGCTGCTGCACGACCTCCTCAGGGACTACCCCGAGCGCGCCACTCTGGCCCAGGATCTGAAGGTGTGCGAGCAGGAAGGCGACCGCATCACCCACGACATCATCCACCGCCTGGCCGGGCGCGGGCGCGTGCGCGCGCCATTCGACGCCGGCGACGGCTATGCCCTGGCGACCGCTCTCGATGACATCGTCGACCACTCCGAGCAGGTGGCGGCGCAGCTCGGCCTGTACGGCGTGGAGGCGCCGATGGAGCAGGCGGTCGAGTTCACCGAGGTGCTGGTCGGCGCCGGCGAGCAGATCGCGCAGGCGCTGCGCTGCCTGCGCACGGGCACCGAGCTCGGTCCCCATCTGGTGGAGATCCACCGCCTGGAGAACGAGGGCGATCGCCTGCAGCGCGACGGCGTCGCCTCGCTGTTCGCGGGGGGCATCGATCCGATGGTGGTGATCCGCTGGAAGGACATCTTCGAGTCGCTGGAGGCGGCCGTGGACGCGTGCGAGCACGTCGCTCACGTGCTCGAGGGCATCACGCTCAAGCAGCGCCGGCGACCGCGCTGAGACGCCGACCGGGTGTGCTCAGCCGGGCGTGGTCACGGGCGCGCTGACTTCGAGCCGCGCGCCGGAGGGGTCGCCCACGAAGTACAGCTCGAACGGCGTCGAGGCTCCTGGCGGAGCCGCCGGCAGGACGGCTCGTCCCGCGGCCACGATCCTTCCGGCCTTGCGCGCGACGGCGTCGACCACCAGTTCCTGCTGGCTGACGCCTGAGTGGTTGACGACGTCGCCTTCGGCCTGCGCTCCTTCGGACAGATGCGTCCCCTGGACGCTCACCTGTGGGATCGCTCCGGTGACAGGCGTGCCTTCGCCGACCTCAGCGGTCACGCTCGCCGGGATGCCTGTCGCGCTGACCTGATCGTCGATCCACGTGATGGTCGCGTGGGCCGGCAGCAGCGCCGCGGAGATGAGCGTCGTGGACGTGCCTGGGGTGTTGTTCCTATATACAGAGGCGCCCTGGGCGTCGATCACGTCGATCTGGATCGGGACGTCGCTGAGCGTCGTGCTCGACTGGTTGCGCAGAGTGATGATCGCCGCGGCCCCTTCGGAGCTGCGCACGACGGCGGTGGCGATCACCCGCACCTTGGCGCTCTGCTCGGTGATCGACAGCGCGCGCTGCGCGAGCGCTTCCTGTTTGGCCGTTTCCCGCTTGTGCCGCTTGGCGAGCTTTTCGAGCTCGGCGCTCCTTTCCTGGTTGGACTCGCATGCGGTGAGCGCCAGCGCCACGAGCACGAGCGCCGCCAGCCTCACCCGAAGGCCCCGCTGATGTAATCGCGCGTGCGCTGCGTCGCCGGACGGTCGAACACCTGCTCGCTGGTCCCGTACTCGACCAGCTCTCCCAGGTGCATGAAGGCGACGTGGTCGGCCACACGGAACGCCTGCTGGAGGTTGTGCGTGACGATCACGATCGCCACGCTCTCGCGCAGCCCCACGATCAGCTCCTCGATCGTGGCTGTGGAGATCGGGTCGAGCGCCGAGCAGGGCTCGTCGAGCAGCAGCACCTCCGGCTCGGCGGCGAGCGCGCGCGCGATGCACAGGCGCTGCTGCTGGCCGCCCGAGAGCCTCAGGGCCGAGCGGTCGAGATCGCCGGCGACCTCGTCGTAGAGGCCGGCGCGGTGCAGGGCGTCGTCCACTGCGTGCTCGATCGCGGGGCTGCGCCGGCGCCTGCGCCCGCCGCGGCCGGGGCGCTCGGCGAGCGCGTAGGCGACGTTGTCGAAGATGCTCATGGGGAACGGGTTGGGCTGCTGGAAGACCATCGTCACGCGCCGGCGCAGCTCGTTGACCTCGAGCTCGTGGATGTCCTGCCCGTCGAGCGTGATGCGCCCGCTGCGCGCCGCGCCGGCCGTGACCTCGGTCAGGCGGTTGAGCGAGCGCAGCAGCGTCGTCTTGCCCGAGCCGGACGCGCCGATCATCGCCAGCACCTCGCCCTGGCGCACCGGCAGGCTGACGTCGCGCACCACCCAGTTCTCGCCGTAGGCGAGCCACAGCGATTCGACGCGCATGCGCTCGCGCACGCGCGCGACGGGCGCTCGTGCCGCGCGCAACCGCGCGGCGGGCGTGGCGACGGCGGCGGCCGCGGGCCCGTGGCCGTTGCCCGCGGGCTGCGCCGGGGCGACGTACGGGTGGCGGTCGACCGCTATCCGCCGCACCGGCGGTGGCATCATCGGGTCCATCGGAGCTCCCCTCGCGGCTTCATCCCGACGGGTTCGGCATGAATGGGATCAGGCGAAACGCTCGGTTGAGCCCGCCGCCTCCGGACTGTCCGCCCCTGCTGGTCAGCCACGTCACGATGCCGTTCAGGCCGAGCACGATCAGCAGCAGCACGAACGCGGCGGCGTAGGCCTTCTGCGGCGCCAGGCCTTCGCCGGCGGGTGAGTTTTCATAGATGTACGTGGTGAGCGTCGGCCCGGTGCCACGCAGGAGGCCGGCGACGGGCGTCTGTCCGACCGGCTGGAGGGTCAACCCCGCTCCCAGCAGGATCTTGATGATCGCCGTGTCGCCGATGATCCGTCCCATGCCGAGCGCGGTGCCGGTGGCGATGTCCGGGCGGACCGCCGAGAGCAGGATGCGCCTGATCGTCGTCGCGCGGGTCCTGCCGAGCGCGTAGGAGGCCTCGCGCAGGCGGTCGGGCAGCTGCGCCAGGCCCTCCCGCGTGGAGGCCACGATCAGCGGCAGCGCGAGCAGCGCCATCACCGCGCCGGCCGCGAAGAACGAGCGTCCGTTGACGACGCCGGTCGCGGCTCGCTGGGAGAGAAAGCCGAGGAAGCTCTGGGCGAAGATCAGCAGCCCGAAAAGCGCGAGCACGACGCTGGGGGCGCCCGCGACGATTTCGATCGCGGATTCCACCGTCCGCGCCAGCCAGGACGGCCGCCGGTACTCCGACAGCCACACGGCGATCGCCACGCCCAGGGGCGCCGCGATCGATGTCCCGAGCGCGGCGACGATCAGCGTTCCCTCGATCGGGTCGAGGAAGCCGCCGCTCTGGCTCTGCACCACGGAGGGGGCCGGAGAGTGCACGAGCTGGCCGAGACTGAGATAGGAGAGCCCCTTGACGGCCATGAACGCCACGATCGCGAGCGCGACCAGGCACAGCCCGATGCCGACGGCCCAGCACAGCCAGTAGCCGACGCGGTCGATCAGCGGCCACGACGCCGTTCGATCGCGCGGGGCGCGAGCGATCACGCTGCCGGCCGGCGGCGCCGGCGCGAGCTCGGTGGCCGCCATCAGGCGCGGATCCCGTAGCGGTTGAAGCGCTGCTTGGCGAACCATCCGGCGAAGGACAGCATCCCCGCCGAGACGAGCAGCACCGCCGCGATCGCGTAGATCGTGTGAGACAGCGCGGGGATCGTGAGACCTTCGTCGTTCTGAAGGATGGTCGCGGCCAGCGGGCGCACGGGCTCGAACAGCGCCGTGATCCCGTCGAGCAGGTTGGGCGCGAAGCCGCGGCCGCCGGCGACCATCGCGAGCATCACCGCCTCGCCGAGCGCCCGCGCGGTCGCGAGCACGGTCGCGGCGGCGATCGCCGGACGCGCGGTGCGCAGCGACACGCGCCAGATCGTGCGCCAGCGGTTGACCCCCAGCGCCAGCGAGCCTTCACGCCATGCCGCCGGCACCGAGGCGAGCGCGCTGGCGGTGATCGCGACCATGATCGGCAGGATCATCAGCGTCAGGATCAGCGTGGCCGTCATGACGTCGTTGCCGTTGAGCTGGACCACATAGCCCACCGACACCCTGCGAGCGTTGCTGATCCAGTGTTCGTCGATGTACGGCGCGATCACGAGGATGCCGATCAGCCCGTAGATCACCGACGGCACCCCGGCGAGCAGGCGGATGACCGGGTCGAGCACCCGCCGGATCGCCGGCGGCGCGAACTCGGTCAGGAAGACCGCGGCCAGCATCGAGACCACGAGGGCGATCAGCACCGCCCCGACGGTCGTCAGCAGCGTCCCCCAGATCAGCGTCCAGCCGCGGAAGTAGTACAGCGAATGGCCGGGCAGCGCTTTGCTTTCCGCCATCGCCCGCAGTTGCGTGTCCACGTTCCCCCCCGGCCCGAACCAGCTGAGACCGTTGTGCGAGAACGAGGGCCAGGCTTTGACGAGGACGGTCGCGAGCATCGCCCCGATCAGGACGAGCACCGCCACCGCCAGCGCGCCGAGCGTACGCTCGGCGCGCTGGTCGGTCCTTCCCGTGGCCCAGCGGCGTGTCCTGCGAGGGCCGCGGGAAGGCTCCGCTGTCAGTTGAGCGCGATCCACTCGGAGGTGATGATCGCGTGGACCGTCTTGTTGTCGGCCTGGATCCATTTGATGAACTTGGCGGCTTCGCCCTTCTTGGGGCCCTTGGTGAGCATCCAGAAGTTACGCACCCCGCCGTACTGGCCGGACTTGGCGTTGGGCAGCGTGCACTGGACGCCCTGGTAGTCGACCGAGTGCACACCCCCGCCGATCGTGGCGGCGAGCGACACGAAGCCGATCGCGCTCTTCTCGGCCGCGACCGCGTTCACCTCCAGGCCGGTGGACGACTCGGCCGTCGCACTAGGCGTGATCTTCCGTTCTTCGCCCAGGAAGATGTTCTGAAAGGCGGACTGCGTACCTGAGGTGGATTCACGGTCGAACAGGTCGATCGGGCCCGACACCTTCGCGCCGGGCACTTCGCTCCAGTCGCGGATCGTGCCGGTGAAGATCTCCGAGAGCGTTTCCTGGGAGAGGCTGGGCAGGGGGTTGGCGTTGTTGGTGATCACACAGATGCCGTCGCGCGCGATCTTGTAGCCGTATAGGCCCGCGGGGTCCTGCGCTTCGTGTTCGCGGGAGACGTCGCCGATGTCGACCCGGCCGGCGGCCACGTCGCTGATGCCGATGTCCGACTCGCCTCCCGTCACGCTCGGTTCGGGGAGCTTCGGGAAGGCCTTGTGGTAGGCCTGTGCGAGTTTCTTGACCAGCGGAAGCATCGACGTCGAGCCGTCGATCAGCAGGCGCTTGGGGGCGGCGCTCGCGGTCGCGGCCAGCACGACAGCCAGGATCAGCGAGACGATGAGGGTGCGATGGGCGCGCAAGTCGTTGCTCCTTTTCGGTTGGCGGTTGGGTGCGGCGTCGGCGTCTTCGGCGCTCGCCGCGGCCGAAACAGCTCGGGGCGTGATTCGATGCGGTACGCCGGTGCGGGATGCGCGATGCTCACGACCTCGCGGGAAGACTGGCGGTCGTCGGTTTGCCGCGTGTTTTGTTTTTGTGAACGCCATTGCTTTTCAGCTCGCGGCGTGTGACGCTGCGCCGGTCCGATCGGTGCAGCGCTCGACGGCTGCCATGTGCGTCGCGGCGTGTGACGTCGCGACGGGCGAGCGTCACCGCTCGCTACGCCGGAGTCTGAGCAGCGTCGAACGAACCCACGCCCGCTCGGAGACCAGACATGACAGACGAACCAACCCCACCAGCATCATCGAGCAACGGCGCCAGTAGCTCCTCGGCGGCCAAGGCCACAGTCACCTCGCGCCTGGCCCATCGCCGCAACCCGGTGCTCGTCGCGCTCGGTGATCTCGCCACGGGCGCGCGCCGCGTGGCCTTCCGCGACCCCCTTTCGCTGTTCCTGCTGCTGGCGTCGATCGGGCTGGCGATCGCCTTCATCACGCTGCTGGGGGACATCAAGCCCAGCAGCTCGGGCATGCAGGTGCCGATCAGCACGGTGCAGACGCTGGCGAAGCAGCGCGAGATCGGCAGCGCTGTCGTGCTCGACCACGACAGCCGCGTCGAGCTGAGCACGACCGTGAAGGCGCCGGCGGTCTCGGCGAGCGGGGCGCTGCCCGCTCCCACCACGACCACCACTGTCCTCCCGGGGAAGCACGGCAAGCCCGGGCGCACGGTGACGAGTGTCGTGCAACCAGCCGGCGCCGGCGTCACCCAGCGTCTGTGGACCGCCTATCCGGCTTCGGGCGCCCTCACCCAGCAGCTGCTGAGGGAACTGACAGGTAGCGGCGCGGTGGTCGCGGTCGACCAGCAGACGGGCAAGCCCACCGAGGAGATCGTCGTGCAGTTCCTGATCCCGATCCTGCTGCTCGTGTGCCTGTTCTCGCTGTTCATGCGACTCGGCGCCGACGGCGGCGCGGGTGGCCTCGCGGCCTTCTCGGAGTTCACGGGCAAAGGGCGCAAGAAGGGCAAGGGCACGCGCGACAGGATCACGTTCGCGGATGTCGCCGGCGCCGGCGAGGCGCTCGCGGAGCTCCGTGAGATACGCGACTACCTGAAGGACCCCAGCAAGTACCTCGCGGTCGGAGCCGCCGCGCCCAAGGGCGTGCTGCTGGTCGGCCCCCCGGGCACCGGCAAGACGCTGCTCGCCAAGGCCGTCGCGGGCGAAGCCGACGCCTCCTTCTTCTCGGTGTCGGGCTCGGACTTCGTCGAGTCGCTGGTCGGCGTCGGCGCCGCGCGCGTCCGCGACCTGTTCCGCAAGGCGCGCAAGGCCTCGCCGGCGATCATCTTCATAGACGAGCTCGACGCCGCCGGGCGCAAGCGCGGCGCCGGCATCGGCCAGGGCAACGACGAGCGCGAGCAGACGTTGAACCAGATCCTCGTCGAGATGGACGGCTTCGCCGGCGACGGAGGGCTCGTGGTGATGGGCGCGACCAACCGTCCGGACATCCTCGACCCGGCGCTGCTGCGACCAGGCCGCTTCGACCGCCAGGTGGTCGTCGACGTCCCCGACGTGCACGGGCGCCTGGAGATCCTGCGCCTGCACGGCAACAAGCGCCCGATGGCCTCCGACGCGTCGCTCGAGGAGGTCGCTCGACAGACGCCGGGCTTCAGCGGCGCGGAGCTGGCGAACGTGATCAACGAGGCCGCCCTGCTGAGCGTGCGCGACGGGCGCGGTGAAATCGATCAGGCGACGCTCGAGGAGGCGATCGACCGGGTCGTCGCCGGACCCGCCAAGCGACACATCCTGACCGAGCAGGAGCGCTGGCTGATCGCCATTCACGAGTCCTCGCACGCGGTCGTGACCGAGGCGCTCGGGCACACGACCTCCACGCGCAAGCTCTCGATCGTCGCGCGCGGGCGCCAGCTGGGCACCGCCGCGCACATGCTCTCCGATCGCGACCAGACGATCATGACCAAGCCCGACCTGCAGAGTCAGCTGATCGTGATCACGGCGGGACTCGCGGGCGAGCGGATCGCGTTCGGGCACACCTCGACGAGCGTCAACGACGACCTGCACGCCGCGACCGCGCTGGCGCGCAGCATGGTTACCTCCTTCGGCATGTCGGAGGCCCTTGGCCTGGTGACGATCGGCGAGAAGAGCGGCGAGGTCTTCCTCGGCGCCTCCCTCCAGGACCTCGGCTCGGTCGGGCCCGAGACGCTGAACCTGATCGACAACGAGATCGAGCGGCTGGTCGGCGACGCCGAGGCGCGCGCCGGCGTGGTCCTCGACCGCAACTGGTCGACCGTCGAGGAGACGGCCGCGGCGCTGCTCGAGCAGGAGACGCTCTCCGGCGTGGCGCTCGACGCCGTGCTCTCCACGGTTCAGGAGGTCACGCTCGACGATCTGCGCGACGTGCGTCGCACCGCGCCGGCGCGAGACCCCAAGCAGGCGCCATGAGCGGACGCCTGCCGTCGCCGGCGATGATCGTCGCGCTGATCGCGCTGGTGTTCTCGACGACAGGCCTGGCGGACGCCGCCCGCCACGCCGTGGTCAGCGCGGTGGACGGGCACGCGATCAGCACGACGCCGCACCCTGGCGGGCTGCTGCTGCTCGGCAAGAACGGGAAGTTCCCCGCCTCCGCGATCCCGACCGTCAAGGATGCCTCCAAGGTCGGTGGCAAGACCGCCGAAGAACTGGGGGGTACGTGTCTGCCGGACACCGTCGACATCGGCTCGTGGTGCCTGGACACGGCGCCGTACCCCTTGACCAAGGCGGACGCCGGCAAGAACGACTACGTCTGGGCGAGCAAGGCGTGCGAGGCCGAAGGGGGCTGGCTGCCGTCCGCCTCCGAGCTGCTCGGCGCGGCGGCGCGCGTGAAGCTCGAGTCGACGATCAACGACAACCCCGACACGGCCACCATCGACCAGGATCCCACCCGAGGCTTGAAAGACGAACGCGAGATGAGCTCGACGCTGGTGACCACAGAAGCGGGCTCGGCGGCAGCGGGCTTCGAGGGCGTGACCGAAGGCGCGACGGGCGACGCCCGCCAGGGCCAGGCCAACCCGATCGTGCTGGCCGCCAACCCGATACCCGAATCGCTGCAGTACGTGGACGTCTACGACAACAAACAGCAGGGCGGCTTCGCCGGCTCGCAGCCGGTCTTCGAAGCCCAGAACTTCCGCTGCGCCTTCGACAAGACCCCGGGCGCCGTCAACAGACTTGAAGAATGAGGCTCAACCGCGGGTTGCGTGCGGCGATGCTGATGGTCGGGCTCGTGACGGCCACGTTCGTGGTCCCAGCGCGGACAGCCCAGGCGGTGATCCTGCCAGCGGTCACGCTCGCCGGCCCGAGCGCGGAAATCGTCGGCTTCGGCGGCGTCGCGATGGCTGAAGACGGCAGCGGTGGCGTCGTCTTCCTGAAGCGCGTCGACGGGGTCGCCCACGTGTTCGTCTCGCGCTACGTGGAAGGACACTGGCTCGCGCCGATCCGCGTGGACACCGAAGAGCAGTACGGCGCGAGCTGGCCGCGCATCGGCGCGGCCAACGGGGGCGAGCTGATGGTCGTGTGGGTCACGCCCTTCGCCACCGAGAGCGAGCACCCGGTGGACGAGCTGCTGAGCGCGACTCTGGGGCCCGGCGCGAACGGCTTCGGACAGGCGACGATCGTCGACCCCGAAGTCGGAGAAGGGACCGGGACGAGCCCCGACCTCGCGATGAGCTCGACCGGACAGGCGGACGTCGTCTACCGCGTGGTGCAGCGCAACGGCTCGGCGACGCTCGTGCGCCCCGGCGATGTCAGCGAGAGCGTGCGCGTGGCCCACTACGAAGGCCAGCGCTGGGCCCGTCTCGGCACGATCAACCGCGACCCCGGCATCGGGATGCGTCCGCCCAGCGAAGCCAACGCGCCGCAGATCGCGATCGGGCCGACCGGCAATGGCGTGGTCGTCTGGCAGGAGCCCGAAATCGACGGTGTGGCGCGCCTGTTCGCGCGGCGGCTGTTCGGGCCGAGCCCCGACTACGTGATGCCGGCGAGCGCGAGCACCTTCGACGGCGCCCCCATCTCAGAAGACGCCGAAGCGCCGAGCGTCGCGTTCTCGCGCCTCGGCCAGGCCGAGGTCGCCTACCGCCAGCCCGCGGCGGCCGCCTCGCCGCTGCCGGGGCCGCGGATCTACCTGAACGTCCTCCCCGACGGCGAATCGGTGAGCGGCGCGGAATTCCAGGGGGCCGTGATCGCCGATGCGAGCGTGTCAGGCGCCAAGGCGGCGAAGATCGGGCGGCCGAGCATCGACATCGATGAAAACCGCGACGTGCGGCTGCTGTACGACAGCAACGGCGAACCGCGCGTCGTCGAGGGCACCGACACCGGCCTGAAGGGGACGCTGTCGCTGGGCTCGCCGTTCGTGGCGCCCGCCCCGTACAAGGCTTGGGAACTGCCCGCGGCGAGCGTGATGAACCCCGAAGGCGGGGGCGTGTCGGCGTGGCCGACCGAGGAGCAGGGCGGCGCCCCGGCGGTGGGCGTGCGCGAGGACTTCCCCGATGGCGCCGTGCAGACCGGCGTGGTCAGCGGCGGCGCCGGCGGCCCGGTCGCGGAACTGGGGGTGGGGCGCTCCGGTCTCGGCGACGGCCTCGTCGCCTTCCAGCAGGGCGCGCTCGGCGATGCGGCGATCGTCGCCGCGCGGGTCACCGCGCCGCCGGCGAAATTCGTTCTCAGCGTCCCCAAGGGCTGGCTGAAACCGAGCCAGGCGCAGATCTCGTGGGAACCGGCCGCGAGCGCCAATGGGCCGCTGCGCTACACGGTCGTGCTCGACGGCCGCGCGCTGCCGACGCCGCAAGGCGCGCTCTCCTACACGTTCGACCCCGCCGGTCTCGGCGACGGCGTCCATCAGGTGCAGGTGCTCGCCACCGACGCGGACGGCGTGCAGACGCTCACGCCGCCCACGCCGCTGCGCATCGACGGGCAGCCCCCGCTGGTCACGGTGAAGCGCGTGGAAGACGGCCGCGGTGTGGTCGTGCGCGTCAGCGACGCGCGTGCGGCGGTCGACGTGCACGCGGTCAGCGTCGCCTTCGGCGACGGCCACGGTGCGAGCGCGAAGAAGCTGTTCCGCCACCACTACGCGCGCCCGGGCACCTACACGATCGTCGTGCGCGTGCGCGACAACATCGGCAACGGAGGCGTCGTGCGTCGCCTGGTGAGCATCCGATGAGCCGGCGCGCCGTCATGCTCGCGCTGCTCGGCTGCGCGCTCGCGCTCGCGCTCGGCTGCGCGCCGGCGGGCGCCGACGTGTTCGGCCCGATCTCGCTCGTGTCGGCGAGCCCCTCCGAACAGGCCGACTACGCGCACGACCCGGCGGTCTCGGGCAACGGACGCTATGTCGTCTTCGACGGCTCGATCGGCGGGGTCACGGGCGTGTGGCGGCGCGAACTGCGCTCCGAAGACGGCGTCATCAGCCACGAAGGCAACGTCGAAGAGGTCGCCGGCGGCGACGCGACGCTGCCGTCGATCAGCGAAAACGGCCAGTACGTCAGCTTCACGACCAACGAAGGCAGAGAACTGCCCAACATCACCGACGGCCTGCCCGACCCCCAACACGAGATCGGCGAACCGGGGCAGCCGATGGTCGAATCGCCCAACGTGTACGTGCGCGACATGGATCTCGCGCCGTCCGAACCGGGCGCGTTCGAGATCGTCTCGGCGGTCAACGGCTTGAGCGAACCGCTGACGTACGAATACGCCACGCACGGCGGCGGCGCGGAAGAACAACGGCGCCTGCGGGAAGAAACGGAAAAATACGGGTCGCTCGCGGCGGGGCGCTCGGCGATCACCGCCAACGGGGAAAAGGTCGCGTTCGTGACGAGCGCGCCATCGAACCTCGACGGCCCGGGAACGCCCGCGCTGGAGGTGGCGGTCAGGGACCTGAGCCCCACCGACCCCGCCACGGAGCTAGTCAGCGTCGAATACGACCCCGCGACGGGCAGGCCCGCGATCGACGAGCAGACCGGGCTGCCGAAGCCGGTGCCCGCGGAGAGCGAAGAATCGCACACGTTCGGCGCCGTCTACAGCGAAGGCGCACCGCCTGCGTTCGCCCCAGCCGAACCGTACAAAGTCAGGCCCACGATCGGGGCTTCGATCAGCGCCGACGGCTCGACGGTCGCGTGGATGGGCCAGGAGATCGCCGCGCAGGCGGCCACGCTCCCGGACGAAACGCTCGAGCTCAAAGATGGCGAGCCGCTGTGGCGGCGGATCGCGAACGGGCCGCGGGCGCCGACGCTACGCGTGACGGGCGGCTCGGATCCGTTGAACCCGGCGTGCGTCGCGAGCGGCGAGACCGCTCTGCCCTCGCCGGGCGAACAATCGCTTGCGGACCCGTGCCAGGGCCCATTCCGGACCGAAGGCAAAGCTGGGTACGGCGTGTGGACAGGCGAATCCGCCCTCGGCGAAGTGGACGCGCTCCCGCGGCTGAGCGAAAACGGCGAAATGGTCGCGTTCCTCTCGACCGCGCCGCTGATCTCGCAGGGCGCGGACTTCGGCCAGGAGAACCCCGACCGGCACAAAGGCGACGACCTGTATGTGGCGGACATGCGCGAAGGGCTCACGCGCCAGCAGGCGCTGACGCAGCTGACCGAACTCGCCAGCGGCAACGAAGGCGACCTAGCCGACAACGCGCCGATCGTCGATCTAGGGATCTCCGCGAACGCAAGCCAGGTTGCGTTCGCGACCAAGCGCATCGTCTTCCCGCTCGGCTCGCCCGCGTACGTGAGCGCGCCCCTGACCGTGCCCGGGATGCTCGAGCTCTACGACGCCGATCTCGAAGACGAGACGCTCACGCGCGTCACCCACGGCTACGAAGGCGGGCCCAGCGAACACCCCCACGAGGCGCCGAACGCCACAACCGAAGACCCCTACTTCGACGGCGGCGACGGCGCCCAGTCGCCGTCGTTCTCGAGCGACGGCGACGTTCTCTCGTTCTCCTCGACCGCGTCCAACCTCGCCTACGGCGACGGCAACACGCCGCTGCTCGGCACCTTCCGCTTCGACGGCAGCGATGCGTTCCTGGTCCCGCGGCTCGTCTTCGAAGCGATCCCCACGCCGCAGGTGATCTCCAGCGCGCCGCCGAACCCCCCGCTCACACCCAGCTGGAGCCTGTCGGTGACAGCCAGCTCGGCGGCCGACGGCGGCGTGCGCCTGTACGCCGAGGTCCCCGGCAGCGGGACGCTCAGCGCCGTCGCGACAGGCGCGTTCACCGCCACTCCCGCGCGCTCCTCGCGCACCGCCAAGGCGCGCCACGCCCGCGCGACGCTCGTCACGCGCACCGTCTCCGCCGCCAAAGCGCTCGAGGGCGCGAGCGCCGGCGGGCTGATGACGCTCGTGCTCACTCCGGCCTCCAGCTATGCGGCGCTGGCGACCCGCAAGGGTGGCTTGCCGGCTAGCGTCGAGGTGAGCTTCGCCGCCCCCGGACAGCCGACGCTGCGTGAGCGCATCGAAGTGAGCTTCGTGCGCGCGCCGGTCAAGCATGACGCGCGGCGCGCTGACGCGAACGCCAAGAAGCGGCGGAGAAAGCGTTGATGCGTGCGCGCTGCACGACCCTGGCGGCGCTGGTGATGCTCGTGGCGTGTCTCGCCGGCGGGGCGCTCGCCGCGCCCGCTGGTGCCGCGGGCCTGCCCGGCGGCGCCGAATGGCGCCTGGAACAGCCTTCGCCGCCCGCGCCCGGGCCCGAAGTCGAAGAAGGCCAGGGCCTCGGTGTCCCGGTCGGGCTCGGCAGGATCGGCGACGTCGAGTTCTGGGCTCCCAACCGAGGCGCGCTGATCACCGCCGGCAACGGCAGCACGGTCAAGCCTGGCGTGTGGCTCTACAACGGCGATGGTTGGCACCCGCTGACCGCGCAGTCGCCCGAAGAAGGCATCTGCGGCGCCAGCGACGGGCGCGTCGCCTGGGCGGGGCCCGACGAATTCTGGACGGTCTCCAACGGGCGTCCCGGCCAGGCGCCGGAATCCAAAGGCAACCTGCCCCCGCTGGAAGACAACTCGCTGTGTCACTTCTCCGCGGCTGGGCCGCACGGCGAAGCACTTGAACGGTTTGAAGTCGTCAAGTCCTACGCGACGCTCGGGTTCGAAACGACCTCCTATCAGCCGATGCACGCCGCCGCGTGCGTCGGCGCGAGCGACTGCTGGTTCGGCGGAAGCCCGCTGCCGGCGCCCTACGTCGAATCGTTCCAGCTGCACTGGAACGGCAGCACCATGACGGCCGAGCCATACAAAGAAGAAGCGCACTTCATCGAGGGCATGCAGGCGTTCGAAGGAGCCATCTACGAGAGCCTGCGGCTTTCGGAAACCGATCTCGCAACCAAACACTCACTTGAAATCCCAGCGCTGCATGTGCTCAGGGAAGAAGGCACCGGCGAACCGGTGGCGCATCTCGCCAAAGACCTTTACGGTCCAAAAGAGAACCTGTTCGCGTTCGACTACCTGCGGCTCAGCGCCGATGAGGATGCGCTGTGGGCTGGCGCCGGCAGCGAGCCCGAGCCTCCCGCCAGCAGCGAACCCGTTGGGGTGACCGTGCTGCGTTACTCGCGCCTGCAGTACTCGCCCGAAGCCGGGGAATATGTGGAAACAGCGACCCCGAGCTGGAAACAGGTGATCGGCCCCAAAACCACTCCCACGGGCGGCGACCTGTTCCCCGAAGAGGTCGTCAGCTCGATCGCAGCCGAACCGGGCAGCAACGACGTATGGCTCGCGCTCGAGCCCCAGACGGAAGCCGCCGGCGAGCCCGACCCGATCGCGCACGCGACGCTCGCGCTGGTGTCCGGCGAAGGACAGGTGCTGGATGAGCTGCAACTGCCCGACGCGAAGGGCGTCGTCACGCATATCGCCTGTCCGGCCGCCCACGATTGCTGGGCCGCGAGCGCCGGCGGCTGGCTCTATCACCTCGCGACGGCGGCCGAACGGGCCGCGGAAGCCGAACTGCTGGAAACCGGCATCGAACCGGCGCTCCGCCCCGACTACGTGGTCACGTACCGTCCCCCCGACGAAGGCGTGCCGCTGCAGACCTCGACGGCGCTGCCCGTCGATGACTCGGGGCTGACGGAATCGCGATCGGGGTTGGAAGGCGTGCGGGTCGAACCGGTGGCCGAAGAACAGTTCGCGCGTGTCGCGCTGCCGCTGCTGTCACACGAGCGTACGCGCCTGCGCCACGGCACGGAGCTCGAACTGAGCTTCCACCTCGCGGTCAAGGCGCGCGTTCGCCTGCTCGCCGAACGCAAGCACAAGGTCGTCGCGAGCACGCCCACGCGTACGTTGCAGGCGGGCAATCGCGCTCTGCTGCTGCAGCTGAACGCCAAGCGCTGGCCGACGAAGCTCAACCTGCGCACGCACGCGCTCGCACCGCTGCCGACTGCGTCGACGCGGGAAAACAACGCCGCCACCAACACCGTCTCCTACTCCCTGTCCTTCCCCGACACGCGCGCGCTCGTGGGAGCGAGCCTGCTCGGATCCGGGCTGCTGCCTTGAGCTGGCGCGGACTGCCACGCGCGCGGGTGCGCCGCGCGGCGCTGGGCGTGCTCGCTTTGCTGGGCGCGCTCGCGCTGCTCGTGGTCGGGCTCACGGGGGCGCCCGCGAGCTCGCATGCGGCCCCCGCCGGCGGCGGAGGCGAACCAACGCCTCAAACCGACGACTCCGTACCGGCGACGAAGGTCACGATGCTCGGCTCCTCCACGAAGGAGACGACGGACGAGACGTGGGGGCTCGGCGAACGGGACGGCGTCACGACGCTCGTGCGCTACACGCCCGAAACGGGTTGGACGCTCGGACCGGCGCTGCTGAGCGCCGCCGGCCAGGCAGTGTCGGGTTTCAAGCTCGACCAGCCGGAAGGCGGTGTCTACGACTACCCGAGCCCGCTCGCCGGTCAGATCGCGCCCGACGGCGCGGGCGTGCTCGCCGGCACCGTCCCGGTGCCACACTCGGGCATCGCGGATGTTGTGCTCGTGCGCGAACCGGGTGAAGCGGGTGGGGCATTCCGGGAAGTGCCGGCGCCGGAAGGCGCCGCTGCGCTCGGGGAAGGCGAAACGCTGTTCGGGGTCGACCGCGCGCCGATGATCGCCGCGCTGGCGGAAGGGGCCGGCGGCGCCGGTGCGCTGGTCGTACCCGTCGACGAAGCCAAGGGCGGCGAAGACCGCGTGCTGCATTGGAGCGGGAAGATCAGGAGCTGGAGCAGCGAGCCGATCGAAATCCCGGCGGGCGCGGAAGAGCTCGAGCCTCTGGCGATCAGCGCGAGCACGCCGAGCAACGCGTGGCTGCTCGCGAAGGTCTCAGCCGGCGGGTCGATAGCGCTGTTCCGGCGCGACGTCGAAGCCGGCGAAGCAGCGACGTGGAAGCCGGTCGCGCTGAAGCCCGCCGGCGAACCTGGCGAAGCGCTGACGGTAGCGACGGTCGAACCGCCCACCGCGGTCAAAGGCGAACAGCCGTTCACCGTGCCCGCGCGCGAGCAGTCGCAACTGCTGACCGCGGTGGGCGGCGAAGGCGGCGGTCCCGAAGGCGTGTGGATCGACGGCCAGCGCACGGACGTGGGCGTCTCCACGACGATGTTCTACAAGCAGGAGGGGAGCAGCTATCTCACCTCCTGGTGCAGGCTTCCCGAAGGCTCGCCCGCGAGCACCCCCGCGTGTGAAAACGAGCTTCCCGAAGAACTACCCGCAGCCGGGGTGCGCAGCTTCGCGTGGGAAGGCTCGGGCGGGTTCGGCGAACGCGTGATCACTGGCTTCCCCGACGGCGTCAGCCTGCGCCTGGAAGGCACCGAATTCAAGCGCGTCCTCGCCCTCGGCGGCTCGCCCGGCGCCGCTGGCGTGGGTGGCGCTTACGGCTCGGCGTTCTCGACCCCCAAGGAGGGGTGGCTCGGACAGCAGCGGCTGCCGGTGCACCTGACGCTCGACCCGCTCGAAAGCAAGCTCTCGCCATGGCCCGTGTCCTTCCGGCGCGCGCTGCTCGCGCTCGCGCCGGCCCCGGACGAGCCCGTCGGATCGCTGTCGAGCGAAGCCGTCGCGGTCGGCGACCGCGGCGAGGTGGCGCGCTACAAGCCGGGGGAGGGCTGGTTGCCGGAAAGCCTGCTGAGCCCCGGCGGGCGGCGTGAAACACCGCGCCTGCGTGCCGTCGCCTGGCCGACCCCAGCGCGCGTGTACGCTGTCGGCGACCTCGGTGAAATGTGGCTGTGGCGCGGCGAAACCGGCCTGTGGGAAAAAGATCCCGCGACCCCTATGAACTTCCGTGGCAACCTGCTGGGGATCGCGTTCAAGCCCGAAGAAGCCTCGCGCGGCTACGCGGTCGGCGAGGGCGGTGTACTGCTGCGCTACGGCAAGACCTGGGCGCAGGAACCGACGTGCGGACCAGAAGTCTCCCAGCCGTGCCTGCCGGCGGCGCTCGCGCAGGCGAACTTCACCTCGATCGCGTTCTCCGGCTCGGAGGCGATCGTCGTGTATCGCAAACTCGTCGCCGGTGGCGCCGACGAATACGAAGGCGGGCTGCTCGTCAACGAAGGCTCGGGCTGGAGCATCGACGCCGGCGCGGCCGCGCTGATCGGACAGGGCGCGCCGGGGGCGGTCGCAGGGCTGCCCGATGGCGCGGCCGCGTTCGCGACCGACGCAGGCCAGGTGTACGAGCGCGAATCCGCCGGCGCTCCCTGGCAGGCGACGCCGACGCCCTATCCCGGAACGAGCTCGCCCGGCTCGCTCGCGCTGTTCCGCGAAGACGGGGCGCTGCGCGTGATCGCCTCCGGCGTCGTCCCTGACACGTTCGAACTGGAACGGGAATCGGCCCCGCCGCCGGGGTTTCCGCCGACGTTGCTACGGCCGTATCCGATCGGCAACAGCCAGGAAGTCGGGGTGCTGCGACAGACGGCGACCGGATGGAGCGACGAGCAGCACGAACTCAACGACGTCAAGGAACCACCCGGGCAATACGTCACCTACGACACCGCCTATCAGCCGGACCCCGTGGAGTCGGTGCTCGTCAGCCCGAGCGGCGCTCAGGGCTGGTCGGTGGGGGGCATCGTCAACAACGAAAACGAACAGATGGACACCGCCGACGTGTGGCGCTATCCAGCTGAAGCCGGCTCCGCGCCACCGGGCGTCGGCGAAGCGCCGATCTCGAGCGCCAGCTCCGCGACGACGATCGCGTTCGGCGGCGGCGCCCAGTGCGCTGCCCCTTGCGCCGACAGCGCCAACGCCCACGTCGGCCCGGACATGTGGTTGAAGAACGCGCTGAACGAGGCGAAGACGTCTGGCGCACAGGCGTTCTTCTACACGGGGCCACGCGTGACAAAGGGCGAAACCAGCGGCAAAGCCGCGACGCTCGCCCTGCCCCTGGAACGCGAGCTCGAACGCTACCGGCAGCTGCTCTCGGAAAGTCCGCTGCCGACGTACTTCGCCGCCTCGCCGTGGGAGCGCGCGAACCTCGGCAACGGCAACGAGGCGATGCTCGCGTCGGTCTTCAAAGGATTTCCCCCCGGCCTGTTCGCGGGCAGCCCGGCGTGCAGCCCCAGCGCGGTCGAATGTCAGGCGGCCTACTACGGGGTGACGCTGAAGGGCCCCGCCAGCGTGCGCGTGCTCGTGCTCGACGACAGCAGCCCGGTGGATCCGACGCAGCTGCAATGGCTCGCGCAGGAACTGGCGGCGGTCGCCGGGAGGGAAGCCGCGATCGTGGTCGGAAACGCCGACCTGCACGCCGCGATGACCGAACCGGACAACGAAGCGTGGGCCACCGCGGTGGTCAACACGCTGATCGAAGGGCACGCGTCCGCCTATTTCTACGACTCACCCGAACAGAACACGCAACTTCCGCTGCAGGTCGGTGGCGGCTCGGTCAAGAGCTTCGGCTCGGGCACGCTCGGCTACGTGCTCGCGAGCAACCAGGCGCAGCAAGACTTCATCGGCGCCAGCGGCTTCCTGCTGGCCGAAGTCGGTCCGCTCAACCCGGAGACTGGGGTCTTCGAAGTGGGCGCGAAGCTGATCCCGAACGTCGGCGAACTCGCGCTCGAAGCGGAGGGGGGAACGCTGCTGCGCCGCAGCCAGGCGGCGCTGTTCGATGGGCTCGCGCGACGCCCGCGCTCGGGCAACCTCGCGCAGAGCGGCTCGACGACGCCTGAGACCGACCCCTACACGACGCTCCCCGACGAATGCATCGGGGTCGCGTGCGCGGGCGGCATCCTGCCCGCGTACCAGTTCACGTCCTCGAACAAGGAAGTCGGGCAGTTCGTCAAGCGCAACATCGCCTCGCTGGACCAAGAAGCCGTGCTCCCGGGACCCAAAGGCGAACCGATCCCCGACGAAGAAGCCTCCGGGCCGGGCCTGTTCTGCGCCTACAACAAGGGCGAAACGATCGTGACGATCAGCGCCGGCGGCAAGTCGGCCTCGCTGCCCGTGACGGTCGAGGCGGGCAGCGTGCGCCAACCCTGTGGCACGGTGCACGTCAACGCCACGACCGCCACGGCCAACCAGGCCGTGGCGGCTCCCGCCCCGGCGCCCGCGCCCGCCTCAGCGGCGCCTGCGCCGGCAAGCGCGCCTCCGCCGGTGCCGCCGCCTCCGCCGGCGCTGCCGGTGGCCCGGCCTCCGGCTGCGCGGCCGTACCAGCCCGACTTCTTCGTGCAGCCGGCGCCGGTCGCGTTCCTGCCCGCGTTCGTCCCCGTGCCGGTCCCCACGCCGGCGCGCCCGACGCCGCCGTCGGGGACCTCGGCCGTGACCTCCCCGGTCGAGGCGCCACAGCGCGAAGAAGAGGACGAGGCTGCGCCCGAGTCGGTCAGCAACGAGGCGGTCGCCTACCGCGCCCCCGAACACGAGCCCTCGCCCGTCTACCTGCTTGGCATCGTCGTGCTCGCCGCGTTCGCCGGGGTGTCGGTGCGTAGGCGCCCAGGGCGCGGGCGGCGCGACGTGCGGATCGCACCGGCGACGATCTCGACGATGCGCTCGCAGCGGCGAATCAGCGGCCGGCGCGACGACTGGCGCTGAGCGCGGCACGTTTTACAGGTTCTTCACAGATCGCGGCGCGTCTACGCATTCTTCACAGATTTAACACGAACGCGCGGAGTCGAGCTGGGATGCTGCCGGAGCATTACTCGTGCCGCGCGGCGAGCACGGTTTCTCGGCGAGCCGCGATGGATCGCGCCGACTGGCCGCAATCGAGCCTGGATCCCGCAAGCGACAAGATCGGAGCCTTGATGTCTGACCTCGCACGTTTCTGCCGACGCCTGTGCGCTGCGCTCGCGCTGGCTGCGGTCGCGGCCGGCGGCGCCGCTGTGGCGGCCCAGGCGGAATACGGCGAAATCGGGCGCTTCGGTGCCGCGGGTGTAGGCGAAGGCCAGTTCGAAACCAACGAAGACGCCACGTTTGGGGTGAACCCGATCAACAACGACATCTACGTCGTCGACCTGTGGAAGCCGGAAAAAAATGAATTTCGCATCCAGCGCTTCGACCCCAACTCGAAAGGCGAATACCCGAGCAAACCGACCGCTACGACCACGTTCAAACCGGTCGACGAAGAACTGAACGAAGAAGAATCCGACGAAGTCAGCAACGTCGCCGTCGATCCGGAAAAGAACCGCATCTATGTGCTCGCCTCCGAGGAGCGCCCCGAAAAGAACAAGCAGGGCAAAGCGCTGATCGACGGCGGAGAATATGCCGCGGCCCAGCTGTGGTCGTTCAACGTCGAAGGCGAAGGGCTGGTCGCGACGGACGGCAAGAAAGCGCTCGCGGGCACCAAAATCCTCAACCCACTCGGGGAAAAGCCCAGCGAATTCCTGATGGATCCGGACGGCATCGCCGTCGATCCCACGACCCACGACGTGATCCTCCTCGGCGAAGAAGAACGAGGCGAAAAGAAAGCGGTCGACGCGCTCGAGCGCATCACGGAAACAGGCGACCTCGCGGAAGGGCGCTGGAGCGACAAAACGACCACGGAAGAACCGGAAGGATTCCTCGAAGACGAAGCCGACTCGCCCGTCGTGACCAAGAACGGCGAAGTCCTGGTCATCCACCCCGATGCGATCGACGAAATCGACAAGATCCCTGCGACCTTCAGCTCAGAGGGCAAGCCGACGCCCGTCTATGCCGCCAACCCGGAAGTCGAGAACAGCGAAGGCGAACTGGAACCGCCGCCCGTGCTCGAAGAACTCACGAGCTTTCCGAGCACATCCGACGAAGAACCACACGGCGGCGGACTGCTCTCGCTCGGCTCGGACGGCACGCTGTACGCACGCGCCGGCATCAAGGAACAGGACCCAGAACTGCACAAGGGCAGCCTCGGCGGCCCCGAATTCCCCGGGGTCCTGCTGTTCTCCTCAGCCGCTGGGGCGCAAAAGGAATGGTCCGAGGAAGGCTGGACCGGCGGGCAGAGCGTCGCGTCCGTCGGCAAGGAAGGCCACTGCAAAATCAGCATCGACGTCTACTCCCAGGTCGCAGCCGGCTCCGAACACAACGTCTTCGTGTTCGACGAGAACCCCACCAGCCCGAGGATCGTCGAGTTCGGGCCGGGGGGCAAAGACTGCCCCAAAGGACGCGTGAGCGCGCCGGTCGCATCCACGCTGTCCTCGGGGGGCAAGCCGATCGCCGAAGACGAACCGATCCCCATGGAAGAAGCCATCACGCTGTCATCGAAACTGGTCGAGTCCAACGCGCTCAGCGTCGAATGGGAATTCGGCGATGGAACCACGGCGAGCGTGAAGACCGATGAGCACCAGACCACGGCGGTGGAACACACGTTCGTGGAGGGCGGCGAACTCCAGGTGACCGAGAAGATCCACACCGACGACCTCGCGGAACCCGAACTCGTGACCCACAGCAAGATCCTGATCGAAGGATCGCCGCCCGTGGTGCTCGCGAAGCCCGCCACTGAAATCACGACGACGACCGCGACCCTGAAGGCGACCGTCAATCCAGAAGACTCGAAGGTCACGGAATGCAAGTTCGAATATGGGCCGACGATGACGTACGGGAAAACCGCGCCTTGCGCCTCGCTCCCCGGGTCCGGCAACAAGCCGGTCGAAGTGTCGGCGGCGATCACAGGACTGGCCGCGGCCACGAAATACGACGTCAAGGTCGTCGCGACGGCCAAGGTGAGCGGCACCGGCCAGGCGACGACGAGCTTCGAAACTGTGGCGGCGACGGCGTCGAAGCCGGCGGTCAGCGTGGAAGCGGCCACTGGCGTCACGCAGACGACGGCGACGCTGAACGGGAAGGTGACCCCGGATGGCGCGGAGGTGACGGCCTGCTCGTTCGAATACGGGACCAGCCTCCCCGGGAAACCGGCGTCATGCGCCCCGTCGACGATCGCTGCGGGCGCCTCCGCGACCGCCGTGTCGGCGGCGCTCACGGGGCTCACCCCGAACACCACCTATAAAGTCAAGCTCACCGCGACCAACTCGCTGGGCACGACCGAATCGTCGACGATCGAATTCACGACGCTCGCGACGTCGAAGCCAGCCGTCACGGTGGAAGCGGCGACCGGGATCACGCAGACGACGGCGACGCTGAACGGGAAGGTGACCCCGGATGGCGCGGCGGTGACGGCGTGCTCGTTCGAATACAACGGCAAGTCGGCGTCGTGCAGTCCCTCGACGATCGCGGCAGCAGGCTCCGCGACGGCCGTGTCGGCGGCGCTCTCCGGGCTGACTCCCAGCACGACCTACAAGGTCAAGCTCACGGCGACCAACTCGGTCGGCACGACCGAATCGACGACCATCGAGTTCGCGACGGCCGCCGAACCCGCGAAAGAACCGGCCAAAGAACCGACCAAAGAACTCATCACTCCGCCCCCCGGTGGTGGCGTGCTGCCCTTCCACGAAGCGAGCGCGACCGTCGCCGTCGCCAGCAGATCCGTGACGGTGAGCAGCGCGGGCGCGTTCACGCTCAAGCTGCAGTGTCCCGCGGGCGCCACGAGCTGCACGGGCACGGTCACGCTGAAGACGCCCAAGGCGGTTGTCGCGCGCGTCGCGCACGCGGCGAAGAAGCGCAAGGCCCAGATCCTCACGCTCGCGACGGCCTCGTTCACGATCGCCGGCGACCAGGTCAAGTCGGTGACGCTGCACCTGTCCTCGACGGCGCGTACGCTGCTGGCGCACTCACACGAGCTGAGCGCGCTCGCGACGATCGTGGCGCGCAACGCCGCTGAGGAAAGCGCCACGACGAAAGCGAGCCTGACGCTGCGACCGGCGAAGGTCGCCAAGAAGCGCTAGCAGCGCCCCGCAGCCCCGATTCGGCCGACGGACAGAAGCCGCGCCGAGCTCGGTCGGCGAGCCCGGTGCGGCAGTCGTGCGAGCGCAACGGTCGTGTGAGCGGGATGTGAACACTTGTGAACGCCGCGTGAACATCGGCGAGCGTCACCGTTCGGCAACCTTGTCAACGCCCCGGTCAGCGATTGTATCCCCTGGAAGCAAGAGGTTTCCACGTGTCTCGGCCGGGGGGCGATCGCGCTTCGCGGCCGGTTACCAAACCTGCATAACCAGGAGGTAGTGACGTAATGCATTCTCTCTCCGCGCGCCGTGCGTTGTCGGCGTGCGCAATCTCAGCGGCGTCGTTTGCCGCACTGCTCGCGCCTGGCGTGGCGAGCGCGAAAACACCGCCCTCGGCGTGTGTCAACGGTGCGAACATCACAGCCCAGGGCTCGTCGCTGCAGGCCCCGCACCAGAAAGAATTCTGGACGAAAGAATTCGACGGCTTCTCGACGAAAGACTTTGGCTGCGGGGGCGCGGTCACTGCTCCGACAGTCACATACGAATCGAGCGGAAGCGGTACGGCCCTGAAGTCGTGGGGCGCGGAAGCTCCGGCAGAAGGCGAACCGTTCGTCGGCTTCGGGCCCAACAACGCCTTCCTCGGCGTCGATGAACCGCCGAACGAAACGCAGCTGAGCAACCTGGACGGGCAGGAGTCGGTGAAAGCCGAAGGCGCGGAAAGCGTGGAGTCGATCCCGGTCGCGCAGGCGGCGGTCGCGATCATCGTGCACCTTCCCACAGGCTGCACGGCGAGCAGCACGGTCGCAAACGCCGAAAACCGCCTCGTGCTGTCCGACGCGGAGCTGGCGGCCATCTACCAGGGCGAAATCAAAAAGTGGGGCGAACTCAACGTTGGCGGCGACAAAGTCACCTGCCCGGAAGAGCCGATCACGATCGTCGTCCGCGAGGACGGGTCGGGCACGACTCACATCACGAAGCGCTTCCTCGGTCAGCTTGACCCGAGCACCTCGTTTGAATACGAAACGGGCAAATTCGCGACGTGGGGCGAACTCTCCGAGGCCTCGCTGAACAAGAAGTGGCCGCTGGTCGACGCCGTGGTCAAGCCCGTAGCCAAGGGCGGCGGGGAATTGGCCAACAAGGTCAACGAAATCCCAGGCGCGATCGGGTACCTGAACCTGTTCGAAGCGCGTGCCAAAGGCTTCGAAGGCAAAGAAGCCAACAAATTCTGGGTCGAGATCCAGAACACGGAAAAGGTGAAAACCGTAAAAGGCGTGAAAGTCTTCACGTACACCTTCCAGGACCCGTCGACCGACTACGACACCGCGACAACAGCCTCCTCCAACTGTGAGAAGGAGGACTACGTGGTCGCCGGGAGCCTTGAACCGTTCCCGCCGGCAACGACGCTGCTCCCGTGGGACAAGGTCACGACGAACCCGAGCGAGAAGAAGTCCTACGCGCTGTGTGGTCTCACCTACGACATCGCGTTCTCGAACTACTACTCGGTCCCCGGCACGAGCAAAGCCGAGGAGGAAACGGTCAAGCAGTACCTGCAGTTCCTGACCGCCAAGAAGGGTGGCCAGCTGTCGCTGGCCGGACACGACTACCTGGCGCTCCCGACCGCCGTCCTCACGAGGGCAGCCAAAGGCGCAAAGGAAATCAACTACACCGAATAAGCACTCGAGCAGTCAACCGCCTGCCTGACCGCTGGATGGCGGTAGGGGCAAGCAGCGGAGGAGCGTAGGCAGGACCCGGCTGGGACGTCGCAAGGATGCGGCGGCCCAGCTGTCTTTCTCTGGCTGGATCGCCTGCGCCGCGCGACGAGTGCGGCCCGCGGCCATGCATGAGCATTGGCATGCGCCCACGTAGAGGTCTCGTTCGGCGTCGGTCACCAGATTTAGACATCTCACGTGCCGCAGACGTAGATGATCGAGCCCGGTGAACGGCGAAGGCAAGGAGGCGGTACGCGCGATCGGCGTTGAGACGGGAGACCGGCTCGGACCAGGCGTGCCGTGGAGCGCCAACAGCCCTTTTGTTTCGCGTGGTTTTTTGGGGTTGGGTGGGCGGCGTCGTGTGGTTGTTGGGGGGATTGCGGAGGTTCGTGGTCCGGATGCGTGTTTGCGGCGGGATGCGGTGTTTCGGCGGTTGTTGGTGGTGGCTGATGTGGTGGCGAT